>JAZKDW010000029.1:0-5064 GCA_040387375.1 Pseudomonadota bacterium
ACCGCTCTAAGCGTAGGCGCGTCGTTTTGGCGCGTCTTCGAACAGGTCGCCGGCCACTTCCCGGATCAGCTCCAGCATCACTTGCTGGGTCAGCGTGGTGGTGCGCCGAGATGAGGTCGCGATCACCAGCCTGCTGGTCAGGCTGGGCTCGATGATAGGCCGGACCAGATAGGAATGCGGCCGCGCCGAGGTCGACACCGCGTATTTCGGCAGGATCGCAAAACCGGCGCCGTCGGCCACCAGGTCGAGGATCGATGCCACGCCATCGATTTCCAGCGCGATGTCCGGCTTGCAGCCGATGCTGGCCATCTGCATTTCGGCCAGCATTCTCATCGCGTTGGGCCGGCTCGGAATCACCAGCGGCAGCGCGGCTACCTCTTTCAACTTGATCGGCAAAACCTTGGCCTTGCCCGACGCCGGGCCGATCAGGAACAGTTCTTCGTCGATCAGCGGAATCGTCTCCAGGTCCGGCGATGCCGGCGCGTTGTACAGCAGCGCAATGTCGAGCCGGCCGCTGAGCAGCCATTCCGCCATCGGCAGCGATAGGCCTTCGCTGATCGACAGCGCCGCCCTCGGCAGGCGCTTGCGGAATTCCTGCGTGAGCGCGACCGTCATCACCTTGCCTATGCTGGGCGGCAATCCGATCGCCACCCGTCCGGCCAGCGCGCCGCGCACCCGGCCGAGATCTTCGCGCGCGCGCTCCACCTGATGCAGGATGCCGCGGCCGTGTTCAAGCAGCAGTTTGCCCGCTTCGGTGGTGGTGACGCCGCGGCCATTGCGGATCAGCAGGTTTTGCCGCAGCTCGACTTCCAGCAGGCGCACCTGGCGGCTAAGCGCGGGCTGGGCCACATTGAGCACGCCGGAGGCACGGGTGAAGCTGCCCAGTTCGGCGACACGTACAAAATACTCGAGTTGTTTGAGGTCCATGCTTTTACTATACCGGGTGACGGTGTTTGCCGGCGGTCAATGTGCTGTTGAGTTCCGCCTCACACCAGGCCGAACCACCCCAGCAACGCACCCGCCCCCAACAGCCACAATAAATGTATTCTGGTGCGCCACACGATGATCGCCGTCACAATCGTCACCAGCCACAGCCCCCAGTCCCGCGCCGGCACATTATTCGCGCTGGCCATGATCCAGCTGGTCGAGATCAGCAATCCGATCACGATCGGTCCCATGCCCTGCTTGAACGCCCGCACCGCGGGTAATTGGCGGTTCACATGTCCCCAGTGGGCGGCAAAATAGGTCAGCAGGCTGCTGGGCAGCATCATGCCGACCATCGTGACCATGATGCCGAACATGCCGGTCAAGGAACCGCCCGCATTGTTGCCGATATTCCAGCCAATCAGGGCAACAAACAGGATGTTCGGACCCGGTGCGATCTGGGCGATGGTGATCGAATCCGTGAATTGCGCATGGCTCAGCCAACGCTGCTCATCGACCAGGTAGCGGTGCATGTCGGGCGACAGCGCCAGCCCGCCGCCCACTGCCAGCAGGGACAGCCACAGGTAATGGGTAAAAAGGTTCAGCCAGTCGCTCCATTGCAGGACGATATGCAGCATCTCCGGCCTCACCTGATTTTGCGGTAGGTCAGCAGGCAGGAGATCAGTCCCAGCCCCAGCAGCGCATATCCGGTTGGCCAGCGCAGCAGCGCGATGATCACAAAACAGGTGACACACAGTGCGATGCAGACCGGTATGCCGAGCGGACTATATTTCATGGTGCCAGCCAGCTTGAAGCCGGTGGCGGCAATCAGTCCGACGGTGACCGCACCCATGCCGCGCAATGCGCCGGCCACACCCGGATGTGTCGCGTAATGCGAATACAGCAGCGCCAGCCCTACCACCAGCACCAGCGGCGCTGCCAGCAAGCCGGCCAGCGCGGTCAGTGCGCCGGACAGTCCGAAATAGCGGCGGCCCAGTATCAGCGAAAGATTGATCACGTTCGGGCCCGGCATCACCTGCGCGACCGCCCATTCCTCCACGAATTCCTCCCTCGTCAACCAGCCTTTTTTTTCCACCAGTTCGCGCTGCACGACCGCGATCACACCGCCGAAGCCTTGCAAGGCGAGGACGGTAAAGGAAAAAAACAAATCGGTGAGAGACTGCGGACGCGGACGGTTTTCCATGTGTGGAGAGTGCATAAATGTTATAAATAAAACAGCCGCGGCGCATTAGTGCGCCGCGGCTTGTCATTATCGGCCCGAACCGGTCAGAAATCTTCGGTATCGATTTCCGGCAGTGTCGACGCCGGGTAACGCGGCCCGGTAACAGTTTTCTGGTTGATCAGCTGGCCGGCTTTTGCCAGCACAGCGGCATCCAGTTTCACATCGAGCGCACCCATGTTTTCTTCCAGGTGGCCGATGTTGGTAGTGCCCGGAATCGGCACCACATGCTCACCCTGCGCCAGCAGCCAGGCCAGCGCCAGCTGCGCCATCGTGCAGCCGTTGTCGCGCGCCAGCGCCGCAAAACCGTCCAGCAGTGTCAGGTTTGCCGCATACGCATCGGGCTGGAAACGCGGCATCCCGCGACGGATATCCTTCTCCTGCAATGCCGATACGTCACGCAACTTGCCGGCCAGGAAAGCGCGCGCCAGCGGACTGAAGGCGACGAATGCCGACCCCAGTTCCTTGCAGGCCTGGAGCACACCCAGTTCCGCGTTGCGTGTCCACAGCGAATATTCGGTCTGCACCGCGGCGATCGGATGCACCGCATGCGCCTTGCGCAAGGTCGCCGCCGATACTTCCGACAAACCTATCGATTTGATCTTGCCTTCGCGGACCAGGTCGGCGAGCGCACCGACGCTGTCTTCGATGGGGACACTCTTGTCCCAGCGATGCAGGTAATACAGGTCGATGACATCCGTCTGCAGCCGCTTCAGGCCGGCTTCGCAGGTCTGCTTCAGGGTCTCTGGACGGCCGTCGATCACACGCTTGCCATCCACACCCTGCATGCCGCATTTACTGGCCAGCATGAATTTCGAGCGATGCGGCTTGAGCACGCGGCCGACCAGTTCTTCATTCACGCCGAAGCCGTACAGCGCCGCCGTATCAAAATGGTCGACACCCAGGTCCAGCGCCTTCAGCAATACCTTCTCCGCCATCTCGGGCGTCGGCGGCACGCCGTAGGCATGGCTCAGGTTCATGCAGCCATAACCGATGGGCGTAATGCTGAACTGTCCGATGTTGCGTTTTTCAACAGCCATGAAACCTCCTCAATTGGATTCGGCAAGGGAGCGTTCCAGACGATCCAGCGTCTGGTAAGCCGGCAGCACCTTCACCACACTCGAATTGGGCTCGCGGCCTTCGCGGATCGCGGCAAAAAACTCGCGGTCCTGCAGTTCGATGCCATTCATCGACACATCGACTTTCGAGACATCGATCTGCTTATCCTTGCCGTCGAACAGATCGTCATAACGCGCCAGGTAGGTGCCCTTGTCGCAGATGTAACGGAAGAAGGTGCCGAACGGGCCGTCATTATTGAACGACAGCGACAGCGTGCAGATCGCGCCAGCCGGCACTTTCATCTGGATCGACATGTCCATCGCAATGCCCAGCTCCGGATGCATCGGGCCCTGCATCGCGTGCGCGTGCGACGCAACTTCACCGGTCTGGTACTGGAACAGGTCTACCGTATGGCAGGCATGGTGCCACAGCAGGTGGTCGGTCCAGCTGCGCGCCTGACCCAGCGCATTGGTGTTGGTGCGGCGGAAAAAATACGTCTGCACGTCCATCTGCTGCAGCGTCAGTTCGCCAGCCTTGATCTTGTTGTGGATCCACTGGTGGCTCGGATTAAAACGGCGCGTATGTCCCGCCATCGCCACCAGCCCGGTTTCCTTTTGCAGGCGCACCAGTTCTTCGGCGTCGGCGCGGGTATCGGCCATCGGGATTTCAACCTGCACATGCTTGCCGGCTTTCAGGCAAGCGATGGCCTGCGCGGCGTGCATCTGGGTCGGAGTGCACAGGATCACCGCATCGACGTCCGGACGCGCCAGGCTTTCGGCCAGGTCGTCGGTCACGTGCTTGATGCCAAAACGCTGCGCGACTTCGCGGGTCTTTTCCAGATCGCGGCCGACCACGGAAACGGCTTCTACGCCGTCGATTTTAGCGATCGATTCCAGGTGCTTGACGCCGAAGGCGCCGGCACCGGCTAAACAGACTCTCATGAATTTTTCCTTCAATTAGGTTAGCGCGGATTTTCAATGATCATGTGGCCGACGGCGGTGTTCGAGCCCGGCACATGATAGAAGCGATACACTTCTTTGGCGCCTTCGTCGAGCGCGCCCAGCGCGACCAGCCACATCACCAGCTCGATGCCTTCGGCGCCGGCGTCACGCACATAATCAATGTGCGGCATGCGCGCCAGCGCGGCCGGATCGGCGGTCATCTTGTCCAGGAAATCGGTGTCGAACTCGCGGTTGATCAGGCCCGCGCGCTGACCTTGCAGCTGGTGCGACATGCCGCCGGTGCCGAAGATCACCACCTTCAGGTCCGGGTCGAAAGACTCTACCGCCTTGCGGATTGCCTTGCCCAGGTTGAAGCAGCGGTTGCCGGTCGGCGGCGGATACTGCACCACGTTGACGGCCAGCGGAATCACCTTGCACGGCCATGAATCGGGCTGGCCGAACAACAGCGACAGCGGCACCGTCAGGCCATGGTCGACGTCCATCTTGTTGACGATGGTCATGTCGAACTCATCGAGGATGGTTGACTGCGCGATATGCCATGCCAGTTCGGGATGCCCCTCCACCACCGGCACCGGACGTGGTCCCCAGCCTTCATCGGCCGGCTGGAACTGGTCAGCGCAGCCGATCGCGAAAGTCGGGATGATTTCCAGCGAGAAGGCCGACGCGTGGTCGTTGTAAACCAGGATGACGACATCCGGCTTTTCGTCGGCGATCCATTTCTTGGAGAATTCATAACCCTGGAAAATCGGCGACCAGTACGGTTCGCCCGACTTGCCGTTATCGAGAGCCGCGCCGACTGCGGGAATATGGGAGGTAGTTACTGCTGCAGTGATTTTAGCCACGATTTTTCCACTCCGATTTGCTGCGGTTGCCATCGGC
>JAZKDW010000029.1:5100-87496 GCA_040387375.1 Pseudomonadota bacterium
ATCATTTTTGCGTATTCTTCCTGCGTCGAGCCGGACATGCTGGCTGCCATGAACTGGAAGGACTTGCCATCCGACGATCCGATCTTGGAGACGAAATAGATGTTGCCTCCCAATTCGATCATGCGGTTGTAGTCGCGATCGAGCACCGCCTGGCGCTGCTCTTCGGTCATCGGAAACTTCTGCATGTATGCACGCTGATCGGCCTTGAAGGCTTCGCGGTTTTCCGCTTTCATCAGCGACATGGCGAACATGTTCAGGTGGTAGCCGAGACGCGACTGTGTGGCGTCGAACAGCGTCGTGCCCGGGATGTCCTTGAATGCTGCGGCAGTGTCCTTCATTGTGCGCCTCCTTGTTCGCCCCAGTACAAGCGGGTCGGATTATCAACCAGCAGCTTGCGCTGCAATTCGGGCGTGGTGGCGATCTGCGGAATGAAGTCCACCAGCTTGCCATCGTCCGGCATGTATTTTTTCAGATTCGGATGCGGCCAGTCGGTTCCCCACAGCACGCGGTCGGGGAAAGTCTCGACCAGGCGTTTGGCGAACGGAACGACATCCGAAAAATCGTGCGGCGCGGTGTTGGACAGGCGCTCGGGGCAGCTGACCTTGGACCAGACATTCGGATGTTCGCGCATCAGTTTCATGAACAGTTCGAACTCGGGACCGTCAACCGGCTGCGACACGTCCGGCCGGCCCATGTGATCGACCACCACGGTGGTCGGCAGCGTGGTGAAAAAGTCCCACAGCTCGGGCAAATCCTTGGCTTCGAAATACACGACCACATGCCAGCCCAGCGGCGCGATGCGGTTGGCGATCTCGAACAGCACTTCGCGCGGCGTGAAGTCCACCAGCCGCCGGACGAAGTTGAAACGCGTGCCGCGCACACCGGCGGCATGCATCGCCTGCAGTTCTGCATCGGTCACATTGCGGTTGACCGATGCCACGCCGCGCGCCTTGTCGTTCGAGTGCACCAGCGCATCGACCAGCGCCCGGTTATCGGTGCCGTGGCAAGTCGCCTGCACGATCACGTTCTTGTCGAAGCCCAGCAGGTCGCGCAAGGCGAACAGCTGGTCTTTCGAGGCATCGCACGGCGTGTACTTGCGTTCCGGCGCGTACGGGAACACATCGCCGGGACCAAACACGTGGCAATGGGCGTCGACCGCGCCGGCAGGCAGCTTGAAAGCCGGCTTGGAGGGATTGGGGTGAAACGGGATCCAGTCTGCGTCCATGATGTTCTTTCAGTCGATGTACTTGAGACCGGCCTTGGCCAGCGGCTCGCGCATGTTGTAGATGTCGAGCCCGAGCTCGCCCGCCGCCAGGCGCGCACGCTTGCCGGTTTCGTTGGCTTCGCGTGCTTCGGACGCTTCCGCCGCCTGCAGCGCGACCGCGCGCGGAATCACCACCACGCCATCGTCATCGGCAGCGACCACGTCGCCCGGATTAACCAGCATGCCGGCGCAGACCACAGGAATATTCACCGAACCCAGCGTTGCCTTGACGGTGCCGCGGGCCGAGACGGCACGCGAGAACACCGGGAATTTCATTGCCGTCAGGTCCTTCACGTCACGCACGCCGGCATCGATGATCAGGCCCTTGCAACCGCGGGCGCGCAGCGATGTCGCCAGCAGGTCGCCGAACATGCCGTCTTCGTTATCGGTGGTGCAGGCGACAACCAGCACATCGCCTTCCCGCAGCTGTTCCACCGCGACGTGCAGCATCCAGTTGTCGCCCGGCTGCGCCAGTACCGTGACGGCCGTGCCGCACACTGCGGCGCCGGTGTAGATCGGGCGCATGTAAGGTTTCATCATCCCTACCCGCCCCATTGCCTCGTGTATCGTGGCCACGCCCTGTTTTGCCAGGCGGGCGACGGCGGCGGCGTCGGCGCGTTCGATATTGCGGTGTACCACACCGAGATTGTTGATTGGTGTTGTCATGTCGGTTTCCTTGTCCTGATTAGCGACCGCGCGCGGTGAGAGCCTTGTCCAGGCGCGAATAGATGCGGCGGGCATTACCTTCGTAAATCGCAAAACGGTCTTCGGCGCTGAGCGTCTGCGCCGCTTCGATGTAGCGTTTGGTGTCGTCGAAAGCAAAGCCGGTCTCGGGATCGATGCCGCGCACCGCGCCGATCATTTCCGATGCAAACATCACGTTCTTGACCGGGATGACCTTGGTAAGCAGGTCGATGCCCGGCTGGTGGTAGACGCAGGTGTCGAAGAAAATATTGTTCAGCAGATGGTCTTGCAGCAGGGGCTTTTTCAGCTCCTGCGCCAGGCCGCGGAAACGGCCCCAGTGGTAAGGCACGGCGCCGCCGCCGTGCGGAATCACGAACTTCAGCGTCGGGAAATCCTTGAACAGGTCCGAGGTCAGGCACTGCATGAACGCGGTGGTGTCGGCGTTCAGGTAATGCGCGCCGGTGGTGTGGAAGCAGTCGTTGCAGCTGGTGCTGACGTGGATCATCGCCGGGATGTCGTACTCGACCATTTTTTCATAGATCGGGTACCAGTGGCGGTCCGACAGCGGCGGTTCTTTCCAGTGGCCGCCGGAGGGATCCGGATTCAGGTTGATGCCGACAAAACCGTAGTCGTTGACACAGCGTTCGAGTTCGGCAATGCTGGTTTTCGGATCGACGCCGGGCGACTGCGGCAGCATCGCGGCGCCGATGAAGTTGTCCGGGAACAGTTGCGACACGCGATAACACAGCTCGTTGCAGATCGCGGCCCAGGTCGAGCTGGTTTCGAAAGTGCCGATGTGATGTGCCATGAAGCTGGCGCGCGGCGAAAAAATCGTCAGGTCGAGACCACGCTCATTCATCTTCTTGAGCTGGTTGCTTGCTATCGATTCGCGCAGTTCGTCGTCGCTGATCTTCAGGTCGGACGCTTTCGGGCCGAGGGCCGGATTGGCGAGGTGGGCGATCTGCTTGTTGCGCCAGTCTTCCAGCGCCTTCGGCGCCGTGGTGTAGTGTCCGTGGCAATCGATGATCATTCTTTATTTTCCTTTCCAGACGGATGCGGGGATCATGACCTCGCCTCTCATTAACAATCGGGCAGTACGCAGCAAGGCCGCGCGCAATACGTTTTGCGGGTTGGCGGGGTCGATACCCAGTTCAACGCTGAACTCGCCGGTCGGATGTTCGACCGACACGGTCTTGGCGTCACCCGCGGGCATCACGGCGATGCCCTGGGTGACTGATCCCTCGAGCACGCAGGCAGTGCCTACCGTGACCGCGGCGAGAACGCCGATGGCATCGTGGCAGACATGCGGGATGAAACAGCGGGTGGCGATGCTGCCGCCATCCCGCGGCGGCGCCACCAGGCACATCTTCGGATAGGTTTTCTTGCTGACGTCACCCAGGCCCATCAGCACGCCGGTCTGCAGGCGCAGCGCTTCCAGCCTGGTCTTGAGTTCGGTATCGGCGTTCATGTCGGCGACGGTTTCATATCCGGTGCGGCCCATGTCGGCGGCGCGCATCAGCACCATCGGCATGCCGTTGTCGATGCAGGTCACCGCTATCGTGCCGAGCCCCTCGATGTCGACCTTGTCGAGCACCTTGCCGGTGGGGAGCAGGCCGGAGCAGACCGAGCCGGCGGTGTCGAGGAAGTTGATCTTGATCGGCGCCGAGGTGCCGGGCACACCGTCGATCCTTGCTTCGCCTTCGTAGCTGACTTTACCGCCCGGCGTTTGCACGGTGATGTCGCACTGCATGCCGGTATTGCGGGTCAGCACACGAAAGGTGGAGGTCTCGCCCTGTGCCTGCACGAGGCCGGTTTCCAGCGCATACGGCACTACGGCCGCAAGCATGTTGCCGCAGTTCGGCGTGGTATCGACCAGCGCCTGATCAACCACCACCTGGGCGAACAGGAAATCGATGTCGACACCCTCGTCCTTGCCGCGGCTGATGATGCCGACCTTGCTGGTGAGCGGATTGGCGCCGCCGATGCCGTCGATCTGGCGGCGGTCGGGCGAACCCATCGCGGCCAGCAGCACGCGGTCACGGTCGGCGGTTGCGGCAGGCAGGTCGGACTCCAGGAAAAACGGTCCGCGCGAAGTGCCGCCGCGCATGAACAGGCTAGGAATTGCGGTTTGCATTCAGCTTACCTTTCTTAAAAACATGACGGCTCGCGGATTTACGCCAGCCATTCCAGCATCGTCGCCGCCACCGCGCCTGGCCGCTCCATGGTCGACATGTGTCCGCTGTCTTCGATGATCACTAGCCTGGCCGCCGGCGCCAGCCGCAACATCGCTTCATGCTGCGCCGGCGGGCTCCAGGAATCCTGCCTGCCGCACATCAGCAGCGTCGGCAAGGTCAGCGAGGAAAGCACGGGAGTCGCATCGGGACGCGCCAGCAACGCACGAATCTGCGCCGCGAAAATATCGGGAGTCTTGCGGTCGATCATCGCCAGGATGTCTTCCATCAGCACCGCATCGCCCAGACGTTCGGGATGCACCATGCCGCCGGCCCATTGTGTCCCCATCGCGCGCATGCCGTCGCTGCGTGCGATGGCGAGCAAGGCATGGCGTTTGGCTGCTTCGGCTTCACCGTCGGCGCCGGGACGGCGCGCTTCGAAACCGGTATCCATCAGGGCCAGGCGCTCGACGCGCTGCGGCGCCAGGCGCATGATTTCCATCGCCACACGCCCGCCCATCGAATGTCCGGCCAGCGCGAAGCGTTCCGGTGCGTTGCGCAACACAACTTCGGCCATCGCCGTAATGGTATCGGCGCTGCCGTAACCGGGGATCTGGCATTGGGCTACAGCGTCCAGTTCGGAAAGCAACGGCGACCAGACGGCCTCGTCACATAAAAGTCCTGGCAATAAAATCAAATGCGGTTTCATGCTTGAAGCTCGTCAGGTAAATTGAAAATCAGCGTGCGACCCCTAGCAGCTTGCTCAACAGCTCAGGCTGGCTGCGCAATTCCTGCGCGCTGCCGCGATGGACCACGGAGCCGCGATCCAGCACCACGGCGCTGTCGGAAATTGCCAGGATCATTTGCGGATGCTGTTCGACGATGATCGCGCTGAGGCCTTCTTCACGCGTGATGCGGCGAATCGCGCGCAGCAGTTCTTCGACGATGATCGGCGCCAGCCCTTCGGTCGGCTCATCCAGCAGCAGCAGCGTCGGGTTCAGCACCAGCGCGCGCGCCACCGCCAGCATCTGCTGCTCGCCGCCTGACAATTGCGTGCCGAGATTGGTGCGCCGTTCCGCCAGGCGCGGGAACATCTCGTAGACGCCCTCCGGCGTCCACTTGCCGGGCCGCGCCACGGCGGTCAGGTTTTCATGCACGGTGAGCGACTTGAAGATATTGCGCTCCTGCGGCACCCAGCCGATGCCGGCGCCGGCACGCTGGAACGACGGCATCTTGTGCAGGGCCTTGCCGCCCAGCGTGATGCTGCCGCCGTGCTGGCGGGTGGCCCCGGCCAGCGTGTTCATCAGCGTGGTCTTGCCGGTGCCGTTACGGCCCAGCAGCGCCAGCGTCTTGCCCTCTTCCAGCGACAACGATATATCGTGCAGCACAACCGCTTCGCCGTACCCGGCGCTCAAGCCTTCAACCCTGAGTAGTTCAGCCATGAACGTTTCCTTCCGCTACTTCATCTCCATGACCTTCGCCATGTCCCAGATACACCGCCTTGACCTGCTCGTCGTTGGCAATGGTGTCGGGGTCGCCTTCGGTCAATACGGTGCCGTTGACCAGCACCGTCATGCGATTTGCAAAACTGAACACCAGGTCCATGTCATGCTCGATCAGCAGCACCGAGACATCGACCGGCAGGCCGGCCACGATCTGCAGCAGTTCTTCGCGCTCGCCGGCCGGCACACCCGCGACCGGCTCGTCGAGCAGCAGCACACGCGGCTCGCAGGCCAGTGCGATGGCGATTTCAAGCTGGCGCCGTTTACCGTAAGGCATCTCGCGGGTCGGCTGGGTCATGACGTCGGTGAGGTGGAACTGTTCCAGCAATTCTTCGCAGCGTTCCGCCACTTTTGCACTGTTGCCGAGCGGATTCCACCACTGGGTGCCCAGCTTGTAATGCTGCGACACCGTGAGCGCCAGCGTTTCAAGCGGCGTCAGCGAATCGAACAGCTGGTTGATCTGGAAAGTCCGCACCAGCCCGCGCTTGACGCGCTGATGCGGCGCCAGCGATGAGATGTCCTCGCCTTCCAGCATGATCTTGCCGGCGCTCGGGGTCAGGACCCCGGTCAGCAGGTTGATCAGCGTGGTCTTGCCGGCGCCGTTCGGTCCGATCAACGCATGGCGCGCGCCTTTTTTCAGGTCCAGCGTCACGTTGTTGGTGGCGGTCAGGCCGCCGAAGATCATGTACAGCCCCTGCGCCGAGAGGACGGTTTGTGTATCGCTCATTATTTCCCCTTCCCGAACCATGTCCACGGCCGCAGCAGGCGGTCGCGCCCGACAATGACCAGGATGACCAGGAACAGTCCAATCCAGAATGTCCAGTACTGCGGCGTGATGCTGGAGATCGTGTCGTGCATCAGCTTGAAGATGATCGCGCCAAGAATGCCGCCATACAGCCAGCCGATGCCGCCGATGACCAGCATCAGCATCACGTCGGCGGAACGTTCGAATGCAAACACGTCCAGCGATGCAAAGCCGGTGGTCTGCGCCAGCAGGCCGCCCGCCGCGCCGGCAACACCGGCAGCGATGGTATAGGTGACCGCAATGCGCGACAGCACCGGGATGCCGATCGCCATGGCGCGCAGCCGGTTGTCGCGCACCGCCTTCAGGGTGGCGCCGAACGGTGAATGCACCAGCCGCCGCATCAGGATGAAAAATATCAGCGCAACGGTCAGCGAGTAGTAAGCCGCGGTGCGACCGGTAAGGTCGAACTCAAAGTTGCCCAGCACCGGACCCATGATGACGCCCTGCAGGCCATCGGCGCCGCCGGTCAGCCAGTCCATCTTGTTGGCCAGTTCCAGCAGGATCAGCGCGGTGCCGAGCGTCACCATGATGCGGGTCAGGTCGCTGCCGCGCATGACGGAAAAACTGCAGATCGCGCCCAGCAGCGTGGAGACCACGATCGCCACCGCCAGCCCCAGCAGCGGATCGGGATGGACCAGCTTGGCGAACAGCGCCGCCGTGTAGGCGCCCATGCCGAAGAAAGCGGCATGTCCGAGCGAGACGATGCCGGTGTAACCCAGGATCAGGTCGAGCGAAATCGCAAAGAGGGCCACGATGGCGATTTCATTGATCAGCAATGCGTGGCTCGGAATGAGCAGTGGAAAGGCGAACGCGAGCAGCCAGATGGCCGGCTCCCAGGCTTTCCAGCGTGAGCTCTTGAGTAGCGTGAGTTGGGTGTTTTTCATTATTTGCCTCCCTTCCTGACGAACAGGCCTTGCGGACGCCAGACCAGGATCACGATCATCAGTCCGTACACGATGAACGCGCCCATTTTAGGGATGTAATATTTGCCCGCCACGTCTGCGATGCCCAGCAGCAGCGCGGCCAGCAGTGGTCCGGTGATGGACGATGTGCCACCGACGGCGACCACGATCAGGAAGTAAATCATGAATTTCAGTGGAAAGGTCGGATCCAGTCCCAGCACCTCGGCGCCGAGCGCGCCGCCCAGGCCGGCCAGGCCGGAGCCCATGGCAAAGGTGGACAGGAAAACCACGTTGACGTTGATGCCGAGTCCGGCGGCGACACGCTGGTCGTCCACCGATGCGCGCAAGCGGCTGCCGAAGCGGGTGCGGGACAGCACATACTGCAGTCCCACCGTCAGCAATGCGCAGATGGCGATGATGAACAGGCGGTAATAACCCATGCCCAGCGTCATCGACCCGCTGCCAAGTTCGATGCGGCCGCGCAGCCATTCCGGCAGCTGCACGATCTGCTGCGTCGAGCCCATGAAGAAGTCCATGGATGCCACCGCCATGAACGTCAGGCCGATGGAAAACAGCACCTGGTCCAGGTGAGGTTTGCCATACATCGGGCGGTACAAAGTTTTTTCAAGCACCGCACCCAGCAATGCCACGCCGATAAACGAAATCGGCAGGCACCACAGGAACGGCACGCCGTAGCGTTGCATCAGGATCACCGTGATGTAGCCACCGGCCATGGCAAAAGCGCCATGTGCGAGATTGATGAAATTCATCAATCCCATGGTGACCGACAGTCCGATGGCGAGGATGAAAAGCAGCATGCCGTAGGCGATGCCGTCAAAAAGAATCGTCAACATGATTTTTCAATGTGCAGTAAAAGGACTCTGTTCAAGCCCGGGTTGATGGTTCATTGCCCAGCCCTTTTCCGGTTATTTCTTTTTCCAGGGATCTTTTACCGCTTCCTGCTTCGAGAACTCGGTATTGTAGAGTTGCGTGCCGACCTTCTCGACCCGGCGGATGTACACGTTCTGCACGATATCGCGAGTTTGCGCATCGATCATGATCGGGCCGCGCGGGCTTTCGAAAACCTGTCCCTTCATTGCACCGATCAAGGCCTCGCCGCCGCCGGCGCCCTTGGTGGTCTTCAGCGCTTCGTAGATGATGCGCATGCCGTCGTAACCGCCGACCGCCATGAAGTTCGGGCGCAAGCCCTTGTTGGCTTTCTGGAAGCCGTCGACGAATTTCTGGTTCAGCGGCGACTTGTGCGATGCCGAGTAATGATGGCTGGTGACCACGCCCAGCGCAACGTCGCCCATGTCGTTCAGGATGTCGTCGTCGGTGACGCTGCCTTCGGCGATCAGCTTGATGCCGGCCTTGTCGAGACCACGCTCGGAGAACTGCTTGAGCAAGGCCGAACCTGCGCCCGACGGCACGAATGCAAACAACGCATCCGGCTTGATGTCGCGCACTTTCTGCAGGAACGGCGCGTAGTCGGGATTGCGCAGAGGCACACGCAGCGACTCGATCACCTTGCCGCCGTTGAGAATGAACTGCTCCCGGAACGCACGCTCGGAATCATGTCCGGGCCCGAAATCGGTGACCAGGCTGACCACGGTCTTGATGTTGTTCTTGTAGGCCCAGTCCGCGAGGCTGACGATCACCTGCGAGGCGGTGAAGCTGGAGCGCACGATGTACGGCGACGCTTCGGTAATGGTCGAGGTGGCCGCAGCCATCACTACCATCGGGGTCTTGGATTGCGTGGCGATCGGCGCGGCGGCAAAGGCCAGCGGCGTCAGGCCGAATCCTGCCAGCACGTTGACCTTGTCGTTGACGACCAGTTCTTGCGCAATACGCTTGGTGGCGTCAGGCACGCTGGCGTCGTCCTTGACGATCAGCTGAACTTTTTTGCCGGCGATCGTACTGCCGTTTTGCGCCATGTACAGGCGGGCGGCGGCTTCAATCTGCTTGCCGGTGGAGGCAAACGCACCGGTCATCGGCAAAATCATGCCAATCTTGAATGTATTTTCCTGCGCTATCGCACTGGTACCAGCAAGCGCGGCGACAGATACCGCTATTGCGCGAAGAAATTCTCGTTTTTGCATGACATGTCTCCTGACGGGTGGGTGTACTTATGAAAATTGTTGAATCGGATCAGGGCTGACAGCCACTTTTCTTTTCCGAAATCTGTTTTTGTGGAAATTAAAGACTCGCATGACTGTAATTGCATCGCCGTTCTAATACAAGAGCAATTTCAGACTGGCAGTTATCGCACTATGCGATAACTGCCATGCGTGCGGGTCTTCAGCTTGCCTGCGCGGCGCCCTGCTCTTTTTTAATGATGCGGTCAAGAACCCGGCGCGACTGCACGCCGCCGGAATCGATATTGAGCATCAGCAGGCGCCGGCCCGGATTGGCCAGCAGGTTCTTTTGCTGCAGCTCGAGCATCTCCATATCTTCGGCGAACACCTGCCCCTGGGCTTCGCGGATCTGCGCGGTGAGCGCTTCGTCCTGCGGATTGAAGTTACGCGCCATGCCCCAGAAATACCAGATCGAGGTTTCGGTTTCTGGCGTGCAGAAGTCCACCACGATGCTGTAAGCCTTGTCTTTCGGCGCGGCGTGGTATCCGCCCTTGCCGGCATGGGCAACACCGACTTCGATCATCACGTGGCTGGGCGGCGTGAAGCGGCAAATCTGCCAGCGGTCGCACAGCACATCGTCGGCCAGGTTGTTGCCGCGCAGCGCGGTGCGCCAGAACGGCGGCGCCATGATGTTTTCCATGTGCCGGCTGGTGATCACCTCGTCGCCCTCGACCTTGGTGGCCGATGGCGCTTCGTCGATCTCCTTCTGGCCGATGCTGGTCGTGTGCACATAGGTCTCGTGCGTCAGGTCCATCAGGTTGTCGATCATCAGGCGATAGTCGCAATTGATATGGTACAAACCGCCGCCATAGGCCCACTCGGGGTTCTCGGCCCATTCAAGGTGATGGATGTCGTCGGGATTGGCGAGCTTCTCGTCGCCGGTCCAGACCCAGATGAAGCCGTGGCGCTCGACCACCGGATAGGTGCGGATGCAGGGAAAGCCGCCCACCCGCTGGCCCGGCATGTGCACGGTCTTGCCGTCGCAACCCATTTCCAGGCCGTGATAACCGCATTGCAGCTTGCCTTCGATCACCTTGCCCAAAGAGAGTGGCGCACCCCGATGCGGACAAAAATCCTCGACCGCGGCAGCCTTGCCTTCTGGTCCGCGGAAAAACGCGATCTTCTCGCCGCAAATCATGCGGCCTAGCGGCTTTTCCTTGATTTCGTCGGGGTAACATGCGACATACCAAGCATTTTTGGGAAACATGACTTACTCCTGATAAAGCGATGCAGATTGCGCCTGTTGATCCGTCACACCTTCCGCCAGAAGGTCAAGCCGTGCGGATACCATTTCATTAGGCCAATATTATGCCTCGTGTTTCGACAAATTGTATACATTGCCCAGTTTTATTTCGTAAATATTTCAGTCAACAAGATTTCACCGAGAAACAGCCGCTGTTTATTGCTACACGGAATTTTTTATATATTTTTCCTTTATTTTCATACACTTAAAAGATTTTCACTGGCATTACCCGGATTATCAGAATTACACATCTGCATTAATCATGCAAATAAATTAATTGCCAACATGATTTTCGAGTGGACATAAACACGCTAATTGGATACATTTGCCGCATTAAACGGAGACCGATCTTATGAACAACCTTGCAGTAAAAATCACCAAAAAAACCAAAGAAGCCGAGGACATCGTCAGTTTCGAACTGAGCAGCGTGGACGGCAAACCCTTGCCGCCGTTTAGCGCCGGTTCGCATATCGATGTCCACATCCGCGACGGCCTGGTACGCCAGTATTCGCTCTGCAACGACCCGACCGAACAGCATCGCTACCTGATCGGGGTTTTGCGCGACCCGGCGTCGCGCGGCGGATCGGTCGCCATCCATGACACGGTCAACGAAGGCGACGTGCTGCAGATCAGCGAGCCCAAGAACCACTTCGCGCTGACCCGCGCCAAACGTTCGCTGTTATTCGCCGGCGGCATCGGCGTGACGCCTATCCTGTGCATGGCGGAACGGCTGGCGCAGACCGATGGCGACTTCGAAATGCACTATTGCACACGCTCAATCGAACGCACGGCATTCCATGGCCGCATTACCTCGTCCTCCTTCGCCGACAAGGTCAGCTTCCATTTCGACGCCGGCGCGCCCGAGCAGAAACTTGACCTGACCACGCTGATCGCCAAGCCTGAGCCGGGCACCCACATCTATGTCTGCGGCCCAACCGGCTTCATCGACTTTGTGGTCAATACCGCCAAGGCCAACGGCTGGCCGAGCGAGCAGGTACACCTGGAATATTTCGGCGCCGCCGCGCAGGACACTTCCGGCGACGGCCCTTTTGACGTCAAGATCGCCAGCAGCGGAAAGACCTACACCATCCCGGCCGACAAGACCGTGGTTGCGGTGCTGATGGGCGCCGGCATAGATATTCCGTACTCCTGCGAACAGGGCGTCTGCGGCACCTGCATCACCCGCGTGCTGGAAGGCACGCCGGATCACCGCGACATGTACTTCACCGACGACGAGAAAGCGAAGAACGACCAGTTCACGCCATGCTGTTCACGCGCGAAGAGCGGCACCTTGCTGCTTGACCTGTAATTCATTTCATCTGAAGGATTTTCGATATGACGAGTATTAGCCTGAGTGAGCGTAGTGACATCGAGCGTGCCTGCGAGCGCCTGATTTACCTGTCGACCTATCTGAATGACGAGCGCAAGTTCGACGAACTGGTCGAGATGTTTACCGAAGATGCGCAGCTGATTCGTCCCAACTCTCCGGGGCAGCCGCTGACCGGCCATGACGCAATTCGTGCAGCGTACAAGAGCCGCCCGGCAGGGGTGCTCACTTTCCATAACTGCAGCGACGTGGTGGTCACCGTGGAGAGCGCAACCACGGCCACCGCGCGCTCGAAGATGCTGGTGCTGATTGCCGGCAAAAAGGAGGGCGGGACCGAGCCGGATGCAGCATCGGTGAAGGGGCCGACAGCCGCCATTTTTCACGACAGCTTCGTGCTGACCGCGCAGGGATGGAAGTTTGCGAAGCGCCAGGGGGCATTCTGGGCCAAACCGTAAAATCCGGCCGCCATCGCCTGGCCCGCGGCAAGCGGGGATAAGAACGATGGCGACCCATCAGGAAGAGGCGGTACTCACGCTGCGCGAGATGATTCTGAACGGCGAGATGACACCCGGGCAGAGACTGACCGAGACCGCGCTGGCGGAAAAGCTGGATATCTCGCGCACGCCCATCCGTCATGCGCTGGCGCTGCTCGAGCAGGAAGGTTTGCTCGACAAGGGCGACAAGCGCGGTTATGTGGTGCGCACGTTCAGCGTCGACGATGTGCTGGGTGCGATCGACGTGCGCGGTGTGCTGGAAGGACTGGCTGCACGGATCGTGGCGGAAAAAGGCGTGAGCGAGGCGCTCGGCGGCGCGTTGCGGCAATGCCTTGCCATCGGCGATGGGATCTTCAGCAAACCCTCGCTGCTGCCTGGCGATGAAGCGCTGTATGTCGAGATGAACCGCCGCTTCCATGCGCTGATCCTGGAGGCCGCGGGCAATCAGGCGCTGTCGAACATTCTGGTATTGAACGACCGCCTCCCTTTTGCCGCCGCCAGCGCGGTGGCATTCGACAAGTCCGGCGCCGACTGGCATTTCAAGACCCTCAGTCATGCACATCAGCAGCATCATGCGATTGTCGACGCGCTCGAAGCACGCGAGAGCGTGCGCGCCGAAGCGCTGATGGCGGAACACACCAACGCCTCCAAGGATTTTCTGAAATCATCGCGCAACCAGTGGCCGATCGCACCGGACCGCCATGGCATTGTTCTGCAGGGCTAGGACATGAGCCAACAAGACACCATCATCATCAAGCTGAGGGAAATGATCCTGAACGGCAGTCTGGCGCCGGGAGAACGCATCGTCGAAGTCACGCTGGCCGAGCGCCTGAAGGTATCGCGCACGCCAGTGCGGCACGCGTTGAGCATTCTGGAAAAAGAAGGTTTGCTGGTCACCACGGAATCGCGCGCCTGTTTTGTCCGCGCCTTCTCGCTGCAGTACATCATTGATGCGATTGGCGTGCGCGGTGTGCTCGAGGGGCTGGCCGCGCGCACCGTGGCGGCGCGGGAATTACCGGCAAGCGTCCGCGAGCAACTGCAACAATGCTTGCGGGATGGCGATGTAATCCTGGACAAGGGATTCCTGGTCAGCGGCGACCTCGAAGCTTTTGCCGAAATGAATACCGTCTTTCATGATTGCATCGCCGACGCGGCGCAGAACAAGGCCCTGTCCAATGCGATAGCGATGAACAATATCCTTCCGTTTGCATCGCCCGGCGCGATCGCGTTCAATCTGGACAATCCGGTAAAATGTGCGGAGCAATTGCGCTTGCTGCAGCAGGCGCAGGCCCAGCATCATGCAATCCATGAGGCGCTGATCAATGGACAAAGCGCCCGGGTTGACGCGCTGATGCGGGAGCATGCGTATGTGGCGATTGCGAATGTGAAACTGACCAGGTTTGGTCACGACGACAACGCTGAAGCTAGCTCCCCAGCCTAATGAAATCCTCCGCACAAACATTCGCCGACATCACGCTGGACCACTATAACCGCCATGCGGACGATTTCAGGGAAGGCACGCGCGGCCACGACGTCAGCCAGAATATTGCCGCGCTGCTGAGCCATATCGAGGGCGAGACGCCCTTCACGATCCTGGACTTCGGCTGCGGTCCCGGGCGCGACCTGGTCACGTTTGCCGCGCTGGGCCATCGTGCGATCGGCCTGGAAGGCGCGGCGCAATTCGTGCCGATGGCACGCGACGCCAGCGGCTGCGAAGTCTGGCATCAGGATTTTCTGGCGCTGGACCTGCCGTCGCGGCTATTTGATGGCGTGTATGCAAACGCGTCGCTGTTTCACGTGCCGAGCAAGGAACTGCCGCGTGTCCTGCGGACACTGCACAACAGCCTGAAACCGCGCGGCGTGCTGTTCAGCTCGAACCCGCGCGGGCAGAATCAGGAAGGCATGAACCATGACAGGTACGGTTGTTACCATGACCTGGAGAGCTGGCAGGCTTACATGAGTGCCGCAGGGTTCGAGGAGCTGATGCATTACTACCGGCCGGAGGGGCTGCCACGTGAACGGCAGCCGTGGCTTGCCAGTGTGTGGCGGCGGGTCGGGTAGGCGCGGGGCCTGCTCGAATCACGTGACAGGCGTGGGTGAAAAGCAACGTTGGCCGTAAAAGATTCGATTGGAATCGCCTGCCGCAATACAATTCATCTGCCGCCAGCACCGCATTTAGATTCACGTGTCGGGGCGCCGCGGCGCGGTTATACCGCGGCATGAATCGAACCCGGCTCGCCTCCGTGACGCGGGCTGTCCATACCCATCCCGACAAGGCAGCGACCCATGATCAAGAAAATATTCCTCCTGCTTCTACCCTTGTTTCTGGTCGCTTGCAGCAACCTGCCGAAGTACGTGGCAATGGACAGCAGGACGAAATCCTCACTCGGCGAAGTCGGAATCCTGAGTGTGATACCGCAGGACGAAATCATCGTCGTGGCAGCCAATCCGGGTGTGACTGCAGCCATGGGCGGCGGCCTGATCGGCGCGCTCATTGATTCGCAAATCGCAAAAAACAGGCAGAACGATATCCAGAAAGTCGTCGAACCGTTTTACGCGGCGATCGATGACGTGGATTTCCGGAAGTTGATGTGGGCGGCATTCGCGCCCAGCCTGCACACCGCGTTCGACGGCAAGATTTCCGAAATCAGGAATACGCCGCTCAGCATGACACCGCAGGAACGGGACCAGCGGATTGCCAGTCTGGCGCCTGGAAAATCATTCATGTACATCGGCAGCAATTATTCGTTTACACGTGACCTCACACAGCTCAATGTCATTACCAGTGTCGACCTCTGGACCGGGGGGCGGCCCGAGCAGGTCTATTCGAACGTTTTCAATTACCGCTCCGCTGCGGTCGAAAACAAGACTGCTCCGATGACGGCGTGGGCTGACGATGGCGGAAAACGCTACCGCGCGGCGATCGGCGAAAGCATCAGGGAAATGGTCGGCATGTTCCAGGTCGACCTGAAACATCCCCGCCTGGAAGGCGTCGACCAGGGACGCTCCGCCCCGGTCAGGAACGTTACGGTACCGATCGCGTCTGGCGCTTATCCACTCACCATCACCGGGCCGGTGCTTGCCGAACAAGGCAACCGTATCATCGTGCGGCATGCCGATGGCCGCCTGTATTCATTGTCCCGTTAAGCTGTCCTTCCCGAAAGCCAGAACATGAAAAAAGCCCATCACGCCCTATTTCCGCTCCTGTTGGCAATGAGCGTCACTGGCCATGCGGCCGACGACCGTGTGACCATGATTTATGAAGCCGCCGCAACCGACGAGGTACCCGCCGTTCTGGCAGGCGCCTGCACCTTGTCGATCGGCGCCATCAGCGATGAACGCAATAACAAGGAAAGCGTGTCGGCGGATTTTGGCCGCGTGCTGAGCGGCGATCCGGTTCCATGGCTGGGTACTGCATTCGACAGCCTTGCCGCCTATGGATACAAGGTCGTCAAGGGCGACAAACCTGCCAGAGGCGGCATCGTGATGCATGCCGCGATCAAGCGTTCGTATGTCTATCACGGCCCGATGCGGCTCAACGGCGTGGTCGCGCTCGATACCGTGCTGACGCTGCCATCCGGTGAAAAGCTCAGCCGCAAGTACCGGGCATCGGGCAGCAAGACCAACATGGCCAGCATGAATAGCGAATACATGACAACGCTGAATTACGCGCTGAACGGCCTGCTCGGAAAAATGTCTGCGGATCTGGAAAGCATATGCAAGCGCACAGGGTGATTTCGTAGGGTGTAATAAGCGAAGAGACTGTGCAAGTATTCGGAATCCACTCATTTCAGGGGGTCTCTTACCCCTTCCTCGGTGGTCGTTCGTTGATCCTGGGACCTCCAGAGAGGCCGTTTTTTTCTTCGGTAAAATTCTGCCGAATACTTTCCCAGTCTCGAAGCGCATTACACCGTTGATCGATCACGGTTGGCATCTGCGAACGCTGGATGGTGGAAGGGTGTAGCAGGGGTTTCGTGAGGCAAAGCCTCACGCCTGCGGAACGATATTCGCTTGCAAGCGAATATGCGCCCTGCAAGGGCTGCGCTTTTCCACCCTACAACATCCCGCCAAGTTTTTCAATTTCCCCAACCGAAATTTTTACAGTCCAGGCATGCTGAACTTTTGGCGGCATCTCCATCAAACTGGATAAGTAACCGCGATCTATCAACGCAAATGGAAGACCTTGCAATCTCGCTATATCCCAACTCGGTGCCTGCCTTTGTGGAGCCGGAGCTTGAGCGGTTATACGGACATATCTTTTCTTCCCTCGCGCTTCACAGAATCTACGGCGGCATCACCGATGGCACGAGCACCTACCGGGCAACCGCGAATGGTGAACTATCCACGATCATGCTGTTCCGGCGTCAATACAACCAGGTGCATGTACTGAATGAACAGATTGAAATCCACGAGCAGGAAATCGACCGGTTTGTGCGTTATATTTTTACCGCTCTGCCATCGGTCACTGTGATCACGTTCAACGCTATCCGCGCCAGCTTGCAGGCGCTGGCCTATCCGCATCAGCAATTCAATTGTACTGAAGACATTGTGCTGGAATTGCCGGCGACCGTCGATGCCTATCTGGGCAGCCTCGGAAAGTCGACACGCACCAACATCAAATATTACATGGGCCGCCTGCAGCGTGATTTTCCTTCCCTGCGGCATGATGTGTATCTGGGGCAGGACGTGACTGCGGAAATGATCAGCGACATCGCCGCATTGAACAGGGCGAGGATGGCCACCAAGGGAAAGATTTCGAGCATTGACGAACAGGAAGCAGGCCGTTTGATCGAACTGGCAAGAACCCACGGCCTGGTCAGCGTGATCACCATCGACGGCCGGATCTGCGCCGGCACGATATGCTTCCAGGTCGGCGCAAATTATTTTGCGCCGGTCAGTGCGCACGACGCGCGATTCGATGCCTACAGCCTCGGCATCCTGTGCTGGTATCGGACGATATGCGACTGCATCGGGCGTGGCGGCAAGGAGTTTCATTTCATGTGGGGCAGATATGCCTACAAATTTCTGCTGATGGGCGTTGCGCGGGATCTCAAGCGCATCGTGATATACCGGTCCCGCCTGCATGCGCTGACCAACTGCGGGATGGCGTGTGGAACCGCGATTGCCGGCTATCGCCGCAAGCTCAATCTATGGCAGCAGGACCAGGCGCGGCAGAAGGAGACATCCGGTATGGCTTTCCGCTTTCTGCATTTCTTGCGCCGGTTGAACACCATGCGCAGGCGATTTTGAAGTCAGGGACGCAAGGTCAACACGCCCAGTTTCCCCTCCTCCACCGACTCCCTGCGCATCTTCATCGGCAAATAATCCACCTCGGCCCAGCGCTGCGCATAATTCCGGTACAGCGGCGACAGCACATTTCCGGACTGCCCGGTCGAATGCATGAAGCGCGAATTCTCCAGGTCCGACAAATCGTATAACGCCCGCAGGCTGGCTGCGTGCCGGTTGGCGAATGGCGCCGCTTCATCGCGCAGATTATGCCGGCCGACATTGATCGTGAAAGTATCGCCAGGTGTGGGAACACGGATATCGAACAGCCACGCGAGCGCCGGCACCTTGGCGAATGGCCGATGTTCGGACAGCGCGGCATGCGCCTCGCCCCAACGCCACGCCGCCATGTCGGCGCCATGGCGCCGCGCCAGGTCATTCAGTGCGCGTTCGAGCGACAAGGACAACACGTCGGCACAGGTTTGCGGCGCCGCAGCCGGCGCGGCAGCGACATCGCGGCACCAGCTGCCCTGCCCGTCCACGTTCTTCAGCACATTGACCATCGGCTGATGCACATTGCGCTGTTCCCAGAAATCCTTCATCAAGGCCTCGCCCAGCTCATCGGCAAAGATCAAGCGCGAAGCCTCCCTCACCCATGCATTGAAGATCAGCCCCTCGGCACGCTGCGCAGCCATCGCGCCATCCCATGCCGACAAAACGGTCAACGCCGACCGCGCGCGATCCGAGCGTGGCGCCGTCTGCAGCAGGACGGGCAGCAATTCCCGCGCGGCCAGAGACACATGATCTTTCTGGATACCGGCAAAACTGCGCATGTCGTGCATGGGCCGGGCGTCGAGCAAGGTCTCGATCCGCTGCACGCGGAAAGGCAAGGCCCATTCGCTGGTTAAAAAATGCGGATAATCAGCACCGACTATTTTCTGGTTCGCGGTGACGATGCGCTGCGCTGCCGGATTGAAGCGGCGCGGCAATTCATCGAAGGCAATGAAGCCGTCCCAGTCATAACGGCTGTCCCATCCTGGCGCCGGCGCCAGGCCCATCAAATCATTACCGGGCTTGCGGACCGGCACCTTTCCGGGCGCAATGTAACCGATGTTGCCGTCGACATCGGCGTAGACGATATTTTGCTGTGGCGCGCTGAAGTTCTTCACGACATCGAGGAAGCCGGGCCAGTTCTGCGCCCGGTTCAAATCGATCGCCGCCTGCATGGTGCGGTCGTCGGGCCGCAATGCGGTCCACGCAAAAGCAATGACGTATTTCGCCGCATCCACCGGCGCCCGGCCGGCGAACGGCGACGCGCCGGTCAGCACCGGACCGTGGCGGGTTTCACGCACTTCGAGTGTTACATCGGGCGCGCCCTTGACCTTGATGGTCTCGGTGCGCAGCGTGAAATCGGCCCAGCCATCAGGCGTCTGGTATTGCTTCGCGTTCTGCGGATTGATGCGCTCGATGAATAAATCCTGCACATCGGGGCCGGTGTTGGTGAAGCCCCACGCGATGCGATCATTGCGGCCCAGGATGACGGAGGGCACACCCGGCAAGGTGGCGCCGATGGTGTTCAGCCCCGGCGCCGACAAGTGAGCGAAGTACCACAAACCCGGCGCCGACAGGCCCAGATGCGGGTCGTTCGCCAGCAAGGGTTTGCCGGTTTCGGACAACTGGCCGGACACCACCCAATTGTTCGAGCCCATGCCATCGACATGCGATGGCGGCGCCATGGCGGCCACTTTTACCAGTTGCTCCGTGGTGCCTGACAACTCGCGGTACAGCTTGGTGTAATCGCGGGTTTTTAATATCGCATCGCCCGGATAAGGCGGCAGGAATATGTTGATCTGGGACAGCGGCAGGCGTTGCGACAGGCGCATGCGCAGCAGCTCCTGGGTCCAGTTGCCGCCCAGGTCCCAGGCCATCATGGTGAGCCAGCCAACCGAATCGACAGGCTGCCACGGCGCGGGCGCGGGTGCGCCAGTGAGAATGAATTCCGGCGGCAATGGCCCGCTGCGCCGTTCCAGGTAAGCATTGACACCGTTCGCATAGGCATCCAGTACCGCGCGCGTCGCCGCCGGAAGATTGGCAAGGATCGCCTCGGCATTGCGGCGTACTCCCAGCGTGCGCAGAAAACGGTCGCTGCCCACCGCATTGGGGCCAAGAATCTCCGCCAAACGTCCGGCCGCGACGCGGCGGTTGATCTCCATTTGCCACAGGCGATCCTGCGCATGCACGTAGCCCAGCGAAAAATAGGCATCATTCGCACTCCGCGCGTAAATATGCGGTATACCTTCGGCATCGCGCACGATATCGGTTGAAGCCTGCAAGCCGCCCAGCCGGATACTGCCGTCGATCTGCGGCTGGCTCGCACTCCGGTACCATCCGGCCAAACCGGTCAGGATCAGCAACAGGGCAAGTACCGCCCACCCCAGTTTTTTCAAAAATGTTTGCATGTGCCTGTCTGCCTGATTGTATTTTCAGATTCCGGCATCAGATTATCATGCTCTAAAATTGCAATGCGTCCGATTGCCAAATGGAATATAGTCATGGCACCCCTCCTAGATAACAATATTTTTATGAAATTCGATGTAGCAATTATCGGCAGCGGGCTGGCCGGTTTGTCGGTGGCCTTGCATTTGGCAAAGACACAAAAAGTGGTCGTCATTTCGAAACTGGCATTGCTCGACGGTGCCAGCAACTGGGCTCAGGGCGGTATCGCTGCGGTGCTTGATTCGGGCGACAGTCACGAACAGCATCTGTCCGATACCCTGATCGCCGGCGCCGGCTTGTGCGACGAAAGTGCGACACGCTACATCGTCGAGCATGGACGTGAAGCCATCGACTGGCTGATCGAGCAAGGCGTGCCGTTCACCCGCGATGAAAAAGCCGAGCTGGGTTTTCACCTGACCCGTGAAGGCGGCCATAGCCAGCGCCGCATCATCCATGCCGCCGACGCCACCGGCCACGCGGTGCAGGTGACGCTGGAGCAGAAGGCGCGCTCCCATCCGAATATCACCCTGCTCGAAAACCATTACGCAATCGACCTGATCACGTCCGGCAAGCTGGGCGCAACCACGATTGCGCCGCGCTGCCTGGGCCTGTATGTGCAGGACGTCACAAGCGGCAAGGTGCTGACGCTGGCGGCGGACCACACGGTGCTGGCCACCGGCGGCGCCGGCAAGGTCTACCTGTACACCACCAATCCGGACACCGCCACCGGCGACGGCATCGCGATGGCCTGGCGCGCCGGTTGCCGCGTCGCCAACATGGAGTTCATCCAGTTCCATCCGACCTGCCTGTACCACCCGTATGCCAAGTCGTTCCTGATCAGCGAGGCGGTGCGCGGCGAAGGCGGCGTGCTCAAATTGCCGGCCTCGGCCGGCGCCGCCGCGGGCACACGTTTCATGCCGGCGCACGATGAGCGGGCCGAACTTGCGCCGCGCGACATCGTGGCGCGGGCAATCGACTTTGAAATGAAAAAGCGCGGCCTGGATTATGTCGATCTCGATATCAGCCACCAGCCGCCGGCATTCCTGAAAGAGCACTTCCCGACCATCCTCGCGCGCTGCCTGGAACTCGGGATCGACATCACCACACAGCCGATTCCGGTGGTGCCGGCGGCGCATTACACCTGCGGCGGCATCGTCACCGACATGTCCGGCCGCACCGACCTGCCCGGCCTGTACGCGGTCGGCGAGACCACCTATACCGGACTGCATGGCGCCAACCGGCTGGCCAGCAATTCGCTGCTGGAATGCCTGGTGCTCGGCCGCGCGGCGGCGGAGCATATCGACAAGCAGCCGAAACCGAAAGCGATACCGCTGCCGGCCTGGGATGAAAGCCGTGTCACCGACGCCGATGAGGAAGTTGTCATCACGCAGAACTGGGACGAGTTGCGGCGCTTCATGTGGAACTACGTCAGTATCGTGCGCACCACCAAGCGACTGGAACGCGCGCAGCATCGGATCAAGCTGCTGAAGGAAGAAATCGACGAGTATTACGCGAACTTCCGCATCACCCGCGACCTGCTGGAATTGCGCAACCTGGTGGAAGTCGCCTCGCTGATCGTCAACAGCGCATTGTCGCGGCGCGAAAGCCGCGGCCTGCATTTCAGCCAGGATTATCCGGAAACCTTGCCGAAGGCATTGCCAACGGTGTTGTCGCCGGATAAACCGGCGGTGGCGAAACGCTGAGGCCTGCGAAGGGTCTAAATCCATTCATGCGGTCTGGCTGAGCGTATCGCTGGTGGGATCGGCATGAAGGCATCCTGATGCAGGCTCAGCCTGGATTCCCGCTTTCGCGGGAATGACGGTAGTGAGAGTGTAGATCGTACCAATTACTACCGTCATTCCCGCGAAAGCGGGAATCCATAACCCGCTCGCTTACCCGATCACCCGCAGCGAATAATCGGTCGCCCTGACATCCTTGGTCAGGCTGCCGATCGAAATCCGGTCCACGCCGGTTTCAGCGATCGCTCGCACCGTCTCCATGTTGACGCCGCCCGATGCTTCCAGCACCGCCCGTCCGCCGCTGATGTCCACTGCCGCGCGCATGTCGCCGAGGTTGAAATTGTCGAGCAGGATCGAGGTCGCACCCGCGGCCAGCGCTTCCCTCAGCTCATCGAGGGTTTCCGTTTCGATCTGGATCGGCACCCCCGCATCCAGCGCTTGCGCGGCCCGCATCGCGGCGGTGATGCCGCCGGCGGCCGCGATATGGTTTTCCTTGATCAACATGGCATCGTACAGGGCCATCCTGTGGTTGACGCCGCCGCCTACGCGCACCGCATATTTCTCCGCCTGGCGCAGACCCGGCAAGGTCTTGCGGGTATCGAGTATGACCGAACGGGTGCCCTGGATGACGTCGACATAACGGCGGGTTGCGCTGGCAACAGCGGACAGCAGTTGCAGGAAGTTCAGGGCCGAACGCTCCGCGGTCATCAGCGCACGCGCCGGCGCCTCGATCGAGCAGGCGATGGTATCGGCAGCCATCATGTCGCCTTCGGCATATTTCCAGTCGATGCGGATGCGCTGGTCGACCTGTTTCATCACCCCTTCGAACCATGGCGCGCCGCACAGGATTGCCGCTTCACGCACGGTAACGGTGGCCTTGACCCATTCGTTTTCGGGCACCAGCCTGCCGGTAACGTCGCCGCTGCCGACATCCTCCGCCAGCGCCGCGGTAATGTTCGCTTCAAAAGACTGAACCAGTGCCGCATCAAACGGGGCGAAGGAATTTTTCAATGTGCTCATGCCGGACCTACTCCTGAAAATAATGTTTGTTCTTTTGCCAGATCACCCGATGGTCGGACGTTGGCTTTTTGACGGGCCGCAAAGTCCAGCATGCGGTCGATGCACACATAGGCCTTGCGCCCGATTTCCGGCTCCACATGGATTTCGTTGAGGCCGGATTCGAGCACCTCGGCCAGGTTTTGCAAGCTGTTCATCGCCATCCACGGACAGTGCGCGCAGCTCTTGCAAGTGGCGCTGTTGCCGGCGGTCGGCGCCTCGATGAAAATCTTGCCCGGCGCCGCCAGCCGCATCTTGTGCAGGATGCCGTTGTCGGTCGCGACGATGAATTCCTGCGCATCCAGCGATTGTGTCGCCGCGATCAACGCCGACGTCGAGCCCACCACATCGGCCAGCGCCACCACCGCCGCCGGCGATTCCGGATGCACCAGCACCTTGGCATTCGGGTGTTCCTGCTTCAACAGTTCCAGCTCGACACCCTTGAATTCATCATGCACCAGGCACGAGCCCTGCCACAGCAGCATGTCGGCGCCGGTCTGCTTCTGTATGTAATCGCCCAGATGCTTGTCGGGCGCCCACAGGATTTTCTTGCCCTGCGCATGCAGGTGGGCGACGATTTGCAGGCCGATCGACGACGTTACCATCCAGTCGGCGCGCGCCTTGACGGCGGCGCTGGTGTTGGCGTAGACCACGACGGTACGATCCGGATGCGCATCGCAGAAGGCGGCAAATTCGTCAGCCGGGCAACCGAGGTCGAGCGAGCATGTGGCGTCGAGGTCCGGCATCAGGATGCGCTTGTCCGGGCTCAGGATCTTGGCGGTCTCGCCCATGAATTTGACACCGGCAACGACCAGCGTCCTGGCCGGATGGTCACGCCCGAAACGCGCCATTTCCAGCGAATCCGACACACAACCGCCGGTTTCCTCCGCCAGGTCCTGCAAATCGGCGTCGACATAATAGTGGGCCACCAGCACGGCTTCGCGCTCTTTCAGCAGGCGCTTGATGCGTTCCTTGAGCGCGGCCTTTTCCGCGGCGGTCGGCACTGCCGGCACCCGGGCCCAGGCCGCGGAGGTGCAACTGCCGCCGCTGTTCATGGCGGGTCGTTCGAATTCGACGGTTTTGATGGTTTGAATTTGCATGATGTCTGGATATGATATCGATGAAAGCGGATACAAGGTGCCCGCGCCACACAGGTTTGGTTTATTTCAGTGGAGGGCGAAATGATACCAGCATCATAAGGCGCATTCAGTATTTGCGCAGGGCAGCGGCTATTTTGCTGGCAAAGGTATCCGACGGCACGAGAGCTTGCCGTTTGCACAAAAAAGTGAGGAAATGCAGGTTGCTACAGGGACGCGCCGGTACCGGCGGACATTGCGAGGCAGTCGCCGTCACCAGCGACTGCCTTTACCGGGAAAATTTATTTCCCGGTTATTTCAAGAACGTGTGAAGCCGGAATCACTCATCCCGTACCGAATTACGCAACACGCCCATGCCTTCCACTTCAATCTCGCACACATCGCCATGCTTCATGAACAGCTTGGGTGTACGGCCGAATCCGACACCGGAGGGTGTGCCCGTGATGATGATGTCGCCCGGCCGCAGTTCAACGTTGATCGAACAGATGCTGACCAGGGTCTCCATGTCGAAAATCATGTCGCGTGTGTTTGCGTTCTGCACGGTTTCGCCATTGAGGCGCGTCTGCAGCTGCAGCCCGCGCGCGGCCGCGGGCAGTTCATCGGCGCTGACGAATTCGGGTCCGAAGGCCCCGGTGGCGTCAAAGTTTTTTCCCATCATCCACTGCGTCGACTTGAACTGGAAATCCCGCACCGAACCTTCGTTGAAGATCGAATAGCCGGCGATATGCTCGAGCGCCTTTTCCTTGGGAATATGACGCCCGGCCTTGCCGATGACCGCGACCACCTCGCCCTCGTAATCGAACTCGATCGATACTTTCGGACGCACAATTTGGTCGCCATGCGCAACATACGTGCTTCTCCAGCGCGAAAACAGCACCGGATATTTCGGCAGATCCTTGTACGGGCTCTCGGCCACATGGTCGACGTAGTTCAGGCCGACGCAAATGATCTTGCTTGGGTTGAGCACCGGCGGCAGGTATTTCAGGCCGGTCAGCGGAATCCGGCTTTTTGCCGCGGCGATTGCTTTCGTGACGGCGTCGCTGCCGGCCGTGCCAAGCGCCAGGATCGCTTCCAGGCTGTTGGGCAGGCTGGCATCGCCGCTGGCGAGCTCGACCAGTTCATCATTGATGCGCGCGCCCAATGCGGGCTGCCCGTTCTTTTCATAGGCGATGAGTCTCATGGAAATCCTTTCAAGGTATAAATTGACAGCCTGTCCAGCAGGCTGCATGGTTGATTGTAAAAAATTCAGTCATTCTCAGTGCTCGGCCGATTCCAGCCCCAGGTAAGCGCGCCTGATTTCCGGCCGTTGCAGCAACTCCGACGGCACACCCTCGGCCACCATGCGCCCCTCTTCCAGCACGTAAGCGCGGTGCGCTACCGCCATGGCCATCGACACGTTCTGCTCCACCAGCAGGATCGACATGCCTTTTTCATTTATCCGGCGGATCGCGTCGAACATGTCGAGCACCACCAGCGGCGACAGCCCGAGTGAAGGTTCGTCCAGCAGCAGCAAGGTCGGCCGCGCCATCAGGGCGCGGCCGATGGCAACCATTTGCTGCTGCCCGCCGGACAGCGTGCCGGCCGCATACGGCAATTTTTCCTTCAGCGCCGGGAATAGCGAACAGACGTAATCGAGCGACTCCTGACGATGTGCGCGGGCCGGTCCGAGGAAGCTGCCCAGCTCCAGGTTTTCCAGCACGGACATGGATGTAAACAGCCGCCGCCCTTCCGGCACCACGGCCACGCCTGCCGCCAGAAAGCGATGTGCGGGTTCACGCGATACGTCATGCTTGCCGACCAGGATGCGGCCTGAGGTCACCCTGTTCAATCCGGCGATCGCATTGATCAGCGTGCTTTTGCCGGCCGCGTTCGGCCCCACCACACACACCAGCTCGCCCGGGGCAACCCGCAGCGACACATCCCACAATGCGGGCGCGGCTCCATAGTTCACTTGAATCCGGTCGACCTCAAGCATGTTGTTTCCCCAGGTAAGCGGTAATGACTTCCGGCTGCTGCATGACGTCCGTTGCCAGCCCGGACGCGATCATCTGGCCATGGTGCAGCACCACCACCCGATCGGTCAGCGCCATCACGGCGCGCATCACATGCTCGACGAAAATGATGGTTGCGCCCTGCGCGCGGATTTTCTGGATCATGCGCACCGCCTCATTGATTTCACCTGGCGTAAGGCCCGACAGCACTTCATCCAGCAAGACCAGTTGCGGCCGTGAGGCCAGGGCGCGCGCCAGTTCAAGAAATTTGCGCTGATGCAGGTTCAGATCTTCCGGCAGACTGAGCGCCTTGGCCGCCAGTCCGGTAAATTCCAGGCATTCCCAGGCTTCACGGATCGATGCCTTGCGATCGAGCGAATTACTGCCGAACATGGCTGCCATCGACACGTTATCCAGCACGCTCATGTGCGCGAACGGCCGGGGAATCTGATAAGTGCGCGCCACGCCGCAGTGGGAAACGGCATGCGCCGGCAAACGCGCCAGGTCTATGCCGCCCAGCAGGATTTCGCCGCCATCGGAGGCGAAATGGCCGCTGGCCACATTGATGAAGGTCGATTTTCCCGAGCCGTTCGGACCGAGCAAACCGAGGATCTCGCCTTTCCTGACATTAAAGCTGACCTTGTTCAGCGCCTGCACACCGGAAAACGCCTTGCTGACCTCCCGCACGTCGAGCAGTATTTCGTTCGACAGCACATGCGGCGCACGGGTAATCACCTCACCGTCAGACAAGGGGACAGCGGCGGCTTCGTTCTTTTCAACCGGCGCCTGCAGACCCGCCTTTTTCCTGCGTTTCAAAAAGTAGTACAGGATACCGTTCGGCATGAACAGGATCGCCGAGATCAGCACGGCGCCGGTCACCGCCTTGCCGACCACCGCGCTGTCGCCCGCCGTGAACGCATATTGCAGCGCCGTGATCACCACGGCGCCGAGAGCCGGCCCGGCCCAATGGCGTGTGCCGCCGAGCACGCTCATCAGCACCACCGTCAGCGGCACCGTGATGTTGAAGGTTTCGCCCGCCGTCACATACGATACGAACAGCGCATGGATGCCACCGGCCAGGCCGGCCAGACCGCACGACATGCATAACGCGACCATCTTGTAGCGGAAGGTCGGCACGCCCATGACCTCGGCCACATCTTCATCGTCATGAATGGCGAACAGTCCCGTGCCCAGTCTGGAGCCATGGATCAGGTAAGCGATCAGCACGGTCGCGACGGCGACGGCCAGCGCGATCAGGTAAATCGACGAGGATGCGCTGGGCCCGAATTTCGGCACCGCGACCGATGTCATGTACACGCCCGGTCCGCCATCGATCGGCGTATTGAGCACGATGGTGGCTAGCACGAAGGTGACCGCCAGCGTCAGCAGCGCGAACAGTTCGCCGCGCACCTTCCGGGTACGGAAGACGACAAATCCGACCGCAAGCCCGATCAGCGCGGCCACCAGTCCGGCGAACGGCAGGCTCCACAGGAATGGCATGTTGAAGTTGACGGTCAGCACCGCCGTGGTGTACATGCCGGCGCCGAAAAACGCGCCATGACCGAAAGAAAAGTAGCCGGTATAACCGGACAGGATATTCCACGATGTCGCCAGGATGATCCAGTGCAGCACCAGATAAATGAAGGACTCGTAGAACGTCGGCAGGCCCAACCAGGGAATGACGGCCAGCAGCGCGCCGGCTATCAGGATACCAATGACTTTTTTGTCCATCTCAGGCTTTTCCGGGTCTGACGAGGAGGATGAGGATCAGCAGCGAGAACGACACGATCGGCGCCCACGACGGTGCCGCCACCGCCATCGTGATCGCTTCGCTGACGCCGATGACGATGCCGGCGATCAGCGGGCCGATGGCGCTGCCGAGGCCACCCAGGATGACAGCGGCAAAAACGACACCGATCCAGGCGTAAATCTGCGACGGGATCAGCGTGAAAGTGAGCGCCAGGCAGATGCCGGCCACGCTGGCCAGCGCGGTGCAGCCGCCAGCCAGGATCAGCGACAGAGCCTTCTGGTTAATGCCAAAGGCGGCCGCAATCGGCGGATCTTCGGCAATCGCACGCAAGGCCTTGCCGTAATCGGTGTAACGCAGCAGCGCCCAGATCGCCCCCGACAGGATGACGGCGGCCACCAGCGTGATCAGTTCCGGCACCGGCACGAACAATTCGCCGATCTTGAATTTCTGATCCGAATACACCGATTCCAGACGGCGGAAATCCGCCGTCCAGACACCCTGGATCAGGGCCTCGATCATCACCGTCAGGCTGAACGTCACCAGCAGCGAATTCATCGGCGAAATCTGGAACCGCGACAGCAGCCAGTGCAAACCGGCGCCGATGGCAAAAAATATCGGCGGCAGGATCAGCAGCGCCAGCAGCGGATCGATGTGCCACACGGTGGCCATGTGATAACACAGATACGCACTGAGGAATGCGAGGGCAAAGCTGGCCAGATTAATCTGGCGCAGCAAACCCCAGGTCAATCCCAGGCCGAGCCCAAGCAATCCATACAAGGCGCCAACAAATATTCCAGACAGTATCGATTGCGACAGCAGCGCCAGGCTTGGGAAGGACATCTAGCGATCCTTATTGAACCTGCAGCGTGGCGCCGGGAGCGGCGTTTGCTTTCGGCCAGACGGTGAGCCAGCGGCCATTCTGCAACTGCTTGACGCGCATCAGATCGTCACCGAAGTTGTTGCCGCGATCGAAGCGCAGGGTACCCTGGAGCGAAGGCACCGTGCTCTTTTTCAAATAAGCGGCAATCGCCTTGTCGTCGAGGCTCTTGCTGCCCTTGACGCCGGCTTCAAGAATCTGCCATGCCGAATAGGAGCTTGCGGCCTGGGTTTCCACCGCGGTGTCCGGCAAGCCGGCCTTGGCAGCACGCTCGTTGTACAGCTTGACGAAGTTCTTGGCTTCGGCACTGTCCGTGAACGGCGCGTGCTCTTCGAAAATCGTCAGCGACAACGCATTCTTTGCTTCAGGCGCCTTGGCCATCGGGCCCGGCGCCGGGTAGGCGTAGAAATGCAGCGGCGGTGTGTAGTCGATTTTTTTCATCGCGTCGAGCAGCATGTTGCCTTCGATCCCGATCGCGCCTACCCACAGGAAATCCGCCTTCGCATCCTTGACCCGGGCGGCGATAGGACCGAAGTCGCGATTGCCGAAATCCCATTCGAGGTAAATGACTTCGTCGAGGCCACGCTTTTTAACCGTCTCGCGCGCGCCCTGCGCCATGAACAGGATGGATGGGAATTTGCTGGTCACGATCGCTATTTTCTTGGGCGGCCTGGGCGACGCGGCGACAGCGTCGAACAAGGTCGCATTCACGGTGTTTCCTGGATCAGGTCCAAGCGACCAGGCCGGGAAATGCATGTCGTACTTGGCGAGGCTCGGCACGCCAAAAGTATGATGAATCAGAACCTTGTTATAACGCTGGGCGACGCCCATCGCCGACAGGATCGCACCGGTCGCATAAGGTCCCATCAGCAGGTCGACCTTGTCGGCCGTCACCAGCTGCTCGTACAAGGTGCGCGCCAGTTCCGGTTTCGACTGGTCGTCCTTGACGATCCACTCGACCTGACGTCCGAGCAGTCCACCACGCTTGTTGAGTTCCTCGACGTAGATTTCACCGACCAGCTTGTGGATGGTGGCGGTCGACGACAGCGGGCCGGTCAGCGCCAGCGTGCTGCCGATGCGGATCTTTGCCTGCTGTGCTGCTGCAGGGGATAACGTGAGCGCCAGCGTGCTCACTGCCGCAACCGCGGCCAGTGCCATTCGTATGATTTTTTTCATGTGGGTCTCCTCCTTGGGGGTGGTCTTCAGCCGATGCTCCGGCCGATGTTTCTACAGGAAACCGGCAAACGCAAGCGTGCCGGTCCTTCGATTTCAGGAACTGCGTGTTGCTGCTCCGTCCGTCGCCTGCGCCTCAGCGGCGCGCGCTGCGGATTCGTGGTTCGTGATGAAGTCGGCGGGAACCGCGGGGCCCCACAGATAGAAGGAATCGGCGCCTGGATGGTCGAACGCGGGCCAGTCGGTTTCGACACCGATGAAATCAATGTCGTAGGAATATTCGGTGAAGCTGCCCCAGGGATCCTGCACGTAATAAAAATAATTCGACCCGAGCACATGGCGGCCGACACCCCAGCCGTGACGATAACCACTCTCCTGCATTTGCTGCATCCCGAGGCCAACCTCGTCGACGCCATTGACTGACCAGCTGGTGTGATGCAGGCCGGGGCCGTCCGACTTGGCGAACGCAACCAGGTGATGATCGCTGGAATGCGCGCCATGTACGAAGGCGATGCCCTCGCCGGAGTGATCCGACAGACGCGTGCCGAGGACATCCGAATAAAACCGGACCGAGCGCAGCACGTCGGTGCAGTACAGCAGCACATGTGACAGACGCAGCGGCTGCACCCGCTTGACGCCGGTACGGCCGGGCGCCACCGTGGTGCCGCGTACCGTGGTCATGAATTGCGGACCGGTGGCGGCGCTCTTTTCATTTGGACTGGACTTGCCGGCCACGATCAGTTGCAGCGGTGTGCCGTCCGGATCCCTGATCCAGACTCCGCCATCGCCGGCCAGCGGATGCGGCGTAATACGCTCGATGCCGCAATGGTCCAGATGCGCCAGCATGGGCAGCCAGTCTGCTTCATACAGACCAAAGCTGAGGTATTCGAGTTTCTTGGCGCCCTGGCCCTGGTAGATCGATCCCCAGCAGTGCGGATGGCCGAATGTGTATAGGTCGAGATGCCCATCCTGTTCGCGGACATCAAGCCCGAAGGATGTGAAATAGTCTTTCGCAATGCCAAGGTCCGGCACGCTGAAGACAAAACGATTGATCGAGTGGATGGCGGTTACGCCAGCACGCTTTGGGTTATTCATAGAGTCTCCTCACAAATGCAACTCGGATGGTCGTCGCTGACGCGTTTTTTGCGGCTATTTTATTTCGGGGAAACAATACCATACGTCATGGATTATTGTCGATAAAATATATTTTCTTTAAAAGACGCTATTTTCATGGCGGCTTTACGGTAGCATTCCGCCTTACGTCAATTGAAAAGTACCCTGCAAGATGAGACCGCATGCGAGGCAACACACCCAGTCCAACCGCGCCTATACAAAGATACGCGGCGACATCCTCATGTGCCGGTTGATGCCGGGCACAAAACTGAATATCTCGCTGCTCGCAAGCGATCTGCAACTAAGCTTGGGCGCCGTCCGCGAAGCCCTGGCAATGCTGCAGTCGGAAGCGCTGGTAGTGGCTGAAGCGCAGCGCGGTTTCCATGTCAGCCCGGTGTCGGAAAAGGAGTTGCGCAGCATTACCCAGGCCCGCATCGAAGTCGAAAAATGGTGCCTCGCTTCAGCGATTGCCCATGGTGACATTCATTGGGAGAGTCGTGTAGTCGCATCAATGCACCGGCTGTCGCACCTCGGACAAACACATCCGACCGGTGAACTGCAGGAAAAATGGGCGCAGGAACACGCGGAATTTCATCACGCGCTTGCCAGCGGTTGCGACAATGAATGGCTGCTGCGCATGCGCGCCACGCTGTATGAACAAAGCGAACGTTATCGATGGCTGAGCGTGACGCCGAAAACGCAGGATCGCGACGTGCTCGGAGAGCACCAGAACCTGATGGCATGCACCCTGAAGCGCGACACGGCAAGCGCGCTGACGATACTGGAGAAGCACTTGAACGAGACAGCACAGAGTCTGCTGGCGTCGAATGGCCTTGACCTGATGAACCGTTAGCGAGTGGTCAGGAACGCTGGCCGATGCGGATTTTTACTGTTTTCCGATTTGCCTCGAGAACCGGCGGTGTCATTCTTTTTTCGGCCCGTCATTCGATCCGGCTTTCTGTGTAGCATTTGCAGGATGTGGCTCTGCTTCGACGCATGTGCCCAATCCCGGACTATAAACGGCATCATTCTTTTCCCGGCACCAGCGCTCGAGCATCAGGTCCGATCCCGTTAATGGCTTTTTGCTGTCCGTATTATTGCGTTCCGCCCTGGCCTGGTGCACGGCAAAGGCAACTCCCAATATGATCCCGGCTACAGTCAGTCCCAGATTCGTAAAAAAAGGCGTGCGAATATTCAGTTCATCGTCATTCCAATACTTGACCAAATAATAGAAGGCCGGCAAGCCGGTAAAAAAGGTGAGGATAGCGCCAAACGGATTGATTTTCCAGATGCTGGCCGTGAGCCAACTCCATGCCACGAGAGACACCAGCAAGGCTGCGACGCCGATCAGAATATAAGATTGTCCCATTATTGCTTCATGTCTTTTTTAGCAATTCTAAAAGCAGTCAACAATCCGGCCGAGCACAATTCTTGCATTGCTGCCCAGCGAAAATCAGGCGGTTTTACAACGCCGACCCGTCAGCAGCGAGCCGAAGTGGCCATGCCCATTTTATTTTTGTCCCGCCAGACGATCGATTTCCCGCGTCATGTTGACGATGGCCTTGTCGTTGTACAGGGCCGAAAAATAGTCGTCTGCGTACAGTTTCCGATTTTGCGCTTTTTGCATCAAATGGGACAGTGCTTTCAGGCGATGTGCTTGATACGAAGCGTCGGGCACGTGCGAATATTCGGCGCGGATCGACTCGGCGTAGGCATCATAAATTTCATCGTCCTGACCCAGGATCGCCAGATCGGCGCCGAGCATGATGTCTTTCAATCGATGGCTGATCGATGCCCCCTGAAAATGGTCTGTTGCGCGAATCAGCTGCGCCGGCTCGCCATCGCCATTTGCGGCCAGGCCGCTGTCGAGCCACAGCCGGGCGCTGGCCTCTTCATTGGACAGGTCGGCTGGCGTGTAGTCATACACCGCGTCATGAAACCAGAATGCCTTTTTTATTGTGTCGACGTCGTGTTTATCGGCAGAGGTATTTTCTGCCCACACGCCGATCTCTGTCAGGCCGTGCACGAGGTGGTCGCGATTATGATAACAGCGGCGAGTGTCGCCATAACAGGAGGCGCCGCTCAGATGCGCAAACCAGCGGTCTCTCCTGTCCCGCGTTTGCGCATCAAGGTCGCGGGCATCCCAAAGCGAAGCCCATTCCTTGTCGAGCCAGTCGAGAAGCCAGGCGTCATAGGCAGGCACGGGGACGAATTTTTTCATGTGCCAATGCCAGCCCAGAGGGCCCTGCAAATTTTTTACAAATCCGGAGCTGACAGAACCGAGATCGCGCGGCGGCATGACAAAAATTGTTTTCGCGCCGTGCAGCACATCGACATTGGTTTGCTGGATCAGGTTTTCGTAATCGAAGTCGGACGTATTGCGGATGCCGCGGATCAGGTAATCGATGCCATGCCTTTTTGCGGCACGTGCCGTGTATTCCCCTTTCAGGATAACGATCTTCACATTGTTCCAGCCTCTTTCGGCAGCGCTCAATTCGATGATCTGCTTGCGCTTTTCAGGCGGAAACTGCGGTTTCTTCGAAGGATTTTCGGAAAGGAAGACAAAAACTTCATCCGCCATGGCACGCGCTTCGCCAATGACCCACATGTGTCCGTTTGTAATGGGATCCAATGTTCCGGAAAAGCCGATTCTTTTCATAATGTTCCTGAGGTCTTGTCTAACGCGCAATTGCGCTCCGCGGTGCTAGTCTAACAACTTAACAGCAGCGATGAAACTCCTGAGTGCAAATGAATTCCATGTCATGCCGCCCTACGCTTTTCTGCAACGTTTCGCTGCCACCCCAAAAAAAATGACTGGAAGACATGTCGTCTCTCCAGTCATTCAATACCAGCCTGTTACCAGTAATTACTCGATGCCCTGGCTCGTCAGGTAGTCTTCGTATGTGCCGTGGAAGTCGATAATTTCCTTTTCCTTTACTTCAAGAATACGTGTCGCCAGCGACGATACGAATTCCCGGTCATGCGATACGAAAATCAGCGTGCCGGCATATTTTTCAAGCGCGATGTTAAGCGACTCGATCGATTCCATGTCCATGTGGTTGGTCGGCTCGTCCAGCAGCATCACGTTATGGCGGCCCAGCATCAGCTTGCCGTACATCATGCGGCCCTTCTCGCCACCAGACAATACTTTCACCGGCTTTTTCACATCGTCGCCGCCGAACAGCAGGCGTCCGAGAATCGACCGTACCGCCTGATCGTCATCACCTTCCTTGGTCCACTGGTCGATCCAGTCGGTGAGCGTTTTATCGGTCGCGAAATCTTCAGTCGGATCCTGCGGCATGTAACCGACATTCGCATTTTCCGCCCACTTGACGAGGCCGCTGTCCGGCTCCAGACCGCTGATCTCGCCGCCGAGACTGCGCAACAAGGTCGTTTTACCGGCGCCGTTGGCGCCGATGATGGCAATTTTTTCGCCGGCTTCGACCGTCAGGTTAAAGTTCTTGAAAATCGGCCGATCGTAGGTTTTGGAAATGCCTTGCGCATCGACAGCCAGACGATGCAATTTTTTCTCGCCTTCGAAGCGGATGAAAGGATTGGCACGGCTCGACGGCTTGAGATCCTCGACCTTGATTTTCTCGATCTGCTTGGCGCGTGAGGTAGCTTGGCGCGCTTTCGATTTGTTGGCCGAGAAACGGCGGACAAAGTCCTGCAGTTCCGCAACCTTGTCCTTGGCCTTGGCATTGTTCGACAACTGCTGTGCACGCGCCTGCGACGAGGCCAGCATGTAGTCATCGTAATTACCCGGATAGACCTTCAATGTCCCGTAGTCCATGTCGGCCATGTGGGTGCAGACCTGATTCAGGAAATGCCGGTCATGGGAAATGATGATCATGGTCGAGTTGCGCTCGTTGAGCACATCTTCCAGCCAGCGGATGGTATTGATGTCCAGGTTGTTGGTCGGTTCATCAAGCAGCAGGATATCCGGATTGGAGAACAATGCCTGCGCCAGCAATACCCGCAATTTCCAGCCGGGAGCGACGTTGGACATCGGACCCTGATGCTGGTCCATCGCCACACCGACGCCAAGCAATAATTCGCCGGCACGGGCTTCCGCCGTGTAACCGTCGTATTCGGCAAACTTCGCTTCCAGGTCGGCGGCCTTCATGTAATCGTCGTCCGTGGCGTCCGGGTTGGCGTAAATCGCATCGCGCTCAGCCATCGCCGCCCACATTTCGGTATGCCCCATCATGACCACGTCGAGCACCCGCATCTCTTCGAATGCGAACTGGTCCTGGCGCAATTTACCGAGGCGCTCATTCTGGTCCAGAATCACATTGCCGCCGGACGGGTCGAGATCGCCGCCAAGAATTTTCATGAAGGTTGACTTGCCGCAGCCGTTGGCGCCAATCAGGCCGTAGCGGTTGCCGTCGCCAAACTTGACGGAAATGTTTTCAAACAGCGGCTTGGGGCCGAACTGCATCGTGATGTTTGCGGTGGATAGCACTGGTAAAGCCTTTTCAATCAAAATAATTTAACCGCGTATTTTACCATTGCGCGGTGCAGCATGGGTCTTGCAAGCGTAATTACGATTCAAAGAACGGCTTCCCGCGCCAGCATGTAAGCATGTGCGCTGAGTTTCAGGGTTGCCAGGTCCACTCCCGGCTTGTAGAGCGCGCTGCCGATACCAAAACCACTGGCGCCTGCTTCGACATAAGCGGCAATGCTGTGCGGACGGATGCCACCGACCGGCAGCAACCAGGTTTCGCAGGGGATAACGGAGCGCAAGGACTTGACGACCTCGGGCGGCGTCATTTCGGCAGGAAACAGCTTGACCCCCTGCGCGCCGGCCCGCATGGCGCTGAACGCTTCTGTAGGCGTGAGAACGCCAGGCAATGCCAGCATGTCGTTCTCTACCGCGTGGCGGACGATCTCGGGTTCACAATTGGGCGACACTGTCATTTTTCCACCGACTGCGCGGATGGCGTCGACATCCGCTATCGTCAGCACGGTACCGCCGCCGATGATTGCATCCGGCGGCGCGATCCGGATCAGTTCACGGATCGCATCCAGCGCGCCCGGCCGGTTCAGCGGCACTTCCAGTAAGCGGAAGCCGGCCTCGAACAGTACCTGCCCGACCTGTGGTGCCTCCGCAGGCGCAAGCCCGCGCAGGATGGCAATCAACGGAAAGTGATAATCATGCAGGTTTATCATGATGTGTCCCGTGATTTCAAATTCTTCAGTCCCGCCAGCACACGCAACGCGGCGACATACACTTCATCGGGCTGCCAGACGAGCGCGGACATGCCGACAAATTCCAGTGCGTCGACGTAACGTGCGGCAAGCGCCGGCGCACCAATCAGCTGCAAGGACTCCTGGTTCTGGTTCTGCGTTTTCTGCCGGATGTCCTGAAGCTCGGTGCCGATCAGCAAACCGGACAGGTACGATGACGCATGCGCGGCGGACATCATGTCCGTCACCACCAGGGAACGGCATGAAAATGCGGTATGAGTAAAGCTCCCATGCCACGCGGCCGCGATCCCGGCGTGGAATGCGGTGGGACTGGACTCTTGCTGCTGCATCAGTGCGGCAAGCGTGCCGTGCAGGGACAGGAGCGCAAACAACTCTCCTGTCATGAAGGTCACGATCTGTTCGATGCGCCCATGGTCGATCCGTACCCATTTGCTGTGCGTTCCCGGCAACAGGAACCAGCCGTTGAAAGACCGCATTGCCATGGCGCCGAGGACCTGTGTTTCCTCGCCGCGCATGACATCGGGCGTGCCATGCGCATCGATGAACTGATAACCTGGAACGATGCGGCAGCGTACATTCGGCAGCGCGGTCCTGATGTCGACCAATGCCTCCGGCAGGCGCGACAGCGCGTGATCGACAGGCAAGTAAGGGACTTCCTGCCAGCCATTCCTGCTGCCGACCATGCCTGACATGATCACATCGGCCCGTTCCAGTTGAAGCAGCGTGAGCAGATCGGCCAAGGCGTTCTGGAAATTCCCCTTCGCCGCCAGCATGCCGATTTCATCGCTGTGCAACCGGATCAGATCGCCGTCCGTATTCAACAGATAAACGCGGCGATGAGTTGTACCCCAGTCGATGCCCACCACGGGATCTTGTTGACCGTCCGGAGGTATGCTCATGTTCACTGATCCACAATTTTTCACAATCTTGCGCAAGAAAATTAGAACGAATCGAAAGTGATCCGTTCCCTGTCTTCACGCGTTATCCGTCATGCCCATCCGCCATCAACGATGAATTCCTGCGCCGTGCACATTTTGCTATCGTCAGCCGCAAGAAACAGCACCATGCGGGCCACATGCCAGGGCAGCAGGCGTCCCGGCAGGCATTGGTTCTGATCGATCACGCGTTCACCCTCGGCGTCCAGCCAATGCGTGATTTGCCGCTCCGTCATTACCCACCCGGGCGTCACGGTATTGACACGAATTTTGTATGGTCCGAGATCGCGCGCCAGGCCGCGTGTCAATCCGTTCACTGCCGCCTTGGTTGTTGTGTAGACAGGATAACCGCCTCCCGCGATATGCCAGCTGATGGAACCCATATTGATGATCGAGCCGCCACCCCGCCTTTTCATTCCATCAAGCACAGCCTGGCAGGCAAAAAACATCGGTCGCTGATTGATTGCAATGCGGTCATCCCAGTAGTCCAGCGTGACTTCCTCCGGCTTGTGGCGGTCGTCATTGGCGGCATTGTTAACCAGTACGTCGAACTCGCCGATTTCACCCGCGAGCGACCGCATGACTGACTGCAACGATGGGATATCGCGTACGTCGCAGTAGCGGAATACGGGCACCTCGGCGCCCGCCGCACGCATGCGTTCACACAAGGCCAGGCTGGACTCTGTTGCAATGTCCACAAACCCGACTTTGGCGCCTTGTTCCGCAAAGGCACTGACGATTGATTCCCCGATTCCGGAACCGCCGCCAGTGACAAACACATGCTTGCCTTCAAGGCTAGGATAGGTCGCCAGATTGTTTTCGGATGGCATGCATTTCTCCTGAACTTTCGATGCAATCGTCACTCAATGCATCACCAGGCAAGATCACCTGTCTTTTACAGTTAATTCTCCCCGTTCCTATGACCACAAAAAATCCGAAACGTCGCAGCCAGGCATGGTTCGGCAAACAGGATCGCGACGGTTTTGTGCACCGCAGCTGGACAAAAAAACCAGGCCATCCACACGATGAGTTTGATGGCCGTCCCATCATCGGCATCTGCAACACCTGGTCTGAACTCACGCCATGCAACAGCCATTTTCGTGAACTTGCCGAATTCGTAAAACGCGGCGTGTATGAAGCCGGCGGCTTTCCGCTTGAATTCCCTGTGACCTCGCTCGGCGAAACACAGATGCGGCCGACCGCGATGCTGTTTCGTAATCTGGCGAGCATGGATGTCGAGGAATCAATACGCGCCAATCCGATCGACGGTGTGGTCTTGTTGATGGGCTGCGACAAGACCACACCCGCGCTGTTGATGGGCGCGGCCAGTTGTGGCTTGCCGAGCATCGGTGTGTCCGGCGGCCCCATGCTGAATGGGAAATTTCAAGGCAAGGATATTGGATCCGGCACCGGTGTGTGGATGATGTCGGAAATGGTGCGCGCGGGCACGATGAGCCTGGAAGAATTTACCGACGCCGAATCCTGCATGAATCGTTCGATCGGACATTGCAACTCGATGGGCACCGCATCGACAATGGCCAGCATGGTCGAAGTGTTGGGACTGTCGTTGCCGGAAAATGCGGCGATCCCGGCCGCCGACACCCGGCGCAACCGCCTCGCGCAATTGACGGGGCGACGTATCGTGCAGATGGTTGAAGAAGATTTGGGCATCGCAAAATTCCTGACGCGCGAGGCTTTTGAAAATGCCATACGCGTCAATGCCGCCATTGGCGGCTCCACCAATTCCGTGATTCATCTGCTGGCGATCGCCGGCCGGATCGGCGTTGAACTGACGCTCGAGGATTTTGATCGCATCGGCAGTCACCTGCCCTGCCTCGCCAATCTCCAGCCGTCGGGACAATACCTGATGGAAGACTTTTATTATGCCGGCGGCCTGCCCGCCATCATGCGGGAAATCCAGCATGTGCTGCATCGCGACGCGCTCACCGTCAACGGCAAGACGCTGGGAGAAAATATTCAGAACGCACCCTGCTACAACCGCGATGTGATCAGACCAATTGAAAATCCGTTGCGGGAGCATGCTGGCACTGCGGTTTTGAAAGGCAATCTTGCCCCCTGCGGCGCGATCATCAAACCGTCGGCGGCATCGCCGCACCTGCTGCGGCACAGGGGCCGCGCGGTGGTATTCGACACCATAGAAGACTTTCATGCGCGTATCGACGATGAGGCGCTTGATATCGATGAGCATTGTGTGATGGTGCTGAAAAATTGCGGCCCCCGCGGTTATCCCGGCATGCCGGAAGTCGGCAACATGCCCTTGCCGCGCAAGATCCTGCAGAAAGGGATCGTTGATATGGTCCGCATATCCGACGCCCGCATGAGCGGCACCGCCTACGGCACCGTCGTGTTGCACATATCGCCGGAAGCGACGATCGGCGGACCGCTGGCGCTGGTGCAAGACGGCGACATGATAGAACTCGATGTCGCCGGCCGGCGCCTGCATCTGGATGTCGCCGAGGAGGAACTGCAACGCCGCAAGGCGTTTTGGGTGGCCCCCGCAATACCCGACCGCGGTTATGTCAGGCTGTATGTCGAACATGTGCAGCAGGCCCATCTCGGCGCCGACCTCGATTTTTTAGTGGGCGCCAGCGGTGCTGCCGTGCCACGCGAATCTCATTGAACAAATCATCAACAGAGAACAAGATTGAATACACCGCAATGCGTATGGAATGCGCACGCCGCTCTTGGCGAAGGCCCGCTGTGGTCGGTCAGGGAACAGGCTTTATACTGGGTCGATATTTTGAATCACCGGCTGCATCGCCTTGCACCACTACGCCAGGAGCAAAAAAGCTGGCAATTCGATGAAGAAATCAGCGCAGTGGCAGAACGTGCACATCACCCCGGATTGATCGTCACGCTGCGTCACGGCTTTGCGTTCTTTGATCCGGCCACCGGACATCTGGAACGGCTGACGGCGCCGGAGGCGCATCTGCCGGCGAACCGCTTCAATGACGGCAAATGTGACCGGCAAGGCCGCCTGTGGGCGGGCACGATGGATTTCGGATGCCAGCAACCGAGCGGTGCGTTGTACCGGCTGACGGCAGACCTGGCTTGCACGGAAATGGACGCCGGTTATGTCGTCACCAACGGCCCGGCCTGGTCGGCCGACCAGCGAACCATGTATCACAACGACAGCGTCAACGGACGTGTGTATACGTTCGATTTCGATCAGGAGCGCGGCGCGCTGTCCAATAAACGTGTTTTTTTGCAGTTCTCTGAAGAAGACGGCTCGCCGGACGGCATGACCACCGATGCCGAAGGCGGACTGTGGATCGCGCGCTGGGGCGCCGGCAAGGTGACCCGGCATGATGCCGCCGGCAAGGTAATGCAGACGATTGTGCTGCCATGCAGCCAGGTGACCAGTTGCACATTCGGCGGACCGGCACTGAAGACCTTGTACATCACGACAGCCGCCACCGGCTTATCTGCGTCGCAACTGGAACGCGAGCCGCTGGCAGGCGGACTTTTTTTAATTGAACCCGGCGTTGCCGGTTTGCCTGCCAACGTTTTTGGGGGCTGATGGGGCGAAGTACCCGGCCGGAATAAATTGGGAGATGGATGTGGTCCTGGCTGGGCCCGCCTAGGGGGATGTGATGCAAGGCGCCCGGGCCGCCGCAGTGCAAGCACCTCGGCGGCCCCACTGCAAGGGCCGGGCAACGCTGCAGCGCGCCGGTCAGGGGGGCCCGCCGAGGGCCGCAGACACTCACAATTTATTTTGGGCGGGTACTTAGGATGACTCCGACGATCATCACGCTTGAAAACGGCCTCCAGCGCCTGCGTATCGTGCCGGATATCGGCGGCGGCATTGCGGCGTGGGACCGGCGTTCCGGCACTGAATGGACACCGCTGTTCCGCCCGTGGAATGGGCAATCGGCAGATCCCTACACGCTCGCGTGTTTCCCCCTGGTGCCGTGGTCCAATCGCATTACCGGTGGCGGTTTCGCGTTTGATGGCGAGTGTCATCCAGTCAAACCGAACCGGATTGGCGAGCCCTATCCCATCCATGGCGATGGCTGGCTGCAGCCGTGGAAAGTGAGTGAGCATGTCGGAGACAGCATCACGCTGACGCTGGAATCACATCACTTCGATGGCAATCCCTACGACTACGCCAGCACGCAAAAAATCATGTTGCTGCCGAGCGGATTGTCGATCGAGCTGTCAGTAACCCATCTTGGCCCCAGGCCCCTGCCCTACGGTCTCGGCCTGCATCCGTACTTCACGCGCAATGCAGGGACGATGGTGCGCTCGCGGGCGTCGGGAGTATGGCTGTCGGGGCCTGATCCGATTCCGGTTGTGCACGCCACCACGTTGCCGCCGACCTGGGATTACAATCAGCCGGCACTCCTCGAAGGGCCATTGATCGACAATTGTTTTACCGGGTGGGATGGAGAATCCGTGATTGCCTGGCCCGACCGCGGATGGTCGGTCACGATGTCGATGGCGGATTCGAATGGCTACAGTTTGCTGTACCGGCCGCCGGGCCTGGATTATTTTTGCCTGGAACCCATCACCCATCCGATCGATGCGTTTCACATGGAAGGCCGGGATGGACTGGTCATATTGTCAGATGGTGAAACGATGCGCCTGACGACCCGTTTTTTAATCGATGGTCAGGCGTTGGCTAACGACGGATAGCCGGTCATCTCCAGCGAGAACCCGAAGCCGTCGGCAATCAGCTCGGCCTGACTTCCCACCGCCAGCGTCACCTTGTCGCGGACATGACCGAAAGGCAGACCCGTCAATACCGGTACAGGCACCCGCTCCCTGATATAAGCCAGCATCAGTTCGAACGAATAGCCATTATCGTAATCGCTCAAACGATAATTGGAAAAATCGCCCAATAGCACCGCGCTCTGCCGCGCCAGCACGCCGGCATGCAGCAACTGCATCAGCATGCGTTCGACCCGATATGGATGTTCATTCACATCTTCGACGAACAGGATGCCGCCGTCGATGTCCGGGAAATAGGGCGTGCCGGCCAGATGCGTCAACATGGTCAGATTGCCGCCCCAGAGTGTGCCTGAGACATCACAAACCGGATTGTCTTGCGCGTTGACAGACAACTTGCAGGCCGGATGCGAAATGCAATCCCAGAAATGCTGCATCGTGAAGTCACTCACATCGGCGCGGGTGAAATCGTCGCAGATCATCGGACCGGCAAAACTGACCGCGCCGGTGCGCGCCAGCATTGCCATCTGCAGCGCGGTGAAATCGCTATGACCGACAAAAATCTTTCCGCTCGCCGCCAGCATGTCGAAGTCCACCGACGGCAGCAGCCGCGTCATGCCATAACCGCCGCGCAGCGCCAGCACGATCTGGATATCGGGATCCTGTGCCGCAGCGTGGAGTTGCGCGATGCGGTCGGCATCGGTGCCGCCAAAACGCTGGTGCCTGGCTGCGGCATCGTAATAATTCCGCACATGGATGCCCTGAGCCTGCATGCCCGCAATCGCACGGGTGAGCGCTGCTTCGTCCGGCGCATAACCACCGGGTGCGATGATTGCCACGCCAATATTGCCAGTCGTCGTGAAGGTATGCGGCATCGTATTATTCGCCAGGAAAAATTGAGTCGCTCATGTCATCGGCTCGTTGCGCGGCGGCGCGTCGTGCCGCAAGGCGTCGGGAGGCAAAAAATTCCTGCAGCAAGTTGCCGCATTCCGCCGCCATGACACCGCCGGTCAGTTCAGTATGATGATTCAGCCGTTCCTGCTCGAACAGATTGACGACCGAGCCGCAGGCACCTGTCTTCGGATCGGTCGCGCCATACACAACACGGGCCAGCCGTGCATGCATCATCGCCCCGGCGCACATGACGCAGGGTTCCAGCGTGACGTACAACTCACACCCGGGCAAGCGGTAATTGCCGAGAATGGTCGCGGCCGCCCGCAACGCCATGATCTCGGCATGCGCGGTAGGATCATGGGTGCCGATCGGCTGGTTGAAGCCGGTGGCGATAATCTGCCCATCCTTGACGATCAGCGCGCCGACCGGCACCTCGCCCAGCGCCCAGGCATTGTGCGCTTGCGATATGGCCTGCTGCATGTAAAGGGAATCCTGCATCTGCTCGCTCAGTCGGATCCGGTGATCTCGGCCCAGCAGTTCGGCGTTTCATGCAGCACCAGTTTATGCAGGCGCAATCCAGTGCCATAACGGTCCTGATAAGCCGCCTTAAGGATATTGAAGGCAGTACGCGCGAGATTTTCCACGGTCGGAATACGATCGATCACGACTGTTTTATGGCCGGGTATCGTCTCCAGAAATTCGCGCACCGTGGCATCTTTTTCATACACCAGAAACGCGTGGTCCCAGACATCGACCAGATGCAATTTAGCCAGGGCCTTGATGTCGGAAAAATCCATGATCATGCCGTTGTCGGAGCTGCCCTCTTCTTCGATGACCGCGCCCACCAGCGTGATTTCAAGCGTGTAACGATGGCCGTGCAAGTTGCGGCACTGGCTTTTATGATCGGGAATCCGGTGACCGGCATCAAATTCAAGCTTGCGTGTAATGGTTAACATGGGTGAATCAAGGTATCTGTAGAAGTTTATGTGTCTGCAAGCTGAGCTTCCACTTTGGATTGCGCTTGCACACATCGATCGCAAGACGCACGTTTTTTTCCAGCGCCGGGCCATCCATGGCCTGCACGAAAAAGTGATCGAATTCCAGCGCCGCATAATCGTCAAGCGACTGCCCTATCTGCGGAATCACCACTTTCAGTTCACTGCCTTTGCGGACGCGCAGTTCCGAGCCGAACTTGGGACTGACACAAATCCAGTCGACACCCGCCGGCACCGGCAAGGTGCCATTGGTTTCAATGGCGATTTCAAAGCCGCATTCGTGCATGCTGTCGATGAGTGCCGCATCAAGCTGCAGCAGTGGCTCGCCGCCGGTAAACACCACATATTTGCTGGCCGTATAACTGGCTGGCCACAAGCTGTTGATGGTCTCGGCAAGGCTGCCGCTGCTGGTAAATTTGCCACCGAGTTCACCGTCGGTGCCGACAAAATCGGTATCGCAGAATGTACATACGGCGGTGGCACGATCGCTCTCGCGGCCCGACCAGAGATTACATCCGGAAAAGCGGCAGAAGACGGCCGGACGCCCCGCCTGGGCGCCCTCGCCCTGGAGTGTGTAAAAAATCTCTTTTACGCTGTAAGTCAAAAGAAGGTTTCCCGATTAAAGATGAATGCCATGGCAGCAAGCGCCATGGACTATGCATTTCTGCAGATGCAAACTGATTGCCCGCTGTTGACATAAACAGCGTAAAGACCGCCATTTTCGCACTTCTGAGGTCGATCGCCCAGCGTCGCCTGTCCGGGCGGTAAGTGGGAAATCCAATATTTGCATTTCAAACAAGACTTCCGGCTAAATTTTCCCAAGACAAAAGCCCCCGGAGTCATCAAGGGACTTTGTTATTCCCCTGCCTGTGCGGCATATCAATCAGCAGGAAAACGTTCCAAGTCGATCATCAATCAGGTTCCCGAACCCGCATTGCCATAGGGCTTTATGACGACTGGGATACGGCCGTTTTGGGGCTCGTATTGGTAGCAGGGGAAACAACAAATTCTTCTTTTGTCATGTTGCTCCCGATCGTTTGAAATTCCAACTCTGGTAATCAGAAAATCGAAGCTGGTATCGTGCAACATTCCCCTCATACAAGTTATCCAGATCCGATTGAACTGCTTCAACAAAAGCGCTTAGATCTCCTTCGTTAATTTTTTGAAATACAAAATCGGAAATTTCTTCTTGGGTACCGCGGCAATCGCTGCGTATAATTTCTTGCACTGCTTGTATCAACATCGCTCGGTATTTCAAGCGAAATGCATCGGGTTCGCCGATAGATTGCCGTATAGCCAAATAGCGTTGACACGAACGTTCATAAGCCCAAACAAACACGTCACGCAATAGTTCTGTGCGTTTCAATTCGTAGATACCAAGGGCGCCCTCGATGTAAGCCCTTTCCGGCACATCGACAAAAGACAGCGGACACAGATTCTGCCGGATAAGCGGAACATTCGCGGCCAGGCGTGATACTCGCTTATTGACATCTTCGAAAGGTTGCAGGTAAGGGAGGTGCACCATTCCGAAAAAGGCCTGTTCGAATGGATCGATGATCGCAGAGGCTTTGCTGAGTACAAGTTGAAAGCACTCAGCTATTTGCTGCGGAATGGAAAGAGGCAGAAAAACGGTACCGCTGATCTCTACTTCACGTACTCGCAGCCGCCCACTTGCCATGGGATCGGCCATAAGGTTATCAGAAAGAATGGCGTGTAAATTCAGAACGGTATAGCGGTTGAAGCCGACTTCGTCGGCGTTCGTTACTATCATTTCTATCGCCGCTTTATGATTCAAGATCATTTGGGTTTCTTGCGCATTCTTGCCCTCGGCAACTTGCCCGCGCTCGATCAGAAGTTTGGTATCGAGTCGGTTGTAGGTGTTGCCTTCAAGACGCGAGGAAGACCATGACAGGTCGATGAGAAGACGGCCTAATATGTCGCGTGCATATGTTCCAGCTGGTCTGACGTCCATCGAAGTACGCCCCAACTCGTGAAGCCGATTCCGCTGAAGGTCGGAAAGATAGTGGTCCTGATTAGGGCGGTAACGTTCCAGAAAGCTGCGGTCATAACCGACTGGCTTACGCTCCATAAGTGGCTTGCGTATGCCCTCTCTGACTTGAAGCCCCATCGCAGATAAAGGGACATAAGCGTCGCCATGTCCACTTTCCACAAGGGTCGGAAGAATGGTGAAGGCCTCGCGCGACGCACGTTTGTAAATGATAGAGCGGCTTCCACCTTCTGAAACGATGCGCTTCGCAGCAAGCAGACCGTCCAGCCGTCTCTGCAGTGTTCGGCGAGGCATGGGATGGCCCCGAGCTATCAGACCTGCCTCCAGCGCACTCACACCGACGCCACTTGAGCTCTCGCTTATGGTTTGTTCAATCAGGTCCAGCTGTTCCGAAATGGCTTCTTTTTGCATGGTTACATGATGAAAGTGGCATGAATGCCATATTCACGCCACTATAACAAGAATGTGTGGCACAAGTAGATATTTTGCGCCACAATCGGCCGATTGTCGCGAATACCATTTTTACGGTCAAGACCGAAATGGTCATAACGGTAAAAAAACTGGGGCTGAATCCGAGGTCAAAATCTTACCGTCAGCTTTACCGGCAAGTTTTTATTTTTTTACTTGCGGGGGCAATAGCCACCGGGACGTAAATTCCTATAAATCAAAAACTTACGCCACTTTTTCGATAATATTCGATAGCCGTCGAAGAACCTCTAGTCACTCCCACTCAATCGTCGCCGGCGGCTTGCCCGAGATATCGAACACAACCCGATTGATGCCGCGCACCTCGTTGATGATCCGGTTGGATACCTTGCCCAGCAGTTCATGCGGCAGATGCGCCCAGTGCGCGGTCATGAAATCCTGGGTCTGCACCGCACGCAGGGCGACCACATATTCATAAGTCCGGCCATCGCCCATCACACCGACCGATTTCACCGGCAGGAACACCGCAAAAGCCTGGCTGGTGGCCTCGTACCAGTTCTTGTGGAATGGCCCGTCGCCTTTGCCTTCCGCCAGTTCAAGCGGCAGCGGAATGGGCGTATTGCGCAATTCCTCGATAAAAATCGCATCGGCGCGGCGCAGCAAGTCGGCAAATTCCTTCTTCACCTCGCCCAGGATACGCACGCCAAGGCCAGGGCCCGGAAACGGATGGCGATACACCATGTCATGCGGCAGTCCGAGGGCGACGCCCAGTTCGCGCACTTCATCCTTGAACAATTCGCGCAGCGGCTCGAGCAGCTTCAGGTTGAGCGTCTCCGGAAGGCCGCCGACATTATGGTGGCTCTTGATCGTATGTGTGCCCTTCTTGCCCTTGCCGGCGCTTTCGATCACGTCCGGATAGATCGTGCCCTGGGCCAGCCATTTTGCATTTTTCAGCTTGCCGGCTTCGACCTGGAACACTTCGACAAATTCGCGTCCGATGATCTTGCGTTTGGCTTCCGGATCGGTGACACCGGCGAGATGGCCCATGAACTGGTCCGTCGCGTCGACACGGATGACCTTGACGCCCAGGTTCTTGGCGAACATGTCCATCACCATCTTGCCTTCATCGAGGCGCAACAGGCCATGATCGACGAATACGCAGGTCAGCTGGTCGCCGATCGCACGATGGATCAGCGCCGCGGCGACACTGCTGTCGACGCCGCCCGACAGACCAAGGATCACATCGTCCTTGCCGACCTGCTTGCGTATGGATTCGACCGCTTCGGCAATGTAATCGGGCATGTTCCAGTCCGACTTGCAGCCGCAGATCTCGTGCACGAAACGTCCCAGGATGGCTTTGCCCTGCAAGGTGTGCGTGACCTCGGGATGGAACTGCAGCGCGTACATCTTGCGCTCTTCGTCGGCCATGCCGGCGATCGGGCAGTTCTCGGTCGATGCCATCAGTTTGAAACCCGGCGGCATGTCGATGATCTTGTCGCCATGGCTCATCCAGACCTTGAGCATGCCATGGCCTTCCGGCGTGACAAAATCGCTGATGCCTTTCAGGAGCGCGGTATGCCCGCGCGCGCGCACCTCGGCATAACCGAATTCACGCACCTTGCCATTCTCGACCTTGCCGCCCAGTTGTTCGGCCATCGCCTGCATGCCGTAGCAGATACCCAGCACCGGCACGCCCAGCTCGAATACGGCTTGCGGCACGCGCGGTGTATCGCCCTCGGTCACCGAACTCGGGCCGCCCGACAGAATGACACCGGCCGCACCATAGTTGCGCACAAAATCGTTGCTCACATCGTAGGGAAAGACCTCCGAAAAAACACCGGCATCGCGCACACGGCGCGCAATCAGTTGCGTGACCTGGGAACCGAAATCGAGAATAAGAATTTTAGAGTGCATGAAAAGACTTCAGGTAAGGGCCATACGGATAATCAAAAAATCGGAAAAAATCAGGCCGAGCCCGCAACGCAATCAGCGCCGCGGTCAATCCGCACGATAATTCGGCGCTTCTTTTGTGATCTGCACATCATGGACATGCGACTCGCGCATGCCGGCTGATGAAATCTCCACAAATTCAGCCTTTTCGCGCAGTTCGTCGATGGTCTGGCAACCGCAATAACCCATCGAGGAGCGAACGCCGCCCACCAGCTGGTACAGGATCGCAATCACGCTGCCTTTGTACGGTACCCGGCCCTCGATGCCTTCCGGGACAAACTTGTCGACGTTGTTGGCGGCATCCTGGAAATAGCGGTCGGCGGAACCATCGGCCATTGCGCCCAGGCTACCCATGCCGCGATAGGATTTATAGCTGCGTCCCTGGAACAGGATGACTTCGCCCGGCGCTTCTTCCGTGCCGGCGAACATGCTGCCCATCATGACACTGGAGGCGCCGGCCGCGAGCGCCTTGGATATATCGCCCGAGTAGCGGATGCCGCCGTCGGCGATGCACGGGATACCCATGCCTTTCAGCGCTTCGGCGACATTCGAAATGGCGGTAATCTGCGGCACACCCACGCCGGCCACGATACGCGTGGTGCAGATCGAGCCCGGGCCGATGCCGACCTTGACGCCATCCGCGCCGGCCTCGGCCAGCGCCCTGGCGGCGGCAGCGGTAGCGATATTGCCGCCGATGACATCCACATGCGGATAATTGGCCTTGATCCACCTGACGCGGTCCAGCACGCCTTTTGAATGGCCATGCGCGGTATCGACCACGATCACGTCAACACCGGCTTTCACCAGCAGATCTATGCGTTCGTCATTGTCGGCGCCAACACTGACAGCAGCGCCCACGCGCAGCTTGCCATGCTCATCCTTCGAGGCAAATGGATGTTCGGTGGATTTCTGGATATCCTTGACGGTAATGAGTCCGCGCAGTTCAAACGAGTCGTTGACGACAATGACTCGTTCCAGGCGATGTTTGTTCATCAGGCGTTTGGCATCGGCAAGCTCGGCGCCGTCCTTGACAACGACAAGTTTTTCACGCGGCGTCATCTTGGCTTTGACTTCCGCATCCAGCTCTTCTTCAAAACGCAAATCGCGGTTGGTGATGATGCCTACCACGACCTTGCCTTCGACTACCGGAAAACCGCTGATGCCGTGCTGCTGGGACAAGGCGATCACATCGCGGATTTTCATGGTTGGCGGGATCGTGATCGGGTCGCGCACGACGCCGGACTCAAACCGTTTTACCTTGGTGACTTCACGCGCCTGCTCTTTTGCCGTCAGATTCTTGTGAATGATGCCAATTCCGCCTTCCTGTGCGATGGCGATTGCCAGCCGCGCTTCAGTCACGGTATCCATCGCGGCCGAAACCAGCGGAATACTCAATGAAATATTGCGCGTCAGGCGCGTTTTGAGAGAAGTATCCTTGGGAAGAATGTCGGAGTAGGCCGGGACGAGCAGCACATCATCGAATGTGAGTGCTTTTTGGAGAAGACGCATAGTAATTCCTATTGGCGCAAAACCGAATTATACAGAAATCTTCCAAATCCGTCGTTTTTACACAGAGGGCGAACGTGCAAAAAACCGCATTTCCATTGACATCGTAATTAAAGCGTGAGGAAATCTAGCTCTTACCAGAACGTACGGAATTGCAATGAATTCAAATTGGCTGAAAGGCGTCAGCATTATCGCGTTTGCGCTGGCGTCGTTGAGCCAGACAACGATAGCACTCGCGCAATATGTGTGGGTCAATGAGAACGGCGTCAAACAGTATTCCGACATGCCGCCGCCTTCTTCCGTACCAAAAAGCCGGATCCTGAAAGCGCCTGGGGCGGCCGCCCGTACGCCGTCCGCTCCGGAGGCCGCGCCTGGCGAAGCGAGGGATGAAAAAGGTGAAAATTCAGGGACAGCAGCGGCGAAGAAGGACAAGGCGCCGATGACCGTCGCCGAAAAAAATGCCGATTTCCAGAAAAGGAAAATCGAGCAGGCTGAAAAAGACAAGAAGGCGGCGGAAAAGGAGCGCATGGCCGCTGACAAGGCAAAAAATTGTGAACGCGCTCAAAACTACAACAGGATCCTGCAATCCGGCACCCGGATCAGTACTTCTGACAAAAACGGCGAACGCCAGTATTTGAACGATGAACAGCGTGCGCGGGAAGCGAAGGAAACCAGGGAAATCCTTGACGATTGCAAGTAAGGCCTGGACGCCTGACGGGCTGTCCTGTCAGGTTTTTGCGGTGTCCAGCCGGACGCGCCTGCGACGGGCGTCTTTTGGATCTGCCACCAGCGGCCGATAGATTTCAATACGATCGCCTTCGCGCAGCGGCGTCTCCAGCGTTTTCAGCTTGCCGTAAATGCCGACACGGCATACGCTCAAGTCAATTTCAGGAAACGCGTCCAGCATCCCGCTCTGGCGCACAGCCTGATGCAGGGTCGTGCCTTCGGCGACTATCAGCTCACGCAAATCTTGCGATTCCGGCGTCGCATAAACAAGCTGCACCCGCAGCTGGGTCAGCCGATCAGCCATATACCGCTTCCGCCCTCTTGGAGAAGGAATCAACAAAGCTATTGGCAATCATGTTGAATACCGGGCCGATGATCGCTTCCAGGATGCGGCTCGAAAATTCATAATGCAGGTCAAATTCAATCTTGCATGCATCCGCGCGCAAGGGCTTGAAGGTCCAGGTGCCATCCAGATGCTTGAAAGGTCCTTCGATCAGCTTCATCTTCATCAAACCCGGGGGCACGTTGGTATTTTCAGTCGTGAAGCTCTGCTTGACGCCGTGGTAATTTATCGAAATCGTCGCAACTAATTTGTGCTCGTCCCGCTCTCGCACCACCACACCGCCGCACCACGGCAGAAATTTGGGGTAATCTTCCACCCGATCTACCAGTGCGAACATTTGTTCCGCGCTGTACCCTAACAAGACTGACTTATGCACGACTGCCATCGAATGTGAACCGTTTGATAAAATGCAAAGTTGAAATTTTAACCGACTGGTTTGCACTCCAATGAGCATTGTTGACAATAAAAAAGCTTTTCACGATTATTTTATCGAAGAGCGTTATGAAGCGGGTATGGTATTGGAAGGCTGGGAAGTCAAATCAATCCGCGCCGGCCGCGTCCAGCTCAAGGAAGCGTATGTGATCGTGCGCGGCAGCGAAATTTTCCTGTTCGGCGCCCATATCAGCCCGCTCTCCGCAGCGTCTACCCATGTATCCCCGAATACGGTTCGCACCCGCAAGCTATTGCTGAACGCTGAAGAAATCAAGCGCCTGATTGGAAAAGTCGAGCGCTCCGGGTACACGCTCGTGCCTCTCAATCTCCATTACCTCAGGGGCCGGGTCAAGTGTGAAATCGGGCTGGCGAAAGGCAAAAAGCAGCATGACAAGCGCGAAACAGAGAAAGAACGCGACTCCAAGCGGGAAGCACAGACGGCGATGAAACAGCACTGGCGCTGAGGAGCGCCAGGGACAAGCTTATTTCAGATTGCCTTGCTGCGACTTCACCACCTGCATCGCACCAGCGATCAAGCCGCTGATGTCGCTCAGATTGGCCGGCACGATGATCGAGTTATTGGTCCTCGCTAATTGCGCAAAAGCGCTGACGTATTGCTCCGCCACTTTCAGGTTAACCGCATCCGAGCCACCCGGCTCGCGAATTGCCGCCGCAGTCTTGCGCAAGGCTTCCGCACTCGCTTCCGCGATCGACAGGATTGCAGAGGCCTGACCCTGGGCGCGATTGATCGCCGCCTGCTTCTCTCCTTCCGACTTGGCGATTGATGCCTCGCGTTCACCCGTCGCGATATTGATCTGCTCTTGCTTGCGTCCCTCGGACGCTGCAATGAGCGCCCGTTTTTCGCGTTCAGCGGTAATTTGCGACTGCATGGCGTGCAGAATCTCTTTTGGTGGCGTCAAATCCTTGATTTCGTAACGCAAGACCTTCACACCCCAGTTTGCTGCCGATTCATCGACCGCATTGACAATGCTGTGGTTGATCAAATCACGTTCTTCAAAGGTTTTATCGAGCTCCATTTTGCCGATCACCGAGCGCAAGGTAGTTTGCGCCAGTTGCGAAATCGCGGAAATGTAATTCGAGGAGCCATACGATGCACGCATCGGATCGGTCACTTGAAAGTACAGGATACCGTCCACTTCCAGCTGTGTATTGTCGCGGGTAATGCACACCTGCATCGGAACGTCGAGCGGAATTTCCTTGAGCGAATGTTTGTAAGCGATCCGGTCGATGAACGGCAGCACAATGTTCAGGCCGGGACCGAGCGTGGCATGATATTTACCCAGGCGTTCGACCACCCAGGCATGCTGCTGCGGCACGACGTGGATTGTTTTTATGACAAAAACAACGGCGACTATCAGTATGATGAGGGTCAGCGTGCCAAATGTTCCAAACATATTAGTTCCTTCCTTCTGAATGGTTGTCCGAACCATTGTTAGCGACAACCAGATGGTTGCCCCTTACTTCACGAATAATGAACGTGCCGGCGCGCGCGGAAGAGCCCGGCGCCAGTGCAATATCCCACATTGCCCCGCGATACATCACGCGGGCCGTGCTGATGCCGTCCGGCGTGTTTTTCCATATGTCGACAACCACCGTCTGACCGATATCCAGATTGATACTCGGATCGCCCGCCGCATCGATTTTTCGCCTTTTGCCGAACTTGCTGCGGCGCAATGAAAAAGTGGCCGCCGAGCCGAGCACGGCAGCAACAACTAGCTGCCACTCGAGCGGAACACCCGCCATTGCGGCAAGTCCGCCCGCAACCAGGCCAAGAGCAATCATCAACAGATAAAAGGACCCGGTAAACATTTCCAGAATCACCAGTACGCCCGCAAGCACAAACCACAAAATCCAGTTGCTCATCTGTTTTTTCTCCCCTATCGCCAAGTCGTACAGTATCCCCGAAAAAACAAAAACCCTCGCAAGCCGTGAGGCTGGGAGGGTTTAAACACCAACAGTTGCTGCTATTTGACGTTGTTATCTTATTCAACTTAACCGTAGTCTAGCTGAAAATTTCCGAACGTCAACTATTTTTTAATAAAGTTTCCGTTGCACAACTAGATGAAACAAAGCAAATCCGGGGTTGGAAATCCTGCCCACCCGCTTTCCAACCCTCCCGTCCTCAGGACTTGATTTCCGCGAGCTTTTTCCAGGTATCGATGACTGAGTCCGGATTGAGTGATATCGATTCAATTCCCTCAAGCATCAGCCATTCGGCGAAATCCGGATGATCCGATGGTCCCTGACCGCAAATACCAATGTATTTGCCTTGCGCCCGGCAAGCCTTGATCGCCTGTGACAGCAGCACCCGCACCGCCGGGTCGCGCTCATCAAAGTCGGCAGCCAGCAACTCCATCCCTGAATCACGATCAAGACCCAAGGTGAGTTGGGTCAGGTCATTGGAGCCGATCGAGAAGCCGTCAAAATGTTCGAGGAATTGCTCGGCAAGAATCGCGTTCGACGGCACTTCGCACATCATGATCAGACGCAAGCCGTTTTCACCGCGCTTCAAGCCATTCTTACCCAACAGATCAACGACTTTCGCGGCCTGGCCAAGGGTACGGACGAAAGGCACCATGATTTCGACGTTGGTCAGGCCCATGTCATTACGGACCCGTTTCATTGCCAGGCATTCCATCTCGAACGACTCGGCAAAATCATGCGCCAGATAACGTGCGGCGCCCCGGAAACCCAACATCGGATTTTCTTCATCCGGCTCATAGCGCGAACCGCCGATCAGCTTCTTGTACTCGTTCGACTTGAAATCGGACAGGCGCACGATGACCGGTTTTGGCCAGAATGCGGCAGCAATGGTGGCAATGCCTTCGGCAAGCTTGTCGACATAAAATGCCTTGGGCGATGCATGTCCACGTGCCACCGATTCAACCGCCTTCTTCAGGTCGGCGTCGATGTTCGGATATTCGAGAATCGCTTTCGGATGCACGCCAATATTGTTATTGATGATGAATTCCAGCCGCGCCAGACCAACACCCTGGTTGGGAATCGACTGAAAGTCGAATGCAAGCTGCGGATTGCCGACGTTCATCATGATTTTCAGCGGCAGCTTCGGCAAGTCACCACGCGCCACTTCGGTCACTTCGGTTTCCAGCAAACCGTCATAAATCTTGCCTTCGTCGCCCTCGGCGCAAGACACGGTAACCAGCGTGCCGTCCGTCAGCACCTCAGTCGCATCGCCGCAGCCAACCACTGCTGGCACACCCAATTCGCGCGCAATAATGGCGGCGTGGCAGGTGCGGCCGCCGCGGTTGGTGATAATCGCTGAAGCCCGCTTCATCACTGGCTCCCAATTTGGGTCGGTCATGTCCGCCACCAGAACGTCACCCGGTTGCACCCGCTCCATGTCGGCCGGGTCGCGAATCACGCGCACCGGACCGGCACCGATTTTCTGGCCGATGGCACGCCCAATGGCCAGTACCGTGCCGCTTCCTTTCAGCTTGTAGCGCTGTTGCGCATCGCTTGCCTTCTGTTGCGACTTCACCGTCTCCGGGCGCGCCTGCAGGATGTACAGCTTGCCATCCCGGCCATCCTTGCCCCATTCGATATCCATCGGGCGGCCGTAATGTTTTTCGATGATCACGGCATATTTTGCCAGTTCGACAATCTCGGTGTCATTGAGCGAATAGCGGTTGCGCAATTCAATCGGCACATCGACGGTCTTGACTGAACGTCCGGCCTTGGCTTCGCCGGTGAATTCCATCTTGATCAGCTTCGAGCCAATGTTGCGGCGGATAATTGGCAGCTTGCCCTGCTCCAGCATGGGCTTGTGAACGTAAAATTCGTCCGGATTGACCGCGCCCTGCACGACTGTTTCACCGAGGCCATAACTCGAGGTGATGAAAACCACGTCCTTGAAGCCGGACTCGGTATCCAGCGTAAACATGACGCCGGCAGCGCCGAGGTCGGAGCGCACCATGCGCTGCACACCAGCCGACAACGCGACTTCAGCATGGGTAAAACCTTTGTGGACACGGTAAGAAATGGCGCGATCGTTATACAGCGATGCAAAAACATGCTTCATCGCTTCGAGGATGTTGTCGATGCCGACCACATTCAAAAAGGTCTCTTGCTGACCCGCAAAAGATGCGTCCGGCAGATCTTCCGCGGTCGCGGACGAACGCACAGCAAACGACATTTCACTTGAGGAATCAGATACAAGCTTCTGATAATATTCAGTTATTTCTTGCTGAAGTTGCGGTTGAAATGGCGTTTCGACGATCCAGCCACGAATTTCCGCGCCGGCCAGTGCAAGCGCCCTGACATCATCGATATTCAGATCGGCAAGACGATCGGCAATACGCTGCGCCAGCGAAGCGCCACCGTCGGCACTGTGCGACAAGAAATCCCGGAAGGCCTGCGCCGTAGTGGCAAAACCTCCAGGAACACGTACACCGGCACCAGCCAGCTGGCTGATCATCTCACCCAGGGATGAGTTTTTGCCGCCGACGGAATCAACATCCGTCATCCTTAGATTTTCAAAGGAAACGACGTAAGGCGCTCCTTGGGTAACTCCCGTATATGCTGCGTTGGACATAACAACCTCTTTGATGATAAGAAATCTTCACGTGCGCCTTCGCAGACCTTTGGTTTTTGTTATTCTTGATAAGATGCGAGTTAATCGATGAGCGCCATTTTACAACCTGAAACCTGATTTTGCCTTGCGCCATTCCGACTTTTTAGTTTCTTTTTAACAGGCAATATATTTATGTCCGAGCTTCGCCCTCCCCCACCGCCTACAGCGGACCGTACGGTTTTTTTCGTATCCGACGGTACGGGAATCACGGCTGAGACTTTTGGTCACTCCGTCCTCACGCAGTTCGAATTGCGGTTCAGGCAGATCCGGCTGCCCTTCATCGACACGCTGGACAAGGCGCATGATGCGTTGCGCCGGATTAACGAGGCTTATGCCGTCGATGGCAAGCGTCCCATCATTTTTTCCACCCTGGTCAAGGCCGACCTGTCCAGGGTAGTGCGGCAGTCAAACGCGATGCACATGGATTTGATCCAGACCTTCGTTGAACCGCTCGAGCTGGAGCTGGGCGTGAAATCGACACATACCATCGGCCGCAGTCACAATATCGCGGATTCGGAAGAGTATAAAAACCGGATTGAAGCGATTAATTTTTCATTGGCGCACGATGACGGTCAGTCCAACAAGAATCTGGCTGCGGCCGACGTGATCCTGGTGGGAGTCTCGCGCTCGGGCAAAACGCCGACCAGCCTCTATCTGGCCATGCAATATGGAATCAAGGCGGCGAACTATCCGCTCATTCCTGAAGATTTCGAAAGAGACAAGTTGCCCAGCGGCCTGGTTCCTTACAAAAGCAAGATTTTTGGCCTCTCGATCACCCCGGATCGTTTGTCGGAAGTTCGCAACGAACGCCGTCCGGGGAGCAAATACGCCGCACTTGAAAACTGCCGTTACGAGATCAATGAGGCTGAAAAGATGATGCGCCGCGAGGGTATCCGCTGGATGTCATCCACCGTAAAGTCAATTGAAGAGATCGCGACAATGATCCTGCAGGAAATCAAATCGGATAAAAGAGCTTATTGATTGGGGAATTTGGAGACCAGCGGTCAAACGGCCCTACTCTTTTGATAAAGTAATCGTAGGGTGTAATAAGCGAAGAGACTGGGAAAGTATTCGGCAGAATTTTACCGAAGAAAAAAACGGCCTCTCTGGAGGTCCCAGGATCAACGAACGACCACCGAGGAAGGGGTAAGAGACCCCCTTAAATGAGTGGATTCCGAATACTTGCACAGTCTCGAAGCGCATTACACCGTGTCGGTAGGCATTTGCGAACGCTGCAAGGTGTAATGCGCTGTCGCTTATTACACCCTACAAAAACGGGCGCGTCGAGACCTGACACACCAGATCAGATCCGATCAGCCCAACTTTTGCCGCATTTGCTCAAAAAAGCACACCGCGGCACTGGCGGCGACATTCAGGGACTCGACCGCGCCCAGATGCGGAATGGCAATCTGAAATGTGGCAAGTCTCAGCAACTCGTCCGCCACGCCCTGCCCTTCATGACCGAACAGCCAGGCGACCGGTTGTTTCAAATCCATTTCATATAACGATTGTTGCGCGTGCGAGCTGGTAGCCAGCACGGGCACGCTGGCGCCCTGCAACAAACTGGCCAGATCGGCGTTCTCGAAAATCTTCAGCAAAAAATGCGCGCCCATGCCCGCACGCAGTACCTTGGGCGACCAGGCGAACGCGGTACCGCTGCTGCAATACACCTCAGTAATGCCGGCCGCAGCCGCACTACGCAAAATCGAGCCGAGATTCCCTGGATCCTGAAGGTTATCAAGCAACACCGCGGATTGCGTAATGTTGCCCTGACTGGCGAGCTCGGGCGTATCGACCACAAACAGCAGATCTATGCCGTGCTCAACCTGGCTTAATGCGTGGAATAGCGCATCGGGCAGCACAATACACTGGCTTCGGCCCGCTTCGCAGTGAGCCAGAATGGAAATGACTTCAGGATGCCCCCGGGCAGTGTCGCTTGCCACGCACAGGGGCGGCGGCCCGAGGGTTTGCAGGTAAGCGTCGCACAGGTGTATGCCGTCCAGCAACGTACGCCGCGCCTTGCGGCGGGCCTGGGAACTCGTCGCGAGTTGTTTCAGCTCTTTGTAGAGCGCATTGTCGCGCGAGGAAATCGGTTTGATGGTCATGGCAACTGGGAGTGCGGCAAATCAGGCCTGCTTTTCAGGAATAACGACATTCAGCAGCGCACGTACCGGCGCGTACGATCTGCGGTGTACCGGGGACACGCCATGAAGACGCAGACGTTCCAGATGCAACACGGTCGGATAACCCTTGTGCTGATCGAACGCATAATGCGGATACTGCAAATGCAAACCAAACAGTGCGGCATCGCGTGCCGTTTTTGCCAGAATCGATGCCGCCGAAATCGCCGGCACCTTGTCATCGCCGCGCACAATTGCTTCCGAGCGGATCGTGCATACCGGACAGCGATTGCCGTCAACAAGTGCGAGCGTGGGCCGGGACTGCAGGCCTTCTATTGCGCGGCGCATGGCCAGCATCGTGGCTTGCAATATGTTCAATGTGTCAATTTCAGCCTCTGAACACTGGGCGATCGACCAGGCCAGCGCATTATTTTTAATCTGGATCGCAAGCGCATCACGCCTCGCTTCAGTCAGCTTCTTGGAATCGCGCAGGCCCAATATCGGCCGGGAGGGATCAAGTATCACCGCAGCGGCGAATACCGGCCCTGCCAGCGGTCCCCGGCCCGCTTCGTCGACGCCGCAGATCACCTCGCTGGCATAGTCGGAGAAAATGAATGTCGTTTCTGGTAGCTTCACGGAATGGCCAGCATCAGTTGGATCGTGCAATCAGGTTCATCACGGCCTGTGCACTCTCATCGGCCGTGTCACGCAACAGGGAATGGTGCATGTCCGTAAAACGCTGGCGTAACACCGCTTGTCGCGGCGCATCGCTCAATTGCTGCCACAGCGCCTCGGCCAATGCCTCGGGCGTTGCCGCATCCTGCAGCAACTCCGGCACGACAAAATCGCGGGCCAGGATATTCGGCAAGCCTATCCACGGCTGGTATCCCATGTGACGCATGATATGCCATGAAGCGCGCATTACCTTATAGGCGATGACCATCGGCTTTTTGAACAGGGCGACTTCCAGAGTGGCGGTACCTGAAGCAACCAATACCGCATCGGCCGCCGCCATGGCGATATGGGATAGCCCATCGATGATCTGGATCGGCACATCCTGCAACCCAGCCTGGGCACGCAGTTCGTCAAAATAACGGCGCTGCGGTTCACCCGCCATCGGCGTTACAAAACGGATTGTGGGATCGCGTTGCGCCAGGATTTTGGCTGCACCCACAAATGCCGCTGTATTGTATTTTATCTCCGACAGGCGGCTGCCCGGCAAAATGGCAACAACGGGGGCCGCAGGCGGCACGCCCAAAACGGTGCGGGCAGCAGCGACATCGGGCTCGAGAGGGATTACCTCGGCCAGAGGATGGCCGACATAGGTGACCGGAATCCCCGCTTGGCGGTAAATCGCTTCCTCGAAGGGAAAAATCACCAGCATGTGGGACACGGATTGCGCAATTTTCTTGATGCGGGCGCCGCGCCAAGCCCAGATTGACGGGCTGATGAAGTGCATGGTCGGAATGCCGGCCTGCTTCAGTTGAAGTTCCAGTCCCAGGTTAAAATCCGGTGCATCGACGCCGATGAAAACCGCGGGCTTTTCAGCAATCAGCTGGTCCCGCAACGCATTCTGTATGCCTTTGATTTCGCGATAATGGGCCAGCACTTCGAACAGGCCGCGCACCGCAAGCTTTTCCATCGGCCAGTCACTGACAAAACCGGACTCGGCCATTTTTGCACCGCCGATTCCGTGCATGCGCGCCTCGGGAAGCCGGGGACGCAAGCCCGCCAGCAAACGGCTTGCCAGCAGATCGCCTGACGATTCGCCGGCGACCATAACAACGGCGATGTTAGCGGACGATGCCACGGGATGTGTTATCGAGAAATTCGCGAATCAGGCGCAAGTACACCGCGGCTCCAGGCGTGACCGCCTCCTCTGCCGCCAGCGCGGCTTTCGCTTCGTCGAGCATGAGGCCGGATTTGTAGATCAGCTTGTAGGCATTGCGGATGGCGCCGATCTGTTCACGCGTAAACCCGCGGCGTTTGAGGCCTTCGAGGTTGACGCCGTGCGCCGCGGCCGGATTGCCGGACAGAATGACGAAAGGAGGCACGTCCTGCGTCAGGCTGGTGCTCATGCCAACCATCGCGTGCGCGCCGATCTTGCAGAACTGGTGGACATTTGAAAATCCACCCATGATCACCCAGTCGTCAACGTGGACATGTCCGGCCAGCTGGGCGTTATTGGCAAAAATCGTGTTGTTTCCGATTTGGCAGTCATGCGCCAGATGCACGTACGCCATGATCCAGTTGTCATTGCCAAGTCGCGTAACGCCAACATCCTGGGCGGTGCCCCGGTTCAGGGTACAAAACTCGCGAATGGTGTTGCGGTCGCCAATTTCCAGCCGCGTCGGCTCGCCGCCGTACTTCTTGTCCTGCGGCGCCGCCCCGATCGAGGAAAACTGGAATAAGGTATTGTCGGCACCAATCGTCGTATGGCCCTCAATGACGACGTGCGGACCGATTTTGGTGCCGGCGCCAATGGTAACGTCCGGTCCGATGATGGAATACGCGCCAACTTCGACAGAACCATCGAGCACCGCCTTTGCATCCACAATGGCGGTTGGATGGATTTTCGCCATTACTGCCCCGCTGGCAGGCTGGCGTCTTGAGCGCTGCGCATGGTGCACATCAGTTCCGCTTCAACGGCAATCTTGCCGTCCACGGAACCTGTGGCCTTGTATTTGTAGATACCGCGCGCGGCGCGGATGATTTCGACTTCCATCCTGAACTGGTCACCCGGCTCCACCGGCCGCTTGAAACGTGCGCCGTCGATGCCGATGAAATAGACAATGGAGTTGGGGTCCGGTTTGTGACCCGCGGTCAAAAACGAAAGCAGCGCAGCCGTTTGCGCCAGCGCCTCGATCATCATCACGCCAGGCATGACGGGCTTGTTCGGGAAATGGCCATTAAAGAATTCTTCGTTAATGGTGACGTTCTTGATCGCCGTAATGGTTTTACCCGACTCCCAGTCCAACACCCGATCGACCAGCAAAAGCGGATAGCGGTGCGGCAGGAGTTCCTTGATTTGATTGATGTTAAGGCTTTTCATTTTAGGGCTTCATTTCACGACTGTTCGTTATTCTTATCGGTCAGCAATTTGACCGTTTTCTCCAGATCACGGATTTTATCCCGCATTGATGCCAAATTGCGGGTTATTGCCGCAGATTTTTCCCATTCAGCATTTTTTGCCAGTGGGTAAAACCCGGTATATTGTCCTGCTTCCGCTATCGAGCGTGATACCAGGCTGCCCGAGGAAATATGGACATGGTCCGCAATCGTCAAATGTCCCAAAATCATTGCCGCACCACCAAAGGTGCAATATTTTCCGATTTTTGCGCTACCCGCCACACCGACGCAACCCGCCATTGCCGTGTGCGCCCCGATATGGCAGTTATGCGCGATTTGAATCTGGTTATCGAGTTTCACCCCGTCTTCGATCACGGTGTCAGCCAGCGCACCGCGATCAATTGTAGTGTTGGCGCCGATCTGCACATCATTGCCGATCAAGACGCGGCCAGTTTGCGGAATCTTTACCCAGGCGCCGTTTTCATTTGCGAAGCCAAAACCGTCACCACCGATGACCGCGCCGGAATGAATAATGCCGCGCTCTCCGATCACACAATCGGCATGAAATGTCGTTCGGGCAAAAAAATGCGTTGCCGCCCCGATTTTAGCGCCGCGTCCGATAAAACAGCCGGCATCGATCACACAATCCTCGCCGATCGACACATCGGCTTCAACCGTCACTTGCGGGCCGACACAGGCACTGGCCGCGATACGCGCGCTCGGATCCACGCAGGCAGTCGGGTGGACACCGGGAGTGACCGCAACCGCCTGCTGCATGGCGAACCATTGGGCTACTCTTGCAAAATACGCATATGGGTTATCGGTGATGATGCGGGCGCCCGGATAAGACGCGCCCATCACTGCATTATCGGCAGCTGACAGGATCAGTGCCCCCGCCTGCGTTTGCGTGGCTTGTGCCCGAAGTTTGGGATTGGAAAGAAATGTGATGTGCGACGCGTCGGCAACATCAAGCGGGGCGACAGCAGAGATTTCCTGATCCGGATCGCCTGCCAGCTGACCGCCCAAGCGTTCGACCAACGCTCCCAGTCGAGTGCCCATCCTGGCCTTTTTGTAAAATATTACCTGCGTGTGGAATCGCTAGCGGTAGCGACGTCGTTATCTATTCAATGCTTTCAGCACTTTATCCGTGATATCGATACGTGGGCTCACGTACACCCCCTCTTGAAAAACAATATCGTATTTTTCTGCTTCGGCAATTTGTTTGATGACACGGTTGGCGCGCTCGAGAACGGTCGCCGTTTCGTCATTGCGACGCTGATTCAGATCTTCACGGAATTCACGTTGCTTGCGCTGAAAATCCTTGTCCAGTTCGGCCAGGTCGCGTTGTCGTTTAAAACGTTCGGACTCTGACAAGACCGCCGCATCCTTATCGAGTTTTTCGGACTGCGCTTTCAGGCGAGCCGCCAGACTTTCCAGATCTTTTTCACGTTTGGAAAATTCCTGCTCGATTTTTGCGGTGGCCGCTTTTGCCGACGCCGCTTCACGGAAAATTCGTTCAGTATTGACAAATCCAATTTTTGCTTCCTGTGCCTGTACGCTGGTCACCGAACACAATAATACGGCCGCCAATACGCCGCATTTCGCGACTAACGGTGTTTTCTTAATAAGAGACTTCAAGGCCATTCTCCGAAATTCAAATTGGTATTATGCCACTGGGCGGTCAGAAGCCCGTGCCCAGCTGAAACTGAAAACTCTGCTTCCGATCGCCTTCCTTGGAATTCAACGGGAAAGCATAACTTAGCTTCAGCGGGCCAATAGGTGAAATCCAGCTGATTCCTATGCCGGTACTATAGCGCAATCCGCTCACACCAAATTTTTCTCCCTGGTCTATATTGAACACATTTCCGGCATCGAGGAAAGTGAACCAGCGCAAGCTGCGATCAACGCCTGATCCGGGGAAAGGCAGTTGCAGTTCGGCGTTGGCAATCAGGCGTGCCTGACCGCCGGTCGGGTCGACGCCGGCCACCGGAGAAACCGATAGCGACGAACCTTCAAAACCGCGCACAGACCCAATGCCGCCCGCGTAGAAGTTCTTGAACACCGGGAAGGGTTTTCCGCCGAGGCCCTTGCCGTAATCGATTTCGCCGTTCAGCGCCAAGGTCACATTGCTGAACATGGGCTGGAAATACTGATGCTGGTAAACCGCCCGGTAATAGCGCAAATTGCCGATCGCGGCCAGTTCGAGGTTGGCGCGCTGGTAGCGACCGACGGTCGGCACCAATGCGCTATCCCTGCTGTCCCTTTGCCAGGCAGCCGTCAGCGGGAAGGAAGTCGTCTTCGCACTGGTTGTGCCATTGCCAAAATCTCTAACGTATTGTTTGTAAACCGGCGGACTATTGGTGAAAATCTCCACCGTGGTTTGTTCCGCGCCGACGCCGAAAAAGATGGTATCCAGCTCAGAAAACGGGACGCCAAATTTGATATTCGCACCGTTCGTCCGGACACGGAAATCCTCTGTCAGGTTCTCGGGAGGACGCGCCGTCCGCGAATACAATTCATAACTGCGGCTCACGCCGTCATCGGTAAAATAGGGATTAACTTGCGTAACTGCAATAGTCCGGGTGCGTTTGCTGGTATTGATATCCAGGCCCAGGGTATTGCCGCTGCCAAAAGCATTGGCCTGCTGGATGGAACCGGACAAGGTCAGTTTTTCACTACTGGAAAAGCCTGCGCCCAATGAAATATTCCCTGTTGGCTTTTCGACCACGGACATATTCAGGTCCACCTGATCAGTGGTGCCCGGCACTTCCGGCGTTTCGATATTGACTTCAGTGAAATACCCGAGACGATCGACCCGGTCACGCGAAATCTTGATTTTTTCGCCGTCATACCACGAGTTCTCGATCTGGCGCATTTCTCGTCTGACCACCTCATCGCGCGTTTTGGTATTCCCGGCGACATTGATGCGGCGTACATAAACCCGCTTGCCCGGATCGATGAGGATGGTAAAGGCGACTTCTTTTTTCTCGCGGTTGATTTCGGGGTTTGCATTGACATTGGCAAATGCATATCCGAAATTACCCATGCGCTCCGAAATTTTCTTGATGCTTTCCGCCAGCTTTTCACCGGAATAGACATCGCCGTTTTTCAGTTGCACCAGCGATTTCAGTTCTTCTTCGCGGCCGAACATGTCGCCTTCCAGCTTCACGTCCGCGACATTAAATTTGTCACCTTCGCTGATATTGATCGTGACGTAAATATCCTTTTTATCCGGGGTGATGGAGACCTGGGTTGACTCAACCTGCATCTCCAGATAACCGCGATTCAGATAAAACGATTTCAGCGCCTCGATATCGCCGGCCAGTTTTTGCTTTGAATACTGATCCGATTTTGTGTACCAGGAAAACCAGCCCGGTGTGCTGAGCTTGATCTGGTCACGCAGGCGTTTATCGGTAAAGGTCTTGTTCCCCACGATATTGATCTGCCTGATGCGCGCGATATCACCTTCATCAACGGCAAAATTGATATTGACGCGGTTACGTTCGATCGGCGTCACCGTGGTAACCACCTGTACGCCATACAAACCACGCGAAAGATACTGGCGTTTCAGTTCCTGCTCGGCGCGATCGACCAGCGCCTTGTCATAAATCCGGGATTCGCCCAGGCCGATTTCTTTCAGGGATTTTGTCAGCTGATCCTTGTCGAATTCCTTGACGCCCGAAAAATCGACACCCGAAATTGCCGGCCGTTCCTCGACCATGACAATCAGCACATCCCCTTCGACCTCAATACGCACATCCTTGAAAAAACCGGTTGCATACAAGGCCTTGATCGCGGCGGCGCCTTTTTCATCGGTAAAAGTTTCGCCTACACGCACCGGCAAATAGCTGAATACGGTTCCTGCCTCTGTACGCTGGATACCTTCGACACGAATATCCTTTACCGTGAACGGCTCAACCGCCAGCGCCTGCCCGGAACACAAGGCAAAGGCGGCAATGGCAATCAAACGACGAGGGAATAGTGGGAGGAGAAAACGCTCGGAATATAATTTCATTAGCTATTATTGTGTAGTGTTCGTATCAGACAGTTACCCTGGAATTCAGTCCGCAAAACTCATGAAATGAGGCGGACAACATCATTGAAAACTGCCACTATCATCAATGTCATCAAAATGCCCATGCCGGCGCGCTGGGCGATATTCCCAAACCGTTCGGAAACTGGACGTCCTGTTAAAACTTCCAGCGAATAATACAGCAAATGCCCACCATCTAAAATTGGAATGGGAAGCAAATTCATGACACCCAAACTGATGCTGATAAACGCTATGAAGGTAAGGTAACTGATGACGCCGATACGCGCTGTTTGTCCGGCATAATCCGCAATGGTGATCGGCCCGGTGATGTTCTTCAAGGAAACTTCACCAATTAACATTTTGCCAAGCATCTTCAGCGTCAGTACGCTGGTGTCCCAGGTTCTCTGCGTTGCCTTGCCCAGCGCTTCAAGCGGAGCGGAACTGGCAATAATCATTTCCGGCGCCATCGGCACCTCGACCATGATCCTGCCTACCCTTTGACCGTTATTTGTTTGCACTTCGGGGGTAACGTCGATGGCAAATTCCTGCTGCCCGCCGCGCAGCCCGCTCAGTTTCATTGGCTTGCCATCGGATGCGCGCACCAGTGTGACGAACGCAGGACCGTCAATAACAGGCACACCGTTGACTTCACGAATCAAATCGCCTTCGCGCAAACCAGCTCGATCGGCCGGCCCGCCGGGCAAGACCTTGCCCAGAGTCGCCTTGGGGCGAGCCAGGTCAAATCCCAGCTTGCCCAGAAAATCGCCTTCCAGCTCTTCGGGAGACAGGCTGTCCATGCGCACTGTCACCGTATCGAGCAAGGTTCCCCCCGATGGGCCCGGATTGGGACGCTGCACGTCCAGCTTCGCCGGTGTTTTTTCTATCGCCAGCCGCAACAATTTCCAGCGCAGGTCGGACCAGATCTTGATCGGCTCGCCGTTGACCGCGGTAACCAGTTCGCCGCCACGCAACCCGGCTTGATAAGCAACGGATTTTTCCGGCGCCGCGCGCAATTTCGGCGTAGGTTCCGGCGTGCCGTAGCTATACAGGCCGGTGAAGATGGCGATGGCGAGCAGGAAATTGGCAAGCGGTCCGGCGGCGACAATCGCAATACGCTTCCAGACTGATTGTCCGGTGAACTCGCGCTTCAGGTCATTTACGGGAATACTGGCCAGACCCTGCTCGCGCGCATCGAGCATCTTGACATAACCACCCAGGGGCAAGATCGACAGCGCCCATTCAGTCTGGTCAGGGCCGAAGCGGCGGGAATAGATGACCTTTCCCATGCCAACCGAGAAACGCAATACTTTCACACCGCACAGGCGCGCGACCAGGTAGTGCCCCAGTTCGTGTACGACAACAAGCGTGCCGAGGACGACAAAGAAGGCAAGGACAGTCTGCAGGAACATCATGATTGGATCCTATTTCTTTCTAAATGAAAGAGAGGGCGACTTTACGCGCATGGCGATCATGATCGAGAAGGGCATCAATGTCCGTCACGGCGCCATGAGGCAAAGCGTCCATCACTCGTGCGATGACCTGATCGATCAGGCGAAATCCGATTTTTCGATCCAGGAAAGCTTCGACAGCGATTTCATTGGCGGCGTTCAATATTGCCGGAGCGGAACCACCCGCTTCCAAAGCATCATACGCCAGTTTAAGGCATGGGAATCGGTTGAAATCAGGCTTCTCGAACACCAGGTGCGACAATGTCGTCAAATCCAGGGCTGGCACGCCAGATGCGATGCGTTCCGGATACGCCAGCGCATGTGCGATCGGTGTTCGCATGTCGGGATTGCCTAACTGGGCGAGGACCGAACCATCTACATACGACACCATCGAATGCACCACGCTTTGCGGATGGATGACAACCTCGATCTGGCTCGCCGATGCGCCGAACAGCCAGTGCGCCTCGATCACTTCCAGCCCCTTGTTCATCATGGTGGCGGAATCGACCGAGATTTTGCGTCCCATGACCCAATTTGGATGGGCGACCGCCTCTTCCGGTGTAACCGAATCAAGCGTGTCGACAGCGCGCCCCAGGAACGGCCCGCCGGATGCGGTCAGCAGAATCCTGGCAATGCCGTGCTGTGTCGGCGAACGCTGATAATCCCGTGGCAGACACTGGAAAATTGCATTGTGTTCGCTGTCGATCGGCAACAGCGTCGCGCCGTTGGCGTTAATCGCGTCCATGAACAACTGGCCGGACATCACCAGCGCTTCCTTGTTTGCCAACAAGACTTTTTTACCGGCGCGCGCCGCAGCCAGGGTCGGCGCCAGTCCGGCCGCACCGACGATTGCCGCCATCACCGCGTTGCATTGTGGTGCGCTGGCAACCGCGCACAATGCCGGCTCGCCATATTCGACTTCGGTTCTGACGCCTTTCGCGCGCAATAGCGCGGCCAGCCTTTTAGCGGCGCCGGCGGAACCGACAACGGCGACTTGCGGGCGAAACTGTTCACACAGGCCAGCCAGCTCATCGACGCGCTCATGCGCGGTCAGTGCGTACACTGCATAACGTTCAGGGTGGCGGCCGATCACATCCAGCGTAGACATGCCAATTGAACCGGTGGCGCCAAGTATCGTGATGGTTTGCATGTCCGGCACTACCCTACATCCACGCATCAAGCAGGACCGCGAGCGGCAGGACCGGAATGAGTGCATCGACCCGGTCCAGGACACCGCCGTGGCCCGGCAACAGATTGCTGCTGTCCTTCATGCCGGCACGCCGCTTCAACTGCGATTCAAACAGATCGCCGACGACACTGGCGGCTACCAGCAGTGTCATCGCGCCGAACAAACCGGCCCATCCCCAGGTGGTCAGTACTTTGACCGCGAAAGTATCGGCGAGCAGCGGATGCATGGTGGTCGCCGCGGCAAACAGCAGGACGACGATCCAGCCGCCTATCGCGCCCTCCCATGATTTACCGGGCGATATCGATGGCGCAAGCTTGTGTTTGCCGAACGCCTTCCCCGAAAAATAGGCGCCGATGTCCGCCATCCACACCAGCGCGAGTACAGAGAACAGAAAGAGCGGAGAATGCTGGAACAGCACAGCCATCGCGACAAAACAGCCGAGGATGGCGATGCCGTATATGCCATTCAAAAGACGGTTGCCCAGCCCGTCGAGCGGCGGCAGGCCAAGCGCGAGCGAAGGGGCAAGGCGGATTGCCCAGATTGCCACGCAAATACCTGAAAGCAGCGTTGCATCGACCGCAGTCCCGGGAAAAAGCATGAAACCCAGGGCCAGGGTCCAGATGGCGGCGCCGATGACCGGATGTTTGCTTTTGAACAGGCGGAAGCTTTCCCATGCAGCCGCGGCAAAAGCGATGATGAGCGCGGCCTTGAAGAAAAGAGGCGATCTCGAATACAGGATTGCGAGCAGAACCGCCAGCAATACCAGGGCCGTGATCACACGTGTTTTCAGCATCAGGACGCCTTTTCGGGCTCAGCCAACTGTTCACTGGTACGGCCGAAGCGCCGCTCTCTTTGCTGATACGATTTGATCGCCAAATCCAGCGCATCGCTGTTGAAATCGGGCCAGTAGGTATCGGTGAAGTAGAGCTCCGTGTACGCCAGCTGCCACAACAGGAAATTGGAGATGCGTTCTTCGCCGCCAGTGCGGATGAAAAGGTCTGGCTCAGGCGCGTAGGCCATCGACAAATGCAGCGCCAGTTGTTCTTCGCTGAAATTGGCCGTGCCAGGATTGGCGGCAACCATTTTTTCCACCGCCTGCATGATGTCCCAGCGGCCGCCGTAGTTGGCGCAAATCGTGACTGTCAGGCGGGTGTTGTTCGCGGTCCTGCGTTCGGCAGTGGCGATCGCGGAACGCAACTTGTCATCGAACCGGCTCAGGTCGCCCACCACCCGGAGGCGGATGCGGTTGGCGTGCATTTTCGTGACTTCGCGCTCGAGAGCGGTCACGAACAGACGCATCAGCAGCGACACCTCATCTTCCGGCCGCCGCCAGTTTTCGGAGCTGAACGCGAACAGCGTCAGATATTCGACGCCCCGCAGCGCGCAGGCTTCCACCATGTCGCGCACCATCTCGACGCCCTTTGCGTGGCCCGCCACCCGCGGCAGAAAACGTTTGGTCGCCCAGCGCCCATTGCCATCCATGATGATGGCTATGTGGCGCGGCACCGAAGAGATCTCCGGCACCACTTTCGTCGAACTTGTAGCCGTCATGAAGAAGTAAATACCAAAGGTGAATTTGCTGGAATGAAAACCGTAGACGCCTGCATCAAACAGTCAACACTTCTTTTTCTTTATCAACGACCAGTTTATCCACTTCCATCACGAATTTATCGGTCAGCTTTTGTACGTCGTCCTGCGCACGGCGCTCGTCATCTTCCGAACATGCCTTGTCTTTCAACAGCTTTTTCAGGCTTTCATTGGCATCCCGGCGAATATTCCGGATGGCGATCTTCGCATCTTCCGCCTCGGTCTTGACCAGCTTGACCATTTCCTTGCGACGCTCTTCAGTCAGCGCCGGCGTCGGCACGCGAATCATGTCGCCCTGGGTGGACGGATTTAATCCGAGATCGGAATCGCGAATCGCCTTTTCAATTGCCCCCACCATCTTTTTTTCCCATGGCTGTACGCCGATGGTACGCGCGTCGATCAGGGTGACGTTGGCCACCTGGCTGATCTGCGTCGGGTTGCCATAATAATCAACCTGCACATGATCGAGAATACCGGCGTGCGCGCGTCCGGTACGAACCTTCGCCAGATCCGCTTTCAGCGTCTCGATGGACTTGTGCATTCTTACTTCGGTGTTTTTCCTGACGTCAGCGATAGTCATGCTGCCCTCCTCTTCTGCAACGGGTAATATATTATTTTAAACGTGAACGAGTGTGCCTTCATCTTCACCCATGATGACGCGCTTGAGCGCACCGGGCTTCATGATGGAGAATACTTTAATCGGGAGTTTCTGATCGCGGCATAACGCAAAAGCGGTCGCATCCATCACCTGCAGATGTTTGGCGATCGCTTCATCGAATGTGATGGTCGTATAACGTGTCGCTTCCGGATCCTTTTTCGGGTCGGCGCTGTACACGCCATCGACCTTGGTTGCTTTCAGCACGATTTCCGCGCCGATTTCCGAACCACGCAGCGCAGCAGCGGTATCGGTGGTAAAGAATGGATTGCCGGTGCCGGCCGCAAAGACCACGATCTTGCCTTCTTCAAGGTATTGCAATGCCTTGGGGCGGACGTAGGGTTCGACTACCTGTTCAATGGCGATGGCGGACATCACGCGGGCAACAATGCCGGCCTGGCGCATCGCGTCCGCCAGCGCCAGCGAATTCATCACCGTCCCCAGCATGCCCATGTAGTCAGCCGTCGCGCGATCCATGCCCTGGGCGCCGGGCGCCACGCCGCGGAAAATATTGCCGCCGCCAATCACGATTGCCAGTTCCACGCCGAGCTTGGCCACTTCCGACACATCGGCCACCATGCGCTCGATCGTCGCACGGTTGATGCCATATGCATCGTCGCCCATCAGGGCTTCGCCGGAGAGCTTCAGAAGGACACGCTTGTAGGCAGGTTGAGACATTGGCTGGGCTCCTTGTGGTTATTCGGTATTACCTGATACGGCCCGGCTCCCCGGGCCATTTCCCGGTCGATTATGAGGCATTTTGAATGTCTCGTGACCGGGTAACTGATTGCAATGCATCGATGACTCTGGGGCAGTCAATCTCGACACCCCAAAAAAACGGGCCTTTCGGCCCGCTTTTGTCGCTTATGCCTGTTTGGCCGCCGCGACCTGGGCAGCCACTTCTGCTGCAAAGTCATCCTGTTTCTTTTCGATGCCTTCACCGACCACATACATGGTGAATGATTTCACTGTCGTGTTTGTTGCCTTGAGCATTTGCTCTACAGTCTGCTTGTCATTCTTGACGAATGTCTGATTAAGCAAAGAAACCTCTTTCAGGAATTTCTGCACTGAACCTTCCACCATCTTGGTGACGATCTCGGCAGGCTTGCCGGACTCGGCAGCCTTCAGGGAAGCGACCGAACGCTCCTTTTCAATCAATTCCGCAGGAACCTGATCCGCAGACAGGGAAACCGGCTTCATCGCGGCGACATGCATGGCGACGTCCTTGCCCACCTGCTCGTCGGCGCCGTCAAATTCCACCATCACGCCGATGCGTGTGCCATGCAAGTAGGAAGTCAGCTTGCCATCTGTCTCGAAACGCTTGAAACGGCGAATCGACATGTTCTCGCCGATACGCCCGATCAGGGCAGCGCGCTGCTCCTCGACGGTCTTGCCGTCCAGCGGCAACGCGGCCAGGGCAGCGGTATCGGCCGGGTTTTTCTCGGCAACCAGCTTGGCGCAGGCATTTGCCAACGCCAGGAACTCGTCGTTCTTGGTCACGAAGTCGGTTTCGCAGTTGACTTCAATCAGGGCGCCCACGTTACCGGAAATATAGGTTGCGACCACACCTTCCGCAGTAATGCGCGACGCGGCCTTGGACGCTTTGCTGCCCAGTTTCACGCGCAGCAGCTCTTCCGCTTTTTCCGGATCGCCGTTCGCTTCCGTCAAGGCCTTCTTGCACTCCATCATTGGCGCATCAGTCTTCGCGCGCAGTTCACCAACCATTGCTGCAGTAATTACCGCCATATTCTTCTCCTGACTCAAGGGAACGTCTTATCGGACGCTCCCGACCACAATATGTTCAAAATTTGCTCACAAAAAAGGGGCGAACTGTTGTTGCCCCGTTTTCGCCACGCCTCTGACGCTTCGCCTGCTCAGCCTATCAGAGGCAATGGCTCAAGCCTGCTCGCTGACTTCGACGAATTCATCGCCGGTTGCGCCGCTCTTGATCGCATCAACCACGTCCGTCATCGCGCTTGCCCGGCCTTCAAGGATCGCATCTGCCACACCGCGTGCGTACAGGCTGATTGCCTTGGAAGAATCGTCGTTGCCAGGGATGACGTATGTTACGCCTTCTGGCGAATGGTTGGTATCGACCACGCCGATGACCGGGATGCCCAGCTTGATGGCTTCGGTAATCGTGCCTTTGTGATAACCGACGTCAATCACAAAAATTGCATCGGGAACGCCGCCCATGTCCTTGATGCCGCCGATGGACTTCTGCAGCTTGATCATTTCGCGCTGGAACATCAGGCCTTCTTTTTTGCTCAGCTTCTCGACCGATCCGTCTTCGATCGATGCTTCCATTTCCTTCAGGCGCTTGATCGAGGTCTTGATGGTCTTGAAGTTGGTCAGCATGCCGCCGAGCCAGCGCTGGTCGACGTAAGGCATGCCTGCGCGCTGCGCTTCCATCGCAATGGTTTCACGCGCCTGGCGCTTGGTGCCGACCATCAGGACGGTGCCGCGGTTGGATGACAGCTGACGAATGTATTTCATCGCCTCCTGGTACATGCCCAGGGTCTTTTCGAGGTTGACGATATGGATTTTGTTGCGATGACCGAAAATGAAGGGGGCCATCTTTGGGTTCCAGAAGCGGGTTTGGTGACCAAAATGGACACCGGCTTCCAGCATTTCGCGCATAGTTACGGACATGATATCTCCAGGGTTAGGGTCTGGAATCCGATCAGTCACCGGAATCAACGTCAATTGTTCAACGTGATTCGAGCACCCTTTTCGACCGGATTCGCGATTTACTTGCAGCTAGCCGGAAAGGTGTTTCAGGCTAGCCGAAGATTCTACCTCAAATCCCTTGTTTCTTTCAAGCCCGACGCCACTTTTGCAGACGAATACTTCGCGGCTCGACTATAATTCTTAATTAACCGACTTTTATGCTGCTTTACAGCAGAGCTTGTCTCATTATGACTGGTATCTCGATCAAAACTCCCGAAGATATTCAAGGCATGCGGGTTGCCGGAAAACTTGCTGCGGAGGTTCTCGACTTCATTGAGCCTTACATCAAGGCTGGTATCACTACCGGCGAACTGGACCGTCTTTGCCACGAATACATGACCAATGTGCAAGATACGATTCCTGCACCGCTCAATTATTGCCCGCCGGGCTATACGCCTTACCCGAAGGCAATCTGCACCTCGCTCAATGACGTGGTCTGCCACGGCATCCCCGGCGACAAGGTATTGAAAAACGGCGATGTGATCAATATTGACATTACGGTCATCAAGAACGGCTACCACGGCGACACCAGCCGCATGTTTTATGTCGGCGAGCCATCGATACTGGCCAAGCGTCTTGGCGATATCACCTTTGAATGCATGTGGCTCGGCATTTCGAAGATCAAACCCGGTGCCCATCTGGGCGATATCGGCTACGTCATCCAGCAACATGCCGAAAAGGCCGGCTACAGCGTGGTGCGTGAATTTTGCGGCCATGGCATCGGCAAGATCTTCCATGAAGAACCGCAGGTATTGCATTACGGCCGCCCGGGCACGCTGGAAAAGCTGGCCGCCGGCATGATCTTCACCGTCGAGCCGATGATCAACGCGGGCCGGCGCGACATTCGTGAAATGGGCGATGGCTGGACCATCAAAACCAAGGACCGCAGCCTGTCGGCACAATGGGAACATACCGTTCTGGTGACGGAAACCGGCTATGAGGTGTTAACCGTATCGCCGAACATGCCCGCGCCGCCGGCCCTGATTACCCAGACAGCGAAAACGCAAGCCTCCCCAGCTTGACAATGGCGTCCTTCGCGCAGACACTCAAGGACCAACTCAAGTCCGAACGGCAGCAAGTGATCGACGCCTTTCGGGAGGACGGCAAGCCCGACAAGCTGCTTACCACGCTGCGCCAGAGCGTCGATATCGCCTTGACCCGGGGGTGGCGCGAATTCGGCATGCCGGCAAATACGGCACTGGTCGCCGTTGGCGGTTATGGCCGCGGCGAGCTGTTTCCGTATTCAGACGTCGACGTCCTGATCTTGCTTGAATCCCCACCTGACGCAGCATTGCAAGCCAAGCTGGAGGATATCGTCCAGTTTTACTGGGATCTGGGGCTGGAAATCGGCCATAGCATCCGCACCGTCGACGAATGCATGAGCGAGGCTGCCGCCGATATTACGGTACAAACCAGCCTGCTTGAAGCACGCCTGATCACAGGCAATCGCAAACTGTTCCAATTGCTTCAGGAACGCTGCGCGGCAGCAATGGATCCGCAAGCCTTCTTTCAGGCCAAGAAACTGGAAATGCGCCAGCGGCATGCGAAATATGAAGATACACCCTACAGCCTGGAACCCAATTGCAAGGAAAGTCCGGGCGGTTTACGGGATCTGCAAGTCATTTTATGGGTCGCCAAGGCGGCGGGACTCGGCAATTCATGGCGTAAACTGGCAGAACGCGGGCTGATCACAGCGACTGAAGCGCGTCAGCTGACCTTGAAGGAACGGGCATTCAAGGATATCCGGATCCGGCTGCACATCCATACCAAACGGCGCGAGGACCGGCTGGTGTTCGACGTCCAGACGCCGATCGCCGAAACATTCGGTTTCGAGACCACCGAAACCCGCCGCGCCAGCGAACACCTGATGCAGCATTATTACTGGGCGGCCAAAGCGGTTACGCAGCTCAACACGATCCTGCTGCAAAACATCGAAGCAAAGCTGTTCCCGCAGCCTTTCTGTCCGCAGCCCCTGAACGAACGTTTTAATGAAGTCAGCGGCCTGATTGATATCGCCCATGACGATACCTTCATGGCCACGCCTTCCAGCATGCTGGAAGTGTTCCTGCTGCTGGAGCAGCACCCCGAATTGAAGGGGATGACGGCACGTACCCTGCGAGCGCTGTGGCATGCGCGCTTCAAGATCGACGACCGCTTCCGGCGCGATCCCGCCAACCGTGCGCTCTTCATGCAAATCATCAAGGCGCCGCAAGGCATTACCCATGCGTTGCGGCGCATGAACCAGGTCAGCATCCTGGGGCGCTATCTGCCGAATTTCCGCCGCATCATTGGCCAGATGCAGCACGATCTGTTCCACGTGTACACGGTCGATCAGCATATTCTCATGGTGGTGCGCAACGTGCGGCGTTTCACGCTGACCGAACACGCGCATGAATATCCGTTCTGCAGCCAGCTGATGGCGAATTTTTCGCAGCCCTGGCTGCTTTATATTGCCGCGCTATTCCATGATATTGCCAAGGGACGCGGCGGCGACCATTCGCAATTGGGCATGGAGGACGCAAGGAAATTCTGCAAGAACCACGGCTTGCCGCCGGAAGAGACCGAACTGGTCGTGTTCCTGGTTGAACAGCATCTCACCATGTCGCAGGTCGCGCAGAAAAAAGATTTGTCGGATCCGGATGTGATCAGGGATTTCGCCAGGCTGGTGAAGGATGAACGTCATTTGACCGCACTGTATCTGCTGACGGTTGCGGACATTCGCGGCACCAGCCCGAAAGTCTGGAATGCATGGAAAGGCAAATTGCTGGAGGACTTGTACCGGATGACCTTCCGCGTGCTGGGCGGCGAGGCGCCGTCCGCCGACCGGGAGCTCAAGAACCGGCAGGAAGAAGCGGCCCGGACGCTACGGCTGTACGGCATGGCGGACGATGAACACACACACCTGTGGCATCAGCTTGATGTGGCCTACTTCCTGCGGCACGATGCATCCGACATCGCCTGGCAGACGCGTGCGTTATCGAGCAAGGTCGACAGCACGGTCCCAGTGGTAAAGTGCCGCCTTGCCCCGATCGGCGAAGGTTTGCAGGTGACCGTGTATGTCAAGGATCAGCCTGACCTGTTCGCGCGCATCTGCAGCTATTTCGACCGCAAGAATTTCAGCATCCTCGATGCGAAAATCCATACGACCAGGAATGGTTATGCGCTGGATACATTCCTGGTGACCGAGCCGATGTTTGCCAACAATTACCGCGACATCATCAACCTGATCGAGCACGAGCTGACCGCCGCGCTTGAATCGCAGGAGCACTTCCCGCCACCGAGCAAAGGCCGGCTGTCGCGGCTGTCGAGGACGTTTCCCGTCACGCCAACCGTCGACCTCAGGCCGGACGAGCGCGGCCAGTACTATTTGTTGTCGGTGTCGGCCAACGATCGGACAGGACTTTTATATTCGATCGCGAACGTGCTGGCAAAATACAAGGTCAACGTGCATACCGCTAAAATCATGACCCTGGGTGAACGTGTCGAAGACGTTTTTCTGGTTGATGGTCCGGTTTTGAATAACGCGCGCAGCCAGATTCAGCTGGAAACGGATCTGCTCGACGCGATGAAGGTGTGATCCGGCAAAATGTGGCCCTCTCCTTTTAACCCCGTTTATACCCCGTTTATACCCCGAACAAAATGACTGAACCACTGCGCCTCTCCAAACGTATGTCCGAACTCGGCTTGTGCTCCCGGCGGGAAGCGGACGACTGGATTGAACGCGGCTGGGTGCGCGTCGATGGTGTTGTTGTTTCCGAACTCGGCAGCAAGGTATTGCCGCATCAGCACATCACCGTCGAACGCCAGGCCAGTGCGCAGCAAGCGCGCCGTGTCACCGTCCTGATCAATAAACCGATGGGGTATGTCAGCGGCCAGGCCGAAGATGGTTACCAGCCCGCGGTGGTGCTGGTGAAAGCCGAGACCCGCTGGCAGGAAGATAACGCGCCGATCCAGTTCCACCCCAGCCAGTTGCGCAGCCTGGTGCCCGCGGGCCGGCTGGATATCGACTCGGTCGGGCTGCTTGTATTGACCCAGGATGGCCGGATTGCCAAGACGCTGATCGGGCAGGACACCGCGGTGGAGAAGGAGTACCTGGTGCGTGTGCAATACACAAAACCGGGCAGGTTGCCGGACGCGGAACTGAAGCGGTTGCAACACGGCCTGTCGCTTGACGGGAAAAAATTATTGCCGGCCAGGGTGCAATGGCAAAACGAGGATCAACTCAGTTTTGTGCTGCGCGAGGGGAAAAAGAGGCAGATTCGGCGCATGTGCGAAACCGTGGGTCTGAGAGTGCTGGGACTCAAGCGGGTGCGCATCGGACGAATTGTGCTCGGGGATTTGCCTGTGGGGCAATGGCGCTATCTGCGGGCGGATGAGCAGTTTTAATTTTTATTTGCTCAGACTTTATCTGACGACTAATTTCAAATTTGGTTGAGATTCAAACCTGCTTGATGGTCGTATTTCGACCTATTGCGGCCAGCTAGTCGTATTTCGTGAACGTCCGTAATGCCGTGCAAGCAGCCCGGCAACCCCGGCCGACCGAAAGTCACTGACAAGAACCGAAGTGTTTGTGCTAAACCCTAACTTACGACCTATCTCCAGGCAATTAAAATGGGACATCGTCTGTTTCAGATGTCTTGGCCTTGCCGGACGCGGCCGGAGCCAGAAAATCCAAGATTAGTTCGAGCTTCGCAAGTAACTCATCGAATGTCACTACTTCAACGTCCTTCAAAGAATGCCTAAAAAGTTCAAAGGATTTCCGCTGTACTTTCTCGGTCGGGACAGTTCCCACGATTAAAATGCATTTAACCCCATATGTCTCTAGCGCAGAAATATCTGAGTCATCCTTGATATTGGCAATGTGTTTCTGAAACATGAATCGTTGATCGAGACATTGGTTGAGCGCACCAACCAGCTCCTTTGCCGGGGCATGTATGCCTCCGCGATATGAAGAAGAGGTCAACAACTTTGTGGTTGGAGTTTTAATTTCAACCAGCGCTGCATTGTCTGTGCCGCTATTCTTGATCAAAAAGTCCGCGATTTTCCCTCCACCGCCTGATATCTTTGTTCCACCAACTGAAACTTGATCTGAAATCATGATCATCGGGTATCCAAAGGCCATTGAAAGGACAAATGGATTTTTCTTAAAAAAGGCTTGCCAGGCAGCCTCAGTAAGCTGTTTGCCAATCATTTCCCTCATAATGCGGATGAGTTCTTTAAGGGCAACGACCTCGATTTCATCATGCAGTTGCAGAAACTCCTTCGGCTTTTCCCGCATTAATTTAGACTTGTTCTTGCGGGCTAAATTTAATATTGCCCCCTGATCGGCCTTCGAAAGATCTCCGGATAAACCACTGCTAGAATTCACAATTTTATAAATCGTATCTTTTCGGTATGGACGTATCCTCGGTGGGAACTTTGTAGAATTTGCCGAGCCAAGCAGCATGTTATATGCAAGGAGCCGTTTATCCGTGAGCGCGTTGCGTCGATATTCGGCAGTGGTTCGGTTAAAGGCTTTTCGTAATTTGTCGAATTCATCAAATCCCAAGATGAAAAGATCGCCTTCGATCTTCACACCTGAGTTGCGAAAATCAATAACTAGATGTTGAATATTTGGATCTTCTTCAATCGCGTGAATAATAGATAGGTATTCCTTCTTTAGTCCACCACCATACCTGTAATCTTTAATAAATCCCGTCGGGAGACTGAGGAACAATTCTGCTGCAGCGTAGCCGGATTCGGGAAGCTCAAAATGGTACCCAGAAAGTGTAATACTTTTGATAGACAGATACTTCTGCTTAAGATAGCTAGGATTGTCTATCCAAGTCAGGATTGGATAAATTGTTAGATCACTGTTCGCAGCATCCGCTCGACAAATTTCGACGCGTCTAGCAGTAGTGGTGACACTACCACTACTATTTCCAAGCAATGAAGCATCGGGAGGCTGCTCTTGAAAATAAATGTTAACGCATCCGGGATGTTCCTCTTCGATTTCAAGAGTCGGGTCATCCATTCCCCGAGAATGCTCTGGTTCACCTACTTCCAAATTTTCGTCATCATCTTCGGCTTCAAATGGATTGCGCTTTAACTTAAGATCTCCGTCCATCTTTTCTTTTCTTTTTTGCCTATGGTTGTCGCGCTGTCATTATGCCATGTTGTGCCGGCAGGCTTTATTCCTATTAAAGGACTCTGGTGTCGCCTTTGTGAATGAAACTGCTGGTACGATGCCCACATCCCATCGGCAGAAAGTGGTCGGTCACTGACCTTTTGAAATGGAGCACACTGAGGGTCCACTCATAAGCTGAAAGAGAATTTCATAAACTCGTAGAAAATGGCTTCCAATCTCAAGTGTCCTAGAAAAGGGGTAGACTGATTGAGCAAAAAGCACCGCTGAATTTCAAGGAAATATGGGCCATTCTAATCTGTTTGCAGTTTGCAGCTCGCATATCGAACCAGAGATCTGGCCCTGTTTAAACTTGCAATTCACAGCAAGCTGCATGGCTGCGATCTTGTTGAGCTGCGTGTAGTGACATAGCGCAAGGCAATTATGTCTTAACTCACGCGATCGTCATGCAGCAAAAATGGTTCGACGGCTCCAGTTTGAAATCACAGAGAAAATGCGGAGATCAATTGCGGCGTGGATTAAACTGCCGCATTTAACGGCCGGCCAATATCTGTTCCCATCCCAAGTGACGATATTACTGCACTTGTCGGCCCGACAGTATGTCCGTATTGTCGAATGCTGGGTGAAGTCGATTACTTGGACCCTGCTTCCTATGGGACCCATACAATGCCGCGGACAAAAGCGAACTTGATTTTTATTGACACACCCAGAATCTACGGGCCGTGAAGCTTCTGCTGGGCCCTACCGAGCTCGAAAGCACTTGCGGTATCTCTGTATCGAGATCAAGCATGCTATTGAGAGCGCAGAGCAAACAAAGGTGTAACCTTTGGCCGGTGATCCGTCCCGCAAAAATTGGGCGATTACCGGCCAGAAGCAGAAATCCGAGGCTTTTCTCCAAACCAGTCGTACTCGCCCGCCCGCGATTGATTAGCCGGCTTGGTGTGAAGTGCTAACGCCTCAATACAAATTACAGCGCACCGACATAAATATGTTATAAATTTGAAATTATTTAAAGCTTGTTACATTGCGTGGATAGTCGTTTTGAAACCTGCATTTTTTCACAGGTAAGTAGCGGAACGCACGCGTCGATGCGGCCTTCCGCCGGGTTGGCTTCCCATGTTAAATAACAGCCGCAATGACAATCAAGCGTTTTACGATTTGTAACAAGTTAGCCTTTATTGTGAGAAAAAGGACAATAGCAATGGCGAGTAAAAAACAAGAAGCGAGGGCCACCGAACGGACCAAACTAGTCGTTCCTCTCGATGAAGCTCGAGCACGTGTGAAAACTCAATTGGACCGTGGCCAGAGCGCTCCGAATGAGTCAGTCAATGAAAACGACGAGGCCAGAAGGTGGTACGACTTTACGTCTGAACTGCTTCGGCAAATCTGCACCAGTGACGAGCTTCGCGATGAATTCACGGGCAAATCGGGCTTCAGTTTTGATGACGACATCACAACGAGCAGCTATTTGAAAAATCTCCGCTCCATCTACGAAAGATTAGAGCTAATGCCGGCTCCGGTAGAAGTAGTTGAATCTGGAGTAAACCGACCTGATAGCGTACGTAATCGCCAGATGAACATGCGCCGGGTTTTCGTTGTTCACGGCCACGATGACGGTGCCAAGGAATCTGTGGCGCGGTTCTTAACAAAGCTCGAATTGGAGCCAGTTGTGCTCCATGAACAGCCAAACCGGGGGCGAACTATTATTGAGAAGTTCGAAGCTTCTGCGGACGTTGCGTTCGCAGTTGTTCTGTTTACACCCGACGACGTCGGTTATCCCGTCGGCAACGCTCGCAATGCAAAGCCCCGTGCCCGCCAAAACGTTGTTCTCGAGCTCGGCTTTTTCATGGCAGCTATTGGTCGCGGCAACGTATGTGTTCTGTACAAAAGTGGGGTCGAAATCCCAAGTGACTATTCGGGAGTCCTGTATCAGGAGATGGATGATGCCGGCGCTTGGCGGTTTCTACTTGCTAGGGAGATAAAAGCTGCTGGCCTGGACATAGATATTAATAAAGTACTCTAGCCCCAGCCAGAAGAAGTCATACTCTGAGTAGCAGGGCTAACAGGTCAGTTGACACGGACGTCCTCGCGAACGGCGTCATCGGCCTATTGTCCCCCGGTCACCTCCAACGTTAGATCGACGCTATGAGCACAGCGGATATGCAGCACGGCCCAGATCAGCGCGCCTTCTACAAGTTCGCTTCGGCGGACACTACGCTTGCAATTTTGAGGTCGCGAAGCATTCGGTATAGCTCGCCCCTGTTGTTCAATGATCCCTTTGATGTGCAATCAGGCCTTCACTTTGACTTTGACATTGCAACGCTGCAGGACAAAGTTCTCGATCGTATTGGTGAACTCGCCGCTGCACCCGAAGCCCCTCCAGTCGATTCGGAAGACGGGTGGGGCAAGGTCGTTCTTGCAGCTCGGTCCTATTACCCCAATTATGGTTTTCCGAGGCAAATATGGGCCGAGATGAGCGCGCCGTCTTTTCGCGCCATTACGGCGATCATAGAGGACACGCAGAAGAAATATAGAGAGCATTGGAGATCAAACCTAATGCCCAGCATCCGCGTCTTTTGCGTAACAGAAGAGCGTGACAATCTGCTAATGTGGGCTCACTACTCCAAGGACCACACAGGCGCCGTCTTTGAGTTTTGGTCTCTACCTGAAGAAGACAATGCCCTCTCTGTCGCAAGACCAGTGATTTACGCAGACTCCCCTCCGCCGTTTTTTTCCGAGCGAGAGTGGATTGACGACTTCATGGGACTGAAGAAGCTCGATCCGAGAGAACTTTACCGACGATACGCTTATGTCAAGAGCCACCATTGGTCATACGAAAAGGAGTGGAGGGTTTGGTACCCGCTAGCGAACTCATCGGAAATGTACGACACTGTTCCGATCCGCCAGAACGAGTTGCGTGCAATCTATTTCGGCTGCCGCGCCAGTGACTCTTTCATCAATGAAGCAACGCACCTCCTAGGAGGCGCATTCCCGAGTGCAAGGCTGTATCGGGCGAGCAAAAGTGAGGGGGCATACAAACTTTCGTTTCATGAAATTTGACATGACGGCCGCTCATCTCCAACGTTAATTTTCTTCGCATGTCCGCTTTTCAATTTGTCGACCGTATTCTTTGGGTCGAATTGCGACCTTTGCAAATTTGGCACATTCTGTCTGCTCAAGTCCAAATTTATACATTCAATTAGTGGGCGACCATCCTTCAATCATCCTCGTTCGCATCAAGCTCAGGAAAAAGAATTTCCGTGTACCCGAAGCGCGAAAAATCCCGGATCCGCATCGGATAAAGAATCCCCGCCAGGTGATCACACTCATGCTGCACCACACGCGCATGGAATCCAGCCACCTCGCGGCTGATTTCATTGCCAAACTGATCCACACCGCGGTAATGCAGACTGGTCAGGCGCGGCACCACACCGCGCAGCCCGGGCACCGACAGGCAGCCTTCCCAATCTTCTTCGGTTTCTTCCGATAGCGGCGTCAGCACCGGATTGATCAGCACCGTTTCCGGCACTGGCGGCGCATCCGGATAGCGCACGTTTTGCCTGAATCCGAATATCACCAGTTGCAGGTTGACGCCGATCTGCGGCGCAGCCAGCCCGGCGCCGTTCGCCGCATGCATGGTGTCGAACATGTCTTCGATCAAGGCGTCGA
>JAZKDW010000029.1:87506-109276 GCA_040387375.1 Pseudomonadota bacterium
GAGGGTGTCGCCGAACTCGACGACCGGCTCCGCCTGCCGCAACAGCCGCGGATCGCCCATTTTTAATATGTTACGTACGCTCATCTCAATGTCTTCAGATATTCCGCAAACGCCGCGCCGGTTTCGGGATGTTTGAGTCCCATTGCCAGCGTCGCTTTCAGATACCCCAGCTTGGATCCGCAATCGTAACGCTGGCCGCTGTATCGATAGGCCAGCACCTGCTCTGCCTGCAGCAACGCGGCAATGCCGTCAGTCAGCTGGATTTCGCCGCCGGCGCCTTTGCCCAGATTTTCCAGGTACTCAAAAATCCTGTTGTTGAGGACGTAACGTCCCACCACCGCGAGGGTCGAGGGAGCAAGCTCCGGCTGCGGTTTTTCAACGATGCCGTTGACCCGCTCCAGATTGGGCTGGTAAGGGGTCGCGCTCACAATGCCGTATTGCCGGGTATCGGTGCGCGGCACATTCTGCACCGCCAGTATGCTGCAGCCTTCGCGCGCATGGAGTTCGGTCATCTGACCGAGCACCGAACGCTGGCCCGGCTCGACATCCATGAAGTCATCCGCCAGCAGCACCGCGAACGGCTCGTCGCCCACCACCGGACGTGCGCACAACACCGCATGGCCCAGGCCCAGAGGCGCGGACTGGCGTATGTATATGCAGGTGATATTTTTCGGAATGACGTTCTGGACAAACTCGAGCAACGCGGTCTTTCCCGCTGCCTCCAGTTCCGCTTCCAGTTCATAGGCTTTGTCGAAGTGATCCTCAATGGCGCGCTTGTTGCGCCCCGTGATGAAAATCATCTCGGTAATGCCGGCCTCGACCGCTTCCTCCACCGCATACTGGATCAGGGGCTTGTCGACAATCGGCAGCATTTCCTTCGGTTGCGCCTTTGTTGCAGGCAGAAACCGGCTGCCGAGACCGGCAACCGGAAATACCGCTTTTCTAATTTTCTTCATGTTCAATTCTTGTCCAGTAGTTGGAGCAGACCAGCCTCATCGAGGATAGTGATGCCCAGTTCTTGTGCTTTTGCAAGCTTGCTTCCGGCATCCTCGCCAGCAACCACATAACTGGTTTTTTTCGACACCGATCCGGCAACTTTTGCGCCCGCCAATTCAATCATTTCACCTGCCGCATCACGGCTCAGGTTGGGCAAGGTGCCGGTCAGCACGAAGGTCTTGCCTTGCAAGGGCTTCGCCACATTTTCCGGCTCACCTTCGGCCCAGGTAATGCCTGCCGCGCGCAATTGTTCGATCAGTTCCAGATTGAGCGGATCGGCAACAAACATCCTGATCGACCGTGCGACCACCGGACCGACATCCGCCACTTCCAGCAATTGCTCTTCCGATGCCTGCAACAGGTTATCAAGCTTGCCGAAGTGCCGTGCCAGTTCCTTGGCGGTTGATTCTCCGACGTGACGAATACCCAAAGCATAAATGAAACGCGCCAGGCTTGTTGACTTCGACTTTTCCAGCGCCTGCAGAACGTTCTTCGCCGACTTGTCGGCCATCCGCTCCAACGCCGCGAGCGAGCTCAGGCCAAGCCTGTACAGGTCTGCCGCAGTGTTGATCACATGCTTGTCCACCAGCTGTTCAACCAGTTGATCGCCCAGCCCTTCGATGTCCATCGCGCGCCGGGATACAAAATGCAGCAATCCGCCTTTGCGCTGCGCCGGGCATTTTACCCAGCCACCCGAACAGCGCGCGATGGCTTCTTCCTCGAGGCGGAGGATGGGCGAATTGCATATCGGGCAAACGGAGGGCATCACGAACGGCCTGGCATCGGCCGGCCGCAATTCAGGCACCACGGCGACCACTTCGGGAATCACATCCCCGGCGCGGCGCACGATCACGGTATCCCCAACCTGGATATCCTTGCGGCGGACTTCATCTTCGTTATGCAGCGTCGCATTGGTGACGGTGACACCACCCACCGAAATCGGCCGCAGGCGCGCCACCGGCGTAATTGCCCCGGTACGGCCGACCTGCACGCCGATATCCTGGACGGTGGTGATGGCTTCCTCGGCCGGAAACTTGTGGGCGATGGCAAAGCGCGGCGCGCGCGAGACAAAACCAAGCTTCAGTTGCTGATCGACACTATCCACTTTATAAACCACACCATCGATCTCGTACGGCAGTTGCGCACGTTTGAGCCCGATGCCATGGAAAAATTCAAGCATCCCGTGCGCGCCCTGCACCACCGTCCGCTCGTCGCATACGGGAATGCCGAGCGCCGCATACCATTCGAGCAGGCCGGAGTGGGAATCCGGCAGGTCGGCGCCGTCCAGCATGCCTATGCCATAGGCAAAAAAACGTAATGCGCGTTGTGCGGTAATGCGTGAATCGAGCTGCCGCAGACTGCCTGCCGCGGCATTGCGCGGATTGGCGAATTCCTTTTGCCCGGCTTCGCGCTGGCGTGCATTGAGCCGGGCAAAATCGGCTTTGAACATCAGTATTTCGCCGCGCACGTCCAGCACTTTGGGCGGATGCTCAGTGTGCAGCCGCAGTGGAATACCACGCACCGTGCGGATGCTGGCCGTCACATTTTCGCCGGTGGCGCCATCACCTCGTGTCGCTGCCTGGACCAGCACACCATCTTCATAACGAAGATTGATCGCAAGGCCGTCAAATTTCAGGTCGCACGCATACGCAACTTCATCCTCGGCTTTCAGCGTTTCCCGGACGCGACGGTCGAAAGCAATGATGTCGGCCTCTGAAAAAGCGTTATTCAACGACAGCATGGGCACCGAGTGACGCACAGGTTCGAACTGGGCCAGAGGGGCGGCGCCGACGCGCTGCGTCGGCGAATCGCCTGAGATCAGTTCCGGATGCGCGCTTTCCAGCGCCTGCAATTCTCGGAACAGCTTGTCATATTCGGCGTCGGGAATGGTCGGGCTATCGAGCACATGATAGGCATGATTGTGCCGATTCAGTTCGGCGCGCAGCCAGCTGGCGCGCGCCTGCCAGTCTGCGGGATCGGGTGCTGCGCCGCTGCTGGCAAGCGGCGATTGCGAAAACAGGTCCGGCTCCATCGTCAACTGAACAAGCGCAATGCCCGCGTCGACCCGGCGGGGATTTCAGCCGCTTCCATGTCACCATAAAATGTGCCGACCTGCGCGGCGATTTCTTCCAGCGCCGCATCCGATAAAGGCTGGTTGGTGTCGTCGACGACGGTGCCGTCCAGCCGCATCGCAAGCGAACGCGCGCAGGCCACCATGGCGCCAAAACCATCATGGTCGACTGCCACACGCGGCACATCCAGCAACAGGGTCAGGCGGGAAGTGGTTTCGGCGGCCAGCGTGACATTGGTCAGCAATGAAAACAATACCCCGCTGTCGCCGTCCGGCATCACCAGGCGGCCATCCGGACGCAAGTCGAAACCCTGTCTTTCCAGCGCGGCCAGCAAGGTGCTGATCGCCCACGGCGCAGTTTTCGACAGCACGTTGACACTCAGTTGCGCATCGTATTCGGTGACGAACTGATGCAGTTCGCGTGCCGAGGAAATCACGCGGACCATGTCCGGCACATCGGACTCGGCGCCGAGGTCGTCGGCTACCTGGCGCAAGCGCATCACCAATTCGGAATATTCGATTTCATTCAGTGCGTTGGACCGGTTTGCCAACTGTACGCCGGCTTGCATGGCGGTATAGATGCCGCCATGGACAATCGCGTCCCACTGCCCATCCTCTCGTTGGCCGATGAAATGGACCGGCTTGTTGCCGACATGGCGCAGCGATTGCAGGATCGGCAGGATTTTTTCACCCCGGACCGGGCCTTCCAGCGCCAGCGGAATCAGGCAGTCGATCAGTGGATCGACCGGCAAGTCCCTGGGCAGGGGCTGAACCATGGCAACCGGTGCTTCCGGCTCCTGCCGTGTGGAGAATTGTTCAGACGTGTCACCCTGATCATCGGCATCGGTTTCCACATGCCGCTGCGGCGCCGAATAAACCGGCTCTATCCGTTCGGGCCGCGTCGCCGGCGTATCGCTGCCGGACCGCATCAGGACATCGTCATGGGCGGAGGAAAATGCACGCTCCACTGTCTTCTTGGCTTTATGTTCCTGCCATTTATTGTATGAAATCACGCCAACAACAACGACGCCGCCGATTGCGATCAGGCTTGTTTGTAGGTCAGTCATTCGTTGGATGCCTTAAGAGCAAAGGTAGGGGAGAACGCCATCGTCACCACTTTGGCAGGATGGACGTCCTTGATTTTGGATGCGGCTAAACTCATGTGCGAAATCCGGATAGTTGACAGGCCTGCGGTCTTGAATGCGCGTGTATAGGTAGCAGGCGGCGGCGCCCGGCGCGCCATCCTGGTTAGGTTACGTGTTTCGAAGCAAAGTTGTCAAGTCGGATGCACCTGCCGATACTGCATTTTCTGCAGGCATGGGCCAGGCAGTTCCGGACAACAAAACGGAGAGTTGACCATCATCAAGACACGTTGGCACTGCAATAATAAGATTGGAACCAGTCAATGCCAAGGCCCTGACTGAATGAAGGCACACATCATCGCCGTATGTTGCCAGCATGTGGCCTTTTTTGGATAACACCTTCCTTACCCGGAGAATGACATGAAGTTTGTTTGCAGCGTATTCATCATCACCGTAACCCACGGGATCGACAATATCCGCACCGGGGGGCATGGTGCGTGAGGTCAGGCAGGTCAAACTTCAGGATCTCACGATGCTTTCCATTGCTCCCGTGGTCCGCGTCATCCGATTGTGGTGGCTACGCCGGGCCGAGGACCACTATCTGATCTGCGCCGACGTCGAGGAAGCACGCGCGCGCGAAGCCCAGCTCAATGCCGCCTATTACCAGAAGCGCGCCGCGCTGGCACGCTCAGCCAGGCACTGAGGGTCACGCCGCCTGCGCTTCATTGGCCAGGCTCGTTGCCGACTCCATGTCCACCGCAACGATACGCGATACACCCTGCTCCTGCATGGTCACGCCGATCAGCTGATGCGCCATTTCCATCGCAATCTTGTTATGCGAGATGAACAGGAACTGCGTATGCGCGGACATGCGTTTGACCATATTGCAAAAACGTTCGGTATTGGCATCGTCCAGCGGCGCATCCACTTCGTCCAGCAGGCAGAACGGCGCCGGATTGAGCTGGAACATCGAAAACACCAGGGCCGTGGCGGTCAATGCCTTCTCGCCGCCGGACAACAGGTGGATCGTCGCATTTTTCTTGCCGGGCGGCTGCGCCATCACCTGCACGCCGGAGTCGAGGATTTCGTCGCCGGTCATCATCAGTTTTGCATTGCCGCCGCCGAACAGGATCGGGAACAATTCGCCGAAATGATGGTTCACCTTGTCGAAGGTATCCTGCAGCAGGTCGCGCGTCTCCTTGTCGATCTTGTGGATCGCATCCTGCAGCGTATTGATCGCTTCGGTCAGGTCGGCGTTCTGCGCATCGAGGAAATTCTTGCGTTCCGAGGCCGTCGCCAGTTCGTCGAGCGCGGCCAGGTTCACGGCGCCCAAGGCGGCAATGGCATTGGTCAGGCGGGTGACTTCGCCTTGCAGATAGGAAGGCCGGATGTCGCCGCTCAGCTTCTCGGTTAACGCCGCTTCATCCGCCTGCACTTCCGCCAGCTGCTGCGCAAATTGTTCCTGATTCAGGCGAGCGGCCTGTTCTTTCAACTGCAGTTCCATGATGCGGTCGCGCTGCGGCTGCAGGCTGCGCTCCGCCTGCATGCGCGCCTCTTCTTGATGCCGCAGTTTCTGCGCCAGCTGGTCCAGCTCGTGGCGGGCATCCGCCAGCGCACGTTCCTGATCGGTGCGCCTGTCCAGCAGCGATTGCAGACCGGCCTGCGCGGCCTGGTCGTCCAGGTTTTCCAGTTCCAGACTGCCTTGCTGCATGTTGGCGAACAACTGGGCAGCCTGTTCCAGCGCGGTCGCGATGCTGCGCTTCAATTCATCGATCTTGCTGCGATGGGATTTTTCGGCGTACTCCGCCTCCTGTGCCGCGCGTTCCAGTTCCCGCACCCGCTGGCGCGCATCGTTGAGCTGCTGCTCCCGGGCCAGGTAATCGGTCTGCCCTTCTTCGTGCGTTTCCTGCATCTCGGCCAGTTCGGCGTCCAGCTGTTCGAATTTTGCTTCGGACTCGGCCTTGGCCTGCTGCTGTTCCGATTCCTGGGCCGCGATTTCGGCCAGGTCGGCGACAATCTGTGAGCTGCGCTGGTTAAAACGCTCCTGCACTTCGCCCAGCTTCATCACATCGATCTGCAGACCATGCACCGCCTGGGTCAGCGTATTGACGCGCTGGCGGATTTCCTGCAAACGCTGGGTGGCTTGCGACAGTGCCGCTTCGGCGCGCACCGAACGCGACCTTGCTTCGTCCGCCAGCATTTGCTGTGCGCGCAGCTGCTTGCTGAGGTTCTCGATTTCCTGTTGGCGCGCCAGCATCCCGTCCTGCTCGGAATCGGAGGCGTAAAAGCGCACGCTGGTGCGGCTGATCACATGGCCTTGCCGTGTCACGAAATAAGCGCCTGCCGGCAGCTTGCTGCGGTCGACGAAGGCGGTCGCCGTATCGTCGGCGACAAAGACATTATGCAACCAGTCCTGCAGCAAAACGCGCAGCCCCGGATCGTTCAGCTGCATCAGATTCAGGAACGGTTTCAGCCCGGCCGGCGCGGCGGCGCCCGGCGCGGCGGCGCCCGGCGCGTCGGCAACAGCCCCGCCGCCGGCGCCCGGGTTCGGCGTAAAAAGCGCCAGCTTGGCGGGCGGCGCGTCGTTGAAAAACGCCTTCGCCCAGTCCAGGTTCGATACCTCGAGTGCGGAGGTGCGCTCGCGCAGCACCGACTCGAGCGCGGTTTCCCAGCCCTGCTCGATATGCAGCTTCTGCCATAAGCGCGGCAGCTCCGCCAGCTCGTGTTTCATCAGCCAGGGTTGTACTTTGCCTTGCGTCTGCACACTTTCCTGCAACTGCTTCAATGCGGTCAGGCGCGCCTCGAGTTGCGCATTGCTGGCGGTTTCGGCATTCAGTTGCGCCTGCGCGCCGCGGCGCTCTTCTTCCATCCGCGGTTGCCGCTCCTGCGCTTCTTCCTGCAGATGGCGGGCTTCTTCCAGCGCTGCCTGCTTCTCTTCCAGCTGCATTTTCAGATTCGAGAAATGTGCGTTGTCGGGCAGGTTCAGGCCATTTTTTTCCTGCGACAGACGTTCGCGGCGCACGGTCAGGCTGGCGAGAATGTTGGAGGCGTTGCGCTGGTGCGCCGATTCCAGCTCGATCTGCTGTTGCGCCTGCATGATCTTGCCGCGCGACTCGGTGGTTTTCAGCTGCGCTTCGCGCCACGCCTGCTCCAGCGTCGGCAATCGATCGTTTTGCTGCTGCGCGGATTGCTGGGTCTGCTCGACGCGGGCGGCGTGTTCTTCCAGTTGCAATTCCGCTTCCGCCAGATCGTCCTGGAACTGGGTGCCCTGGCGCTGCCACTGGTCGCGCTGTGCGGTCAGTGAATTGAGTTGCGACTGCAGCCGGGTGCGCGATTCGATCACAAATCTGATTTGCGCTTCGAGGCTGCCGATCTCGGAATTGGTCTGATACAGGTGGCCTTGCGCCTGGTGCAAACGGTCGCCGGCGCCGTAGTGCGCCTGGCGCATGTGCTCCAGCTCGGTTTCGACATGGCGCAGCTTGGCGGTCTGCTCTTCCAGATCGGTCTGCGCTTTTTCGATTTCGCGGAAGTGTTTTTCCTGCTCGGATTTTGCTTCGTTCTTGCGCAACAGCCACAGCAGTTTCTGCTTCTCTTCCTGGTCGCCCTGCATTTCGTGGAATTTTTGCGCAACGGCGGCCTGACTCTGCAGCTTTTCCAGATTGGCGTTCAGCTCGCGCAGGATATCCTCGACGCGCAGCAGGTTTTCGCGCGTGTCATGCAGGCGGTTTTCGGTTTCGCGGCGGCGCTCCTTGTACTTCGACACGCCGGCGGCCTCTTCCAGGAAAACGCGCAGTTCTTCCGGCCGCGATTCGATGATGCGCGAGATCATGCCTTGCCCGATGATCGCGTAAGCGCGCGGGCCAAGGCCGGTGCCGAGGAAGATATCCTGAATGTCGCGGCGGCGCACGGCCTGGCTATTGATGTAATACGTCGAGGTGCCGTCACGCGTCAGCGTGCGCTTGACGGCGATTTCCGCGTACTGGCTCCACTGGCCGGCAGCCTTGCCGTCGGCATTGTCGAATACCAGCTCGACCGACGAGCGGCCGGCCGGCTTGCGATGGGTGGTGCCGTTGAAGATAACGTCCTGCATCGACTCGCCGCGCAGTTCGGACGCCTTGGACTCGCCCAGGACCCAGCGCACGGCATCGATGATGTTGGATTTGCCGCAGCCATTAGGGCCGACCACGCCGACCAGCTGACCCGGAACCTGGAAATTGGTCGGATCGACGAACGACTTGAATCCCGACAATTTAATAGAAGTTAAACGCATCGACTGTTCTTAATGTGCAGAGAGGGAGAGTTAAGTTTCTATCAACCCGACCGCGGGGTTAATAGAGCGATACAGGCAAAAACCAGGCTCGCAGCCTTGATTCGGCGGGTAATCATATCATTTGCGCCCCCCGGCACCCGAATTTCCGAAAGGGTAATTGAGCAACGTAACCAGAGGGTGGGCGGTATAATGCCGGCAGCCTTATTATTATCCCGTCCATCGTTTCAGTCGCTCGTTACCCACGTGAATCCTCTCTTAGACAAGCTGCAACCCTATCCATTTGAAAAACTGCGGCAGTTGTTCGCGGACGTGACGCCCAATCCGGCGTACAAGGCGATCAGCCTGGGCATAGGCGAACCGAAACATCCGACCCCGGCTTTCATTCAGCAAGCGCTGGTGGATAACCTGGGAGGACTGGCCAGTTATCCGTCAACCGCAGGGTCGGAGGCGCTGCGGGCGGCGATCGCCGGATGGCTGGAGCGCCGCTACGGTGTGCCCGCAATCGATATCGCAACCCAGGTGCTGCCGGTCAATGGGTCGCGTGAAGCGCTGTTCGCGCTGGCGCAGACGGTGATCGATCCGGTCCCGGGCGCAGTCGTCCTCTGCCCCAATCCGTTTTACCAGATCTATGAAGGGGCGGCTTATCTGTCAGGCGCCGAGCCCTATTTCATCAATTCCGATCCGGCCCGCAATTTTGCGCCTGATTTCAGCAGCGTAACGGACGACGTCTGGCAGCGCGCGCAACTGATGTATATCTGCTCGCCTGGCAATCCGACCGGTGCGGTGTTGTCGCTGGAAGACTGGAAAACCCTGTTCGAGTTGTCAGATCGCTACAATGTGGTGATTGCCGCCGACGAATGTTATTCCGAGATTTATTTCAAGGCGGAAGCACCGCTGGGCGCCCTCGAAGCCGCACACAAGCTGGGCCGCAGCGATTATCGCAACCTGATCGTTTTCTCCAGCCTGTCCAAACGCTCCAACGTCCCGGGCATGCGCTCCGGTTTTGTGGTGGGCGACGCCGCGATCATGAAAAAATTCCTGCTGTACCGCACTTATCATGGCGGTGCGATGAGCCCGACCATCCAGGCGGCTTCGATCGTCGGCTGGAATGACGAGCAGCATGTGATCGAAAACCGTGCCAAATACATCAGCAAGTTCAACCAGGTCACACCGATGTTGCAGCCGGTGCTGGATGTGGACCTGCCGGACGCAGGTTTTTACCTGTGGGCAAAAGTCAACAAACGGGCGGCCATCTCGGATACTGATTACGCACGGCAACTATATGCCGAATATAATGTGACAGTGTTGCCTGGAAGCTATCTTGCGCGTGAAGCGCACGGCATCAATCCGGGTCAGAACCGCATTCGCATGGCGCTGGTCGCCGAAGTCGACGAATGTGTCGAGGCTGCCCGGCGCATCGTCATGTTTACTGAAAAACTCGCATCACGTTAACGTTTTTATTCCACCTTCAACCCTACTCTTACTTAAAACAAGATGACCCAACAGCTTCAGAACACCATCGACCAGGCGTGGGAAGACCGCGCTAATTTCTCCCCTAAATCAGCGCCGGCCGACGTACGCGAAGCAGTCGCCCAGGTGCTCGCGCAACTCGACCAGGGCACCCTGCGCGTGGCCCAGAAAACCAGCGGCGAATGGATTGTCAACCAGTGGGTCAAGAAAGCGGTCCTGCTGTCGTTCCGCCTCGAAGACAACCTGCCGATGCCGGCCGGCGCCGACATGCAGTTCTACGATAAAGTGCCGACAAAATTCGCCAATTACACGGCCGAAGATTTCGCCCGCGGCGGTTTCCGCGTGGTGCCGCCAGCGGTCGCCCGCCGCGGCAGTTTCATCGCCAGGAATGTGGTGCTGATGCCTTCCTACGTCAACATCGGCGCCTTTGTCGATGAAGGCACGATGGTCGACACCTGGGCCACCGTCGGCTCCTGCGCGCAGATCGGCAAGAACGTCCACCTGTCCGGCGGTGTCGGCATCGGCGGCGTGCTCGAACCCATGCAGGCCAATCCGACCATCATCGAAGACAACTGCTTCATCGGCGCACGTTCCGAAGTCGTCGAAGGTGTGATCGTCGAAGAAAATTCCGTCATTTCGATGGGTGTTTATCTCGGCCAATCGACCAAGATCTATGACCGCGCCACCGGCGAAGTCAGCTATGGCCGCATTCCAGCCGGTTCAGTTGTAGTCTCGGGCAATCTGCCGTCGCCCGATGGCAAGTACAGTTTGTATTGCGCGGTAATCGTCAAGCGGGTCGATGCCAAGACACGTGCGAAAACCGCCATCAACGAGTTGCTGCGCGAGGCGTAACAGCTTATTTTTTGTAAGTCAGGGGGCCGTTCATGGCAATGGATCGATTATTTCAGCTGATGAAGGACAAGGGCGCTTCGGACATGTTCCTGGCGGTCAATACACCGATTCAGCTCAAGCTTAACGGCAACCTGATTCCCATCAATCAGCAAAAGATGGATCAGGCTTCGATCATGACGCTGCTGGGCGAAGTCGTGACGGCGGAAAAGCTGAAGGAACTCGAGCGCAACAACGAGCTCAACATTGGCATTCCGGTGCCGGGGATCGGCAGTTTCCGCCTGTCCGCCTTTGCCCAGCGCGGCTCCACCTCGGCCGTACTGCGGTATATCCCGAGCGACATACCGCGACTGGCGGACCTGCATGTGCCGACGATCCTGAGCGATCTGATCATGGAAAAGCGCGGTCTGCTGCTGGTCGTCGGCGCCACCGGTTCCGGCAAGTCGACCACGATTGCATCGATGCTCAACCATCGCAATGCCTTGAAGGCCGGCCACATCCTGACGCTGGAAGACCCGATCGAATTCCTGTTCTCGAACAAAAAATCGATCGTCAACCAGCGCGAGATCGGCACCGATGCGGCGAGTTTGCAGATCGCCCTCAAGAATGCATTAAGGCAGGCGCCGGATTGCATCCTGATCGGCGAGATTCGCGACAAGGACACGATGGGCGCGGCGATTGCCTATGCGCAGTCGGGTCATCTGGTGGTCGCGACCCTGCATGCGAACAACAGTTATCAGGCGCTGATGCGTATCGTGAATTTTTTCCCGATCGAGACACGCCAGTCGCTGCTGCCGGATCTGGCCAATACGCTGAAAGCAGTCATCTCGCAGCGGCTGGTACTGTCGATCGACGGTGGCCGCAGGGCCGCGGTGGAAGTGATGCTGAATACCCGCCATGTATCGGAACTGATCGAACAGGGTGAGATCGGCCAGATCAAGGAAGCGATCGAAAAAAGCCTCTCGCCCGGCTCGCAAACCTTCGAACAGGCGCTGATGACCCTGATGAACGACGGCATGATTACGCAGGAAGAAGCGCTGGCCAATGCCGACTCCGCGACCAACCTGTACTGGCTGATGAACAACCAGCAGGCCAAGGAAGCCACCCCGGAAGAGGCCGAGAAAAAGCCCGAGGGCGCGACCTTTACCGAATTCACATTGAACGTATAAAGCATGACGATTATTCTGTATGGCATCCCCAATTGCGACACGGTAAAAAAAGCACGCACCTGGCTCGACACGCAGGCGGTGCCCTACGTTTTCCATGACTTCAAGAAGGCCGGCATCACACGCGACCTGATTCAAGGCTGGCTCGCCGATGTGAGCTGGGAAGTGCTGGTCAATCGCAAAGGCACCACCTGGCGCGCGCTGCCGGATGCACGCAAGGCAGCGATCACCGATGCGGATAGCGCCACCGCGCTGATGCTGGAGTCGCCATCGATAGTCAAGAGGCCAGTACTAGCGGCCGGCAGCACAACGTCCGTCGGATTTTCCGCCGAACTTTATCAACAGATATTCAAGAAATAATCTATGAGCAAAACGCTCGCGCTTACGCAACACCTGATCGCCCTCTCCTCCGTCACTCCCGAAGACAAAGGCTGCCAGCAAACCCTGATCGAATTGCTATCGCCGCTGGGATTTCAATGCGAAACCGTGCAGTCGGGCGAGGTCACGAACCTGTGGGCGCGCCGCGGCAGCACACAACCGTTACTGGTATTCGCGGGGCATACCGACGTCGTGCCGACCGGGCCGCTGACACAATGGCAATCCAATCCTTTCGTACCGACACAACGCGACGGCAAGTTGTACGGCCGCGGCGCAGCCGACATGAAAACATCGATCGCCGCCATGGTGGTTGCGGTGGAAGAATTCGTCGCCGCACATCCACAGCACAATGGTTCCATTGGTTTCCTGATCACCAGCGATGAAGAAGGGCCTGCCACCGATGGCACGGTGGTCGTCTGCCAGCGGTTGAAAGCGCGCGGCGAGCAAATCGACTACTGCATCGTCGGCGAACCGACCTCGGTCGACCAGCTTGGCGACATGATAAAAAATGGCCGGCGCGGCACGATGTCAGGCAAGCTGACGGTTAAGGGTGTGCAGGGTCATATCGCCTATCCGCACCTGGCGCGGAACCCGATTCACCAGGCAGCGCCGGCATTGGCGGAACTGGCAGCCACGACCTGGGACGAGGGCAACGAATATTACGCGCCGACTTCGTGGCAGATATCGAATATCCATGGCGGCACCGGCGCATCGAACGTGATTCCCGGCGAGGTCGTGATCGATTTCAATTTCCGCTTTTCAACCGCCAGCACGGTCGACGGTTTACAGCAGCGGGTGCATGCATTGCTGGACCGCCATGGCCTCGAATATGAATTGTCATGGACGGTGGGCGGCCTGCCTTTCCTGACGCCGCGCGGCAACCTGAGCGAGGCGCTTGCAACCGCAATCAAGGCCGAAACCGGCATCGATACCGAATTGTCGACCAGCGGCGGCACCTCGGACGGCCGCTTCATCGCGCAGATCTGTCCGCAAGTTATCGAGTTCGGACCGCCCAACGGCAGCATCCACAAGATCGATGAACATGTCGAACTGCGTTTCATCGATCCGCTGAAGAATATTTATCGGCGCACGTTGGAAAACCTGCTTCTTCCGCCAGCCAATTAATTTTATTTTTTTTCAGATGACTTCAAACACTTTTTCCACCCTGCGCGATTGTTGGCGTTATGCGATAACCCGTTTTAATACCGCCAAGCTGTTTTTCGGCCATGGCAGCAGCAACGCCGTTGATGAAGCGGCCTACCTGATTCTGCATACCCTCAATCTGCCGCTCGACAAGCTCGATCCCTTCCTGGATGCACGTTTGCTGCCGGAAGAAATCGCTGCGTTGCTGGAAGTGATCGAACGGCGTGCGAGCCAACGCCTGCCTGCCGCCTACATTACCAACGAAGCCTGGCTGGGCGGTTATCGTTTTTATGTCGACCAGCGTGTCATCGTGCCGCGCTCGTTCATCGCGGAGCTGATTCCGGACCAGTTTTCTCCCTGGGTTGTCGATCCGGATGGCGTGACCAATATTCTGGAACTGTGCACCGGTTCCGGCTGTCTGCCGATCATGCTGGCAGATGCATTTCCCAACGCGCAAGTCGATGCGGTTGACATCTCCGCCGATGCACTCGAGGTGGCGCGCTGCAACGTCGCCGAGTATGAACTGGACGACCGCATTACCCTGATCGAATCGGATCTGTATACGGCGGTGCCGGATAGAAAATACGACCTCATCATCTCCAACCCGCCGTATGTGAATACGCAGTCCATGAGCAAGCTGCCGGAGGAATATCAGCGTGAACCGGCGATCGCGCTGGCAGGCGGTATCGATGGCATGGATCTGGTGCGCGAAATCATCGCCGGCGCGAAAAATCGCCTGACCAGGGAAGGTGTCCTGATGGTCGAAATCGGCAACGAACGCGCGCATGCCGAAGCAGCTTTTCCCGACCTGGAATTCACCTGGCTGACGACCAGTGCCGGCGACGACATGGTGTTCCTGCTGATGGCAAGCCAACTGAAATAATCGCAGTGCATGATCGACCTGCGCGCAAGCGCGGAACAATTTTAAACCCACTTGAATAAGCAGCAATGAGCGCATTCACACTGCGCCTGTGACCAATAAATAAATGATACGTTTCCAGCAAGTCAGCCTCATGCGAGGCATCAAGCCGTTATTAGAGAATGTCGACGTCACCCTCAACCCCGGTGACAAGATCGGCTTGATCGGCGCCAATGGCGCCGGCAAATCCAGCCTGTTCGGCCTGCTGCGCGGCGAACTGCACGCCGACCAGGGCGAGATCGACTTCCCGTCGAAATGGCGCATGGCCTACGTCGCGCAGGAAACCCCGGCGCTCGACCGCGCTGCCCTCGACTATGCGATTGACGGCGACATCACGCTGCGCCGCCTGGAAGATGAACTGGCCTTCCTGGAGAGCGAGCCCGAGAGCGCCGCCAACGGCACGCTGATCGGTGAACTGTACAGCGCGCTGGCCGATGCCGATGCCTACACCGTGCGTTCGCGCGGCGAACAATTGCTGACCGGCCTCGGCTTCACGATGGACCAGATGCAGCAGCCGGTGGCCAGTTTTTCCGGCGGCTGGCGCATGCGTCTGAATCTGGCGCAGGCGCTGATGTGCCCGTCCGACCTGCTGCTGCTCGATGAACCGACCAACCATCTGGATCTCGATGCGATCATCTGGCTGGAAGACTGGCTCAAGCGCTACCCCGGCACGCTGATCATCATTTCCCATGATCGCGATTTCCTCGACGGTGTGGTCAACGTGATCGTGCATATCGATGAACGAAAACTGAAGCGTTATTCCGGCAATTATTCATCGTTCGAACGCCAGCGCGCAGCCCAGATGATCCTGGCGCAAGGCGCGCTCGAGAAGCAGACCCGCCAGCGCGCCCACCTCGAATCGTTCATCAGCCGCTTCAAGGCGCAGGCCAGCAAGGCGCGTCAGGCGCAAAGCCGGATGAAGGCGCTGGCGAAGATGGAAGAACTGGCGCCACTGCGCGCGGCAGCCGAGTTTTCATTCGAATTCCGCGAGCCGGCGAGCGCGCCGAATCCGTTGCTGGTGATGGAAGACGTCAACGCCGGCTACCGGATCGAGAACGAGGAAAATCATCAGGTCATTGAAAAGACCATCGTCTCCGGCATTAATTTTTCACTGCAGATCGGACAGCGCATCGGCCTGCTGGGTGTCAACGGCGCCGGTAAATCGACGCTGATCAAAACCATCGCCGGCGAACTTCAACCGCTGACCGGCGATGCGCAGTTCGGCAAGGGACTGGCGATCGGCTACTTCGCGCAGCACCAGGTCGAGATGCTGCGTCATGAAGAATCGCCGTTATGGCATCTGGGCCGCATCGCGCCCAATGTGCGTGAACAGGAACTGCGCAATTTCCTCGGCAGCTTCAATTTCAACGGTCAGATGGTGACCAGCAAGATCGCGCCCTTTTCCGGCGGCGAGAAAGCCCGCCTGGCGCTGGCGCTGATCGTGTGGCAACGCCCCAACCTGCTGCTGCTGGATGAACCGACCAACCATCTGGACCTGGAAACCCGCGAAGCCCTGACCATGGCGCTGGCGCAGTTCGAAGGCACGCTGGTGGTGGTATCGCATGACCGCCATCTGCTGCGCGCCACCACCGACCAGTTCATCATCGTTGCCGATGGCAAGCTGCAGCCGTTCGACGGCGATCTCGACGATTACAAGGACTGGCTGTTCAAGACCAAGCTGGCCGCCAAGGGTACCGGCACGGCCCTGGCGCCCGTCGTTAAAAAAGGCGCCATTGCGCCCGCGCCGGAAGTTTCGGGCGCCGACAAGCGCGAACAGAAACGTGCGGATGCGGAAGACCGGCAAAAACTCGCCGCGCGCAAGAAGCCGATCGAATCCAGAATCAAGAAGCTGGAAGAACAGATCGCCAAACGCAATGCGCAAAAAGCAGTGGTCGACGCACGCCTTGCCGATCCGCAGATCTACGAGAGCGCCAACAAGAAGGAATTGAAAACGCTGCTCACCGACCAGACCTATTATGCGAAGGAAATCACGCAGCTGGAAGCGGAATGGCTGGAGCAGCAGGAAGCGCTCGAGCAGGTCGCGGTCTGACGTTTGGGACGGCGATGACCCGCAAGGCATGAGCCACGCCACAGCCTGCTCGCGCGGCATTGCCGCCAACACGGTATTGTTGGATCGCCCGGAACATAGGTTGACAAATTTTGTCCAAACGTATAATTTGTCAACCAGGAGAAATCTATGTTAAGCGAACGAATCCGCCGCGCCCGTGTCTTGAAGCGCATGACCTTGCAGGAAATGGCTGACGCAATGGGCGTCACGCGTCAAGCCATAAGCAAATTTGAAACCGGCAAAGACACGCCCAATTCCACGCGTCTGATTCAAATATCCAAGCTGCTTGGCGTGAAGCCAGAATATTTTTTCCGGCCTTGCTCGGTAAAGCTGGGTGATGTCGAGTTCCGCAAGCAAGCGACCCTTTCCGGCAAAGATCGTGACTCCATCCTGGAGCAAACGCGCGACAGCCTTGAGCGTTATCTGACGCTGGAGTCTTTTTTCGAGAGCGAAGATCTGCCACGCAGCTTTTCGCTCAAGTCGCATTACCCGGTCAATACCTATGACGACGCGGAAAAGGCAGCAGAGCAGCTGCGCAAGCTCTGGCATAGCGGTTTTGATTCCATTGAAAACCTGACCGAACTGCTCGAATACCAGGGTTTGAAAGTAGTATCGCTTGACGCCCCGGAAAAGTTTGATGGCTTGAGCGCGACAGTCGATTCTCATTCCGTCGTAATTCTGAACAAGAATCGCCCGGGAGATCGTCAACGATTCACCGCAGCCCATGAGCTAGGGCATTTGGTCATGAATATTTCACCTGATCTGGATGAGGAGAAGGCCTGCCATCGCTTCGCGGGCGCGTTCTTGTTTCCCTCGGAATGTGTGAAAAGAGAGTTCGGTAAAAAACGCTCGAAGATTCATATTATTGAACTTGCTTCGCTCAAGGAAAAATACGGCATCAGCATGCAAGTGGCAATACGGCGGGCGCTGGATCAGGGTGTGTTAACCGAGTCTGGCTACAAATCCATGATGTTTTTGTTTAGCAAATCCGGTTACCGCGCACGTGAACCAGGACCTCAATTGCCGCCCGAACATCCTGAACGTTTCTGCAGATTAGCCTACCGTGCATTAGCCGAGGGAGTAATAAGCCCTTCAAAAGCCGCCGAACTGCTGCACGTGCCGCAAGGCCATCTTGGGAAGGTATCCTTGAGCTTGCCGGAGGCGTAGTTGCAGTACGTAGGGTGGAAAAGCGCAGCGCCTTCCACCATGCAGCATTCGCAATTGCCACTCGTGATCGAACATGGTGGAAGGCGCTGCGCTTTTCCACCCTACGCGTTTAGGCCACGTTTTGCCGCCACCGCGCAAGGCTGGAAACTTGTAAAGATGTAGGTATAAATTAGGGCCAATGCCAGATTGCCAAACGCGGCCTGCGAAGAACGGCTCAAAAGGTGGGATGGCCAGTAATCCATGACATCTCGCCAGGGGTGCCATCAAATCAAGATTCAACAATTATTTTTTGAAAGCGTGACATGAGTCAATACTGGAGTGAAGTGGTGCGCGGCTTAACCCCTTACGTGCCCGGCGAACAACCCAAGCTCGACAACCTGATCAAGCTCAATACCAACGAGAATCCCTATCCGCCCTCGCCACTGGTACTGGAGGCATTGCGTCAGGAGGCAGGCGCCGGCCTGCGGCTCTATCCTGATCCGAATGCCGACAGCCTCAAGCAAGCGATCGCAGGTTATTACGATATCTCGCCGCGCCAGATATTCGTCGGCAACGGCTCGGATGAAGTCCTTGCCCACACTTTCCTGGCACTACTGAAACAGGAACAGCCTATCCTGTTCCCGGACATCAGCTACAGCTTTTATCCAGTGTATTGCGGCCTGTACGAAATCGAATACAGCACCGTGCCGCTGGCCGACGATTTCAGCATCGATACTGACGCTTATCTGCGTCCCAACGGCGGCATAATCTTTCCCAATCCGAATGCGCCGACCGGCTGCCTGCTCGGCCTCGCGCACATCGAACGCCTGCTGGCCGCGAACACCAGATCGGTCGTGGTGGTCGACGAAGCGTATATCGACTTCGGCGGCGAGACTGCGATTTTGCTGGTCGACCGTTACCCGAATCTGCTGGTGGTGCAGACATTGTCAAAATCGCGTTCGCTGGCCGGACTGCGGGTTGGATTTGCGGTCGGCCATCCCGACCTGATCGAGGCGCTCGAGCGCGTCAAGAACAGCTTCAATTCTTATCCACTCGACAAGATGGCGATCGCAGGCGCAATCGCGGCCTTCAAGGACCGCGATTATTTCGAGCACACGCGGGCTGCCATCATCGCTACCCGCGACACGCTGGTGAAGGATCTGGAACAGCGTGGATTCGACATCCTGCCATCGGCCGCCAACTTCATTTTCATGCGGCATCCAAAACATGATGCGGTGCAGCTGTCAGGCTGGTTGCGCGCCAAACATATCATCGTGCGGCATTTCAGCATGCCGCGCATCAATCAGTTTCTGCGCGTGACAATTGGTACGGATGAACAGTGCAAGGCGCTGGTGACGGCGATCGATGCCTACCTTGATCAAGCGCATGCCTGAGCGGGACTTATCCACAAAAATTGTGGTTAAGCCTGTTGATAACCAGGCGGAATGATGGGCAAGCCATTGATCTGTATGCGCTTTCCTGCAATGACGCCGAATCGCACGTTCGCTTTCCCCGCAAGACCCCATGAGTCGCGCCTAGATCGCGCTGAAGTTGGCTGATAATTAACGCAAATGAATTACAGGCGATGCAAAGAGGCGGCTACACGAGCCTGTCGACACTAGCATGCGGCGATGACGCAACATCGCCGCTGAGCATCGGATATCCATATCGATTCAGCATGACGGCATGCCGACTCTGTGTTGGTAGGACTCTTTATTCTTGTGTAACCTCGCTTGAAAAATCGCGGCGCCTCAACCGGACCGCGCCCGGCGAGCACAGGAGAACAGAGAACCATGTCTTACTACTTCGAGGACGTCAGCAGCGGCCAGTCGTTCGAGTCCGCGTCCCGTACCATCACCAATTACGAAATCATGAGTTTCGCCGGCCTGACCGGCGATTTTGCGCCCGCGCATACTGACGACGTGTATGCGAGCAAATCGGTGTTCGGCAAGCGCGTTGCGCACGGTAGCCTGGTGATCGGCCTGGCAATGGGCCTGCTGCAGCGGCTTGAGCTGTTCGCTGGAACCGTGATCGCGCCGCTCGACATGACCTGGAAATTCGGCAAGCCGGTGCTGCTGGGCGACACCATCCGGGTGCGCATGACGATCCAGGAAAAGCGTGAAACCTCAAAGCCGGACCGCGGTCTGCTGGTGCGCGCCATCGAAGTGCTGAACCAGGAGGACGACGTGGTGCAGAGCGGCACCAGCACGCTGCTGGTCCGGCGCCGCCCGGCCTGACTCCATTTCCCGACCGACTTCAAAGACACACGCCATGACCGAGACAACTGCAACCGCACCGAACCGCTACGAAGACATCCTTTACGAGGAAAATAACCACGTCGCGACGATCACCATCAATCGCCCCGGCGCGCTGAACGCGACCCGGCCGCAGACCTTCGTCGAAATGGTCGACGCCGTCGAACACGCATCGCGCAATCGCGCCATCGGCGTGTTGGTGATCCGCGGCGCCGGCGACAAGGCGTTTTCATCGGGCGGCGACGTGCAGCGCCTCAAGGGCGAGCCGACACCAGGTTATGTCGAAGCCGATCCCCGCTCGGTGCACCTTGCGATCCGCCACTGCGGCAAGCCGGTGATCGCGGTGATCAAGGGTTATGCGATCGGCCTCGGCAACCACCTCGCGTATTTTTGCGACCTCACGATCGCCGCCGAGAATGCGATCTTCGGCCAGGTTGGCCCGCGCATCGGCAGCCCGGCCGAAGGCTGGATCGTCAGCTATTCGGCGCGCGTGCTCGGCTCGAAAAAAGCGCGCGAACTGTGGATGCTGTGCCGCCGCTACAATGCGCAGCAGGCATTGGAAATGGGCCTGGTGAACGTGGTGGTACCGCTCGACCAGCTCGACGCCGAAGTCGACAAATGGTGCGAGGAAATCCTGGCGCTCAGCCCAACCTGCCTACGCATCGTCAAGGAATCATTCGAATCGGACATCGACTACCTGCGCGATCCGTCGCGTGACCATTTTCGCCGGATGCTGGCGCCCGATTTCCTCGACACCGAGGAATCCCAGGAAGGCAAGCAGGCATTCAGAGAAAAGCGCAAGCCGAATTACAACAAGTATCGCGAATAGAAGTTCCAGCGTGCTGAACGGAAAAACAACGGGAGACAACATGACGAAAAAAACTGAAGCGGCAGTAAGCCGCAAGCGGCTGCTGCTTGCAGCCATCCTTGCCTTCACGGGCATCGGGCTGGTATCCCCGGCCACCGCGCAAACCCCGGCCTGGCCGACCGCAAAACCGATCCGCTTCGTCGTATCTGCCGCGGCCGGCAGCGCCCCCGACGTTGTTACCCGCTTTATTTCCGAACGGCTGCGGGTACGACTGGGGCAGACCATCGTCGTTGAAAACCATGGCGGCGCCGGCGGCACCATTGCGCATGAATTGGTAGCGCGCGCCGCGCCGGACGGTTACACGATGCTGATGTCATTCACCGGCGCGCTGACCGTCTCCCCGCATCTGTACAAGAAGCTATCTTACGATGCGGTGCGCGACCTGGCGCCGGTGATCATCACGACCAGCCTGCCGAACGTGGTACTGACCAGCACCAAGCTTCCGGTCAATTCAGTACAGGAGCTGATTGCACACATCAAGCGTAATCCGGGCAAGCTGAATTATGCTTCCAGTTCGAACGGCACGTCGTCCCACCTGATCATGGAATTGCTGAAGTCCCGCACCGGCACCCATGTCGTGCATATACCATTTTCCGCAGCCACCGGCGCGCTGACCTCGCTGATCGGCGGCGAAACCGATATCTATGTCGGCCTGCCGACGCCCAATGTCAACCAGATGGTTGCCGCCGGCAAGATCAGGATGCTGGCGGTGACAAGCAGCCAGCGTTTTTCGTTGTTGCCACAGGTTCCGACGTTGACCGAATCCGGCATCAGCGGCGTCGAAGCATTGGCATGGAATGGCGTGGTCGTGCCGGCACGCACGCCTAAAGACATTGTCGACCGCCTGAATCGGGAAATCAACGCGGTGCTGCAGATGCCCGAAGTGCGCGACCAGTTCCGTGCCCAGGGAATCGAACCAACGGGCGGCACTCCGGAGGATTTCGCGGCCCTGATCCGCGCCGAGAACGACAAGTGGGCGCCGATCATCAAGCGTATCGGCCTGAGCCTGGATTGACAACACGCTGCCGATCAGACTCATGAAAAATTCCGGCTTCACGACCGTGGCGGGCGACCAGCTCGACACTGAAA
>JAZKDW010000029.1:109286-188028 GCA_040387375.1 Pseudomonadota bacterium
TGGGTCACCACCGCCGCACTGGACGGCTCGACCAATGCCGCGCCGTTCAGCTCATACAACTATGTTGCGCATAGCCCGCCGATGCTGGCGATTAATATAGGCACTCGCAACGGGGAATTGAAGGATACCGCGCGGAATATCCTGGAAACGCTGGAGTTTGTTGTCAATGTCGTCACCGACGACCTGGTGACGTTGATGGATGCCTGCTCCGCTGATTATCCGCCCGGCGTCAGCGAGCTCAAGCGGCTCGGCATTGAAACCCTGCCCGGCCGCTTTGTCAAGGCGCCGCGAATAGCCGCCAGCCCGATCCAGATGGAATGCCGTCTCGACCAGGCGATCAGGCTCGGCAGCGGCAACAATACCTTATATATCGGCCAGGTTCTGGCCTTCCATTTGTCGCCATCGGTATATGACGGCCGCCACATTGATGCGCAACGGCTGCGGCCGCTCGGCCGCATCGGCGGACCAAACTATTCCCGGATGGGGGAAATCATCCGGCGTCAGCGGCTGGCGAGCGACGTCAAGTAAGGCGTCAGCCAGCATAACGTTCGGCCAGCATGCGCTGGACCTCTTTCTTGTCGATCTTGCCGGTCGCCGTCAGCGGGACCTGGTCTTCGGTCACGAACTGCACCATCCTGGGTACCTTGTAGGCGGCGGCCGCACGACGGCAGTGTGCCAGCACGGCGTCGCTGGTGAGCGCCGCATCCGGCTGCAACACCACCAGCGCAGCGATCGCTTCGATCCGGTCCGGGTCGGGCACGCCAACCACCACCGCCTGATGCACGCCGGGACAAGTCATCAGGATTTCCTCGACATCGGCGGGCGCGACATTGATGCCGGAAGTCTTGATCATTTCCTTGCATCGGCCGCGGATCTGCAGCCCGCCGTCGCTATCGAATACACCGAGGTCGCCGGTATAGAACCAGCCGGCGGCGTCAAAGGCATCGCTAGTACGCTGCGCGTCGCGGTAGTAGCAAGGCGTCACATAACCCTTCATCCGTATTTCGCCGACATCGCCTGGCAGCAACGGCGCACGGCTTTCGAGGTCGACGATCTCGATTTCCATGTTCGGCAGCGGGTAGCCGGAATTGCGCAGGCGCACGTCGATCGGCAGCTTGCCATCCGATGTTGTCGTGTTTGCATATCCCTCGGTCATGCCGTAAGCCGGACAGATCTCGTGCACGCCAATGTCGTACAGGATGCGCGCGGTCACCGGGTTGCCGGTGCCGGTGCGCAGCGAGCGCAAGTCGAATTTGCGGCGCTCCGGATGCTGCTGCAACGCCAGAGCCATGTTTGATGTCAGGTATAACACTGAGCAGCGCTCGCGCTCGATTAGCTGCATTGCGCCGACCGGATCGAAGCTGAACTGCAGCACCAGCGAACCACCGTGCGTCATCGTCGCGAGCAACGCATTGACGCATCCGAAACTCCAGAACAATGAAACCGTCACCAGCGTGCGGTCTTCCTCGCTCAGGTGCATACGTTCGCCGATCGCGAAAGGATTTTCGATCAGGCCCTTGTGTATCATCGGCGCCGCCTTTGCCCTCGCGGTCGATCCGGACGTGAACAGGATATAGGCAATGTCGTCAGGTGATACGCCGGCTTGCGCGGCGTCGATCAGTTCGTCGCCGACCAGCGCGCTTTTTTCGCCAATCGCCGAATACGGAATCGCCCCCGGCGGCAAATCCGTGCCGAGGCATATGATGCGGCACAACGCTGGCAAGGCCTGCGCAAGTTGGCCCAACTGACGCAACTCCGCGGTATAGTCATTGGTCAGGTATCGGTCAGCCATTATGAGCGTGGACACCTCGGCCAGCTCGAGCGCGTGCTGAAGTTCACGCGCCCGCCACCATGTATTGACCGGCACAGCGACCGCACCCAGCGTGACGACCGCAAATGCGGTCAGTAGCCATTCGGCCTGGTTCCCCATCAGGATGCCGACCTTGTCGCCAGGGCGCACGCCGAGGCCGTGCAAGCCTTTTGCAGTGGTCCGCACGTCGTGCCGGAAGCTGGCATAGGTCCAGCTGCGTTGGTAGTCGGTCAGGAATTGCCGATTCGGAAACCGGTTTGCCATTTCATCGAGAAGCGTGGGAAGCGTCCGGCTGACTGGAATGCTGTTATTGTTCAGTGTTTTCATCTCGAATGCAGCGCGTTTGGTTGGCTTTCGCAATATGCGCTTAAAATTCTAGCAGTGAATATTTGACCGACTGATAGCAAATTGACGTACCGCCATGCAGCGGCGGCATGCCTTACAACCTTGCGCCAAGGAGTGCAGCATTGGAGATCCGACAACTCCGCTACTTTCTTTGCATCGCCGAGTTGCGCAATATCTCCAAGTCCAGCGAGCGGCTTCATGTCGCACAGCCGGCACTGAGCAGGCAGATGCGCCAGCTCGAGGATGAACTTGGCGTGCCGTTGTTCGTGCGCGGCGCCCGTGGAGTCGAGCTCACCGAGGGCGGACTGGCGCTCGTGCCGATGGCGGCAGAGGTGATCGAGCGCACCGAGATCATCGCCGCGAGCTTTCGCGTGCGCAGCCGCGCCCGCGCCCATAACCTGACCATAGGCATGCCGGAAGCGCTCGGACGCGCGACGCTGCCGCGGATACTGGATCGCTTCAAGGCACACTATCCGGACGCGGTGCTGCACGTGAAGGTAGGGTTCAGCGCGACCATCAGAAAATGGATACTCGACAGCGAAGTCGATGTCGGCATCCTGTACGCGCCGCCGCTGTACGAGCCGCTGATGGAAATCCAACCCCTATTTAGCGAATCACTGGTGCTGATCGGCCCGGGTGCCGAAGCGCAGTGCTTGCGCGGCTTTGCGCCACCCGGCGCGATCGAATTTGCGCAGCTCGCCTGCATGCCGCTGATCCTGGCGAACCTGGAAAACGGCGTGCGCCGCACACTGGACCGGGTTGCCAGCGATATCGGCATCACGCTCAAGCCGATCATGGAAGTCGATAATTTTTCGCTGCTGACGGAAATGGTGTTGCAGGGCCGAGGCTTCACGGTGCTGACGGCGAGCAGCGTCAACGACGAACTGAAGGCCGGCCGCCTGCGGGCTTGGCAAATCAAGTCGCCGTCGGTTGAATTGACGATCGCGATGGCGACCCTGAAGATACGGCAGCCGTCGCGGCCGACCGATACGCTGATCGACATACTGCTGCAAGATTTGCGCGAGGCGCCAACAATGCTCAGCCGAACCTGACCGAAACCAATATCCTGGAATTACCGCGCCAAACCGGTAATGCCAGGTGCTTGCTTTCTGCCGCCGCCACCGACCGTCGCAAGTATCCGCCGGCAGCGATAACCCTGACCGTTACCATCGCCATGACCATCACGCGAAAAGTCATGATGCTCACGCAGAAGAAGTGCGCTTACGGTAACATCCCACATTCGCCGGCCTTACCGGCCCGCATCCAAAAATACGAAAAGCATAAGCAAGGAGACTGCATGCGCCATACCGCATCATTTCATCGGCTGGGAGCCGCCATGCTTGCCGGGCTCGCGGCAAGTTTCATCGCGGCGTCCGGCGCGTGGGCGCAGCAAGCTTCGGCTGAATATGTGCCCCGCCTTGGCCAATCCGGCAAGGACGTCATGTGGCTGCCGACCGCGGACGCGATGATGGAGCGCATGCTGAGCATGGCCGAAGTCACCTCCCGCGACTATCTTGTCGACCTCGGTTCGGGTGATGGAAAAATCCCGATCGCCGCGGCGCGCGGACGCGGCACCCGGTCCCTCGGGCTTGAATATAATACCGACCTGGTCGAAGTATCGAAGCGCCGCGCCCGTGAGGCCGGTGTCCAGGACAAGGTCGAGTTTCGTCAGGCCGATGTGTTCGCCGCCGATTTTTCAAAAGCAAGCGTCGTCACCATCTATCTGCTGCCGGAACTGAATCTCAGGCTGCGGCCCATCCTGTTCAAGATGAAGCCGGGCACACGCATCAGTTCGAACAGCTTCGACATGCAAACCTGGCTCCCGGACGAGACTTCTCAAATGGGCACGGCGCGCAGCTTCCTGTGGATCATCCCGGCCCACGTGGCTGGAGAGTGGTCGGTGTCCAGTGGCTCGGGCAAGCAGCCTGTCGCCACCGCATTGACGCTGCGTCAGCGCTTCCAGAAAGTCGATGGCGATGCCCAATTCGAACGCGTCACGGCCAGTCTGCAGGATGTAAGCTTGCGCGGCACGGCAATCAGTTTCGCGACACGCGACGCCAACGGTGACAAGATACTTTTCGCGGGCACGATTGATGGCGAGCGCATGACCGGTACCGCCACGTCGGCGAAACACGGCCGCACGCCTTTCCAGGCCGAACGCAAGTCAAAACCAGCGCCATTCGAAGAAGCGATCGCGACCGAGCAGGAAAAGATCGAGGCGGTACGTGCCCTCGGGGCGCAGTAAGCCAACTCCCCTGCCCCACCAACCTGACCGCGCGCAAACAACATGGCCTCGACGCCCCCGGACCACGATCCTTCCCGCAGCCCGCACCATAGCCTGAGCCAGCGGCACGCCATTTCCATCATTGTCGGCGTCGTGATCGGCGCCGGCATTTTTCAGGCGCCGTCTATCGTGGCGGGCAACGTGCCTTCGCCCGGCTGGCTGTTTGCCGTCTGGGCCGCGGGCGGAGTCCTGTCCCTGATCGGCGCGCTGTGTTATGCCGAACTGGCAACCACCTATCCTCACGCCGGCGGCGACTACCATTTCCTCACCCGTGCGTACGGCAAGGGTCTGGCCTTGCTGTATGCCTGGGCCCGATTCTCGGTGATCACGACCGGATCGATCGCCCTGCTGGCCTTCCTTTTTGGCGAATACATGACGCGGATCGTGCCGCTGGGGCCATACAGCGGCGCGGTCTGGGCGGCGCTGTCCGTGCTCGGGCTGACCTGGCTCAACCTGCGCGGCCTGCGCAGCGGCGCCGGCGCCCAGATGTGGCTCACCGCACTGGAAGTACTCGGTCTGATCCTGATAGTCTCGGCCGCGTCATGGATGGCAGCCGCCCCTCCGCCTGCGGCGGTGATATCGGCCGCTGCAGCCTCGCCGCAGGCCGCCTTGTCGCTGCAGGGCCTGGGGCTGGCCATGGTCTTCGTATTGCTGACCTACGGCGGCTGGAACGAAGCGGCCTATATCAGCGCCGAACTCAAGGAACGCGTCAGCATGGTGCGGGTGCTGGTCGTGTCAATCCTGATCATCACGGCACTTTACCTGCTCGTCAATTGGGCCTACTGGTACGTGCTCGGGCTGAACGGCATGGCCGCGTCGACCGCGGTGGCGGCCGATCTGCTGAAGACTGTCTTCGGCCGCACCGGCGAAACGCTGGTGTCACTGGCCGTGGTCATTTCTGCGCTGACCTCGATCAATGCGACGATCATCGTCGGCGCGCGCACCAACTACGCGTTCGGCCGCGACTGGCCGCAATTAAGCGCGCTCGGCGCATGGGATGGCATTCGCGACACCCCCACGGCCGCTTTGCTGGTGCAAGGCATGTTCGCGCTGATCCTGGTCGGCGCAGGGCTGGCATTCGGCGGTGGTTTCAAGTCGATGGTCGAATATACGGCGCCAGTGTTCTGGCTCTTTTTCCTGCTCACCGGCATCGCTCTGTTTGTGCTGCGCATCCGCGATGCGGATGCCGTGCGGCCCTTCAAGGTTCCGCTGTATCCGCTGCTGCCGCTGGTGTTCTGCCTGAGCTGTGCTTACATGTTGTGGTCCAGCCTATCCTACGTCAGCAGCCAGGCCCTGGGCGGATTTAATGCGGCATGGATAGGCGTGGTGGTGCTGGCCAGCGGCGCCATCGTTCTCCTGTTTTTTTCGTTACGGCCGCAAAAAACGGCCGCATGAACCGGCAACAGGTGGCGCCGCGCACCTCACTCCTTCTCGATCTTGCGGTCCGTCACGACTTTTTCCAGCTTCGCAATATCCTGCTCAACCCGCTGGCGGAACTCGGCCGGTGAACTGGCTTTCGGCGAACCGCCGAGCTCGATCAGCCGCGCCTTGATGTCCGGCTGGTCGATGATCGCCCGCAGTTCCCTGTTGAGCTGTTCCACTACCGCAGGCGGCGTATTGCGCGGCGCGGCGATCCCCAGCCAGGACTCGTAGACCACGTTCGGCAACGAATCGGCGATGATCGGATGTCCGGCGGCATTGCCCTTCGGCGCTGTGGTCGCCAGGATGTTGACCCTCTTTTCCTTGGCCAGTGGCGCAATGAACGTCATGGTGTCGATCATCATGTCGACCCGTCCGGCCAGCAGCTCGACCAGCGGCGCTGAACCGCCGCGGAATGGAACATGCAGCATGTTGACGCCGGACTCGGCCATGATCAGTTCGCCGACCAGATGATGCGCGGTGCCGACGCCGGCGGACGAGAATGAAAACTTGTTCGGCTCTGCCTTCGCCGACTTCAGCAATTCCGGAAAGGACGAAAATCGCGAACCCGGCAACACCGCCAGCACCATCGGGTAGGTGGTGACGGTCGATACCCAGGCGAAGTCATTGACCGACTGGTAGGGCAGCACTTTCTTCATTACCGCGGCGCTTGCGTGGCCGCTCGGCAGCAGGATCAGGGTATAACCGTCCGGCTCGGACTTCGCCGCGAAATCTGCGGCGATGATGCCGCCCGCCCCCGGCTTGTTTTCCACCACCACTGGCTTGCCCAGTCGTTCGCCGAGCGGCTTGGCGATCAGGCGGGCGACGATATCGGAGCTGCCGCCGGGCGGAAATCCGATCAGGAGGCGAATCGGCTTGCTGGGATAAGTGTCGGCACTTGCCATGATTGGTGTAAACACAAAAGCCGCTGTGATGGCAAGCCCGATCAAACTCAGCGGCCGCATAATTTTATTGATCTTCATCTGGTCTCCTTGATTTTTGTCATTGTGATTTTGAATCTGATTTGAATCTGATACGCCGGCATTTTATTTTTACTTCCGGAACACTATGAACAGCTATTAATTAGTTGTCAAACATTGATACACTTTGTACGATCAATTAAAAATGCCGGATAACCGTGAAAGAGCGACTGATGGAGACTTCCCCCTTGAAGATAACGCTGGGCTTCAGCCACATGGGTTTTTTCGTTCGCGACATCGAAGCGATGGAGCGTTTTTACCGTGGTGTGATGGGCTTCACCGTAACTGACCGCGGCCAGCTGACGACCCCGGCGGGCCCTGTCACGCTGGTGTTCCTGAGCCGCGATCCGACCGAACACCATCAGATCGTGCTGGCAAGCGGACGGCCCGCACATCTTGAATTTAACCTCATCAATCAAATTTCGCTGCGCACCACCGACCTGGCAAGCCTGCGCCAGTTGCACGATTTGCTGCAGAAAGAAAAATCGGTGACCGAAATCCGTCCGGTCACGCATGGCAATGCGATATCGGTGTATTTTCGGGATCCTGAAGACAACCGGATCGAAGTTTTCATCGACACGCCGTGGTACTGCATTCAGCCCATGCGTGTGCCGGTCGATTTTTCAAAACCGGATGATGAGATACTCGCCGGCACCGAGAAGATCGCGCGCGCGGCGCCGGATTTCATGCCGCGCGAAGAGTGGGTGAGCAAGATGCGCTGGCGCATGGAGAACGGCATCAACGCCTGACACCAGCCTCCCCGATGAACGAATGTGTAAACCCAAGCCGATCGATTGATCGGCTTTTGATTTTCCTCCCTGCCCTGCACTCAAGGCGTTGACGCTACGCAGCGTCAATGCGCTCGCTCCATCCCCGTCGCACCCTTTTTACGCCGCCCGTAACCGACGATTTTATTGTCCATTCTCAAGGCAATAAATTCCCTCAATCCTATTATTAACAAAATTCTCAACTCCCATTATTTACAATGTGAGTGCGTAAAAATTACGCCTGAATTCTGCGTCTCCACAACGAAATGATGTCCTTGAAAATCTGTCAAAGCGTTATCGCTTGTCGTTATTAACAGGAGAGCAAAATGGCTGAGATCGAATCTGTAAAACAGGAGACCCGTATCTTCACACCGCCGCCTCGGTTTGTCGCAAACGCAACGATCTCCGGCATGGATGCCTATCGTGCCTTGTGTGACGAAGCGGAAAGGGATTACACCGGTTTCTGGGCACGTCTGGCGCGCGAAAACCTGCTGTGGCATGAACCGTTCACCCGGACACTGGATGAAAGCAATGCGCCTTTTTACAAATGGTTTGAAGACGGCAAGCTCAATGCATCGGTCAACTGCCTTGACCGCCATCTTGAAAACGGCAATGCCGATAAAACCGCCATCATTTTCGAGGCTGACGATGGTCAGGTGAACAAGGTTACCTACCGCGAATTGCATGAGCGGGTATGCAAGATCGCCAACGGCCTGAGAGACCTCGGTATCAAAAAGGGCGACCGCGTCATCATCTATCTGCCGATGTCGATTGAAGGTGTGGCAGCAATGCAGGCATGCGCGCGCATCGGCGCCACACACTCTGTAGTATTTGGCGGTTTCTCCGCCAAATCTTTACATGAGCGCATCGTCGACGCCGGCGCTGTGGCAGTGATCACCGCCGACCAGCAGGTTCGCGGCGGCAAGCCGCTGCCGCTCAAATCCATCGTTGACGAAGCATTGGCGCTGGAGGGAGGTGAGGTTGTCAGAAACGTGATCGTCTACCGCCGCACCGGCGGCGCCATCGACATGGTTGCCGGCCGCGATATGTGGCTGCATGAAATGGCTACGACGCAAGCGCAGGATTGCGAGCCGGAATGGGTCAGTCCAGAACATCCGCTGTTCATTCTCTATACATCTGGCTCGACCGGCACACCCAAAGGTGTACAGCATTCGACCGGCGGTTTCCTGCTGTGGACCATGTTGACGATGAAGTGGACTTTCGATATCAAGCCCGATGACGTGTTCTGGTGTACCGCCGATATCGGCTGGGTCACCGGCCACAGCTACATCGCCTACGGCCCGCTGGCAGTGGGCGCCACGCAAGTCCTTTTCGAGGGTGTGCCGACCTACCCGAATGCCGGCCGTTTCTGGGACATGATCCAGAAGCACAAGGTCAGCATCTTTTACACGGCGCCGACCGCCATCCGCTCGCTGATCAAGGCCGCCGATGCCGATCCCGACATGCATCCGAAGCGCTACGACCTGTCCAGTCTGCGCCTGCTGGGATCGGTCGGTGAACCGATCAATCCGGAAGCCTGGATGTGGTACTACAAGAATGTCGGCGGCGAACGCTGCCCGGTGGTCGACACGTTCTGGCAAACCGAAACCGGCGGTCACATGATTTCACCGCTGCCCGGTGCGACACCGATGGTGCCGGGATCCTGCACCCTGCCGCTGCCCGGCATCATGGCCGCGATCGTCGATGAAACCGGCGCCGACGTGCCCAATGGACAAGGCGGCATCCTGGTCGTCAAGCGGCCGTGGCCGTCGATGATACGCACCATCTGGGGCGATCCGGAACGGTTCCGGAAAAGCTATTTTCCGGAAGAATTCGGCGGCAGGATGTATCTCGCCGGCGATGGCGCAATCCGCAACAAGGACACTGGTTACTTCACGATCACCGGCCGCATCGACGATGTGCTGAATGTCTCCGGGCACCGCATGGGGACCATGGAGATCGAGTCGGCGCTGGTGGCGCATCCGCTGGTCGCCGAAGCCGCGGTGGTGGGCAAGCGGGACGACACCACCGGAGAGGCGATCTGCGTGTTTGTGGTGCTCAAGCGCAGCCGGCCGGCAGGTGATGAAGCAAAACAGATCGCCACCGAATTGCGGAACTGGGTCGGCAAGGAAATCGGCCCGATCGCAAAACCGAAGGAAATCCGCTTTGGCGACAATTTGCCAAAGACCCGGTCGGGCAAGATCATGCGGCGCATTCTGCGCACGCTGGCCAATAACGAGGAGGTGACACAGGATGTATCGACACTGGAAAATCCGGCGATACTGGCGCAGTTGAAGGAGGTGCTTTAGTGCATTTTCCTGACGCTGATGCAGAATGGGCAGCCGTTCCGCTGTTGTGCATGACGTGCTTCCAAGGAGGATCGGCGCCTTATTTGTGGCCGCGACAGCGACCTCCGCCGTGACCATCAAACTTTCATTTCCTTTGCCATGCCCATGGCTGCGGTGATGCCCTGACCAGGTCTCACCGCTCAAGCACCATCCAGGCTATTCAGATCGACTCGGTCGCAGCGTCGCAGCGTCGGTGCGGGAGCGGACGCGTTGCAGGCTTGGTTCCAATACGTCCGGGTAATCCATAAAACAACTGTTTTTTGTAAAGCGACCACGCCTGAAGGGGAATAAGGCCGTGCTGTCACCAATATGTTGTAAAACGTTGCATTTTTAGACATATATTATTCAATTTGCAATGTTTGGATATAAACTTATCTTTCGTTATGGCATAGGGATCAAGCTGAATTTTGTGAAGTTTGGAATGGTTCGGACAGCGGATATTGGTGTGCAGAACATGGCCGCTGCACGTCAGCTTTGCTGGAGAAGAAGTTAATTAAATTATTGTTTTTATTCTATTCACTTGATCGTTTGAATCTGATTCATCAGAACCATGGTCCAGGCGCTTCAAGCATTTAACATTGAGGAGATAATCATCATGAAAAAAATCTTGTCCACACTTTTGCTGGCCTGCACCGCCTCATTAGCCACAACCGCCAACGCTACGCTGGTAGACACCAGAATGAACATTGACCTTTGGTTTGAGGGGGGGATGTCAGACAATTCATTTAAAATTTTTGCAAACAATGGCTACGAAATCCTCTACAAAAGCAGTGCAAAATTCCCTGAATCGAATATTCCTTTCGGCATTAATGTCAGCGGGAGCAGCATTGACTTTACCATGCGCACCAACACCTTCGCCAGCTCTGAACCTACACCCTGGCGCGACAATCCCGGCACCGTGATCTTCCATAATTTTAATGACACGTCCGGCAATCCACTTTCAGGCTACACGAGCTTTGCCACCAATAGCACTTTTAAGCAATCCGGCATTACTCTAGGTAACAACGCTCTCAAATTCGACTTTGCCGGCTACAGTTTCATGGATGGCCAGACAATCCACGTCGACCTCCAATTCGCTGCGCCGAACTCGACCCCGGCCCTCCCACCGAGCAGCCTTCCACCATCAGGTACCAACAGGGTTCCCGAACCAGCCACGCTGGCCCTGTTAGGTTTGGGCCTGTTAGGGTTTGCCGCGCGTCGCTGCAAGTCTTGATTTATCAAAATTGCGATCCTGGCCCCGCTACGGCGGGGGTTTTTCATTGTTATGAGGATTGTATTCATCGCATGTCTGCGTCGTCAGCAATCGGCGCAACTATTGTCCATTCTCAAGGCAATAAATTCCCTCAATCCTATGATGGAAAAAATTCACCACACCTAATTTTTACAACGGAATCGCGTAAATATTACGCGTGCATTTTGCGTCTCCAGTTCTGAATGACGTGTTTCAAGATCTGTCGAGACTTTATCGCTTGCCGTTATTAACAGGAGGGAAAATTGGCTGAGATCAAATTCGCAAAACAGGAGACCCGTGACTTCACACCGCCGCCTCAATTCGTCGCAAGCGCAACGATCTCCGGCATGGATGCCTGTCGTGCCTTGTGTGACGAAGCGGAAAGGGATTACACAGGTTTCCGGGCTCGTCGGGCGCGCGAAAACCTGCTGTGGCATGAACCCTTCACCCGGACACTGGATGAAAGCAATGCGCCTTTTTACAAATGGTTTGAAGACCGCGAGCCCAATGCGTCGGTCAACTGCCTTGACCGCCATCTTGGAAATGGCAATGCTGATAAAACCGCCCTCAACTTCGAGGCTGACTATAGTCAGGTGAGCAAGCCGGACGACACCACCGGAGGCAATCTGCGTGTTTGTGGTGCTCAAGCGCAGCCGGCCGGCCGGTGATGAAGCAAAACAGATCGCCACCGAATTGCGGAACCGGGTCGGCAAGGAAATCGGTCCGATCGCAAAACCGAAGGAAATCCGCTTTGGCGACAACTTGCCGAAAACCCGGTCGGGCAAAATCATGCGGCGCATTCTGCGCACGCTGGCCAATAACGAGGAGGTGACGGTGACGCTCTGACCAGGCCTCACCGCTCAAGCACCATCCAGGCTATTCGGATCGACTCGGTCGCAGCGTTGATGCGGGAGCGGACGCGTTGCAGGCTTGGTTCCAATACGTCCGGGTAATCCATAAAACAACTGTTTTTTGTAAAGCGACCACGCCTGAAAGGGGGATAAGGCCGTGCTGTCACCAATATGTTGTAAATAGTTGTCTTTTTAAACATTAATTATTCAATTTGCAATGTTTGGATATAAACTTATCTTTCCTTATGGCATATGGATCAAGCTGAATTTTGTGAAGTTTGGAAGGTGTCGGACAGCGAATATTGGTGTGCAGAACATGGCCGCGGCACGTCAGCTTTGCTGGAGAAGAAGTTAATTAAACTATTGTTTTTATTATATTCACTTGAACGTTTGAACCTGATTCATCAGAACCATGGTCCAGGCGCTTAAAGCATTCAACATTGAGGAGATAATCATCATGAAAAAAATCTTGTCCACACTTTTGCTGGCCTGCGCGGCGACAAGCGCCAATGCTACCCTGCTGGGTACCAAGGTGAACATTGACCTTTGGGTTCCGTATGACCGTGAGGTTTGGGCAGTCGGAAATATGGTGCAATTAAGTACAAGCGGTGAGAGCGTCCACGCAGGGAAAGAACTCCCGGGAGGAGACATGCTTCCCTACTCGCTTGACATTGGCGCCAATGGAATTGACCTTACTTTTTTGCGCGCAGCTACATTCGGCGCAGCCCCTCGCGGGCCGGACAACTCCGGCACCATAATCATCAGTAACTTTAAAGACACTCTCGGCCAGAAGTTCTCGAGTTTTAGTAATTTCTCAACCGATAGTACTTTCACGACATCCGGACTCAGTATAGGCGACAACTTACTCAAATTCGATCTTTCCGGTTATAGCTTTATGAAAGACCAAAAAATCCACCTCGATCTTAATTTCTATGGGGCGAGCCTCGGGTCACCATCCAATCCTACCCCAGTTACACCTCCAAATCCGAACCCGGTTACACCACCAAATCCGACCCCGGTTACACCACCAAATCCGACCCCGGTTACACCACCAAATGGGAATGCAGTTCCTGAACCAGCTACTTTGGCGTTATTAGGTTTAGGTCTGTTAGGTATTGCAGCACGCCGCCGCAAGCAGTAATTTATCAATCCTGCGAACTCCACCCCGCTACGGCGGGGTTTTTTGTTTTTGAGCACTACCAACCCGTGGTGTTGAATCTGCTCTCATCCAAGGTATGTTTAAAAGAAAGCGGTTTGCCGCGTTCGTCCGCTACAGCCTCGTTGCGCCGCCACGAAAATCAGACATTAATCGGTTTTGCAGGGCCCCAGCCTGCCGCAACGCGGCAACCAGCATGCGCCGCTCGGCATGATCGAAGCGATCTGGATTGACATGGTTATGCATCGCTTCGCCACGCAAATAACAACGGCGCTGATTTTCCAGGCGCAGCATCTCGATAAAATAAAATGCGCGTATCGATGCTTCTGCGGCACTGGCATCAAGCTTTTGCGCAGCAACAGCGTCCCGTAGCCGATCGGCGGTATTGCTAGCAAGGCTGCCGCACGCCAGACCGTACAGGCGCGCGGCATCGACAAATAATGTTGCGGCGTTCAGCTTGAGATCAATCGTGCCGGCATGCTCGCCCTCCTTCTGCACCACCAGATTGCGCAGCAGACCGAGCGGTGGTGCGCGGCGCACCGCGTTTTCCGCCATCTGCAGCAGGAAGCGCGGATTGTCGGCGGCGTTTAGGGCAAGCCACTCCTGAAGCGCATGCGCCAGTTCATGCGCGCCGTATAGCGCTCGCAGGTCAAAAAAGATAGTCGCATTCAACAGCGCCTGCGGATCGCCATCGCTGATCCAGTTTGTGAAGCGCACCTGCCATTCATGCAGGCTGAGACAGCAGTCTGGATTACTGGCCATGATCTGTCCTGCGCATAACGGGAAACCACAGGCGGCGAGCGCGTCGTTGATCCGCCATGCCAGCGGCAACAGTGCCTGCCGCTGCGCCTCGTCGTCGGCATCGCTGGCGAAAATGATGCCGTTGTCCTGGTCGCTGGCCAGCGTCTGTTCCTGGCGGCCTTCGCTGCCGAGTGCAATCCAGCACCAGCGCCCAACATCCGTGCCGGAACTGGCGCAAACAAGGGAAATAGCCCGCTGCGTAATGGCATCGTTCAGGGACGAAATCTGCCGCGTGAGGGATTCGGCTGGCAACTCGTCAATCAGACGAAACATCAACAGCCGTGTATCGCATGCCGTTCTCTGAAGCTCGGCCAGATCGGTCGCCATGGCCATGCGCAAACGAAGATGTTTCAGGTCTGGCGCCAGAGCGGTCAGTTTATCCATAGGCCAAATGTGTTTCCGAAGAGCCACCGCCTGCCATCAAGAAGGTGAAAGCGATATGTGGCAGAAATTGACATTATATGGATAAATTGTTTATTTAATAATTAATATATGTACAATACTCTTCATCCTTTTCTCAGTATCAGGACCTCATAAACAGCCTGGAAACAGATCATGATGAAAAAAATTCTATTCACACTTTTGCTGGTCTGCGCCGCCACAAGCGTCAACGCCAGCCTGGTCAATACGTCGGTACTTGTAGAGCGTAATTTTCCGACATTAGGCTCTCCAATATTTAGCGAGAACCTGAAGGTCGGATCATGGACTGAATTCACAGTTCCCGAACGCTTCACTTTTGACATCAGTGACAGCGCAATTGAATTTACTGCCTTGAAATCATTCTACTTTTTCGAGAACCCTCCGGGAAACGGCAACTTCAATGGCATGACGTTTTCCAAATTTAAAGACTCGTCCGGCAATCCGCTGTCGGGGTTCTCGGGATTTTCGACCGATAGCAATTTCACTGCCTCCAATCTCACTGCAGGCGCCGACTTCATCAGATTTGACTTTGCAGGTATCAGGTTTTCTGAAGGTCAGAAAATCCACATCGATCTGGATTTCAGTCCGGCAAAGGCCGTTCCGGAGCCAGCCAGTCTGGCTTTGTTCAGCTTCGGTGTGTTTGCCATTTCCGCACGTCGCCGCAAGCGCTAAGTCATGAACGACCCAATGATGGCCTTCTTATGAAGTTAAGCAGATAAATTAAAGAACATTCGCCGTATCCACATCGGCGTTTGGTTGCGCTGTGAATCAACAAGGATTAAAGCTCATGAAGAAAATCTTTTTCGCGTTGTTAGTGGCAGGCTCGGTATCAAGTGCCAACGCCACCCTGATCGGCAGCTCCATTCTCACGGAGTTATATTATGGACAAACGGCAAGCCCGTTCCGTCTCATCAGCCGCGTCGGCCCGCACGTGGAACTCACCCTTGACGGCAAATTCAACCTTAATATCGGCGCCAGTTCGATTGACTTTACAATGGCGTCATCCACCTATCCTTCCGTTCAGCCCTACGGTCAAAATTACAGTACCGTGACCTTATCGAAATTTCAGGATTCTTCCGGCAATCCGCTCTCAGGCATTACGAATTTTTCAACGAATAGCAAATTCCGTCTCTCGGACATCACTTCAAATAATAGCAACTTCATCAGATTCGATTTTGCTGGCCAAACCTTTACTGCTGGCCAGAAAATTCACATCGACCTCAATTTCGCTCCACTGCATGTTGCGCCGGAACCGGCTTCCCTGGCCCTGTTCGGTTTAGGCCTGATGGGTTTTGCCGCACGTCGCCGCAAACAGTAAGCCCTCCCTACCCTCATCTCCCCCCGCTGCGGCGGATTTAATTTAATAGCGAAGGCGCGCATACGGCGTCCTTTGCTCCGCATCGCGCGCATCCCTCAAGGTCACGATGCCTTTCTCCGCCAGCAAGGGGATCATCCGGATAAACACCTCGGCCGTGACCAGCGCATCCCCCAGCGCATTGTGTCGACCGGCGACCGGCACGCCAAGCCGCGCTGCAATTGCTTCCAGAGTATGCCGCTCCTGGTGCGGATGGATCACTTGCGACAGCAGCAGCGTATCGAGCACTGGCTGGCTGAAACACACCCCGGTAGCTGCTTGCTGCATCTGCAGGAAACACATGTCGAACGCGGCGTTGTGCGCGATCAGCACGGTGTGTTCGGCGAAGCCGTGAAATTGCGGCAAGACTTTTTCAATCCTTGGCTGGCCCTCCAGCATGGCCTGCGTGATGCCGTGGATGGCAAGCGATTCGGGACTTGACGGGCGGCGCGGCTTGACCAGTTGCTCGAATATTTCCTGCCGCAGCAAGCGGCCATTCACGATGCGCACGGCGCCAATGGCAATGATTTCATCGCCGGCAGCAGGATGTAATCCTGTGGTTTCCGTATCGAACACCGTGTAACTGATCCTGGCCAGCGGACTCTGGTCGAGTTCGGCGGTCTGGCCCGGCTGGTGGAAGAGATCGAAATCGTAAAAGTGCGGTCGCTCCTGATGCATCAGCGGAAAAGCCTGCGGCCTCTCGTCACCGCGACCCTCGCCCTCCGCCTTGCCGCTGACATCCTCCAGCGTGAGCACGAAGCCATTGATGACATGCATGCTGTCCAGTACCGGCGCCATCTGCACCTGAACCTCCCGGCCCTCCTCGATCGTAACGACAAAGCCGGCTACCGGCGTGCCCATGTTGTCATCGTCCTGCTGCAGTTCCTGCCTGATTTGTTCCAGCGCATGCACGACCAGATCACGATCGAGGGTACTGAAAACTGACCGTCCTAGGCCGATCGCGGAAATGCCAGCCGACAAGCCAAGATCATGGCTGGCTTCCAGCAACTGTTTTGCGCGCCGGTTGTACAGCAGAATATGCCCTTCAAGATTGCATACCACTACACTCAGCGAGAGATCCGCCATCAGTGCGGCAAGGCGGTTTTTTTCCTCTTCCAGTGCGCGGCCGGCAAGCTCTATTTTCAGCGTCACTTCGTCATGCAGGGCCTGATGGACATCCGCCATCGTGTTGAATTTTTCCGCCAGCGACCGCATCTCCGGCGCGCCGTGCGCTGTTGCACGATGGCGCGGGTTCGCGGCCAGCAGAACCATGTCTTCATTCAGCCGGGCGATAGGCGCGAGATAAGCAGTGAACAGCAATTTCAGACCGGCAGCCAGCAGCCCCAGCAACAGCAGCGCCAACCCTGCCAGCAGCAGCTTGTGGCGCCCTGGCATTTGCGCGAACAACTCGCGCGTTGCTTCGTCCTCCGCGAACGCGAGAGATAACACGATCGCAGCGAGCAGGGCCAACTGCAGGACAAACAGCAGCCCCAGAATCAGGAGGAAACGTGTTCGTGCAGCCAATTCAGTGGCCGGAAGCCCCGGCGGCGCCGATCCCGGTTTCGGAGCGCACCCGTTGTGCATCGTAACCGGCGCGATCGAGCCGCGCCCGCTCGCTGTGATCCGTGATCGAAAACAGCCAGATGCCGATGAACCCGGCCAGCATGGAAAACAGCGCCGGTGATGTGTAAGGAAAAATCGCAGACGGATAACCGAACACATCCACCCACACCGACTTTGACAAGATCGTCAATACCACCGCGGTAATCAGCCCGAGGAAACCGCCGATCGTCGCACCGCGCGTCGTGCAATCTTTCCACAGCACTGACATGAACAGCACAGGAAACGTCGCCGAAGCCGCCACCGCAAAAGCCAGCGACACCATGAAGGCGATATTCTGTTTCTCGAACACGATGCCAAGCACCACTGCAACGATGCCCAGCACCACGGTCGTAATGCGTGACACGCGCAATTCGTTGGCGCTGGTGGCACGTCCCTTCTTGAACACCGTCGCATATAAATCATGCGACACCGCGGACGCGCCGGACAGCGTCAACCCAGCCACTACGGCAAGAATCGTGGCGAAGGCCACCGCCGAAATAAAGCCGAGAAAAAAATTGCCGCCCACGGCAGATGCCAGATGGACCGCCGCCATGTTATCCCCCCCCAGCAGCTTGCCGGCGCCATTCGTAAATGCCGGATTGGTGCTGACCAGCACGATGGCGCCAAAACCGATGATGAACGTCAACAGATAAAAATAGGCAATCCAGGTCGTGGCCCAGAATACCGATTTGCGTGCTTCCTTTGCGCTGGGCACGGTAAAAAATCGCATCAGGATATGCGGCAGCCCGGCGGTGCCGAACATCAGCGCCATGCCAAACGATATTGCCGAAATCGGGTCCTTGATGAAGGTGCCGGGCCCCATGATGGCATCTTTCTTGGGATGGATCGCGACGGCTTGCGCGAACAGCGCTTCGGGACTGAAACCGTATTGCGCCAGCACCATGAACGCCATGAAACTGGCGCCGGCCAGCAGCATGCAAGCCTTGATGATCTGCACCCAAGTCGTGGCGGTCATGCCGCCGAACAGCACGTAGACCATCATCAGCGTGCCGACGATGACAACCGCGATCCAGTATTGCAGGCCGAACAGCAGCTTGATCAATTGGCCCGCGCCCACCATCTGTGCGATCAGGTAAAACGCCACCACCACCAGCGTGCCGGAGGCCGCAAATACCCGGATCGGCGTTTGCGAAAAACGGTAGGCGGCAACATCGGCAAAAGTAAAACGGCCGAGATTGCGCAAGCGCTCCGCCATCAGGAAGGTAAGGATCGGCCAGCCGACCAGGAATCCGATCGAATAAATCAAGCCGTCATAGCCGTTCAGGTAGACCGCCGCCGATATGCCCAGAAAAGAAGCGGCGGACATGTAATCGCCAGCAATCGCCAGGCCGTTCTGGAAGCCGGTGATGCCTCCGCCCGCCGTGTAAAAGTCTGCCGCCGAACGGGTTCTGGCGGCGGCCCATTTTGTGATGAACAGGGTGAACACGACAAACGCGGCGAACATCGCGATTGCTGTCCAGTTGGTCGGCTGTTTCACCGCCTGGCCCAGATCTTCGGTGGCGGCCCAGGCCGCTCCTGCCGCAGCCGATAAAACAAGCATGCCGATGAATCGTGCGGGAGTGCGCATCACAGCACCTCGCGTCGAATGTCGGCCGTCAACGCGTCGAATTCGCGGTTCGCGCGCCGCACGTAAACACCAGTGATGGCGACGGTAAAGAGTATCACGAACAGTCCGAGCGGAATGCCCCAGGTCATCACGCCGGCGCCTATTTTTCTGGCAAGCAGCTCCTTGTTGAAGGCGATCAACAGGATGTAACCGTAGTAGACCACCATCATCATCCAGGTAAATCTCCAGCCATATGCGGAGCGGATTTTCACCAGCTTCTGATAGTTCGGATTTGCCTTTATCCGTTGAACGAGATCTTCTTCCATGTCGAATCTCCTGTTTGTTGTGATCCGCCGGCGGTGACGTGACGCGCGCGGATGCGGCCATCATCTTTTTGATTTTCCGCCCGGCGTGGGCGACCAACAACCAACAATCGACTTGCGTATGTCCGGGATCAAGCGTGGGAGATGCGGGTATTCAGCGCGCTCGCCGTTGATCCAGATATTGCGCGACGCGCGCCTGCGTTTGCGCGGTGGTGAGATACACGCCGCGCTTTTCGGTGCGCAGCAATACACCCGACCTTAACCAGCCCTGCAGCATGTGTCGCGGTATGCCGCGCGCCATCAGTTCACTTGCGGTCACGGTTTTTTCGCGCTTCTGGCGCGGTTTTGCCGATGTCGCCGACAGGTCGTCTGGCAAGTGTGTGGTCCCGGCGGCAGGAGTCGGCAATGCCGGGGCCGGCGACTCGGCCAGTTCGATGCCAAACAATGCGGACAGGTCCGACGACTCCAGCTGCTGATGCTGGCCTGGCATCACCTCCGCAATCGACACCGGGTTGCAGCCGGCCTGCCGGATCAATTCCTGCGGGTCTACATGGCGCAGCAGAAACAGCAGCTCCGGCTGACTGTCGAGGCGGGCGCCGACGCCGTACAACGTTGCGGCCACATGTTTGCACATGTAGGCAAAGTCGGGGCAACTGCAGCGAAAGTCCATTTGCTTCGGCGCCGGAAACAGGCTGCTGCCGTGGCGCGTGACGACATTCATCACGGCATCGGACAAACGACCCTGCAAAAGCTCCACCAGCGAAGCAATCTTGCCGGCGCATTCGCCGAGAATCGACTTCCACAGAGGCTCCTCCAGCTCCTGCACGCTGATGCTGATTTTATATACTTCGGAACCGGCAACCAGCGCGCTCACCTTGCCCGCCGCGATTTGAAGATCAATCACCGACCCGTTGCGCACATAGGTGCGTCCCCGCGGCAGCCGGTTGGAATAATCACTGTACGACTCAAGGTTGTCACACCATTTTTCGCCCCAGAAAGTGCGGGCGATGGCGCGCCCCTCTATCGCTACCGGTTGACAAACCCTGCCCTTCTTTTCAAGTGCGGCGACTTTGCGCCCGGCTTTGGCCTTCCGCTCCGCGACCGGCACATACACTGGCCAGCCGCCTTCATAATATTCAGTTCGACTCGACATTTCATTTCTCCTGCATGGCGCTCTTGATATCGAGCGACACCATCCGCAGCAACTCATCATTGCTCATTTCGGTAAGAAGAAGCTCACCCCCGCCTTCGAGAATAGTATTGGACAATCCCAGCTTGGATTCAATCAGCGCGTCGATTTTTTCTTCGACGGTGCCGCGGCAGATGAACTTATGCACCAGTACATTTTTCTTCTGGCCAATGCGGTATGCGCGGTCGGTGGCCTGATTCTCTACTGCAGGATTCCACCAGCGGTCGAAATGAATCACGTGCGACGCCGCTGTCAGATTGAGGCCAGTGCCGCCAGCCTTGATCGACAGCACAAAAAATGGCGCACCTTCTTCCTGCTGAAAATTGTCGACCAGCCCCTTGCGCGATTTCACCGGCGTGCCGCCGTGCAGCACCAGCCCGGGCCGGCCAAACACGTTTTGCAAAAATCCGGCCAGCGGACCGGTCATTTCCTGGAATTGGGTAAATACCAGAAGCTTCTCCTGGCGCGCAGCAATCGCTTCCGCGATTTCTCGCAGGCGCGCGAATTTGCCGCTGTCGTCCGCCGCATAAGCGCCATCGCCCAGCCATTGCGAAGGATGATTGCAGATTTGCTTGAAGCGCATCAGGAACGCGAGCACCGCGCCACGCCGCTGGATGCCGTCCAGCGCCGTGATCTGGGCGGCCAGCGCCTCTACCGCTTGCTCATACAAGCTCGCTTGCAAGCGGCTGAGCGAACAGTAAGCCTTGACCTCGGTCTTGTCAGGCAGGTCGGCAATGATCCGTTTGTCGCTTTTGAGGCGCCGCAGGATGTAGGGCTGCACCAGATTGCGCAACGGCGCGTAGCCCGCGTGTTCGTCCTGCTCCAGCTGGCGGGCAAAGCGGCTGAAGGCTTTGGCCGAACCCAACAGGCCGGGACAGATGAAATCGAACAGCGACCATAAATCGCCCAGCCGGTTTTCCACAGGCGTGCCGGTCAGCGCGATGCGCACGCGGCTGTTCAGCGCTTTTGCCGCTTGCGTCTGGCGCGCGCCCGGGTTCTTGATTGCCTGCGCTTCATCAAGCACCACCAGCGACCAGCGTGTCTCCATCAGCAAGGGAATACGAAGCAGGCTGCCGTAACTGGTCAGGACGACATCGACCTCAGCGAGCTGCCCGGCGGAGAGCGCGCCGAGCGCCTTGCCTGGCATTACCGACGGATGCGCAATCAGAAAACGCAGGCTCGGCGCGAAGCGCGCCAATTCAGATTGCCAGTTACCGAGTAGCGACGCCGGCAACACCAGCAGATGCGGCCCGGGATCGCCTTCGCGTTTTGCCAGCAGCAACAGTGCCAGCACTTGCACGGTCTTCCCCAGCCCCATGTCATCCGCCAGGCAACCGCCCAGGCCGAGCCGGTTCAGCCACCATAACCAGCGCACGCCATCTTCCTGATAAGGGCGCAACTGCGTCTTGAGTGCGGATCCCGGATGGGCATCGCCACGCGGACTGCGCAGCCCCTCCAGCACCTCCTTCAACCAGCCGCCGACGGCCACGGTCGACCAGCCGGCAGCGCTGGCGGGCATCGGAAGCAACTCATTGCCTTCCACCGCGGCGCCCGCCAGCAGGCGCATGCCTTCGAGAAAAGAGATGCCGTCACCGGCCGCACCGCGCTGCACTTTCTTCCAATGCGCCAGCACACCCTCGAGCTTCTCGCGATCGACTTCGACCCAGCGGCCCTTGAGGCGCACCAGACCATCACCTGCCGCCAGCAATTGCTCCCACTCAGCGGGCGACAGTTCTTCGCCGTCGAGCGAGAGCGACACATTGAAGTCCAGCATCGCCTCCAGCCCCAGGCCGGCGCCACGATTGCCGATATTCACGCGCACCTGAGGACGCGGCGGCTGGCGCGCTTTCCACCAATCCGGGATGCGCACTACGATGCCGCACGCCTCGAAGATCGGAATATTGCGCAGGAACTGGTGTGCATCGGCGGGCGTCCACGCGATCGGATGGAAGATGGCGCCGGCGTCAATCAGCGACTTCAGCCACGAACTTTGCCCGGCAGCCTTGTTCACCGGCAGCAGCAGCCGGAGCAGCGTGTCGCGGTCGCCTGCATACTCCTGCAGCGCCCGCCCGAGCGGCTGATGCTGCACCCGCGACTGCGGCCCCTGTTGCGTCAGGCGCGTAACATACGTGGCAAGGAAAGCGAAGGGAGCCTGCTGGTTATTCTTGTTTTCGGCGAGATGGAAACAGACACGGCCGACCATGGTCCAGCCTGCATGTTTTTGTTGCAGCCATGCCTGCACATCGCCGTTCGCCGCAGCAATTTCCGCGCGCGCCGCTGCCTGCAGGTCGGCCCAGAGAATGTCAAGCCGCGCCGCATCCAGGTATTCCGCCCCGGCCATCGGCGGGATCGCCGTCGCCAGCCGTTCCAGCTCATCCGTCGGAACGGCAATCTCCGCGCTGGCCCACTGGCCGGCCAGATCAGGAACCGCGCACAAGCGCGCCATGAAAAGATGCGCCAGCTCGCGGCCGAACGCAAGCGATGACGGCAGCGTGGTGTCGAGCTCCACTGCCCCCAGGTGCAGCAGGCCATGACCGCTGCCGCGCTCGAATGACCTGGCAATTCGGACAGCGGCAGCGGACGGCAAACCAGAATGCCCGTCAAGGCGCTCCAGATGCACATGTCCTGCCGGTGAAATTGCGAGGGTAAGAACGGCGCCTGCGAGCTCGGATGGAGGCGGCGAATTTTCAGTCATCGAATGCGCGTGGATTGCTTCCTGTCCTGTTCAGGCAAAAACAATCTATTCCACCAACTCGTCCACCAGCGCATAACCCTTGAGGAATCCCGCTTCCACCGCTTCCTCCGCTGACGGGTAATCGGCATCGTCGCCGGACCCCGCCACCAGTTCGCTTTCGGCGCTGGAATCGTCGCCGGGTTGCGTCACGCGGACCGTGTAGTCCCATGACGAGTGGGATTCGTCACGCGCCAGCGGTGACACATGGACATCCATGCCCTTGTACAACTCGGTGTGCCAGTCTTGTTCGATCGTCATGTTCGTTCCTTATGATTTATTGCTGGCACAAGACTCTGGTTTTACACCGGGTCCGGATCGGGCACAGGATCCTCATCGGGTTCGGGATCCGGCACCAGTGGCGGCCGGTCGTCCGGGGAAGGCTCCGGCGCCTTGTGCGACAAAAGATGCATCATGACATGCTCCCGCGAAGTATGACGGAAAATCCTATCACGCGCAGATCAACACTGATTGATCTTTGTCATGCCGCGAGATCCATGAAGCCAAGGCAGGCAAATCATCCACCGCCACCCGGAAGTGCGCCGCACCCGGTAACACGCGCGCCTGCCCAGTCGGCATGATCATCCTTGTTGCCACCGCCACCTTCGGCGACTACCAGGCGCAATTCCTTTTTCCCCGCAATGCCGATGTTGACTGGCTTGCGACGGTCGCTGCCCACCATCAGGCCGCTGTCGAATGCCTTTTGACCATCGAGAAAGACCTGAAACACGACCGACCCGGCATTACCCACTTCATCATCCACGCCGACATCGGAAATAAAACGCCCGGCACAAACACCGCCCAGGTTGTAGCGCAGGTCCGAAGGTGCATGCACACCCAGTCCTTTTGCATAATTGATGCCGTCAAGGCCTATGGTGCGGCCATCGCCCTTGCCGGCGCCGCCATTGCTGCTGTTCCTTTCCATCTGCCCCAGGCCATTTATTGGCGGCCGTGCAGGCGTCATTTCACTGAGCTGCTTGCGCGGATAAATGTCGCGTGTTCCCTCTGCTGTCTGCCCCCCCGAATCCCGCACGGACAAATGAAAACGGAACCAGGTATTGGCGTTGTCCGATTCGAAGTCCGGAATCTCGAGCATGCCGCTCGTGGCGCCGCTGACCGGCGGCTGGAACGGATGTGAATGGGTGTCGTGCCGAAAGTCTATCCGCCAGGTAAACGCACTCGGCGGCAATGGCCCATCTTCAGGATCGGACGCGCTAGCCGAATAGGCAATCCGTTCGCCGACAGCAAAGCCGCTTCCTGCATCGGGAAACGTGATGCTGATTGCCGGCGGCCGGTTGTCTGTAGTGGTGAGCAATGCCGCTCTGCTGGTGGTCGCGCCAAAAGTGTTACGCGCTACCGCGGCGAAGGAAGCCTGATTATCGGCGGCCGTAGTGCTCGCAATGCCGTAAGAGGCGGCTGTTGCACCGGGAATGTCGTCGCCGTTGCGCTGCCACTGAATCGTGTTTGCCCCATCGGCGGCAACAGTAAAGGTGACCGCGGTGCCGAGCAAAATTGTCTGGCTTTTCGGGTGCACGGTAATGCGCGGCGCCTTGATATTGGTGAATGTGATCTTGCCGACGCTTCCGGCGCCATTGACCGGTTCTTCCCCGCCCAGGTTTCGCGCCAGGTAATAAAGGCTTCCATCCGGCGCCACTTCGATGCCTACCGGATTGACGATCGCAGTGGCGAACTCGGCGGGCGTGGCTGGACTGGATGGATCGAGCAAGCGGATCCAGCCTTCGCATAAGTCGACAAAAAAATACTTGCCAACATACTCTGCCGAAAACTGTGCTGCCGGCGGATCATAAAAAGCCCCTCCGGTTATCGCGCACCCTTCGCTGTGGGAGTACTGGTAAGCGGCATTGGCGAAGCGCACATCCATCGTGGCGCCTTCGGAAAACGGCCATCCATAGTTGGCGCCCGCGACTCCTGCGTTGATTTCTTCAAACGAGCCGGCGCCGACATCATTGATATACATTAACCCGCTGCCACGCTGGATATCGAACGAGAATGGATTTCGCAAGCCCAGATTGTAGATGGCCTGGTAAGCGCCGGGAGAATTGAAAAACGGATTGTCGTCCGGGACAGTGCCATCGGCATTGATGCGCAAGATTTTCCCGAATGGATTGCTCAGGTTTTGTGAATTGCTGGTTTCCCCAGGCTCACGCAGGTCTTCCTGGTTTCCGACCGCGATGTACAGTTTTCCGTCTGTGCCGAAACGCAGCGCGCCGCCCATGTGCCACTGTGTGCCGGTGGGCACGTCCGGTAAATCGAGCAGGGTTTGTTCGCTGCCGGGCAAAACGGCATCGCTGAGTGCAGTGACGCGAAAAATCCGGTTGTGGCTGCGGGTGCCATCGGTCAGCGTGCAATAAATATAAACGTAGCCATTGCTGGCGAAATCCGGGTGGGTGGTGATGCCGAGGCATCCGCGCTCGGCAAATGAGTCGACGTTGCTGACGACGTAAAAAGGCGCGCTCAACAGTTCGTCGCCCTTGATGATGCGGATCTCTCCGTTTTGCTGCACCACCAGCAAGCGGCCATCCGGTGTGATGGTCATTGCACTCGGACTGGTCAATCTGTCGGCCACCTGGCTGTCGGCAAAACCGACCGGGACGCTCGCCGCCGCGGCTTGCCCGGTTACAAAAAAAATCATGCAGCAGATTGCGAATGACGCTATATATCGAAACCTGTGCAACACTGCCAGGCGATCACAATGCAACTCACACATGGGTTGCCTCTTGTCCACTATCCTGAATGAAGCTCAGACTGGTTTCAAGAGTAGGCGAAGAGGTTCAGAGCGTGCTTGATGGGGCACAAAAGCCATTGAAGATCATGCATGTGTGCTCCCGGGTCATTACATTCGTCCCGGGAGGCGTTTCCATATTCCTATTCCGGCCGGATATCCGCCGCCTTTACCACGGCGCGATAACGTTCCGTATCCTTCTTGATCCGCGTCAGGAAATCGGCCGGCGACATGCCGCCGGTCGCTGCGCCTGCCGACGCGAAGCGTGTCTGCACCGCCGGATCCTGCAGCGTGCGCTTCACTTCATCATAGATCTTGTCGAGGATAGGCTGCGGCACGCCTTTTGGCGCAAACAGACCGACCCAGTTGGAGGCGTCGAGTTCCGGTATGCCGCCTTCACGCGCCGTCGTCCAGCTCTTGTCAAAGTCGGTGCGGGTAGCGGTGGTCAGTCCGACGACCTTGATCTTGCCGGACTTCAAATGTGGCATGACCGCGGGAATCGCAACAACACCGAGGGCGACATCGCCGGCCGCCACGGCGGCAGCGGCTGGTGAACCACCTTTATACGGAACGTGCAACAGCTTTACGCCCGCGGAAACGCCGAGCCATTCACCCGCCAGATGATTGATGCTGCCATTGCCTGGAGAAGAAAACGATACCTCGCCTGGCTTTGCCTTGGCCGCAGCGACCAGGTCGCGGAAGGTGTTGATCGGCGACTGGCTGTTGGCGACCAACAGCATCGGCGTATCGCTGATCATCGTGATCGGCGTGAAATCGCGCTCCAGCTCGTAGGGAATAATCTTCGGGAATACTGCCGGATTGACCGCAAATTCGCCGGTGTGCGCCATCAGGAGCGTGTAGCCATCCGGCGCCGATTTTGCCGCTGCGGTGACAGCGATGAAACCGTTGCCGCCCGGGCGGTTGTCGACCACGATGTTCCAGCCCAGACGTTCGGTCAGCTTCAGGCTCAGGATACGCGCGGTGACATCGACCACACCGCCCGGCGCGAATGGCACCAGAAGCCGGATCGGCTTGGATGGATACTCCTGTGCATGAGCCATTGCTGCGGAACCGGCAATAAGCAAGGTGGAAAGAACACGAATCGTCAAGCGCATGGCAAATCTCCTGTTGGTGAGTAACCGGTCCGGACATTGCGGAACCGGCATTTTTTGTTGTTAATCTATTCGAAAACGTCTATCCCGGAACGCGGGCCACCAGCTGGATTTCCACCAGCGCTCCATGATGCAGCTCGGGCACCGGCACTACTGCGCGGGCTGGTTTGTGCGGCCCGAGCAATTCACTATAAACACGATTGAAGGCCGGCCAATTGGCGATGCCGACGATGTAGGCGGTGCATTGCACGACATCATTCAGCGAACAGCCGGCGGCGGACAGGATTTTTTCGCTGTGTCCCATCGCGGAACGCACCTGGTCGTCGAAGGACATGGTCGCGCCGCTGGCCTGGCTGAGTGTGGGCAGCATGCCGGAGACAAATACCATGCCATCGACTTCAACCGCCTGCGAATAATGTCCGGCTGGTGTCGGCGCGTCTGGGGTGGAGATGAATTGCATTGTTTGTTCCTCGATCATGTAGATATTGGTATTGAGGTCTGGCTGTCTATTCTGCTTGTTCTTCCTTCGCTTACCCCAACATGTCTTGCCCTCCGTGGATGCTGTCCGGGTCTCGCCCCGGCGGCGAGGCACTTTTTTGCTTCGCCAAAAAAGTACCCAAAAAAGGCGACCCCTACAAAGCGCCCTTCGGGTTCCCGCAAGACTGGTGCCCAAAACGGGAAGTGAAACGAACTCGCTGCGCTCAAACATGTTTCACTTCTGATCCGTTTTGGCCACCAGTCTTGCGGCGCTTCGCCAAAGGGGAATTCAAGGACAACGGCAACTTCAACTTCAACTTCATCGGCAATTGCGACGGCTCGTGAATTATTGTAGGGTGGAAAAGCGCAGCGCCTTCCACCATGCTCGATCACGAATGGCCGTCGCAAATCCTGCGCGACCGCCCCTCGGCGACACTATTTCCGGTTGCTGGCCGCCAACCGTACCGCCTTGACAATCTCCGGATACGCCGCACAACGGCACAGATTCCCCGCTAGGTAATGCCGTATCTGTTCATCATCCGGGTCCGGATGACGATCCAGCAAATTTTTCGTCATCAGCACAAATCCCGGTGTGCAGAATCCGCACTGGAAGGCGCCAGTGTCGATGAACGCCTGCTGGATCGGATCCAGCTCGCCCTTCGCATCCATGCCTTCGATCGTCGATACCTCCTTGCCGTCGACGAACGCCGCCAGGTGCAGGCAGCCGGAGACGGCTACACCGTCGACCAGCACCGTGCAGCAGCCGCACAAGCCCTGGCCGCAGCTTTCACGGGCGCCGAACTGCTCGCAGCTGTTGAGCAATTCGACGACGTTATGATGATTGTCGATGTCGGCGCTGATCGGCGCGCCGTTCAGCGTAAAACGTATGTTGCGTGTGGTCTCACTCATTTCACAAATCCTCGAGCGGGTTATTCTGGTTGGCGCGAATCGCGCGGAAAACGGCTTCCGGCGTCAGCGGCAATTCGGTCAGGCGCACGCCGACCGCATCTTGAATCGCATTGGCGATGGCCGGCGACACGCCGAAGGTCGCGCTCTCGCCCACACCCTTGGCGCCGAACGGGCCGCTCTGCTGCACGGCGTCGACCATGTGATTTTCGATGTCCGGCGGTATGTCCTGGATGCCGGGAATCTTGTAGTCGGCAAACGAAGCATTGGTCACCTGGCCGCCGTCGAATTCCATCTTCTCCAGCATCGTGAAACCGAGCTGCATGATGGCGCCGCCGGACAATTGCGTCTCGACGATCTTCGGATTCAGCGGTCGTCCCGCATCGACGACATTGATCATCTTCAGGATTTTTACATGGCCGGTTTCGGTATCGACTTCGATCTCGACGCCGGTGCCGCCTATCATCCAGAATGGCGTGATGTTCGGCGACAGGCCGGTGGCCTTGTCCGGCGATTCATAAGTCGGGATGTAGGTGCCGACACCGACCACCGTGCCTGCCTGCATGCCATACACCTTGACGAAGATCATGCGCACCGGCGTGCTGCCGTCATCGGCCAGGCCAGCGCCGCGCGCCAGCGCCCGCAGCTTGTCGCGCGCATCCTCGGCCGCCAGGCGCACTGCGTTCCCCATGTGGAAAGTCGAGCGCGATCCAAGTGTCGCCATGTCGTACGGCGTGACATCGGTATCCGGATTGATCACGCGGACCTTTTCGGCTTCGATATCCAGCACCTCGGCCAAGATCTGCGCCATCGCCGTGTCCGAACCCTGGCCCATGTCGACCGTGCTCATCGCCAGCGCGCAGCTGCCGTCGGCATGCACGGTCACGATCGCAACAGAGGTGGTCGGCGCCACCGAGGCCTTGAAGCCGATGGCAATGCCGCGGCCGCGCCGGATCGTGCCCTGGCCCTGGTCGAACGGCTTGCTCCACTCCATGCGTTCGGCGACACGCTCGAGCACCTGCTCGATCGCGGCATCTTTCATGATGGTGCCGGTGGCGTGCGGGCGGCCTTCGCGCAGGATATTCTTGCGGCGGAATTCCAGCGTATCGATGCCGAGTTCACGCGCAATGATGTCGGTGTGGCTTTCATATGCCCATACCAGTTGCGGTATGCCGAAACCGCGCAATGCGCCAGCCGGCGGACGATTGGTGTACAGCGCGTAGGACTCGATATCGACGTTCTCGATATCGTATGGCCCCGGCGCGGTGAAACCCGATTTCTGCGTCACGCGCGGGCCGATGTCGGCATACGCGCCGCCATTCCACCAGACGTCGCAGCGGCGCGCGACAACCCGGCCATCCTTCATCACTCCGCTCTTGATCTTGAATGTGGTCGGATGTTTGGTGATGGTGTAGAACTGTTCTTCCATGCGCAGCGCAACCTTTACCGGCCGCCGTGTCATCAGCGCCAGCACCGCGACCAGCGCTTCGAGCTTGATGTACAGCTTGGCGCCGAAACCGCCGCCGAGGTGCGGCACCTTGACGCGTACCTGGTTCTCGTCCCATCCGAGCAGCCGCGCAATTTCCAGGCGCACGAAGGACGGGCTTTGCGATGCGGTGTGGATCGTGATCCGCTTGTGGCCCGGATCGGCCGCCGACACCATCGGCTCGAGCGGCACGTGCATTACCTGCTGGGTACGGAAGGTGTGCTCGAACACATGATCGGCATCCGCAAAACCCTGCTCGGCATTACCGCGCTTGAGGTGATAGTCGAGCGCGATATTGGTGTCTTTCTTGCCGACCAGATGCTTGAGATCGGGGAAGGTGCCGGCCGGCCGCAAGACCTCGTGCACGACCGCTTCCGAGGTCATCGCTTCGATTTCATCGAACACCGCCGGCAGCTCTTCATATTCGGCTTCGATCAGCTGCACCGCCTGCTCCGCGATGTGCGGATCGGTCGCCAGCACGACCGCCACCGCTTCACCGACGTAGCGCACTTTATCCAGCGCCAGTATCGGCTGGTCGTGGAAGGCCGGGCCGAAATACGGCTCAGGCACCAGCGCCAGGATATCGTTGCCGGTAAAAACGCTGTGCACGCCTTCCAGCGCACGCGCTGCCGTGACATCGATCTTCAGGATGCGGCCATGCGCCACCGTGCTGCGGAAGATTTTCCCGTGCAGCATGTTCGGCAGTTGCAGGTTATGCACATACTCGGCGCGACCGGTCACCTTCTCGCGCGCCTCGAGGCGCGGGATCGAACGGCCTACCTGTTTCAGTTCTTTCGTTTGTGTGCTCATCAGCGTGCCCCCTCCTGCTTGCCGGCGGTCCGCAGCGCGCGGCCGACATAGACCCGCACCAGCTGTTTTTTGTAGGCTGCCGAGCCGCGTGTGTCGGACATCAGCGGCACTTCCGCCGCTGCCGCTTCACAGGCGCGCTCGATCAGCGCGATGTTCAGTTCGCCGCCGGCGTTCAGCACCGCTTCCGCGGCCGTCAGGCGGGTCGGGATTTCGGTGACCGCACCAACCACGATGCGGGCGTCGCCGGTCGCGCCCAGATTGATGGCAACGCCAAGCGCGGGCCAGTCATGCACCGCGCGGGTGGTGCATTTCAGATAAGCGGTGCGCCGTTGTGCAAGCGGCGGAATCCTTACCTCGCGGATCAGCTCGTCGCCGGCCAGCACGGTTTCGTAATAACCGACATACAGATCCTGTACCGCCACCGTGCGTGAACCGGACGGTCCGACGATCACCACTTCGGCGCCCAGCGCCGACAGCAGCGGCGGCATGTCCATGTGCGGATCGCCATGCGCCAGCGCGCCGCCGATGCAAGCCACATTGCGCACGCGCACATTGGCCAGCCGGCGCATCGCCTCCACCAGCACCGGCGCGTGCTGCAAGGCCAGCGCCGAATATTCAATTGCGGCCAGCGGCGTCATGGCGCCGATGCGTAGCGCGCCGTCGGCGTCCGCCTCGATCCCGTGCCAGCCGTCCAGATGACGCAGGCTCACCAGACGGGTCGGCTGGAATACGCCGCTTTTCATCATCAGCATCAGCGCGCTGCCGCCGGCGACCGGGCGTATCCCGGGATCGCCCGCATCAAGATATTCGAACGCCTGCTCCAGCGTTCGCGGTTCGACTAATTCAAATGGTGTCATTGGCTCTTCCCGGCATGATCAGGTTCGAACGCAGCCTGCAGATTGGCTGCGAATTGTTTTTCAAGCTCGCGCGCCTTGGAGCGCAGCACCGGCTGGCCGATGCTGCCCAGCTTGCCGGTCAGCGCGACCTCGATCGCGTAGCTGATGGTGGTATGGCCGTCGGCTTCGCTCAGCGTCGCCGTCGAGGTCGACGTCAGGCGCCCTACCACACCCATCGGCGTGCCTTCCGAGCGGGCGACGATGCGGCGCGGCGCCTCGCTCTCGGCGATTTCGATGGCAATATTAAATTTGAAGCGGATGTAGGCCACGCGGGTTTCGAGCACCGCGGTGTAATGCGTGGCATCGATTTCAGTGAGTTCGTTCACACCTTCGATGCAGGATGCGAAAAATCGCACATCGCTTAGTTTGTCGAAGACCGCGGTCTGCGCGGCCTTGACGACAATGTCGCCGGTGAAATTCATCGCGCCACCTTCCCGATCAACTGGATCAGGCCGTCGGCGACGATGTGCGGGCATTCGAGCGGTGTCAGGTGGCGCGCGCCCTGGATCACCTGCAGATCCGATCCGGCAATCGCGGCATGCATCGCCTGCGCCATCGGCACCGGTGTCGCATAATCCTCTTCGCCCACCATCACGGCGGTCGGCATGTGCAAGCCAGGCAGCGCTGCGCGCAGGTCGGCCGCGCCGAGCATGCCGCACGTTGCCGCATACGCGGCGACGTCGTTGCGCAGGAAGGTATCGACCGCAGCCTGCACCAGCGCCGGATTCTGTTCGCGGAAGGCGTCGCCGAACCAGCGTGTCTTCTGGAAGCCGACCAGCTCGCCCAGACCGGCATGCTGCGCCGTGACCGCGCGCTCCGCCCACTTTTCCGGCGCATCGGCGCCATACCATGCGGTGGTGTCGATCAGCCCGAGGGCCTCGGTGCGCTTGCCATATTTTGCGGCGAACGCGAGCGACACGGTGCCGCCCATCGACGCCCCCGCGATCAGCGCCGAATCCCAGCCGACATGGGTCAGCAGGTCGGCCAGGTCATCGGCAAACAGATCGAACGTGTACGGGCCGGCAGGTTTGTCCGAGTCGCCGTGGCCGCGGCAATCGAAGGTCAGCACATCTGCGTGCGGCCGCAGCAGCGCCGCGACAGGCTCCCAGAAGGACCGGTTCATCGCCAGCGAATGGACCAGCGCCACGCGCGGGCGGTTCGTTCCCTGGACATCGAGCGTATAGACCAGGCTTGTTCCGTCCCGCGTGCTGACGCGGCCCGGGCTCTGGTCTGGATGGACTGCAGATACCATTGTGTTCATCTCCCTGTTCCTTACATTGCAATAGCGCTTCGGCGCAAAGGTTACCGCAGCAGTCCCTTGCGCGCGAGCGATGCTCTTTCATACCGCGCATGAATTATTTTCATGCGTGCGCCACCGCAGTTACAATTGCTGCGGATTCCACCTTTTGACGGCACAGAACACCGAATGAGACCAAATATTCCTTCCCTGATGAGCCTGCTGGCTTTTGAAGCGGCATCGCGCCACCTGAGCTTCACCGCGGCGGGAACCGAACTTGACCTGACCCAGACCGCCATCAGCCACCAGATAAAAAACCTGGAACTGCAGCTCGGCACCAAACTGTTCATCCGGCGCCGCAATGAATTGCAGTTGACCCCGGCGGCACGTGAATACCTCGAGTCGGTGCGCGAGGCGATCAGCCTGCTGTCGATCGCCACCGGACGCACCCGCGGCGAGAAAACCAATGACCTTCTGACAATCAGCTGCCTGCCGACCTATGCCATCAAGTGCCTGCTGCCTGCGCTACCTGAATTCCAGCGCGCGCATCCGGAGCTGACGGTGCAGCTGTATACCAGCGCCTCCTTCGACCAGTTCAACCGCAAGACCTACGATGTCGCAATCCGATACGGTTCGGGACGCTGGCCGGCGTTTCGCGCCGACCTCCTGCATGGCGAGGAGTTTTTCCCGGTATGCTCGCCGGCGCTGCTGGACGAGATCGGTCCCGGCACCGACACCGAGCGGCTGGCAAAGCTGACGCAAATCCGGACCTATTTCTACTCGGCCTATCAGGATGACTGGCCGGTCTGGCTGGAGGCGGCCAGGATCGCCAGCCCGATGTTCGTGCGGGAGGCGTTTTTCAACCTGCAGCTGACCTCGCAACAGGCCGCCGTCGATGGCGGCGGCATTGCGATCGGGCGCAGCCCGCTGGTCGACCAGGATATAAACGCGGGCCGGCTGGTCGCGCCGTTTGACCTGCGGGTCCGGTCCGCTTCTTCGTATTACATCGTGACGCCGACCGACAAGGTCAAGCTGGATAAAGTGCAGGCATTCCGGGAATGGGCGTTACTACGGCTGCGCCAGAAAACGCCTGCCGGGGCGCAACCGGGCGCTGCAATTGCCAATGAAAACCGTGCGTTATAATCGGCCAGACCCGGCCTCGGCCGGGCCCCAATTATTAATGAGACCCTGACCACGACACATGTCGATCGTTGCACAATGCATAACGTCCTGAGTCATGAAGATCCGGCATTTGATCTGGCGCCGGCCTACCGCCCGCTCGGCTCGCTGCTTGATGAATACCGCATGCGCGATCCTGACCGGACTGCGCTGGTCGACGTCGAACAGGACCGGCGCATCAGTTTCGGCCAGCTGGCGGCGGCAGTCGACAGCATTGGCATCCAGCTCTGCGATCTCGGCATAAGCAAAGGCTCGCGCGTCATTCTGCTGGCCGAGGACAGCATCGAAAAAATCGTGCTGTGGCTGGCCATCTGGCGGCTGGCGGCGGTAGTCTGCCCGCTCGACCTGAAGTTCATCGGCGCGGCCGCCGATGCCACCGTCAACGCGATCCGGCCCGCGCTGGTGATCTGCAGCGAACACCTCGAACCGTCCGCCCTGGCCGGAAAAACCGGCGCTCCCGTCGTGCGTTTCGGCGCGTGGACAGCGCACTGCCACGCTCGCGATGGCATGCTCTCCTTCGGCGCGCAGGCCAGCCAGGATCGCCTGCACGAACTGGCGCCGGCGGCAGCGCACGACATTGCTTCCCTGGCCTGCACCTCGGGTACCACCGGCAGCCCGAAGATTGTCGTCTACGACCATGCCGCGCTCTGGCATAACGGCTGCACCAGCGTCGATCTGCTCGGGCTGGACCAGCATGACCGCATGCTTGAATTCCGGTCGTTAAACTGGTATTCGGCGCAGATACTCAGCCTGCTGCCGTTCCTGCAGACCGGACTCACGCTACATCTGGCACGGCGTTTTTCCCGCAGCCGCCTGCTCGACTGGATCGACAGCTACCGCATCACCGTCAGTGTCGGCGTGCCGACCGTGATCAATATCCTGATGCAGGAACCGGCCGCCGGCGCCGCCGCGCGGCTCGTTTCGCTGCGCGCCATAACCTGCAGCAGCGCGCCGCTGTCGACCACACAGTGGACCCGCTTCGAGCAGACGTATGGTGTACAGTTGTACAACCTGTACGGGACCTCGGAAGCCGGCTGGATATGCGGCAATCGGCATGGCGCCAGAAAGCTGGGAACGGTCGGGCGTCCGGTTGACAATATCCGTTTCCGGATCGTCGATCAGGCCGGAATGCCCTGCAATGAGGGCGAGGAAGGCGAAGTTGTGGTCAGCGGCGCCAAGCTGGCAGTCGGATTGCTGCAGCATGACGGCAGTATCACGCCGATCCGCGGCACACCATTGAAAACGCACGACCTCGCGATCGCGGATGGCGAAGGCTACGTCCGGATCACTGGCCGCATCGATGATCTGATCATTCGCGGTGGCGTGAAGATTTCAGGGCAGGAAATCAGCGAGGTCCTGCTCGCGCATCCGGGTGTGCTGGAAGCGGTGGTGGTCGGCGTCCCGGACCCGATCTACGGCGCTGTGCCGGTCTGCTTCATCGTCCCGAAAATCACCGGCACGCCTGATGAATCCGAACTGCTGGCGCACTGCGCAAGACAACTTGCGCGCGAAAAAGTGCCGGCGCGCGCTTTTGTCGTCGCGCAGCTGCCGCAAAACGAACGCGGGAAGATACTGCGCGGCACTCTGCGCTCCGAATGGTGGAATGAATTACGGCACCAGGCGGCGCTCTGACCGTGCCCGGTGTTCGCGTTTCACGAAGCCCAGCTTGCTGAATAAGGGTTTCAGGAATCAGGCATTTTATTGCACACTACAGCGATACCATCCCGCCATACACTCAGGATTTCCATGAATACTCAAATACTTGCCGGCATACGCGTACTCGAACTGGGACAGCTTATCGCCGGACCGTTCGCCTCCAAATCGCTGGCTGATTTCGGCGCCGAAATCATCAAGGTGGAAACGCCCGGCGATGGCGACCCGCTGCGCAAGTGGCGCCTGCTGCACAACGGCACCTCGGTCTGGTGGCAGGCGCAGTCGCGCAACAAGCAGTCAATCTGCATCGACCTGCGCAGCAAGGAAGGACAACAACTGGTGGCGCGGCTGGCGCAATCGGCCGATGTGCTGATCGAGAATTTCCGCCCCGGCACGATGGAAAAATGGGGCCTCGGCTGGGAACAGCTGCACGCCGCCAATCCGCGCCTGATCATGCTGCGCGTGTCAGGTTATGGACAGGATGGCCCGAAACGCGACGAGCCCGGCTTTGCGGCCGTTGCCGAAGCAATGGGCGGGCTGCGCCATCTGACCGGCGAACCGGGCCGCGTGCCGGTCCGCGCCGGCGTCTCGCTGGGCGATACCATCGCCGGCCTGCATGGCGCGATGGGTGTGCTGCTGGCGCTGTACGAACGCGATGCGCGCGGCGGCACCGGACAGATGATCGACGTCGCGCTGTACGAGTCGGTATTCAACCTGACCGAGAGCCTGTTGCCCGAGTATTCGGCATTCGGCGTGTCGCGCAAGGCGGCCGGCGGCGCCCTGCCCGGCATCACGCCGTCCAATGCCTACCGCTGCGGTGATGGCGAATATGTGCTCATCGCCGGCAACGGCGATTCCATCTTCAAGCGCCTGATGGCTGTCATCGGCCGCCCCGACCTCGGCGAAGATCCGACGCTGGCGCAAAACGCGGGCCGCACCAAACGCGACGCCGAACTTGATGCCGCGATTGAAGCCTGGACCAGCAGCACCACCATCGATGATGCGCTTGAACAGCTGAAGAGCGCATCGGTGCCGTCCGGCCGCATCTATACGGCGAAAGATATCGCCGAGGATCCGCATTATCGTGCACGCGGCGTGATCGAGACGGTGCGTACCGAAGACGGATTTGCCGTCGAGGTGCCGGGCATCATGCCCAAGCTGTCCGGCAACCCCGGCGCCATCCATTCGCGCGCGCCGATGCTGGGCGAACACACACAACAGGTGCTCGCCAACGCTGGCCTGAGCGACGCCGAGATCGCGGCACTGAAAGAAAAAGGAATCATCGCATGACCCGCAGAATCGAAATCAACGACGTCTCTCCGCGTGACGGCTTGCAGATGGAGCGCGCCTTCGTGCCGACTGAAAGCAAGATCGCCTTCATCGACGCGTTATCGGACTGCGGCTTTGCCCGCATTGAAGTGACCTCGTACACTTCTCCGAAGGCGATTCCCGCCCTCGCCGATGCCGAAGCCGTGATGGCGCAGATCCGCCGTGTGCCGGGCGTGAAATACACCGCGCTGGTGCCCAACCTGCGCGGCATGGAGCGTGCGGTCGACGGCAAGCCGGATGAAATCAACCTGGTCATGTCGATCAGCGAAACCCACAACCGCGCCAACCTGCGCATGACACGCGCGCAATCGCAGGCAGTGCTGCTGGAGGTGCTGCGCGAAGCGACCCGCATCGGCCTGGCCTGCAACGTCTCGCTGTCCACCGCGTTCGGCTGCCCGTTCGATGGCGAGATCGATGCTCGGGAAGTACTGGACTTCGCGAAAGTATTTGCGGATTCAGGCGCGGCCGGCATCACCGTCTGCGACACCACCGGCATGGCGCATCCCGGCCAGGTCGGCAAGCTGTGTGATGATCTGCAGAAGGCCGTTTCGATTCCACTCACGATCCACCTGCACAATACGCGCGGCATGGGCCTGGCTAACGCGCTGGCTGCCTCTCAGTCCGGGATTGACCGCTTCGACGCGGCTTCCGGCGGCCTCGGCGGCTGTCCGTTCGCACCCGGCGCCAGCGGCAATGTCAGCTCGGAGGAAGTGGCGCACATGTTCGAATCGATGGGTTACGACACCGGCATCGATGTTGAACGGCTGCTCGGCCTGGTGCGCACCATGTCGGCGCTGGTGGACCGCACGGTGTTGAGTCAACTGGCGGAAGCGGGACCGCGCTTGCGCCGTTATTCGCCGCCTGACTGGCTGGCTGAAAAATTCCCTGCATAAGCGATCAGAGATCTCATGACAAAAACACTGTACGACAAGATTTGGGAAAAACATGCGGTGCATGTCGAGAGCGACGGCACCACGCTGCTTTACATCGACCGCCATCTGCTCAACGAAGTGATGAGCCCGCAGGCATTCGAAGGCCTGCGCACGTCCAGCCGCAAGGTGTGGCGCATCGCCTCCAATCTCGCAGTGGCCGATCACAACGTCCCCACCACCGACCGCTCGGTGGCAATCGCCGATCCGATTTCGCGCCTGCAGGTCGAGACCCTGAGCCGCAACTGCAACGAGCACGGCATTACCGAAATACCGATGACCGACGAGCGCCAGGGCATCGTCCATGTGATCGGACCGGAGCAAGGTGTTACCTTGCCGGGCCTGACGGTGGTCTGCGGCGACAGCCACACCAGCACGCATGGCGCGTTCGCCTGCATCGCCTTCGGCATTGGCACGTCGGAAGTCGAACATGTGCTGGCAACACAGTGCCTGCTGACCCGGAAATCGAAAAACCTGCTGGTCCGCTTCGAAGGCAAGCTGGGGCGCGGCGTCGGCGCCAAGGACATGGCGCTGGCGATGATCGGCCAGATCGGCACCGCCGGCGGCACCGGTTACGCGATCGAGTATGCGGGCGATGCCGTGACCGCGCTGTCGATGGAAGGCCGCATGACGCTTTGCAATATGACTGTCGAGGCCGGCGCGCGCTGCGGCATGGTCGCGGTGGACGACAAGACCATCGCCTATCTGAAAGGCCGGCCGCTGGCGCCGCAGGGCGACAAGTGGGAACGCGCACTGGCTTACTGGCGCACGCTGAAGAGCGATGACGGCGCCGTGTTCGATCGTGTGCTGCGTATCGACGTCAGCAAGATCACGCCGCAGGTGACCTGGGGCACCTCGCCAGAAATGGTCACCACGATCGATGGCCGCGTGCCAGATCCGCGCGATGAGAAAGACCCGGGCCGGCGCGACAGCATCGAGCGTGCACTGGCCTACATGGGGCTGCAGCCGGCGACTCCGATCACCGACATTCATGTCGACACGGTGTTCATTGGCTCCTGCACCAATTCGCGCATAGAGGATTTGCGTGCCGCAGCGGCGATAGTCGACGGCCGAAAGGTGGCGTCCAATGTCAAGCTGGCGCTGGTCGTGCCGGGCTCGGGACTGGTCAAGCGGCAGGCGGAAGCGGAAGGCCTGGACCGGATTTTCATTGATGCCGGATTCGAATGGCGCGAGCCAGGCTGCTCGATGTGCCTGGGCATGAATGCCGACCAGCTCGAGCCCGGCCAACGATCCGCATCGACGTCCAACCGCAATTTCGAGGGCCGCCAGGGACCGGGCGGCCGCACGCACCTGGTCAACCCGGAGATGGCGGCCGCGGCGGCAATCATGGGTCATTTTGTCGACGTCAGGGAGTGGCGCTAATGGAAAAATTCACACAGCACACCGGCATCGTGATGCCGCTGGACCGGGCCAACGTCGACACCGATGCGATCTTCCCGAAGCAGTTCCTGAAGTCGATCCGGCGCACCGGCTTCGGCCCTTACCTGTTCGATGCCTGGCGTTATCTTGACATCGGCGAGGCGGACCAGGATTGCACGAACCGGCCGCGCAACCCGGATTTCGTGATGAATGCACCGCGCTATGCGCACGCCAGCATCCTGCTGGCGCGGGACAATTTCGGTTGCGGCAGTTCGCGCGAACATGCGCCCTGGGCGCTGGCCGACTACGGCTTTCGTGTGATCATTTCGAGCTCGTTCGCCGAGATATTTTTCAATAACTGTTTCAAGAATGGACTGCTGCCTGTGGTTCTGCCGCAGGCCGAAGTCGACGAGCTGTTTGCCGTCACTGCGGCAAGCCCTGGCTTCCGGCTGAAGGCCGATCTCGAGGCGCAGACACTGTCATGGCCGGACGACAGCCGCGTGATCCGCTTCGACATCGATGCATTCCGCAAGCATCGCTTGTTGAATGGCCTCGACGACATTGGCCTGACGCTGCAGCATGCGGACAAGATCAAGGCGTTTGAAGAACAGCGGCGGCGCGAAGAGGACTGGGCGTTCTGATGTCGAACCGCATGACAAGAGCAAGGATGAGCCAGTGAATTTCGCGCGCTTCGATCTGGTCACGCTCGGCCTGTTCGTAGCGGTTGCGCGCAGCGGCAGCATCACGCGAGGCGCGCATCAATCCAGCCTGGCGGTGGCGGCGGCGAGCAAGCGCATTTCGGATCTGGAATCCCATCTCGGCACGATCCTGCTCTATCGTCATTCCAACGGCGTGAAGCTGACCGAGGCCGGCAATACTTTTTTCCAGCACGCGCTGGAAATCATTCGAAACGTCGAACGCATGTCGGGCGCCATGTCCGACTACGCGGCCGGCAGCCGCGGCCAGGTGCGCATCTGGGCCAACACCTCGGCCGTCACCCAGTTCCTGCCGGACGACCTGATGCGCTTCATGCAGTCCCATCCGGGCATCCGCATCGACCTCGAGGAACAGAACAGCGGCGACATCGTGGCTGCGGTACGCGAGAATCGCGCCGACATCGGCATCTTCGCCGACCGCACGCCGGCGGAAGGGATGGCGGTGTTCGAGTATCGCAGGGACGAGCTGGTGCTGATCGTGCCGAAGGACCATGCGCTGGCACGGCGATCGAGCATCTCGCTGTCGGATGCGCTCGACTATGATTTCGTGAGCCTGGCGCAATCGACCTCGCTGGCGGAACGCGTGCATGCGGCAAGCAGCAAATTGCAGAAGCCGCTGAAGCTGCGCATCCAGGTGCGCAGCTTCGATGCGGTGTGCAGGATGGTGATGGCGGGCCTGGGGATCGGCATCCTGCCACGTATCGCCGCGCAGCCGCACATGCGCTCGCTGGGGCTCAAGCGGGTGAAGCTGGAGGATGAGTGGGCCAAACGCAGCCTGCTGCTTTGCCTGCGGGATACCGTGGGACTGGCGGCGCCGGTGCGGCTGCTGGCGTCGAGCCTGAGTGGCGAGGCGGCGGCGGCGCTGGGCACGGGCGGCTGAAGGCAGGCTACCGGCATCGCGATTCATCAACTTGTCACAATCACCGACCATAATTCCTCTGTCGTGAAACTCTTGCTTCCACGCCGGACAAATTATCGATTCCATGGTTCATCGCATGAATGTCCGGATTGCTTCCTCCACTCATTTAACACGGTCATTGATTTCAGTTCATGCATTCGATAGATGACGTCATACAGAATAATCACGACCCGCAAACAACCACGCACCGGGCAGCCTCGGATCCCTCCCTAGCCGTCCATGTTCAACGCACCCGCCAGGTTATCCGTTCAGGAAGGAAAAACATCATGTTACTGGTGCGTCTGAAAGAAATCCTCGCGAAGCGTCAACTGAATGCGTTGTTTCAGCCGGTCATAGGCATGCAGAATGGCGAGATCATCGGTTATGAGGGCCTGATTCGCGGCCCGTCCGACAGTCCGTTACATTCGCCGATGAACCTGTTCAAGGTAGCAAAAGCCAACAATCTGAGTGTCGAGGTGGAGCACTTGTGCCGGCTGATCGTGCTGGAACGTTTTGCGGAACTGAACTTGCCCGGCAAGCTTTTTCTCAATGTCAGCCCGGAAGCGCTGATGCAACCGGACGCGGCCCACGGCGAAACCCTGGACTATATCCAACGCATCGGCATCAGCGCGGAACGGGTCATCATAGAACTGACCGAAAGCCAGCCGACCTACGATTACGAACTGTTGCGCAATGCGGTGATGCACTACCGTGACATGGGATTCCAGATCGCGATCGACGATCTTGGCGAGGGTTTTTCCAGCTTGCGCCTGTGGTCGGAACTGCGTCCGGAATACGTCAAGATCGACATGCATTTCATCCAGGGCATCAACCTCGATCCGGTCAAGCTGCAATTCGTCCGCTCGATCCAGGAGATTGCCGAAAAATCCGGCACGGTGGTGATTGCCGAAGGCATCGAGACACAGACCGAACTGGTGCTGATCCGCGACCTGGGCATTGCCTATGGCCAGGGTTATCACATCGCCCGCCCGCATGCGACGCCGGCGACAACACTTTCAGCCGAAGTAAACAAGTCGCTCAGCCTGCACGGCGCCGCCTTGCTCCAGCAAAAAAACCGGTTTGAAAAAAATGCCCCGACCGCATTGAAACTGTTGCGTGTTGTCCCGACCGTCACGCCGGAGATGCGCAACAATCAGGTTTACAACATCTTCGTCAACGATCCCGATTTGCAAATCATTCCGGTGGTGGAAAAGGGCACGCCCCTTGGGCTGATTACCCGCGCCAACCTGATCGACCGCTTCGCGCGCCCTTACCTGCGTGAGTTGCACGGCAAAAAATCCTGCACGCTGTTCATGGATTCCATGCCAATGATCACGGACAAGGACACCAGCCTGCAGGAGCTGAGCAAGACAATCGTGGAAGCAGACCGCCATCACCTGTTCAACGGTTTCATCATTACCGATCATGGGCAATATCTGGGCATGGGCACGGGCCACGACCTGATGCGCGAGATTACCCAGATGCAGATCAGCGCCGCCAGTTATGCCAACCCGCTGACACTCCTGCCGGGCAATGTGCCGATCAATGAGCACATCGACCACCTGTTACGCAATAGCGTCTGTTTCCGTGCATGTTACGTCGACCTTGACCATTTCAAGCCGTTCAACGATGTCTACGGCTATCGCAAGGGTGACGATGTGATCCAGCTGACCGGCAGGATTCTTTCCACGCACTGCGATCCTGCGCTGGACTTTGTCGGCCACATCGGTGGCGACGACTTCATACTGTTGTTCCAGAGCGAGGACTGGGAAGCACGTTGCGAAGAAATTCTGACGGCCTTCGGCGCCGCGATCCCGGAACGCTACAGCGCCATCGATTGTGAACGCGGCGGTTATGTCAGCGAGGACCGGCGCGGAAGAAAGATATTCTACCCATTGGTCAGTATGTCACTCGGCGTCGTGAAGGTCGGGCCGGGGCAATATTGTTCGCACCATCAGATAGCGACCGCGGCAGCGGAAGCCAAGAAGCAGGCCAAGAAAATCAGCGGCAACAGCCTGTTCATCGATCGCCGCCAGGAGCCGCAGCCGTCGTTTCCTCCATTGGCGTGCACGCCGGGACCGGTCGCGGCAATCTCGTAGCGCTATTTCTCGCGCATCGCAACAATGCGGCGCTCGCGTTCCTTGTCCAGCAGGCGCGCGGCCGCATCCGGCGGCATGCCCAGGGTTTCAAGAACCGAACCGGCCAGCGTCAGGCTGGACTCCAGCGTCTCGGGCACCACCACTGAAGCACCCGCCTTGCGCAGCAGCAGCGCGTGCTTCTCGTCGCGGGCGCGGGCCATGATGCACATCATCGGCATGATGCGATGGATGCCTTGCGCCGCATGCACCGCGGCGGCGCTATGATCCATGGTCAGCACCACCGCTTGCGCGCGTGACAGTTGCAGTTTTCCCAGCAGTTCAGGCCGGCTGGCATCGCCGAATACCAGCGGCACGCCGGCATCGCGATGGCGGGCGATCAGCCTGGCGTCATGTTCGACTGCAACGTAGCTGACGCCCTGTTCCGCCAAAATCTGCCCCACCATCTGGCCCACCCGGCCGTAGCCCGCAATGATGACATGGCCGCTCAACTCGCCGATGTCGGCATCGGTCGTGGTTTCAGCCGGGACAAGACGGCGGTCGAGCGTATCGCCAAGCGCCTGTCCGAGGCGTGCAACGACAGGTGCGGCGAGCATCGACAAGCCAACCACGAGCAGCATGAAATGGCCGGCCTCACGTTCCAGCAGCTTGAAGTTCAGCGCCAGGCCGATGACGATGAAGGCAAATTCCCCACCCTGCCCCAGCAGCAGCCCGCCTTCGGCGGAACGCCCCCAGGATAATCCGAACCAGCGCAGCAGTCCCGCGGTGATCGCGCTTTTTACCAGAAGCAGGCCGATGACCGACAGCGGCAGCCACAAGGGTTGACGCAGCACCGCGCTCAGGTCGATGCCCATGCCCACCGACAGGAAAAACAGGCCCATCAGCAAACCCTTGAACGGCTCGATCGTGACTTCGACTTCGTGACGGAATTCGGTTTCGGCGATGATCAGTCCGGCAAGCAGCGCGCCCAGCGCCATCGAGAGCCCCGCCGCCCAGGTCAGCGCGGCAACACCAAGGATGGTCAGCAGCGTCAGTGCGGTAAAGGTTTCGGGCTGCCTGTTGGCGACGATCTGGCGGAACAATGGCCGCACCACACGCTGGCCGATGAAATAGATCGCCGCCACCGTCAGCACACCCTTCAGCAAGGCCAGGCCAAGCAGGCTGCCGAAGCTGCCGCCATTGTCGGCGCCAAGAAGGCTGATCAGCACCAGCAGCGGCACTACCGCGAGGTCCTGGAACAGCAGGATGGCGAAGCAGGACTGGCCGAGCCGCGTGCCGAGTTCGTGGCGCTGTATCAGCAGCTGCATCACGATCGCGGTCGACGAAAAGGCGAGCACCACCCCAAGGATCACCGAGGCTTCGATACCGTTGCCGAAGCGCCATGCCAGCGCGCCGATCACCGCCGCCGACAGTCCGACCTGCAGGCCGCCAAGGCCGAACACCAGGCTGCGCATCGACCACAGGCGCGTGACTGACATCTCGAGACCGATCATGAACATCAGGAAAATGACGCCGAGTTCGGCCAGGGTTTCCACTTCCTTCGGGCGCGAAAAGGTCAGCCACGACAGCCACGGCGTGGTGTCGGCCAGACTGGCAAGACCGTAAGGGCCGAGTAATGCGCCGACCGCCAGGAAACCCAGCACCGGATTGATGCGCAGCCGTGCCAGCAGCGGAATCAGCACACCGGACAGGGCCAGAAAGAGGATGATTTCCTTCAGGAACGGGAAGGTGCCGGGTTCGTGCATCGGGTGACCGCAATTCCTTGTAATTGTGTCTGGATTATAAGGTATGAAAAAAGGCCCGCGAAACTATTGTCTCGCGGGCCTGATTAAAACGGCTGCAATTTTCTTACTTTTGCTTGCCCGGATCCTTGACCCCGGTCAGCTTGTCGATCTCGACGTTATACAACTCGCCGCCGACCTTCTCCACCTTGTGGATATAAATATTCTGCACGATATCGCGCGTCTGCATGTCGATCAGGATCGGTCCGCGCGGGCTTTCGAATACCTGGCCCTTCATTGCATTGAGCAGAGTCTCGCCACGTGCGCCATTGGTCTTTTTCAGCGCATCGTAAATCACATGCATGCCGTCGTAACCGCCGACCGCCATGAAGTTCGGACGCGCGCCATTGTTGGCCTTCTTGTAAGCGTCGACAAACTTCTTGTTGGTCGGCGTATTGCGCGCCGACGAATAATGGAATGCAGTCACCACGCCAAGCGCCGTGTCGCCAATGCCTTCGAGGATGTCATCTTCGGTAACGCCGCCGTCGCCGATGATCCTGATTCCCGCCTTGTCCAGGCCACGCTCGGCGAACTGCTTCATCAACGCCGAGCCGGCGCCGGAAGGAACGAACACGAACAGGGCTTCAGGCGACAGGTCGCGCACCTTCTGCAGGAATGGCGCGAAGTCCGGATTGGCAAGCGGCACCCGCAATTCGGCCATCACTTGGCCGCCGTTGCCAATGAAACGCTTCTTGAAACTTTTCTCCGCATCGGCGCCGGGACCGTAATCCGACACCAGGGTCACGACTTTCGTGATCTTGTTCTTGGTTGCCCAATCCGCCATCGCCAGCGTCGTTTGCGGCAGCGTGTAGCTGGTCCTGATGATGAACGGCGACGCTTCCGTGATGCTCGATGTCGCGGCGGCCATCACCACCATTGGCGTCTTGCTTTGCGTTGCCAGCGGCGCGGTGGCAAATGCCAGCGGCGTCAGGCCAAAGCCGGCCAGCACGGCAACCTTGTCATTCACCACCAGTTCCTGCGCGATGCGGCGTGTGTTATCAGGGACGCCGCCATCGTCCTTCAACACCACTTCCACTTTCTTGCCAGCGACCTTGTCGCCGTTCTGCGCGACGAACAGCTTGACGGCGGCGCTGATCTGCTTGCCGGTGGACGCGAACGGTCCGGTCATCGGCAGCACAAGGCCGATCTTGATCGAATCCGATTGTGCCCACGCCGCTGGCATCGACATGCCGGCGAGGCAAACGCCCGCGATCGCACACTGTAGAAATTGACGTTTTTTCATACTGTCTCCGTTTTATTGATGTTGAATCAGCAAGGCGCTGACGGGTCTGCTTTTGATGCGGAAAGTTTGTCTAACACGCGCCGTGCGCGGTTCGGTCCATTGTCGACATGGATCGAAATCATCGGCCGATCGGGAAAGCGCTGCATGTTGCTGAACTGCGCCTCGATCACCAGCCGGTCCTCTTCGAAGGTAGCCGCAACCTGCTGATACACCAGGTCCTTGATCGATGGCCGGTCCGCCGGGCTGTTGCTGCAGACAGTCCAGAAATAGTGGGTTGAATTTTCGGTTTCGGGCGTCACGCCGTGCAGGCCTCGCATATGAAATCCGCCACGCCCGGGATCTTCCATCGATTCGGTATTGGCGTCGACGGCGCCGGTCCAGATGCGGGTATGCGTGACATGGAATTCAATTTCCTGCCAGCGATCGATGCTGCCCTTGAAGGGCCATGCCTGCGCGTAGGTCGCAGGCGCCGGCGAGTCCGGCATATGGCGCACGACACGCACCACATCGCCGATCTGATCGGTCGTGGTTTTTGCGCCCATGTGCATGACCGGATTGCCGCCGATGGTGTGCAGGTGCACATACCCGAGGTGGCTGAGATCGAGCAGGTTGTCGTGCACCAGCTCGAACGGCGCATTGTAGTGATAGACATCGCCGCTGAATTCATAACGCGGATCGTCATGCCACTGGTACGCCGGGGCCTCGCAATCCGGCTGTGAATCGGCTTCGGCGCCGAACCACATCCACACGATCTGGTCGCGCTCCTGTACCGGGTACGACGTGACGCAGGCCTTCTGCGGAATGTTGACTTGCCCGGGAATCTCGATGCACTTGCCGGCCGCGTTGTACAGCAGGCCGTGATAACCGCAACGCAGGCCACCCTTGTCCAGGGTGCCGCAGGACAAGGGCAAGGCACGGTGACAGCAGCGGTCTTCCAGCGCCGCGGCCTGGCCATCGCCGGCGCGAAACATTACGACCGGGCGATTCAAAAGCGTGCGGCCGAGCGGCTTGTCGGTCAGCTCCCAGGAGAAGGCTGCGATATACCACTGGTTCATTGGAAACATGATTTTCTCCGTCAGTCTGGCCGGGCGTTCTTTACGGCAATTAACATTCAGTGTGCTGAATGATACACAGGTTACGGTATCATGCACAAGCACTGCTTTATCAATTTGAAGGAAACCACCGATGGTCACATCCGCCCGCAAGAAATCCGCCGTCACCGAGGCGGAAGAAGCCGTGCTGGCCGACTTGTATGACATGCCCGGGCATCTGATTCGGCGCGCGCAGCAGATTTCGGTGTCGATGTTTTACGATGTCATGGGCACCGAAGTGACGCCGATCCAGTACGCGATTTTGCGTACCTTGCATGCGGAGCCGGGAATAGACCAGGTGGCGCTGGCAGGCAGAGTCGCCGTCGATACGTCGACCGCCGCGTCCACTGCCGCCAGGCTGGAAAGCAAGGGACTCATCACGCGCGAGGTGGCGCCGGCAAACCGGCGTCAGCGGATATTACGGCTGACGGCGGCTGGGACTGCGCTGATCGAGGAGATGGTGCCGTCGGTGCATCGGCTGCGCGATGCCATGATGGCGACGCTGACGCCGGCCGAGCGGGACCAGTTTTTTGACTTGCTGCGCAAGTTCGTGCACATCAATAACGCGCAGAGCCGTGCGCCGTTGAGGCGCGACGAAGAGGGGGAATGACATTGCCAGGGCGCCGTTGATGAATCTCAAACAATACCCCTTGTTTTTTGGTGCAGGGTCTTATTAGTGAAGCGAGTTAATTCGTATTTGATCACGGTTGGCAATTGCGAACGGGGAACGGTGTAATGCGCTGGCGCTTATTACACCCTACGAATCCTGGAAGTGCAGTGGTAGCGGTTGAAGTTGAAGTTGAAGTTGAAGTTGAAGTTGAAGTTGCGGTTGAAGTTGAAGTTGACGTTGATGTTGATGTTGAATTCCCCTTTGGCGAAGCGCCGTGAAACCGGTGGTCTGAGCGGAAAAAGAAGTGGGCGTTGTCTGAGCGCAGCGAGTTTCGCCCGCTTCCCGCTCAGGCCACCGGTTTCACGGGAACCCGCAGGGCGCTTTGTAGGGGTCGCCTTTTTTGGTTCCTTTTTTGGCGAAGCAAAAAAGAACTCGCCGCCGGGGCGAGACCCGGACAGCATCCACGGAGAGCAAACCGTGTTGGGGTAAACGAAGGAAGATCCTCCACAAAATGAACGCGAAAAAAAATGCCCCTTTTCAGGGGCATAATCATAAATTCAAACATCTTCAAACAAATGTCACCTAAAACGCTTCCCGCCACAGGTCAAGCGCCTGCTGCACCGGCCGATCCGAATAGCTGAACATCACTGCATCCGCATCCGCCTCCAGCTGATAAGGCATCCACGACGGCACCACAAACACATCCTTCGGACCGAAGGTAAAGGTCTCCCCATTGACGATGCAACGGCCCGTGCCCTCCACCACCGCATACACGGTCGAGTCGGTAGACTGGTATGTCTTGCCCTTGAAGCCAGCCGGCAGCAGCTGCATGAAGCTGCCCATGGTCGGGATCGCCCAGCCGCCGGTAACCGGATTGGTGTACTGCAGCTTGTAGCCCCAGACCGGATGACATTCGTCGCCCGACTTCATGGTCTCGAGCGCTTCGCGCGTGCGGTCGTACGGATACCAGAACAGCGGCGAGGTTTGCGAACGCGCCTTGTACTCGACCGGCTTCATGGTATTGCCGAAGCGGGCCAGGTTGCTGCCGGCGTTGCGTTCGATGTGCTGGGTTTCCTCCGCGCCCTTCTCCATGAACTGCGCATCGAGCAGCTCGACGATCGGCAGGTCCAGGCCATCCAGCCAGACCATAGGCTCGCGGGTCGGATTGCCGTGGTCATGGAAAGTCCATGACGGCGTGATGATGAAGTCGCCGACATTCATCGCGACTTTTTCGCCGTCGACCGCGGTGAACGCACCCTTGCCTTGCAGGATGAAACGCAGCGCCGATTGCGAATGGCGATGCGCCGGTGCGACTTCGCCCGGCAGGATCAGTTGCAGACCGGCGTACAGGCTGTGCGTGATGCGGGTGCGTCCGCGCAGGCCCGGGTTTTCCAGCACCAGCACGCGACGCTCGGCCTCTTTCGCCGTGATCAGCTGGCCGGCTTCCTGCAGCCAAGGCCAGACCTGGTCCCATTTCCACAGGTAAGGCAGGCAGGGCGTGTTCGGCTTCGCTGTTACCAGCGAGTGCAGCACTTCCCACAACGGGGTGCAGTTGGCGCTGTTGATCTTGCTGTAAAACGCTTCGCGGTCGCGATTTTGTTCGATTGGCTGTGCCGACATGATGTGGCTCCGTGGTTGGTTATTTTTGACTTGAACGGACCGCTACCCGCAGGCGTCCGAGGCCCTGTACTTCGCAAATGATCGTGTCGCCCGCCTTTACCTGACCGACACCTTCCGGCGTGCCGGTAAAGATGATGTCGCCCGGATGCAGCGTGTAGAACGAAGACGCAAATTCGATCAGTTGCGGAATGCCGATGATCAGGTCACGCGTGTTGGCCTTCTGCCTTGGCTCATCATTGACGGTCAGCCAGAAATCAAGACTGGACGGATCGGTGACTTCGTCAGCCGTTACCAGCCACGGGCCGAGCACACTGTAGGTGTCGATCGACTTGCGCAGGCTGCGCTCCTCGGGTCCGCGGGTGGTCATGTCGAGGCCAATGCAATAGCCGGCGACATATTCCATCGCATTCTCGCGCTTGATGTTGCGGCCGCTCTTGCCGATCACGACCACAACTTCGGCCTCATGGTCGTTGCGGCGGTCAGGATGCTCCAGCGCCACGCCTTCGCTTTCGCCGACCATTGAACTGGTGGCTTTCAGGAACACGCCGATCTTTTCGATTTCGAGGACCGCGTTATTGTGATGGATGGTGGCGTCGCCGCGCGCTTCTTCCAGGTGCTTCTTGTAGTTGACCGGCGCAGCAACGATCTTGCCGGGATTGGCGACCGGGCTCAGCAGTTTGACTTCCGACAGCTTTTTGACCGGCGCCTGAGCGGCGATCTCTTTTATCCGCGCGCACAGCTTGTCGAGATTGGCGATCATCGGATCGAAGGTCGGCAACGGATACGTGTAGGAAGGCAGGATATCCAGCGCAGCGGTTACATCGCGAACGGTATCGCCTTCTACGAGGCCCAGACGGTTATTATCAAAGCGGCAAATCTTCATGTGACGGGTTCCTGAAATAGGCTAAAAATGTAAAATGATCAGGTGCCGGCGCGTACGCGCCGGCCCTGTGCTTCAAAGATGCTTGTCGAGTTCAATGCCGTGATACAGCCAGTCGGCTTCCCAGGGCTGGTCCGGCAATCGGCGTGAGGCCAATTCATTGCGCAACAGGCGCGCGCCCCCCGCTGCATGGCATACCTCGCCAAAAAAGCGCGCGGTGAGCACAACACGCGCCGTGCGGTTCAGGCGCCGGTCCTGATAAGCGACGAATGCTTTCCGGTAGTCGTCATTATGAATTTCGATTTCTTCCGCCAGCACGGCCGCGTCTTCCATGGCCATGATAGCGCCCTGCGCCAGATATTGCAGCGTCGCGTGCGCGGCATCGCCGAGCAGCGTCACATTGCCGTCGCTCCAGTTTTCCAGCGATTCGCCATCGTCCAGCGCCCACTTGCGGTCAAGCGCAAAATACCGCAGCTTGTCCTTGATTTCCGGCGCGCAGGGCGCGAAGCACTCGGCAAGTTCTTCCGGACTTCCGAAATCCTGTTCGCCGCGCTTGAACGCCGCGCTTTCGAAGGTTGCCACATTGTTCATCATGGCGCCACCGCGCAGGCGGTACTGCACCAGATGCACGCCGGGTCCGCAATAAATCACCATCGAGTTCAGGTATTTCTTGTCGTCGATCTGCTCGGTCGGCACCAGGCCGCGATAGACCACATGGCCGGTTGGACGCAAGCGGGGCGCGCCGATGATCTGGCTGCGGGTCGGTGAATGTTTTCCTTCGGCGCCGACCAGAGCCGCGCCTTCGTAGCTGCTGCCGTCGGCGCAATGCACGACAACGTGGCCATCAAGCTGTTCGAAACGGACGACGTCCTTCTTGCCTTCCTCCAGCTGCACGCTGCCATGCTCCAGGCAGGCTTGCTTGAGCGCTGCCTGCAAGTCGCGCCGGTGCACCACCATGTAGGGATTCTTGTAACGTGCGCGAAAACTGTCGCCGAGGTCGATGCGCGTAATCTCCTGCGCGGAAATGGCGTCCACCATCACCAGTGCATCCGGATAAAAGCAGCTCGGCTCCAGAGTGTCGAAAATGCCCATGCGGCGCAGCATTGCGCAACCGTTTGGACCGATCTGGATGCCATAGCCGATCTCGCCAATCTCGGGCGCTTTTTCCAGCACGATGACGCGCCGCCCCTTTTTGGCCAGCAGTACCGCTGCCGACAGGCCGCCGATGCCGCCGCCGGCCACGATGATGGGGAGATTCTTGTTTACTGTCATGACGCTTGTTCCTGTTGAATTAAACTTGTAAAACCGTATTCCATCCGCGTGCGGGATCGATCATGCAGATCAATCCCGCAGCGATTCAGGCAAACCTTATTGCTTGGGTTTTACATCCTTGATGGTGTCGAACTCGACATTGTAGATCTCGCCATTGACGCGTTCCGCCCGGCGGATGTACACGTTCTGCACGATGTCACGGCTCTGGGCATCGATCAGGACCGGGCCGCGCGGGCTCTCGAAGTTCTGGCCTTTCATCGCCGCCAGCAATGCATCGCCGCCGCCCGCACCCTTGGTGGTCTTGAGCGCTTCGTAAATTACCCGTGCGCCGTCGTAAGCGGCAACGCCGAAGAAATTCGGACGGCCGCCCTTGGCGATCTTGGTAAAGCCGGCGACGAATTTCTTGTTCAGCGCCGACGGATGCGCCGGCGAATAGACGTCGGACGTGACCACGCCGATCGCGGTATCACCCATCTCGTTCAGGCCATCGTCATCCAGGAAGGCGCCGTGGCCGATCAGCTTGATCCCGGCCTTGTCCAGTCCCCGCTCTGCAAACTGCTTGACCAGCGCGGCACCAGGGCCGGCCGGCGTAAAGACAAACAGCGCATCCGGCTTCAGATCGCGCACTTTCTGCAGGAATGGCGCAAAATCCGGATTACGCAGCGGTACACGCAACTCACCGAGGATCTTGCCACCGCCAAGCGTGAAGCGATGCTTGAAGGTTCTCTCGGCATCGAAGCCAGGGCCATAATCGAATACCAGGCTCACAGCGGTCTTGATGCCGGTTTTCGCCGCCCAGTCGCCGATGCCGGAGGTTACCTGCGGAAGGGTCTGGCTGGTGCGGATGATGTACGGCGACGCGTCAATGATGCTTTGTGTGGCGGCGGCCATGATGACCATCGGCGTCTTCGATTGCGTCGCAATCGGCGCGGCCGCCAACGCCAGTGGCGTCAGGCCGAATCCGGCGATCACGTTCACCTTGTCATTGACTACCATTTCCTGTGCAATTTTCTTGGACATGTCGGGCAGGCCGCCGTCATCCTTGATGATCAGCTCAATTTGATGCCCGGCGACCTTGGAGCCCTGCTCCTGCATGTACAGGCGTACGCCGTTTTCAATCTGGCGCCCGGTGGAAGCAAAAGGACCGGTCATCGGCAGGATCAGCCCGATCTTGAATTTTTTTTCCTGTGCGATTGCGCTGGATAGCGGCAACGCGGCGATTGCCAGTGCCAGGGCAGTGGCGCGGAGGAATGGTCGTTTCTGCATGGTTGACTCCTTGATGGTTTTTATGAAATAAACTGCCGTGAATCGTTGTTTGTTCCCGGCTGCCGCATGACTGGCAGCTCCCCTCTTCTACGATGTGTACCAACGAAAAGCGGAATCCTGCAGATGGCGCGAGCGAAAATCTCACGCAAACACCATCGTTTTTTATTACAAGGCGATACAGTATCACCGCACTGTATTTTGTAAATCGTGTAATCTGTATATTGAACATTCGAAATTTGAATAATGGGGTATGAGGATGGGTCGCAATGAGTTCGCTTGACGTTCGCTGGCTTGAAGTTTTTTGCGAGATTTACAAGACGCGCAGTGTCAGCCGCTCCGCGGAAATCCTGAATCTGAGCCAACCGGCAGTCAGCATCGCGCTGTCGCGTCTGCGCCAGCACTTCAACGATCCGCTGTTCGTGCGCACCTCGCGCGGCATGGAACCGACGGCCATGGGCCATGATTTGCTGACGCCGATTTCCGAAGCGCTCGATGCGCTGGCCCGGGCGACTGGACAGCGCCCGGCCTTCGATCCGCTCACCTCCAACCGCACCTTCAACATCTGCATGTCGGACATCAGCCAGATCGTGCTGCTGCCCAATCTGTGGCGCCATCTGCGCACTGTCGCGCCATCGATCCGGATCGACGTCGCCCCGCTATCGGACGATACCGCGCCCCTGCTCGAATCCGGCAACGCCGATCTGGCGCTGGGTTTTGTGCCGCAGCTGGAAAAATATTTCCACGAGATGACCCTGTTCCGCCAGTCTTACGTGTGTGCGGTAAGCGCCGACCATCCGCGCGTGCGCGAAGGATTGACGCTGGAGCAGTTCGAAACCGAAGATCACGCCGAGGTCACCCGATCCGGCACCGGCCACCTGATCATCAACCGGGAACTCCTGCGCCAGGGGATTACACGCCGGGTAGTGCTGAAAATTCCAAACTTCCTCAGCGCCGGCGTGCTGGCCGAAAGGACCAGCCTGCTGATCCTGATACCGGAATACCTTGCCGATTTTTTCAAAAGCCAATCGCGCATCGAGACCTTCCCGCTGCCGTTCGAATTGCAGGACTATGCGGTCAAGCTGTATTGGCACGAGCGTTATCACCGGGATGAAGGCATCGTGTGGATACGGGAAGTGATCCGCAACCTGATGCGCTTCGATGCCGGCTCCTCGCCCGGCCTGGACCGTCATCCGCTGCAAGTGGCGCGCGAAGTCAGGGCAGGCTGAGTTGTACGGCGCTGGCCAGTGCCGCATCCACATCCGGATAATTTCTTGTTTTTACGATGTAACGGTTCTGCTGACTTCGCTTTTTAAAGAACACTTTTATCTGTACGATGTGTCATGCCCTTGAAATGGGTATCGTCTTCCGTGCCGCCCTCACAGTGACCGGCATTTGCGAAGATGCGTTTCACAATAATTCATTCAACCACGTAAGGACATCATGAAACGAGTCATCCTTTTCCTCGCTACCAACCTCGCCATCATGCTGGTGCTCGGCATCACGGCAAGTCTGCTCGGCGTGAACAAATACCTGACCGCCAACGGCCTGAACCTCGGCATGCTGCTCGCCTTCGCGGCGCTGATCGGCTTCGGCGGCTCGTTCATTTCATTGCTGATGTCGAAAACCATCGCCAAGTGGTCGACCGGCGCGCAAGTGATCACACAACCCAACGGCGCCACCGAACGCTGGCTGATGGCGACGGTAGCGGCGCAGGCGCAGAAGGCCGGCATCAGCATGCCGGAAGTCGCGATCTACCAGGGTGAGCCAAATGCATTCGCCACCGGCGCGACAAAAAACAACTCGCTGGTTGCGGTATCGACCGGCCTGCTGGAATCGATGACACAGCAGGAAGTGGAGGCGGTGCTGGCGCATGAAGTGGCCCATATCGCCAATGGCGACATGGTCACGCTGACATTGATCCAGGGCGTGGTGAACACATTTGTGATTTTCCTCGCGCGTGTGGTCGGCTACTTTGTGGACCAGTTTCTGCGCAGAGGCAGCAGCTCGGAAAGCGCCGGCCCCGGAATCGGCTATACGATCACGGTCATCGTATGCGACATCCTGTTTGGCATCCTGGCCAGCATCATCGTGATGTACTTCTCCCGTCAGCGCGAGTTCAGGGCCGATCGCGGCGCCGCGCAGATTCTGGGCTCGGGACGGCCGATGATCGCCGCGCTGCAGCGCCTTGGCGGCCTGTCTCCAAGCGACCTGCCGAAGAACCTGGCGGCGTCCGGGATTGCGGGCAGCGGACTGGCGTCGCTGTTTTCCAGCCATCCGCCGCTGGAAGACCGGATCGCGGCGCTGCAGGCGCCATAACCGCACTCCACGTAAACGCATTTGTTGCCGCTTTGCCGGCACCCTAAAGGACAAACACCATGATCATCGCCAAATTCCTTCACATGCTGGGTTTCACCGTCTGGGTGGGCGGCATGTTTTTCGCCTACATGACGCTGCGCCCGGTTGCCGCCTCTCGGCTCGAGCCGCAGCCGCGCGTGAATCTGTGGGCTGGCGTATTCGAAAAGTTTTTCAGCTGGGTATGGGCATCGATAGCCCTGATTCTTGGCAGCGGCATGTACATGATGGCGCTGATCGGCAAGCCGCCGCTCTATGTGACAGCCATGTTCGTGCTGGGCATCGTCATGATGCTGATTTTTGCGCACGTGTTTTTCGCGCCTTACAAACGCATGAAACGTGCGGTCGCCGCGCGCGAATGGGTGGCCGGCGGTGCGGCACTCGGACAGATACGCAAATTGATCGGGATAAATCTGGTGCTGGGATTGGTAACGCTGGCCATCGGCGCCATGGGGCGCTTTTCCATCTGATGAAAGCGGGGCCGGAGCACTTGCTCCGGCCAGTGAGCTACATCGCAACCGGACACAAGACCGGAAGATCGGCGCAGTGATACTGGTTCTTGCCGGATCGCTTGGCTTCGTACAGCGCACTGTCTGCGCGGGCGATCAATGAGTCCGCATCTTCGGCGTCGGCAGGATAAAACGCGATGCCGATGCTGGCCGTCAGCCGCAGGGGCGCGCCATTGATGTCAAAACTCCTCCCCATGTAATGCAGCACCTTCTGCGCCGGCTGGACAATCGAGTCAATGCCGGCAATCTCGGACAGCAGCACGATGAATTCATCACCGCCGATGCGCGCCACCGTATCTTCGCGCCGCACCGCGTTGCCCAGGCGTTCCGCCACCATCTTCAGCAGCACGTCGCCGCACTGGTGCCCATGCTGGTCGTTGATTTCCTTGAAGCCATCGAGGTCGATATACATCACCGCCATCATTTTGTGATTGCGGTTAACGTGATGCATTGCCTTTTCGATGCGGTCCGTCAGCAGGCGCCGGTTGGGCAAGCCGGTCAACGGATCGTGCAAGGCCATTTCCTTCTGCAGGCGGCTCTGCTCCGCGACGGTTTTGTATAACAGACGCACTTCCAGCATGTTCTGGATGCGCATCTTGAATTCGATCAGGTCATAAGGCTTGGTGACGAAGTCGCGAGCGCCGGCTTCCAGCGCCGCATGTTTGTAGCGCTGGTCCCCGGTGATCGCCAGCACCGGCAGGTAGGCGTCTTTTTCAATCACGCGCAAGCCTTCCATCACTTGCAATCCATCCATGCCGGGCATGTGCATGTCGAGCAGAATCAGGTCATAGTCGTTATTCGCGTGCAGTGCACAGACCTTGCTTGAATCCGTCACGGAGGAGACGCGTGCATAACCTTCCATGCGCAGGATCTCAACCAGCAACTCGATATTGTCCGCACAATCGTCCACGACCAGGATTTGTGCATTGCGGATGTCGTCAACATTCATCATGAATTGCCTTTGGTGTTCAGCTTGTCAGCATCAAGGGAGCCGCTACCAACGACCACCTTTTATAAAATCGAAAAAGGCATGTATTTGCCATATTACTCAGCAGAAATAATGCCTGCCGGTAAGACCTCTTCCGATTTGGAAAGTTCAACAGATTTTTCTTGTTAGTGTGCAACTTTCCCGGGCATATTTGTGCCCGGCCTGCAAGCTGTTTTCGCTAATGACATTGCCTGGATTTTCATTCAGGCGGAGAGCAGAATCATCGGCTTTTTACCCGATTTCGGATAAATGAAACTAGCACAGGAAATTTTATACCCATTTACATTCATTGCCTACTAGTAATATTAAACTAATACAACGATTTTGCCTGATTGCGGAAATCTTTTGGCGAGAGCCCGATCTGTCGTTTGAAAAAGCGGGTGAAATAGGCCGGATCGGAAAATCCGAGCGTGTCGGACACGACACTCACGGTCATCGATGTGTACACCAGTTTCCGCTTTGCCTCCAGCAGCAAACGTTCGTGAATCAGGGCCAGCGCCGACTGCCCGACTGCCTGCCGGCACAGCACATTGAGATGTGCCGGCGTGATGCCTGTCCTGTGCGCGTAATGCGCCACCGGAAAATGCCTGGCGTAGTCCTCTTCAATCATGGCGCAGAAATGCGCAAAATGCTCTTCCCCCCGGTTGATGCCCTTTGTCTGCGCCCGCGCCGCAGGAGAAGCCGTCCTGCCGAGCCATATCAGGATTGCCTGCAACAAGGATTCCATCAACAGATTCCGATGCGGCGCATTGCCCTTGTACTCGATGTCGAGGGCGCGAAACGCGGTTTTCAGGCAGGCGCTTTCGTCATCGTCGGCGAGGCGATGAATGTGCGGGCTTCCCAGACGGGTCAGCCAGTCGCCAATGCCATGGCTGATCTTGCCGAGCAGCGGATAAGCGAGCGTGATCACATGGCCATCGGCATCGCGGGAAAACTTGAATCCGTGTATGCACATCTGCGGGACGAGCAGTATGCCGTCCGCACCCAGGTCATGGTGCCTGTCGTCGAGCCGAATTTTTGCCGACCCGCTTTTCAGGTACAGGATCTGGAACAGGCCGTGGTGCTGGTGCGGATCGATCTGCCAATCGTGCAATTCGCTGCGTGCGGCGATGGTTTCGCAGTGCACCATATCCGGCATCAGCCACTGTTCAAATTCACCGTAAAGCTTATAGACGGGGACGTCGGTGACCGGACTCATGAGGCGCTCGCATTCGAATGCTGGAGGGGCATCGTACCAGAAGGCAGGAATCTTCGAAATGTACAATTTTTAATCGAAAAAGTCCCTTCCAAACCGCCCTCTTCCCGCACAAGATACGAACATTCACCGGGACGGCATGCAAGTCCTGCCCCGTGTCCGGTTACAAAACATACAGGAGACTTCCATCAAAACGCAGGTCGCAATCATAGGCGCCGGCCCGTCCGGATTATTGCTGGGCCAGCTGCTGCATCAGCAAGGCATCGACAACGTCATCCTCGAAATGAAGTCGCCCGAATACGTGCTCGGCCGCATCCGCGCCGGCGTGCTCGAACAGGGCACCGCCGAACTGCTGCGGGAAGCCGGCGCCGGCGCACGCATGGATCGCGACGGCCAGGTGCATGATGGATTTTCATTGTCCTTCGACGGCAGGGAGGAGCGCATCGACCTGAAATCGCTCGCCGGCGGCAAGACCGTCATGGTGTATGGCCAGACCGAAGTGACACGCGACCTGATGGATGCGCGCGCGGCGGCCGGCGGCCTGACGGTGTATGAGGCGGCCGATGTACAGCCGCATGATTTTGATACCGGCAAACCGCGCGTCACCTTCATCAAGGATGGCAAGCCGGTCGAACTGGAGTGTGATTTCATAGCAGGCTGCGACGGCTTCCATGGGGTGTCGCGCGCATCGGTGCCGCAGGATGCCATCCGCATTTTCGAACGTGTCTATCCGTTCGGCTGGCTCGGCATACTGTCGCATACACCGCCGGTATCGCATGAGCTGATCTACGCCGGCCATGAACGCGGTTTTGCCCTGTGCAGCATGCGATCGGCGACCCTGAGCCGCTATTATCTGCAATGCGGACTGGACGAAAAGATCGATGAATGGTCTGATGAGCGCTTCTGGAATGAGCTGAAGGCACGTTTGCCGGAGGCCACCGCGCGCAAGCTGGTGACCGGACCGTCAATTGAAAAAAGCATCGCGCCACTGCGCAGCTTTGTCGCCGAGCCGATGAAATTCGGCCGCCTGTTCCTGGTCGGCGATGCCGCGCAAATCGTACCGCCGACCGGCGCCAAAGGCTTGAACCTGGCCGCCAGCGACGTCCATACGCTTTATCATGTGCTGCGCAAGAATTACCTTGAAGGACGCGCCGATCTGCTGGAAAAATATTCCGAGATCTGCCTGCGGCGCATCTGGAAAGCGGAACGCTTCTCATGGTGGATGACATCGATGCTGCACAAATTTTCGGATGATCCGTTTAACCGCCGCATGCAGCAGGCCGAACTGGATTACTACACAAATTCACTGGCAGGCCGCACCACGATCGCGGAAAATTATGTCGGCTTGCCTTACGAACCGATCAATTGACAATCACAGGGAGACAACAATGAAAATCCGTAAAATTCTGCGCGCAGTCGCGGCAGCGAGCCTGCTGGGCGCCGCAACGCTGACCGCGTCGGCGCAGGAAACGATCAAGGTCGGGCTGATCGCGCCCTTCTCCGGCCCCTTTGCCGACTATGGCCGTCAAATGGAAGCCGGCATCAAGGCCTACATGAAACAGCATGGCGACAAGGTCGCCGGCAAGAAAGTGGAAGTCATCATCCGCGACACGACCGGGCCGGTGCCGGACGTCGCCCGGCGCCTGGCGCAGGAACTGGTGGTGCGCGACAAGGTGGACTTCCTCGCCGGCTTCGGCCTGACGCCGGAAGCGCTGGCGGTCGCGCCGATTGCCGAGCAGGCGAAGACGCCGATGATCATCATGAATGCGGCGACCTCGGTCATCACCACCAAGTCGCAGTACATCGCCCGCGTGTCGATGACACTGCCGCAGATCTCGGCGCCGATGGGAACCTGGGCCGTCAGGAACGGCATCCGGCGCGTCGTTACCCTGGTTGCCGACTACGGCCCCGGGATCGATGCCGAGACCTCCTTCAAGACCAACTTCATCGGCGGCGGGGGCCAGGTGCTGGAGTCGATCCGGGTGCCGCTGCGCAATCCCGATTTCTCGCCCTTCATCCAGCGCATCAGGGATGCCAAACCGGAAGCGGTATTCATTTTTGTCCCGGCCGGTGAGCAGGGCATCGCCTTCATGAAAGGATACCGCGAACGCGGCCTGGCGGAAGCCGGCATCAAGGTGATCGCCACCGGCGACCTCACTGACGACAATGTGCTGCCCGCGATGGGCGACGGCACGCTGGGGCTGATCACCACCTTCCATTATTCGGCCGCGCACAATTCGCCGGAGAACAAGACCTTCCGGAAATTTTATTCCGAAGCGAATCCAGGCATGGGACGGCCGAACTTCATGGCGGTCGCGGCCTATGACGGCATGGCGGCGATCTATGAGGTCTCGCGCAAGCTGAACGGCAAGATCAATGGCGACAAGGCAATGGCGGCACTCAAGGGCATGAAGATCAACAGTCCGCGCGGACCAATCATGATCGATCCCGCGACCCGTGACGTGGTGCAGGCCGTGTATGTGCGCAAAGTGGAAAAAGTGGGCGGCGAACTGTACAACGTCGAATTCGACAAATTCCCGGATGTGAAAGACCCCGGCAAATAAGCAGCGGGCAGCTAAACTCGACTTTATCCTTTCAGCGTGCATGACAAATCGAATCGATAATGTGGAGCTTGAGGGATATGGACGTTCTTCTCGTGCGAGCGGGTTATGGATTCCCGCTTGCGCGGGAATGACGGTGGTAAGAGTGACGGTCATACAAATTACTACCGTCATTCCCGCGAAAGCGGGAATCCAGACTGAGCCTGCATCACGATGTCTTCATCCCGATGCCACCAGGCTTGACCGATACGCTCACCTACGCCGCATGAATGGATAAAGGTCAGCTAAGTACCCACTCGCAATTTAATGCGGTGCGCACTTAGTTTGCGGCGGTACCGGCGGACGTATCCGCGTGCCATGAATCCCGGCGCCGCTCCGAAGCCAGTATCTGTTCGAATTCTTCCCGTGTGACAGGCGGGCTGAACAGGTAACCCTGCATCTCGTCACAGCCGTGCGCACGCAGGTAATCCACCTGCTCCCGTGTTTCCACGCCCTCCGCGATCACGCGCAGATTCAGGTTGTGCGCAAGCGAGATAATCGACAGCACGATCGCCGCATCATCGGGATCGACTGCAATGTCGCGCACGAACGCCTGGTCAATTTTCAGCACGTCGATGGGAAAACGCTTCAGATAAGACAGGCTGGAGTAGCCCGTGCCGAAATCGTCAATCGACAGTTTGATGCCGAGCGCCTTGAGTGCATGCAGCTTTTCAATTGCATGATCGACGTCGCTCATGATCAGGCTTTCAGTCAGTTCAAGTTCCAGGCAATGCGGCTCGAGTCCGGTTTCGGCCAGGATATCCGCCACCGATTGCACGAAATCCGCATGCGCGAACTGGCGCGCGGAGAGGTTGACTGCCATCCGCAGCTGTCCGAGGCCGTTCGATTGCCAGGCCTTGTTCTGCAGGCAGGCGGTACGCAATACCCAGGCGCCGATCGGCACGATCAGGCCAGTCTCCTCGGCGATGCTGATGAAACGGTTGGGCGCCACGATCCCCAGTTCCGGATGGCGCCAGCGGATCAATGTTTCTATGCCGACGATCTGATGTGTGTCGGCCCTGACCTGCGGCTGGTAATGCAGGAAAAATTCATCCCGTTCGAGCGCCGTGCGCAGCGCATCCTCAATCAGGATACGTTCGCGCACTTCCTCATGCATGTCGGCGGTGAAGAACTGGAAATTATTGCGCCCGCCATCCTTGGCGCGATACATCGCAATGTCGGCGTGCTCCAGCAGCGTGTCAGGCGCATCGCCATCGGTGGGATAGATCGCCAGGCCCACGCTGCAGGTGACCGAAATTTCCTTTCCATCCAGATGCATGGGGCGCGCGATGGCGTCCATCAGCCGCTGCAGCGCGGCGACCGCCAGCACCTCGCGCGTGCGTTCCGGCAGAATCACGACAAACTCATCGCCACCAAGGCGCGCCACCGTATCGGTTTCCCGCGTGCCTGCCCGCAGCCGCGCGGCAATTTCCTTGAGCAGCATGTCACCTGCCTTGTGACCCAGACTGTCATTGAAAAACTTGAAGCGGTCGAGGTCGAGGAACAGCACCCACACCGCCTGGTCATAGCGGGAGGCATAGACGATTGCATCGTTGAGGCGTTCGCGCATCAGATTGCGGTTGGCCAGGCCTGTCAACGTGTCATGCGTGGCCTGGTAAAGCAGTTGTTTTTCCAGCCGCTTGCGGTCGGAGATGTCGCGCGCAATCATCTGGATGGCCGGCTCACCGCGGTAAATGAACGCGATGCGCGTTACCGCAACGTCCACCAGGGTGTCATCCAGCCGCACGGCCTGGTCCTCAACGGCTGGCGACGATTCGTTTTGTTGAAGAATATGGGCGAGCGCCGTGCGCGACGCCGGCGCCATCAGGGAAACCAGTGACCGGCCAAACAGGTCTTCCGGGCGCGTGGCGAAGAAGAGCGTTTGCGCCGCCGCATTGGCAAACACGATAAAACCGTCGATCTCGATCAGAATCGCATCGGGCGACAATTCCACCAGCAAGCGGTAACGTTCTTCGCTCTCGCGCAAGGCCAACACCGCCTGTTCGCGCTCCTGCGCCTGTTCGTACAGCTGCAGGCTTTTTTGCTCGAGCAGGGATTCCGCCTGCATGCGTGCGCTAATCGCCCGCGCCAGCCGCCGCTCCTCCAACTGATGGTCCGCAGTGTCCATGTCTCAGTTTTTAATCAGGATGAATCGTGTGTGCGCTCCCTCGTCGGCGGGCAGGTCCTGGCGGCTAAGGGTGATATCTTCATTAAAATGCTTGATGCAACCGCGGATCAGCCCCTCGGCCAGATCCGCGAAAGGCCGTTTTGACCGATACACAAAAACCATCTTGCACGGGTCAGCCAAATCGTGCTCGAACACAGGCAGTTCCGCATCCGGATACAGCTTTTTTACTTCGACATGAATCTTGTTGTCGAGGATGGCCAAAAAAGCGAATGTGGATTTCTGTCCGCGGAAATGCGCCGGATAAAGCAGTGCAAAGCGATTGAGCAGATGTTCGCCGAAGGTGCGCTGCAGGTCTGGCACAGGAATTCCAGTGGTTGTACTCAGGTGGCCGACCAGCTCTACGATTTCCTTGTGATCATAAGTGCCGACCGAGGTATAGGCGCCATTGGTGGCAAGCGAGGATGCAGAAATGATCTTGTCGGCGATTGCGGGCGAAAAACGCTCTTCAATCATGTCGACTAACTCCCGAAATACAATCCCCTTCATATCGCTCCCATGCTTGATGACCATTTAAAAATTTCCTGATGGCAATTTTACTTGAATTTTTTCACATGAAGTGATTCATATGACAAATCTGATCGCAGTCACCTTTTGTCTATTTTTTAAAACTGCACTATTTGCCTAGATCCGATGTGATCGGGAATCTTGTTCCGCTATAAATCGCCGGTTTGCGACTGGACATACAGGGTCCTGAACTTCATTTTGCAAATGAAGTCTATAGTGGTCCGCATGAAGCGTGTTCATGGAATTTTTCGCCCAGACATTGCCCGGCACAGATCAATCTCACTTTAAAGCCATGTCCAGCTTTTTTTGTGGATTCGAAATCATGCGTGCGTATCTTTCTGGCGAACGCCTCTGCCGTTCGCGCAACCTGAACTTCAGCGAATTTGTCTTATGTCAGTAAGCGACCGCCTGCGTAACGAGATTATTCGAAGTGTCCTCTTGAAGCACGCCGGAACCGGTGATCATCGTGATGTGCTGGCGGCGAACGAGATTCGTATCTGGGAATACGTGATCCGCAAATTTACGCCCCTGATCGGCGCTACCAGCATCACCCTGATCCTGCACCGCAGCCTGGATATCAACAAACAGGTTTTTCCATGGCTCGTTGCAGCATCCACCCGACATAATCCGGAAGATGTGTGCAGGGACTTGATACAGAGCTTCGAACGGCGGCATCCGGCCGACATCGTTGAAGCCAACAGCGCACTGATGATCACCTTCGCCCAGATTCTGGACATCTTGATCGGTGAACGCTTGACCACTCTCTATCTTCTTTCTGCGCTGCCTCAGGAAAGGCTCGACTAAATGATATCGGAGATTCCGTGATGCCCGACAAAGTGCAACTCAAGCTTCTTGCAACCGGTGTTCCCGGTCTGGATGCCATTCTCGGCGGTGGATTGCCCGAGCTATCGTTCACGATCATCGGCGGCTCGCCCGGAAGCGGCAAAACAACTTTCGCCCAGCAAATCATGTTTTCGCTGGCGACACCCGATCGCCCTGCGCTGTTTTTTACGGCGCTTGGCGAACCGCCGCTCAAGATGCTGCGTTATCAACAGAATTTTTCATTTTTTGATTTTGACAAAGTTGACCGGTCGATAAAATTCGTCAATCTCGGACCGCATCTGGTGGACGGCGATTTCGACAAAATCCTGGCGGCCATCGTGAAAGAGGTGCAAATCCAGACACCGCGCTACATATTCATTGATTCATTCCGATCCGTCATTCAACCTGCGTTAAACGATGCGCATGGATTACCGAATCTGCAAAGATTTACACAGCAACTCGCGATATTCACGACCAGCTGGCAGGCGACGACTTTCCTGATCGGTGAATATCTGCCGGAAGAAACAAACAAAAATCCGATTTTTACCATCGCGGACTGCATATTGTGGTTTACACAAAACGTATGGCGCAACTCGATGGTGCGCAAGATTCAAGTCGTCAAGGTTCGCGGCCTGGCGCAGACGCCAGGCCTGCATACGTTTCGCATCAACCCGGATGGCGTGGAGGTATTTCCGCGCGTACTGCCCGCCCCTGAACCGCCGGAACATGACGCGTCAACAACGCCGGCGCCGGTCACCGAACATCGGCTTGGAACGGGCATTCTTGCGCTGGACAACATGCTTGGCGGTGGCTTGCCGATCGGATTTTCAATGTTGCTGGTAGGCCCATCCGGCTCCGGCAAGAGCAGGATTGCAACTGAATTTCTCACCGAAGGCGCGCGGCAGGGCGAACCCGGCGTGATTGCAACGTTTGAGAAACGCCCCGGTGAAATGCATACCTTGTATCTGGACACCTCGATTCGTACTGGAAAACTGGCGGTCCTCACCATGCAGTCGCTTGATCTGTCTACCGACGAAACCTTGCACGATCTGACGACAATGATCGATCAGACCAAAGCCAAGCGGGTTGTATTCGACTCGCTGTCCGGATTCGAGCTTGCGCTGGCGCCGGAGTTTCGCGAGGATTTTCGCGAATCGCTGTACCGGATGATCAAGGTGCTGACACACAAGGGCGTTACCTTGCTGATGACGACGGAACTGGAGGACCGGTTTACCGAATTTCGCTTCAGTCCCTACGGCGGTGCCTTCCTCGCGGACGCGATTGTCATTCAACGTTATGTCGAAATTGGCGGCCAATTGAAAACCGTGATCGCCGTCGTCAAATTGCGCGGAAGCCAGCACAGCAGGGATTTTCGGCTATTTGAAATTACCACGGACGGCATCGCCATCGGAGCGGAACCGTTTCAGTACGAAGGATTGCTCACGGGTTTGCCGGCCAGGGCAGGACTGGATGTTGATTAAGCGGGGCATCGCATGAGCCGCAAGGAGCGCAATTTTCGGCAGGATGAGACCAGCCCTGAACGCGATGACAAGGCACGCCCGGCCGGCGCAAGACATTCGGAGAGCGCCGCGCCGGAAGTCTCTTCCAGCGATTCAAGCCAATCGGTGTTCACCCCTGCGGAAGTCGCAGGCCTGCTGCAGGAATTGGTCAAACTGCGCGACGAGGCAAAAAAGGTAACCGAGCTTGAAAAGCTGGTTACGCAAATGCGTGAAGTAAATGAAAACCTGATCATGGCCAAGCTGGAAATGTCGCATCTTGCGCATCATGACTTTCTTACCAATTTGCCTAACCGGATCCAGCTGAATGACCGGCTGGCGCACGCGATTACACTGGCGTATCGCAACAGAAAAAAGCTGGCGATACTGTTTCTCGATCTCGATCATTTCAAAAGCATCAATGACACGCTCGGTCACGCCGTCGGCGACAAGCTGCTGCAGGCGGTGGGCCAGCGTCTGAAGGGATGTGTGCGAACCTCGGACACAGTGAGCCGCCAGGGGGGCGACGAATTTGTGATTCTTGTATCGGAAATCGAACATATCGAAGATGCGTCACGCATCGCCGAAAAGATAATCAATGCGCTCACCTTACCGTATCAGGTGGATGAACATACGCTGTACATCACGACCAGTATCGGTATCAGTGTCTATCCCGCCGATGGCGTGGAAGCGGAAATGCTGATCAAGCATGCCGATGCCGCGATGTACCACGCCAAGAAAAGCGGCCGTAACCAGTACCAGTTTTTTATAGAGGAAATGAACCGCCTTGCCATCGAGCGCCAGACCATGGAAGGTAGCCTGCGCGCCGCGCTCGAGCGGCGGGAATTCAGACTGCATTACCAGCCCAAGGTTAACCTGAATAGCGGAAACATCACGGGTGTCGAGGCATTGATACGCTGGCATCATCCGCAGCGCGGGCTGGTCTACCCTGAGCATTTCATTTCAATCGCCGAAGAGTCGGGCCTCATCGTGCCGATCGGCGAATGGGTGCTGAAAGAAGCATGTGAACAGGCAATGACATGGTTGCACGATGGCCAGGTGTTCAATCGTGTCGCGGTCAATCTCTCCGCGATTGAATTCCATCATGGGAATTTTATGGATAAAATTCGCGCCGTCCTGAATGAGACAGGACTTCCGCCCCGTCATCTGGAACTCGAATTGACCGAAAGCGTGTTGATGAACAATGCCGATTCGACGATCTCATTGCTGAAAGAGCTTAAAACGATAGGCGTGCATCTGGCAGTCGATGATTTCGGGACGGGTTATTCCAGCCTGAGTTACCTGAAGCGGTTTCCTGTCGACGTGCTGAAAATAGACAAGTCGTTTGTAAAAGATATCGCCATAGATCCCGACGTGGCCGTCATTGTTGACGCCGTGATCAATATCGGGAACTGTCTCAAGCAGCGTGTCATCGCGGAGGGCATCGAAACCGAACAACAGCTCATGTTTCTGCAGCACCACCATTGTGAAGAAGGTCAAGGCTACTATTTCAGCGAGCCACTGGCAGTGGAGGAATTCACGTCGCTGCTGCGAACCGGATTGCCTTAGTTCATGACGTCGACAATCGTGTCCTGATCACGGTCACGCGCGTGATCAGGAATTCGCCATCCACCACAGTTCTGTGGGGCACGCCGACGACGTTGAAACCCGGTCCGCCGTCATCGTGCCAGATGCGAGCAAGGGTATCGAATTCTTCTGCATTCAGGCGCAGCATCGGCGCGGTAATCACAAACCTTGCGCCTTCCTTCTGCTTGTTTACAAATTCATCGATTGTCGCCATGCCATCACCTTGCCGCCTGCCGGACATTGTCCAGGCGGACGTTCTATTGTTTGATCGAGAGCAGCTCGACTTCAAAATTCAGCGTGCTGCCAGGCGGCACTGCGACGCCTGCGCCGCGGTCGCCGTAAGCGGTTTTCGGCGGGCAGACCAGCTTGGCTTTTCCGCCGACCTTCATTTTTTGCACCCCTTCGGTCCAGCAGGGAATCACGCGGGACAAGGGAAAGGATGCCGGCGCATTGCGCGCGTAGGAACTGTCGAATTCCTTGCCGTTTTCCAGCGTGCCGCGGTAATGGACGGTGACCGTGTCGGACGCCTTGGGGCTTGCGCCGGTGCCTGCCTTGAGATGCTGGACGGATACGCCGGAAGGCAGCACCTCGGGCGCGGGGGCGGGGGTGGCGGCGATCGCGGCGCCGGCAACAAGGTTGGCGGCAAATGAAAACAGGAAATGCATGATGACCTTTCGGAACGGACGGCGGATAAATGTAGCATTGCATTTTATCCGAGAAGCGCAAACGGGTAACAGCTTCGGTTCATAATGGCCTGTCTCAATCACCGTTCGGAAAAAATTCCATGAAAAACAAGATGTTCGGATTGCTGGCATTTCTCAGCCTGTGCCAGGCCGTTTTCGCCCAGGCGCCGGCGCCCGCGGCACAGGTCAGCCGCTACCAGATGATGAGCGCGCCATTGACCAACCCGCCGGACGCCGGCGCGAAGCAATCGGCGCGGCTGCTGATACTCGACACCTTCACCGGCGCGCTGACCGCGTGCGACTACATTTACAACGATGGCGGCAAGAACAAGGAGGACGGCCGCGAGTATTGGGGTGCGAACGGCATTTGCGCGCCGTTCAGCACTGAAAAAGGCTGGTACGTGCCGAAGGCGGCGAAGAAGTAGCTGAGTTTCAGCTACGCCATCCGGTGCTTCAGCCTCGCCTCCCGGATCGGCAAGTTGATCAGCGCGGCGCCGACGGCAAACTGTATGCGCATGCGAGTACGACCTGCCTGGTGTTTGAGGCCGGATGACGTGCATATGAGCAGCGCCGTCTATCACTCACGGTAATACATATTTATTTACTTGAAGTAAGGTGATAAGCACGCCTGTTTCTTTCTGTGCGGCATTAAATTCGAGGAATATTGTGTATGATCAGCCAACGTGACTGCGCTGACATAACAATATTCCTTCATGCATAGATTCAAACAGGCCGATCAGCCGGCGGCCTCCAACCAGGCAACCGGCGCGAAACAAGCGCCGCAATCAGCATTCAACCTGAACCTGTTGCTCAGCAACCTGCCGGGCATGGCGTATCGCTGTATCGTCGACAACAGCGTCTGGAACATGGAATTTGTCAGCGCGGGGGCCCGCGATCTGACGGGCTATGACGCGGGCGATTTAACCGGAAACCGGGGGCACCGCTATGCGGAAATCATAGTCCCGGAAGACCGCAAGCGCGTGCGCGACGAGATGCTGGCAGCCTTCAGCGCCGGCCTCCCCTTCCAGATCAAATACCGGATCGTGACTGCATCCGGCGAACCGAAGTGGGTACGCGAGCATGGCAACGCCGTGCGCGGCGCAGCGGGAGAACTGCTCGCGCTCGAAGGTTTCATCTTCGACATTACGGTTTTCAGACGCGCCCAGCAAGCACTGCGCGAAAGCGAAGAACGTTTCAAGCATGTGGCCAAGGCCACTGCCGATGCCATCTGGGACTGGGACCTGCTGTCCGACACGATCTGGTGGAACGAGGGCATGCAAAACCTGTTCGGTTTTACAGCCGATGAGATTGAACCGGACAGCCAGTCATGGACCAGACGCATTCATGCCGAGGACAAGGAACGGGTACTGCGGGGCATACACGCAGTCATTGACGGCGATGGCGAAGCCTGGACGGATGAATACCGCTTTCTTCGCAAGGATGGCTCCTATGCGTATGTGCTGGATCGGGGCCGCGTGATTCGCAACAATGGCAAACCGGTGCGCATGCTTGGCGGCATGGCGGATCTGTCCGAACGCAAGCTCGCGCAGCTGGAGATTATCCGCATCAACCGCGCATTGCAAATGCGCAGCCGTTGCAGCGAAGTCCTGATACGCGCTACCGACGAGCAGCAACTCCTCGCCGATGTCTGCCGCCTCGCGGTGGAAATCGGCGGCTACCGCATGGCATGGGTGGGGATGGCACAGCACGATGAAGAAAGTTCGATCCTGCCGGCAGCACACTTCGGCGAGAATGCCGGTTATCTGAAACACCTCCGGCTGTCCTGGTCCGACCGCCAGCCTCACGGACTCGGGCCGGCGGGGCGCGCGATACGTTCCGGGCGGGCAGTCGTGCTGGACGATCTGGCGATCGATGAGGAATCCGAATCCTGGCGTGCATCGGCGCGCCAGCGCGGCTTTCGTGGCATCGTCTGCCTGCCGCTGCGCGACCGCGACGATGTGCTCGGCGTACTGACACTGCTCACCGCCGGGCACGCGCAGATCAGTTCCGATGAATTGGACTTGCTGCAGGCACTGGCCGACGATCTCGCTTTCGGCATCATCAACATGCGCGCCCAGGAAGAGCGGCGGCGGCTGCAGGCGGCAACCGCAAAAGTCGCGGCCGGCGTTTCCGCGAGCGGCGGCACCGCATTCTTCACCCATCTCGTGCGCAATATGGTGGAGGCGACAGGCGCGCAGGCAGGCGTCGTGTCGCGCACGTTGCCGGGCTATCCTTCAAAAGCGCGCACCATTGCCGTGGTGGTCGATGGGTCGCCGGCCGACAATTTCGACTACGCGATCGACGGCTCGCCCTGCCAGGAGCTGTATGGCGACCCCGATTGTGTTGTGCGTGACAAGCTCGGTCAACGCTTCCCGCAGGCAGCTCCGCTGGTGCCCGATGCGCAGAGCTATGTGGGCCGGCGCCTGGACAATTCCACGGGCCAGGCCATCGGCATGCTGTTTGTGATATTCCGCGACCCGGTCAAGGAGTCTGATTTCATCACCTCCACGCTGCAGATTTTCGGTGCGCGCGTCGCCGCGGAACTGGAGCGGCAGGAAGCCGACTCCCGCATCCGGGATCAGGCATCGCTGCTGGACAATGTGCGAGACGCCATCATCGTCCGCGGCCTCGATTATCGTATCCTGTTCTGGAACAGGGGCGCCGAGCGTTTGTATGGCTGGTCGTCGGAAGAAGCGGTCGGCAGGCTGATAAACGATCTGTTCGACACCAGCGGACCTGGCGTCGAGGAGATCACCGGCCAGGTGCTGGAGCATGGCGAATGGACCGGTGAAGTCACGCAGTTGAAAAAAAATGGCGAAGCCATGATGGTCGAAGCCCATATGACGCTGGTAAAGGACGTCTACGGCGTGCCCAATTCCATCCTCTCGATCACCAACGACATCACACAACGCAACGCCGCCCAGGCCAAGATCCAGAACCTGGCTTTCTACGATCCGCTGACCCAGCTGCCTAATCGACTGCTGTTGATGGAACGCCTGCAACATGCAATGTCAATCAGCGCCCGCACCCGGAAAATGGGCGCGCTGCTATTCATCGATCTGGATAACTTCAAGACCTTGAATGACACCCTGGGTCACGACAAGGGCGACTTGCTGCTGCAGCAGGTCGGCCTCCGGCTTGCCGCCTGCGTGCGCGAGAGCGACACCGTGGCCCGGCTGGGCGGCGATGAATTTGTCGTGATGCTGGAAGAATTGAGCGAGAACGCGCAGGAAGCCGCGGCACAGACGGAAACGGTCGGCGAAAAAATACTGACCACCTTCAATCAGCCATTCCAGCTTGCCGGACACGGCCACTTCAGCACCCCCAGCATCGGTGTCACCCTTTTCAGCGGCCAGTCAAACAGCGTCGATGAATTGTTGAAGCGCGCTGACCTGGCGATGTATCAAGCCAAGGCTGAAGGCCGCAATGCGATCCGGTTTTTCGACCCCGAGATGCAGACTGCGGTCACTGCGCGCGTGGCGCTGGAGGCGGACTTCCGCCGCGGATTGCAAAGGCAGGAATTTTTCCTCGAGTACCAGCCGCAGCTGGACGAGGAAAATCGTGTCATCGGCGCCGAAGCGCTGGTACGCTGGCGGCATCCGGCGCGTGGTCTGGTTACGCCGAACGAATTCATATGCCTCGCCGAAGAAACCGGCTTGATTCTGCCCCTGGGCCTATGGGTGTTGCAGACCGCGTGCGATCAGCTGGCAAGCTGGGCGGCACAGCCGGAAACGGCTTACCTCAACCTGTCCGTCAACGTCAGCGCCCGCCAGTTCCGCCACCTCGGCTTTGTCGAACAGGCGCTCGCCGTGATCGATCGCACCGGCATCAATCCGCAGCGGCTCAAGCTGGAGCTCACCGAGAGCCTGCTGGTCGACAATGTGGAAGAAACCATCGCAAAAATGGCAACCCTGAAAGCGCGCGGCATCGGCTTTGCGCTGGATGATTTCGGCACCGGCTATTCCTCGCTTTCCTATCTGAAGCGCCTGCCGCTGGACCAGCTCAAAATCGATCGCACGTTCGTCAGCGACGTCTTGACCGACGCCAACGACGCGGTCATCGTCCGCACCATCGTCGCGCTCGGGCAAAGCCTCGGCTTGCTGGTCATTGCCGAAGGGGTGGAAACCATCGCGCAGCGCGATTTCCTCGCTCGCCAGGGTTGCCATGTTTTCCAGGGATATCTGTACAGCCAGCCCCTGACCGCCGAACAGTTCGAAGACTTCATCCGCTGCAATTGAAGCCGGATTGCTGCGCCACAAAGCCATCAAACGCATCCAGCAGGGGCTGGAATTTCCGGCTGTCCCGCTCCAGCTGCATCAAGGCCTGACAAGTGGCTTCCAGCGTTGACAGCTGACCGGGCGCATGCGCCTTGCGAATCCGGTAGTGTGATGGCGCCGACCCGTCGAGCGCCAGGCGCGGCAGATGTTGCAGCAGCGGGTTAAGGTAGAGCATCTTCCGGCTTTTGCGCCAGGTACCGTCGAGCACCACCAGGCGCAGACTTGCCGGATCGCGCAACAGCGGTTCAGCCAGAGCGCGCGGCGCCGCCAGGCCCATCGCCATTTGTCCGGGCGTCTCCGGATACAGCAGGACCGCTTGCCGGCCGCCCTTCCCGCATGACCGTGGAAGCGGCGCATGCAGCAATGCGTGCAGGGCCTTTTCCTCGAACACTTCTCCGGTGACCAGCACGCTGTGCGGCAGGCTCAGGTGCAGCAGGCGGGCACTGCCTTTCGCATGGGTGACTTCCAGCGGATGCTGCAGGATCACCACCTCGACCGTATGCTGCGCCGGCCTGATCCAGTGGCAAATGCAGGATTTTTGCGGGCGCAGGCAGGTCGCGCACATCAGGCGTTTTGAATCGGGTAAACGGGTCATGGTCGGGCGCGGCGTCTGGACGGCAGGTTGCACATTGTAGATCAGGGCTGCAGAGTGCGGCGATGAAACGGGCTCCTCGGCGGGTGAATGATTTCCCTCCGATGACACGCTGATTTCACTTGAATTCGGTCTGCCAAATGCCACACTTCGATATCCGGTCTTATCGGAAAAGGAGATTGACATGTTCAAAGTGAAACAACTCGGCGCCGCAATTGCCGGCCTTGGCGTGATTGCCGGCGCTGCCTATGCCACGGGGAATCCGCCCCGGCCTGCCATCGACCCTGCCACCCTGATTGGCATTTCCGGACCGCTCTGCCTGAAGGGCACAGGTAATGCCCCCATGAAAAAAGTGTTCTACCAGCTTGCGGCCTCAACAACCGAACTGAAACCGTTCGGCCAGTTGCCGCAGGGCGAACAGAAAATGCCGGCGCCGCAACGCATGCAGCCATTGTGGAACAACCTCGGCACACTGACCCAACCGATCACCACCAGCAAGCCGCTGGCGCAGCAATATTTCAACCAGGGACTGCGCCTGGCTTTTGCCTTCAACCACGATGAAGCCGCACGCGCATTCCGGACCGCGCAGACACTGGATCCGGCATGCGCGATGTGTTATTGGGGCGAGGCGCTGGTGTTGGGACCCAACATCAATCTGGCGATGGATGAAAAAGCCGTCGCGCCCGCGGTCACCGCCAGCCGCAAGGCAGTGTCCCTGATGGCAAACGCGAGCCCGAAGGAACAGGCGATGATCAAGGCGCTCTCCTCCCGCTATTCCGCTGACCCGAAGATCGAGCGGACAACGCTCGATGCCGCCTACGCCGATGCGATGCGCCAGGTCGCCACGCGATATCCGGATGACCAGAATATTGCGGTGCTGTATGCCGAATCGCTGATGGACCTGACGCCGTGGGATTACTGGGAAGCCGGCGGCGCCAGGCCCAAGGGCCGGACCGCCGAGATAGTTACCACGCTGGAGCGTGTGCTGAAGGCGAACCCGGAACATCCGGGCGCGATTCACTACTACATCCATACGGTCGAAGCATCGACCGAGCCGAAGCGGGCCGAACCGTATGCGGAACGGCTGGGCGCGCTGATGCCGGGCGCCGGTCACGTGGTGCACATGCCTACACATATTTATTATCGTGTCGGGCGCTACAAGGATTCGCTGGCAGCCAACAAGCGCGCCGTTGCCGTGGACGAGGCCTACATCGCGGACCAGAACCCCGCCGGCATTTATCCCCTCAGCTACTATCCGCACAACGTGCATTTTGCGCTGGTCTCGGCGCAGATGGCTGGGGACGGCAAGACGGTGATCGAAGCCGCCGACAAGCTTGCCGCGATCGTCACCGACGACACCGCGCGCGCTTTCGCGATCGCCCAGCCGGTAAAGGTAGCGCCATACTTCGCGCATGCGCAATTCAGCGCGCCGGATACGACGCTGGCCATTCCCGCTCCCGGCGCCGGCCTGCCGTATGTCGAGGCCATGTGGCATTACGCGCGCGGCGTCGCCTTTGCCGCCAAAGGTGAACGCGACAATGCGCGCAAGGAAGCAGCGGCGATCAGGCGCCTGCGCCAGGCAGGCAATTTTTCCACCCTGACCGACGCCGGGATACCGGCCCAGGATGTGCTCCAGATCGCAGCGCTCGTGGTTGACGCCCGCATTGCACAGGCCAGCGGCGATCCTGCCGCCGCGGTTGGCAATTTTGAAAAGGCGGCGGCGGTGGAAGATACGCTGGCCTACATGGAACCGCCCTATTGGTATTATCCGGTGCGGCAATCGCTGGGCGCGGCGCTGCTGCAGAAAGGCGACCTGGCCGGCGCGGAACAGGCTTTCCGCACCAGCCTGGCGCGCGCGCCCAACAATGGCTGGGCACTGTACGGACTGGGCGAGGTGTACCGGAAACGCGGTGATACCAGGCTGTCTTCCGCCGCCGACGAGCTGTTGGCCAAAGCCTGGGCAGGCGAACGCGCTCAGCTCAGCCTGGCCCGGCTTTAAGAGCCTATCCCAGTAGGTCAAGTCGTCGTGGCGGGGCGCTTTGCGTCCGGCACTGCGTTGTGTCTCCTTGCCATGGCTAGCCATGTCGCGTCGCCACGCCTTGTTCCGAACGCAAATCACCTCCGCCACAACTGACTCGCCCTACTGGGATAGGCTCTAAGAAGAATTCACCACCAGCGAGGTCGCGCCACCTCGCTGGCATTTTTTTGCGCAGGCAGCAGCCCTGCCCGTCTTCCTCCCGCCTGAATGCAGCTATACTTTACAAAAAGCCGACATTGCGTCAGACGGTGCAAGTAGCCATTATCAACGCGCGACAGAATATCTATTACCGCCCGCGCGTGTGAAGTTAGTGCATTTTCAATACCACCGGGAAGCCCAATGAACGCTAATTTCGAGTGGCCGTTACCGGCGCATTTCGCCGCCGTGACAAAAACCTCTGCCGCCTTCGCCCACGGTGAGCCAGGCGTGCTGATCATGAAAGACGGACACCGGCAGACCGGAGATCTGATCCGGTTCGATCCCGACGCGGCGATGCTGGAATTCCATCCGGAACGCGCCACATCGAACGTCAATATCAGCATTTCGGGCGTGCGCAGTCTTCGCCTGACCAATCTGGTCGAACTCAAGCGTCTTGCTCTCCCAGGCGCCGGCGCCGAAGCCGACATTTTTCCAGCGCCGATCAAACAGAAATGTATCGTCCAGTTCAAGGATGGCGAAAGTCTGGTGTCGGAAACGATCGGATTTGTTCTGCAGCCGTTTGGACTGTTCCTGTTCATCTCCAGTTACGGGAACTATGTCGTGCGCTGGTTCATACCCACAGAATCAATTACCAGTTACCAGATCGGCGACCATCTCGGGAAATTGCTGGTCGACGAAAAAATACTGACGCCCGAAAATATCAGCGACGGCCTGGAAATACAGGAAAAGCTGCGGGCGCAGAAACTCGGCGAGTATTTGCTCCAGCAAAAGATCCTGACCCGGCAGCAGGTGGAAACCGCGCTTGAAAACCAGCAGCGCCTGCCGCCGATCCGGCTTGGCGACGCGCTGATCAAGGAAAAAATCATCACGGAGCAGCAGCTTGCGCACGCATTGATGATGCAAGGCAGGGATCGCAAGAAGCAGCTGGGCGAAATCCTGGTCGGAATGGAGCTGGTGGACAAGACGACCATCAAGCGTGTACTGGCGCAAAAGCTGGGCATCCCGTTCGTCACCCTGTCGAAATTTCAATTCGATCCGAACCTGATCAAGGCGATCAGCGCCGACCTGGTGCGCAAGTACATGATGATGCCGCTGTACCGCACCGACACCCGCGTCGTGGTGGCGATGGAAAACCCGCTCAATGCGGAAGCGCTGAAGGACATGGCATTCTGGACCAGATTGCGGGTTGATCCGGTGATGGCGTCAGCAGAAGATCTGGAAGGAACCATCAAGCAGTTTTACGGCCTGCAAGGCGAGCGTGCGAATATTGCCGAACTGGTTTCGGCGCTGGATGCGGACTACGTGTCGACAACGGACAGCGCTGCCAACGAGGCGGTCACGGAATCCGATAATACGCTGGTACGGCTGGTCAACAAGATCATCGTCGACGCGCATACATCGGGCGCTTCTGACATTCATATCGAATCGATGAAGGAAAACCGGCCGACCCGCGTGCGGTTCCGCAAGGATGGGATCATGTCCTTTTATTCGGACATACCCGCAAATTTCCGCAACGCCCTGATTTCCCGCATAAAAATCATGGCCCGCCTCGACATTTCCGAAAAGCGGCATTCACAGGACGGCAAGATCAACTTCGAGCAAGCCGGACTGGCAAAGATCGAATTACGCATCGTGACCATGCCGACCACCGACGGCCTTGAAGACATCGTCATGCGCATACTGGCGGTGCCAAAGGCCGTCTCGCTGGAGAGCCTGGGTGTGTCGCCCGAGCTCCTCGAGAGCTTGCAAAGGCTGGCTCTGAAACCCCATGGCCTGCTGTTCGTGTGCGGACCGACCGGCTCCGGAAAAACCACGACCCTGCATGCCTTGCTCGGTTATATCAATACGCCGGAACGTAAAATATGGACGGTGGAAGATCCGGTCGAAATCACCCAGGACGGTCTGCGCCAGGTGCAGGTACAGTCCCGGATCGAATGGACTTTCGCGTCCATATTACGCAGTTTCATGCGCGCCGATCCCGACGTCATCATGGTCGGCGAGACGCGCGATCAGGAAACCGCGAAGACGGTCATCGAAGCGTCGCTGACCGGGCATCTGGTGTTTTCGACCATGCATACCAACAGCGCGGTGGAAACGGTCGTGCGTCTGCTCGACCTCGGCCTCGACCCCTTCAATTTTGCCGATGCGCTGCTGGGTGTGGTCGGACAGCGCCTGGTACGCCGCTTGTGTACCGCCTGCCGCAAGTCTTCTGCCGCGACGGACGAAGAACTCGATATGCTGGCGCATGAATTCTGTTTTGAAACCGATCTTGATCCGGCCGCCATACTGAGGCAATGGAAATCCGCGCACACCGACGCGGAAGGCCGGATAACCCTGTATCACGCGGAAGGCTGCATGCAATGCAATGGCACCGGTTACAAGGGCAGGCTCGGCGTATATGAATTGCTGACGAACAGCGCCCGCATGAAAAAGCAGATCCACGCCAAGGCAACCGTCGCCGACATGGCGAGTGCCGCCATTGCGGAGGGAATGCGCACCCTGCGGCAGGACGGCATTGAGAAAATATTCCAGGGCCATACCGACTGGGCGCAAATAAAAATGATCTGACCTGCAAGCCGTCTCGCCTGAAGTGAGACGGCTTTGCCTGACCTCTCAGGCCAGGATGACGGAATCCCTCTTCAACCGCAGGCCTCCCTGCCGCTTGCAATAACTGCGCCCTCAGACATCAGCCGGGCATCCAGGTTGCATATTAATTTTATTTTTTTAACATCGAGAAAGAATATTGTCGATTGCGCTAATGTCCTTTAGAGTGACCGCATCTATTTTTACGTCCGGTTTCCGGACACTTCGCCCTGGAGATCAATGTCGATGAATATCAAGGTTTTTGCCCGCTCGTGCGTATTATCCGTAGCAGTCCTTGTCGTGCCGGTGAGTTGGGCGGCGCCACCCAATTACCCGGCGTTGTACGCATTCGGCGACAGCCTGTCCGACACTGGCAACGACATTGTCGTCACCAAGGCGCTGTCGATGACACCCGCGATACCACCATCCGAGAGCCCCCACCGCACCTATTATCAGGGACGTTTTTCAAACGGCCCGGTCGCAGTCGAGTACCTGTGGCGCCTTCTGAAGGGTAACAACAATGCCGTCGTTGCCCCGTTCATGCTGACTAACACGCTTGGCAAAAAGTCGGCGGTCAACTTTGCATTTGGCGGATCAGGAACCGCGGAAGTATTCCAGACACCGGGCGGATTTGCCGTGCCGGGATTGCTCGGCCAGGTCAAGCTGTTCCGCACCGCGCTGCAAGGCAAGAAGGCGGATAACCAGGCGCTGTACGTATTGTGGTCGGGAGCGAATGACTACCTCTTCGGCGGCGCCAATGAACCCACCGTGATCGTAGCGAACATCACGCGCGCGATTGAAGATCTGCATGCGCTCGGCGCGCGGAATTTCCTGGTGCCGAACCTGCCTGACATGGGACTGGCGCCACTTGCCCAGTTCCAGGGCGCCGGCCCGGCATTGTCGCAGCTGACCGCGGCTCACAATGCAGTGCTCGCGCAGTCGCTCGATGCCTTGTCCACCCGTCTTGGCAAAGCCAACATCATGCGTACCGATGTCAACGGCATCACCAAAACCATGCTGAGCACCGGCGCCGTCGCCGCCAACCCGCCCGCGTTGGCGTTGATTGCCCCCGACAGCGGCGCCGTCGACTGCCTGTTCAGGAACCCGATGACCTGCCCGGACGTCAATGTCACCGCCGCTATTCCATCACTGCTGTTCTGGGACGTGCTGCATCCGACCACGCAGGTTCACGGTGTCCTTGGACGAGCCATGTTTCAAGAGGTAAGCAGGGACCGGGGTCCGAAAGGTTCGCGGAACGGCGGAGCACATTGACACTGTGCGGTGAATGATGCCGTCAGCCTGGTTTGATACCGGGGCCGTCATGCGCTTGTTGAATGTGGCCGTCCAAGCCTGTCGTTCCCGCGCAGACGGAAATCCAGAT
>JAZKDW010000029.1:188038-188397 GCA_040387375.1 Pseudomonadota bacterium
CGCGGGCATGACGGTAGCAAGTGAGACGACATACCCTCTTACCACCGTCGTTCCCGCGCAGGCGGGAACCCAGAGTGCGGTGGATCAGGCGGACGATGTATGGATTCCCGCCTGCGCCGGAACAACAGCGGAATTGCAGTCGACAGCATGATGACAGCCGTTGTTCAACCCAGAAACACACCCTGCTCCGTGAGCACCTGCTGCAGCCTTGTGACGTCCAGGCTGCGCAACGCCACGTTTTCCCTCAGCGCCAGCGCGGCCGCTGTGCCGGCCGCCTGGCCCATCACAAAACAGGCGCCGGTCACACGGGCGGCCGACTGCCCATCGTGGGTCATCGATGCGCAGCGTCCGGCAACAAG
>JAZKDW010000029.1:188407-208316 GCA_040387375.1 Pseudomonadota bacterium
CAGGTTGCCGGCATGGCTGGCATCGGTCTGGCGCGGCAGCAGCATGCGATAGGGCAGCTGGTTGTAACCGCATGATTCCGGAATCGGCGGCCATTCCCAGACGACGTCACCGGCCACATGTTTTTCCAGCGGCCAGCCGTTGACGCCAATGCTGTCGTCGAAGCGCGCGCAGCCCAGCACATCCTCCGCCGTCAACGTGTATTCGCCGACGATGCGACGCGTCTCGCGAATGCCGAGCTGCGTGGCTATATCGAGCGCGTAGGCATGCGCAAATCCGGGAATCCGCTCGCGCAGGAACCGCAGATAGTCGACAATCTGCCGGCGGCCTTCCACTTCACCGGCGCTCAGGGCGCGAGCGTCGGTGCCGTCGGTGGCCGAGCCATCCGGGTTGGCGAGCTGGGTCACGTTGACCCGCCATTCATACGAATGTTTCTGCGGCCGTACCACCGCGCCACGCCGCGGAAAACGGTAAGCGCCGCTGGCCTGAGCTTCATCCATGACGGCGGGAATGGTGCGCCACGCCTCCCCTGCCTGCGCGGCATCCACATTGCCGACCCTGAACATCATGGTCGGATACAGCATCTGGCCGGGGCCGTTATTCTTTTCGTAAGCGACGCCCGCCCAGTGGGCGATATCGGCATCGCCGGAGCAGTCGATGAAGGTCGCGGCGCGTACCGCAAAACGGCCCGATTTCGTTTCAAGGAACAGGGCGTCGATTCCACCGTCGGCGCGCATCGCCACGCCGGTGGCCAGCGCGTGGAACAGCAGTTGCACTCCCGCTTCAAGCAGCATGGCATCGGCCGCGCATTTCAGCGCCGCCATGTCATAGGCTTGCGCGTGGATCTTTCCCAGCACGAGATGTGGCGGATTTAATCCATCGAGCGCCCGCATCCGCTCCAGCAGGTCGTCGGCAATGCCATGCACGACCTGCCTGATGTCACCGTACACATTGGCATGCAGGCCGCAGAAATTGGTGACCCCGGCAGCGGTGCCCATGCCGCCGAGGAAACCGTACTGTTCGATCAGCAGCACGCTGGCGCCGTTGCGGGCGGCGCAGGCCGCCGCAGCCAGGCCGGCCGGGCCGCCACCGAGAACGACCACATCGTACACGCCGAACAGCGGGATATCCCGGCCCGGCTCGCGCACCGCGGCGCGTGACAGTTCGTCTGCCATCAATCGCCTAATCCAGTGTGATGTTGTTCTTCTTGATGATCGGCTGCCAGCGCATCAGGTCGGCGTTCAGCGTGGCGCGGAATTCGGCCGGGGTGCCACCCACCGGCTCCATCAGCTGCCCGTGCAATTTCTGGCGGATCTCGTCCGTTCTGACGATCTGCACGATTTCCTCATGCAGCTTCTTGCTGATTGCCGCCGGCGTCTTGGCCGGCACCACGATGCCCATCCAGGCATCACCTTGCACGTCTTGCAGTCCGGCCTCGGACAGCGTCGGCAAGTCCGGGAACAAGGTGGAACGCTTGCCGGTGGCGACCGCGATCGCCTTCAGCTTGCCCGAACGAACATGCGGCATCACGGCGACAGCGGGCAGCACGGCAATTTGCGTGTCGCCGGCCAGCAGCGCGGCGACGGCCAGGCCGGAGCTGGCGTACGGCACGTGCACGACTTCGGTGCCGCTGCGCGCGGCCAGCGCCTCCATGGCCAGGTGCGAAATGCTGCCCATCCCCATCGACGAATAATTGAATTTCCCGGCATTGCTGCGCAAGCCGGCAAGCAGGCCCGGCATATCGCTGAAGCCGGACTGCGCCGACACCACCAGCACGCTCGGCTGGGTGGCCACGATCGAGATCGGATCGAGATCACGCTGCGGATCGTAAGGCAGTTTTTTGAACAGCAGGGTATTGGCTGCCAGCGGTCCGGAGATGGTCAGGCCGAAAGTGTAGCCATCCGGGGCCGCCTTCGCGATCGCATCGGTGCCGACATTGCCGCCGGCGCCAGGCTTGTTCTCGACCACGAAAGGTTTGCCAAGGCGCTGCGTCAGTTTTTCGGAGAGGATACGGGCCACCGTGTCGGGCGTCGAACCCGGACCGAACGGCACGATCAGCCGCACCGGCCTGGCCGGCCATTCCTGCGCCAGCGCAGGACTTAATAACAGGGATGCGGCGGCCAATGCGCCCGCAAGTCGCTTCAAATTCATGTTTTCTCCTGGTGGGTCGTGATCGGCACGACCCGTTCGATTAAAATGCCGGTTTAAAAAAACACCGGTCGGCAGGAATCAGCGCAATGCAGAATACGCGGTCGGCGCCAGAATCATGCTTTCGATACGTTCAACGATAACCGCCTCAGCTTCGGTCGCGTTCCTGACCTTGATCCACTCGGCGTCGGTTGCCAGGGCATTCATGCCCTTTTCGCGATGCGCCAGGCTTTCCCATTTCAGCAAATAAGTCAGTGTCTGATTGCTCGGACCAATCACCGTGGTCCAGAATCCGATCGGCTCGATGCCGTGCGTCTCGAAGAATGTCAAGGTGTGCTCTTCAAAACGTTTGTTTAAAGCGGGCAGGCGGCCGGCTGCGCAATGGTAGATTCGCAATTCGTAGATCATGGGATCCCTGTTCTCCGTTGATATTGTCGCCCGAAGCGTGAACTGCGCCTCTGATGCGTTAAGGAAACGTGAGTGTACCGCCCGGCAGGCAACTTTGCATGACTTTGCAATAAGCGGAGAAACACCGCAGCCGTAAGCCGTTTGCGTCGCAATTAAATTTCACACAATCAATATTTCTTGTACTATTCGAATGATGAAAAGTTGCCTATGATCAATCTAATAAGTGAGAGCCCCATGAAAATCAGACCTGCCAGCATTCGCATGAATGTCGCGCGTAATGGTTTTACCTTGATTGAGCTGATGATTGTCGTTGCGATCATCGGGGTGCTGGCAGCGATTGCCATTCCTGCCTACCAGGATTACAGCAAGCGAGCGAAAATGTCCGAGCTCATGCTGGCGGTGTCCAACGGCAGAACATCGGTGGTTGAATATGCGAATACGAATGGCCAGATGCCGCCTAGCGCTGCTTCTGCCGGCATCCTCAATCAGGCGTCCCGCTACGTGTCGGCGGTATCCTATGTGATGACCAGCACCACTGTCGGCAGCATACTGGCAACCGCAACCGGCTTTAACGATCCGCTGATCGATGACAAGAATTTTGCCCTGACCGGAACGATCGATGCCAATGGCAAGGTACAGTGGACCTGCAGCGGCGCTGCTACCACCGTACCGGTGAAATTCCTGCCCGCCATCTGCAATTGACAGTGCGTGGCCGGTCGGACTATTTGACTAAAGACGTATCAATGAAATCGCAGACCGCTGTAAACAGCGGCGCAGCCGGATCATGGAAGGCATCGATCACGCTGAAGTGATTAAATCCCGGCTCCTCGCGATAAGCGGTTCCCGCCCACGCCTCCACCATGCTCTTGCTCTGGCGCAGGAACTCCGCGGTTTCCGCACCGCCGACCACCACCAGCATTGGCGCATCCGACTGCGGCGGCAAGAAGATCGGGCTGCAGGCAAGCGCCTGCGCCGATGTCAGTTTTAAGGCCTTGTTCAGGAACGTGATGGTCAGCGGTTCCAGATCGAACAGCCCGCTCACCACAACACCGCGCTGAAACAGCCTGGCCGGCAGGCGCGCGTCACGCGCCGGCCAGTCGGTCGCCAGCATCATTGCAGTCAGGTGGCCGCCGGCCGAATGTCCGCTCATGGTGAAATTCTCGCGGTCGATCCGATAGTCGCCGGCATTCAGATAAAGAAACGCGCATGCGTCCCTTATTTCTTCAGTAATGCCTGATACGGTGGTCTCGGGACACAGCGTATAACCAGGCACCGCCACCGCAATGCCGCGTGCCACATACGGCGCAGCGATACAACTCCAGTCTTCCTTGCCCAGCGCTTGCCAGTAGCCACCGTGCGCAAAAATCAGCAGCGGCGCGGGGTTGGCGGACTCGGGGAGGAATAGGTCAATGCGGTTGCGTGCACCGGCGCCATACACGATATCGGCGTGGTGGCGGATGCCGGAGCGTGCGGCGCGGCTGCGCGCGCGCCAGCGCACGACATAATCGGCGAAGTCCGGCACCCATTTCTGGTTGTTATACAAGTCGGACATTTCATCGGGAGAGTATGCGGGAATCAAATTGCCTCCTGAGCGGATTATTCGTTCATTGGCAAAAGTGCCTGTTCAAGCCTGCATCGAGCAAATTATTATAATGTGCAGCGCCTGACGCGCACTGATGTTCACCGAAAGATAACAGCGCCGTCCCGGCGTATGCTCAGGGCGCGCCGCCGGATTTCCTGTCCGCCGTTGCGGCGGCAGGCGGCACCGGCCTCTGGTACGGCCGATACACTTCCTCGTAGTCCTCGCGCCCGGGCGGATGTTTGCCATCGTATTCCGGGCTGCTCTCGATCTGTTTGCGCGTGACGTCGACCACCACGCTCTTGTCTTCCCAGCTTACCTGCCGTATCCGTCTGGGCGAAATCAGCACATGTTTCCCCGGCCACCATTCACGCGTATCGACCACCATCAGCAGAATCGACCAGTCCTTTTCATCGAACAGGAAATCCTCTACGTGCCCGACCGTATCATCGGTCGCCTCGATCCTGTAACCGACTACTTCATCCTTGCTGCGCAAATGCGGATCTTCATCCGGCGTATTGTCCTTCTCCATTGTCTCGCGGGCGGCCTCCCGTTCCAGTTCTTCCAGCAAGGCCTGGTCGGCCAGCGACGGGAACACGGTGTAGCCCCAGAGATAAGGTCCGGACCAGTAATAGGGATAGCCGTAATAGTTCGAGAGCGCAGTCTCATGCTGAAGAGAAACCGGCTTTGCGGTATCAATGCCGGGACTGTCATTCACCTGCTGCCGCGTCAGCCTGACGTTGATGGTTGCGCGCGGCCAGTCGATGCTGGCCACCGATATCGGCGAAATCAGGACCCGGCGCCCCGTGAGCCAGCGGCCGGTGTCCACTTCAAGGTAGCGAATTGTCCATTTAAGGTCGTCGAAATAGATATCCTTGACCTTGCCCAGCTGGCCGTCGGTGGCGGCGATGGCAAAGCCGTCGAGCGCTTTTACACTGTGCAGCATGATTCACCCCGCATGAATAATTGACAGAAATCGTGCACCGGCGTCTTGCAGCCGCTGCATCGTCCGCACGCTGTCCAACACTTCGACACTTGTTGCTCCTTAAGTTCTGACAACCGTTGCGGGCCGCAAGTTCGCGCGGATGATCTGCATCACGTGCCGTGCGCCGAGGGACACAAGCCTGGACCTGCGTTATCCGTGATCTGATTTCACGCAAGGAAAAGCCATTGATGCGCGTGCCACTATCGCAGAGCGCCTACCATATCGACATGGCGTTGCTACGCACGCGCAGCGGCGAGCAGGCCGGGTCCTCTGAAGGATTTCAGATGCAACATGAAATCCGGTTTCCATGCTGGGGAGCACGATATGGTTCAACAGGCGCAGTGTAGCGGCACAGCGCCGCGACGCACATCGAAGATGGCAGCCGCCTGGTTCGTTTTACACGCGGCTATCACCTTGCTGCTGGCGGCCTGTTTCCTGCCGGCCGCTGCCGCGCCGGCGCCCGTGACGCTGCTCACGATCGATGGCGCAATCGGCCCGGCCACCGCCGATTATGTCGTGCGCGGACTCGCCCGCGCAGCGGCGGAAGGCAGCCAGCTGGTGGTCCTGCAAATGGATACGCCGGGCGGGCTCGATACGTCGATGCGTTCGATCATCAAGGCGATCCTGACTTCGCCGGTCCCGGTCGCCAGTTATGTGGCGCCTGGCGGCGCGCGCGCCGCCAGCGCAGGAACCTACATCCTGTACGCAAGTCATATTGCGGCCATGGCGCCTGGCACGAACCTGGGTGCGGCTACCCCGGTCCAGGTCGGCGCCCCGCCACTGCAGCCCGACCCGCAAAGGCCGGTGGCGCCCGGCAAAGGCGACGAACAAGACAAGGATGGCTCACCGATGACACGCAAGCAGGTCAACGATGCCGCCGCTTACATTCGCGGACTGGCGCATTTGCGGGGGCGCAATGCCGACTGGGCCGAGCAGGCGGTGCGCGAGGCTGTGAGCCTGCCGGCGGAGGACGCACTGCGCCTGCGTGTCATCGATCATGTCGCCGCCGACCTGGCCGACCTGCGCGCCCAGCTCGATGGAAAAAAAGTATCCGCGCTCGGTCAGGACAAGCTGTTGCAGACCCGGGATGCAGCCGTCATCGATGCCCAGCCCGACTGGCGCGCCAGGCTGCTGGCAGCGATCACCAACCCCACCATCGCCCTGCTCCTGATGACCGTCGGCATCTACGGGCTGCTGTTTGAATTCATGAGTCCCGGCCTTGGCGTACCGGGTGTGGTCGGCGCCATCTGCCTGCTGCTCGCGCTGTATGCGTTGCAGCTGCTGCCGGTAAACTATGCCGGACTGGCGCTGATCCTGCTTGGCCTGGCATTCATGACAGCGGAATTTTTCCTGCCCAGCTTTGGCGTGCTGGGCCTGGGCGGCATTGCCGCCTTCATCACCGGCGCACTGATCCTGATCGACACCGAATTGCCCGGCTACGGCATTCCGCTTCCTTTGATCGCGGCGGTCGCCGTGCTGAGCGCCGGGCTGATTGCGGCCATCGCCGGCGTTGCGATGAAAACGCGCCGGCGGGCAGTGGTCGGCGATGAAATAATCGGCAGCCTGGCGCAGGTGGTGGACGATACGCCGGGTGCCAGATGGGCGCACATTCATGGCGAGACATGGCGGATCGACAGTCAATCGGCTTTGCATCGCGGACAGAAAGTGCGTGTCGTCGCACGCAGTGGACTGGTGCTGGAGGTCGTACCCGCCGGCAATCACAATAAAGGAGAATAGCCATGTTCCTTGACTTCAGCTTCGGCGTCGGCATCATCGTCGTGCTGGTGTTCGCGCTGCTGGCCGCCTCGATTCGCATACTGCGCGAGTACGAGCGCGGCGTCGTATTCCAGCTCGGACGCTTCTGGGGAGTAAAAGGCCCCGGGCTGATCATTCTTATCCCGGTGCTGCAGCAAATGGTCCGGGTCGACCTGCGCACTGTCGTGCTCGACGTGCCGACCCAGGATGTGATCTCGCGCGACAACGTCTCGGTCAAGGTCAACGCCGTCATTTATTTCCGCGTCGTTGATCCGGAGAAAGCCATCATCCAGGTCGCCAATTTTTTCGAGGCCACCAGCCAGCTTGCGCAGACGACGCTGCGCTCGGTGCTGGGCAAACATGAGCTCGACGACATGCTGGCCGAACGCGAACGGCTGAACCTCGATATCCAGCAGGTGCTGGATGCGCAGACCGACGCCTGGGGCATCAAGGTCTCGAACGTTGAAATCAAGCACGTCGACCTCGACGAGTCGATGATACGGGCAATTGCGCGACAGGCCGAAGCCGAGCGTGAACGCCGCGCCAAGGTGATCCATGCCGAAGGCGAATTGCAGGCATCCGAAAAACTGATGCAGGCCGCGCGGGTGCTGTCACAACAATCAGGCGCGATGCAGCTGCGTTACATGCAAACGCTTGCCAACATTGCCGGCGACAAGGCATCGACCATCGTCTTCCCCTTACCCCTTGAGCTGCTGGGCGGCCTGATGGAACCGGCAAGCGCCAGCGCGTCGAGAACCTGAGTGAGAGGAAAAATCATGGCCATCCGCTCGATCCAGGCAGCAACTGATTTTTCACCACGCGCGCAACGGGCGGTCGAGCGCGCGGCGCTTCTGGCGCAGGAAAACCAGGCCACCTTGTATCTGCTGCATGTGCTGCCTGTGATTTCGTGGAAGATGTTCGGGAAAATCCTGTTCGAGCATCCGCTGGTAACGGAAAAGCAACTGTACGATGCCGCCATGACCCGCTTGCACGAAGTCGCCGAGGATTGCCGCAAGCGCCACGGAATACGGGTTGAATCACATGTCGACATCGGCAAACCGCATGAGTGCATCCGCGACCATGCGCGCAAGCACGCCGTCAACCTGACGGTATTGGGACCCCATGCCGGCAATTTCGGACGCGACCTGTTCATCGGTTCCACGGCGATCAGGATGCTGCATGGCGCGATCGAACCGGCACTGATTGCCGAAACCCCACCTCAGGCGCCGTATCACACCGTACTGGTCGCCGTCGATTTCTCGGACATTTCGTACGCCGCAATCGATGCCGCCGCTGTGGTTGCGCCGAAGGCGGCTACCTTTGCGCTGCATGTCTACGATGTGGAGTTCGAAGGCAAGATGCGCTACGCCAGCGTGGAGCAGAGCGTAATTCAGAAATATCACGATGCGGCGGAGAGTGAAGCATTGCGCCTGATGGGGGAATTCCTGTCGACGGCGGGACAGCGGAGCCCGATATTGCCGATGGTCCGGAACGGCTATCCTTCCCGTGTCATTCTCGACGAAGCGCGCAACCTGCACGCCGACCTGATCGTCATGGGCAAGCATGGCCAGGCGGGACTGGAAGAATTTTTTTTCGGAAGTGTGACTGAAGGGGTTTTGTACGGCCTCGACCGCGACTTGCTGGTGGTAACGGAGCAGCGCGCATGAGCTGGATGATTTCACGTGGAACGTTAAACAGTTACGTTCGGCGGGAACATCAGCGCCGGCCTGGTCGAGAATCATTACTGCCCATGGGAGCGCTGGACCGGGATCGGCACCCTCGGCAGCAACGCACGAACGGCGGCGGCACATCAAGAGCCTGCTCCAACAGAGGTCTATGTGGCTTTCTCGCATCAGAAATTCTGATTATTTATTAAAACTCAAGCCTTTCTGTAGCAGTTGAGCCAATCTTACATGATGTTAACAGTCGGCATTTAACATCGGCATGCGCGCATCCTCTGCACATTCGACAAGTAACAACCGACCCCCGCAACCGTGCCGCCGTACTTTCACCGGGAGCATCAAATGGGACAACTGCGCTTTACTGCTGCCGATGCCAGGGTGGCCCGGGCCACTGCGGTTTATATACTGCTGCTGACGCTGTTTCCGCTCATGCTGTCAGAGCCGGTTTTCCGATACACATTCTCCGAAGAAGGTCCCTACGAGCAATTGTCCATCGCCGGATGGGTACTGGCCGCATTGCTGATCCTTGTGCGTATCCGGCCGCTGGGCTTGAAGGCGTGGACCTTTGCGTCGATTTTCGTGATGTTTGCGGCGCGCGAAGCCGACCTGCACAAGGCATTTACCGTCGGCAGCATATTCAAGTCGCGGTACTACCTGGATGCCGCCGCGCCGATCCGGGACAAGCTGGTCTCCGGCATCGTGGCAGCCGGCATGATCGCTCTGGTGGTGTACGCCGGTTTTGTCATCATGCGATTTCTGTTCCGCCAGGGCGGCTTGCAATCGCGCACGGGGTTCTGGCTGATGCTTGGCACGGCGTCGTTCGTCCTGTGCAAAGTCGTGGACCGCGCACCGGCGATATTGGCCGAAGGGTACGGCATCACACTGCCGCCCCTGGCAATGCGATATGCGTCAGCGTTTGAAGAAGGGATGGAACTGCTCAATCCGCTTCTATTCATGTGGTCGATATGGATTAGCCAAACTGAAAAATCGCCTCTTTTTTTACCTGGCGCGGCGAAGGGGGATATTGAGAATGCGGGGGAAGTCGCATAGACGTCCAGGCAATTCCGGACCTGACCAGCAGTCCATTACTCTTGCGATGCTGACGACCTTTATCACTTGTCAGTTCAGAAAAAAATTACTTTCAGTTGCCCATATAAAAATTTTTCTATAGTCTGATCGCTTTCGCACTTGCAACACCGAAACCGGTCATATGGACAGAACTGAACGTTTTTACCGCATCGAACAATTACTGAGCGAACGCAAACTCGTTCCACTCGACGATTTCCTGGAGGCGCTGGAAGTGTCGAAGGCCACCTTCAAGCGTGACCTCGAATATCTGCGCGACCGCCTCAATGCGCCCATCGTCTGGGATCGCGAGGCAGGCGGATATCGTTATAAAAAGCCGGGCATCGGCGACAAATTCCAGCTCCCGGGACTCTGGTTCAGCGCCTCCGAAATCCATGCGCTGCTGACCATGCAGCAGCTGCTGACGAGTCTGGGACCCGGCCTGCTGACGCCGCACATTGAACCGCTGCTGGTCCGATTGCGGATGCTGCTCGATAGCGAAAAAGTGCCGCTCGATACGTTTGCAAAACGCATCCGCATCCAGCGGCTGAAAGCACGCAGCTACGAACAGGAGCATTTCCTGCCCGTCGTCTCCGCGGTGCTGCAACGCAAACGCCTGGTGATCGATCACCACAATAAATTCCGCAACGAGACGATCCGGCGCGAGGTGTCGCCGCAGCGCCTGAACCATTATCAGGAAAACTGGTATCTCGACGCCTGGTGCCATGTCCGCAACGAGCTGCGGCGCTTTGCGCTCGATGCGATGCTCGACGTGAGTAACAGTGAGGACGCCGCCATCGAGATTCCGGAACATGACTTGATTGCGACGCTGGACTCCGGTTACGGGATTTTTTCCGGCAAGGACCTGGAGTGGGCGGAACTGGCGTTCACCGGTGAACGCGCGCGCTGGGTCAGCAAGGAGATCTGGCATCCGGAACAAACCAGCCGCGTGGCCGACGACGGCACCTATTACCTGCGCGTGCCGTTCACTGACAAGCGGGAATTTTCAATGGATATCCTGCGGCATGTGCCGGCCGTCACGGTCATTTCTCCCACGTGGCTGCGCGACCATGTCCGGGAAAAACTCCAGCAAGCCCTCGAGACAATTTAAGTGACGAGCTCATCTGATGATCCTGGCCGCCCGGACAATCCCCCATCAACCACAAACTGATTTCATATGCCCTCAGACCTGAGCCCGGGATTCCTCGCCATTCACGGCAACCAGCTGGAACAGCTGCGCGCCGCGGTGTTCAGCTGGCTGCGCAATAATCCTCTGGCGCCGCTCGAACAGGAAATCCTGCTGGTGCAGTCGAACGGTGTCGCCGAATGGCTGAAGATCGCGCTGGCCGAAGAAATGGGCGTCTGCGCCGCCACCCGCGTCACGCTGCCGGGCCGCTTTCTGTGGGAAGCCTATCGCGGCATGCTCGGTTCGCGCCAGGTCGCGCGCCGCTCCGCGCTGGACAAATCAACGCTGACATGGCGCCTGATGCACCTGCTGCCGACGCTGCTCGGCCAGCCTGCATTCGCGCCGCTGCAGCGTTTTCTTGCCGACGGCGATCCGGAACGGCGCCTGCAACTGGCGCAGCGCCTGTCCGACCTGATGGACCAGTATCAGGTCTATCGCGCCGACTGGCTGGGCGACTGGGCCGCGGGCCTCGACGTGTTGCGCGGACCGGCGGGTGAAGTGCTTTTGCTGGCCGATGACCAGCGCTGGCAAGCCCAGTTGTGGCGTGAAATCCTGGCCAGCGTGCCGGACGATGAACAGGACAGCGGCCGCGCGCAGGTGCACCAGCAGTTTGTCGAAGCGGCTCTGTCCGGCGCGTCGCCCGCCGGACGACTGCCAAGGCGCGTGGTGGTGTTCGGCATCTCGGCATTGCCTTACCAGACACTGCAGGCGCTGGGCGCATTGGCCACCCGCATGCAGGTCGTCATCGCCGTGCCCAATCCCTGCCGCTTTTATTGGGGCGACATCATCCAGGGCCGCGACCTGCTGCATGCAAAACGCCGCCGCCAGGACCTGCGCGCCGGACGCGACCTGGCCAACGTGCCGCTGGAAGAACTGCATGCGCACAGCCACCCGCTGCTGGCGGGATGGGGGCGTCAGGGCCGCGACTTCATACGCATGCTCGACGAATTCGACGACGCCCAGGCGACCAGCGCGCAATTCTCCACGCTCCGGATCGACTTGTTCAGCGAAGACGAAGGTGGAAATCTGCTGGGACAGGTGCAAGCCGCCATCCGGGACATGCTGCCGCTGGATGAACATCCTCGCGACGGGCTAACCCCGGACGACCGCTCGATCGAATGCCATGTGGCGCACAGCGCGCAACGCGAAGTCGAGGTCTTGCACGACCAGTTGCTGCGCATGTTCGCCGGCGCCACCGATGACCCGCTCAAGCCGCGCGACGTGGTCGTGATGGTGCCCGACATCGAAGTCTTTTCGCCGGCGATCCGCGCCGTGTTTGGTCAATACAGCCGCTTCGAAGACCGGCACATTCCGTTTGCAATCGCCGACGTCACGGAACGCCGCGTCAACCCGCTGCTGGTCGCGCTAGACTGGCTGCTGCGGCTGCCGCAGCAGCGCTGCCTGCAAAGCGAGGTGCGCGACCTGCTCGACGTGCCGGCGCTGGCGGCTCGCTTCGGACTGGCTGAAGCGGACCTGCCGCGCGCGGGACAATGGATCGCCGGGTCGGGTGTGCGCTGGGGTCTGGATACGGCCCACCGCGACAGTCTCGGCCTGGGCGCCGCCGGCGCGCAGAATGCCTGGCTGTTCGGTGTGCAGCGCATGCTGCTGGGTTATGCCAATGGCGGCGAAGCCAGCTATCAGGGCATCGAGCCGTATGCCGAAGTGGGTGGCCTGGATGCCGCGCTGGCCGGCGCCCTGGCCAGCTTTGTCGAGAAGCTGCTGCATTGGCGGGTGTTGCTGGCGGAAGCGGCGCAGCCTGCGGAATGGGTCGCACGCGCCAGGCTGCTGCTCGCCACATTTTTTGCCGCCAGCGACGAGCGCGATCGCCTGACGCTGGCCCAACTGGAACAAGCGCTGCAGTGCTGGCTGGAAGATTGCGACACCGCCGGATTCGATGAAGCGGTGCCGCTGGCGGTGCTGCGCGAGGCCTGGCTAGGCGCGATCGACGAACCAATGCTGAACCAGCGATTTGTCTCCGGCGGCGTGACCTTCTGCACCCTGATGCCGATGCGCGCCGTGCCGTTTCGTGTGGTGTGCCTGCTGGGGATGAACGACGGCGACTATCCGCGCCGCGCGCAGCATGCCGACTTCGATTTGCTGGCGCTGCCGGGACAGTCCCGACCCGGCGACCGTTCGCGCCGCGATGACGACCGTTATCTGATGCTGGAAGCGGTGCTGGCCGCACGCGACAAACTGTACATCAGCTGGGTCGGCCGCAATGTGCGCGACAACAGCGAACTGCCGCCGTCGGTGCTGGTCTCCCAATTGCGCGACTATCTGAAAAACGGATGGGATATGGATCTGGCGCAGGTCACGACCGAACATCCGCTGCAGCCATTCAGCCGCCGCTATTTTGAAGAAGGCGGCTTGCCGACCTATGCCCGGGAATGGCGCGCCGCGCATGTAGCCGGCAATGCGGAAAACGAGGCCGGGTTGCCGGCGCTGCAGAGCGAGCCCGGCTTCAAGCTGAAGCTGAATGACCTGGCGCGCTTCATCCGGCAGCCGGTGAAATATTTTTTCCGGCATCGGCTGCAGGTGGTGTTTGCCGAGCGCGAAATCATCGGCCAGGACGAGGAACCCTTCGGTCTCAACGGCCTGGAACAGTACGGCATTGCCGGCATTCTGCTCGACGACAGCGGCCCGCAGGAAGCGATCGCGGATGTAGAAAATCAGCTGCGTCAGCGTGCCGCGCGGCTGGCGCGCGAAGGTGTGCTGCCGATAGGTTTGATGGGCGAACACTGGCAGACACAGCTGGTCAATACACTGGTCCCTGTCCGCGCCGCCTGGCTGAATTTGTGCGCCGAATTCCCGCTGCCATCGGACAAGCTGCCGATCTCTTTCACGCATGAAGGTGTGCAACTGGAAGACTGGATGGACAAATTGCGCACCAACGGCAGCCAGACGGTTTGGCTCGAACAGGATCCCGGCAAGGTCACTACCGGCGGCAAGGTTCCCGCGCCACGCGGCGACAAGCTGATCGCAGCCTGGGTCCGGCAACTGGCGGTTGCCGCACTCGGGTATCCGGTGACTGGCTACCTGGTGGCGCGCGATGCCGTCATCGAGATGGCGCCGCTCGATCCCGCTGGCGCCAGCGGCACCCTGATCAATCTGATCACCTGCTGGCAGGACGGACTCAATCGCCCCTTGCCCACCGCCTGCAAGACCGCGCTGGCATTCCTGGCCGACGGCAAACCGTGGGAAACCTATGACGGCAGCTATAACGTCGGTGGTGAAGTCAACGAACTGTGCCTGGCGCGCCTGTGGGAAGATTTTGCCGCGCTGAGCGCGGAACCCGATTGGGAAATCTGCACACGGGCTCTGTATGGCCCATTGGCCGACTGGCTGGCCAACCACGTCACGGTTCTCCCGCTCGCAGGCGCATCCATCGAAAGCGAAGCAGCATGAGCCAAGCTCTGGTCCCTCTACATTTCCCCCTGACGGGTTCGCGTCTCATCGAGGCGAGCGCAGGCACCGGCAAGACCTGGACCATCGCCGCGCTGTATGTGCGGCTGGTGCTCGGACATGGCGGCGAGGACGGCTTTGGCCGCCCGTTGATTCCTTCTGAAATCCTGGTGATGACCTTCACCCGCGCCGCCACGCGCGAATTGTCGGACCGGGTACGCTCGCGGCTGGTGCAGGCCGCGCTGTGTTTTCGGGGACAGGCCTCGCATGAGGACGAACCCTTCCTGCAGGAGCTGATCGGCCAGTACCCGGACGAGCAGGAACGCCAGCAGGCAGCGTACCGGCTGATGATGGCGGCCGAGGCCATGGATGAATGTGCGATCTTCACCATCGACGCCTGGTGCCAGCGCATGCTGCGCGAGCATGCGTTCGACAGCGGCTGCCTGTTCGACGAAGAGCTGGTCAGCAGTGAAGAAGGTTTGTACCAGGACGCCGTGCGCGACTATTGGCGCCAGCAAGTTTATCCGCTGGACAGCGAACGGCTCGCCGCCCTGCTCGACTGCTGGCCGAATCTGGACAAGTTTGAAGAGGCGATGCGCAAGGTGATCGACCATGTTGCGCTGTTCGATCCGGCGAGTGATGAATCGCTAGGGAAAATGATGATCCGTGTGGCAGGCGAGCAGGCAGCGAAAGCGGCCGCGCTCAAGCCGGAATGGGTCGAGCGGGCGGATAGAATGGAAGCCTGGATGGCGGCCAACATGAAGTCCCTGAATGGCAACAAGCTGCGCGCCAAAACAGTTGCTGAATGCTTCGATGCGTTGCGTGCGTGGGCCGCTGATCCGGACGCGATTCAGCCCGGTGACGGGTTTGCCAAGGCATGGGCAAAACTCACGCCCGACAACCTCGTGGACTGCTGCAAGCAAGGCTGCAGCGTCACGCCGAGCGACGACTTCGCGCAACTCGCCCCGCTGCAGCAGGCGCTGGCCGCGCTCGAACCGCTGGAATTTTTTGTAATGCGCCATGCCGCGGCCCACCTTGCCCGGCGCAAGACTGAACTCAAGCAGCGTACCCGGCAATTCGGTTTTGCCGACATGCTCACCCGCTTGCGCACCGCACTGGAAGGCTCCAACGGCCCGACCCTCGCGCGCCGCATCACCGGCCAGTATCCGGTGGCGCTGATTGATGAATTCCAGGATACCTCGCCCGACCAGTACCGCATCTTTGATTTGCTGTACCAGGTCGCCAGTACCGATCCCGCGCTCGGTCTGTTTTTGATCGGCGATCCGAAGCAGGCGATCTACGGCTTTCGCGGCGCCGACATCCGCTGTTACCTGGAAGCGCGGGCGGCGACCGACGGCCGGCATTACCTGCTGGGCACGAACTTCCGCTCGACCCGGCCGCTGGTGGAGGCGGTCAACCGGGTATTCCTGCATGCCGAAGGCCATCCGGCCGGCGCCTTCCGTTTCCGCAAAAACGGCGTCAATCCCCTGCCGTTCGAGGACGTGCAAGCCAGCGGCCGCAAGGAACATCTGGCCGATGTCGATGGCGCGATCACTGCGCTGACGATCTGGTGCCATCCGGACAGCGCATTGAAGGCCGCTGACTACCGCGAACATTTTGCGGCGCGATGCGCCGAACAGATCGTGACCTTGCTCAACGACGCTCGGGCCGGCTTCAAGACAGGTGAGCAATTCGAGCGCCTTAAACCCGCCGATATTGCGGTGCTGGTGCGCGACGGCAAGGAAGCGAAAGCCGTCCGGCGCGCTTTGCAGCAGCGCAAGGTCGCCAGCGTCTACCTGTCCGACAAGGATTCCGTCTTCAGGAGCACGGCCGCCGCCGATGTCCTGCTGTGGCTGCATGCGGTCGCCAATCCGCTGGTCGGCAGCCTGGCGCGCGCCGCCTTCGCCACCCGCACCGCGGGCCTGTCACTGCCGGGTCTTGCCACCCTGGCTGCGGATGACCTGGCATGGGAAGCGCGGGTCGAGCAGTTGAAGGCCTTGCGGCTGATATGGCAGCGACAGGGAGTGCTGGCGATGTGCCGGCGCTTCATTCATGACCTCGGTTTGCCGGCGGCCCTGCTGGGCCAGATTGGTGGCGAGCGCAGTCTCACCGACCTGCTGCATCTGGCCGAACTGCTGCAAGGCGCCAGCCAGCAGCTCGATGGCGAACAGGCCCTGATCCGCTGGCTGGCCGAACAAATCGACAACGATGCCGACAGCGGCGACGAACGCATCTTGCGTCTGGAAAGTGACGCCGAGCTGGTGCAGGTGATCACCGTCCATAAATCCAAGGGACTGGAATATCCGCTGGTTTTCCTGCCGTTTGCCGTTTCCGCCCGGCCGGTCACGAAACTCCAGCGCAGCTTCTTCGACTTCACCGATGAGGACGGCAAACGCCAGATCGATTTTGCCATGTCGGATGAAGCGCGCAAGGCCATGGACGCCGCCCGCATCGAGGAAGACGTGCGGCTGCTGTACGTGGCGCTGACGCGCGCGCGCCATGCGCTGTGGCTTGGCGTCGCCTCGCTCAAGGATAAGATCCATGAGTCGGCCTTCGGTTATTTGCTGGGCGGCGGCGCGGCAATCACGAGCGCGCAATTGACGGCGGCGCTGGAATTGCTGCGCGCCGAAAGCACTCACATCCGGATCGTGGAATCGGATGCGGACCCGGCCCGCACCATACTCGCACGCCCCGACGACAAACCGCCATTGATCGAGCCGCCGCACTTCAGCACCGCACTTGAGCGCAACTGGAGCATCGCCAGCTATACCTCGATCACGCGCGACCTCGGCACTGCCCCGGCGCCCGCCACGCCAATGGCGGAAAAGCTGATCGAAGACGATGACCATGCCGCATTCGGCAAACGCCAGGACACTGCATGGCATCGTTTCCCGCGCGGCGCGCTGCCCGGGCAATTCCTGCATGAGCAATTGGAGTGGATGGCCATCGAAGGTTTCGATCAAACCGGCGATGAGCGTTTCGAGGAACGTTTGCGGGCCCGCTGCGAGCGCGCCGGATGGGGCAAACGTGCTGACGATGCCGTCACCTGGCTCAACAAGATCGTCACGACTGTGCTGCCGCCGTTGGGTGCGCCGTTGTGCGCGCTCGGCGAGGTATCGCCGGAACTTGAATTCTGGTTCCCCGCCGATGGGCTGGAGACCAATAAGCTGGACGTGCTGTGCCAGGCACATCTGCTGGACGGTCTTCCGCGCCCGCCCCTGTCCGAACGCGAACTGCATGGCATGCTGCGCGGCTTCCAGGATCTGGTGTTCGAACACGACGGCCGCTACTGGGTGCTCGACTACAAATCCAATACCCTGGCCAGCGGCGACGCCGGATATCACGAGGAGGCGCTGGCCGCGGGCATGGCGGCCAGCCGCTACGATGTCCAGGGCATGATCTACCTGCTCGCGCTGCACCGCCTGCTGCGCATCCGGCTCGGTGAAGAATACGATCCGGAGACCCATCTGGGCGGCGCCTTGTTTTTCTTCCTGCGCGGCGTGGCCCATCCCGAGACCCGCGGCTGTTATCACCTGCGGCCCGACGCCGCCTTGCTCGATGCGCTGGACCAGCTCATGCCGTCACCGGACCACTCCAAGGAAGCAGCATGACCACCACATTGTTCACGACCTTCGACACCCTGGTCGAGGAAGGACTGCTGCGCCGGCTGGGCGTCGCCTTTGCCCGTTTCATCACCTCGATCGCACCGACGCCCGTGCCTTTGATCGTCAGCTGCGCGCTGCTGTCCGAACTGGAAGGGCGTGGCCACAGTTGCCTGAAGCTGGACGAGCTGGCTGCCGATCCCTGCACGATGCTGGGCTGGACCGATGAACAATGGCACATGCTGCAAGCCGCTGCCGGTCCTCTGCCGGAGAGCGTCGCCGACTGGACAAAGGCGCTGGCAGCCTGCAAACAGGTATGGGTGGCAGGTGATGCCGATTTAAGCCAGCCGCTGGTGCTGGACCAGGACCGGCTGTATCTGCGGCGTTACTGGCGCCATGAAACGCTGGTCGCGCGCGCGGTCGGCGAACGCGCCGCGCAGCAGCCTGCGGTGAATGCGGAGCGGGTGCGCGAGTGGCTGGACCGCCTGTTCGAGCCGAATGAAAAAGACCAGGGCCCGGACTGGCAAAAGATCGCCTGCGCGGTTGCCGTGCGCAGTACGTTTTCGATCATCACGGGTGGGCCTGGCACCGGCAAGACCTACACCGTGGCGCGGCTGCTGGCATTGTTGTTCGCACTTGCCGACGATCCGCTGCGGTTACGCATAGCGCTGGCCGCGCCGACCGGCAAGGCGGCGGCGCGGCTGAAGCAGTCGATCGACGACGCGCTGGGCGGCCTGGCAATCAAGGTTGGCGACGCTCTGCCGCTGGCGGACCTGACCGCCCGCATGCCGGCCGCGTGCACACTGCACAGCCTGCTGGGCGCCCGGCCCGACACCCGCGCGCTGCGCCATCACGCCGGCAATCCGCTTGAGGTTGATGTACTGATCGTCGATGAAGCGTCGATGATTCATCTGGAAATGATGGCGGCTCTACTGGATGCGCTGCCGCCGACGACCATGGTGATTCTGCTGGGCGACAAGGACCAGCTCGCCTCGGTGGAGGCCGGGGCCGTGCTGGGCGACCTGTGTTTTGGCGCGGAGGTCGGCAGTTATGCGGAACAGACCGCGCACTACGTATTGCAGGCTAGCGGTGAAACGATGCCGGTGGAGATGGTCACCGGCGGTGATGTGCTCGCACAGCAAACCGTGATGCTGCGTAAGAGCCGCCGCTTCAGCGGTCCGATCGGCGTTCTCGCGCATGCAGTCAATACCGGCAATGCGGCGGTGAGCGCCCTCTGTCTTCGCAGTGGTGAAGATCAGATCCTGCAATGGATGGAGCATGCGCAGCCGGAAAAATTATTGCAGATTGCGATCAACGGACGCCCGGGCGCGGAAGGCGGGTATCGCGACTATCTGCAGTTATTGAAACAGAATCCCTTGCCCTGTGACGCCCAGATGTATGAAGCGTGGGTGCATCGTGTGTTGAAGGCATTCGATGCGTTCCGCATCCTGTGCGCGGTGCGCGAGGGGGAATGGGGCGTGGCGGGGATCAACCAGGCCATCGAGCAGCGGATCGAAAAGGAAGGTTACATCCGGCATCGCGGGGAGTGGTACATCGGCAGGCCGGTGATGGTGACGCGCAATGATTACGGCATCGGGGTATTTAATGGCGACATCGGCATCACGCTGCCTGACCCGCTGCGCGCGGATTCATTGCGCGTGTTTTTTTTGCATGGCGATGCGGTGCGCAGCGTGCTGGCGACGCGGCTGGCGAACGTTGACACCACGTATGCGATGACGGTGCACAAGGTGCAGGGGTCGGAGTTTTTGCATGTGGTGATGGTGCTGCCACATGAGGCGGGACCGGTGGTGGCGCGGGAGCTGGTGTACACCGGGATCACGCGGGCGCGGGAGCGGTTTACGCTGGTGACGCCGGTGGCGGCGGTGCTGGAGCAGGCGATTGTGCGGAAGACGAAGCGGGCTAGCGGGTTGCGGGTTTTGTTGAATGGCTAAGCCTGGCGGGAGCGGGATGAATACATCGTGATGCTGGTTCAGCCTGGATTCCCGCGTTCGCGGGAATGACGGTAATCTGTAGGGTGGAAAAGCCAGGGCTGTCAACATGCCTCATTGCATCCCAAAATTCCTGGCCGAGATCGTAGT
>JAZKDW010000030.1:0-93709 GCA_040387375.1 Pseudomonadota bacterium
TGCGGGAGGACTTACACCTCCAAGAGTGCGCCCATGCTGGGCGCACGTAAAAAAAGCCGGGAAAACCCGGCTTCTCAGATTGCATTGTTACCTTCAGGCATGCTGACCGAGCACGGCAACAATGACGTCAACAACAACATCCGTGTGCAGAGCAACGGATACCGTGTGATCGCCAGTAGTCTTGAGCGGGCCTTGCGGCATGCGGACCTGGACTTTCTCAACCGGGAAACCTTGCTTGGTAACCGCTTCAGCGATATCGGCGTTGGTGACTGAACCGAACAGACGTCCATCCACACCCGCTTTTTGCGAAATCTGAACCGTCAAACCACTCAGCTTTTCGCCTTGGGCTTGGGCGGCGGCCAGCTTTTCAGCAGCAGCCTTTTCCAGTTCAGCGCGCTTGGCTTCGAATTCAGCCACGGCATTGGCGGTAGCACGACGTGCCATGCGTTGCGGAATCAGGAAGTTACGAGCGTAACCGTCTTTCACGCGAACGACTTCGCCGAGATTGCCGAGATTAACGACTTTTTCCAACAGAATGACTTGCATGTGTTTCTCCTATTTCAGTCGTCAATTACGCGGTGTGCAGATCGGTGTACGGCAGCAACGCAAGGAAACGTGCGCGCTTGATCGCAGTGTCAACCTGACGCTGATAGTGTGCTTTGGTGCCGGTCAGACGGGCTGGCATGATCTTGCCGTTTTCCTGAACGAAATCCTTGAGCGTATCGACATCCTTGTAATCAACCTGTTCCACTTTTGCAGCGGTGAAACGGCAGAATTTCTTACGCTTGAACAATGGGTTTTGTTGTTTGCGCTTTTCTTTCAGTTTGCTTTTATCGAACTTTTTACCGAATGCCATTTTTGGCTCCTGTATCTATTAAGTGTGTATCTCGAAATCCGTGATGTGAAACACGAGGCTCTTGCTGTTGCGGCTCTTGCGTACCAAAAACCCTGTGAACTGAAACGTAGCGCCTAATTCAGCCTGGTTGAATCGTCCTGAAATTTCACCTGCGGCGATCGCCGCTATTTCAAATTCAACCTGGCGCTGGACGCCTGCTTCAACTTGTTGCGAACTGTGCAGCAACTGCGCCGACACAATCGGTATGCCTGCCGGTGTATAGCGCAATACTTCACGCTCGGCAATCGTTGCAACGCATTGAAACTGGTTCACGCTCCGGGGTCATTCAAATACGGAATAGGCAAATTACGCAGCGGGCGCCTCGGTACGGTGGCTCTTGGCAGCATCTTCTTTCTGCACGGCCTTCATCATCGGCGACGGCGCGGTCTCAGGCTTCTTCATCTTGACGGTGAGGTGGCGCAGGACTGCATCGTTGAACTTGAAGCCGGTTTCGATTTCTTCCAGCGTCTCGATGTCGCATTCGATATTGAGGCAGACATAATGTGCTTTTGCGAGTTTCTGGATCATGTAAGCCATCTGGCGACGACCCCAGTCCTCAACACGATGTACCTGGCCGCCGCGAGCGGTGACGATACCTTTGTAGCGTTCGATCATTGCGGGCACTTGCTCGCTCTGATCCGGATGGACGATAAATACTATTTCATAATGACGCATGCAAACTCCTTTTGGACGGATTGAAAAATCGCCCACCCCGGCGTCAAGACGAGTGTGGGAAGAGGAAAACCCGAAATCATACCCGCAAACTGGCAAAACCTCAATGCTTTCAATCGCTTGAAGCGCCTTGCCTTAAGGTATTCAGTGAATTTAATTATCGAAAGCGCTTGCTTTTGATAATGCACTGTATAAAAATACAGACTGTTTATATAAACAGCTTTCGGCGCTCCGCCGGGCGAGGCCCTACTCCATGATTAAGCTTACTCCGCGTCAAGAACAGATTCTGCAACTCATCAGGGATGCCATCGACAATACCGGATTTCCTCCTACGCGCGCCGAAATCGCGACCGAGCTGGGTTTCCGTTCAGCCAACGCCGCCGAGGAGCATTTGCAGGCACTGGCGCGCAAGGGCGCAATTGAGATCTCACCCGGGACATCCCGCGGCATCCGCCTTCGCGACATGAACCTCGACAGAGGATCAAACCGCCTTGGCGTGCAAATGGCGCTGCCGCATCCCTTGCTGATGCAGTTGAGCCTGCCGTTGGTAGGCCGTGTTGCTGCCGGCTCGCCGATTCTGGCGCAGGAGCATATCGACGCCACCTACACCGTCGACCCGTCGCTTTTTACCGGCAAGCCCGACTATCTGCTGAAGGTGCGGGGCATGTCGATGCGCGACGCCGGGATACTGGACGGCGATCTGCTGGCGGTGAAAAAATCCGACACGGCAAAAAACGGCCAGATTGTCGTGGCGCGCCTGGGAGATGACGTTACCGTAAAGCGGTATAAAAAAACAGGCTCGGTGATTGAACTGCTCCCCGAGAATTCGGATTTCCAGACGATTCGTGTCGAGTCCGGCCGGGATGATTTTGCGCTGGAGGGTCTCGCGGTAGGATTGATGCGAGCCTGGGGCTGAACCGCGGCATGCCCGCGACAAAAAAGCCTTCAAGGTTTAAATGCCTTGAAGGCTTTTTGATTTATTGCGGCAATGAGTTGATTACCTCATTCACGGCCGCGATTTCTGCAGTATCTGTTTCGCAATCCCTCGCAGAATATTGACTTCCTCTGTTTCCAGCTGCGTGCGCGAAAAGAGCCGCTTGAGGCGGGGCATCAGCTTCTTTGGATTGTCGGCATCGAGAAAATCGATGGCCACCAGGGCCTGCTCCAGATGTGCATACATGCCGTCAATCTGGCTGATGCCGGCGATGTCCCCCTGAAAACCGATATCTGTGGCAGGCAATACATCGCCTGTAGTGGCGACCCGGCACTCATACGCCAGCACTTGCACCGCCTGCGCCAGATTAAGCGAGGAATAATCCGGGTTTGCCGGAATGTTAATCAGCACATTGCATTTTTCGACAGCCTCATTGGGCAAACCGAAACGTTCGTTGCCGAACACCAGAGCCGCGTTCAGGTCCGCATTGCCGGCGAGTTGTGCGGCCAGCGCCCTTGGCGCGATGACCGGAGGCGAAAATTCACGCAGTCTTGCGCTCAACGCAGCCGCGAAATTACAGCCGTCGAGCGCTTCCGCGATGGAGCCGACGATCCGCGCCGACGCCAGGATGTCTTGCGCACCGCTGGCAAACGCAATCGCCTCGGCTTGCGTCGCCGCGTCGGGGAAGCGCGGCGCGACCAGCACCAGCTCGGAAAAACCCATGGTCTTGATCGCACGCGCCGCAGCGCCGATATTCCCGGGCCGGCTGGTTTCCACCAGCACAAAACGCAGGCGATTGAAAAGAGAGGTACTGGTTTCTATCGGGTTCATTTAAAATAGCGGCATTGCGCGGTAAAAAGTCAGGAATGGCTTGGATGTTAATCTACCGCATCGCTCATTAATTCATTCTATGCGGTTCCGTTCCCGATTGGCAGCGGCACCGCCATTTTAACGGAACCTCTATGCATCCCATGCTCAACACGGCGATCAAGGCCGCCCGCCGCGGCGCCGCGGTCATCAATCGCGCTTCGTTCGACATCGACCGGCTGCAGGTTACCGAAAAAAGGCCGAACGATTTTGTCACCGAAGTCGACCAGGCTGCGGAACAGGCAATCATCGACGTGTTGACAAAAGCCTATCCGGACCATGCGATCCTGGCTGAGGAATCCGGCGCGTCCGTCAACCTGCATGATGAAAATGAAAATGTCTGGATCATCGATCCTCTCGACGGCACCACCAACTTCATTCATGGATTTCCACAATATTGTGTGTCAATCGCGCTGCAGCACCGCGGACAAATCACACAAGCCGTAGTCTACGACCCCACACGCAACGACCTGTTTACCGCCACCAAGGGTGGCGGCGCTTATCTGAACGAAAAACGCATCCGCGTCACTAAAAGAGACAAGATTGCCGATGCGCTGATCGGAACCGGATTTCCTTACAGCGACATGGCCGCGCTGGATGAGTACATGCAGATGTTCCGCATCATGACCGAAAAGTCGTCTGGCTTGCGCCGGCCGGGCGCCGCAGCGCTGGACCTGGCCTATGTCGCCGCCGGCCGCCTGGATGGCTTTTTCGAGAAATCGCTGAAGCCATGGGATATCGCGGCAGGCTCGCTGTTGATTACCGAAGCCGGCGGCATTGTCGGCACGTTTGCCGGCGAATCGGATTATCTCTACAAGGGCAATGTCATTGCCGGCTCGCCAAAAATCTTTGCACAGATGGCAGCGCTGCTGGCGCCGTTTGCAAAATAAGGCTGCGGTTTTTTCGTTTAGACGCTTGCACGGCCCGCCTGAGCGCGGGCCGTTTTCATTTCACCACAATTTCCGTGAATCGATAAACCGCTGTTATACTGCGGGCACGCGGCACATTGTCCAGTCATCTTGCCGCTGTCTATTCCGACCTTCTGCATCCTAATCCGTTTGCCTGCGACTGGCGCCTTTGATGGCGACAGGCCGATATTCTCTATTGAGTTGATATGTCCTTCCTCGAACTCGGCTTGTCCGAAGCAATTGTGCGTGCCGTTACAGAACACGGTTACACCATCCCTACCCCAATTCAGATGCAAGCCATACCAGCCGTGCTGGCAGGCGGCGACCTGCTGGCCGGCGCTCAGACCGGCACTGGCAAGACCGCCGGATTTACGCTGCCGATCCTGCATCGCCTGTCGACCTCCGGAACCGCCTCCGCGACTGCGGCGCGGCCCATCCGCACACTGATCCTGACCCCCACGCGCGAGCTGGCGGCACAGGTCGAAGAGAGCGTGCGCACCTATGGCAAATATGTAAAGCTGACCTCCACCGTGATTTTCGGCGGCGTCGGCATCAATCCCCAGATCAGGCTGCTCAAGCAAGGCGTCGACATCCTGGTCGCCACGCCAGGCCGCCTGCTCGATCACATGCAGCAGGGCACGGTCAACCTGAGCCAGGTAGAGATACTGGTGCTGGATGAGGCCGATCGCATGCTCGACATGGGCTTCATCAAGGATATCCGCCGCGTCCTCGCGGTACTGCCAAAAAAACGGCAAAACCTGTTGTTCTCCGCTACCTTCTCGGACGAAATCAAAACCCTGGCCGATGGCTTGCTCAATGCGCCGGCAATGATCGAAGTGGCGCGCCGCAATTCGACGGTTGAAGTGATTGCGCAAAAAATCCATCCGGTGGACCGCGATCGCAAGCACCCGCTGCTGACCCATCTGATCAAGACCAATAGCTGGTCGCAAGTACTGGTCTTCACGCGCACCAAACACGGCGCCAACAAGCTGGTCGAGCAATTGGGCAAGGATGGCATCACGGGCCTGGCGATCCACGGTAACAAAAGCCAGGCTGCACGCACCCGCGCGCTGTCCGAATTCAAGGAGGGCAGCCTGCAGGTGCTGGTCGCAACCGATATCGCCGCGCGCGGCATCGATATCGATCAACTGCCGCACGTCGTGAACTATGACTTGCCCAATATTCCCGAGGATTATGTGCACCGTATCGGCCGCACCGGGCGTGCCGGCGCCACAGGCGAAGCCGTGTCGCTGGTATGTGTCGATGAACATGAGATGCTCAGGGATATTGAAAAGCTGATCAAACGCGCACTGCCGAAAGAAGTCATCGCCGGCTTCGAACCGGATCCGAACGCACGCGCGCAACCGGTTCAACTGCGCAGCGGCAATGGCGGCGGCCGCGGGCAGCCGCAAGGCAGGACCACGGTTGTCAAATCGCGCGTGGCGCCGGCGGCCAAAGCGCCCGGCTCAGGGTCAGGCAGAAGCTTCGGCGGCAATAGCACGGCCAAACCATCGGCACCACGCCGCTCGGGCGGCCGCGGCAGGTAATCCATAACGGCAGCAGCGCACGCTCGCGCTGCTGCCGGCACGCCTCACCACAGTCCCCCGCTGCTCCGGCACACGCGCTGTCAAGCGCGCTGCGGCCACCTGAAAAGTTATCAATAATTCACTGTGAATTTTTAAGAGTTATTTATACAACGCCAGAGTCTGTAAAGCAACTTCGCTCCAATGTTCGATGCTAGAGTAATTAACGAAGCGCCTCTCTCGACACGCAACTTCTGGTTTGAAATGCCGCCGCGCGCCAGCGTTCAAGACCGATGATCCGAGGCTCTTGATGACATGATTCTCATTGACCGTCCGGAAAGTCACGATGCTCCGTGTCCCATATTCGCATGAACGGCTAAGGTACGCGACGCCGCCACAGATCATGCGTTGTGCTGCCCATTGTCCATTCAATACCAGCGATCCGCGGGCGCGCAATTGAAGACGCCCAGCAGGCACCAGCGGCATTTTTTCGTCTTCTGGGTTTCCCTGGCGATCATGCTGCCGGCCCTGGTGTTGCTGATGAGCGTGCTGCACGAAGGTGTCAACGCCGACTGGGAACCCGAGCCCTACCAGCTTAAAATTCAACTTTTCTGGTCACAAGCCGTAGGCTTGATCTGTTTCATTGCCCTCATCGCACTCGTGATCGTACAGAGCTACCGGCTGCGCAAGAGTCAGTTTGATCTGAAAGTTGCGCAGAGCAAATCGCGGGCGTTTGCCGAAGCCAGCCTTGATGCATTCTACATATTGGCCAGCCAGCGCGGGCCGGATCATAAAATCGAAGATTTCATTTTCACCGATCTCAATAACCTTGGCGTGCAATTGATCGGGAAACCGAATGACGAACTCATCGGCGCCAGGCTGTGCGAGGTTCTGCCGGCACTGCGCACCGAAGGCATCTTCGATAAATATGTCAAGGTTGTCGAAAGCGGCGAGCTGCTGGAAGAAGAATTCGAAGTGGACACGCCCGACATTCGCGCGCGCTGGATGCGCCGGCAGGTCATACCGATGGGTGACGGCATCGTCATCACCATGCGCAACATATCCGCCCGCATCAATGCCGAAGCGGAAACACGCAACAGCCGCGCTTTCCTGCAGTCGCTGATCGACTTCCTGCCGATGCTGATCTATGCCAAGAGTCTGCGCACCCAGAACTATGGGAAGATAATCGTCTGGAACAAGGCTGCCGAAGCCGTCACGGGCTATCCTGAACAGCAGGTAGTGGGCAAAACCAACCGTGAAGCATTCCCATCGCACATGGCCGATGTGTACGACAAGATCGACCAAAAAATACTAACCAACCCGATGGTGGTCAATGATCCGGAAGTGCCGTTCCGGCGCCCCGATGGCGGCCTGCGTTTCATGAACATCATTTCGGTGCCCTTGTTTGATGAAAGCGACCAGCCGGAATACATACTGGGCATTGCCGAAGACATCACCGGCCGCCGCCAGCAGGAACTGGAACTGCGCACCAAGCAGGCGGAGCTGAACGCCGCCAATGACGCCTCGCCGCTGGGATTGTTTCGAACCGATCCGGAAGGCGGCTGCACCTACCTCAATCGAACCTACGAAGAAATGTCGGGGCTGGCCGGCTCACTGTCGATGGGCAGCGGCTGGATCGAGGCCGTCCACCCCAAGGATCGGTTCAAGGTATTTCAAGCCTGGCGTGAAGCATCACGCACGAACCTGCCATATCAGGGCACCTACCGGTTTCGCCACGCCGACGGCCGCATCGTCTGGGTGTCGGTAAAAACGGCGCCGATCATCGTCGACGGACAGATCAACGGCTATGTGGGCAGCGTCGACGACATCACGGCACGACGCGAATCCGAGCAGGCGCTGGCGGAAAGCGAACAGCGCCTGCGCACCATCACCGACACCTTGCCGGCGCTGGTAGCCTACGTCGACGCCGACGAGCATTACCGGTTCAACAATCTTGCATACGAACGCGCGTTCGGCATGAGCCGCGATGAGATTCGCGATAAAACCATCAAAGAATTCCTGAGCCCGGCGGAATACGCCTATCTGAAGCCTTACATCGCACGCGTTTTGCGAGGAGAAACCGTCACCTTCGAACAGGAAGCAGGCGAAGGCGCGGACTATCATTGCAATGAAGCGACGTATATTCCGCAGTTTGCCGAAAAGCGGTCGCGCGTGGTCGGTTTCCACGTCATGGTCCAGGACGTCACCGCTAAAAAGCTGGAGGAACGCCGCCTGCTTCAGCTGGCCCGGATCGACAGCCTTACCGGCCTTTTCAACCGTTCAGGTTTCGGAAAAAAGCTTGCCGAGGCGATGGCGCAAAGCGAAGCATCCGGCAGCCTGATTGCGGTCATGTATCTTGACATCGACCATTTCAAGCCGATCAACGACACCCATGGACATCATGTGGGTGACCTGCTGCTCAAGGCATTTGCCGGGCGTCTGTCCCAGGTGGTGCGCTCCACCGACACCGTTGCCCGGCTGGGCGGGGACGAATTCACGATCATCATGGCGGAATTGAGCAAGGAAGAGGACGCCGAAATAGTCGCAGCAAAAATCGTCCAGACCATGCAACCGCCCTTTTTTCTGGAAGATGTATCGGTATCGATCACCACCAGCCTCGGATTGGCCTTTTGTCTGGCTGGCGCAACAGAATCGTCGATGCTGATTCAAGCGGCGGATGAAATGCTTTACCTTGCCAAGCAAGCCGGCCGCAACACCTACCGCATGGCCTCGCTCGGCAAGCTGGCCGCTTCCAACAACGGATAAGTACCCGCCCGGACAGGGGAAGCAGATGGCCATGGGATAGAATGGCGCGTCACACATCCGTGACAGGCCCGATCGGCCATTCTCCCCGGCCGCAATGTCGTCGCGCGGCCAGGTTTCGTTTCACAAGACTTGTAGATCATGGTTCGCATGCATCAATTTTTTCGGCACGGCGGCAAAATGCCGGTCACCCTGTTTTTCGCTTTTACCTGCATCGCCGTTTATCTGGCGATGATGGCGCCCGGCCATCCTCTGAGCGCCCCTCAAGTTGCAGACCTGATCGCCTGGGGCGGCAACTACCGCCCGCGCACGATCGTCGATCAACCCTGGCGATTATTAACCTCGATTTTCCTGCATGGCGGATTGATTCACCTGGCCATGAATACCTTCGCTCTGCTTGACCTCGGGTACGTGCTGGAACAAAAAATTGGCAAGGCCATGATGGCGGTCGTCTTTTTGCTGTCTGGAATAGCCGGTGCGCTGGCGTCCGTGATCTGGCATCCGGCATCGGTCGGCGTCGGCGCATCCGGCGCCATCATGGGAGTTGCCGGTACGCTGCTGGTATGGCTGGCATTGCCCGCGCTGAGCGAAACGGTTGCACAGCATCGCACAGCGCAGATACGCGCGCTGTTCATCGGCGTGGCATTGACCCTGGGCGTCGGCGCATTCTCGGAACAGATCGATAACGCGGCGCACGCCGGCGGGCTTGTGGCCGGATTGATACTCGGCATCCTGACTTATGGATTGGCACGTGCCCGCCTCAACGGCGCAGCACGCTACCTGGCCCCATTTCTATTGTTCCTCGCCGGCTTGCTGACGATATCGCTGGTGTTTCGCAACCAGGCGCTCGATGAATACAGGTTCAGGCAGTTGTTGCCCGCGATCGTCAAGCATATCGAGCGTTACGGCAATGTGCATGCATTTCTCACGGCCTTGCAAAATGAGGAAAGAGAGGCAGGCATTGCCAATATACTGAAGCGCAAAAAAGTCACCGAACAGAATTTCATGCTCGGAATCAATGCATGGAAAACCTGCATTCTCGATGTGAATGTCATGGCAAGAATGAAGGTGACGTCCGACCAGAAGGCGCTGACTGAAAAGCTGATCGCCTACTGCGGTTTGCGCCAGAAGCAGTACGAATTGTTGCGGGCCCATGCCCTGAATGGCGCACCGGGATCGGCGGCCGCCGATCCTGCCCTGGCGCGCTACAGCACTGGCGCAAATTTGCTTTTTGCAAGCATGATTCCCGCTCTTCAGCATGAATTGGGACTGGCGCCGCCCGAAGTAAAAACGCAAAAGAAATCCGAGGAATAAAAAACACACCCGGATGATGCAGCAGTATCCATGCTCACTAATTTCATAGGGCCCTCCGCCTTTTCTGAAATATTCGGCTAATGTCAGGCGAATATTTTTTCAACTGATTGATTTGCGCAGCAGAGATCTAGAGTCCGGCTTACAACTACCGCTCCTCGCTTTACCAAGCTGCCTACGCGGCAGTGAACCCTCCTGGTCCCGGACATCCAGCCTATCTTGTTTTCTGAGCTGCCTACCCAGCACGCGCGTGTGGCTTCCACTTTCCGGCAGCAGCGGACGATCCTGGCAGGCCATGCCGCGCGCCTGACCAGGACATGGCCGGCAAGCGGGATTTCATATGCACAGGCCGGCATGATTGATTACCAAAAATCACCACCAATCATGCCCGGCATTCATGCAGGCCAGCTACTTCTTGCCCTTTTCTGGCAATCGCTGATAATATGTGTGTGTAGAAGTAATACATTGTTGTGTAATAAAATACGACTCTCTGAGGAGCACTGTGCATGTATCTGCTGGAACAAGCCGAGGATCGGCATTTTCGCGACGAGGTGCGCAGGTTCATGCGAGAGAACCTGCCGGCAAGCCTTCGGCGCAAGAGTTTTACCTTGCAGAAGCCGGACAAGGCCGACCTGGTGAATTGGCATCGCACGCTGCATCGCCACGGCTGGGGAGCGCCATCCTGGCCGATCGAGTTCGGCGGCACGGGATGGACGGCGGTACAGCAAAAAATCTTTGAAGAAGAAAGCATGATGGCAGGGGGGCCACGTTATATGCCCCAGGTGAACATGATCGGTCCCGTGCTCCAGCGTTTTGGCACCAAGGCGCAGCAAGACCGGTTTATGTCGCGCCTGATCACATTGGACGATTGGTGGTGCCAGGGCTATTCGGAACCGGAAGCTGGATCCGATCTCGGCTCGCTGCGCACGCGGGCGCGCCGTGAAGGCGACAACTACATCGTCACGGGCCAGAAGATATGGACATCAGGAGCGCCGTGGGCCGACTGGATGTTTGCGCTGGTCAGGACCAGCGACGAAGGCCGGCCGAATGAAGGCATCAGCTTTCTGCTCATCGACATGAAGTCGCCTGGCATCGAAGCGAACTGGATCAAGGGCATTGATGGTGGCGGCACGTTGGCAGAAGTGTTTCTGACCGATGTCAAAGTACCGGTCGCCAACCTGGTACATGAAGAGAACAAAGGCTGGACGGTGGCGAAATACCTGCTGGACTTCGAACGTCTGGGTCAGGCCGCCATTGGCCACTGCAAATTCCTGTTGTTATTGCTCAAGCGGCTGGCGTCACGGCCCGGCGCTGACAGGCAAATCGCATTGCGGGACATGAACTTCCGCCGGCGCGTGGCATCTGCAGAGATCGAGCTGATGGCACACGAATGGACTCTGCTGCGCGTCCTGTCGTCCTCACCCAAGGGTGCACAGTTCTCGATCCTGAAAAATCGCGGCGCTGAAATTCAGCAATTGCTCATCGAGCTGATGCTTGAATGTGTCGGCGCCGATCTTCTTGCTCCCGCACCGGAGAAGACTTCGGAGTGCGAAGACCCCTTGCCCGATGCCGCAGCGGTTGCCGCTGCATTCCTCGACATGCGCAAAGTCAGCATTTTTGCAGGAACGACCGAAGTCCAGAAAAACATCATTGCCAAGTCGCTGCTGGCTTGAGCAATCTCTCTTTCACCCACCAATTCACAAGGATCGATCAGCCATGAAAAACCCCCTGCCGGCACTGTTCGCCGCAACCGCCTTCCTGCTAACCGCCTCTTCCGCGCATGCTCAGGCCAATGACTACCCGTCGCGCCCCATCCGTCTGATCGTGCCCTATAACGCCGGCGGCGCAGTCGATATCGTCGGGCGGGTCTACGCGCAAAAGCTCAGCCAGATGCTGGGCCAGACCGTCGTGGTGGAGAACCGCCCCGGAGGCTCGGCAATGATAGGCATAAAGGGGGTGCTGCAGGCGCCGGCGGACGGCTACACCCTGCTGATGTCGACCACGACGTATACCACCAACACCATCGTCTACAAGGCTCCCGGATATGGACTGGATGACTTTGCCGTGGTCGCGGGCCTGGGTGTCAGCGGTCTGCTGCTACTGCAGAGCACCACTGTCCCCGCCAACAACTATGCCGAGCTGATTGCTTATGCAAAGGCAAACCCGAAAAAGCTCAACATGGGAACGCTCGGCGGCGGTGGCATTACACAGCTGCTGTCCTCGCGTTTTCAGCATGCCACCGGCATCCAGACCACGGACATTCCGTACAGTGGCGGCAGCGCCGTGATGCAAGGCCTGCTTGGCGGCGTAGTCGACATCTTCATCGATCCGATGCCCACTGCGATTCCACAATTGGGCAGCAACCGAATCAAGGCCCTTGCCTCCACCACCGACGGCCGATCGCCGCTTGCGCCCGAGGTGCCGACCTTCAAGGAGCTCGGCGTACCCAGCATGATCGGTGGCGCCTGGTTTGCAGTGCATGCTTCCGCCAAGACTCCCCAGGCAATCATCGACAAGCTGCGCCTGCAATCCACGGAGATGATGAAGGCAAAAGATTTTCTGGACAAGCTGACCGCAGTAAAAGTCGATCCATGGACCACGGGACCTGAAAGCTTCAGCCGCTACCTGAATGCGGACAAGTTACTGTGGGAAAAAGATGCGGAACGCCTTGGACTCAAGGGCACGCTTTAACAGCGTCTGCGCGGCACGCTTCATGAATAGAGGATTCATCTGATGGATTTCAACCTGACCGAAGAACAGGCCATGTTGGCGGACATGACCGCCCGGCTGTTTCAAAACGAGCACGACCCCCGGAGTCGACGCCGCCGGCTTGCCGGTGAAGCGCCGGCGGAAAGCCGCTTGTGGGCCTCGTTGGCGGAACTGGGAATCCTGGGCATTCATGTGCCGGATACCTACGGCGGTACGGCCTCATCAGAACAGGAAAGTGCAATCTCCAGCCATATCGTCGCCAAAGCCATGGGACGCATGCTGGTCAACGAGCCTTTTGTCTCTACTGCGGTGGTCGCTGCTTCCCTCATTGTTCATGCAGCGAGCGCTCGCCAAAAAGAGGCGCTGCTGCCGAAGCTCGCTGACGGCACCCTGAAAATCGTGCTCGCCCATGCGGACGGCGGCAAAAGCACAGACCTCGCGCATACGGAAACCTCCGCAAGCCTGATGTCCGATGGTTACCGCCTGCGCGGCGTCAAACATCGGATGCCGGATTCAGGCAGCGCTCACCAATTCATCATCTCCGCCAGGACATCGGGCGCGGTGACAGACGAACACGGCGTCAGCCTGTTTCTGGTCGATCGCAATTGTGAGGGCTTGACCGTAACGTGCGGCGTCGGATTCGATGGCAGTGATGTCGGCGAATTGCGTCTCGACGACGTGCTTGTCAGCGCAGACCGGCTGATTGGATCAGTCGACGAGGGACTGCGCCCAATGCGACACGCAATCCATCGCGGTATCAGCGCATTGCTGGCCGAAGCGGTCGGCGCAATGGAGCGCTTGCAGGAGATGTCGATCGAACATCTGAAAACCCGCAAGCAGTTTGGCCAGACGCTGGCACGCTTCCAGATACTGCAGCATTACGTTGCCGACATGGCGACCGCGCTCGAACAATCGTATTCGATGTCATTGATGGCGTGTTCAGCGAGTGCGCATGACGACGACACCGACGGCGCTCGCTCGATTGCCGCCGCCAAGCATATGGTGGGGCGCCATGGCCTGGTGGTCGGCAAACACGCGGTGCAATTGCATGGCGGTGTCGGCATGACCGATGAGCTGCTGGTCGGTCAATACTTCAGGCGGCTTCTCATGATTGATGCCACGTGGGGGAATGCGGAAGAACAGCTGGGATGTTTTGCCCGCACCCACGTTGACTGAACCCGCCCCTCTCTCTTATTGCTTCTCCAGCTTGCCGGCCTTGACGGCGCGCTCCAGTATCGCGTAGTCCTTATCGATGTAGTTGCGCAGGTCCTGCGAGGTACCTCCCACCGGGTAGGTGCCGCCCTGGCGCAGCTTGGCGATTATTGCCGGCTCCTTGAGGATGACCTGCAGCTTTTGATTGACGAGGTCGATGATGTTCTGCGGCACCCCGGCCGGCGCCATCACTGCAAAGAAACCATTGATCTCGAAGCCCGGCAAGCTTTCGGCGACTGTGGGAATCTGCTCGAGACCCGGAAGGCGAGCCGCGGAAGCGACGGCAATGGCGCGCAGGCGTCCATCGTTCACCATCCCGATCAGCGGCGGAATGCCGTCGATCACCACTTGGGTGCGGCCGGCTATCGCGTCGGTCGCGGCAATCTGACTGGTGGGATAGGGAACATGGACCAGATCGATCTGCGCGGTAGCTTCGAGCAGCTCGCCGGTGACATGCGGAATGTTGCGCTGCCCGATCGTGCCGAAGTTCACCGCGCCGGGTTTCTGCTTCGCGTAAGCGATGAGTTCGGCAATGCTCTTGATTGGCAAGTCGGGATTGACAGCAATCAACATCGGACTCACACCCACGTTAATGACCGGCACCAGGTCCTTGATCGGATCGTAGGGAAGATTTGCCATCGTGAGCCGGTTCATCGACAGGCCAGAGGAACTCGCAAATACGAATGTGTAACCATCCTTCGGCGCCCTGGCTGCGTTCGACAGGCCGATGATCTGATTGGCGCCCGGCCTGTTGTCGATGATGAAACGCTGGCCGAGTTCAGTGCTGAGCCGATCGGCCAGCAGACGAGCGGCGATGTCGGGCGCGCCACCAGCCGCCGTCGGCACGATGACCGTCACCGGGCGGGCGGGCCAGGCCGGCGCCTGCGCCCATGCGGCAGCGGTGACAGCCAGTCCTGCCCCGGCAATCAGGAATGTGGTGCCGGCACGCCTGGCGCGCTGGATGAAACTGGAAGTTTTCATAAAATGCCTTTTCAGATTGGAGACAAGAGCCGGGATAACATCACCCGCTGTTTACAGGAATACCGTCAGGTTCTTTGCCATCAGTACGCTTTGCTCGATGAGGATCTTGCGGCGTGCAATGCGCAGCATTCCGCCGCACCGCCGCAGGGTGTCTTCGCGCCGCCCGGCCAGCAGGTCGGTTTCGGTTTCGAGGCGGTTGCGGTACACAAGAAAATGCGATTTGACCGTCATCGTTTCGCCTTCATCGAGCGTGTCGATCGATTCGACGATGCGGATGTTGGTGATCGTGTGCGAGACGCGCGACAGCGGTTCCTCGGCCCAGTGGAGGCCGGTCTGAAGTTGCCTGACGCGCTTGATCAGCGTTTCCTTGTCGTCGTCAAACCAGCCCACCTGATCTTCGGCCGAACTGTCCGTCGCACGGTTTTGCCAGCTCACGTTCTTGCGCAGTGGCATCCAGTAGCGAGTATCGGTGGTGAAGAGGTCAAGCCACCCGTCATAGCGGCGCTCGTCGAGCAGGTCCGCCTCGACGTAGTACAGATCCTCGACCTCGCGGATAAGATCAAGATAGAGAAGGCGGGACGGCGGCAATGTGCGAGAGCTCATGCGTACCTCACACCGGCGTCGCCACAGGGTTCTTGAGATCGTCCCAGCTCGCCGCATCCATGAATTGGGCCCAGCGCCGGTAGAGAACGCGCGGATTCTGCTCGCTGGTAATCGGCTGCTCGGTGGCCAGTCCCGGCACGATCGCATCCTTCTTGCCGGAGCGCAGGCCGGACTTGTAGTTGTATGGATGCAGGCGGGCGATGTGGCCACGGCTCGCGGACGACGCGTACGACCAGTTCTCCATGTCGTCCTGCTCGGTCATGCCGCCGGGACCCGAGTAACGCATGTAGTAACGGCGCAGGTAATCGCGCACTTCGGCTGGCGCTTCCTTGTCGACGAAATAGACGCGCCACATCTCAGTCTGGTTGGCGCTGCGTGGATGGGCGACCAGGATGGTGCGCGGCTGCTGCGCGTGGAACGACATGTTGGGGAAGATCGTGCCCAGCGTCACGTTGACGCCGGCACGCGCACCCAGCAATTTCACGCGGCGCTCCCAGCATTCGCGAAAGTATTCGGCGACGATGGGGGATGCCGCATAGTCATCGCGCGGCACATCCGTGTCCCTTAGCCCGTACATGAAACCGTGTCCGCCCGCAAAACCGCTCAGCACACGTTTGCCGGGAGGGTCACGCCGGCCCTTGCTGCCGCCGGGCCCTATGCCCACCATTTCCACCGAGCGATGACTGACCGAGTGCAGCATGTCGCCCGCGAAATTTTCGGCAACGAATTTCCAGTTCGACGGCACGATCCATTTTTGCGGCGAGCCCAGCAATTCCGTGCCTGCATCGCTGCCGTCCCAGGCTCTCAGTCCGAGGTCCAGCCCTTCGCGGGCGTCGCCCAGGTAGTCATCGAACGACGGCGCGTTCAGATCCCAGGTCGCCCAGATGGTGCCGCGGAAGTTGGCGAGCTGGGCCACCTCGACCAGACCCCAGTCTTCCTTTGGAAAGGGCGGCGTGTACGACGTGTCGTACGCTTGCACGCCGACCAGTTGTCCGTCGAGCCCATAGGTCCAGCCGTGATACGGACAATAAAATGTCTTGGTATTGCCCTCATCGTAGCGGCAGACGCGCATGCCGCGGTGACGGCAGGTATTGAGGAACACGCGGATGCGGCTGTCCTTGTCGCGGGTGAGAATCACCGATTCCTCGCCCATTTGCGAGACGACGAAGTCGCCGGTGTTTTTCACCTGGCTTTCGTGGCCGACGTAGAGCCAGGCGCGCGCAAACACGCGCTCCTTTTCCCGCTCGTAGAGCTCCTGGTTGACGAAGATTTCACGGCTGATTTCCCCGTCGGCGAGATTGACCAGGGAACTTGCGCTACGGTCTGCGATGTTCATGTGAAGCTCCTAGGGCACGATACGGTCAAGCAGCTGCTGCGCGAGCGCGGCGCCGGGGACTGAAATATTGAGTTCATTTGCATACTGGAGGCAGAGCTTCAGGTCCTTGTAAAAGACTTTTTGCGCGTGCGGCCCCAGCTTGCGTTTCGACCATTGGTCAGCCATGCGGCTTTGCGCAGCGCCGTTCTGCATAACCTTCTCCAGCAGGTCGGGGGCGAGGCCGGCCGCGGTTCCCAGCCTCATGCCTTCGTACGCGGCCAGCATATTTACGCAAACGATCAGCTGGTGCGCGAGTTTCATCCGGATGCCGGTGCCGGTGTCGCCGGTGTGCAGCATGTTCTTGCCCGATGCCTCGAAGACCGGCAGGCAGCGGGCGTAGGATTCGGCGCTGGCGCCGACCATGAACGACATCGTCTTGTTGCGTGCGCCCGGCTCGCTGCCGCTCACCGGCGCATCAACCAGAGCAACACCGTGCTGCGCTGAATGTTGCGCCAGATCGCCGATGGTGCGCGGCTCGACCGTGCTATGGACCACCAGGATGGAACCCGGGGCAGCTCCCGCGAGAACGCCGTCGGGGCCGAGGACGACCGCGCGCAACTGTTCGTCATCGAGCACGCAGACGCACGTGATTTCACCATGTGCGCCGACGTCGCTATTGGACATGCCGGCGCGTGCGCCGTGCTTTACCACTTCCTGCAGCGGCTCCGTACGCAGATCGTAGGCCATGACGTCATGGTTGGCTTGCGCCACGTTGATGGCGAGGTACTTGCCCTGCACACCCAATCCGATAAATCCGACTTTCAATGTTGCTCCTGACGTAAATTGCATTCTTCCTGGGTGCGGTCAAAAAACCAATGTGTCAATCCTGCCGCTCGATCTTGCGCAAGGCCACCACGCGACTCCAGCGCTCTATCTCGCGCTGAACCCGCGTGCGCATCTCGTCTGGTGTCGACGGCGAGGGCACGCCCCCCATCTGGGCAAAGCGCTCGAAGGTTGCTGGTTCCGCGAGAATGACACGCAGCTCGCGGTTGAGACGATCGACGATGGCCGCAGGTGTACCCGGCGCCACTACCAGTCCCAGCCACGAAGTCGCCTCGATCCCTGGAAGTGTCTCCGAAATCGTCGGCACATTCGGGAAGTCCTTAAGCCGTTTCGACGACGACACGGCAATCGGCCGCACCTGGCCGTTCTTGAAATTGAGGTGGAGGAAAGTCATGGTCTCAATGAAGGCGTCAAGGCGGCCGCCAATCAGTTCCGTGTACGCCGGCGCCGCACCCTTGAACGGCACGTGGATCATCTCGGTGCCAGACTCTATCTTGATCCACTCGCCGAGCAGGTGATGCAGGCTGCCGATGCCGGCAGACGACATGCTGAGTTTGCCGGCATCGGCTTTCGCGCGCGCGAGCAAGTCCGGAAATGTCTTGATCGGCGAGTCCGGCTTGACGCCGATGGCCATCGGATACTCAATGATTGTCGACACCATCCCGAAGTCGTTCACCGGATGATAAGGCAAAGTTTTCTTGATGGCCGCCGACGTCGGGTGGCCACCGGTAAGCAGCACCATCGTGTAGCCATCTGGCGGCGCCTTGGCCACGGCATCTTGCGCGATGATGCCGGTGGCGCCCATTTTTTGCTCGACGACGATGGGTTGACCCAGCCGCTCGCCCAGCTTCTGTGCGATGAAACGGCTGGTGAGGTCGGCGCTGCCGCCAGGCGTAAAACCGACAATGAGCTTGATCGGTTTCACTGGATAGTCCTGCGCGGCCACGGGGGAAGCCGTCAGCAGCCCTGCCAGTCCGGCGAACGCCGACAATGCGGCTGCCACCATATGGCGGCGGATGCGACTGTTCATGTTTGTCTCCCAATGTGGGTGCCTCTTGACAGGCACTTGCAGGCTGCGATTAACCAGCTTAGCGCACCGTGCGCTGCAAAAAATCAAGACCCGCGCTATTAAATACTTCCGGCGATTCGAATTGCGACCAGTGGGACGAGCGGTGAATTTCCACGTACTCGGCGCGCGGAATCAAGTCCTTTACGCGCAGCGCTGTTTCGAGAAATATATCCTTGTGATCGACCGCCCCGATAACCAGCGTCGGCGCCTGCACCTGGCGCCATTCGTCTTCGGAAATCATGTTGCGAGCACGAATGTCCGGCTCCTGCAGGCAGAGGATGTGTTCCATGGCGCGCCGCATGCCGGGTTGTCTGTACACCGCCTGGCGAACGCTGACGAAGTCGCCGATTCGGTTCTGTTCCTCAAGGATCAGGCCCTTGAAAACGGCACTGACATTCTGCCAGCTCGGATCATCAACGGCCTTGAAGCGCGCACCCTTTATATCCTGCGATGTCTGCTTGTCAGTGATGAGACCGGCGGCGGAAACCAGCACCAGGCTCTGGACTTTTTCCGGATAATTGAGCGCAAAGCGTACCGCGATCCATGCGCCCAGCGACACGCCCATGATCGACGCTTTGTCGATACCCACCGCATGCATGAAATTACGCACGTGGTCGACATACAGTGGAATCTCGTAGTCGACGTCCGGCTTGTCACTGAAACCCGTTCCGACCGTGTCAAAGGCATAACAGTTGTAGTGCTTCGAAAATGCAGTGAGATTTGCGCAGAAACATTCCCAGCTGCCGCCGGTGCCATGCAACATCAACAGTGGCGGCCCATCCTCGGGACCGGCTTGTACGAAGCGTGTCCTGATGCCTCCTGCATCGATCCAGCCCTGGCGAAACGACGTCTCACGCAACTCGGTCCAGACACTGCGAAAAGGCGCCGACTCTGTAGCCTGGGGAGCGGTCGACGGGGAGCTTTCTGCTTCGGTGATCATGATGTCTTGTCTCCTGTGATGGGAATGGGTGTCGCGGCATGCCGGTCAGCCGGCGAGGCGCTCTTTCAGTGAACGCTGCCATGTCTCGGCCGGCCGGAAACTGGCATCGTTCGTCACCATGAGCTCGGTGCTGGCGCGTATCTCATCGGCTGACAGGTTGAGGTCCAGCGGCTCCTGATAGGGCTGGTTGACATACCAGGGCGACGCCGAATAGATTTCCACCCGGTTACCCTCGGGATCGAGGAAGTAAATGCTCCACGCGTTGCCATGGTTGGAGCTGCGCAAGTCACGCAGCGTCATCTTTTTCACAGTGCCATGGTAAGTCAAGAGATCCTCAAGCGTTTTGACACGGAACGATATCTGGCTGACCGGCGAGTAGACATCGTCAGGACGCCCTGTGACCAGCACCAGCTGGTGATGCTCGTTCGGATTCCTGCTCATGAACGTGATGCGGCCGCCGCGCAGTTCGCCGCTGTCGGTCACCACCATGCCGAGCAGGCTTTCGTAAAATGCAACCATCACATCAAGGTTGCGCACGTAAAGCCCCAGGTGAGTGAGTTGTGCGTCAGGCGGGCGGGTCATGTTCGTTCCTCCAGCGTCATCTAGCGACGTAACCCTTGCAGGATATGGGATGCTATGATTCTGCGTCAAACGATTTAAACCTGATGTCCAGCCAGTGAACATTGCCCATCAATGAGCGAGTCTTCCTACCATTCCGTCCGCGGACTCGAGCGTGGTCTTGCCGTGCTTCGCGCCGTCAACGCGCTCGGGCAGGCGACTTCGGTCGAAGTGGCAAGCTACACCGGCCTGCCGCGGCCGACCGTGCATCGCCTTCTCGAAACCTTGCGCACGGAAGGTTATCTGCGCCGCACCGGTTTGCGTGCCGCCTATCGGCTCACACTGAAGGTCAAGAGCCTCGCCGGCGGCTACAAGGACGACGACTGGATCACCGACATTGCCGACGTCGTGCTGGCCGAACTGTTTCACGAAGTAGTGTGGCCGACGGATATCGCCACCTATGAAGACGACGGCATGGTGATTCGCTCGACAACACATTACCGCAGTCCGCTGTCGATCGAGCGCTCGTGGGTCGGACGCCAGTTGCCGATGTTGAGCACGGCGGTAGGCTGGACCTATCTCGCCTTTACCCCGCTCCAGGAGCGTAACGCGATCCTGGAGCGTATCGGCGCCGCCGCCGGCCCCGATCAGGACAAGATGCGCGACCCGCAGGCAGTACGGCGCGCGCTTGCAGCGACCCGGCGTCGCGGTTACGGCACGAGGCAGCGCGAACTCATGGCAAAAACGTCGAGCATCGCGGTGCCGATCATGCACGACGAACGTGTGCTGGGCTGCATCAACATCATCTGGATCGATTCCGCGATCACCTTCGATGTGGCAACGCGCCGCTACCTGCCGCTACTGCGGCGGGCCGCGGCCCGCATCGAAACGGCGTATGACGAAAATACAGCGATTTAATCAACTTTGTGAGCTCCCTGTCGAGCCGCATGCAATACAGCCCGATAGCCGGACTCTAGTGGTCCGTCACTCGGCATGATGTAACGGATTTCACTGCTGCAAGGAAGCGGCGTACTTTTTCACATGCTCCGCCATCACGGTGGCAATTTCCGTCTTGCGGGCGCTGAGACGGTCGGCTACGCCACCGGCAGCTACCGCGAGCCGCATGCCGTTCGAGGTCACCGGCAGCGGCATGGCGATTACTCCCGCACCATCCGTGACTGTACGATTGGAAAAAGCGTAACCGGTCTTGCGCACTTCCCGCACCTGCTGGAATACCTTCTGCCGCGTGATCTTGGCGGCAAGCGGATCGTTGTGCAAACGAGCCAGGGTTCGTTCGATCAGGCGCTCGATCGCTTCATCCGTGTGTTGACTGAGGATGGCCCATCCGGTGCCGCACCAGCAGAGCAGCCGACGGGTGCCCGCCGGCACGTTGAGCTGGATTACCTGCTGGCGGTTGGGCAGAATGTGAACGTACTGCGAGTAGATGTCATTCTGAATCGCCAGCATCGCGGTCTCGCCAGTGTCGCGGCAGATGTCCTCCAGCAGCCGCATGACGTCGCCGCCACCATACATGGCATCGTAAAGCCAGTCGCCCAGCGATGCGACTCTCAGTGTAGGGAAGTAGGCGCGCAAGTCATGATCGTAGGTGAGATAACCCAGCGTCGCCAGACTCTTCATCAATACCACTGTGCTTGAAAAGGGGTACTCAAAGCGTTCGGAAATTTCGCGAACGCTGAGAGGAGCGCGGACTTCGCGGAAGAACTCCAGAATCTCGAAGACGCGGCCTGCCGTCTTCACAACGGGATCAGGCGTTTTCATGTCGGTCATGGTGTTTGTCGGTAGCAGTAAAGAATGATCGGAATGATACCCGCCTTGCGGGCACAAGACGCATCAGCGCCCTGTGAAGTCAGGAAGCCGGCGCTCCGCCATGGCGGCCACGCCCTCCTTGAAGTCCAGCGTTCGCCACTGCCAGTCCTGTTCGCTGGCTTCACGAACCATTGCCGCGCCTACTTCATCAGCCAGGCTGGCGCGCAGTGTAGCACGCGTGGACATCACGGCCAGCGGCGCGCTCTCTGCGATTTCCAGCGCCAGCGCCTGGGCGCGGTTCAGCACCTGGCCTTCGTCGGCCAATATGTCCGCCAGCCCGATCGCAACGGCTTCTTCGCCACCCATCCTGCGGCCGGTGTAGAACAACATTGAACTTTGCTGAACGCCGACCAGGCGCGGCAAGGTAAACGACAGGCCGAAGCCTGGATGAAAGCCCAGGCGGCAGAAGTTGGCGGATAGCTTGCTGCCTGCGGCAACGACCCGGAAATCGGCCGTCAATGCCAGCCCGAGTCCGGCGCCAACCGCGGCGCCCTGCACGGCAGCCACGATCGGTTTGCGCGTACGGAACAGTCCCAGCGCGCGCTGGTACAACTGCTTGGCGGAACCCGGCGCCGACATGGCGCTGTTGGAAAAGTCGGCGCCCGCACAAAATGACTTGCCTTGCGCGGCCAGCACGACAACGCGGCAGGCATCAACCCGATCGAGGTGGTTCAGCGCCTCCACCAGACCGTCAATCAGTGGCCCGTCAAAATAGTTATGCGGCGGCCGGCACATCTCTACCGTCGCCACCCCATCCCGGAGCGACCAGCTGAGGTCCTTGTAGGGTTGGAAATCATCCAGAGACAACGATTTTTCATTACTCATAAGGTTTCATGCACTCCAAGAATTACCGTAGCCTGGCTCGACAGCACGCCGCCATTGCCATGGGCAAGCGCCAGTTTCGCGTCGGGGACCTGGCGCTCGCCGGCCAGTCCCATCAGTTGCTGCGTTGCTTCCACCACGGTGAATAATCCGTACATGCCCGGATGGGTACAGGACAAGCCGCCGCCGTTGGTATTGACCGCCAATTCTCCACCCGGTGCGATGCGCCCGCCCTCGACAAAGGAACCACCCTCGCCCTTCTTGCAAAAACCGAGGTCCTCGAGGAACAGAATGGTGTTGATGGTGAATGCATCATACACTTCGACCACATCGATATCCGCCGGTTTCACGCCCGCCTGCGCATAGGCGCGCTGGCCAGAGCGCTGCGCGCCAGTGATGGTCAGCTCAGGCATGCTCGCGATTTCACGATGGGTGGTTTCCGCCGCCGCTCCCAGCAGGTAAACCGGCCGCGCGGCCAGCGCTTGCGCCCGGTCCGCGCGCACCATCACGATCGCCGCGGCGCCATCGGTGACCAGACAGCAATCGGCGGTGCCGAGAGGGTCGGATACCATGCGCGCCTTCAGGTAGTCATCCATCGACATTGGCGTACGGACGAAGGCCTCGGGATTGAGTTGCGCCCAGCGCCGTGCCGCCAACGCCACTTCACCGAGCTGCTCTTTTGTCGTGCCGAAAGCATGCATGTGGCGCGATGCCGCCAGCGCATACGACGAAATCGGATTGAGCGGCTTGAAAGGCTGTTCATAAACCGATGGCCGGAAAGGCGTCACCAGTTTGCCCGATGCCGAGCGCTGATTGCTGCCATAGGCCACCAATGCCACGTCGCATTGTCCGGCTTCAAGCGCCAGCGCCGCCCACATCATGTGAGTCAGGAAGGCGGAGCCCCCGGTGCGATTATTGTCGGTCACGCGGGGCTGAATCCCCAGGTATTCGGCGAAGGTAAGACCGGACAGGAAATCGTCCGGCGTGGCAACAAAAAGGCCGTCGACATCACGCGGCGTCAGGCCAGCCTGGCCGAGCGCCTTGATGGCGGCATGGGTGGCAAGATCCATTGACGAAAAACCAGGCGCCTCGCCCATGCCGTGAGTGGCCGCGCCTACTATGGCCGTGCGGCCGCGCGGGAATGCGTCTTTCATGCAGGATTCCCTTTCACCGTCACATCGATATTCTCGTCAGGCTCGAAGACCACAAAAGCCTGTTCCTCTCCCTGCACGACCCTGGCACGCACGCGCAGGCCGATCCTGACCTGGGCAGGCGACACACCTTCCACCCGGCTCATCATGCGCGGGCCTTCGGCCAGGTCGATCAGCGCGACGTTGTAGTTATCGGATGGGATTTTCTTGCGCACCACTGTGGTGGCATACACGGTGCCCAGACCGCTTGCCTCCACCCATTCAAGCTCGGTCGATCCGGTGCCCGGCTCGATCACACGGGGGTAGAAAATGAACGCGCCGCTGGTCTTGCTTCTCAAAAGCATGAAGCGTCCCTGCTGCAGAAACGCCAGATAGTCGGTTTCAGGCCTAAGCACGGTTACTCCCGGTATTGGTTGAAAGGATGGGATCCGAGCGGCGCTCGCACAGTCGCTCCCAGAATTGCGCCCCGCCCTGCGCGATGGCGGCGCGGCCAAGCTCGGCCGCCCAGGTGGCATCACTGCCGAATTCCTGCCGCCATGCCCACAGCCGTCGCGTCGTGCGCTGCAATGCATATTCATCGGTGAATCCGATCGCGCCATGGACCTGATGCGCCACGGTCGCCATCCGGGACGTGGTCTGCCCGCAGCGTGTCTTGGCAACCGCAATGTCGAAGGCGGAGGTGCTGGTCGCGCGTGCGGGATCAAGTGAAGAAAACGCAACCCGGGTCGCTACCTTGCAGCCCACTACTTCGGCAGCGACCACCGCAAGTTCATGCTGGATGACCTGGTTACGCGCAATAGGCTTGCCGAACTGCACCCGCTCATTGGCGTATTGAATCGTCAGGTCCAGCGCACGCTCCAGCGCGCCGACCAGCATGGCGCTGCGCGTCAGCGCACCCAGAGCCAATAACGGATCGGGCAAATCCGGCAGCGGGTTACGCAAGCAAGCTGCAGCCGGCACGTCATGCAAACGTATGTTGTCCCTTGGCTCGCCAGCCATGTTGCAACTGGTTTCAATCTCGACCGATGGCAAGGACAGATCGATCAGAATCACATTCGTGCCTCCATCATCTTCTATCGATGTGAGCAACCAGGCGCTGTTCCTGGCCCACGCAACGCCGTGCAGGACGCCGTTCAGGGTGGATGGTGCTTGCGCCGATGCCGCAGTCAGCACCAGCGAAACCTCCGCCGGCGCAAGCGTGATCGGTCCGGCTGGCACTTCCGCTCCTGCCTGCTCAAGCAGCCAGGAAGCAAGCATGGTTTCCGCCAGCGGCAGCGGCAGGCTCCAATAGCCGATACCCGCCAGAATCGGGTACACATCGATCCATCGCGCACCGCTGCCGCCGGACTCCGGAGCACACAAGGCCAGCGGAAAACCGTTGTCTTCCATCTTTGCCCAAAGACCGGCGGGCCACTCACCTGCTTCCGCCGCGTCGAGCAGCGTAGCCGATATCTGATCTGAAAACAGGCGCTGCACGCTCTGCGCGATCATTTCTTCGAGCCCGGATTCTTCATGGCCTGTTTCCGGTGCTTCTGTAGTGTTTGGCGAATTCATCTCAACCCCATCCCGCGAGCGATAATCCCGCGCAGTATTTCCCGCGTGCCGCCGCGCAGGGAGAAGGACGGCGCTGAACGGATGACATACGACATGACGTCACCCAGAGGGGTGCCGGGCCGCGCCTGTTCACCGAACAGGTCCTGCGCCACTTCCGGAATCAGCTGTTCCAGATGTGCCCCCTGATCTTTGACAACGCAAGCGGCGAGTGCCGGGTTGTCGCCGCGGGCCAGCATTCCCGCAACACCCATCGACATCTGGCGCAGTGTAGCGAAGTCCGCAACCAGGCGGCCGAGCACAACCGCGTGGCGTTCGTCTTTCAACTCCGCGCTGTTGAGCATCTCGATCATCAGCTGGGTGCTGCTTAAATAACGCTCGGGTCCGCTGCGTTCCAGCGCCAGCTCCGCGGTGACCTGCTTCCAGCCATCCCCCAGTCCGCCGATCAGATGATCTTCGGGAACCCAAACATCGGTCAGGAATACTTCATTAAATTCGTGCTCGCCCAGCAGGTTCCGGATCGGACGTACCGTGACGCCGGGCGATGACATGTCGATCAGGAACTGGGAAAAACCGGCATGCCGGTCGCTGGCGCCGGCGTCGGTACGCACGAATGCGATCATGTAATGCGAGCGATGCGCCCCCGTTGTCCACACCTTGCTGCCATTGATTACCCAGCCGCCTTCGGCGGGCCGTGCGCGCGTGCGGATCGACGCGAGGTCGGAACCAGAATCCGGTTCGCTCATGCCGATGCAAAAATAGGTTTCTCCGCGCGCGATTCCCGGCAATATTCTTGGCGCCAGAATGTCGGGTGAATAGCGCATCAGCATGGGACCGCTCTGTCGATCGCCAATCCAGTGTGCGGCAACCGGCGCACCGGCGTAGAGCATTTCCTCCAGCACGACATATCGTTCAAGCGCTGAATATTCACCACCGCCGTAGCGCTTCGGCCAGGTCATCCCGACCCAGCCGCGCTCCCCAAGTTTCCTGCTGAAGGCTTCGTCAACGCCAGCCCAGTTTTCCGCGCGCTTTGCAGCAGGGAAGTCGGCGAGTTCTTCGGCAAGGAACTGCCGCACTTCGGCGCGCAAGGCATCACATCGCGGGTCGAGTTCGCATGGATCGATATCCAGCGGGCGAATGTCCATACTCATGGTTACCTGATCTCCGCAAATCCATTATTTAAAACGACAACATTGCGTTCGGCGACGGTTGCCTGGATGCATACGCCATCCTTCTCTCGCCACATCTGCACACTGATTATTTCGCCAGGAAATACCGGCGCGGAGAACCGGCCGCTGAGCGAACCCAGCCTGGCCGGATCGTTACCGCACAGTGTTTTCACCACGGCATAAGCAACCACACCATAGGTGGCCAGTCCATGCAGGATGGGACGGTCGAAACCCGCCTGCCGGGCCACCGCCGGCGTGGCGTGCAGCGGATTCATGTCACCGCTCAAACGATAAATGAGCGCGGCCTGGGGCAGCGTAGGCATGTCACAAGTGAAGTCTGCCGGCCGATCCGGTATCGCCCTGGATGCCGGCGGGGCCGCCATGGAGCTGCCCAATCCGCCATCGCCGCGGGCAAACAGCGTCATGTCGATGGTGGCGATCAGGTCGCCAGTTGCCTGGTCAGAAACGTCGCGCCGCAGCAGGATGACTGCCCCTTTGTCGACGCCCTTGTCCAGCACACCGTTGATCCGCGAGCGGGTGATGACAGTGCCGGAAATCGGTGGCAGCTTGTGCAGCACGATCGCCTGCTCGCCGTGGACAGTCTTCAGATAGTTGATGCCGAGATCCAGATCGCGGATGCGCGTTGCGCCGAGCACCACCGGCAGTGTCGGCAGCGGTATCAGGTTCTCTTCATAAACGAACCGCAGCTGGTCTTCGTCGGTGGGATCGCTGCCCAAGCCGATTCCCAACGCGTACAGGATGACGTCCTTCTCCGTATAAGTGTGTGTCTTGTCGGCCAGCTTGACCGCAAGTAAACTTTCCAGACTGATGCCCATTTCAAGAACCTTTTTTCAGCATGTTGATGGCTTTATATTTTCTGATCGAACGCGCTTCACACGGTAATGCGGCGGCCGCCATTCACCGAGATCTGCTGACCTGTGATGTAGGAAGCGCCTTCGGACAGCAGGAAGCAGATCGGCTGCGCGACTTCTGCCGGCGTCGACCAGCGGCCCAGCGGAATTTCGGCGAGGTACTTGTCACGGAATTTCTCGCTGCGGATGACCTCGGTCATGCGCGTTTCGACCATGCCGAACAGCACGGTATTGACACGGATGCCGTAGCGCGCCATTTCACGCGCGCCGCTCATGGTGAGTCCCAGCACGCCCGCCTTGGCAGCCGTATAGTTGATTTGACCGATCGTGCCGCTGCGTCCCGTGTCCGACGAGATATTCACAATCGAACCCGGCGTCGCATCACCGCCCTTGAATCGTTCGATCATGTGACGGCAGGTCGCCTGCAGGAACAGGAACGATCCGGTCAGATGGACATCAATGACTTGCTGCCACTCTTCCAGCGTCATCTTCTCGAGCATTGCGGCGCGTACGATGCCGGCGTTGTTCACCAGGCCATGGACCGCACCGAAGCGGGCTGCGGATTCGCTGATCACCTGCTTGGCAAATTCGGGGTCCGCCACGCTACCGACCAGCGGCAACACGCGGGCCGCATCCTGCGTCGCGGCAAATGCTTTCAGCTCTTCGCCGTCGCGGTCGACCAGTGTCACTGATCCGCCCTGCTCAAGCACGGCTTCGGCAAGACCACGCCCCACGCCCTGGGCCGCTCCGGTGATGATGATGTTTTTGTCTTTCAGGATCATGATGTCTCTTCCGTTGTGATGGTTTGATAATTGTTTGCGTGACGTGCAGCCTGCATGGCGACCCGGCGGGCAGCTTCGCCGTATTCACCCACCATGCGATCGATCAGCGCGGCTACTGTCGGGATGTCGTCGATCGAACCGACGCCTTGTCCGGCGCCCCAGATGTCTTTCCAGTTCTTCGGCCGGTCCTTGTCTGACGACGGCCCGAAGTAGCCCTTCTTTTCCTCTGGCTTGTTCAACTTGTCCGGATCCAGGCCGGCGGCAATGATGCTCGGCCTGAGATAGTTGCCATGAACGCCAGTGAAAAAATCGGTGTACAGGATATCCCTGGCAGCTGCCGCCAGCAGGGTTTCCTTGTATTGCGGCACGGCTTCCGCCTCGGCCGTCGCGATGAAGCGCGTTCCTATGTAAGCAAAGTCGGCCCCCATTGCCTGGGCAGCGAGCACATCGGAGCCGCTGCTGATCGCGCCTGACAATGCAATCGGTCCGTCGAAAATGCGCCGCACCTCGTTGAGCAGTGCGAATGGCGATAAGGCTCCCGCGTGTCCGCCTGCGCCGGCGGCAACCAGGATCAGGCCATCCACGCCCGCATCCAAAGCCTTTTCGGCATGCCGCAGGCTGATGACATCATGAAGAACCAGGCCGCCATAGGCATGCGCTGCGTCGATCAGCTCCCTGGGCGGCGCCCTCAGGCTGGTAATGAAGATCGGGACCTGCTGGTCGGTGCAGGTGCGCATGTCCTGTGCCAGACGAAGATTGGAATCGTTGACGATCAGGTTGACTGCAAAAGGCGCTGGCGTGATGCCGGTTTCCGCAGCCGCCTCGTCCAATTCTTTTTTCAGGTTCGACAGCCAGTTTTCCAGCAATTCCGGCGAGCGCGCATTCATCGCCGGAAACGAGCCTATGATGCCGGCCTTGCATTGTGCGGACACCAGCCGCGGGTAGCTGACGGTGAACATGGGCGCCGCGATGACCGGCAGACGAACGTTCCGCAGCAGCCGGGCAAGAGAAGAATTGGCGTTCATGGCAGCCCTTGGAAAACTGGCTGGCGCTTTTCGGCGAATGCCGCGGCGGCCTCCCGGGCATCGCCGGTCGTCCGCAACCATTGCTGCAGCCGCAGCTCTTCCTGCAGCAGCGCTTCGACACTGCCGTGCTCTCTGGCGAGCATGCTTCGTGTGGCGGACATCGCCAACGGCGCGCGCCTGGTGAGCGCCACCGCTTTGTCGATAGCGCGTGCGCGGCTCTGGCCATCTTCGCAGAGATCGTCCACCAGCCCGATCGCTTGCGCTTCTACGGCCCGTTTCACCGTGCCCATCAGCAGCATGTCGCGCGCAACGCTGATGCCCACACGTTCTGGCAAGGTAAGGACGAGTCCCATATCGGGCACCAGCCCAACGCCTGTAAAGGGCGCGGACAGCTGCGTCGACATGTCGGCAACCACGAAGTCACAGGCCAGCGCCAGCGACAGCCCGGCACCGAATGCATAACCGCTGACTGCCGCCACCGCCGGCTTTTTACCGTAGCGCAATGACAGGAATAACTCCTGCATCACTTCCACTATGTCGACACTGGCTTCCTGTTCCTTGCTGCGGTCACGCTTGAGGTCGGCGCCGGTGCTGAAATGTTTTCCTTCTCCGCTCAGTACCAGCGCGCCGACAGAGGCATCAGCCGAGGCAGCACGCACCGCATCCCTCAACGTACAGGCCAGCTCGAGATCGAAGGCATTCATGCGATGAGGCCGGTTGAGCGTGATGATCCGGACCGGACCTTCATTCTCGATGGTCAATACCGCATTCATGAACCGAGCACTCCCTTTGCACGCAGCATGTCCACTTCGGCGGGCGACAGCCCTGCAAGCCGCTCAAGTATCTCCGATGTATGCTGACCCAAAAGCGGCGCCGCCTTTTCATACGTCACCGGCGTGCCAGAGAATCGGAGCGGGCTTGCGATATTCGGCGCCGACCCGCCTGCGGCGTGGGGAATGACGCTCTTGAGGTTCCGATGACGAACCTGCGGGTCTTCGAACACCTGGTCGAGGTTGTAGATCGGACCGCATGGAACATTGGCCGGCTCCAGCACGGCAATCCACTCCAGCATCGTTTTTTCACGCAGGATCTGCGCCACGATGGGCACCAGGATCTCGCGATTTTTTACTCGTCCGGATACTTTTCCAAAACGCGCATCGGTACCGATATCGGTACGTCCGGCCGCCTCGCAGAAGCTGGCGAACTGGCTGTCATTGCCAACGGCGAGGATCAGTTTCCCTTCCTTGCAATTGAATACCTGGTAAGGAACCATGTTGGGATGTGCATTGCCAATTGCTGAAGGCACCTGGCCCGACAGGAAGTAGTTCATCGATTGATACGAAGTGGTCGCCACCACACAGTCCAGCAACGCCAGATCGATGTACTGTCCCTCGTTGCTGATGTGACGGTGCTCAAGCGCGGCAAGAATGCCGGTCGTCGCGTACATCGCGGCCATCAGGTCGGCAATCGCAATTCCCACCTTGACCGGGCCACCTTCTCCGGTTTCGGTTTCCGGAAAACCGGTCACGCTCATCAGCCCGCCCATGCCTTGAAATACGAAGTCGTAGCCTGGCTGGGCGGAATAAGGACCTGACTGTCCGAAGCCGCTGATCGAGCAATACACCAGGCGCGGATTGATGAGCTTCAGATCCGCATACGAAAGGCCATACCTGGCCATCGTGCCGACCTTATAGTTTTCGATGAAAACATCCGAACTGACAGCCAGCTTGCGAATGATGTCCTGCCCTTCCGGCGTCGCAATGTCGACAGTAACCGACCGCTTGCCCCGGTTTGCACTGATGAAGTAAGACGCATCCCTGGTGTCGATGCCGTCTCCGTCTTTCAAATAAGGAGGCCCCCAGCTGCGTGTGTCGTCCCCTGCTCCGGGACGCTCGATCTTGATCACTTCGGCGCCCATGTCGGCCAGGTTCTGCGTGGCCCAGGGGCCTGCAAGAACGCGGGTGAGGTCAAGGACCCTGATGTGCGAAAGGGCACGGGGCGCAGCGGAATTGGTTTTGTGCAGTGTCATCTTTTGATTGCTTCTGGAAGCTGGTTAGTGAGCCGCGGGAGCGCATCAACGCCCGAATTCATTACATCATACTGTAGAATTTCTACACATACAAGTGATGAGGCGCTTCGAAACCAGGCATTGCCGGCCTTCCCGCAGAGGTAATACCGCTTGTAATTGGAGCACTTGCCGCGAAGCGCATCGGCTTTTGCGTGACGCGCGCCTGCCGGGTCAGTGTTCGAGAAAATAAAGCATGTATGCCTCGCCCGCGCCCAAGTTACCTTGCATCGATGGGGCATGCCAAGCTGTACTGGCCGCCGCTGAAAGCCAAGGGACAACGTTGTGAGCGCCGCTGGTGCGCTGGTCCACCGGTGACATCGTGGTGCGCGACTCGCGCGCCGGTGCGGACGGCCGGACGTTTGCCCGCCTGGTCGGCGGTGTCCAGGGACGTGCCGATGACATGATCGTGGTGCGGGGCGTCAATCTGTTTCCGAGTGCGGTGGAAGAAGTGCTGCGCACGGTACCGGGACTAGGTGTGGAATTCCAGATCGTGCTCGATGACAGCATGCGTGACGCCGCGGGCTTCTACACCGGCATCAAGCTTCGGGCCGAAGCCGAATCTGGCGATCTGAAGCCGCTGGCGAAAGCGGTGGCGCTGCTGATCCGCGAGAAGCTGCTAGTGCGCGCCGAAGTGGAGATCATGCCGTTCGGCACGCTGCCTCGCGCCATGCACAAGGCCAAGCGCGTGATTACGCTCTGAAAACGCAATGGGCTGCCAACCGTCCGGGCCACAACGTTTTCAGTATGTGACACTGATTGCGTTCTTGCGGTCAGCAATGTGCCCGCACTATGAGACAGATTGGCGGCGAGACATTGATGTATTTCGATAAATTTGTCGAGAAGCGAGGTGGACGAAGGTTTTTATCCCTTGCATGAACGCCACGCCACTCCCCAGTACGTACTTGTCATCCCGCGCGACATCGGCCAGCTTTTTGCTAAATAGTCTGATTCCTATTCATAAAAACCTGGGTTGCCATTGGAGCCGCGCGTCGCTTATTCGAGCTTGCCCAGTCGTCTGATGACTTTGGTCAGAATCGTCACTTCCCGTGCCAGGAATGGCTCGAATTCGGGCGCATCCAGATACGCGATATTGCCTCCCCTTTTTGCTAGCGCAGCCAGGAATTGTGGATCGTCCACAGCGGCGCGCAGGGATGAGCGCAATTTTTTCAACACCTCCGGCGGTGTGTCGGCGGGCGCAAATATGCCGGTCCAAGGCAGATAGTCGAAACTCAGGCCTGCTGCGGCTGTTGTGGGCGCGTTGGGATATTGGGGGAACACGTCTTTGCCCACAACCGCAAGGATGCGCATCTTGCCAGAATCAACCATAGTCGCAATGGAAGATACGGGAAGCATGGTGAAATCGACCTGACTGCCCAATATCGCTGTCAGAATCGGACCTCCGCCGTTATAGGGGATGTGGCGCAGCTTGATTTTGGCATCTTCGGCGAACATTTCGATCGGGACGTGCACCGTTCCGTAATTTCCGCTCGAGGCGTAGCTGATCTTGTCCGGCTCGGCCCTGGCTGCCGCAATCAACTCATTCAGCGTTTTGAATTTGCTGTCTCCCTTGACAATAATTGCCAGACGGTCGGTACTGATTCTTGCCAGCGGCTTGAATTGATTCAGCGTGAAAAGAGGCGTCTGATTGGTAACCAGCGCTTGCTCAGTCAGTGTCGTAATGCCCGACAGCGTGAACATGATCGTGTAACCATTCGGCTCCGCCTTGGCGACCGAGGCGGCGCCGATCGCGCCGCCAGCGCCGCCACGGTTCATTAATACCACCGGCTGCTTCAACATGCGCTCGAGCGATGGGGCTATCGATCGCGCGATACCATCTGACAATCCACCAGGGGGATAGGGGATCACCATATTGACAGGCCGGGCCGGAAATACCTCCTGCGCATGTAATGATGAAACAAGCAGACCCAATGCGCCAAACAGGGCCGCGAGTGCCCTTCCATGAAAAAATTTATTGCTGAACATGATCGGTCTCCTGTCGACTTCCATTAATGATGTAACTCCGCTTCAAGCGGATGTAGACACTGTATTTTTGAGGATGCCGATTTTTCCGATCTCGGCTTCAAAAACGTCGCCGTCAGCCAGATATCCTTTTGCCGGGATCATTCCGTTGGTCCCCTTCCATTTGCCGCCCAACGATGTATCGCATGACCATGCCGTACCGCTAGGCGTACCGGTTATCAGGACGATTCCTGGCTTCAGCGTCATGCTGAGCGAGAAAAAGTGAACAAGCTGGGCAACGCTGAAAATCATGTTCGAGGTATTACTGATCTGGCGCAGTTCGCCGTTAACGCGCGTTTTGATATCCAGCAGCTGAGGATCGCCGATTTCATCGCTCGTGACGATGCAAGGCCCAAGCGGAGCGCTGCAATCAAAAACTTTGCCGCGCCCGATTTCATACCATACGGTGCCATCGGCACGGTAATGGACCTGCAAGTCACGTGCGGTAAGGTCGTTGATGATCGTATAGCCGAAGACATGATCAAGCGCGTTTTCGACCGGGATATTGCGCCCGGCTTTTCCGATGACGACCGCCAGTTCGGTTTCGCCATCAAGCTTTTTGGTCAATCGTTCGCTGTGCATGATGGCATCGTCCGGCCCGATAACACAATCAGCGGTCTTGACGAAAAATTCCGGTTCTTTCCCGCTCATTTCGGTGTTCGCCTTCTCGGCATTGTGATCGCGGTAGTTACTTCCGCTGCAGAGTATCGTGGTGGGCATAATTGGCGCCGCCAGACGCAATTCGCCAAGCGTCAGGATCTTCGCGGCCGGGCCGGTGATCGCAAGGCTCTCTCGTGCCAGTTCGAGTGCATGCGAGCCAGCGCCAATGAAATCGATTGTATCCGACAGAACTTTCGCTTCCGCGGGGCTCAGGGCACGCGAGGAGCGCAAGGTTTCAAGCGGATTGACAAGTCGCTCGCCATCTTTTATGGCCAGCTTGATCGTGTCGCCTTCGTAGTATCGGTATAAACGCATGGAGGTATGCCCTGTGGAAGATGAGGCTCATATGGTGGGCACCTTTTAAAATCGCGTCAAATTGGTTAGCCGATCTTGAATTACAATCGAACCGGTTCAAACCAATCGGGGCAAGGATAGAAAAATGAGTCGACTGATCCATCATCTGACAGACAGTGCCGTTGAGTCTTCAAGCGCTATTATTCAGATAAAAAATTACCTGAAGTCGTCCGGCTTGATTGAAGGCGACCGTTTGCCCGCAGAACGTGATCTTGCAGTAAAACTCAGCTTGACGCGGGGTGCATTGAGGCAGGCACTTGCCGTACTCGAGTCTTCCGGCTATGTTTGGCGCCGCGTCGGCAAAGGAACATTCATTGCCAAAGTTAATACGGCATCGGACGACGACCAGGCACGTCAGCTCGCACGCGTGTCGAATCCGATTGAAGTCATTGAGGCACGACTTGTTCTGGAACCCAAACTGGCGGCCTTCGCTGCAATCAGGGGCAGTGAACAGGATTTTGCACAAATCGGGAAGCTGCTGGATGAGAGCAAGGCATCGTGCCTGGGTCCCGAGTCCCAAAAAAAAGGCGATGAGTTTCATTACGCGGTAGCACGGGCGGCAAACAACTCGTTGCTTTTTGCCCTGTTTGAAACCCTTTTCCGTGTCAGGTCTGTCACGTCATGGGGACGGCTTCGCCCCGCCCTGGCCACGAAAAAAGAGCTGCTGAAAGTATGGGATGAACACACGCAGATTTTTGAAGCGATAAAAATGCGTGATCATCGCGAAGCCTCCCGTCTGATGCATATCCACATCGAGAGCATTCAGAAGCGCATCGCCCTGGGCCACGAAGTATTTCAGGAAAGCGTGGAATTCGAATGAGAATACGCACGCAAGCATGACGGGATGATCTCTTGTCATTTCGGCGCAAAGGGACAACATGGGGCTGCTCGAGCGTGAAGGCGATTTGTTGCTCGATGACGAAGCCGCGCGGCGAATTCTGGCTCGAGTCGCAAATTATGTATTCGTTACCGGCGAACGCCTCGAATACAATAACGTTTTTGAGCTTTCCCCTTTGCTTATCACTGAGCGCTGACGATTTACAATGTTCATTTTGTAAATGATGTCTTGATTCAGCGAAATCTTCATCTTATGGCTCTTCCTCGACTAACGGAAAAGGGGGGAGTAAAACAGGTCAAAAAAGATTGTCGGAACTCACTTGGAATTATGTAACTCATTGAAAAATATGGAAATAACCTCGCCGACCGTGGCAGGACAAAAACACACCCCGATGATGCAGCAGTATTCCGCCATCAAAGCCGACCATCCGGACACCTTGCTGTTTTACCGGATGGGCGACTTTTACGAGCTGTTCTTCGACGACGCCGAGAAAGCTTCGCGCCTGCTCGGGATCACGCTGACCCAGCGCGGCAGTTCCAATGGCGCACCGATCAAAATGGCCGGTGTCCCCTTTCACGCCGCCGACCAGTATTTGTCGAAACTCGTCAAGCTGGGTGAGTCGGTTGCCATTTGCGAGCAGATAGGCGACCCGGCGACCAGCAAGGGACCGGTCGAACGCAAGGTCTTGCGTGTCATCACGCCCGGCACACTGACCGATTCGGACCTGTTGCCGGAGAAATCCGAACGCCCGTTGCTGGCGCTGTGCACAGTCACGCAGCGCAAAACCGTCACCGTGGGGCTGGCATGGCTGTCACTGGCCAGCGGGTCACTGAAGCTGATGGAGTTTTCCGGCGATGCGAAGTCGTTCGAGACCCGCCTGAAGCAGGAACTGGAGCGCATCGCGCCGGCGGAAATCCTGACCTGCGGCGACGACGAATCGCCCATGTTCCCGGTCTCGGGCAAGGCGACCCTGGTGCCGGCCTGGCACTTTGACGTTCCGAGCGGTGAAAAGGCATTACTCGACCAACTGGCCGCCGCGACGCTCACCGGATTTGGCGCCGAGGGCCTGGGCGCGGCAGTCGGCTCTGCCGGCGCTTTGCTGCGTTATGCCCAATCGACCCAGGGCAAAGGCTTGCAGCACGTGCGCACGCTCACGGTCGAGTCGGAAAACGAATTCATCGGACTTGATGCGGCGACCAGGCGCAATCTCGAATTGACCGAAACGCTGCGCGGACAAGAGGCATCCTCTTCTGCGCCCACGCTGTTTTCATTGCTAGATCATTGCCGCACCGCGATGGGCTCGCGCCTGTTGCGGCACTGGCTGCATCATGCCCGGCGCGACCAGAAAATTGCCCATGCGCGTCATGCGGCGATCAACGCGCTGATGCGCACCGACGTGTGTTCGGGCTTGTCCACCACGCTGGCTTCGGTGCCGGATATCGAGCGCATCACCACACGCATCGCGCTGATGTCCGCGCGTCCGCGCGACCTGGCGGGCATGCGCAACGGCTTGCAGCAATTGCCTTCGCTGCGTGCCTACGTCGCCCTGTGCGAGAGGGATGCGGAGGCGCCCTTGCTGAAGGCTATTCGCGAAGCGCTTGCGACACCAGTCGCATGCCTGGACCTGATCGAGCGTGCGGTCACGCCCGAACCGGCGGCGATGGTGCGCGACGGCGGTGTGATTGCGCGCGGCTTCGATGCCGAACTGGATGAATTGCGCGGGCTTTCCGAAAATGCAGGGCAGTTCCTGCTCGATCTGGAGACGCGCGAACGGGCCCGCACCGGCATCGCCAATCTGCGCGTGGAGTACAACAAGGTGCATGGCTTTTATATCGAAGTCACGCACGGCCAGACCGACAAGGTGCCCGACGACTATCGCCGCCGGCAGACACTGAAGAATGCCGAGCGCTACATTACGCCGGAATTGAAGGCGTTCGAAGACAAGGCGCTGTCCGCGCAGGAGCGTGCGCTGGCCCGCGAAAAAGCCCTGTACGAAAAGCTGCTGCAGGATCTGGCGCCGCATATCGGCACCCTCCAGACCATTGCCCAGGGCCTGGCGCAACTTGACACCCTGGTAGCGCTGGCCGACCATGCGCTGCGCCACAACTGGTGCGCGCCGCAACTGGTCGGGGAACCGATGATCAACATCGAGCAGGGCCGCCATCCGGTGGTGGAAAATGCCATCGAACGTTTTATCGCCAATGACTGCGCCCTCGGCGCCGACAGCAAGCTGCTGCTGATCACCGGCCCGAACATGGGCGGCAAATCAACCTACATGCGGCAGGTGGCGCTGATCACGCTGCTGGCCTACATGGGCAGCTTTGTGCCGGCGGCCAGCGCGACGATTGGTCCGATCGATCGTATTTACACCCGTATCGGCGCCGCCGACGACCTGGCGGGCGGGCGCTCGACCTTCATGGTCGAGATGACCGAGTCCGCCGCGATCCTGAACGGCGCGACCGAAAATTCGCTGGTGTTGATGGATGAAGTCGGACGCGGCACGTCCACCTTCGACGGCCTGGCCCTGGCATGGGCGATCGCCAGGCATCTGATCGACAATACAAAAAGCTTCACGCTGTTCGCCACGCATTATTTTGAACTGACGCAATTGCCCGACCTGCATCCGTCGGCGGCCAACGTGCATCTGTCCGCGGTGGAGCACAAGGACAAGATCGTGTTCCTGCACGCGGTGCAGCCGGGACCGGCGTCGCAAAGCTACGGATTGCAAGTGGCGCAGCTTGCCGGAGTGCCGCAGTCGGTCATCCGCGCCGCGCGCAAACATCTGGCGGCACTGGAAGCGCAGTCACTGCAACCCACACCGCAATTTGATTTGTTTGCCACTTCAATGTCGAGCCAGCAGGAAGCCGAGCCGGAAATAACGAAGCAAAATGAAGCGTTCGCTGACGTAGCGGAAGCATTGGCAACGATCGATCCGGATGCGCTTACGCCGCGCGAAGCGCTGCAGGCGCTGTATCGATTGAAGCAGTTGGCGGAGCCTCAGGCAATTCAATGAAAAGAAATTTACGGTTGGTCGGAAGCCTGCTTGGTTTTTGCATGATGCTGCAAGCATGCTCCGCATGGGCGCAGCCAAATGAATTCAGTTTTGGTGTAATCGCCGGTGGATCGGCGAAAAACGCAAACCGATCCGGGTTGGCGCGCGCAATCGCGGATACGGATGCCGACAATCTTGCTTTTGTGGTTGCCAACGGCATCAAATCCGGCGATGAGGCCTGTAGCGACAGGTTATATGCCGAGCGCAAGACGATGCTCGATGAAGCCAAGAATGGGGTGATATTGTCATTGGCCGCAAGTGACTGGGCCAACTGCAAAAAGAGCGATGGCAAGTCCGCCGCGGTGGAGCGTTTGAGCCGATTGCGGGAGGTATTTTTTGAAGACGAGTTCTCGCTTGGCAGCACCAGGATTCCCGTGGTGCGCCAGTCGAGCACGCCGAAATTTCGCAGCTATAGCGAAAACACACGCTGGGAACTGGACAATATTCTGTTCGCGACGATCAATCTGCCCGCGAACAATAACCACTATCTCGCCGAAGCAGGCCGCAACAGCGAGTTCGAGGACAGGCTGATTGCCAACCAGGATTGGCTGCAGCGTGTTTTCATGTTCGCCATCCACAAAAAACTGGACGGCCTTGTGCTGTTCAGCGACGGTAACCCATTCCTGTCCGCATCATCCGCAGGATCGGAAAATGCGCGGAGCAAACGGGATGGCTTCGCCGAAACCCGGCAACAGATCGCGCGGCTGGCGGCGAAGTTTCCAGGCAAGGTGTTAATAGTGACTGCACAAAAGAGCGGCGCGCCATCCGCGTCCAGCCGTATTATCTGGCGCAACAATATCGGGATACTGGAGGCAGGATCGGGCTTGGCAAAAATTACCTCGGACCCCGCCGCTTCCCGGCTATTTTCGGTCAGCGGCGAAACAGTCATGACGAAAAATGCGCGGCGGTAGAATGATTTCTAACGCCGGCTGAAATCCGGTCAGTGGATCGGATGGCTCCGGTAATGGTCGCCTTCTTCGTCATCCGGACTTTCATGATGATGCCCGTGCGCGCCGTGCACATGTTCATGCGTGATTTCTTCATCACTGGCGGCGCGGACTTCCGCAACATTCAGCGTAAAGCGCAGCGCCATGCCGGCAAGCGGATGATTGCCATCCAAAACCACCTTGTCATCGGCAATGTCGGTCACCGTGAAAATCATCGCCTGCTCATCCTCATCGCTGGAATCGGGCATGCCTTCAAACTGCATGCCGACTTCAAGCGGTGTTGGCAAGCGATCGCGCGGCTCGACCTTGACGAGGTCGGCATCGTATTCGCCGAACGCATCCTCGGGCTCCACCTGAATCGTCGTTTCGTAACCGACGTCCTGGCCGTCAAGCGCCTCTTCGATTTTCGGCAACGTGTTCTCATAACCGCCGTGCAGGTAAACCATCGGATCACGGCTCTCTTCGATCAGATTGTCTTGCGCATCTGATAATTTGTAATTCACGGTAACCACCGTATTTTTGGCAATCTTCATGGCCATTCCTTTCATTTGTTGTCGGACAAATTATACCCGTCTAAAAAGGATCGGAATTTGAATAAGACAAAAGAACGGGCGCCGGGGTTCTGTGCTTTAGCTCGCTATAATACGGCCATGAAAAAAACCCCTCTGCTTGGCGGCCTGACGCCGACCGAATTCCTGCGCGATTACTGGCACAAGAAACCGCTCCTGATCCGCCAGGCTCTGCCAGGCTTCCAGCCCTTGCTCTCGCGGGACGCGTTATTTGACCTGGCATCGCAAGACGATGTCGAATCCCGCGTGGTGACCCATTTCGGCGAACAATGGAAAATGGAAAACGGCCCGGCCGCCAGGCTGCCATCAGTCAAGCAGAAGGACTGGACCCTGCTCGTGCAGGGCGTGAACCTGCATGACGCTGCTGCCGATGCGCTGTTGCGGCAATTCCGCTTTATCCCGGATACGCGGCTGGATGATCTGATGATCAGTTACGCGACTGATGCTGGCGGTGTCGGTCCGCACTTCGATTCCTATGATGTATTTTTGCTGCAGGCGCAAGGCCGGCGGCGCTGGCGCATCGGCCCGCAGAAGGATCTGTCGCTGGTAGAAGGTGCGCCGCTGAAAATTCTGCAAAATTTTCAGCATGAGCAGGAGTTTGTGCTTGAGCCTGGCGATATGCTGTATCTGCCGCCGCATTATGCGCATGAGGGCGTGGCCGAAGGTGAGTGCATGACTTATTCGATCGGCTTCCGCTCGCCTTCGTACCAGGAGCTGGGCGAGGCTTTCCTGCAATTCATGGCGGATTCGATCGATCTGCCGGGGCGTTATGCAGATCCGGATCTGAAGCCGGCAAAACACCCGGCCGAAATCAGTCTCCCGATGTTGTCCGCAATCGCGGGACAACTGGCCAATGTCCAGTTCACCAAAGATGACATCACCATTTTCATAGGGCAATATCTCTCGGAGCCGAAAGCGAATGTCTATTTCGATCCCCCGGCCCGCCCGCTTACTCTTCAACGGTTTACGCAAAGCGCCACCAGGCGCGGTGTCACCCTATCGCGCAAAACCCAGATGCTGTACCGGGGAAAACATGTTTTCATCAATGGCGAATCGTTCGCAATCGGTAGCGCGGACAAAACATCGCTGCTCGCATTAGCCAATGAACGTTCGCTCGATGGCGCAAGCATTGCCAGGGGATCCGCGGACGTGCTGGAAGCCCTGCATACCTGGTATCAGGATGGCTGGCTTCATTTGGGTTGATTTTTATGCAGGGCCATCACGGACGAGATAAACAATAGTATCGAAAACCTGTTGAAGCCCGGGTCCCCTTCTCCAGCCACGCGAGGCTGCAGAATGAGGGGGTGTGCGGCATGGCAATCCCGCCAGGGCTACAAATCGCTTACCCATTGGCAAATCTGTTATGCGCTCTGCAAAAAAGCCGCTATAATCGCGGGCTAGGAATCTTCATTGTGTGGCACCGCACCAATTGGTTCGGGAAACCAGGGAAGAAAACCTATAGAGCGATAATTACCGGTAATTATTCATCGCAAAATTTTTGATTATTTTTGAAGGAAAACTCATGAAAAAAACATTGTTGATCGCATCCCTGTTGGCTGTTGCTCTGGCTGCTTGCACCAAAAAAGAAGAAACCGCAGTTGTCGTTCCTGCTGCTTCCGCTCCAGTAGCTTCGGCTCCTGCTGCAGCACCAGCTCCAGCTGCAGCTCCAGCTGTTGTTGCAGCTGATGCTGCTTCGGCTGCTGCTTCGGCTGCTGCTTCGGCTGCAGGCGCTGCTAACGCTGCTGCCGCAGGTGCTGCTTCTGCTGCTTCCGCTGCTGTTGACGCTGCTAAAGCAGCTGCTTCGGCTGGCGCTCCTGCAGCTAGCAAGTAATCAACAGTTGCTTGTTTCAAAGCCGACTCGCAAATTAGCATTGCCAGAAATGGCTTGAGCTGATGAGTCGGTGTTAAAGCGGGTTCACATCCTATGTGAACCCGCTTTTTTTTCGTCCGATTTTTCGTCCGATAACAGATGACGCAAGTTCGGTCTAGGCTGCCAATTCCACCCAGTCAAACCCGTCTTCCTGGCATGCGATCATCACTTCAGCCGGATGTGAACCGAGCGCACTGCACAAGGCCGCCCGTGCCAGCGCCGCTGTATTGTTGTGTTTGCTCAAATGCGCGCCAACCACACGTTTTAATCGCGACTGATCGAGAGCGGCGAGGATTTCTGAGCTGGCATCATTGGACAGGTGGCCGTATGCGCCACCGATACGCTGCTTGAGAGACGGCGGATAACGTGAATCCGCCAACATTTGACGGTCGTGATTACATTCCAGCATCAGCGCGTCACACCCGCTCAAGACCTGCACCAGATGTGGTGTTGATTGACCCGCATCGGTCAACACGCCCAGTTTTACCTGGCCATTGCTGGCGACATATTGGATGGGCTCGCGCGCATCATGCGGCACGGTATAGGGGATTAATTCAAGATCGCCAATGGCCAGCTTATCGCCGTCCCGGCACAGATGGAAGGTGACGCCGCTGCAGTCCTTGCGAACGGCCTGGTAGGTACCGAAACTCAGCCACACTGGAATATCATGGCGGCGCGCAAATTTGAAAACGCCGCCGACGTGGTCCCCATGCTCATGCGTGACCACAATACCGGACAGGTCCGACGGCCCCATCCCCAGGCGGGCCAGGCGCCGTTCGGTTTCCCGAATGCCGAATCCGCAATCCAGCATGACAGTGGTGCGTGTCGTGCCGGAAGCGGTGGAGATCAGCAGCGCGTTGCCGTCGCTGCCGCTGCCTAAGCTAGCAAATTTCAATGACTGCTTGACGATTCATGACGGTGATTACAATTTCTATTTCAGCTGCTCGTTCAACAAGGCAAGAATCTTGTCCGCGCTTTGCGAGCCTTCCTGGCGGCCTTCATTATTGAGGACGGCAATCCGGCTGGCCGAATTATCGCCTTTGACAGACACGCGGTAACGTTGCGCCTGCTTGGCCTTGTCGTCGCTTGAACCGAACGTGAACAAGCGGGCGAAGAAACCTTTGTTTTCTGTCTTGCTCTTCGCATCTTCATTCTGGTCGACATAACGGACAAAATACAGTCCCTGCGTCCGGTCACGGTCTTCTACCGTGAAGCCGACGCGATCCAGCGCCAGACCGACCCGGCGCCAGGCGCGATCAAAACCTTCTTCAACCTCGACATGCGCGCCGCTGCCGTCTTTTACCAGCTTGGCCCGTGCCTGAGTCGGGCCTGAATTGGCAATCGCGGCTTTCGCACGGCCTTCCTCGACACCGAGACGCGCCATCAGCCGGCCCAGAAATTCAGCTTCGAGTTCAGGATCGGAAGGACGCGAAGTCCATATGGTGCTGTCTTTCAGGTTGCCGCTGACGACCTCGGTCGCACCGCGGTGACTGATATAAACTTCTGTCGAGCCATCGGCATTGCGTTCCAGGCGGGTGCGGAATTTATCACGCTCACCAGTGGAATACAGGGAATCGAGGACCCGGCCCAAGGTGTTGCGAATGAAATCCTGCGGTATTTTGGCGCGGTTTTCAGCCCAGTCGGTTTCCATCACGCCGGCTTCGGGTGTCTCCAGATTGATGAGGAAACCGGAATCCTGCCAAAAATCCTTGATCTGCGGCCACAACAGCTCTGGCGATTGTTTGATCACCATCCAGCGTTGATTGCCGGCGCGTTCGATACGCGCCTCGGCTGTGATTTTAGGAGCAATTACAACAGCGGCTGCGGCGGGCGCAGCGCTTTGCTGCAGGTTAAAACCCGACGCAGTAGCGGTGCCACGATTGGTTTCGACGACTGCATAACGATTTTCGCGCTGCAGTTGTGTCAGATCGGGAGGCACTTCCAGCGACGGGGCTTTTCCTGCGCTTTTATAATCGATGCGGTCGGGCTCCATCAAGGAGTTGACTGAACTGCAACCTGCCAGGCCAACCAGTGCAAGCGCGTAAATAATGCGACGAGGAGCGATGCTGCGTTGAGCCATGTGTGGGTTCTTCCGAATAGTCATGTCGATACTGAATGAAAATATGTTCAGGCTTTGGCGCAGGTTAAAAATATCGAATAAAGCGCCGGCGCTTATTGTAATACACCCGACTCGCGCAATGCCGCGCGGACGGTTTCATGGTATTCCGCCGCCAGCGGAACCAGCGGCAAACGAATACCGGCTGGCATCAGCCCCATTTCGGCCATTGCCCATTTTATGGGCACCGGATTGGGCTCGACGAATAATTTGTTATGTAGCGGCAATACCTTGTTATTCAATCTGACCGCTTCCGCAACGTTTCCGTTCATTGCCGCAACACATAATGCATGCATGTCGCGCGGCGCGATATTGGCCGTCACTGAAATATTGCCCTTCGCACCACAGAACATCAGTGCCATCGCTGTCGCATCATCGCCTGAATACACCGAAAATGCCTTCGGAAGCAGCCGCATCAAATCGGTTCCGCGGGCAAGATTGCCGGTCGCATCCTTGAGGCCGATGATGCCAGGCACTTCTGCCAGACGAAGGATGGTCTCATTGGCCATGTCGGCAACAGTTCGGCCGGGCACATTGTAAAGAATGGCAGGTAAATCAACCGCTTCGACGATTTTCCTGAAATGCTGGTACATGCCCTCTTGCGTCGGACGGTTGTAGTAAGGCACCACCAGCAGCGATGCATCCGCCCCGACTTTTTTTGCGTAATGTGTCAGTTCGACCGCTTCGGCCGTCGAATTGCCGCCGGTGCCGGCGATGACCGGCACACGTCCCGCAGTGTGTTCCACCGCGATCTTGATGAGTTCGGTATGCTCGTCGACTGCAACAGTCGGCGATTCGCCGGTCGTGCCGACAATGACAATGCCGTCGGTACCTTCGGCGATATGCCAGTCGATCAGCTTGCGCAGGCCGGGCAAGTCAAGACTGCCGTCCGCGTGCATGGGGGTGACGATTGCTACTATGCTGCCCTGGATCATGGTGATGTTATTGCAGAAATAGGGAAAAGTCCGATTGTAGCGGATAGCCCGTGGGCATGGTGCAGTCTTGGCCGGAATATGGGTTCAAAACAAACGTAAATTGTGCGGCGCGCGACCGGAAACCCTCTTTACCGCGCAGATCCGCTGCACCATGGCTGGCCGGGGCTGGTCGATAAAACCATCTTCGTAGGCAATGACACGCAGGGCATGGGCGGCGCCTGCGTGCGCCAGGTCGAGCAATTCGCCGGGGCCGAGCAGAAAATCGGGATTGGATGGTTTGCCGAATGCGCCGTTGCCCTGTGCAAAAGTTTCATAAATGAGCACACCATCCGGCGCCAGGCTGGTTATCAGATGGGGAAACAGCGGACGGTGCAGATAATTGGTCACCACGATGCCGGCAAATCGATCCGCCGCGAATGGCCATACAAACGGCTGATCGCCGCCGCTCTCGAGGTCGATCTGCAATGCGGTGATCCGCTCGCCCGCGACCCCGTCGCCCGCGACCCGGTCGCCCGCGACCCGGGCCAATGCCGCGGCATCACGATCGGCCGCCAGCACGTCATGCCCCATCGCCGCCAGCAAACGGGCATGCCGTCCGCCGCCGCAGGCCAGATCGAGCACCTCGCCGGTCGGAATCAATGGCGCAAAACGCCTCACCCACAAAGACGGCTGATCAACGCCGATCACCGGATGCGCCGCCATCATTTCGCCCTCATTTATAACTGAGGCCCATCACGTCGCGGACATCGCGCATTGTTTCCTGCGCCAGCGTGCGCGCCTTGCCGCAACCGTCGGCCACGATTGCCCGTACCAACGCGGGATCGTCAAGATAACGTTGCGCACGTTCGCGCATCGGCTCCTGCTCTTTCAGGATCGCATCGATGACCGGCTGCTTGCATTCAAGACAACCGATGCCGGCGGTCGTACAGCCCTTCACCACCCAATCCCGGGTAGTGTCGTCGGAATACACCTGATGCAGCTGCCATACCGGACATTTTTCCGGGTTGCCCGGGTCCGTGCGGCGCACGCGTGCAGGGTCGGTCGGCATGGTGCGGATTTTTTTGGTGACGGAATCCCTGTCCTCGCGCAAGGTAATCGCGTTGCCGTAGCTCTTGGACATCTTCGCCCCATCCAGCCCGGGCAAGCGGGATGCCTCGGTCAGCAGCGATTGCGGCTCGACCAGAATCTTTTTGGTGCTGCCGGTGAAATACGCGAGCAACAATTCACGCTCCCCCGCCGACAGGCTGCCCGCCTTCTCCAGCATCGTCCCGGCTTGGGCAAGAGCCTCCTTGCTGCCCTGTTCCTGATACTGGCCGCGCAGTTCGTTGTAGCTTTTCCCTGCCTTGCCGCCGAGTTTCCGGACCGCTTCACGCGCCTTGTCCTCGAACCCTTTTTCCCTGCCGTACAGATGATTGAAACGGCGCGCGATTTCACGCATCATTTCCACGTGCGGCACCTGGTCTTCGCCGACCGGCACCTTGCTGGCACGATAAATCAGCACGTCCGCCGCCTGCAGCAACGGATAGCCGAGAAAACCATAGGTCGCGAGGTCGCGGTCGGCCAGCTTCTCCTGCTGATCCTTGTAAGTCGGCACACGCTCCAGCCAGCCCAGCGGTGTCACCATCGACAACAGCAAATGCAGTTCGGCATGCTCGGGCACCTTGGACTGGATGAAGATCGGCGCCTTGGCCGGATCGATGCCCGCGGCCAGCCAGTCAATCACCATATCCCAGACGCTGGCCTCGATCACGCTCGGATCGTCGTAATGAGTAGTCAGCGCGTGCCAGTCGGCGACAAAAAACAGGCAGGGCAGTTCGGACTGCAGCCTGATCCAGTTTTTCAGCGCGCCATGGTAGTGGCCAAGGTGCATTGCGCCCGTGGGACGCATGCCGGAAACAACGCGGTCAGTAAACATAGTCGGTCAATTCAGTAAAAAAGTCAGAGGAGCGACAAGCAGCTTCAGCGCCGCATGGGCGATTGTCATCACCGGCACCATCCAGTAATGCAGCACTTTAAGAAACACCAATGCTAATACGACAAAAAAGCCGTATGGCTCAAGTTGCGCAAACTTGTACGCATATTTGTGCGGCAGCAGGCTGGTCATGATGCGCCCGCCGTCCAGCGGCGGTATCGGGAACAGGTTGAACGCGAATATCACGAGATTGGTGATGATGCCAGCCTCGGCCATGCGCACGAAGAAATCGCCGCCGTCCTGCCACGGGCTCAACGCCATCCTCAGCAACATCCACATCAGTGCCATCACCAGGTTCGCCGCCGGTCCGGCCAGGGCGACCCATGCCATGTCGCGTTTCGGATTGCGCAGCCTGCCAAATTCGACCGGAACCGGTTTTGCATAACCGAACAGGAACGGACTGCCGGCCACGAACAGCGCGATTGGAATCAGCAGCGTACCGATCGGATCGATGTGCCGGATCGGATTGAGGCTCATGCGTCCCTGGGAATACGCGGTGTTGTCGCCAAAATACCTGGCGGCGTAGGCATGTGCGGCTTCGTGCAACGTGATGGCGAAAAGTATCGGCAACGCGTACACGGAAAAAGTTTGTATGAGTTCGTTCATCGGCGGAATTCTATCAGAGGGGTAACCGCTGCCGGCGGCAGACAGGGGAAATGCTCATCGGACGGGTCGAATCGCTCAAAGGCTGAACCGCGCCGCATCGCCACGCCCCTGCCGCACCAGCACGGCTTCCTCGCCCGTGAGGTCGATCACCGTGGTCGGTTCGAGGCTGCAGGCGCCGCCATCGATCACCAGTTCGATCTGGCGCTCGAGCCGGTCCCGTATTTCATCCGGATCGGTCAGCGAATGCGGCTCGCCGGGCAGGATCAGCGTCGTGCTCAAAAGCGGCTGCCCCAGGTCCTCCAGCAATGCATGGGCAATCGCGTTTTCAGGCACCCGCAGGCCGATGGTCTTGCGTGATGGATGGCTGACGCGGCGCGGCACTTCCTTGGTCGCTTCCAGTATGAAGGTATAAGGACCGGGCGTCGCCGACTTCAGCATCCGGTACTGGCGATTGTCGATGTGGGCATACTGGGCGATTTCGCTGAGGTCACGGCACAGCAATGTCAGGTGATGTTTGTCATCGACGGCGCGGATGCGGCGCAGCCTCTCGACCGCGCTTTTGTCATCGAGATGGCACACCAGCGCATAACAGGAATCGGTCGGCAGCGCGACAATGCCGCCGGCATCGATGATCTGGCGCGCCTGCTTGATCAGGCGCAATTGCGGATTGCCCGGATGGATCTGAAAAAATTGACTCATGAAATAGATATACCAATAAAAACGGCGGCAACCGTCAGGCTACCGCCGATGGACAAAGAGCAAAACTAATGTTAAGTACCCGCCCGAAATAAATTGTGAGTGTCTGCGGCCCTGACCGGCGCGCTGCGGCGTTGCCCGGCCCTTGCAGTGCCAGCACTGCGGCGGCCCGGGCGCCTTGCATCACATCCGATCAGGACCACATCCATCTCCCAATCTATTCCGGACGGGTACTTAGCAATTATAGTGTGCCGCGCAGTGCCGCAATACGCTTTTCAATCGGCGGATGGGTCGAAAACAGGTCCAGGAAACCAGGCTTGTCGTTAATGCCGAGCGTGGCGATGGATTCCGGCAGGCTGCTCGCCGGCGCACCGCCCAGACGCGCCAGCGCCCTGACCATCGGTTGCGGGCTGCCAAGCAGCGTCGCAGACCCGGCATCGGCCCGGAATTCACGATGCCGGGAAAACCAGGCAACGATCATTGAGGCGGCAATACCGAACACGATCTGACACACCAGCACCGTGACCATATAACCGATGCCACCACCACCATTGTTGTCACGCGAAAGGGCGCGGTCGACGATAAAACCGACCACACGCGACAGGAACACAACGAAGGTATTGACCACCCCTTGCACCAGCATCATGGTAACCATGTCGCCGTTGGCGACGTGCGCCACTTCGTGTCCCAGCACTGCCTCGACCTCTTCCTTGGTCATCGATTGCAACAGGCCGCTGGACACCGCAACCAGGGCCGAATTCTTGAACGCGCCGGTCGCAAATGCATTCGGCTCGCCTTCGTACACCGCAACTTCCGGCATCGCAATGCCGGCGCGATCGGCAAGTTTTTTAACGGTATCAACCAGCCACAGCTCGGTCGAACTGGACGGCGTCTCGATGACTTGCAAATGCATGGTCCACTTTGCCATCGGTTTACTGATGAGCAAGGAGATGATCGACCCGGTGAAGCCGACCACCAGTGAAAACACCGCCAGCATCGGCAGGTTGAGACCGGCCGAGGTCAGGAACCGGTCGGCGCCCAATAGCGACAACACAATGGTCATCACCGCGATGACGGCAATATTCGTCGCCAGGAACAGGAAAATTCGCTTCATGCAAAGTCCTCCCATCAATAAACATTGTGTGTTATATGAGGCAGCCCGCCGGAAAGTTCAAGATGCGCTTGTTACAACATCCGGCAACAGGATTTAAATACGCCAGTCATGCCAGACCGGTATCACGCCCCGCGGCAACGCCGGCAGCTTGCCCAGGTCGACGCGCGACTCGCCGGGTCCGTGAAAATCGGAACCGCGCGACGCCATCAAACCGTAACTGTTTGCCACTTTTGCGTATTGCTCGTACTGATCGACGGTATGGCTGCCGGTGGTGACTTCGATTGCGGCGCCGCCCAGTTGCTTGAACTCATCGAACAGGGCGCCAAATTGAACCGGGCTGAAACTGTAGCGCCCCGGATGGGCGATGACGGCAATGCCGCCGGCGCCGCGAATCCAGGTGACTGCCTGCTGCAAGGTCGCCCAGCGATGCGGCACAAAACCCGGCTTGCCTTCAATCAGATATTTACGGAAGACATCGTTGACGTCCCTGCAGACGCCAAGCTCGATGATGTAGCGCGCAAAATGCGTGCGGGAAATCAGGTCGGGATTGCCAACGAATTTCAGGGCGCCATCGAAGGCATCGGGAATGCCTGCCGCAGCAAGCTGTGCGGCCATCTCATGCGCGCGCCGCTCGCGGCCGGAGCGGGTGGCAGCCAGTCCCTGAACCAGGGCCTGATTCGTTTCATCGATTTGTAAACCGACGATATGCACGGTCTCGCCGGCCCAGGTGATCGAAATCTCGACACCGGCGACGTAAGGCAGGCCAAGGTCCGCGGCCGCCTTGCGTGCCTCGGCAATGCCATCGATTTCGTCATGGTCGGTCAACGCCCAGAGATCGACGCCATTGGCTTTGGCGCGTGCGGCCAGAGCCGTGGGCGACAGCATGCCGTCGGAAACATTGGAGTGGCAGTGAAGATCGACATTAAACATGCGTAATGGGCGGTTTGATCGGCGAAGTCGGAAAAGGATAATTGTACGCCGCTTGGGCTGCTCCTGCTCCGCTACGTCGGCATGTGCACAACGAACGTTAGCTCAGAAACTCCTCGATCACCTTCGCCAGCGCCTCCGGTTGGTCATGATGCACCATGTGGCCGGCGCCCTTCAGGTTGACCACGGTCGGATTCGGCATGATCTCCCTGCGCCGCTTGATTTCAACGCCCGGATCGGCACTGGCATCCAGCCAGCGCCAGTTCTCGATGTGCTCGGCCTCGACCCACAATACCGGGGCGGTGATGGCTTTCCAGCATGCGAAGGTTTCCTCCAACCGGTATAACACCGGATTGACGAGCCTGTGTGCCGGATCGCCAAGGATTTCCCACATGCCGGCCGCATTTTGCGCAGCCCAGTGGCCCGACAGGAAAGCGGCGCGCTCATCGGTCAGGCGCGGATTGTTTTTTTGCAGACGGGCGGCCACCGCCGCTTGCGTCGCGTACGGACGCATGGCGGGCGGCGTACGTAATCCATCCAGCCATTTTACATAGCGCCCAGGCGCGTCTTCGGGCCGGGTGGCCGGCATGCCGATGCCTTCCAGGTTGATCAGTTTTTTAATCCGGGCCGGACGCACGCCGGCGTAGACGCTGACCACATTACCCCCCATGCTGTGGCCGAGCAGGTTCACCGGCTCGTCGGGCGAATAGTGGTCCAGTATCACATCGAGGTCGCCCATGTAGTCGGGAAACCAGTAGGTGTCGGCCGCCACCCTGTCGGTCAAGCCATATCCGCGCCAGTCCGGCGCGATCACATGCCAGTCGCGCTGCAGGCAATCGACCATGAACTGGAACGATGCCGACACATCCATCCAGCCGTGCGTCATGAACAGTTTCGGTGCGCCTTCGTTGCCCCAGTGACGAATGTGATACCGCAAGCCGCGTACCGTGATAAATTCCGAACGAGATGGTTTCATGATGAGTGCCCCGGCACAGACCGGAGAGAAAATTAAAAAATCAGAAGCAGCCATGGAACGACACTGCTTCAAGATAATGAATAGAACGACCGTTCGATAATTATACCGGAGACATCATGATATCTGCCAGCAACACGGCGCCACAAGACAATTACGACCAGCTTTACCAGCAATTCCGCTGGCACGTGCCGGCCGAATTCAACATTGCCGAAGTCTGTTGCGCCCGCTGGGCCGGCGACAGGACGCGCATCGCGATCCACTACGAAGACGACGCCGGCGTCAGCGCCACACTCACCTATGCCGACCTGCAGTCACAAGCGAACCGGTTGTCCAATGTGTTGGCGCAGGCAGGCGTCAGGCGCGGTGACCGGGTCGCGATCATGCTGCCGCAACGCCCCGAAGCCGCGATCGCCCATATCGCCTGCCAGCAGGCCGGCGCCATCGCGATGCCGCTGTCGATCCTGTTCGGCCCCGAGGCGCTGGAATACCGCTTGCAAGACAGTGAAGCCGCGGTCGCGATTGTCGACGATGCCGGGCTGGCCAATCTGAATGAAATTCGCGCCGCCTGCCCGGCGCTGCGGCAGGTGATTGCGGTCGATTGCCCTGCGTCCGCAGCGCTCGACTGGCAGACGGCGCTGGCGAAAGCCGCTCCCGCTTTCACGCCGGTCAAGACAATGGCCTGCGATCCCGCCATCCTGATCTATACCAGCGGCACCACCGGCGCACCGAAAGGCGCGCTGATACCGCAATCGGCAATTCTCGGCAACCTGACCGGCTTCGTCGCATCGCAGAACTGGTTTCCCCAGGATGGTGACGTATTCTGGTCGCCTGCCGACTGGTCGTGGACCGGGGGCCTGATGGATGCGCTGCTGCCGACGCTGTATTTCGGCAAGCCCATCGTTGGTTATCGTGGCCGGTTTTCCGCCGACACCGCTTTTTATCTGCTGGAAAAATACGGCGTCACCAACACCTTCCTGTTCCCTACCGCGCTGAAGATGATGATGAAGGCTGTCCCGGCGCCGCGGGAAAAATTCAAGCTCAGGCTGCGCGCCATCATGAGTGCCGGCGAAGCGGTGGGCGACACGGTTTTCAACTGGGGCCAGTCCGCGCTCGGGATCACGATCAACGAGATGTTCGGCCAGACCGAGATGAATTACATCGTCGGCAATAGCGCCGGACAATGGCCGGCAAAACCCGGCAGCATGGGCCGCCCCTACCCCGGCCATCGGGTCGCGGTGATCGATGAAGACGGCAAGGTGGTAAAGCCGGGCGACACCGGCGACGTTGCGGTCCACCGCCAGGATTTGCATGGCGATCCCGACCCGGTGTTTTTCATCGAATACTGGAAAAACCCGGACGCAACCGCACAGAAATACAGCGGCGACTGGTGCCGCACGGGCGATCTGGCGTCGATGGATGAAGACGGTTACCTGTGGTACCAGGGACGGGCCGACGATATGTTCAAGGCCGCCGGCTATCGCATCGGGCCTTCCGAAATCGAGAATTGCCTGGTCCGGCATCCGGCCGTCGCCAACGCCGCCGTGGTGCCCAAACCGAGTGCCGAGCGCGGCAATATCGTCAAGGCATTCATCGTCCTGACACCCGGCCAGAAACGCAGCAGGGCCGCCGACGACAAGCTGATCGCCGACCTGCAGGCGCATGTGCGCGGCAAACTGGCGCCCTATGAATATCCGAAGGAAATCGAGTTCATCGATGAGTTGCCGATGACCACTACCGGCAAGGTGCAGCGCCGCGTGCTGCGCCTGATGGAAGAAGAGCGGGCGGCGCAGTCAGGGCGATTGCATGAAGGGTCAACGTTTTAGGCCCAGCAATCTGCCAAGGTAATCGACGTTCCAGCCGGCTTTCAGGCGTTTGTTGGCGACGCCAAGTTTCGTCGTTTTGTCATTTTTCAGTAGATTAAGCGCAATACGGCGCAGGATGGCAAAGTTTTGTGCGGCGTCGCCAATCCGGATTCGGCAGTCGTCTTCCCTGAATGCCACGTCCAGCACCCAGTGCATGCTGTTCTCGATGCCCCAATGGGCCCGCACAGTTTTCCCGAGCAGGGCCGCCTTTGCCGGCAAGCTGCTGATGTAGTAGCGGCGTTCCACGCGGGCATGGCCGGTGCTGTTTCTGCCAATGATTTCCCGCGTCGATTCGATCATGATCAGGCTCTGCAGTGCGCTCCAGTGCTGGTTTTGCTCTTGCAGCCAGGCGATGTCATCGGTCACCAGGCAGCGTCGTGTTTCGATCCGTCCGTGATCTTTTCCTGTCTGGATATCCTCCCAGTAGGGACGATCCAGCTTGCCTGCATCGGCCGCATCAAACCATACATAGCTTGACGGCTTCGGCCAGGCCGGGCTGGTTGTCCTTCACGCCCAATACGTAGTCCGCGCCGCTTTGCGCGATCTTGGCAGCAATGTCGTGCTGGCACCCCATCGCGTCGATGGTGATGATGCTCCCTTTGATGTCCAGTGCACTGAGCAATTCCGGTATGGCGGTGATCTCGTTGCTCTTGTCGGCAGTGTTGACCTGCCCAAGCGTCAAACCGGTCGTACTGCTCCAGGCCGACACGAGGTGAATGGCGCTGTGCTTGCCATCATGCGAGCCGCGTACGCATTTGCCATCGATAGCCACGTGCTGTCCCGCCAGTGACGGGCACAGACCGCTGATCCAGCGCATGAAACACGCTTCAAACTGTTTCGCATCGAGCAGCGAAAAGACCCGCCCGAAGGTATCGGGCGAGGCGATACCATTCGCAAAAGGAAGGTGCTGGCGCAACCACTCCAGCTTCATCTCGCTCCATTCAACAACCGACGTCCAGCTCTCCGCTCCACGGATGACTGCGCAAATGGCTGCCAGCAGCAAGTCTTCCAGTTGATATGCGCACTCACGTGCGCGTGGATCGCTCAATTCTTCGAATGCTTCGAGCAGTGATACTGGTGCGTTTGCCATCTCGTCGTCCAAATATCGAGAGTAAACGACGTTCTGGACCAGTTTACAAGCACTATTTTCGATTCTTGCTCAGGGAACAGCGCCCGCTTCATGCAATCGCCCTGGGACACTGACATCGTTCGCCGCTCCACCCGTCTTGATGGTTGCGTCGGCATGGCAATGGGACAGTGCTTTCATCGCCTCTCATTTCGGCTGGAAAGCATGTATTGCCGTCCTGATCAACGCCACCGCAATTACCACCCTGCTGCGATCCCATATCGTGGAGCAGGATGCGCGTCAGACGGGCGACATCAACGTTCCTCTTCTGGTGCGTGCCATTCATCTCCTGTTCCTGGCGGGCGTGGTCGTCTTCGCACATCATCCCGTCATCTTTCTCGGGCTGTTCCTTTTTTTCCTCGGTTTTGCCCAAGCCTATACGCAGTACCAAAATCCCTTGATCCTCAAGGAAGGCTTGCTGGTCGGCTTTTTTCTGGCCGGGCTCGTTGTATTGGCCGGGATCCAGCAATGGTGGCTTCAACCGATTGTGTCAAGCCTTCAACCCACCGCTCTGTTTTTTGGCGCGCTCGGACTGGCTGCGATCACCGACAACGCTGCATTGACTTATCTCGGCTCGCTGATTCAAGGCATTTCGGACCAGGCGAAGTATATGCCGGTTGCAGGAGCCGTAGCCGGCGGCGGACTGACCGTCATTGCCAACGCCCCAAACCCCGCAGGCGTCGCGTTGCTCAGAAATGGTTTCAATGATGAATCGATTGGGGCCATCGGCCTGTTGCTCGGTGCTCTCATGCCTACTGCTGTGGCCGCCGTACTTTTCGTTTTCTAGGGATTGTCAACATTCAGAAAAATGTTGTGATGGGCAGATTTCATTCACTGATTTGCTTTACTTTCGCCAGGCGAATCTTGTGCAAGATGCCCGCCCTCGCTATCCCACTTGGCGACTTCGGCTGGATCACTCTCATATCCGGGCGGCCGATAAGTGCCGGTCTTCGTCACCGCCTCATCAACCTCTTGAGGTGTAAGCAGCACGGTTATTTTGCACGTGGTCACTCCTGCAGCGTTGACCTTGATGGCGAGTGCCGCGGCAGTGACATTGTCCGGGAGATCGCCAATGATGAAAACGTCCTCGTCACCGAAGGCAAAATAAAAGGCTTCAACAGTACCGCCCATCGACTTGAATAATTCGTCAACAGGCAGCACGCCGCCGCGTGCCCCCCTCTTTGAGCAGGCCGTTTATGCCTTCGCTGAGATAGTTGGCTTCAATGAGATATTTTGGCATCGGTCAACGTGCGATCGTGTTGGTGCGCTTGATCTTGTTTTGTAACTGGATGATGCCGTAAATCAGCTGTTCTGCGGTTGGCGGACAACCCGGCACGTAAATGTCTACCGGAATGATGCGATCACAACCACGCACAACGGAATACGAATAGTGATAATAGCCGCCCCCATTCGCACACGATCCCATCGATATCACCCAGCGTGGCTCTGCCATCTGATCGTAGACCTTGCGTAGCGCCGGCGCCATTTTGTTGCATAAGGTACCGGCGACAATCATCAAATCGGACTGACGCGGAGACGCGCGGAACATGACGCCGAAACGGTCCATATCGTAACGCGACGCGCCAGCATGCATCATTTCCACCGCACAGCAAGCCAAGCCAAATGCCACTGGCCACATCGATCCGGTACGGACCCAGTTGACCAATTTATCCACTTCAGTGGTGACGAAACCTTCGTTTAACACGCCTTCAATTGACATGACGCACTCCTGATCCGGCACATTACCCGCGTTAACGGAATTTCACGTCTTGTTTGACAATGCAACTCAGCGGAAAATGCATGGCCAACGATTTTTTGCCTCATGCCGCACGCCGATCAAAACTCTTTCATTGCTCCTGCAAATTCAACGCCTTGAAAAAATTGCCAGAGGCATCCTTGAACCGGAAATCGTTTCTGATTGGAATTGTGATCAACGGACGCCAGCGCCTGCACGATCATGGGCTGATGAAAAAAAGCAGCATGATCGCACCGCATTCTTCATGGTGAAACATTGTGTCGATGGATAAGCTGGAAGTCCCGTTTTCTTGCGGAGCACTTCTTGATGCGCACATTCAGCACCATCCGCCAGCAGATTGCCCTCTACGAGCGCCGCATTCGGGAACTGGAGTGCGATTTGTTGCGTGCCACGACGCTCCTCAACGAGGACGGCCTGACTGGTCTGCTCAACCGGCGCGGTTTTCAGCAGGCTTGCACGCTCTTGTCGGCAGGCGCCAGCGGACATGGCGTCGCCATCTCATGCGCGATAATTGACCTCGACAATTTCAAAACCATCAACGACCGGCATGGCCACGCGGCCGGAGACCGTGCGCTGTGCCATTTCGCCGATGTGCTGCGCATGATCCTGCGCCCGATTGATAACGCCGCCAGGGTCGGCGGTGACGAATTCGCCCTCATTCTTCCGGATGCGACAGGCGCGGATGCGATGGATATCCTCAGCCGGCTGCTCGCCGCGCTTGCAGAGCGTCCCCTCGTCACGGACACCGGGCTGCATGTCCTGCGTTTCTCAGCCGGTGTCGCCCAGTTCAGCTTTCACCCTGTCCTGTCGTCAGGCCTTGCGTGAAGTCCGGCCATCCATGTCGGCGTCGCGGTCGTTACCTGCCCTGGAGAAATCGGAACTCGTTCCGATCAAGTCACGCAAGTGGCTCGTGCTATCCCGTTCGGCGTCATTCGCTGAACATGAAGCAGTCCGGACGGCCTTCAGGTCTGCCGGTTCGTGTACCGTACGTTCGTCTTCGCCTCGTGCGTGGTCGATGTTCGTTACTGACAATGGTGTTGGAAGCCTGCCCCAGTTCGCAAGAACTGCGGACCGTGTGTTTTTCGCGTGCGCGAAGTCAACGCATGCGATCACCAAGCGCCTTCGGACCGCAATGACCGGAGGCATCCCTAGCGGGGAACATCGTTCCCTGCCGGGGATTGGTGTTCCCCTTCTTCATGGAAGGAGAACGCCATGTTCGCAGCAAGTCTACCTCATCAAGCACGTCCCATCGGCATGCTGCTGGGCGGTTCCGGCATGCGCCGCATCGTCGAGCGGAAAAAGCCGGAGGTCGGCGTACTGCTCAAGCCTCGCACCGACCTCTGTGCATCGAGGTCGATGCCGATCGATGCGGTTGCACCTCCGTGGGAGGTCGATTGCCCTGACCTTGATCGCGAGCAGGCGTCAGCCGGCGTCATCGAGATGGCAACGTACGATCCGGAACGCATTCTGGAGAAGATCAGGCAGTTGAAGCAGTCAGGCGAGATCGCGCCCGATGAATTGATTCACATCGAGCGCATCGCCTGCAAATGGGCCAAGATTTCTCGGGACAATCAGGAGAAGGGACGACGTTCAGTCGCGGTGGCGGTTTCACACCCTTAACCCTTGCCAGATCCCGCGCCAGCTTGTCCAGAAGGTCCGGTCGTACTTCGCCCAACGCGTCGATCCAAGGAACGAGCGCGTTGGCGACATCGCCCGGCGATTTCACGCCAGCGAGGTCGATGCCGAGCCCTCCGTGTTGTTCGACTTCCCTGGCCGTGAATCGTAGTGAGTTGCCTGAACGAAGCATCGTGATGGCCTCCATGTGAATACTGAGTAGTCTATCAGCGCTTACCGTTGCCGCAACCCAGGGGAAACTTCGCCGTTTCCCCGTTGGGGATGGCGTTCCCCTTTTTATTTGGAGAACACCGTGTCCCAAGAGAAAATCCATCGTCCGCGCTCTCGGCGCTCCGGCGTCCATGTCGAAGAGGAGAAAGCCTGGATCAGCTTCTACCGCCATGTCGGCAATCCCGCCATTGCCACCGAAGTGATGCACCAGCTCGAATCCGATCTGGAAATGAAGCGGGCGCATCTTGCCCTCTATCTGCGCTGCAAGGAATCGTTGCGCATGCAGAAAGCACGGCAGGCGCGGCGATTGTCGCTGCCTCCTGCCCGATGGCGCTTCGCCCAGCACCACCTGCGCGGTGGCTTCGGTATTGCCGAGATCGAGCCAATAGCGGGAGCTGACATGACCATCGAACAACCGTGCATGGATCGCACGCCGCGCTGCTCTGCTATCGACGCAACTGACGATCAGATCGGCGCTCGAACCGAGCAAGCTATTGCGCCGGAAATCCTCGTACCGGTAAGGTTGCGCCATCCAGTCCAGCCCGTAAAACTGATTCAGGCGATGGATCGTCACGACCGACTTGAAGCGCCCCACATCGGCAGGACTATACAGTTGGCGACCCACGTTCGCCTCGGCGACGCCGTCGCCGTCGAAGGCCGTCACATGCAGCCCGTAGGGATGCCCCAATCCCTGCAAATGTCGCCACCTTCCCATACGTTGAAATACGGAGCCCGGAACAGCGCAGTCTGCAACGTGGGGCGGCGCTTGCCCTTGACTGCCCATACCTTCCAGACGCTGCCCGATACGGCAAACACCAGTCCCGGATGCGGCACGACTTCGCCGCGTTCCGGAGTGCCTAAGTACCCACCCGGAATCAGTAGTGTCCCAACGTTTGCACATCAGGGGTTCATAAGTTAATGATTCGCTTGCCTAAATTGATGTTTTTGCCTAGTCTCGATTTGAACGTCGAGGTGCAAACTTGGTGCTTTTTGCGGTTTTCCGCCAAAGGCTCCTATGCATCAAGGCAAGCTTGTTTTTTCGCAGCTCATGACCTATTTGCCGCTGACAACCTTTCGGCGCTGTGTGGCCGCCCATCGGGGCGAACACAAGGTCAAGGATTTCTCGTGTCTGGATCAGTTCTTCGCCATGGCATTCGCTCAACTGACCTATCGGGAATCGCTGCGCGACATCGAAGTCAATTTGCGCGCCCAGGCAAATCGCCTGTACCACATGGGATTTCGATGTTCGACGATTTCCCGCAATACCTTGGCCAACGCAAACGCGACGCGTCCGTGGCAAATCTACGCCGACTTCGCGCAGCATCTCATTGCGATGGCACGACCGTTGTATGCCAGCGAACTTCTGGACCAGTTTACAAGCACTATTTTCGATTCTTGCTCAGGGAAGAGCGCCCGCTTCATGCAATCGCCCTGGCGGCGCAGTCTTCCTCTTGACTCTATTGACTCAAGTACCCAATGCGGCCAGTTCTTCTTCGCTGAATCCGGCCGCGCGCCTGGCCTCCAGATTGAACGGCCCGCGCAAGGGCGGCGCCTTGTACCGGGTGGCGAGCGCGGCGTAGGTAAGCACCGGGTCAAGACCGCGCGCCGCGCATAACCAGGCATACCAGCGATTGCCGACGGCGACATGGCCGATCTCGTCGCGCAGGATGATATCGAGAATCCGCGCCGCTTCCATATCACCCGCCTGCGCCAGCTTCGCGCGCACGGGCGGCGAGGCATCGAGGCCGCGCGCTTCCAGCGTGCGCGGCACCAGGGCAATGCGGGCGAGGATGTTGTCCCGCGTCTTGGCGGCCATGTCCCACAGACTGTCATGCGCGGTGAAATCGCCGTACCTGAAACCGAGGGTCTGCAGGTGCGCCGACAGCAGGCTGAAATGCAGCGCCTCTTCAGCGGCAACCTGCAGCCAGTCCGCATAATAGTCGCGCGGCATGTCGGGAAAACGCCAGATCGCATCGAGCGCGAGGTTGATGGCGTTGAACTCGATGTGGGTCAGCGCATGGATCAGCGCAGCCCGGCCTTCAACCGTGCGCATCGAACGGCGCTTGACTGCAAGCGGCGACACCAGCTCCGGCTGCGGCGGCCGTCCCGGGATGGTTTGCGGTTCGGTCAGCAGCGCGGCGGCGTCCAGCGCGATTTCACCGCGCTGCCACGCCTGCGCCAGCAGGATGACGTGCCCGGCTTTGGCAGCGGGATCGCTTGCCGCCAGCCAGTGCAGCGCGGCGGCGCGCAGTTCAGGGACTTCGGCGGGATCGGTGGCAAATTGCTGGCGGGGCGATGGATTCATGCGTGCGGTTGTAAAATGGCGGTTCGGCGTTTAATCCAATTTTACGGACATCCATGACTATTTACCAACTCGGCGAAGATTCTCCCGAAATCGATCCTTCCGCTTATATCGCTGACACCGCCAATATCATCGGCAAGGTCCGCATCGGCGCCAATGCCAGCGTGTGGTTTGAGGTCACGATCCGCGGTGACAATGAATTGATCAGCATCGGTGAAAACAGCAACGTCCAGGAAGGCACGGTACTGCACACCGATCCCGGCATCCCGCTGACCGTTGGTAATAACGTGACCATCGGCCATCAGGCAATGCTGCACGGCTGCACCGTCGGCGACGGCTCGTTGATCGGCATTCAGGCCGTCATTCTGAATGGCGCGAAGATCGGCAAAAATTGCCTGGTCGGCGCCGGCGCCCTGGTCACCGAAGGCAAGGAGTTCCCGGATAACTCGCTGATCATCGGCTCGCCCGCCAAAGCGGTCCGCACGCTGAGCGATGAGGCCCTGGCCGGCCTGAAATCGAACAGCGCCAATTATGTCGCGCGCGGGCAGCTTTTCAAAAAGCATTTGAAGCGAATTGGATAATGACCGATACATTACAAAAGTTCTTGTTTGAAGGCAGCGCGGTACGCGGTGAACTGGTGGAAATTTCAGAAACATGGCGCGAGATCCAGGCCCGCCGCGATTATCCGAAAGCGGTCAAGACGCTGCTGGGTGAAATGCTGTCGGCAGCCGCCCTGCTGTCGGCCAACCTCAAGTTCAACGGTTCGATCGTGATGCAGATCCATGGCGACGGCCCGCTGCAGCTGCTGGTGGTCGAATGTGATGCCGAGCTGCGCCTGCGGGCGACGGCGAAGCTGACTGAAGGTGGCGAAATCAAAAACGATGCAACATTGCCGCAACTGGTGAATGTGCATGGGCGCGGACGGTTTGTCATTACGCTCGATCCGAAGGACAAGTTGCCGGGCCAGCAGGCTTACCAGGGCATCGTGCCGCTGGATGGCGACTCGGTGGCGACCGTGATCGAAAATTACATGCAACGTTCCGAGCAGCTCGATACACGCTTGTGGCTGGCAGCCGATGCCAATGTGTCACGCGGCTTGCTGCTGCAGAAGCTGCCCGATGAAGGCGGGAATGCCGTCCCCGGCGAGGAGTCGCTGGATACCTGGGACCGGACCGTGATGCTGGCCTCCACGGTGCGCAACGAAGAATTGCTCACGACCGATATCGGCACGCTGATGAAACGCCTGTTTTGGGAAGAAACGATACGCGTGTTCGATCCAAAACATCCGAGTTTCCATTGCAGTTGTAACCGTGAAAAAGTCGGGAACATGCTGAAGATGCTCGGGGAAACGGAAATCCAGGAAGCGCTGGAAGAGATGGGACACCTGGGAATCGACTGCGACTTTTGCGGTCAGCATTATGATTTTGACAAAGTCGATTGCGCCCAGCTGTTTGCGGCGCCGACAACGGCTGAAGCCTTGAAATCGCCGAGCCAGATCAAGCATTAAACCATATTGTTATTGACGGGGCGCAGGCTCTGGAGCCGGTGGCGAAAGCGGAATGTTTTTCAGCACTGCCGGCGCCGCGTTCGGCTCCAGCACCTGGATGAAAATTTCATTTTCCTTGATCATGCCCAGTTCATGCCGCGCACGTTCCTCGACCGCTCCGGTGCCTTCCTTCAAATCCTGCACCTCGGAATTGAGCTTGGCATTGCGCGCTCTTAATTCCTCGTTTTTCTTTTGCGCGGCAGTCACCTGCTGATCCAGGTCCCACACGCGCAGCCATCCTCCCTTACCCAACCATAAAGGGTACTGGACCAACAGTAGCATCGCTACCAGGCAAAGAAGGATCAGGCGCATCGTAGGTTGGCCGACCGGCCGCGAGCGTGATGCCCGGGCCGGATGCTTGCGCTTATTTCAGGTTATAAAAAGCGTTGCGTCCCGGGTAGCTGGCGATGTCGCCGAGGTCTTCTTCGATGCGCAACAGCTGGTTGTACTTTGCCATGCGGTCCGAACGGGACAGCGAACCCGTCTTGATCTGCAAGGCATTGGTGCCAACCGCGATATCGGCGATCGTCGAATCTTCGGTCTCGCCGGAACGATGCGAGATCACCGCGGTGTAACCGGCACGCTTGGCCATCTCGATCGCGGCGAAGGTCTCGGTCAGGGTGCCGATCTGGTTGATCTTGATCAGGATCGAATTGGCGACGCCCTTCTGTATACCTTCGCGCAAAATCCTGGTGTTGGTCACGAACAGGTCGTCGCCCACCAGCTGGATTTTCTTGCCCAGCGCATTGGTCAGCGTGGCCCAGCCATCCCAGTCGTTTTCGGCCATGCCGTCTTCAATCGAGATGATCGGATACTTGTCGCACCAGGTCGCCAGCAGGTTGGTGAAATCCCCCGACGACAGCGCCAGGCCTTCACCCTCGAGATGGTATTTGCCGTCGCGGTAAAACTCGCTGGCGGCGCAGTCCAGGCCCAGCGCGATCTGCGTGCCGGGCTCGTAGCCGGCTTGCTCGATCGCCTGCAGGATCAGCTTGATCGCCGCTTCATGATTGGCCACCGACGGTGCGAAGCCGCCTTCATCGCCGACCGACGTGGTCAGGCGGTTTTCCTGCAAAATCTTCTTGAGGGTGTGGAACACTTCCGCGCCGTAGCGGATCGCTTCCCTGAAACTGGGAGCGCCGACCGGGATGATCATGAATTCTTGCAGATCGAGATTGTTGTCGGCATGGGCGCCGCCGTTGATGACGTTCATCATCGGCACCGGCATTTGCATGGCGCCCGAACCGCCGAAGTAGCGGTACAGCGGCAAGCCGGATTCTTCCGCCGCAGCCTTGGCCACCGCCATCGATACGGCCAGCGTTGCATTGGCGCCCAGGCGGGCCTTGTTGTCCGTGCCGTCGAGGTCGATCAGCGTGCGGTCGAGGAATGCCTGCTCGTTGGCATCCAGGCCCATGATCGCTTCGGAAATCTCGGTGTTGATATTTTCGCAGGCTCTTAGTACACCCTTGCCGAAGTAACGGCTTTTGTCGCCGTCACGCAGCTCGATCGCTTCGCGGGAGCCAGTCGATGCGCCGGAAGGCACAGCGGCACGGCCCATGACGCCGGACTCCAGCAGCACGTCGCATTCAACCGTCGGATTGCCGCGTGAATCGATTATTTCGCGGCCGATAATATCAACAATTGCACTCATTCAAATCTCCAGATCAAGGTGAATTTTTCATGCAGCCCGGCTCGGGTTCCGGTCCCATTGTCAGGCCGCGATTTAATTTGTTATTACGAAAAATCAGTTTCCAGGAATGCGTTGCGCTTGACGACACGGTCAAGCTCGACCAGCGTCGCCAGCAGATCCCGGATGCGCGCCAGCGGCACGGCATTCGGTCCATCGGACATGGCTTCGGCCGGATTCGGGTGGGTTTCCATGAACAGGCCGGCGATGCCAACCGCGACCGCGGCACGCGCCAGCACCGGCACGAACTCGCGCTGGCCGCCGGACGATGTGCCCTGCCCGCCCGGCAATTGCACCGAATGGGTGGCGTCGAACACCACCGGACAGCCGGTTTCACGCATGATCGCCAGCGAACGCATGTCCGACACCAGATTGTTGTAGCCGAATGAAACGCCGCGCTCGCAGGCCATGAAATTATCTTCCTGCAGTCCCGCTTCCCTGGCCGCCGCGCGCGCCTTGTCGATCACGTTTTTCATGTCGTGCGGCGCGAGGAACTGGCCTTTCTTGATGTTGACCGGCTTGCCCGATTGCGCGCAAGCGTGGATAAAATCGGTCTGGCGGCACAGAAACGCCGGCGTCTGCAATACATCGACAACCGCTGCGACCTGTTTGATTTCCTCGATCGAATGGATATCGGTCAGCACCGGCACACCGATCTGCTTTTTCACGTCAGCCAGGATATCGAGGCCCTTCTCGATGCCAGGCCCGCGGAACGATGTGCCCGACGAGCGGTTGGCCTTGTCGAACGATGACTTGTAGATGAAGGGTATGCCCAGCGCCGCGGTGATTTCCTTCAGGCGCCCGGCGGTATCCATTGCCATCTCGCGCGATTCGATCACGCAGGGGCCGGCGATCAGGAAAAAAGGATGTTCGAGCCCGGCATCGAATCCGCATAACTTCATGCTGCTTCCCTCTCTGGGGCTGCCTGCTTATGGGCCAGCGCTGCCTTGATGAAGGAAATGAACAGCGGATGTCCTTCGCGTGGCGTCGACTTGAATTCCGGATGGTACTGGACACCGACATACCATGGATGCGCCTGCGCACCGGTGCGCGGCAGCTCCATGATTTCGCACAGCGATTCGGTCGGCGTGCGCGCCGAGACGATCAGGCCGGCTTCTTCCACACGCGCCAGATAATGGTTATTGGCTTCGTAGCGATGACGATGGCGTTCGGTGACTTCGGCGCCGTAGATTTCAGCGGCCAGCGTACCGGGCTTGACCGCGCAGGTCTGCGCGCCCAGGCGCATGGTGCCGCCGAGGTCGGAATTGGCATCGCGGCGTTCGACCTTGCCGTCGTGGTTTTGCCACTCATTGATCAGCGCGACGACCGGATGTTCGGTGTCGGCGTCGAACTCGGTCGAATTCGATGCGGTCAGGCCCGCCATGTTGCGCGCATATTCGATCAGCGCGACCTGCATGCCAAGACAAATGCCGAGGTACGGAATCTTGTTTTCGCGCGCAAATCGGGCCGCCGCGATCTTGCCCTCGACACCACGCTTGCCGAAGCCGCCCGGCACCAGGATCGCATCGAATCTGGTCAACGCATTGGTGCCGTGCAGTTCGATTTCTTCGGAATCGACATACTCGATATTAACGCGGCTTTCGGTATGGATGCCGGCGTGGCGCAAGGCTTCGGTCAGCGATTTGTACGACTCGGTCAGGTCGACATACTTGCCGACCATGCCGATGGTCACGGACGTCTTCGGATTTTCGAGGGAATGCACCAGCTTGTTCCACATCGTCAGGTCGGCCGGTTTTGGCGACAGGCCGAGTTTTTCGCAGACGATGGCGTCCAGGCCTTGGTCGTGCAGCATTTGCGGAATCTTGTAAATCGTATCCGCATCCCACACCGAGATGACGGCGTCTTCCTGCACGTTCGAGAACAGCGAGATCTTGGCGCGCTCGTCATCCGGAATCGGACGGTCGGCACGGCACAGCAGCGCGTCGGGCGAAATGCCGATTTCACGCAGCTTCTGCACGCTGTGCTGGGTTGGTTTGGTCTTCAGTTCGCCGGCCGACACCAGGTAAGGCACCAGCGTCAGGTGCACGTACGCGGCTGAATTACGTCCGCCGCGCAAGCCCATCTGACGGACGGCTTCCAGGAATGGCAGCGATTCGATGTCACCGACAGTGCCGCCGATTTCAACGATCGCCACATCAAACCCCTCGGCGCCGCGATGGATGTATTCCTGGATTTCGTTGGTGATGTGCGGAATGACCTGGACCGTCTTGCCGAGATACTCGCCGCGCCGCTCCTTGCGGATCACGGATTCATAAATCTGGCCGGTCGTGAAGTTATTGACCTTCTTCATCTTGGCCGTGATGAAACGCTCGTAATGGCCGAGATCGAGATCGGTTTCGGCACCGTCGTCGGTGACAAACACTTCGCCATGCTGGAACGGGCTCATCGTGCCTGGATCCACATTGATATACGGATCAAGCTTGAGAAGAGTGACTTTAAGGCCGCGCGATTCGAGAATCGCAGCGAGTGAAGCGGCGGCAATCCCTTTGCCAAGGGAAGACACAACGCCGCCAGTGACGAATACAAACTTGGTCATTGCTGAAGGTGCCGAACGGCACGTGCGGGAAATGCGAATTATACCGCAAACCATGCTTCGTTCTTGCGCCTTGCGGATGTTTTTACAGCACCGATGTGGCGACAATGACGGACAAAGAGCACAACGCTGTGCCGGCGGCTGGCACCGGGCCGTCTGATTCGGCAGCGGCAAAAAATTGCCGAATCGTCCATACCAGCGCCGGGTCAAGGCATTCGGCAGCCCGTCTTTCGATGAATGTCTAATATATCCGGTAGGAAATTTAGCTCATTTCGCCAGCAGGGAATGAATCATTTCATGTACGGCTTTGGCGGCGGCGACCGGTGACTCCATCGGAAACAGGTGGCCGCGGGGAGAATCCTGAAATGCCTGCCAGTCAGGCGCCTGGTCGCCGCCAGCCCGGCCTGCCGGCATTCAAGCGAATCGGCGCCGCCGATAAATCCGGCCGGTACCGGGAACGAGCGCCGCACCAGGGCGCCGATATCATGCGGCAGGCTGCGATAGACCGCGCTCTCCGCTTCCCGGCTGAAGCGCAGCGTAACACCCTCGGGATGCTCCACCAGTCCATGTTCTACATAATCGCGCAACACCTCAGGCGACCACGCTGCAAACATCGGCTTCGACGCGTAGTGCTCATAGGCCGCCTTCTTGTCCGGCCACAGATTGCGGCGTTTTTGCGATATCAGCGCGGGCGAAAACTTTTCGCCGAGGCCGGTGGACTTTCCGATCCGCAGCAGCATGGCTCTCCAGCCGGCAACGACCGGGGAATCGAGCATCACGACACAGCGCACCAGATCAGGACGCGCGCTGGCTGCCATCAGGCTCAACATGCCGCCCATCGAATGCCCCACCAGGATCACCGGCTGGTCATAACGCAGGATCAGTTCGTCAAGCAATTCATCCTTGAGCGCATGCCAGCCATCACGCACCGGGTATTTCGGATTATGCGCATGCAGGCCGAGGGCCCGCACATCGTAATGCTGGTGCAGATGATTGAAGAACACACGGTAGGTAGCGGCCGGATAGCTGTTGGCATGCGCGAAATGAATGATTGGTTTTGACATTTTTCTGGTTTTTTCTCAGCGCCCGTGCCAGTAACGCGCATGGTCGATTCGGTATTCGGTGAAATCAATTTTGTCGCTGACGCGCAGAATGATGGCGCCCGACTCGTCGGTGCGCAGGCGTTGGACGCCGCGCGCGCCGTAACGTTCGTACACTTCCTGCTTCGGATGGCGGTAACGATTGCGGTAGCCTACCTGAAACACGGCGATGCCGGGATTGACCGCTTCCAGGAAAGCGGCGGTCGATGAGGTGCCGCTGCCGTGATGCGGCGCCAGCAGTACCGATGCCGGCAAACGCTCGCGGCTTCTTTCCAGCAGTTGCGCTTCCTGCGCCGCTTCAATGTCGCCGGGCAGCAGCACCGATTGGGTGCCGCGCGTGATCTTCAGGGTGCAGCTGCGGGCGTTGGGTTTCCATTTTTCACTGTCGTAACTGACGGCTGCCGGATGCAGCATCTCGAACTGCACGCCATCCCAGGTCCAGGCCTGCCCCGCCGCGCAGCGCCGGTGATTGGGCGCGGCCTGCACGACTGCGCTATCCAGCGCCAGCGAGGACGATACCCAGCCGACCTTGATGTCGTCGAAAATCGACAAGGCGCCGCCGGAGTGGTCGTTGTCGTTATGCGAGATCACCACCGCATCGAGCGTCTGGATGCCGCGCGCCTTGAGATATGGCACGATGACCCGGTTGCCGCCGTCGGATTCGGGTGAATAGAACGGGCCGGTGTCGTACAACAGGCGGTAATGTCCGGTTTCGACCAGCAGTGCCGTGCCCTGCCCGACATCAAATGCGGTGATCCACATTTCACCCTCCGGATGGGTCGGCATGTTCAGCAACAGCGGCACCCAGGCCAGCGCTCCCAGCCAGCGCACCGGCCAGCCGCGCGGCGCCAGCAGCCACAGCGTGCCGGTCAACGCCAGCGCGAATATCCACCAGGACGGCACCGGCGCCAGCCACACCGCGGCCGGGAATGTGCTGAGCCAGTTCAGCGCGCCGGCCAGCAGCTCCACCAGAAAATGGGCGGCGCCGAGCAGCCAGTTCGCCAGCGGCGGCGGCAGCACGCTGCCGATCAGCGACAAGGGCGTAACGATGAAACTGATCAGCGGAATGGCGACCGCATTGGCAATCGGACTGACCAGCGACATCTGTCCGAACAGCAGCATCGACAGCGGCACCAGCCCCAGCGTGACCACATACTGGGTACGGCTTGCGGACCGGATCGTGGCCAGCCAGCGCGCCCTGCGCGTTGACCCTGCGTGCGGCTGCCCGCTGGCTCGCCCCACCGTAGCATAGAGGATGATGGCGACCGCGCCAAACGAGAGCCAGAACCCCGGCCATAACACCGCCCACGGATCGAGCAGGACAACCACCCCCAGCGCCAGGCACAACACGTGCGAGACGCTGGCTATCCGGCCGCACCACAACGCGGCGGCCACCACAACCAGCATGTACAGCGTGCGTTGCGCCGGCACGCCGAAACCGGCCAGCAAGACGTACAGCAGTGCGATTGCCGCGCCGGCCAGCGCCGCTGCTTTTTGCGCCGGCAGGATCACCGGCAATTGGGCGCCGGTAAAAAACGAGCGCCGCCACAACGCAAACACGAGGCTGGCGAACAAACCTGCAATCAGCGTGATGTGCAAGCCGGAAATCGAAATCAGATGACCGATGCCGGTGCGGTTGAAAATCTTCCAGTCCGGCTGGCTGATGTCACGCTGGTCGCCGACCACCAGCGCCACGATGACACCCGCGTACTGCTTGCCGGGCAAGGCAGCGAGAATGCGCGCGCGCAGCCAGCTGCGGCTGCGCTCGACGAGATTGGAAAATCCGGGCACAAAGACCTCCAGGCGCTGGTTCCTGACAGTTGCATCCTGATCGGGCCGCACGGTGCCGGTGGCCCGCAGATTCTGTTCCAGCAGCCACACTTCATAATCGAAGCCGAAGGGATTGGCGTTGCCATGCGGGCGCCGCAAGCGCACCGTGAATTGCCAGCGTTCACCTGGCTGCACGTCGCCCACCAGTTGCTGTTCTTCCGCCTGAAAATGCGAATACCAGGACAATGCCAGTCTGGGCGGCAGCACCGGCGGTTTGCCATCGGCAGCCAGTACACGTTCGACCGCAAAATCGAAACGCACACCACGCTCGAAGCGATTCGGCAGGCTGTCGATGGTGCCGATCACCGTCACGTCCTGTCCTTCCAGTTCCTTTGGCAATTCATGCGCCAGGTAATGCTGGGCGAACAAGGCCGCCCACAGAAAACCGAGGAGTGCACCGCAGGCGGCCATTGAGGGAATTTTAAAAACAGGCCGCTGGAGCCTGCGCACGGCCAGCATCGACAACAGTGCCAGCGCCAGCAGGCTCCACAACATGAAAGCGGCGGGCAACACAGGCTGAACCTGCAGCAAGCCGGCGCCGGCCACAAAACCGAGGATGGCGGCGCGCATCAGGACAGCGGTCCGCTAGCGAAGGCGAGGCAGCGCGCTGTGCGCATTGGCGGAGGTACGCGCGGCGATGTCGCTGACCTGCATGCCGCGCAGTTCGGCCAGCACGGCGCCGATACGGGGCAATTCTTCCGGACTGTTCCGAGCCGGATGCAGCCATGCCGGCGCGATATCCGGGGCGTCGGTTTCAAGCACGATGGCGTCGAGCGGCAGCTGGGTTGCCAGCCGCCTGATCTGCAGTGCGCGGGTAAAGGTCATCGCACCGCCAAAACCGAGTTTAAATCCGAGCCCGATAAAAACCTGCGCCTGCTGAAAGCTGCCGTTGAACGCATGGGCAATGCCGCCCGCCACGGCAATGCGGCGCAGATATTTCAGCACCATGTCCTGCGACCGGCGCACATGCAACAGCACCGGCAGGTCGAAGTCACGCGCGATCTTGAGTTGCTCGGCATAGAAATATTCCTGCTTCTCGCGCAGCGGGCTTTCGTTCAGGCCGGGCACAAAAAAATCCAGGCCGATTTCACCGATGGCGACAAACTTCGGGTCCTGCAGCGCGGCCGGCATCGCGGCACGCAAGGCAATCAGGTCGGCCTCATCGGCATTCGGCACACACATCGGATGAATGCCGAGCGCGTAGGCACAATTTTTTTGCTGGCGCGCCAGCGTGGCGACCAGTTCAAAATTAAAACGATCGACGGCGGGAATCACGATCCATGACACGTCCTGTTGCCCGGCACGCAGCGCAATCGCGGCGGACTCGCCGCCGAATTCGTGCGCGTCCAGGTGACAGTGGGTGTCTATCCACATGGCTTACTCGACGTACGGTTCCAGTCCATCGTCGGACAGGCGCAGGATGCGGTCGCAATGGCGTGCCAGTTCGATATCGTGCGTGACGATCACGAAGGCGGTGCCCAGTGTGCGCGACAACTCGAGCATCAGGTCGAAGGTCTTGTGCGCAGTGTGGCGATCGAGGTTGCCGGTGGGTTCGTCGGCCAGCACGCAGGCCGGTTGCGTCACCAGCGCCCGCGCCAGGGCGACACGCTGACGCTCGCCGCCGGACAGTTCGCCGGGCACGTGGGTCACACGCTCGGCCAGTCCGACCCTCTCGAGGATGGCATTGGCCGCTTTATGCGCTTCGGCGCGCGGCACCCGCCTGATCATCAGCGGCATCGCGACATTATCGAGCGCGGAAAACTCGGGCAGCAGATGGTGGAACTGGTAGACAAATCCCAGCGATTGATTGCGCAGCGTGCCGCGCGCCTTCTCATCCAGGCTGGCGAAATCCTGGCCCAACAGGTTGACGCTGCCGGCAGTCGGCGTATCCAGTCCGCCCAGCAGATGCAGCAAGGTCGATTTGCCGGAGCCGGACGCGCCGACGATCGCCACCCGCTCGCCCTTGATGACATCGATGTCGATGCCGCTCAGCACCTTGACTGAATATTTACCCTGGGTAAAGGTTTTTGCGAGGCCGCGGCAAGACAATACTGTTTGATCCATCGTTTTCCTGTTATTCATAACGCAGCGCTTCCGCGGGTTTGACGCGGGCCGCCCACCAGCTTGGATAGAGCGTCGCGAGGAAGGCAAGCAGCACGGCGACACCGCCGATCGTCCACACGTCCCGCCAGCGCAGGTCGGACGGCAAGGCGCTGATCAGGTAAATGTCGCGCGGCAGGAATTGCACACCCAGCAAGCCCTCGATGAACGGCACGATCACATCGACATTGAGCGCCACCAGCACACCTAGGCCAACGCCGATCGCGGTGCCCACCAGGCCGACCAGCGCGCCCTGGATCATGAAAATCTTCATGATCGACGCCGGCGAGGAACCGAGCGTGCGCAAGATCGCAATGTCGGCCTGCTTGTCGGTCACGGTCATCACCAGCGTCGATACCAGATTGAAGGCGGCGACCGCGATGATCAGCGTCAGGATGATGAACATCATGCGTTTTTCGGTCTGCACGGCGGCGAACCAGTTGCGATTCTGCTGCGACCAGTCGCGTATCAGCACATTGCCCGTCAAAATCCTCGAGAGGTCGAACGCGACATCCGGTGCGCGTTGCATGTCGGCAATCCGCAAACGCAAGCCCGAAGGCGCTTCCAGCTTGAACATCTTCTGCGCATCATTGAGGTGGATGAAGGCGAGCGAAGAATCGTATTCGAAATGGCCCGCCTCAAAAATGCCGACCACATTAAACTGCTTCAGCCGCGGTATCACGCCCGCCGGGGTCACCTGCCCTTGCGGTGAAATCAGCGTGACCTTGTCGCCCAGCCCCACATGCATGCCGCGCGCCAGCTCGCCGCCCAGCACGATATTAAATTCGCCGTCGCGCAAGTCATTGAGGCTGCCCTGGCGCACTTGCGTCGCCACATCGGACACCTTCGGTTCTTCCTGCGGCAGGATGCCGCGCACAACCACACCGCGCACCGTGTCGTCGCGCGACATCATCGCCTGTCCGGCCACATAGGGCGCGGCGCCCTTGACTTCCTTGTCCATGAACGCTTCACGCGCGGTCTCCTGCCAGTTCGGCATGGTGCCGGAGGCGTCGAACACCTCGATGTGCGACAACACCGACAACATCCGGTCGCGCACTTCTTTCTGAAATCCGTTCATGACCGACAACACCACAATCAATGCCGCCACGCCCAGAGCGATGCCCGCCATCGAAATCAGCGAGATGAATGAAATGAAACTGTTGCGGCCGCTGCGTTTGCCGGCCCGGGTATAACGCAGACCGACCAGCCATTCGAATGGTAAATTTTTAAACATGCTCAATGAAATACTCCTGAAAGAGATCGTGAAACAATTGTGACCAACCCGGAAAACACAATTGATTTATTCATAACCTCTGAATGCAGCCCGCAGTTTGCCATACAATCCGCCAATGAGTAATCTCGATATCCTGATACCGTTCAGTTTGCCACCGTCCGAAATGGCGCCCGATCTGCTGCGCGAACTGAAGATCCCCGCCTTCGCCACCTTGCTTGCGCGCGGAAAAACGCAGCGCGATGCAACTTTCGACGCCTTTTCGCGCGCGTTGCCGCATGAAATCTGGCTGGCGCGCCGTTTTGGCCTGGAAGCGCGCCTGGCGATCGGCGGCAGTCCGCCTGTTGCATTGGCGGCAATGCAGGCCCATGGTTTAGGGGCGGCGCCAGGTGTCTGGTTTTTGCTGCAACCCGCCCATCTGCATATTGCACGCGATCACCTGGTCCTGACCGATCAGCGGCAACTGGCGCTGCCCGAGCATGAATCGCGTGCGTTGTTCGATGCGGCCAAATTCCTGTTTGATGAGTTTGACAAACCTTTGCTGTATGGCGATGCCAACACCTGGTTCATCCGCGCCGATTTATGGCATGCGCTGCAGACGTCGACGATGGATGCGGCGTGCGGACACAATATCGATATCTGGATGCCAAAAGGCGAAGGCGAACGCGACTGGCGCAAGCTGCAAAATGAAATTCAGATGTTGTGGCACACCCATCCGGTCAATGAAGCACGCGAAGCGCGTGGCCTCAAACCGGTCAATTCGGCCTGGCTCTGGGGCGGCACGCCAGCCACGATGGAAGCGGCGCGGAGGGAATACACGGAAAGCTTCAATCTGCCGGGATGGAGCAATGCCCTGGGCCAGTTCGTGACAAGTCAATTCCACGCCAGCGCGGTAGCCGACGTGCTGGCAGCGAAGCCGCAAAAGGGTTTGCTGGTGCTCGACTCGCTGATCGAACCGGCGCTCGCCAGCGACTGGTCGACCTGGCTGGATCGTCTGCATGTTTTGGAAAACCACTGGTTTTCGCCTTTGTTGGCCGCACTTGGAGACAGTAGAATTGACAGCCTGTCGCTGATACTCAGTCACGGCACACAAGTGGTCGAATCCACCGCCGGCAAACACACACTCCGAAAATTCTGGGTCAAACCCTCACTCGCAAAACTTCTTCCATGACCCGACTCGCCACCCGCCCCTATCCGTTCCGGGATGCCGAAATGCTACGGCAAAGCGGCATCCACCCGGTCCTGGCGCGCCTGTACGCCGCGCGCGGCCTGATCGACATCAAGGACATCTCGAGCGAACTGGCGGCGCTGATCGCGCCGGCCGGCCTGCTGCACATCGATGCCGCCGCGATCTTCCTCGCTGATGCGATTGCCGCCCGCAAGAAACTGGTGATCGTCGCCGATTACGACTGCGACGGCGCGACCGCGTGTGCGGTCGCGCTGCGCGGCCTGCGTTCGATGGGCGCGGTGGTGGATTTCATCGTGCCCAACCGCTTTGAATACGGTTACGGCCTGACGCCCGAAATCGTTGCCATGACGGCGGCGGAAAAATCGCCCGACATCATCATCACGGTCGACAACGGCATCGCCAGCATCGACGGTGTGGCCGAAGCCAACCGGCGCGGCATCGAAGTTGTGGTCACCGATCACCACCTGCCTGCCGACACGCTGCCGGCCGCGCGCGTGATCGTCAATCCGAACCAGGTTGCCTGCGGTTTTCCGAGCAAGAACCTGGCCGGTGTCGGTGTCATGTTTTATGTGCTGCTGGCGCTGCGCGGCGAAATGCGCCGGCGCGGTGTGTTCGATGCCAATACCCAGCCCAGGCTGGACACGCTGCTCGACCTGGTCGCCCTCGGCACGGTCGCCGACGTCGTCAAGCTCGACGCCAATAACCGCATCCTGGTGGCCCAGGGTTTGAAGCGCATCCGCGCCGGCCGCATGCAGCCCGGCATCGCCGCCTTGTTCCGCGTCGCCGCGCGCGAGGCACGGCGGGCGACGCCGTTCGATCTCGGCTTCGCGGTCGGACCGCGCCTGAATGCGGCCGGCCGTCTGGCCGACATGTCGCTTGGCATCGAATGCCTGACCACCGACGACGAAGGCCGCGCTTGGGCGATCGCACAGCAGCTCGATGAAATCAACCGCCAGCGGCGCACGATTGAAGCCGAGATGCAGGACACCGCCCTCGCCTCACTCGAATCGATCAACCCGCAGGATGGCAGCACCATCAGCATCTTCGACGCCGCATGGCATCAGGGTGTGATCGGTATTGTCGCCTCGCGCCTGAAGGAAAAATTCTATCGCCCGACCATCACCTTTGCGCCGGCCGGCGACGGCTGGATCAAGGGATCGGGGCGTTCGATTCCCGGCTTTCATTTGCGCGATGCGCTGGACCTGGTCTCCAAACATGCGCCCAGCCTGATCGACAAGTTCGGCGGCCACGCGATGGCAGCCGGCCTGACGATACGGGCGGAAAACTTCGATGCCTTCGCGGCAGCGTTCGAAGCGGTCGGCAAAGCCTTGCTCACGCAAAGCCAGCTGGAACGTGTGCTGGAAACCGACGGCTCGCTCGAAGACGCCTACTTCACCACACAATTCATCGAGGTGATGGATGGCCAGGTATGGGGCCAGGGTTTTGCGCCTCCGGTATTTTGCGATGAATTCAAGGTGCTGAACCAGCGTGTGCTGAAAGACAGGCACCTGAAGCTGCAACTGGAAAAAGATGGCCGCCGCTACGATGCGATCTGGTTCGGCCATGTCGATGCGCTACCGGATCGGGCCAGGATTGCGTACCGGCTGGATGCGAATGAATACAACGGCGTGACGCGGGTACAGCTGATGGTGGAGCATGCGGAAGCGATTTGATCCGCAAGCCTGGCGGCATTTTTACAAGCGGCCAGGCGACCACCCGTATCCGGCATCAGGCTTCGTTGGAAGCCACGGCGCGCCGCACTTCGTCTTCGATGAGAGCCCAGATGCTGTCGACCAGCGCGCCAAACTCCGGGGTGCGCTTGACGCTCAGCTGCCGCGGACGCGGTAGCGGAATGTCGATCTCGGTGCGTACCGATCCCGGCCGCGCGCTGAACACCACCACGCGGTCCGAGAGAAACACCGCCTCGTCAATCTGATGTGTGATCAGCAGTACGGTCTTCTTGCTGGATGACCAGATATTGAGCAGTTCGGATTGCATGATTTCGCGCGTCTGCGCATCCAGGGCGGCGAACGGCTCGTCCAGCAGCAGAATTTCCGGATTGACCGCGAGGGCACGAGCGACGTTGACGCGCTGGCGCATGCCGCCCGACAGCTGATGCGGATAGTGATGCTCGAACCCTTCCAGGCCTACCATCGTGATGAAACGCCCGGCGACCTCGGCGGCCGCGCTCTTCGAACTGCCAGTGACCGTCAGGCCATAACCGATATTTTCGATGACCGTCTTCCACGGCAGCAGCGAATCCTGCTGGAACACCATGGCCCGGTCGCGGCCCGGCTGCGACACCACCTTGCCATTTACTTTTACCTGTCCGGAGGTCGGTTTCAGCAATCCATCAATAATGCGCAACAGCGTCGATTTGCCGCTGCCGCTGGCGCCGACGATGGCAACAAATTCGCCGCGATTGACCGTCAGGTTGATATCGGACAGCGCATGCAGGCTGGGTTTCGATGGACGATGAAATGTCTTGTCGATGTGTTCTATCGAAAGCAGCGGTGTCGTGCTCATTCCAGCCTCCAGGGCGCAAGATATCGTTCCAGCCATTCAAAGAACAGGCTGCCTGCCAAACCAAGCAAGCCCAGCACTATCACATAGGCCAGCAAGGTGGCGGTGTCAAAGGTCTGGCCGGCGGCAAGGATCGCAAAGCCGAATCCGGCGAACGAGCCGAAGAATTCCGCAACGATCACGCCTACCAGCGCCCGCGCCCAGCCCACCCGGATGCCACTGACGATGAATGGCAGCGCATAGGGCAGTGTCACCGTGGTAAAAATTTTCCATGGCGACGCATTGAAGGAACGCGCTGCTTCGACCAGGGCGCGGTCTGTCGATTTGATCCCGACTTCAGTCGTCACGAGTATGGGGAAAACCGCGACTAGCGTCACGATGGCGAACTTGGAAGCGAGGCCCAGTCCGAGCCAGGCGATGAACAGCGGCGCCAGCGCAACCACCGGCACCGAATACATGGCGGTGAGCATGGGCCCCGCCGTGAGCGACAGCATGCGGCTCGACGCCAGGGCCAGGCCGATTCCGACCCCGACCACAACTGCGACCGGAAACGAAATGGCGACGGCCCACACGGTGGCCGCCGCGTTCTTCCATAACTCGCCATTGACTCCCTCGCGAAACAGCGCGCGGAACACCTCGTCCGGCGGCGCCATCAGCAGCTTGTTGGTAACCAAAGTCGTTGCCAGTATCTGCCACAGGACGAGCACGAACGCGACCGATACGCTGATACGGATGATCGCAGCGGTGCGCGTGCCTCCTTCCAGGAAGCGGTAGGCGTTGCCCATACTGCTCATGGTCAGGCCGCCGCTTTGCTTGCCGCGTCATGGATGGCGCTCGCCTGACGGCCATAACCGGGCTCGCCGACCACCTTGCCGTCCAGGTATACCGTGCGTCCGCGCACGATGGTGCGCACCGGCTTGCCTTTTACCTTGCGTCCCGCATAAGGACTCCAGCCCACCAGGCTCAGCACGTCTTCATCGCGGATTTCATATTCCTGTTCCAGATCGACCAGCACGATATCGGCGTCCAGACCCGGACGCAGGTCTCCCTTGCTGCGCAGTCCGAACAGCCGCGCGGGCGCCGTCGAACACATCTCGACCACACGCTCCATGGAAATCTTTCCCTCTTGCGCCGCGGTCAGGAACATGCTGAGGTAAAACTGCGTGGAAGGCGTGCCGGTATGCGCTTTCCAGCCGTCGGTCCAGCCGATTTCCTTTTCTTCCCGTGTATGCGGCGCATGGTCGGTGGCGACGATGTCGATGGTTCCATCGTTCAGCCCTTCCCACAATCCCGGCACATTTTTCTCCGGCACCCAATAGGACAGCGCGTAAGAACCCAGGCGCTGGATGGCCGCCCAGTCGCAGCCGAGGAACAGGGCCCACGGGTTGATCTCGCACGTCACTTTCTGGCCGGCGGCCTTGGCTTGACGGATCAGGTCAACGCTGCCGGTGGTCTGGGTATGCAGGATATGCAAGTGGCATCCGCTGGCGCGCTGCAGACGCAGCAGGGTTGCAATTGCGGTTTCCCATATCACGCCATCATGCGCCGCATAGGCTTTGGCGTAAGCAAGCGCATCACGTTCGCCGCGCGCCCAGAATTTCCGCTCGATCACATCCATCAGCGCTTGATCGTGCGGATGCACCATCAAGGGCACACCTGCCTCCGCACATGCCTGCATGATCTCCAGTATCTTGCCATGGTCATGCACGCCGATTCCCGGCATGTGCGGGTAATTGCGTCCGGTGTCGACCACCATGAATATCTTGAACGCGCCTATGCCGGTCTTCGCCATCGCCGGCACTTCCGACAGGATGGTGGGAGCGGGATTGAAATTCCAGTCGATGACGGCATCGGTTTCATAGATCGCAAACTGCTTTTGCAGCAGGTCGAGCGAGTTCGGCGGCGGCGTCACATTCGGCATGCCGACACTGGTCGTCACGCCGCCGGCCGCGCATTGACGGGTGGCGGTGAGGATCGTGTCCTTGTATTCAAAACCCGGCTCGGATCCCTGGCGGTGATGCGAATGCATGTCGATGACGCCCGGCAGCACGGCCAGGCCGGCAGCGTCGATTGTGTGCGCCGCCGCCGGCTCTGTTCCCGGCTCGAATAGTCCGGCGATGCGCCCGTCCAGGATGCCGACCGACATCATCGAGCGGCCGCTGGCGGTGATGACAAGTCCGTTCTTGATAACTGTATCCAATTTATTCTCCTGAAATTGATTAAGCACTGGTCATGCATCAACCGGCACATCGCCGGGTGCGCGCAGACGAATCGTGTCAAGGACCGCCATCACGAACTGACGCGACAGGCCCTGCGTAATGAAAACAATGCGGGATTGCCGCTCGCCGGCGGGCCACGCCGCCAGTTCCGCGGGAGGATGAAACAGGTGCTGCACCGCCTGGACAATAATTGGCCGTGAACGGCCGGCCACATCGAGGATGCCCTTGACGCGCAACAGCTGATCGCCATGCGCCAGCACCAGCGCATCGAGCCATGCCGCCACATGCTCCCAGTGCAGCGGCTGATCGAAGCTCAGGTGAAAACTGCCGATGTCGGACGCATGCCGGTTCACATCATTGCGTTGAAGGGAAGCATGGCCGCCGTGATCGGGCCGTGGTTCGACGCGCAGCCATTGCGACACCTGTTCCGGACGTGTGGCCGGATCGTAGATGTCGACACCGTTCAATAAAAAAGTGCCGGGCCGCGCCGCCTGCTCGGATGTGTAATGCGTGGCGCCCGGATTGAGCGAGCGCAGCCTGGCCGTCAGTTCCTGGTGGCCCTGCGGCAGCAAATCGACCTTGGTGATGATCAGCGAATCGGCCACCACGGCCTGCTTGAGCGCCTCGCGATGGCGGTCCAGCGTGCGCAGTCCCTGCACCCCATCGATGGTGGTGATCACGCGGCTCAGGCGGTAGGAGCGGGCGACCGGGAAGGTCATCAGGGCCTGGATGATGGTCCCCGGATCGGCCAGGCCGGTGGTCTCGATCAGGATGCGCGAGAACGGCGGCACTTCGCCCCGGCTGCGCTTTTCGGTCAGCTCGCGCAGCGTATCGACCAGGTCCCCGCGCACGGTGCAGCACAGGCAACCGGTGCTCAGTTCTATCGTATTGTCGTTGCTGCTGGCGATGAGGGCATGGTCTATTCCTATTTCGCCAAATTCGTTCACGATGACGGCGGCGTCGGCCAGCGCCGGATCGCGCAGCCAGCCGTTGAGCAGCGTGGTCTTGCCGCTGCCCAGGAAGCCGGTAATGAGCGTGACCGGGAGGCGGGTATCCTGGACTGCCATCGCGTCTAAGGCTTGGCGTTCAGGAAGCTGGCGTCGAAGTAGCGGCTCAGCTGAAAACTTTGCGCCCCGCCTTCACCACCCACCGCGGCATCGATCTTGAACAGGTTTTCCAGGCCCGCGGATGCAAACGACAAGTCGGTCGAAATCGCTTTCTGATCCTGGATGATGAATGCATAAGACTCGACGCAAATATCGCGCGCAACACCTGTGTATCCAGCCAGGATGTCGATCGCCGCGTCCTTGTTGGCCGGCTGATTGACCCACTGCGCGGCATCGCGCAAGGCCTGGGTAACCCCGGTTGCGGCGCCGCGATTGGCGGCAGCCCAAGTCTTGTTCACAATCAGCGGCGTCTGCACATAAGGCTCGCGGTACACATGGAACATTTTCGCGCCCTTGCGTTCAGCCAGCGTGTCGAACGGCGGTATCAGCAAGGCGCCGGTTACCTGGCCATTTTCCAACGCCACGATGCGATCGCGCGAATTGGGGATGGATACCATCTGCACGCTTGCCGGATCGACGCCCACTTGCTGCAACTGGTATTTGAGCAAATTCGCGGTGCCGCCGCGCACCGCGCCCGCGGTGACCTTCTTGCCGGCCAGGTCTTTGGCGCCTTGCACGCTCTTGTCGCCATACAGGCGCAAGATGGTTTTTTGCAGCACGGCGCCGGTGATGACGATCGGCGCGCCCTTGTCGATCGCACGTACGGCCAGATCGCCCAGCGAAATGCCGGCATCGGCGCTGCCACTGGACACGGCCTGCAACAGCGCCGGGCTATCCGATGCGCGCAGCTCGCGCACCAGCACGCCGTGTTTCCCGTAAAAGCCCTGTTTCTCCGCGATCGCGTGCAGCCATTGCAACGCGCTTGGCGGCAGCATCGCAACCCGGACCTCTTGCGGTTTCGCCTGCGCGTGGGCAGTTGACAAGGTTAAAGTACTCAGGCTAATGACTGCAGCGATGGTGGCGGCCAAGATGTTCACGGAACTCTCCTGTTATCGATTAAAAGTTGTATGAAGATAATATTTACACCTACCAGCAAAGTCAACATAATTATCACATAGAGATAATTTTTAATAATTACCCGGATTGGGCGATAATTACCTCCTCACTCTTTCCTGAACTTCAATGCCAGCCATTAAAAAATCCGAAAAAGCCAGTTCTCTGACCCGAGCGCTGCGCATTCTTCAGTTATTCGATGCGTCCCGCAAAGTGTGGACAGTCGAGGAGTTGGCCCACGAACTGGACGCGTCGACCAGTTCTGCCTACCGGGACGTGCAGGAGTTGTCGCGTAACGGCTTTCTCGACCCTGTTGCCGGGGCCGGTTATGTGCTCGGCCCGGCATTCATTCAGTACGACCGCCTGATCCGCCAGACCGATCCGCTGATACGGGTTGCCGCGCCAGTCATGCGGGAATTGCTTTCTCGCACCACCCAGCATGCCACGGCGATCCTGTGCCGCCGTTTTCGGGATCAGGTGATGTGTGTGCATCAGGAACAGGGGACCGGGCCTCATCCGGTCACGACTTATGAACGCGGCATTGCCATGCCAATGTTCTTTGGCGCATCGTCAAAGGTAATCTTGGCGCACCTGGAAGATCGGGCACTGAAGCGGCTTTACCTGGAAAACGAGACGACCATCCTGAGAAATTCCGGCCTGCCCGGATGGCGTGAATTCAAGGAGCAGCTGCGCCTTATCCGGCGCGCCGGCCATGCGTTGACTTCAGACGAAGTAACTGTGGGGCTCAGCGGCGTGGCTGCTCCCGTTCTTCTGGACAAGCAGGTCATTGCCGGCATCAGCGTCGTGTTTGGCGACGAACTGCTGGACGAACAGGTGCGTGCCCGTTTTCCGCTCGAAGTGATGGCTGCGGCGGCCATGATTTCTCAAGGCTTGTCGGATGATAAAAGCCTGATTTCCCGTGGATGATTGCAGAGCGGCTTGCATGGCCCGGCCGCACGTTACCGGGACGCCGATTTTTCCTTCTTCCATTCCGCAGCGCGATTTTATTGCGTGCCGGTTGATTCTCACCGATTTGCCACACTACCATCCCAATATATTGACTCTGTTGACTAAACCCGCATAAGGTTTTGCATATCATCAATCAATGGAAGCAAGCATGAGCAACGACTCTCCCCATCCCGACGCCGACGAACTGCTGCACCTGGCGATGGAAGCGGCCCGGCGCGATAAGCATGAAGACGCGATCGGCTACCTGAGACGCGCGATCGGGATCGCACCGGAGCATGCGAAGGCGCATTATTTTCTGGCCGCGGAACATGCGCAGATCGGCATGATCGACCGTGCTGTGGCAGGCATGGAAAACGCGGTCCGGCTCGATCCGGGGATGCACACCGCCCATTTCCAGCTGGGCCTGCTGCACCTGACGTCCGGCCGTGTCACCGAAGCGCGCGCCGCATGGCAGCCGCTGGATGAGCTGGGCGAGACGAATGTGCTGTTTCTTTTCAAGACGGGTCTGGAACGTCTGGCGGTCGACGACTTCGACGCCTGCCGGACATATCTGCAAAACGGCATCGCAATGAATGACACGAACCCGGCCCTCAACGTCGACATGCAGCGGGTGATCGACAATTTGCCGGCATCCGGTCAGGCGGAAAAGAACACCGGGCAAACCAGCCATGTGCTGCTGTCGGGTTATACGACGGACGATCGGCGTTAGGGTTAAATGGAGCCGATTGGTAATATCGGCCAGATGGCCGAGATCCTGCGCAAACGTTTGCTCGACACCCAGAAGGCGGGCGCCGGCGCAAGCAAGACCACGGGCGACGCTAAAACCGCAGCCGCAACTGGCCGGCCAGGCATCGACGAACTGAAACAAACAATCCGGGAAAAACTCGCACGCATCGATCCCAAGGATCGCAAGGCTGGCCAGAAATCCACGCATGTTTTTCTGGAGTCGGTATTGTTATGGGAGTTCGGCGAAGGACTGCGCAACGACCCGAAATTTTATGCGCTGCTGGATGAAATCCAGTGCGAGATGGAAGGTGATGCGGGGGTTCGGGAAAATTTGGCGGCGCTGATGACGTCTTTGAAGTGATTGTTGCGCGGGCTCGGTACCCACCCGGAATAAATCGGGAGATCAATCGGGCGAGGTCAAGCGTGGTGGGATCGGTCTGAAGGCATCGTGATGCAAGCTCAGTCTGGATTCCCCCTTGCAGGGCGCATATTCGCTTGCAAGCGAATATCGTTTCGCAGGCGTGAGGCTATGCCTCACGAAACCCCTGCTACACCTTTCGCGAGAATGATGGTAGTAAATGAGACGATCTCCACTCTCACCACCGTCGTTCTCGCGAATGCGGGAATCCATAACCCGCTGGCACGATAAGGACGTCGATATCCCCTTCCGCCCTCCTTCCGCCCTACTCCCGCGCCAGACGGTAAACAAAGTCGCGAAAAAACCGATGACCCGGGTCTCCCGCCATGCGGGGATGCCAGTACTGGTGGACATCGACAGGCGGAATCCGAGCCGGCAGCCCCACTTCCTTGATGGCGGCGGAGGGCCGGAAAAGGTCGAACATTTCACGCGGAACGACGGCGATCAGGTCGCTCGCGGCCACGATGAACGGAACGGCAGCCAGATGCTGCGTTTGTGTGGGCGAGGCAAAGGCATAACCCGCGTGCGCCATCTGTTCGTCCAACCAGGCATTGGTGAGCGGGTTGCCGGGATTTTGTAAACGCGGTTCCTCACCAAGCTGTTTGAAACTGATCTTGCGGCGCACACGCGGGTGGTTCGTGCTGGCGATACAAACATAATCGCGCCGGTAAAGCAGCCGCCGCACCAGGCTGGCGTCCGCGTGCGGGATATGCCCGGCTGCCAGGTCCATCTCCCCGGATTCCAACGCTGCCGCCATCACACCTGGCTCCAATTGCAATTGTGTCAAGCGGGCCCGTGGCGCATCCGTGGCGAGACATTGCACCAGGCGCGGAATCAACGCGATGGCGCCAACTTCGTTGACACCGATGCGAAACACCCGCTCCGAGTTGGCCGGATCAAAACGCGCCTGTCCCTTGATGTCGGTCTCGATAATGCGCAACACCTGGGCCGTGGGCTCGGCCAGTTGCAGTACCAGCGGCGTGGGGGACATGCGGTTGCCAACACGCACGAATAGCGGGTCGCCGAAATGTTTGCGCATGCGCTCGAGCTTGTAGCTCAGGACCGACTGGCTCATATCCAAGCGCTGCGCGGCGCGCGTGACCGTTCCCAGCTCGATCACCGCGAGCAGGGCACGGAAGTCCGAGAGCTGCAAATCTTTATCTGATTTTTTCATAACCTGAATCGAAGTAATCGACTTTCCAGATCATTATGTCCCATATATCCTTCGGCAAGTTCAGAAAAATTGGAGACGGACATGCCCAAGCGCAGCGACGACATCATCGACACGGACGTATTGGTCGTGGGCGGCGGACCAGCGGGCCTGGCTCTGGCGCTGGAGCTGGGCACCCAGGGGCGTCGCTGCATGCTGGTCGAATGCAATCCCCGCTCGGGTCTGGTGCCGCGCGCCAAGACCACCAATGTGCGCACGCGCGAACTGCTGCGCCGCTGGGGCATCGCCGACAAGCTGGCCGCAGCCTCGCCATTTGGCACTGACTACCCATCCAATGTGGTCTTTGCTACCCGCATGGGCGGGCGTGAACTGGCACGTTTCGAAAACGCCTTCTCCTGCGCACCGGCGCGCGACCCGCGCTTTTCCGAACATGCGCAATGGATTCCACAATACAAGGTAGAGGCAGTTCTCAAGGCACGTGTGCAGGAGTTGGACAGCGTGGCGCTGCGCTTTGCCACCCGCCTGCTGGATTTCACGCAAGACGGGGACACCGTACTGGCCACGCTCGAAGATGTGGAAACCCGCACCACCGTGCGTGTGCGAGCCCGCTTTCTGGTCGGCGCCGACGGCGCGCGCAGCACGGTGCGCGAGAAACTTGGCATCCGCATGGAGGGCACGTCGCCGCTGGGACAGCACACCAATGTCGTGTTCCGTGCGCCTGGCCTCGCCGGCGCACATGCGCTGGGACCGGCGGTCATGTATTGGCTGCTCAACCCCGACGTCCCTTGCGTGATTGCACCGCTGGACCAGGGTGACCTGTGGACCTTCGGATATTCCAGGGCCAACAGTGGCGACGCCACGCCTGAACAACTGATCCCGCGCGCACTGGGTTTCGATATCGGCCTCGAGGTACTGAGCACGGACGAATGGACCGCGCATCAGTTGCTGGCACAACGCTACCGCGAGGGGCGGGTGTTTCTGGCAGGTGATGCATGTCATCTGCATCCGCCATTTGGCGGACATGGCATGAACATGGGCATCGCCGATGCGGTGGACCTGGGCTGGAAACTGTCGGCGGTGTTGTCGGGCTGGGGTGGGCCCGCGCTGCTGGACAGCTACGAAATCGAACGGCGCCAGGTGCACCAGCGTGTGGTCAATGAATCGGTGGTCAACCACTCGCACAGCACGAGCAACCTGCTGCAGCCCCATCTGGATGAGGATGGAGAGCAAGGTGATGCAATACGCGCGGAAGTCCGGGAGCGCATCCTGGCCCTCAAGCGAGCGGAGTTCTACTCGCTGGGCGTGGTCATCGGCGCGCACTACGAAGCTTCTCCGATCCTGGCACGGGAACCGGCGGACCAGCCGACGCTGGAACCCACGTACACCTATCAGCCCAATGCGCGGCCAGGCTGCCGTGCGCCGCACCACTGGCTGCAGCCGGGCCGGCAGTGGGGCGCATCGCTCTATGACCACTTCACGCCAGCAGGATTCACCCTGCTCGTCACACGCGCCGCTGCCGAACCTCATGCGGCTGCGGTTCAGGCAGAAGCAGCCACCCTCCGCGTGCCGCTGCTTGTCACAGTGCCGAACGACGACGCTTTGCGGGAACTGTACGGCACGGACCTGGTACTTGTGCGCCCGGACCACCACGTCGCCTGGCGCGGCAATGACGCCCAGGCCGCGTGCGCCGCGCTGGCGTTTGCCTGCGGGGCGCCAGTTTCCATTGATTTCCCAGATGCCGATTTGCCACTAACAACAACCGGAGACATCGCATGAAAACCAACCGAAGAACCACACTTGCCCTGGCCGCTGCCTTGATAACCACCGTTTGCACCAGTGCCTGGAGCCAGACCGCGGACTGGCCAACCAAGCCGGTGCGTTTGCTGGTGCCCGCGGCGGCCGGCACGGCGCCCGACATCATGGCCCGTGTGCTGGGGGAACGCCTGTCCAAGATATGGCAGCAACCCGTGGTCGTGGACAACCGGCCTGGCGCCGGGGGTGTGATTGGCATGACGGCGGTGAAGAACGCCGACCGCGACAGTCATGGTTTTGTCTTCGCGCCGGCCTCGATATTCACACTCACGCCGTACATGTACAAGACCAGCCAGGTGGACATCGTGCGTGATTTCACGGCCGTCGCCATGGTCGGCCTCAGCCCCATGATGGCGGCGGTAAGCGCCACCTCCCCGGCCAACTCGCTGGCCGACCTGATCCGCATGGCGCAGCGCGACCCCAACAAATTTGTGGTGGCCACTACCTTCCAGTACTCTTTCCCGCATCTGGCCGCTGAAATGTTATCCAAGGCCGCCGGCGTGCCGCTGCGCGCCGTGCCTTTCACCAACAGCACTCAAAGCATGTCGGCCGTCGTGAATGGCGATGCGCAAATGGTCATCGACGGCGTGCCGCCCCTCGACCCGATGATCAAGGGCAACCGCCTGAAGGCCGTGGCGATGTTTTCCGAAGAGCGGCTGCCCAAACGTGCGCAGCTCGCCACGGTAGCGGAGACCTACCCATCGATGGTTGTGAACGGCTGGTTTGGCGTGCTGGCGCCAACCGGTACCAGCGCCAGGGCAATCGAACGTGTCAACCGCGATCTGGCGACTGTCTTGTCTCAAGCCGATGTGATCGAGCGGCTGGACGGGCTGGGGGTGTATCCCAAGGTTATGACGCAACCCCAGTTTGCGGATTTCTGGATCAAGGAGCGCACACGCTGGGAACAGGTGCTGCGCGACGTCGGCGCACAACCTCTTGTTCAATAACCGGCAATGGAAACCAACATGCACAACACACTTGAAATCGCCTACATCGGACTGGAAAGCGCACAGCCAGAGCAGGTGGCGGTTTACCTGACCGACATCGTGGGCCTGATGCCGTCCACAGCCATGCCCGACGGCTCACCCGCCTGGCGCGCCGATGGCAAGGCCTACCGCTTGTGGGTACAGGCTGGCAGCCGCAACGATGCCATCTGCGTTGGTTTTGAAGTTGCAAACGCCGATGCGCTGCATGCAACCGTAGCGCGGCTCGAGGGCGTGGGCCTGCGCGTGGCGCAGGGAACGGCGGCCGACAAGGCGGCGCGGCGCGTGCAGGAACTGGTGCGCGTCACTGCGCCCTGGGGCGTCGATATCGAACTGGTCACCGGCCTGGCCGAAGCCTCTGTGCCGTTCGCAAGCCCGCATTTTCCGGATGGATTTGTCACCCGGGGCCAGGGTTTCGGCCATGCCGTGTTCGCAGTGAATGGCGAGGTCTACGAACAGTCGCGGCGCTTTGCGCTCGAGGGCCTGGGCATGCGCCTGTCCGACTGGTTGCGCATGCCTTTAGGCGGCGGCATGGAAATGCAGGTCTCGTTTTTCCATTGCAATCCTCGCCATCACTCGCTGGCCATCGCCTGTGTGCCCGGACCCGCGCCGGCCCAGCGCCTGCACCACATCAACTTCGAGGTCTCGCAGGTACAGGACGTGGGTCAGGCATATGATCGCGCGCTGCAGGCCAGGGCCACCTTCGCCAACACGCTGGGCCAGCACGTCAACGACGAGATGGTGAGCTTTTACACCACCGGGCCGGACGGCTGGCGCGTGGAGATAGGCGCTACCGGACGTGTGGTCGGCGCCGACTGGTCGGACGTTCGCGAGTACGACCAGATCAGCCGATGGGGGCACCAGCCTCCCGAGGTGCTGACGGGCCTGCTGTCATGAATATCGGACTTTGAATAACTTCACCAACCTTCGGACTGACCCTCATGAAACTTGTAACCTTTTCCTGCCGCGGCCGCCATGCCATCGGCAAAGTCGTGGACAACCAGGTCATCGACCTGCCTGCGAGCGACCCGTCGCTGCCCAATTCCATGCGTGCGCTGCTGGCCGGCGGGCGGGCGGCGCTGGAGCGCGCCCGCGCCGTGACACTGGCCGACGGTGTGACTTACCCCTTGACCGACGTGCGGCTGGAAGCGCCCGTGCCGGACCCGGGAAAGTTCCTCGCCATCGGCATGAACTACCACGCGCACGCCGAGGAGGCGCGCAAAGCCGGCGTCGCCGTGCCGGACAGCCAGGTCTGGTTCAACAAACAGGTCAGCTGCGTCAACGGCCCCTTTGACCCGGTGCACATGCCCAAGGTATCGGACAAGCTCGACTACGAAGCGGAGCTCGGTGTGGTGATTGGCCGGCGCTGCCGCCATGTGCCGAAAGACCGTGCGCACGAAGTGATTGCGGGTTATGTCGTCTGCAACGATGTATCGGTGCGCGACTGGCAGCGGCGCTCGGCCACCATGACCTTGGGCAAGTCATTCAATACCACCGGCCCCATCGGCCCGTGGATCGTCACCGCCGATGAAGTGCCCGACCCGCACGATCTGCGCATCCGCATGTACGTGAACGGCGAACTGCGCCAGGACATCAATAGCGGCCAAATGATTTACAACATCTACGACCAGATCGCCTATCTCTCCACGGTGATGACGCTGGAGCCGGGGGACCTGATTGCCTCGGGCACACCCTCGGGCGTGGGCGTGGCCATGGACCCGCCTTCATTCTTGAAAGTGGGCGACGTGATGCGGGTGACCATCGACGGCATCGGATACATCCAGAACCAGGTGATTCCGGAACCGGCGCTGTTGCCGTTTTCCGCCGACTGAAGTCACTACCAAAACAAGGAATTCATCATGACCCGTAAAATCATCATCACCTGTGCGGTGACCGGCTCGGTGCACACGCCGAGCATGTCGCCCTACCTCCCTCTCACGCCACAGCAGATCGGGGACGAGGCGATAGCAGCGGCCGAAGCCGGCGCCGCCATCCTGCATCTGCACGCGCGCAGCCCGATCGACGGCAGGCCAAACTTCGAGCCGGCTGTGTTTCGTCAATTCCTGCCTCGCATCCATGCCCATACCGATGCGGTCATCAACATCACCACTGGCGGGTCGCACACCATGACCCTCGAGCAGCGCCTGGCTGCCGCGCTGGATGTGTCGCCCGAAATGGCTTCGTGCAATATGGGGTCGATGAACTTCGCCACTTTCCCCGTGCTGGACAAGATGAAGGAGTTTACCTATCCGTGGGAGCGTGAATTCCTTGAAGGCTCCCGGAATGCAATTTTTCGCAATACCTTCGGCGACATTGAACAGATATTCAGCCGTCTGGGCACTGAACACGATACCCGCTTCGAATTCGAATGTTATGACGTGGGCCACCTGTACAACCTCAAGCATTTTGTCGATCGCGGCATTGCCAAGGGCCCGCTATTCCTGCAGTTCGTTTTTGGTGTGCTCGGCGGCATCGGTGCTGACATCGACAACCTGGTGCACATGAAACATATCGCTGACAAGCTGTTCAAGGACAATTACCGGTGGTCGGTGCTGGCTGCGGGCCGGCACCAGATGCCATTGATCACGCATGCTGCGCTGATGGGCGGAAATGTGCGCGTCGGACTTGAGGATTCGCTCTTTCTCGGCCGCGGCGAACTGGCGCGCTCGAATGCTGACCAAGTGAAGCTGATCCGCTCTGTTCTGGAACCGCTGGGGTTTGAATGCGCGACGCCGCCGGAGGCGCGGGAGATGCTGGGGCTGAAAGGGCGGGATAAGGTGAATCTGGATTAGAGGCGCGGTGTTGTGTTTGATGCTCACGGGCTCCGTCTTGCTGCGGCCAAGGTCGCTGACCGACAAGACGCTTCCCGACATGGCCGCCATGACGGCTGCGCACAGGCTGGGGAGGCGCTTTTGATGGATGTCGGCGCAGCGCGTTGTCAGGCATTGGTATAAAATTTAAAGGACATGCATGGCGATTCCTCGGATTGGACTCTTCGAAGAGGCATGATAAGCCTCTCATGCATGCCTCGCGTCCCTGCCGATCGTCAGCCCATTTGCCGGAACCCGGTTGCTTACTCCGCGCTGGCCCCGGTGCGCTTCACCAACTCGCCATATTTTTTCAGGTCCCGGTCGATCGTCTGGGCAAGCCCGTCCGGTGTGTCGGGCGCGGGCACGAAACCCAGGGCCGTCATACGATCCTTCACGTCAGGCTGATCGAGAATCTTGTTCACCTCGGCATTGATGCGTTGAACCACGGCCGCGGGCGTACGGCGGGGCGCCATCAGCGCGACCCATGCATCGACGTCAAAGCCTTTCAACCCGGTAGCCTCATCGACGGTGGGGATATCCGGATGGCTCGGCAAGCGCTTTTTCGCAGCGACGGCGATCAGCTTGATTTTACCGGCTCGAACCAGAGCGCCCGCCGTCCCGAGCGTCCCCAGCGCCCAGCCGACGTCGCCATTTGCAATCGAGGTAAATATCTGCAAGGCGTCCTTGAACGGGGCATGGATCATTTTGGTATCGGTCAACGATTCGAGCAAGGCACTGCCAAGGTGGGATGGGCTGCCGATATATGGCGATCCGTAGGAAATCTTGCCCGGGTTCGCCTTCGCATCCGCAATCAGATCCGCCATTGTCCGGTATGGACCGTTTGCCGATACCGCGATAAAGAAGGGCGTGCTGTACAACATCGCGACCGGCGCGAAATCAGCTTTCGGATCGTAGGGAAGTTTACGGAATAGCGCCGGATTGATAGTCATGTGCGCATTGCCGACAATGGCCAGTTCGTGTCCGTCCGCCGGCGCACGCTTGACCGCTTCCAGTGCAATGAAACCATTGCCGCCGGGACGCGCGTCCACGATCGCTTGCTGGCCCCATGCCTTGCTCATTTTTTCCGCTACCGCGCGCGCGATCACGTCGGGCCCGCTGCCGGCGGAATACGGCGACGTGATTTTAATCACCTTGCTCGGAAATTCCTGAGCTCCCGCATGCGACACCGCCAGCCATAGAATAGCCGTGTTCAAGACGGCGCTCATCATTCTTCCGGTTTTCATGAAGACTGCCCTTTTCTGTAGAGTATCGATTGAAGTGCCCGACCCGGCTGAAGCGCCGTGCCGGATTTTCTATTGCCGGTTGACCGCGCTGACCGTGCCGCCTGTAACCTGCTTGTATCGCTCGGATATCGCCGTCAGCTCCTCGCGGCTGATGACGTCCCCGATCCGCGCAAAAGGTTTCCCTTCCGTGAGGCGATTCACAGTTTCGATAATGAAGTCAGGCGGCTGGCTGCGGTTGGTACGAACGATCTGCGCGGTTTTCTCGAGGCGTTCGCCTTCATACTGTTGCAGCGCCTTGACGGGATCGCCTGATGACGTCTTCAACATCGGCGCCAGCACGCTTGCATCGATGATCGCCTGGGCGGCGCCATTGCCGCCGCGCGGATACATCGGGTGTGCGGCGTCGCCGAGCAAGGTGACGCGCCCGAAGGTCCAGCGCGGAACCGGGTCGCGGTCGACCATCGGATATTCGAGAATAAGCTCCGCATTGCGCAGCATCTCGGGCACGTCGAGCCAGTCGAAGTGCCAGTCCTTGAAATAATGAATGAAGTCTTCCAGCCGGCCCGCCTTGCTCCAGTCGCTCAGCGCGCGCACCTCCAGCTGCACCTCTGCCACCCAGTTGATCAGTTGCGTCCCGTCCGGATAGTTACGGATCGGGTAAATCACCATCTTTCCGGTCTTGAGAGGACCGGCGCGCACTACACTGGCGCCGGTCAGGACCGGTTTCTGGCGCGTAATGCCGCGCCACATATTGATGCCGCCAAATGTCGGTAGCCCCTCGTCAGGATAGAACTGCTTGCGCACGCCGGAGTGAATGCCGTCACAACCGATGGCGATCGTAGCCGCTTCGGCCGGCAGGGCCTGGCCGGTGCGCGTGTCCTCGAAATGCAGGGTGACGCCACGATCATCCTGTTCGACACGCTTGAATTTATGGCCCATGACCACCGCATCGGCGCCCAAACGCTCGTGCACCGCCGCCAGCAATACGGTGTGCAAGTCGGCACGATGGAAGGACAGATGCGGCACGTCATAACCGGCGTGCCGCCCGCAGGGCTCGTCGTAGATCAGTTGGCCATATTGATTGAAAAAGCAGAACTCTTGAGGCTCCAGGCCGACGGCCGCCAGCTGACTGCCCAGACCAAGATCCGACAGGCGCTTGATCGCATGAGAAAAAAGATTGATGCCGACGCCAACCGGCTTGTATTCGGGAGTGGCTTCGTACACGCGACAGTCGATTCCCTCGCGATGCAGATAAAGCGCAGCCGTCAAACCACCGATGCCGCCGCCAATGAGCGCTACCTTCATGCTTGTCTCCATATTGTTCTCGACGGGTTCGAAGTTTGCCATGACCCATTTTGGAAAAAATATATATGGTACGCCATCATATGTCAAGCCACTGTTCTCCCATGATAGAATAAAATGCAGAAACCAGCTCCGGAAAATATAAACACATGGCATCCCATTTGCACGAGACCCTCCCCTTCCTTGTCCACCGCATTTCGGCCGCGATCTCCGACGGTGCCAACAGCGAGTTTCAGCACTTGGGCTTGAACGTCTATGCTGCGCGCGTGCTGATCCTGCTTTACCTCGACGATGCGCATACCGTAGGCGAGCTGGCCGAAACCGCGTCGCTCGATCAGTCCACCCTGTCCCATATCCTGCGGCGGCTGGTGACACAAGGCTTGCTGGTCAAAGAGCGTCAGGAGCATGACAACCGCTCGGTGCTCGTGTCGCTGACCAAGGAAGGAACCGACATCGCGGCAAAATGCTGGCGCGCTGCGCAAAAGCACGACGCGCTGCTGAGCAAGGGATTGAGCGCGGCAAGCCTGGCTACGCTGAAGAAGCTGTTGACTGAATTATATGAAAACGCGCCGGCTTTCAGAGACTCGGAAGCCGCCGATACAAAACCACGGAAAGCCCCGGTCAAGCGCAAAGTTTGATTCGCATTGCGGACCCCGCGACAGGCGCTGCCTGCCGCGCGTCCGTCCTCCCCTCCTCGCTTCCTCTCTCTTTTGTCTCCGCGTCTCCCCCTGCGAAAAGTCGAATATCATCGGCGCCATGTTATGCGTTGACATTACATGGCACGCCATGTAAAGTTCTTTCGCCCAGGACGCCGCGTCCGTTCGCGCCGATCCGGTTCCATAACACCATCACGGAGACAACATGCAAAAAAATCCTGCCTTCCCGCCGACCGCCAAACCCCTGCCGGCCAATGCATATGCCGCGCCGCTGTTCGACTTCATGCCGCAGATGTCGCTTGCCGAGCGCGACCGGCGCTGGGACAAGGTTCGTAAAAAAATGCTGATGGCCGGGCTCGACGCGCTGGTCTTTCTGGGTAACGATATTTACTGGGGCATGGGCATGGCGAACATGCGCTACATGCTGCAGGTCGATTCGCAGATCGGCGCCGATGCCCTCTTTCCGCTGCATGGCGAACCGGTGGTGTGGAACGCGGTCGCGCACATGAACCGGCCGACCAATATGTATCTCTCGATCCAGAAGTGGGTCACCGATTTCCGTACGCGTGGCGGAATGCCCGTGGTGGCGGACGAAATCCACAGCCGCGGCTTGCAAAACTCGAAACTCGGACTGGTCGGGTTTTCTTCGACGATACAGACCACGCCAACGCTGCTTCACAGCGATGTGACCGGACTTGAAAAGCTGCTGCCGAATGCGAAATTGATCGACGCCAGCTGGATTCTCGAAGAAATGCGCATAGTCAAAAGCGAGGAAGAAATCGGGATGTTGCGCAAGGCGGGGAAAATTGCGCGCAAGGTGATCGATGCGATGGTCGAGACCGCGCGTCCCGGCGTGCCCGACGCAGTGGTTTATGCAGAGATGGTGAAAACCCAGATCGCCAATGGCGGCGAGCCGAACATCTTCAACCTGTTCGCCGCCGGGCCGGTCGAGCATCCGGAAAATGAACTCTGGCATCTTCTCCACGGCTGCGAGCAACCGCTGACGCCCAGCATGCGCCCGCTACAGGCGGGGGACATCATTGGCGCCGAGTGGCACACCAAATATGGCGGCTACCGCTGCCATACGGAGTACACGGTTTACCTCGGCAAGAAAGCGCCGAGCGAGCTTCTCAACATCTGGAATGTGTCGGTGGAATGTCTGCATGCCAGCAAGGAAGCGTTGACGGCGGGCCGTACCATCGGCGAGGCGCTTGAGATCATTCGCCGGCCGGCGGACAAGGCGGGGCTGGATTGGGTCGAGCTGGGCTTCCACGCCATGGGAACCGCCTCACCCGAATTCCCGACCGTGGTTTACCGCAAGGGCTTTGGCAGCAATACGCTAAACGGCTATCGCATCGAAGACATGGTTCTTGAAGAGGGCATGTGCTTCGGCAATAACATCGATCTGCATGACTCGCGGTGGAAGCCGGACGTCGGATGCATGCTGGCGGACTTCATGGTGGTGCGTCCGGGTCAGGCCGAATGCCTCATCGACACGCCGCTGGAGTTCGCTCAGGTCGGTTGAGGAGCGCAACACGAGGTGCCGGCTGGTAGGCTGGACAGCTACCAGCCGGCGTGCATGGTAATTGGTAGAGCAGGGAGCATGCTGTAACTTGGGAGTATCAGGTTTTTTGTGTGCAAGGCCCTCGTAGACTTTTCCACGGCGCCGC
>JAZKDW010000031.1:0-4268 GCA_040387375.1 Pseudomonadota bacterium
CCGGATCGCATCCTCCTGCATTGCGGACAGGAAAAAATATGAGGGGAGACCTCAGGGTCAGACTCTGACCCTATATACCTGACCCTATATACCAAGAGCGGCTTTTTTTTATCTGCTGAAGAAAATCGCGCTCAAGCTGCCTTTGCGAATTGCTCCATCACCTGCGCTTCATACGCCAGCATTTTCTGCACGCTGGGACGCTGAACCATGCGTGCCATATGGGCCTGGCAGTTCTTGAAGCCGGACAGGTCCAGACCCAACTGCGTGCCGCGGCGGAAGCACCAGAAAAAATACGCATCCGGCGCCGTGAAGTGATCGAAGAACCATTCCCTGCCGGCCAGCATGTCATCGGCCAGCTGGTAATGGTCCATCAGCAGCTTGGTAGAGCAGCGCCGCACGCTGTCCTCCGATCCCGGCAAGTCGCAAAAGCGTTCCGGGCGGCCGACCGGCGTGATGGCCGGGTGAATGCCGGAGGCGCACCATGCCAGCAGCGAGATGGCCCTGATCTCCTGCAGCGGATCCGCCGGCAGCAGTTTCGCATTCGGGAAATTGCGTGCGATCCAGATCTGAATCGCCACATTCTCGGTCAGCGGCTCGCCGTCAATGACGAGTACCGGCACCTTGCGCTTTGGATTCGGCGCCAGATACTCGGGCGTCGTGTGCTGCCCCTTGCCGAGATTGACCGGCCGCACCTCGAAGTCGGCCCCGGTTTCGCCGAGCAGGATAAAAGGCGCCGAAGCACAGGCGAACGGCGCATAGTACAAAATCAGTTCCATCTTTGTCTCCTCTGGTTGTTCCGGGCGAACCCGGCATTAATTCTTGATGCCAAGCTCCGGGATGATCTGCCTGAAGCGTTCGCTCTCGCGCGCCATCGTGCGCGCAAACTCGTCCCCATCCTCATAGGCGAAGGTCAGGTTTTGCTTTTGCAGGGTGTCGAGCAGCTTCGGATCCCTGGCTACTTTGCTGGAGAGCTGGCGCAAGGTATCCACGATCTCCTTCGGCGTGCCCTTCGCCACGGCGATGCCGCGCCAGACATCGACCGACAAGTCGACGCCGCGTTCCTTCAGGGTCGGCACCTTGGCTAGCGACGCGTAGCGCTTGTCCGACATCGAGGCCAGCGTCCTCAGTTTTCCGGAGGCGATATGGGGGCTGAGAACGGAATAGTTCACCGTGGTCGCATCGACCTGGCCGCTCAGCAAGCCGAGCACCGCCGGCGCCGATCCCTGATACGGCACATGGGTATATTGCGTACCGGTCTTGTGGCCTAGCGCCGCCGCCGAGATGTGGGAAATCGAACCGTTGCCGGCGTTGGAAACCGTCACCTTCGCCGGATTGGCCTTCGCGTATGCAAGGAACTCCTCGATCGTCTTCCATGGCGCGTCCGCGCGCACCGTCAGCGTCGATGGATCGGATGCGAATTTCGCGATCGGTTGAAAATCTTCATGACTCACCTTGGCAATGCCCAGCAGCTGCACGGTCAGCAGTTCCGCGAACACCATCGCGACCTTGTAGCCATCCGGCTGCGCATTGGCGACGTAGGACAGGCCGATGGCGCCGCTCGCTCCCGGCTTGTTGACAACGATGAAGGACTGCCCGAGATGCGGACGGGCCGCCTCGGCGAAAACCCGGGCCATCGTGTCGACGCCGCCGCCAGGCTGGAAAGCCACCACCAGTTCGACCGGCTTGGTCGGATAGGTTTGCGCAACTGCCGGCAGGCTTGCCGTGACCAGCGCAGCAATGGCTGTTGCAGCGGCGATATTCTTGAGTATTTTCATGGGACACCTTTCTTTAATTAGTTATCTAAGCATTTTATCAAAGCGCGAATTCCCTGTATAGAACGGTTTTGATTTCAGTGAAAGGACGGCCGGCATGTGATGGACACAGGCGCGAAATATCGCGGCAAGATCATGCCGCGCAAGGAGGGAACGATTGGAGGGGAATGCGGGAAGCGCAGGAAAATCAGGCGATGCGGCGAACCGCCAGCTTTCCTGGCCATGATGGATTTCGCCAAATAGCTCAACCCATCATGCAGAACAAAAGACTTGCCTTATTTGGACTGCGCGCCGCGATGCGCCCAGCCGGTCGTGCGCTTCTCGACCACGGCAAACAATTCATACATCGCCATCGCCATCGCGCCGATCACCACCAGCCCGGCAAACGCCAGCGGCATCTTCATCGACGATCCGGCCGAAATCAGCAGATACCCGATGCCTTCATTCGACGCCGTCATCTCCGACACCGTCGAGCCGACAAACGCCAGCGTGCTCGCCACCTTCAGCGAAGCAAAGAAATAAGGCATCGTATATAGGGTCAGACTCTGACCCTTCCCCTCAAATACCAATGAAAAATCAGGCAGTTACATGACCTTCCACGCATGACGAGAAGTGCATGCATGGCTTTGTGCAAGCTCTCACTCGTAGCGACCAAACCACGAAGGAGAAGCCATGCATGCACAACCCATCATACAAGATCTGCTTGCCGCCGAATGTCCCACCATCCATGCCAAACGTCGCTCTTGCGTTGCCGCAATGGTCGATGGCGCAAGCAAAGGCACTCTGAGCTTGATGGGCATGAGCCGCGCACTGAGCAGCACCACGGCGATCCGACACCGCATCAAGCGATGCGACCGTCTGCTGGGCAACATCAAGCTGGACAAGGAGCCCTGGTTGCTTGCCGTTTCGCCCCGGCTTGCCAGCCTGAGCGCGCCGGCAGTCGTGGCGATCTATAGCGGGCGCATGCAAATCGAGCAGACGTTCCGTGATGCCAAGAATGCGCGCTGGGGCCTGGGCTTATCGGAGAGTCAATCGCGCAAACCGCAGCGTCTGGCGCTACTCTTGATGATCGGGACGCTGGCTTGTTATGCGCTGTGGCTCATTGGCACGGCGGTGAAGCAAAGCGGCTACCGGATTGAATTCGGCAGCTGGAAGAAAGCGGCCTCAGCGTTGTCAATCATTTCGCTGGCGCGATGGTGGTTGGCGGAAAACAGAACCGACCGCCTGTCGTGGCGACAGATTCATGCGGCGTTGATATTGCTGCGCGCTAAAGCGTCGGACATCGGTATTTGAGGGGAAGGGTCAGAGTCTGACCCTGACCCTGACCCTGACCCTCACTGACCCTTCAAGGCGCCAACTGCTGTAATTACTTCCCAACAGTTTACTTGGCGCGTCTTTCAAATAGAATCAAATCAGATCAAGTTGGCGCGCCAGTGAACTTAATTTTGGTTCTCTTTTTTCCATGCAACATAGGAAAATATTTGGATCAAGATGACAGTGAAAGCAAATAACGTGATAAGCCAAATGCCTTCATATGCATTGCCCCGCCCAAATGCCGAAACCAGAAGTGCACATAAGCCATCTGCCACAAAGAGCCAACCTGCGACACGGTGTGTCCGATCCCATACCCGTTCGTTGAACAATGTCCATCGGTTCCTAATGCCGATGACGAAGTTGGAGCGCGTTTTTCCCATATAGTTACCTGTAACCAGCAATAATGCTCCAACACAGCCCATGGCAACCCTCGGGACGTTCACTGAAATACCTAAAGCGTTCGCCAATATGGTTCCATGAGCTATCGCTAGCACGATGGCGGTTACCGTTGAAGTGGCGACGACTGCGTTCAGAGAGCGATGAAGATTTTCTTTTCTTAAGTCGAAACGGCATGTAATCAAATATAGCGCAGGCAGAATCAACATAAGTGCAGGAAGCAAGAACATGGCAATGATCTTTGATGCAAAACCATCTGGCTCACCATTGATATTCCAATGAACTGCAACTGTATCGGGCAATTGAGAAAACACGGAAAGCGAGACAACAATGGATAGCGCTGCTATTAAAAAGCTCAGGAGGAATGGGTAGCCTGGCCTCATTTTTTACTCCTTTTTAAAGCGGGTACTTTTTCCGAACTGAAGAATTCCATGAAGGGGATCATGGCTTCTTCCAATACGCTCAGTTTCAGGCGGTACATCAATATGTTCCCATGCCGCTCCATATCGATCAAACCGGCTTCTTTCAGAACAGACAAATGTCCAGAAATTGTGGGCTTTGACACCGCAAAATGATCTGCAATATCCCCTGCGCTTAAATCACTATCGCGAAGCAGATGAAGGATTTTCCTTCTTGTGGGGTCAGAGAGAGCCTTGAATACTTTGTCCATTTATGTATTTTGGCAAATACCTAAATATGTGTCAAGCCACATCAATGCTTTCCCATTCGACCTAGTGGTCCGTCACGCTCCAATTTACGGGTTCTGCCGGTTGCTCGAAGGCGATT
>JAZKDW010000032.1:0-63550 GCA_040387375.1 Pseudomonadota bacterium
CGCTCTACCCGCGCGGCAATTCCTGGTACGTGGGCGCCAATATTCCCGGCAAGCCTCGGGTGTTCATGCCCTATGTCGGCGGCGTCGGCCGCTATCGCGAGAAGTGCAGCGCAATTGCGGCCAATGGATATGAAGGCTTCCGTTTCGCGAAACGCGGGTGAATCCCGCGAAGCATGCAGCGCAGATGAAAACCAGATGGTCATGATCGGATAAAACGTATCAGGAAAGCCATCCTGCCGGCCGCTGATCAGCCAGCGAATTTCGGCATGGCCCCGCCACAGTCCATATGAAAGAGGAGACAAAATGCAGTCGAGCGCTCAGGAAAACGGTTCCATGTTTGCAGCAGATAGCAATGAATACCCACACCCGCGCCAGTTCATCGCCGGCCAGTGGCGGCTAGGCGGCGACGGCGTCGCAGGTGTCGTGCGCAATCCCGCCACCAATGCGGTGCTCGCGGAATTACCGCGCGCCAGCAAGCAGGATCTGGATGATGCCCTGGCGGCAGCCGACAAGGCATTCGTCAGCTGGCGCCGTACGCCCGCCGTCGAGCGCGGCGCCATCCTGACCGCCGCTGCCACGCTGCTGCGCGCACGCGCTCCGCAGCTGGCCCGGATCATGACAATGGAACAGGGCAAGACCCTGGCCGAATCGACGCTGGAAGTCATGCTGTCGGCCGAAACCTTCGACTGGTACGCCGCCGAAGGCCGGCGCGCCAACGGCCGCATCATGCCGGCTCGGCTGCCCGGCGCGCGGCAGATGGTATTGCCGACGCCGCTGGGTCCGGTGGCCGCATTCACGCCATGGAATTTCCCCGGCCTGCTGCCGGCCCGCAAGATCGCACCGGCCCTGGCCGCCGGCTGCACCATGATCATGAAGCCGTCGGAAGAAACACCGGCCTCGGCCCTGCTGCTGGCCGCGGTGCTGGCCGAAGCCGGCCTGCCAGCCGGCGTGCTCAACATGGTGCTCGGCATGCCATCCGACATTTCCGAACACCTGATCGCCTCGCCGGTCATCCGCAAGATCACCTTCACTGGCTCGGTCCCGGTCGGCAAGCACCTGGCACGGCTGGCGGCGGAAGGCGTCAAGCCCTGCACGCTGGAGCTGGGCGGTCATTCGGCCGCGTTGATCTTCGAGGATGCCGATCTCGATCGTGCGGTCGCCACCTGCCTGCAGGGCAAGACCCGCAACGCCGGTCAGGTATGCACCTCGCCTACCCGCTTTCTCGTGCATGAAGCTATCCATGATGAATTCGTCGCCCGTTTTGCCAAGGCATTGAATGATGTCGTGATCGGCGACGGCCTGTCCAGCGCCAGCCAGATGGGACCGCTGGCAAATGGCCGCCGGGTCGATGCAATGGAGCAGCTGGTCAGCGACGCCACCGCGGCCGGCGGCAAGCTGTTCGCCGGCGGCATGCGCCAGGGCGACAGCGGCAATTTTTTCCGTCCGACCATCGTGCTCGGCACGCCGATCGATGCCGGTCCGATGTGCATCGAGCCCTTCGGTCCGGTGGCGCTGGTCAGCCGCTTCAGCCGCATCGAGGAGGCCATCGCCGAGGCCAATCGCCTGCCTTACGGGCTGGCCGCGTATGCATTCACCCGTTCGGCGGCAACCGCCGTGACGGTCAGCGAGGAACTGGAAGCCGGCGGCATCGGCATCAATTCGTTTGCCGTGTCGCACGTCGAAGCGCCTTTCGGCGGCATCAAGGAAAGCGGCCTCGGTTATGAAGGCGGCAGCGAAGGCCTGGCGGCGTTCATGCATCAGAAATATGTGCACCACGCATGAGGCGGGGTGCACGTTTGGCGAAGAAGTTGAAATCAACCGTTTGACAATAAATCCAATGAGGAGCAAATCGATGTCCCGATTCACACCACAAATCACTACCGCCTCGACACGCGGCCGAGCGACGCTGCTTGCGGTCGCCTGCGCCGGCATGTTCAGCGTAGCCCACGCACAAACCGTCCAGCCGCTGCAGATCGGCTTGCTGAGCGACCTGTCCGGCACCTACGCGGATCTGTCCGGTCCTGGCTCGGTGGTCTCGGCCAAGATGGCCATCGAGGATTTCGGCGGCAAGGTGCTCGGCCGTCCGATCCAGCTGCTGGAAGGCGACCACCTGAACAAGCCCGATACCGGCCTGACCATCGCCCGCAAATGGTATGACGGCGGTGTGCGCGCAATCTTCGACGTCGGCATCACGACCGTGGCGCTGGGCGTGCAGGACCTGTCGCGCGAAAAAGACCGGCTGGCCGTATTCACCAGCTCCGCCAGCAGCGACCTCACCGGCGTCAAGTGTTCGCCGAACGGCATCCACTGGACCTACAACAGCTATGTGCAATCGCTGGGCGTGGCGAAGGCCTTGCTGGCGCAAGGCGCCAAGAGCTGGTATTTCGTCACCATCGACTACACCTACGGCAAGAATGTGCAGCGCGACACGACCCAGATCATCGAAGCGGGTGGCGGCAAGGTCGTCGGCTCGACACTGCATGCGCTGAACTCGATGGAGTTCTCATCGCAATTGCTGCAAGCGCAGGGTTCCAAGGCGCAAGTCATCGGGCTGGCCACCACCACCGCGCATGCCGGCGCCGCTGTCAAGCAGGCAGATGAATTCGGCATTCGCGGCAAGCAGATCGTGGCGCCGCTCAGCCTGACCCTCCATGACGTCAAGGCGCTCGGCCTGAAATCGGCCCAGGACCTGCTGTTGACAGCAGCGTATTACTGGGATCAGAACCCGGAAACCAGGAAGTTTGCAAATCGCTACAAGGAACGTTTCGGCAAGATGCCTAACATGGCGCAGGCGAGTGTGTACGGCGCCGTGACCCACTACCTGAAAGCCGTCGCGGCCGCCGGTACCGACGACACCTCGAAGGTGATTGCGAAGATGAGAACCACGCCGATCAACGACTTCATGACGAAAAACGGTTCGATCCGGGATGACGGTCGGGTAATGCGCGAGTTCTATGTGTTCCGCGTCAAGAAGCCTTCGGAATCCAAGGGCGAATGGGATCTGCTGACTCAAACCCTGACGATTCCTGCCGCCGAGGCTTTCCAGCCGGCCGACAAGGCTGCTTGCTCCCTCGTCAAGTAAATCGAACTGTCCAGCCGGTCCTCCCGAACAAGCGGGAGGGGCCGGCTTTCATTTAAAGTAGAAAAGGACATTGGATGAGTGGCGACTACATCATCGAAACCCGGGACTTGTCCAAGGATTTCAAGGGCTTCACCGCTGTCAACAGCGTCGACCTTCGCGTCCGGCGCGGGACAGTGCATGCGCTGATTGGTCCGAACGGCGCCGGCAAGACCACCTGCTTCAACCTGCTGACCAAATTCCTCGAACCATCGTCCGGAACCATACTGTTCGACGGCCGCGACATCACGCGTACCGCGCCGGCCGATGTCGCGCGCCTGGGCATGGTGCGCAGCTTCCAGATTTCCGCGGTATTTCCGCAGATGACGGTGCTCGACAACGTGCGCGTGTCGCTGCAGCGCCCGCTCGGACGCTCGTTTCACCTGTGGCGTTCCGAAAGTGTATTGAACGAACTGAACGATCGCGCAGCGGCATTGCTGGCCGATGTAGGACTGTCCGAATACGCGGCCGAACATGCGGGCGACCTCTCCTACGGACGCAAGCGTGCGCTCGAGATCGCGACCACGCTGGCGCTCGATCCGGCCATGCTGCTGCTCGACGAGCCGACCTCGGGCATGGGCCATGAGGACATCGGCGTGATCGCCGCGCTGATCAAGCGCGTCGCCGCCTCGCGCACCATTCTGATGGTCGAACACAACCTCGGTTTCGTCGCCGACCTGGCCGACCGCATCACCGTGCTGGCGCGCGGCGAGATCCTGGCCGAAGGCAGCTACGCCGAGGTGTCTAAAAATGCGGAAGTAATGGCCGCCTATATCGGAACCTCTCATGACTGACAACGCCACCCTGCCGATCGTCGTGCGCGACCTCCACGGCTACTACGGCCAGTCGCATATCCTGCACGGCATGGAATTCAACGTGCACCGCGGCGAAGTGGTCACCCTGCTCGGCCGCAATGGCGCCGGCAAGACCAGCACGCTGCGCGCCATCATCGGCATCCTGAAGAAGCGCAGCGGCTCAGTCGCGGTTGAAGGCGTCGAAACCATCGCCCTGCCTTCGGAACGCATCGCGCCCATCGGCCTCGGTTATTGCCCTGAAGAGCGCGGCATCTTCTCCGCCCTGACGGTGGCCGAGAACCTGGTGCTGCCGCCGATCCTGAAGCCGGGCGGCATGACACTCGAGGAAATTCACCTGCTGTTCCCGCGCCTGAAGGAACGCGCAAAAAGCCTGGGCACCAAACTGTCGGGCGGCGAACAGCAGATGCTGGCCATCGCGCGCATCCTGCGCACCGGCGCGCGCACGCTGCTGCTCGATGAACCGACCGAAGGCCTGGCGCCGATCATCGTCCAGCACATCGGCGACATCATCCGCACGCTCAAGGAGCGCGGTTACACCATCGTGCTGGTCGAGCAGAACCTGCGTTTCGCCAGTTCCGTGGCCGATCGCCATTACGTGGTTGAGCACGGCCGTGTGGTCGATACGATCAGCAATGATGAACTCAAACAATTTCCCGAGCGCCTGGATAAATACCTGAGCGTGTAACAACAGGAGTGATGCAATGATTGATGTTTTCGGAGTGCCGCTGCCGGCGCTGTTCGGGCAATTGACGCTGGGCCTGATCAACGGCGCGTTCTACGCGATGCTCAGCCTCGGGCTGGCGGTGATTTTCGGCTTGCTCAATGTGGTCAACTTCGCCCATGGCGCGCAGTTCACGCTGGGCGCCTTCGGCGCCTGGATGCTGCTGCGGTATGCGCAAATCCCCTACTGGGGCGCGCTGGTGCTGGCGCCGCTGATCGTCGCGGCGATCGGCATGGCGCTCGAAAAGACGCTGCTGCGCCGGCTCTACGGCATGAGCGACCTGTACCAGCTGCTGCTGACCTTCGGCCTGGCCCTGATCTTCGAAGGCTTGCTGGCGATCGTGTACGGCTCCTCCGGTATTCCGTACGACAATCCGATGCCGGGCGGGGTCAACCTCGGCTTCATGTTCCTGCCGTATTACCGCGCCTGGGTGGTCAGCTTCTCGATCCTGATCTGCCTGCTGACCTGGTACGGCATCGAGCGCACCCGGCTCGGCGCCTATCTGCGCGCCGCCACCGAACGGCCGGAACTGGTGCGTGCGTTCGGCGTCAATGTGCCGCGCATGATCACCCTGACCTATGGCCTGGGCGTCGGCCTGGCCGCGCTGGCCGGCGTGCTGGCGGCGCCGATCGAACAGGTCAAGCCGTCGATGGGAACCGGACTCATCATCACCGTGTTCGCGGTGGTGGTGATCGGCGGCATGGGCTCGATCTTCGGCGCCATCCTGACCGGCTTCGCGCTCGGCCTCATCGAGGCGCTGACCAAGGTGTATTACCCGCAGGGCTCGAGCGTGGCCATCTTCATGGTCATGACCGTGGTGCTGCTGGTGAAGCCGGCCGGACTGTTCGGCAAACCCCAATGAGCCGCCTGCAAATGACAATGCCGGCTGCCGGCACGACTAACCAACGAGGATTTCCATGCGCCGCCATGATTTGATTGCGTTTGCCGTACTAATGATTGCGGCAGCGTTTGCACCACTGCTGGTTTACCCGGCTTTCCTGACCAAGCTGCTGTGTTTTGCCCTGTTCGCGATGGCCTTCAACCTGCTGGTCGGTTATGTCGGCCTGCTGTCGTTCGGCCACGCGATGTTTTTCGGCGGCTCGGCCTATGTCACCGGTCATGCGCTGAAAGTGTGGGGCTGGTCGACCGAGCTGTCGGTGCTGGCCGGCATGGCGAGCGCCACCGTGATGGGCCTGATCATCGGGCTGATCTCGATCCGCCGCCAGGGCATCTATTTTGCGATGATCACGCTGGCGCTGGCGCAGATGTTCTTCTTTTTCTGCGTCGGGTCGAGCTTCACCGGCGGCGAAGACGGCATCTCGGCGATTCCGCGCAAGCCGGTGTTCGGCGTCATCGACATCACCGACGACCGCACGCTCTACTACGTGGTGCTGGCCGTCTTCGCCGCCGGTTTCCTGTTCATCTACCGCACCATCCATTCACCCTTCGGCCAGGTGCTGCAGGCCATCCGCGAGAATGAACCGCGTGCAGTGTCGCTGGGTTATCGCGTCGATCAATACAAGCTGGTGGCCTTTGTGCTGTCGGCGTCGCTGGCGGGTCTGGCCGGCAGCCTCAAGGTGCTGGTGTTCAAGCTGGCGTCGCTGGTCGATGTCGGCTGGGGCTTGTCCGGCGAGGTGATCCTGATGACGCTGGTCGGTGGCATCGGCACCGTGTTCGGGCCGGTGATCGGCGCGGCGTTTATCCTGACGATGCAGAACTACCTGACCGGACTGTCGCAATGGGTGCCGGTCATCCAGGGCGCCATCTTCGTGGTGGTGGTGCTGCTGTTCCAGCGCGGCATCGCCGGCGAGATCGCCGAATGGCTGCGGCGCAGCAAACAAAAGGCTGCGGCCAGAAAGTGACCATCATGAAAACAATGACTGAAGGCGAATTCACCGGCAAGGTGGCGCTGGTAACCGGCGCCGCATCCGGCATTGGCGCCGCAGTGGCGCGTCTGCTTGCCGCCGGCGGGGCCACCGTGGTGGTCGCCGATCTGGATCGCGCCGGCGCCGAACGCACCAGCAGCGAGATCGGCGCCGCGGGCGGCAAGGCGGTCGCGTACGAGATCGAGCTGACCGACGCGGCAGCGGTCGAGGCCATGGTCGCGCACATCGTGGTTACCCACGGCGCGCTGCATCTGGCGGTGAACAATGCGGGCGTGGGCGGGCAGCGTGTCGCCCTGGCGGAACAGACGCTCGAGAACTGGCACCGCGTCATCGAGATCAACCTGAACGCCGTCTTTTACGCGATGAAGTACCAGATTCCGGCCATGCTGGCTGCCGGTGGCGGCGCCATCGTCAATATCGCATCCGTGCTCGGCAGCGTCGGCTCGGCGCTGTCGCCGGCCTACGTCGCCGCCAAGCACGGTGTGGTGGGGCTGACAAAAAGCGCGGCGATCGCCTATTCGGCGCAGGGCGTCCGCGTCAACTCGGTCGGGCCCGGCTACATCGACACGCCCTTGCTGGGCATTCTCGATCAGGCCACGCGCGAGGCGGTGATCGGGAACCATCCGATCGGACGCCTCGGCCTGCCTGCCGAAGTAGCCGAACTGGTCGTTTTTTTGCTGTCGGCGCGGGCATCCTTCATCACCGGCAGCTACCATCTGGCCGACGGCGGCTTTACCGCGCGATGAAGCGGCAGCAGCCCATCGCGTGTAACATCGCATGACATCCTATCTGTCCATAACGCATTCAAGGGACCTTCTACCGTGAACACAAAACCAAATAGCACATCCCCTCTCGCCGGCCTGAAAGTGCTGGACCTGTCCAAGGTATTGGCGGGTCCGCTGTGCGGCCAATATCTGGGCGACATGGGCGCCGACGTGATCAAGGTCGAAACTCTCGGCGCCGGCGACGAAACGCGCCAGTGGCCGCCATTCCGCCAGGCTGAGGGCAGCGACCCGACCGGTTCGGTTTTTCTCAGCGCTAACCGCAACAAGCGCAGCATCGCCGTCGATTTGCGCAGCGAAGCCGGGCGCAACATCGTCTACCGGCTGGCCGAGAAGGCCGACATCGTGATTGAAAGTTTCGGCCCCGGCGCCTCCACCCGCCTCGGCGTCGATGCGGCCACCTTGCAGGCGCTGAATCCGCGCCTGATCTTCTGCAATATTTCAGGCTTCGGCAATGTCGGTCCGATGCGCAAGGGCAAAGGCTACGATGTGATCCTGCAAGCCTTCACCGGCATGTTGTCGATTACCGGCGAGCGCAACGGACCGCCGGTGCGCAGCCCGTTCTCGCCAGTCGACCAGGCAACCGGACTGCATGCGCTGATCGGCATCCTGGCGGCCGTGGTGGCGCGGGCAACGACCGGCAAAGGCACGGTGGTCGAGGCATCGCTGTTCGATACCGCAACGGCCTTCCTCGGCTACTTCCTGCAAAGTTTCTGGGAGCGCGGAACGGAGCCGGAAAAACCAGGCTCGGGCCATGAGTCGCTGTGTCCGTATGAAGCCTTCGACACGGGAGACAAACCGCTGATCCTCGGCGTGGCGAACGACACGCTGTGGCGCACATTCTGCGATGTCACCGGCCTGCAGGACATCGTCGACGATCCGCGCTTCGCCACCAATGCGGCACGTGTGGAGCGGCGCGATGAAACGGTTGCGATCGTGCGCAAGGTGATGGCGACACGCAAGCGTGACGACTGGATCGAGGCGTTTTCCAAGGTGGGCATTCCATGCTCGCCGCTGCACACGCTGGGCGAACTGTCGGACCATCCGCATACGCATGAAAGCGGCATGATCTTCAACTACGAACATCCGCAATACGGCACCACACGCGCGGTGGCGCAGCCCTTGCGTTTCGACGGCCAGCGCGCAGGCATGCACCAGCCGCCGCCGGCACACGGCGCGCATGGGCGCGAGATCCTGCGGGAAGCGGGCTTCGACGATGCGCAGATCGATGACATGGCAAAGCTCGGCGCCATCAGCCTCTGAATTTAACTTTACGCAGGAGAAATCTAATGCGCGCAGCATGGTACGAAAAAAATGGCGCCGCCAGGGAGGTGCTGCAAACCGGCGCCCTGCCCGACCCCGAACCGCAGGCGGGTGAAGTCCGCGTAAGGCTGATGGCCAGCGGCGTCAATCCTTCCGACGTCAAGTCGCGCCAGGGCCGGCCGCTGATCGCCGCCAAAATCATTCCGCACAGCGATGGCGCGGGCATCATCGACGCGGTCGGCGCCGGTGTGCCGGCCAGCCGTATCGGCGAGCGGGTCTGGACCTGGAATGGTCAATGGAAGCGGCCGTCTGGAACCGCCGCCGAATATATCGCGCTGCCGTCGGCGCAAGCGGTTCATCTCCCCGACAACACGGACTTTGCCGCCGGCGCGTGCCTCGGCATTCCGGCGCTCACCGCATGGCAGGCGCTGGAACTGTTGGGCGATATCAGCGGCAAGACTATCCTGGTGATTGGCGCATCCTCGGCCGTCGGTCATTACACGACACAAATCGCCACGCGCGACAAGGGTGCGATCGTGATCGGGACGGTCGGCTCGGCCACGAAGGCGGAACATGCGCGCAGCGCCGGCGCCAGCAGCACCATCAACTACAAGGAAGAAGACGTCGCGGCGCAGGTATTGCGGCTGACCGATGGCCGTGGCGTCGACGCTATCATCGACATGGACCTGTCGACCACCGTGACGCTCATTCCCTCCGGCTGCCTGGCCTATCACGGGACCATCGTCTGCTACGGCTCGAACGTGATGGACAAGGTGGCGATTCCATTTCGCGACGTCTTGTTCCGCTCGCTGACGCTGAAATTCTTCGTCGTGTACGAGCTGCTGCCGGCCGACCGGGAACGGGCAACCGCCGGCATCAGCCGGCTGCTCGCCGCCGGCAAACTGCAGCATGCGCTCGGCAGGTCCTTTCCGATCGAGGAGATCGCCGCAGCGCATGAAGCGGTGGAACAGGGCAGCGGCAACATCGGGAATGTGACGCTCAACTGCAATTGATTGCGCAGCAAAAAAAAAGCGGCTGGTGAAAATTTCACCAGCCGCTTTTTTTTCACCTGGATAAAACCAGCTTACTCTGGCTGGATACCGGCATCCTTGACCTTGCGTCCCCACACATCCAGCTGCTTCACCATATAGGTTTGAAGCGTGGCCGCATTTGCGGGCGCTACCTCGGCGCCTAATGTGGTGAGCTTGTCGACCACATCCTTGCGCGCCAGCATGCTGGTGATCACACCGCTGACTTTATTCGTGATTTCGGGCGGCAGGCCAGCCGGCGCAACGACTCCAACCCAGGCGGCGAGATCAAAGCCGCGCAAATTCGCACTGCCTGCGATCGTCGGCAGCTCGGGCGCCAATGCGCTTTTCTCTTCCGAGGTCACGGCGATCGCACGCAGGCGGCCTGATTGCAGGTGCGGACGGCTGGATGCCAGGTCACCAAACATGAACGTGACGCGGCCACCGACCAGGTCGGTCATCGCTTGCGGCGTGCTTTTGTAAGGCACTGCGGTCGCATTCAATTTCGTCAGCGAAGAGAACGCCGCGCCGGCGATCTGGCCGGTTGAGTTGCCGTAGGCATAACTCAGATTGGCATTGGGCGTTTTTGACAACGCGATCAGCTCGCCGACCGACTTGATCGGAGAATCTCCGGGAACAGTGAGAATGAACGGGAAATAACAAACGCGTGCCACCGCGGTGAAGTCTTTGATCGGCTGGTACGGCAGCTGTTTGAACAAATGCGGATTGGACGAATGCACGGTATTCGTCGTCAGGAAAAATGTGTAACCGTCAGGAGCGGAAGCAGCCACGTTTTGCGCAGCGAGGAAGCCGGACGCACCCGGCCTGTTTTCGACAATGACAGTCTGCTTCAATTCAGTCTGCATTTCCATGCCGATCATGCGCGCGACGATATCGCTGGCGCTGCCCGGACCGAAGGCGGTCACCAGACGGATCGGTTTCGAAGGCCAGGCCTGGGCAACGGCGGCATTGCAAGCCGCCAGCGCCAGCGCAGCCCCTATCCATTTCATTTTTTTTATCAGCATTGTTATCTCCATTCACTATTCATGACTACGGCAAATTCGGAAACCAGGCTTATTCCCGATCGAATTCCATAATGATGCATACGGTATTTTACAGTACGTTGTAAGTCGAAAACAATGGAGCCGGCTTTATTTCGACGGCGCCCCTGCCGCCGACGGCGGCCGTCCCAGCAGAAAACCGGCGTCGACTGGAATCAGCTGGCCGGTGACAACCGAGTCCGGCTCCAGCAGCCAGCACACCGCACTGGCGATCTGCTCCGGCTGGCTGATCTTGCCGAGTGCCGCGACTGCAGCGAATTGCTGCTTTACCTGTTCATATTTTTCTTCGCCCAGGCCGTCGCGCATCCAGCGGCCTTCGATCATGCCCGGCAAGACGGCGTTGACGCGGACCGCCGGCGCCAGCGTGCGCGCCAGCGCCACGGTCAGCATGTTGAGCGCCGCTTTTGACAGCACGTACGGGAACGAGCTGCCGCTGCCGGTCAGCCCCGCGATCGACGACACGTTGACGATCGCGCTGCCCGGCTGCATGTGTTTGCTGACGGCGCGCGCCATCTGGAACGGACCGATGGTGTTGACCGCATACACACGCTCGAAATCGGCGGCGGTCACCGCATCGAGGTCCGCCATCGGAATGAACTGGGTGGCGCCGGCGCTGCTGACGAGCGCATCGATGCGGCCCCAGCGCGCCATCGCCTGCCGCACCAGCTCCTTGCAGGCGTCGTCGCTGGCGACATCGCCTTGCACGGCAAGCGCGTCGGCGCCAAGGGCAAGGCAGTCTTCCACTACGCCGGCGGCGGCCTCGGCGCTGCGGCTGTAATTGATCAGGAGGTGGTAATTTTTGGCTGCCAGCATGCGGGCGACGGCTGCGCCTACTCCGGTGGCGCCGCCGGTGATGATCGCCACTCGTTTTTCTGTCTGCATGGTTTTCCTTGGTGGGACTTCGGCTTGGAGCAGTCGCGCTTTTCCGCCCTACGGGATGATTGCGATTTTTCCGCTTACTTTTCGTTGCATCAATGCGTACAATGCATCGCCCGCCTGGTCCAGTGTGTAGCTGCCTGACACCAATGGCTTGATTTTTCCGTCGCGATAGAGCCCGACCAGCGCCTGCAGATCCGCCGCCGCCTGCTCCGGTTCACGACGCACGAAATCGCCCCAGAATACGCCGATGATCGAACAGCCCTTGAGCAGCGCCAGGTTGAGCGGAATTTTTGGAATATCGCCATCGGCAAAACCGACTACCAGGAAACGGCCGCGCCAGGCCATGCTGCGCAAGGCCAGTTCGCTGTAACGGCCGCCGACCGGATCGCAGACGACGTCGACGCCGTTGCCGCCGGTGATGGCCTTGATGCGCTCGCGCAGGTCTTCGGTCAGGTAATTGATGACTTCGTCGGCGCCATGCGCCTTGCACACCGCGAGTTTTTCATCCGATGAGGCGGCGGCAATCACACGGGCGCCGAATGCTTTTGCCAGTTCGATCGCGGCGATGCCGATGCCGCCCGCTGCGCCCAGCACCAGCACCGTCTCGTTCGCAGCCAGCTGCGCGCGGTCCTTGAAGGCATGGTACGAGGTGCCATAGGTCATCAGGAACGTGCCGGCGACATCGAACGGCATCTGGTCCGGCATCGGAATCAGCTTGTCCTGGTGGACCGCCACTTCTTCGGCGAATGCGCCCCAGCCGGTGAAGGCAATGACCGATTGGCCGACTGCATAACGCGTGACGCCCGGGCCGACCGCGATGACAACGCCGGCGAGTTCACCGCCGGGCGTGAACGGCAGCGGCGGCTTGAACTGGTATTTGTTCTGGATGATCAGGGAGTCGGGGAAATTGACGCCCGCTGCGCGGACGCTGATGAGCACTTCGTCGGCCTCCGGAACCGGTGACGGCAGGTTTTCGACCACCAGTGTATCGGGTAGTCCGTGTTGGTTACAGCGCACTGCTCTCATGTGACTTGTCTCCTCTTTTTGGGTGTATCGCGGCTTGCGCCGGCTCGTCGTTCCTGCGCTGCCCCGTCATTCCCGCGAAAGCGGGAATCCAGAGTGCGCCCGCAGGATCCACGTCACTCTGGGTTCCCCCTTGCAGGGCGCGCACCGGCTTGCAAGCCGGTGCCGTTTCGCAGGCAGGCAGCATGCTGCCTGAAACCCCTGCTCCACCTTGCGCGGGAACGACAGGGAGGGGAAAGCTTAACCGGCCCTCCTCCGATCAGCAAGTACGTCCCGCATAAGCCCAGATTTTCGCTTTCACGCAAGCGATGCAGCGGGTCGACAAACCGTCGCGGCTCGACACCTTCGTTTCGAAAAACTCGGTATCGGCCGGCCAGTATTCTCCGCACGACATGCAGCGCTTTTCCACACCAATCTCGGTGTGGGCTTTCAATGGTGATTGCAACAGGGTGTACATGGTCTGCTACCTCGGCGGCGCCGCATTGATTTCTTTACACGCGCTCGAATATTGCCGCGATGCCCTGCCCGCCGCCGATGCACATGGTCACCAATGCATAACGGCCGCCGATGCGGTGCAGCTCACTGATCGCCTTGATCGTGATGATGGCGCCGGTAGCGCCGACCGGATGGCCGAGCGAAATGCCGGAGCCGTTCGGATTGACCTTGGCCGGATCGAACTCGAGTTCCCTCGCCACCGCGCATGCCTGCGCCGCGAACGCTTCGTTCGACTCGATCACATCCAGGTCCTGCATCCGCAGTCCGGTTCGCTTGAGCACCATCCTTGTCGCCGGGATCGGGCCGATGCCCATGTATTGCGGCTCGACGCCGGCATGCGCATAACCGACCAGGCGCGCCAGCGGTTTCAGGCCCAGCTCGGCCGCGCGTTTTGCCTCGACCAGCATCACGGCGGCGGCGCCGTCATTGATGCCGGATGCATTGCCTACCGTGACCAGGCCATCCTTCTTGAACACCGGCTTCATCTTCGCCAGGCTGTCGGCGGTGACATCGCCGCGCACGTGTTCATCGGTATCGAACACGATCGTGCCCTTGCGGCCAGCGATCTCGACCGGCACGATCTGTTCCTTGAAATAACCTGAGGCGATGGCATGCGCGGCGCGGCGCTGGCTTTCCAGCGCCAGCGCATCCTGCATCTCGCGGGTGATGCCGTAACGCTCGGCGACGTTCTCGGCAGTGACGCCCATGTGGTTGGCATCCCATGGGTCGTGCAGGATGGTGTTCATGAAATCGAGCATTTTTGCGTCGCCCATGCGCTGCCCCCAGCGGGCGGCAGGCATCAGGTAGGGACCGCGGCTCATCGACTCGGCGCCGGCGCCGATGGCGATATCACAATCGCCCAGCAGGATAGCCTGCGAGGCCGACACGATCGCCTGCAGGCCGGATCCGCACAGACGGCTGACATTCAATGCCGGCGTTTCTTTCGGAATGCCGGCATCCATGGCGGCGATGCGGCTCAGGTAAACATCGCGCGGTTCGGTCGGAATCACGTTGCCCATCACGACATGGCCGACATCCGCCGCGGCCACGCCGGAACGCTCCAGCGCCGCGCGCACGACGGTGGTCGCCAGCGTGCTCAGGGGTACATCTTTCAGGGATCCGCCAAAACTGCCGATTGCGGTACGGGCCATGCCTGTGACTACTACATCTCTTTGTGTCATTTTTCTGCTCTCTTTAGATTTTTGATTACATGTTGCGCCGATATTGCCCGCCAACAGCGAACAGTGTATCGGTGATCTGGCCCAGCGAACATACACGCACCGCATCCATCAGTTTCGCGAACACGTTCTCGTCATTGATCACCGCCTGCTGCAGATCCGCCAGTACTGCCGGCGCCTGTCCTGCATTGCGCGCATGGAATTCAGCCAGGCGCGTCAGTTGCGACTGTTTTTCCTCATCGGTCGAGCGCGCCAGTTCGATTTTTTGCGCCACGCCGGTTGCCTTCGGATTGCGGAAGGTGTTGACGCCGACGATAGGCAAGGTGCCGTCGTGTTTCTGGTGCTCGTAGAGCATCGACTCTTCCTGGATCTTGCCGCGCTGGTAGCCGGTTTCCATCGCGCCCAGCACACCGCCGCGCTCGGCGATGCGTTCGAACTCCTGCAGCACGGCTTCCTCGACCAGATCGGTCAGTTCGTCGAGGATGAAGCTGCCCTGGTTCGGGTTTTCATTCTTCGCCAGGCCCCATTCGCGGTTGATGATCAGCTGGATCGCCAGCGCGCGGCGCACCGATTCGTCGGTCGGCGTGGTGATCGCTTCATCGTAGGCATTGGTGTGCAGCGAATTGCAGTTGTCGTAGATTGCGATCAGCGCCTGCAAGGTGGTGCGGATATCGTTGAAGTCGATTTCCTGCGCATGCAGCGAGCGGCCCGAAGTCTGGATGTGATACTTCAGCTTCTGCGCACGTTCATTGGCGCCGTATTTCTCGCGCATGGCCACACCCCAGATGCGGCGGGCGACGCGGCCCATGACCGTGTATTCCGGGTCCATGCCGTTGCTGAAGAAGAACGACAGGTTCGGCGAAAAATCGTCGATGTGCATGCCGCGCGCCAGATACGCTTCGACAAAGGTGAAGCCGTTCGACAGCGTGAACGCCAGTTGCGAGATCGGGTTGGCGCCGGCTTCGGCGATGTGATAACCGGAGATCGATACCGAGTAGAAGTTGCGCACCTGGTGGTGAACGAAATATTCCTGGATATCGCCCATCACCTTCAATGAAAACTCTGTCGAAAAGATGCAGGTGTTCTGCCCCTGGTCTTCCTTCAGGATGTCGGCCTGCACCGTGCCGCGCACGTTCTGCAAGACCCACGCCTGGATCTTGGCGGCTTCGTCGGCAGTCGGTTCGCGATGATTGTCGACGCGGAATTTGTCGATCTGCTGATCAACCGCGGTATTCATGAACATCGCCAGCAGAGTCGGCGCCGGACCATTGATTGTCATCGACACCGAGGTCGACGGGCTGCACAGGTCAAAACCGTCGTACAGCACCTTCATGTCATCGAGGGTGGCGATCGAGACGCCGGAATTGCCGACCTTGCCGTAGATGTCAGGCCGCAGCTCCGGGTCGGCGCCGTACAGCGTGACCGAATCGAAGGCGGTCGACAGGCGCTTGGCGTCCATGCCTTCGGACACCAGCTTGAAGCGGCGGTTGGTGCGGAACGGATCGCCTTCACCTGCAAACATGCGGGTCGGGTCTTCGCCCTCGCGCTTGAATGCAAACACACCGGCGGTGTAAGGGAAAGAGCCGGGCACGTTTTCCAGCATCAGCCAGCGCAGGATTTCGCCGTGGTCTTCATAACGCGGCAGCGCGACCTTGCGGATCCGGGTGCCGGACAGCGTGGTGAAGATCAGGTTGGTGCGCAATTCCTTGTCGCGGATCTTGACCACGTACTGGTCGCCGGCGTAGGCGGCCTGCATGTCCGGCCACATCGCCAGCAGCTTCCTGGACTCGGCATCGAGCTTGTTGTCGCGCTCGCTGATCAGGTCGTCCATGTCGACGGTCCGGCCGGCCGCGGCCAGCATGCGTTTGCTTTCCTGCAGCTGCTGGCGCTCGCGCGCCAGGATCACCTGCTTGGCGGTGAACTTGTGATAACCGCGCACGGTATCGGCAATCTCGGCCAGATAACGGCTGCGGGCCGGCGGCACGATCGCATTCTTGCCGGATGAAAAACGCACGGCGACGCTGCCCAGCTTGCTGGGCCCGACCTGCAAGCCCAGTTCGGCCAGCCGCGGCAGCAGTCCCTGGTACAGCGCGGTCACGCCATCGTCATTGAAGCGTGATGCCTGGGTGCCGAAGACCGGCATTTCTTCCGGGCGCTTGCTCCACATTTCACGGTTGCGCTGGTACTGCTTGGCGACGTCGCGCAGCGCATCCTGCGAACCCTTGCGGTCAAACTTGTTGATGGCGACAAAATCGGCGAAGTCCAGCATGTCGATTTTTTCCAGCTGCGACGCAGCGCCGAATTCCGGCGTCATCACATACATGCTCAGGTCGACATGCGGCACGATCGCCGCGTCGCCTTGGCCGATGCCGGAGGTCTCGACGATCACGAGATCAAAGCCGGCGATCTTGCAGGCGGCGATCACGTCCGGCAGCGCCTGTGAAATTTCGGAACCTGCTTCGCGGGTCGCCAGCGAACGCATGAACACGCGCACATTGCCCTGCCACGGATTGATCGCATTCATGCGGATGCGGTCGCCCAGCAAGGCGCCGCCCGACTTGCGGCGCGACGGATCGATCGAAATGATGGCGATGTTGAGCGCGTCATTCTGGTCGAGGCGGATGCGGCGGATCAGTTCATCGGTCAGCGACGATTTGCCGGCGCCGCCGGTGCCGGTAATGCCCAGAGTCGGCACCCGGATCAGGTCGGCGGCCTGGTGCAGCTGGGCCTTGAGTTCAGGACTCACCTTGTCGCTTTCGAGCGCGGTAATCAGTTGCGCCAGCGGCCGGTGCTTGGCGGCGATGTCGTCACCCGCCAGCACGTCGAGCGCGGTCGGCGCATAGGTCGAGAGGTCGATGTCGCACGCCTGGATCATCGACAGGATCATGCCGACCAGGCCCATGCTCTGGCCGTCTTCCGGACTGAAGATGCGGGTCACGCCATACGCATGCAGCTCGGCGATTTCTTCCGGCACGATGACACCGCCGCCGCCGCCATAGACCTTGATGTGGGCGCCGCCGCGTTCCTTCAGCAGATCGATCATGTATTTGAAATATTCGACATGACCGCCCTGGTAGGACGACAGTGCGATGCCCTGCGCATCTTCCTGCAGCGCGGCGGTGACAACGTCATCCACCGAGCGGTTATGCCCGAGGTGGATCACCTCGGCGCCATTCGCCATCAGGATGCGGCGCATGATGTTGATCGACGCGTCGTGGCCGTCGAACAGCGAGGCGGCGGTGACAAAACGCACCTTGTTGACGGGTTTGTATTCCGTGAGTTTCTGGGCAATCGACAGGTCGGTCATGCTTGTTCCTTAAGGGCCGCCAGGCCCGGCAATAATGGTGGAGATTACTAGGCGTTACTGGGGAAACCGGAATTCACCCCACTCCGTCATTCCCGCGCAGGCGGGAATCCAGAGTGACGTGGATCCTGCGGGCGCACTCTGGATTCCCGCTTTCGCGGGAATGACGGGGGTCTCGGTCATGCTTATTCCTTCAGGGCCGCAAGGCCCGGCAATATTCGTGGAGATTACTAATCGCTACCGTCATTCCCGCTTTCGCGGGAATGACGGGGCTTGCTAATACTGGTAAAACCCGCGCCCCGACTTGCGGCCCAGATAACCCGCCGCGACCATTTCCTTCAGCAGCGGCGCCGGACGGTATTTCGAATCGTTGAAGCCGTCGTAGAACACCTCCAGCACCGCCAGCAGCGTGTCGAGGCCAATCATGTCAGCCAGCGCCAGCGGTCCGATCGGATGGTTGCAGCCGAGCTTCATGCCGGTGTCGATGTCTTCCGCGGTCGACAGGCCTTCCGCCAGCACGAAGATCGCTTCGTTGATCATCGGGCACAAGATGCGGTTGACCGCAAAACCTGGATTATTGCGAACCGTAATCGGGCTCTTTTGCAGCAGCCTGGCCAGCGCCTCTACCCTGGCGTGGGTATCGTCGCTGGTCTGCAGGCCGCGAATCAGTTCGACCAGCGCCATCATCGGCACCGGATTGAAGAAATGCATGCCGATCACCTTGTCGGCGCGGCCGGTCGCGGCCGCCAGCTTGGTGATGGAAATCGACGAGGTATTGGTGGCGAGGATGACATCGGGGCCGACGACGGCATCGATGCTCTTCAGGATCCGGATCTTCAGATCCTCGTTTTCGGTGGCGGCCTCGATCACCAGGCCAGCCCCCTTGAAGGCATTGATGTCGGTGGTGCCGGTCACCAGCGCCATGGCCGCTGCCTTGCCCTCGGCGGTCAGCTTGTCTTTCTTCACCAGCCGGTCGAGGCTGGTGCCGATGGTGGCGATGCCCTTTTGCACGGCGGCGTCGCTGATATCCTGCATGATGACCGGGATGCCTGCCATCGCGCAGGACTGGGCGATGCCGTTGCCCATGGTGCCGGCGCCGATGACGCCTACTGTGCTGATTGTGCTCATTGCGGATTTCCTGTGATGATTGTTTGATTTACCGGACGATCAGCGTCCGGTGTATTGTGCCTGCCGTTTGCCGAAAAAGGCGCCGATGCCTTCGGCAAAATCGGCGGTGGCGGCGCATTCGATGAAAGAGGCTTTTTCTGCCTCCATCTGGTCCTTCAGGCTGCGCGAAAAGGAAGCGCGCATCAGCTGTTTGGTCTTGCCGTAGGCAAAGCTCGGTCCGGATGCCAGGCGTTGCGCCAGCTTTTCCGTTTCCTCGGCCAGCGCTTCGGGCGCCACCACACGGCTGACGATGCCCAGACGCAGTGCTTCGGCGGCGTCAAAGGTGTCGGCCAGCAGCGCCAGTTCCAGCGCCTTGTGCAAACCCACCACGCGCGGCAGCGACCATGTCGCCGACCCATCCGGGCTGGTGCCGATGCGTGCATAAGCGAGGTTGAAGCGGGTATCGCTGGAGGCAATCGACAAATCGCATGCCAGTGCCATGCTGACACCGGCGCCGGCCACCGCGCCATGCAGGCTGCCGATGACCAGTTGCGGCAGGCTGGTGAGAATTTCCAGCGCCGCATGCAGCGGATCGATCAGCGTCGGCGCATTGCGCGGCGCCGCCGCGATGTCTTCATGGAAGTAACCGAGGTCGCCCCCGGCCATGAATGCCTTGCCCGTGCCGCTGATGACAAGCACGCGGATGTCGGGAGAGCTGCCCATGGTGCGGCAGATTTCCAGCAAGCCCTCGGCCATCACCCGGGTCAGCGCGTTCAGGGCGGGCGGACGGTTGAAGCGGATGCGGGCGATGGCGCCGTCGCGTTCAAACTGGATGGGCGCGTCTGAAGGGGTCATGGCTTGTTTCCTCTGTTGAATAATTCGGATATGAAAGATGCTTGCATACGATACGCGGCTACCGGGATAAAGTCTTGCTTTAGTGGCGCTGCATTTGCTTTTGGCGCGCGGCGTGGCCTGCTATTATCATTGCTGGCGCAAGAACTCGGCCATGGAATGGCCTGCCCGGTCTTGCCGACCAGACTATTTCCAAAATTACAATACGACTTTTTGTCAGCGCACCGCAATGCGTCAGTTGGCTTAGTATAAAAAAGCCGGACGCATGCTGCTATGACGAAATTACTCAAATGTGATGACGTATTTTGCCATGATGGTTTCAGATTGCAATTCACCATGATCAGTAAACATGCTGCGCCTAGAATGGAAAAGGGAACCATTTCCATTTGTTTCGTGAACAATGCCTTGCTGGGCGTACGCGCGAAGGGCCTGGATGCGGATGCCCTGCTGCGGCAAGCCGACATCTCCCCCGCCCTGCTGGCGCTGCCGCAGGCGAGGGTATCGGCCAGCAGTTACAGCGCGCTGTGGCTGCTGATCGCCAAAGCGCTGGACGATGAATTTTTCGGCCAGGACTCGCGCCGCATGAAAGTCGGCAGCTTCAACATGCTTTGCCAGAATGTCGTCCACTGCAAGCAGCTGAAACAGGCCCTCGAGCGGATGCTGGTTTTTTTCGACCTCACGCTGGACGACCTGAGCGCAAGACTGTCCTGCGACAACGGGCAGGCCAGCATTACGCTGCACGAGCGGGCGCAGGATGGCAGGCCGCATGTTTTTGCCCATGAGACCATGCTGATCATGCTGCACGGCCTGATGTGCTGGCTGATCGGCCGCCGGATTCCGATCAATTCGATCGCGTTTGCCTATCCTGAACCGGTGTACAGCGATGAATACAAGATCATGTATTCGACATCGTTACGTTTTTCCGAACCGAATACGCTGGTGACCTTCGACGCCTCGTATCTCGATCTGCCGGTGGTGCAGGATGAGCGCACGGTCAGGGACTTCCTGCGCGGCGCGCCGGAAAACATCGTCCTCAAGTACAAGAACAGCAATAGCATGGCGGCGAAAATCCGCAAGCGCCTGCGTGCCCTGCCGCTCGACCAGTGGCCCGATTTCGAACCGCTGGCAAAGGAAATGTCGCTATCGGCGTCCACCTTGCGCAGACGGCTGGACGACGAGGGACAGTCTTATCAATCGATCAAGGACCAGCTGCGGCGCGACCTCGCGATCGACTATCTGAGCCATTCGGCCATCAACGTGGCGGACATTGCCGAGATTCTCGGTTTTGCCGAACCGAGCGCCTTCCATCGGGCATTCAAGAAATGGACCGGCGCGCGGCCGGCCGAATACCGGCGGCGCAGCGCCTGAGTCTGAGCCTATTAGCCGGCTTTGCTGAAGTATTGCCGCACCACCGACTCCGCAATACAGGCCGGCTTGTCCTGGCCGTCGATCTCGATGGTCACCGCAAAGGTGACCTGGATGCCGCCGTCGATGTCCTCCAGCTTCGCCAGGTTGAAGCGTCCGCGCACCCGGCTGTTTACACGCACCGGATTGGTGAAGCGCACCTTGTTCAAGCCATAGTTGATGCCCATGTCGCAGAACGGCAGGCTGAAATGGTCGTCATAAAACTTGCCGAGCAAGGACAGCGTCAGGAAACCATGCGCGATCGTGCAGCCGTACGGCGATTCCTTTGCGGCGCGGGCGGCATCGACGTGGATCCACTGGAAGTCGCCGGTGGCTTGCGCAAACTGGTCGATGCGCTCCTGCAGGATCGTGACCCAGTCGGTGATGAACACTTCCTTGCCGAGCTGCGCGCGCAAGGCTTCCAGCGTGCGAAAATCTGATGAACTCATCGTGCGGACTCTTTCCTGTTTGTTATTTGATAGTAACGACGATCTGGTCACGCAAGGTCCGCTTGACCAGCTTGCCGTTGGCATTGCGCGGCAGCGGTGTTTCAGACAGCGTAAAACTTTCCGGCACCTTGTAATCGGACAGGCGCGTCGCGCAAAAAGCCGACAGCTCGCCGGCCGCCACACCGGCATGCCGCAACGTGACGAACGCATGCACCCGTTCGCCCAGCACCGGACAAGGCTTGGCGACGACAGCACATTCGAGCACCGCCGGATGTTCGTACAACACGTTCTCGACCTCAATGGTATAGATTTTGTAGCCGCCGCGGTTGATCATGTCCTTCTTGCGGTCGACCACCTTCACATACCCTTCGGCGTCCATCGAGCCAATGTCGCCAGAATGCCAGTAACCGCCGGTAAAATTGTCGGCGGTGGCGGCCGGATTGTTCCAGTATCCGCTGACCACCATCGGTCCCCTGATCCAGATTTCCCCCAGCTGTCCGTGCGCTACCTCACACCCCGCATCATCCATCACCATCATGTCGGCGCACATCAGCTTGCGTCCTACCGTGTCGCTATGCGTGGCGGATTCGCCCTGCGGCATCAGGGTCGACGGCGAGGTGGTTTCGGTGGAGCCGTAACAATTCATCAGCGTCAGCGCCGGCAGCTTTTCCGCCAGCGTCTCGATGATCGCCACCGGCATCGGCGCGCCGCCGTAAGCGCCGACCCGCCACGCCGACAGGTCATGCTGGTCGAAATCAGCCTGGATCAGGCACAGCTTGTACATGGCAGGCACCATCAGCGCGTGTGTCATGCGTTCGTGCGCCGCCAGCGGCAGGAACGCGGCGGCCTTGAAGGCCGGCATGATGACCAGCTTGCCGGCGCAGCGCACCATCGTCGCGACCAGCGCCACCAGGCCGGTCACATGGCTCAGCGGCACCGCGGCAATCGTGCAGTCGCCGCTGCCGAGTCCCATCGCGATCTGGTAATGCATGGTCGAGTGGGCGATACCCAGGTGCGTCAGGGTCGCGCCTTTCGGTTTGCCGGTGGTGCCGGAGGTGTACATGATGACGGCGATATCTTCTTCCTTGACCGCGGCCGGTGCGGCCAGCGAATTCACCGCCAGCAAGGCTGAAAATTCTTCCGAGCCGGGACAGGCGCCGACCGCGACACGGGTTTTCAGCAAGGGCACGTCGGCTGCCGCCGGCAGCAGCGGGCCGAGCTCGGCATCGTGCACGATCAGCGCCGCGCCGCAATCGTTGAGCATGAAGGCCAGGCCCGGCGTCTGCTCGCGCGTGCTGAGCGGAACCGAGATCGCGCCGAGACGGGCGACGGCAAACAGCGTGATAACAAATTCATTGCAATTACCAAGCAACATGGCGACCCGGTCACCGGCGACTATGCCGCGCTGCTCCATGCCCGCCGCCAGCCTTGCCGACGTTTCGAGCACATCTTGCCAGCTGAGACGCTGGTCCTCGCACACCAGGGCGTCGCCTTCGGGCCTGCGCTGCGCTGCCTCGGCCAGCAGCGTGTGCAGGCTGCCCGGCCGTTCGACGAAACAGCGCACCACGCGGTCGCCGAAATGTGCTTCCAGCCGGGTGGCCGGCCAGCTGTCGTCCCATCGTGTCATGTCAGATCTCCATGCTGCTTCGGAAAGGTGAAATAGGCGGCAGTCGCGCCCGCATTCGCTTTGGCCCTGGCCAATTCGTTTTTGGCGACGACGCGCAAATGCACTTCGTCCGGGCCATCCACAAAACGCATCGCGCGTCCCCATGTCCATAAATAGGCCAGTGGCGTATCCGGCGTCATGCCCATCGCGCCGAACACCTGGATCGCGCGATCCAGCACCCTGGTCTGCAGGCGGGCGGCGACGATCTTGATCGCGGAGACATCGACCCGCGCCGCCTGGTTGCCGGCGCGGTCGATGATCGAGGCGGCGCGCAGCACCAGCAAACGGGCCTGATCGATCTCCAGCCGCGATTCGGCAATCCAGTCCTGGATATTGGCGTAGTCGGCCAGGTACTTGCCGAACGCGCGCCGTTCCAGCGCTCGCTCACACATCAGTTCCAGCGACAGTTCACACTGGCCGATGGTGCGCATGCAGTGATGGATGCGGCCCGGGCCGAGCCGGGCCTGGGCGAGCGCAAAACCGCCGCCTTCCTCGCCCAGCAGATTGGTCACCGGCACCCGCGCATTCCTGAACACCACCTCACAATGCCCTTCCGGTGTCAGGTGATTCATGATCGCGACATTACGGACGATGTGCATGCCGGGCGTATCCAGCGGCACCACCACCATCGAATGACGCCGGTGCTTGGCGGCGTCCGGGGATTCATCCGACACGCCCATCACGATGGTCATCCGGCACAGCGGATGCAGCGCGCCGCTGGTGAACCATTTGCGGCCGTTGATCACGTAATGGTCGCCGTCGCGGCGGATGCTGGTCTGGATATTGGTGGCGTCGGAGGATGCGACATCCGGCTCGGTCATCGAAAAGGACGAGCGGATATCGCCTTCCAGCAGCGGCCGCAGCCATTGCCGCGATTGCTCCGGGGTTGCGCACAAATGCAGCATTTCCATGTTGCCGGTATCGGGCGCGTTGCAGTTGAATATTTCAGCCGCCCACGGGATGCGTCCCATGGTCTCGGCCAGCGGCGCATATTCGAGATTGCTCAGGCGTGTGCCCGGCTCGTCGTCACGCAGACCGGGCAGGAAAAAATTCCACAAACCCTCTTCCTTCGCCAGCGCCTTGCGCTCCTGCATGATCTGGAGCGGGAATTTCCCCTGTTCCGACTCGTGATGCCAGTCGCCATTGACGGGCAGCACATGACGCTCCATGAAGTCGCGCACCCGGGCCTGCAACTCGATGACTTTTGGGGAATAATCGAAATTCATCATGCGCGCCTTCAGATGGAGGAGAGTTTTGATGTACCGTCGATGAATTCGACCGCACGCCGGGCAAAAACCAGGCTGAGCTCGCCCACTTCGGCCGCATTATCGGCCACCGCATTGCCGCTCGCCGCACGCGCCGCGATGCCCTCGAAAATGACCGCCAGGCGAAACAGCGCAAACGCAAAGTGAAAAGCGGTGACACCATCGCTGCGTCCGGCATGGCGATAATAATGCTGCAGGTATTCGGCCTCCGGCGGGATGCCGAGCGCGGCCAGGTCGAGGCCGCGGATGCCGCCGTATTCGGAGGGCAGCGTGCGGTAGGCAATGCAATTGAACGCGACATCGGCCAGCGGATGGCCGAGCGTCGACAATTCCCAGTCCAGCACACCCACCACACGCGGCTCGGTCGGATGGAACATCAGGTTGCCGAGGCGGAAATCGCCGTGGCTGATCGTGGTTTCGGTCTCATCCGGCATGTTTTCCCGCAGCCAGACGATCAGCTGTTCGACATCGGCATTCTCGCGCGTCTTCGACATCTGCCACTGTTTGCTCCAGCGTGCGATCTGGCGCGAGAAATAACTGCCCTGGCGGCCGTAATCGGTCAGCCCGATCGCGGTCCAGTCGACCTTGTGCAGGCGCGCCATGGTTTCCGCCATCGCCAGGTAAATCGCGCGCCGTTCGGATGGCAACATGCCGGGCAGCGCACATTCGGAAAACACCCTTCCCTGAAGCCGCTCCATCATGTAGAACGGCGTGCCGACGATGTCGCGTTCGGCATGGAACAGCAGCATTTTCGGCACCGGCACATCGGTCGCGGCCAAGGCATGCATGACGCGGTATTCGCGGTCAACCGCATGCGCCGACGGCAGCAGGCTGGATGCCGGCTGCTTGCGCAGTACCATGGAGCGATTGTCGAAGTCGACGAAAAACGTCGGGTTCGACTGTCCGCCGCCGATGCGATCAAGGCGCATCTTGCCGTCGAGGCCGCCGATGGCGTGCTTCAGGAATGTTTCAAGACGGTCGGGGTCGAAGTCCATGTTCAGCTTCCAGTATCGATATCGAGATCAAGCAACCACCAGATCGCCGCCTTCTGCCAGTGCAGGCCGGGGTGCGGCGATGCATATCAGTTGCCGCCCGGCCGTTCATAGCCCGCGCGCGGAATCAGGTTCAGCAACATGCGGGTGAAACCGCCGTCAACGGTCACCTGGTCGCCGGTGATGTAGGAAGCGCGGTCGCTAGCAAGGAACAGCACCGCCTCGGCCACGTCCTCGGGGCGGCCAATACGGCCGGCGGGAACCGCCGCACTGCGCCGTTCGGTCACGCCGGGCTGGTCGTACATGCCCTGCGAAAGCGGCGTCAGAATCAGGCCCGGATGCACCGCGTTGCTGCGGATGCCGTGCCGACCCCATTCGATCGCCAACTGGTGCGACAGCATCGTGACGCCGGCCTTGGCAACGCTGTAGGCGCCGCTGAAGGGAGTCACATGACTGCCGGCGATGGAGGCAATATGGATCAGGGCGCCCTTGCCCTTCGCCCGCATCTGGCGGCCAAAGGTCTGGGAGCACAGGAAATAGCCGGTCAGGTTAACCGACAGCAGCAGATTCCATTCCTCGATGGACAGGGTATCGAGGGCGCCGGGCCGGATCAGGCCGGCGTTGTTGACCAGCACGTCGCAGGCGCCGAGGCTTGCAGCACTTTCTTCGGCTGCTGTGGCAACGCTGGCCGGGTCGGCGACGTCACAGTGGATGGCCACTGCGTCGCCACCGATGCGCGTGATCTCGTCGAGAGTCCCGGCGCTGCCTTCAGCGCTCCGGTCGAGTATCGCCACGCGGGCGCCGACGCCGGCGAACGCGACAGCGATGGCGCGGCCGATGCCGCTGCCGGCGCCAGTAACAACACATACCCTTCCGGCCAGCCCAAACGGATCCGCGGTGCTCGTGTCTTTCATGCCGTTCTCCTGTACGGTTGCGCTATAAACCCATGTACGAACGCTGCACGTCCGGGTCGCCCAGCAACTCCTCGCCGCTGGCGATTTTGAGGATGCGTCCGTGCTCGATGATACAGCCGCGCTGGCACAGGCGCAGCGCGTTGCCGACGTTCTGTTCCACCAGCAGCACCGACAGGCCCTTGGTCCGCACCAGTTCACTCACGATATCGAATACCTTGTCGACCATGATGGGCGCCAGGCCGAGCGAGGGTTCGTCCAGCATCAGCAGCGACGGCAGCGCCATCATGGCGCGCGCCACCGCGCACATCTGGCGTTCGCCACCGGACAGGCGTCCGGCGAGCTGCGTGCGGCGCTCGGCGAGAATGGGGAACAGCGTCATCACTTCGTCGAGCGATTCCGCCATGCGCACACGCGCTTTCGGATGGTAGGCGCCGAGCTGCAGATTCTCCAGCACCGACATGAACGGAAACAGGCGGCCGCCCTCTGGCACCATGACCAGTCCGCGTTCGGCGGCGGTATGGGGCGGCAGGTTGGTGATGTCCTGGCCATTGAACATGACGCGTCCGGATTGCGCGCGCAAATGGCCGCTGACGGTCAGCAGCAGCGTAGTCTTGCCGGCGCCATTGGCGCCGACCACCGAGACGATTTCACTGCGCCCGACTTCGAGCGTGATGTTATCCAGTACCGGCAGTTCGCCGTAACCGGAACACAACGACTCGACGCTTAGGATGGCGTCCATTAGTGTCCCTCTCCAAGATAAGCCTTGATGACTTCGGGTGAGCTGAGAATCTGGTCGGCAGTGCCTTCGGCAATCATGCGGCCGCGGTCAAGCACCACTACACGTTTTGAAAAAGCGCGCACGACTTTCAGATTATGTTCGATGATCAGAAAGGTCAGGCCGTCGGCATGCAGTCCCTGCAGCAGTTCGATGGCCTGTCCGACCTCGCTCTGGTTGAGGCCGGCCATGACTTCGTCAAGCAGCACGATCTCCGGCTCCAGCGCCAGCGCGCGCGCCACTTCCAGGCGCCGCCGTTCGCTCAGCGTCAGGTCGCCGGCGCGGCGCCGCGCATGCTGCGCGAGGCCGACCTTCTCCAATACGGCCATCGCCATGTCGCGCGCGGTGGTCAGCCTGGGATGGCGCATGAAGGCGCCGATCATCACGTTTTCCAGCGCGCTCAGGGCAATCAGCGGCTTGGCGATCTGGAAGGTGCGGCCCATGCCGAGCTGGGCGCGCGCATGCGGCGCCAGCCGGTTGATCTGTTCGCCGCGCAGGCGCACCTCGCCTGCGGTCGGCGCCAGCTGGCCGGTGAGCAGGTTGAAGAAAGTTGTCTTGCCGGCGCCGTTGGGGCCGATGATGCTGACGATTTCCCCCTTCTGCACCGAGAGCGTGATGTCATCCACCGCGCGCAGTCCTAGGAACTGCTTGCTGACACCGGATACTGCGAGCAATTCTCCAGTCATTTCCTGCTCCCTTGCTTGCGCCGCAGCTTGTGCAGCAGATCGCTCCAGGCACCGACGATGCCGCGCTTCATGAACAGGGCCGCCAGCACCATCAGCAAGCCGAGGATGGCCAGGTTCAGGCCGGGTAGCGAGTTGGCCAGTTCGGCGCGCAGGAAATTTTCAAACGGAATCACCAACGCCGCGCCGAGCAGCGGACCGGCAATCGTGCCGACACCGCCGATCAACGCCAGCAGCGCAAACTTGACGCCCACCTCGGGCAGCGTGAACAGCGTCGGCGGATCGATGAAACGCAGGTACATCGCAAACAGCGTGCCGCCAAGCGAGGTCAGCGCCGCGCTCAGCGCCATGCCGCGCAGCTTGGTGCCAAGCACGTTGATGCCGGCGGCGCGTGCCGCATCTTCATCCTCGCGCACCGCCAGCAGGTAATAACCGAGCCGGCTGCGGCGCAGCACCACCGTCACGCCGATGACCAGCGCGACGAACACGAACATCAGGATCGCATACTGCCAGCGCTCCCTGAAGATCATGTTGGCAAAGCCGGCCTTGAACGGGATCAGGATGCCGCGCGGTCCGCCTGTGATCGAGTCGAAGTGGTTGGCAATGACAAACGCCACCTCATTGAACGCCAGCGTCGCGATGGCAAAAAACGGTCCGCGCAAGCGGAAGGTAGGCCACGAAATCAGCACCGCAACCAAGGCAGCAAACATCGCTGCCGGAATCATGGTCAGCCATGGCGACAGGTCAAACAGCGTATACAGCCTGGCCGTGGTGTAGGCGCCGATGCCGAAAAACACGCCATGGCCCAGCGAGAACTGGCCGGCGAAGCCGCCGATGATGTTCCAGGCCGCCGCCAGCCCGCCCATTAGATAAGTAAAGGCAATGATGTTGAGCCAGTAGGCATCCTGCACCAGCAGCACCAAAGGCAACAGCGCCAGTCCCATGCCGCCAATGTATTTCAGGAACGCCTGGCGGCCGGATTCGATGCCGGAATCTGCTTCCGACACGACACGCGGTTGCGCTCTGCGATCGAGCTCGGATGGATTAATGTTGTTCACGGAACCCCACTTCTTCAGCACCGACCTGACCGAGCAGGCCAGACGGACGCAATATCAATACAACCAGGAAAATGATGAACCAGATTGCGCTCTTCAACGCCGGATCGATGTAATAACCGGCGAATGCTTCCACAATGCCGACAATCAGGCCGCCGATGTAGGCGCCCCACACGCTGCCCAGGCCGCCCAGCACCACCACCGCGAAGGCGGCGAGGATGAAGTTGCCGCCGATGGCGGGCGTAATCGAATAGATCGGTGTCAGCAATGCGCCCGCCATGCCGGCCAGCGCGGCGCCGATGCCGAATGTCAGCAAAAAGGTGCGTTCGACATTGATGCCCATCACGCGCGCCGAGCGTTTATCCTGGGTCACCGCGCGGATCGACTTGCCGGCCATCGTGCGTGATAAAAACAGATGCAGGCCGATGGTGATCAGCGTCGTGGCAACGAAGGTCACCAGCCGCACCACGCTGATCTTGAGGTCGCCGACTGTCAGCACCGCGGCGCCGACCTGGCCGCCGATACTGAGCGCTTCGCCACGCGACAGCGCCAGCATGATGTTCTGGAACATGATCAGCAGGCCGAAGGTGGCGAAGATCTGCATTGACGGTTCATCACGCAGCGGATGGATCACCAGGCGCTGGATGGCCATGCCGAGCAATCCGACCAGCGGCGCAACCACCAGCACCGACAGGTAGGGATTGATGCCTAAATAGGTGTACGCATAGTAGCTGCCGTACATGCCGAACATCACCAGTTCACCCTGGGCGAAATTGACGATGCGTATGACGCCGAAAATCAGGTTCAGGCCGATGCTGACCAGGCCGTAAATGCCGCCTAGCAGTATGCCGAAAACCAGTACGTTGAGGATTTGATCCATGTCCGCCTTTCTTGCCTGTCGTTGCGTTGAAAGCCGGGGCTTCCGCGTTGATTCTTTGGCCCTGTCGTTCCCGCTAAGGCGCCGATCCACCTCACTCTGGGTTCCCCCTTGCAGGGCGCACACCGGCTTGCAAGCCGGTGCCGTTTCGCAGGCAGGCAGCATGCTGCCTGAAACCCCTGCTCCACCTTGCGCGGGAACGACAGGGTGGTGGGAACACTCAGCACCCTCGCATCAGTTGCGCGCCAGAGGCTTCAGCGTGGCGCCAGGGACGACGGCCTTTTTCGGGAACACGGTCACCAGCTTGCCGCCCTGCCACTGGACGGTAGTCGGCGAGGCACGCAGGTTCTGGAAGTTCTTGTCGAACTTGACGCCGTAACCGGTGGCATAGCTGCCGGCGGGTTTGTCCATTTTGGCGGCGGCGGCGCGTACTTTCTCGACATCGGTGCTGCCGGCTCCCTTGATCGCTTCGAACAGGATCTGCATGCCGACAAACGCGGCCATGCCTTGCGGCGCGATTGGGTCAGCCTTGTACTTGGCCTGATACCTGGCGAGGTAATCCTTGGCGCCCGGCCCGAAACTCTCGGCGATGTCGGTGCGCGGATAGGAGACCACCAGCAAACCTTCAAGCGAACCGGCGCCGACGGATTGCAGCGTTTCAGGCGTATCGCCGGTGCCTACAAACAGCATCGCCGGCGGCTTGAAACCCTGGTCGCGCGAGGTACGGATCAGCAGATTGCCGTCGGGGACATATCCCGTCTGGATAAACACATCGGGATTGGCCTGCTTGGCACGCAACACGGTGTCGTTCAAGTCGATCGAACGGAACGAATGGGCGCCGACGCCGACCACTTTGACGCCGAATGCTTCCAGCATGCGTTTTTGCACGCCCGCGATCGAGGTGCCATAGATCGAGTCCTCATGTTCGATCCACACTTTCAGGTCCTTCATTTCTTTCTTGAGCGCGGGCGCGATCAGGTCGCGCACGGTGTCGACCGATCCGGCCGCGAAGGATGCTGCATAAGGGCCGGCACGAACGAAGTTCGGCAAGCCGCGGTCGGTCAGGTCGGCGGCCAGCGCATTGGTATCCCAATACAGCTTGTTGTAGCGCAGCGCCGCATCGCTGGCGGCGTTGGCGACGCCGCTGATGTAGGTGCCGATGAAAATGTCGACCTTGTCCTTGGTCACCAGCTGCTCGACGGTGGCGATGCCCTGCTGCGGATTGGCGGCGTCGCCGCGCACCAGCTCGATCTTGCGCCCCATCAGGCCGCCGGCGGCATTCGCCTGGTCGACCGCCAGTTCATAACCGCGTGTCACTTCGGTGCCGTACAAAGCCAGCGGGCCGCTGTACGGGTTGATGGCGCCGATCTTGATCGGCTGCTGCGCAAATGCGCCCTGCGTCAGCGCGGCGGTGCCAGCCAGCAGCGCGATGCCTGCAACTTTTTTTAATGCATTCATGGTCAGTCTCCTTTGATTCATTAAATGTCGTTATTGTTGTTACATCGCGCGGCGCATTCCTTGCCGCGATTTACTGCCCTGCCGGTTCAACTCGGTTTGATCCCGGCCCCGTCCGCGATACGGCGGAAGCGTTCGGTTTCACTGTTCTGGAATTTGCGCATCTCGGCCGGCGGCAATGCCATCGAATCGGAACCGATCTTGGCGATGAATTCCTTGCCGCTGGCACTGGCCAGAATTTTTTGCATCGTATCGACCAGTCTGGCAGTGACCGCATCCGGTGTCTCGGAACGGATATACAGCGAGGTCCAGGTGTAATTCACATACTCCGGATAACCGCTTTCCTTGATGGTCGGGACATCGGGATAATCCGGATGCCGCTTCTCACCGGATACCGCCAGCGCCTTGAGCTTGCCGGCCTTGACTTGCGGCATGGCGGAAATAATGTCGCTGACACCCCAGTCGAGCTGGTCACCCATCAGGCCCAGGAATATTTCTGGTGCGCCCTTGTACGGCACGTTGACGTGTTTGGTGCCCGAGACGCTGGCAAACCATTCGGCCGACAGGTGGAAGCCGGCGGTATAGGTGCCGACGTTCAACTGCTTTTTCGACTCTTTCGCGGCTGCCACAAGATCGGCGATATTGTTCATTTTTGAATTGGGCGCGGCGACGAAAATCATCATGCCGCGCGCCAGTCCGCTCACCGGCTTGAAATCCTTGATCGAGTCGTAAGGAATGTCCTTGAGGACGACCGGGTTCACCGCCATGTGCGTATTGGTGCCGAGGAAGATCGTGTAGCCGTCGGCCGGCGCCTGCTTGACCGCCATGACGGCGATGGTGCCGTTGGCGCCCGGCCGGTTTTCGATGATGACCGGCTGGCCGAGCGCGGCGGCTAGCTGTTCCCCGAAAAAGCGGGCGGTGGTGTCGGAACCGCTGCCCGGTGAAGTCGGCACCACGATTTTCAGCGACCGGTTTGGAAAATTTCCGGCCTGTCCGAATGCCAGCGGCGCGACTACAGCCAGCCCGACCAGCAGGGATTTCATTGTGTTCTTCAATTTCATTTCAGCCTCGTCCTTTATTGTTAAGTAAGTGCTGCGAATTTTGTCTCGCTCCTTCAACTGCGCGTGCGTTTACTCCTTCACATGTTCAGTGACAATCGATCAGGCCGGCTTGAAGCGCGGCACCGCGGTGCCGCCCTCGTCCTCGATCACCAGCGTCAGGCGCTGGTCGATCTTCAGGGTTTCGGCATCGGCGACACCGATCACATTGCTGATGAGGCGCGGACCTTCATCGAGCTCGACCACGGCCACGTTGTACGGCAGGCGGTTTTCGAATGCTTTGTGAAACGCCACGTGATACACCACCCAGCTGATCAGTTTTGCGCCGCCGGCCGCCGCTTCCCACTGCGAGTCGGCGGCCAGGCAACCGGGACATTCGCTGCGCGCCGGCAGCCACGCGTGACCGCATGCCTTGCAGCGTTGAAAAGACAGGGCGCCGCGCGCCAGGCTGTCCCAGTAGGGCGTATTAAGCGGCGTGCGCTCGGGCGCGGGAACCGCGACTGCTGTTTGATCCATGTCTGTCTCCCTGTCCTATTGTCCGAGTATCAGTGTCGAGTGGGTGTGCATGATGCCGCCCTGGTTGCTGACCGCGCAGGTGCGCGCGCCCTTGACCTGGTTGACGGCTTCGCCGCGCATCTGACGCACGCCTTCGATCACCAGCTGCAGGCCCGGCATGCCGGTTTCCGACAGCAGGCCGCCGGCGGTGTTGATCGGCAGGTCACCGCCGATTTCAATCCGTCCGCCCTCGACGAAATGCCCGCCCTCGCCCTTGGCGCAGAAGCCGTAGGCTTCCAGCGTCATCAGCGCGGCGATCGTGAAGCAGTCGTAGATCTGGGCGACGTCGATGTCCTTCGGCGCCAGTCCCGCCATCTTGAACGCGGTCTGCGCCGACAGCTTCGCCGCGGTCGTTGTGAGGTCGGGGCGCTGCGCCACTTCCCATGAGGTTTGGCCCTGACCGAAGCCAAGGATAGGCACCGGCCTGGCAATGCCCAGCTGGCGCGCGCGCTCGGCGCTCATCACCACCACTGCGGCGCCGCCATCGGACACCAGGCAGCAATCGTCGCGGCGCAATGGCGCCGCAATCAGACGCGACTCGCGGTATTCATCCAGCGTCAGCGGCTTGCGCAACTGCGCGTTCGGGTTGGTCGCGCCATGCTTGCGGCAGGCCACGGCAATCGCGCCGAGCTGGTCGCTGGTGGTGCCGAATTCGCCCATGTGGCGGCGCGCGATCATCGCGTAGCCGGCCGGCGTGCTGAACCAGCCATGGACACTGTCGTCGCCCCAGGCTTTTTCATAGGCCTGGCGCGAGCCGGTTTTCGGATCGTCGGCAAAACACACCACCGCCACCTCGCACTGCCCGGCCTCGATCGCCATCGCGGCGTAACCGATCATGCTGGCGTTGGCCGCCCCGCCCTGGTCCCACACACCGCCGATGCGCGGCACGATGCCGAGCGACTCGGCCAGCTTCTGGCCGTACATCATCTCGAAACTGGAGGTAGGGAACTTGACGAACAATCCATCCACCATGCTTTTATCGATGCCCGCATCGGCCAGCGCCTTGCGCACCGCCTCGACATTCATCGACAGCGTGCCGCGGCCCGGCAGCTTGCCGAACTCGGTTTGGCCGACACCGGCAATCACCACGTTTCCTCGCATCAGATCACCTCTTCTTTTGTCAGTTGTTCGATTTCGTCGCCGGAGAGCCCGAGCCAGTCGCCGTAAATGAACTGGTTGTCGCGCCCCAGCTCACCGCTCGGTTTCAGGGCCATTGGTTCGGCGCCGTCGAAACGCAGCGGCGAATTCGGCAGGCAGACCCGGCCGTACATCGGATGTTCGACCCATTCCAGCGCCCGCCTTGCATGCATGTGCTCATCGTTGATCACCTCGTCGAGTCCGCGCACCGGCGCGCATGGCACGCGGTTTTTCATCAGCAGGTCGAACAGCGCCTGCTTGGCAAAACGCGCGGTGAACTCGCTGACCAGCTCGTCGATCTCATCCATGTGATCGACGCGGCTTTTCAGGTTGGCGTAGCGCGGATCGCTGAGCAGATCTTCGCGCTGCATTGCGCCCAGCAGCGATTTCCAGTGCGTCTCGCCGACGCAGATGATCGCGATATGACCGTCGGATGTCGGATAGACGTTGTACGGCGCTTCGGCCAGCCCGCCGTGGCGGTTGCCGGTGCGCGCGGGCGCGGTGCCCTTCGAGCCGTAATGCAGACCAAGGTTGGAACTGAGAGAGGTGTAGACCGATTCCTGCATCGATACTTCCACCAGCCGGCCGATGCCGGTTTTTTCGCGTTCGTACAGGGCCGTCATGATGGCGCCGTAGAGATGCACGCCGCCAAAAAAATCGCATAGCGCGGGACCGGCCTTGACTGGCGGCCGGTCGGGATAACCGGTCACGCTCATGATGCCGGCCATCGCCTGCACCGTCAGGTCCATCGCCGGATAATCCTTGTTCGGGCCGGAGCGGCCGTAGCCGGAACCGGCGCCGTAGATCAGGCGCGGATTGATTTCACGCAGCGACTCGTAGCCGACGCCGAGGCGTTCCATGGCGCCGGGCGCGAAGTTTTCGACCAGCACATCGGCGCGCCTGACCATCGTTTCCAGCAATTCGCGGCCCCGCTTTGTTTTCAGGTTGAGAGTGCCGAAATTCTTGTTCGAGTTGAGCATTGCAAACGGCAGCGCGGCGCCGCCGACCACGCTGCGCCGGCGCAGGTGTTCGCCGCCCTTGGCTTCGATCTTGATGATTTTTGCACCCGCCATCGCCATCAGGAAGGTGCAGTACGGTCCGTTGTAAATCTGGCCGAGGTCAACCACCGTAAGACCTTCAAGCGGAAAGGGTCTGCTGATCGTCATCGTCACTTCCCTTTGAAATTAGGCTTGCGGCGGGCGGCGAATGCCTCCGGACCTTCCTTCGCGTCCTCGGTGAACTGCAGCATGCGGCCGACGATTTTTTCCATGCGCAAACCGGTCGTCAAGTCCATGTCGCGGCTGCGTACCGCCAGTTCCTTGGATGCCTGCACCGCCAGCGGCGCGTTGGCGGCGATGCGGCGCGCATAGTCGTATGCCGTTTCCAGCAGTTTATCCATTGGCACCACCTTGTTGACCAGGCCCCAGCGCTCCGCTGTCGCGGAATCGATGGCATCGCCGGTCAGCAGCATTTCCATCCCGATCGCATACGGCAGCTGGTCGAGGATACGCTGCGTGCCGCCATTACCGGCGAGTATGCCGCGCTTGACTTCAGCCAGGTTGAAGGTGGCATGCGGGACGGCGATGCGGATGTCGGTTGCCAGCATCAGGGTCACGCCGCCGCCGAGGCAGTAGCCGTTAACGGCGGCGATGATGGGCTTCCACACTTCCAGTCCGCGGTTGAGCAGCTGCTCGTTCTGCGTCAGCCACAACTCCGGCATGCCGGCCGGCGCGGTAACGAAGCTCTTGATGTCGGCGCCGGTGGTGAACGATCGTTCGCCGGCGCCGGTGACGATGGCGACCCGGATCGCCGGATCGTCGCGCACCGTGATCCAGGCCTGCGACAGCGCCTGGTAGTGCTCGGCATCCATCGCATTGAGACGCTCGGGGCGGTTGATGGTGATGAGGGCGATGCCGTCATCCGATACGTTGAAGTCGATGGACATGGTCAGGAAGCGGCACGCTTGGTGCCGAGCAGGTCGCGTGCAATCACCATCCGGTGCACTTCGGAAGGGCCCTCGCCTATGCGCTTGATGCGCAGTTCGCGGTGCCAGCGTTCGAGCGGCATCTCCTGCGCAACGCCGAGGCCGCCAAAAATCTGGATGCAGCGGTCCACCACACGGCCAGCGGTTTCGGTGCCGTACACCTTGGCCACCGAAGCGTCGATCTTGATGTCGCGTCCGAGGTCGCCGTTCCATGCGGCCTGATACACCAGCAGGCGGGCGGCGCGCAGTTCGATTTCGGAATTGGCGATCATCCACTGGATCGCCTGCTTGTCGGCCAGATGGCTGTTGAAGGCCTTGCGCTGCTTGGCCCACTCCACCGCCAGGTCGAGCGCGGCTTGCGCAATGCCGATGGTGGCCGCGGCGTACGGCACACGCCCGTGCACCAGCCAGTCTTCGGCCAGCGCGAAGCCCTGCCCTTCGTCGCCGAGCCGGTTCTCGACCGGTATCTCGTAATCCTGGAAATGCACTTCATACGGGAAGTAGGAACGGATCACGGGAATCGGCTGCAGCGAGATGCCGGGCTTGTCCTTTTCGACGATGAAACTGGTGATGGCGTCACGGCCCTTGCTCTCGCCGGTGCGGGCAAACACGATGCCCCACTTGGCCTGGCCGGCGCCGGAAATCCAGATCTTGGTGCCGTTCAGAATATAACGGTCGCCCTTGCGCTCGGCGCGCGCGGTGATCGAGCGGCCGGGATCGGAGCCGCCGCTGGCTTCGCTGATGGCGACGAATGCCTTGTCGCCGGATTCGACGTTGGCGCGGCCGTACTTGCGGATCTGCTCGGGTGTGCCCTTCCAGATCACGTTCGGAGGATCGAAGCCGAATGCGCCGCAGCCGGCGATGTAGGCGCCCATGCGGCACTTGGAAGTCTCTTCCGCGACCACACATTGCCCCAGCAGGTTCAGGCCGGCGCCGCCATGTTCGGACGGCGTTTCCAGGCACCACAGTCCGAGGTCGCGCGCTTTTTTCTGCAGCGCCTTGAGCTGTTCCGGCGGTGGTGTGTACGCATCGTGCGGCAGCGTATCTTCGACCGGCTTGACTTCCTGCTCCATGAAGCGGCGCACGGTTTCCCTGAGCATTCTCAGTTCCTCCGGTAGCTCCCAGGCCCCTGCGCTATCGATATGCATATCCATCTCCTTTGTTTGTTCTATGGATTGTTTTGTTGCCAGCTTTTTTTCCTGTCGTTCCCGCGCAGGCGGGAATCCAGGCGGCGCCTCCTCGAAGGGATGGCTTCTGGATTCCCGCTTGCGCGGGAATGACGCGTCTATTCATGCCGCGCGCGGCGGCACATTCAGTTGTTTGCGCCGTCCGGCGCTGGCTTCCGGATCAAGCCGGTAACGTGTGTGGCCGGCCGCCATGTCGACCGCTTCGGCGATGACCACGCCGTAGCGATTTTCAGCGGTATCGCGGCTGATGTAACCGCGATTGAGGTCACGTTCCACCGCGGCGAGGTCGCGTTCGAAGGCATTGCCGAAACCGCCGCCGCCAGGCGACGCGGCGCGGATCGAATCGCCGGCGTGGAAGGGCTCCTTCTCCTGCTTGCTGCGCAGTTCCGGTTTCCAGTCCTTGCCGTTGGTGGTGAAACCGACGTCGTTCGCCAGTGCCGGACCGCCGCCGACGATGCCGAATGGCGCATAGTCGACACGATCGCCAAGCACCGAGACGATGCAGTCTGCCCAGGCGGTGAAGCCATACGCGGTGCCGCAGCCGCCGCGATGCCAGCCGGCGCCGCCGGAGTCGTCGCGGATCGCAAAATAATCGAAGCGGATCGGGAACCGGTGTTCTGACATTTCAAGCGACATGAAATTGGCCATCGACTGCGGCGGATTGCCGTTGATCAGGCCGTCGCTGGCGTGGCTGGCGCCGTAGCCGCCCGGATACGGGAACACGCCGACAAAATAATTCTTGCTGCGCGGGTGCGTGCCGCTGATCGTCACCACGCCGGTGGTGCCGAAAAATGCCGCCGGCGCTTTCTCCGGAATCACCTTGGACAAGGCGCCGAAAACGACGTCGATGACACGTCCGACACCTTCCAGGTAACCGCCGACCGCGGCCGGATAGCGCGCCGACAGCACGGTGTCGTCAGGCAGCGTGAAATGGATGGGCCGGAACGTGCCGCCGTTGACCGGCACATCGGGGAAGATGTGCTTGATGGCGACGTAACATGACGACAGCGTGGTATTGCGCGACATATTGAGCGGGCCGCGCGAGGTCGGTCCGGTGCCGGTAAAATCGAAATGCATTTCATCGCCCTTGACGGTGATCGCCAGGCTGATGCGCACCGGTTCATCGACGATGCCGTCGTTGTCGAAATAATCGTCGAACGCATAGGTGCCGTCGGCGATCTCGGCGATGTAGGAACGCATCTGCCGTTCCGAATACCGGATCATTTCATTGAGGCACTCGCCCAGCACTTCGCGGCCGTAGCGCTTGACCAGCGCTTCGATGCCGCGCGTGCCGACTGAAAACACATTCGACATCGCCGCCAGGTCGCCGGCGATCTCGGTCGGCAGGCGCACATTGGCCTTGAACATGCTGACCAGCGCCTTGTTGAGTTTACCTTCGTCGTACAGGCGCACCGGCGGAATGATGATGCCTTCCTGGTGGATTTCGGTGGCTTTCGGCGCCCAGCCGCCGGGCACGTTGCCGCCGATGTCCATCCAGTGGCCGGTGGTCGCCATCACGGCAAACAGCTGGCCGTCGACAAACACCGGCGCGATCAGCTGCACGTCCTGCAGATGGCTGCCGCCGATGTAGGGTTCGTTCAGTATCCACATGTCGCCGGGTTTGAAACCGCCGTCCTCGCGCGCCATCTCGATCACGGTCTGCACGGTGAACTGCATGTAGGCGAGGAACACCGGCAAACCGTAGCGGCCCTGGGCAATGGTCTCGCCCGTGGTCGGGTGGAAGATGCCGTTGGCGCAATCGTTGGTTTCCGAAATGATCGGGGAGATCGCGGCGTGGATCAGGTGCAGATCCATTTCATCGGCGATTTGTTCGAGGCTGCCGCGTACTACGGCCAGAGTTACCGGATCCATTATTTCACCTTCACCAATAAGTTGCCCTTCGAGTCGACCACGACATCCATGCCGGGTTCGACGACTGTCGTGGTATCGCTCTGCTCGATGATCGCCGGACCATCAAAACGCATGCCCGGCGCCAGATCGCCGCGTGCATAAACCGGCGTGTCATGCCAGCCGTTGAAATGGACCGGGCGCCGCGATGTCGGCTTTGCCGTTCCGGTTGCGGTAGAACTGCTTTGCGGCAGCGGCACGCTGGTGCGCGTGCCGACAGCGATGGTGCGCAGGTTGACGATCACGACCGGCATGCCGGACAGCGTGTTGCCGAAGGTGGCCTTATAAACGTCGCTGAATGCCTGCTCCAGGCGGGCGCTGTCCCAGTCGGCGTCGATCATCACCCGCAGCGAGTGGATCTGGCCGGCATACGCCATGTCGGCCGCATGCGTGATGGTGGTGACGTCGATCGGCACCTGGCTTTCGTCGAGCTGCTGTTGTCCCTGCAGGCGCTGCTGCGACACGATCTCGCCCAGTTCGCCCGGCGCCAGTTTGTCGAGACGCTTTTCTATCGTTTGCGAGATGTCGTAACGCAGGTCGGCATAGGCGCAGCCGAGCGCGCACAGCACACCCGGATACAGCGGCACCAGCATGGTGCTGATGCCGACTTCGCGGATCAGCGCGCCGCCGTGCAAGGGACCGGCGCCGCCGAAAGCGACCATTGCAAAATCGCGCGGATCGAGGCCGCGTTCGATCGACATCAGCCGGATGCGTCCGGCCATGCGTTGATTGACCACCGCCAGGATGGCCTCGGCGGTCTGCTCGAGGCCGAGGCCGAGTTTGGTGCCCAGGCGCTGGACCGCGGCGCGCGCGCCGTCGACGTCGAGCGTGGCATCCGAGCCATTCATCAGGCTGCCGGGATTGATGCGGCCGAGCACGACGTTGGCGTCGGTCACGGTCGGTTCGGTGCCGCCGCGCCGGTAGGCAACCGGCCCCGGCACCGCACCGGCGCTGCGCGGTCCGACCAGCAGCATGCCGCCGCGGTCCTGGTAAGCGATGCTGCCGCCGCCGGCGCCGATGGTGTGGACGTCGATCATCGGCAGCCGCAGCGGAATGCGGAAATCAAGGTTGGTAATCTCGGCCACTTTCGGTTCGCCGTTGATCACCACGGCGACGTCGAAACTGGTGCCGCCCATGTCGGCGGTGATGATGTGCGAGAAGCCGGCTTCACCCGCCAGCCGCGCCGCCGCCATCACGCCGGCCGCAGGGCCGGAGCGCACGATGTAGGCGGAACGCTGGCCGAGCTGGCGCAGCGGCGCCACGCCGCCATTCGACTGCATGATGGCGACATCGCGGTCATATCCCCAGGTGCTGAGCTGGCGCGCCAGGTTTTTTGCATAACGCGCCACCAGCGGCTGCAGGTAACCCTGCACCACGGCCGTGCTGGTGCGTTCGAATTCGTAATACTCGCGCACCACCGAGGTAGCGGCGACCAGTTCCCACGCCGGATTGATCTCGGCCAGGATGTCGCGCGCCTGCAGTTCGTGCGCAGGGTTGGCGTAGGCGTGGAGGAAGGCGATGACCACCGATTCGACATCGGTTTCTTTCAGCATGTTGCCGATGGCGCGCAAGCCTTCGACATCGAGCGGCACCAGTACTTTGCCTTCGAAGTCGAGGCGTTCCTTGACCTCGAAACGCAGGTCGCGCGGCACCAGCGGCTCATGCGTGCCTTCGAGGCCGTACATGTTGGGACGGTCGCGCCGGCCGAGTTCGAGTATGTCGCGGAAACCGGTGGTGGTGATCAGCGCGCATTTGGCGCCGCGCCGTTCGATGACGGCATTGGTCGCGATGGTGGTGCCATGCAGGATGGCGTCGAGTTCGTCCGGTGTCAGGCCGGCGGCCTGCAGGGCATTCAACAGCCCGATCGATGGATCCTGCGGCGTCGACGGCACTTTCAGAATCAGATGCGGTCTTTCGGAATTGCCTGAATAGTACAAATCGGTAAACGTGCCACCGACGTCGATGCCAACGATGCCTGCCATCTTGTCTCCTCCGGCTTGGTGCCGTCATGTTTGTTTTATGGGTGCTGCGCGTGCTGTTTGTTTTCGCTTGCAGTGCCTCCGGCGCCGGGGTGCAGATCGCTGACAAAGGAGTGACTGAGTGAAATATAGACTTGAATTTCTGGCCTGTCAATTCATTTGGTCAGACCAAAGAGATTTTATTTAAAAAATTTTCTTGAGCCATTTGCATGCATCGTCGATGGCAGCGCCGGCTTCGTCGATGACCCCCGCATATTTCAGGAAACCATGGTTCATTCCGGCATAACAATGGGTCACTGCCGCGACGCCTGCCTCGTTCAGGCGGTGTGCGTAAGCGTGTCCCTCATCGCGCAGTACATCGTATTCGGCGGTCAGCACGCAGATGCTGGGCAGTCCGGCGGGTGATGCCGTGCGCAGCGGCGATGCGTGAGGATGACTGGCGTGCGACGGATCACCGAGGTACTGGTCCCAGAACCACTGCATGCCGGCATGCGTGAGTCCGAAACCGGCGCCGAAAGCAAGGTAGGAACCGGTCGGCGCCGAGGGATAATCGGTGACGGGATAAAACAGCAACTGCCCGCGCAAAGACGGACCGCCTTCGTCGCGACTCCTCAGCGCGGTCACCGCAGCGAGACAGCCTCCCGCACTGTCGCCCGCAAGCGCCATGCGCGCAGGATCGCCATCGAACTCCTGCGCGTACGCGGCAACCCAGCGCGTTGCGGCCAGGCAGTCGTCCGGCCCGGCCGGAAATTTGTTCTCAGGCGCGAGCCGATAATCCACTGATACCACCACGCAGGACGCGCCGCTGCACAAGCGCCTGCAGATATCGTCATGTGTATCGAGGTCGAGCAGCACAAAACCGCTGCCGTGAAAAAAAACCAGAATGGGATGGGGACCCGTTCCTGGCGGTGTATAGACACGCACAGGTATTGCGCCCGCCGGGCCTGGGATCGCAAAGTCGCGCACCGCATCGACCGGCACCGGCGTCTGCTTCGGCGGATATCCTTTCTTCGCTTGCGCGCGCGCCTGCCCGACCGGCAAGGTATGGTAGGGCGGCACACCCTCAGCGGACGCGAGCGCCGCCTGGATCACGGGATGGAGTGGCATGCTGCCTACTGCGGTTTGACGCCGATGTCGTTGAGAATCTTTGGCAGCCGCGCCACTTCACCAGCCACAAAGGTGCGGAATTCAGCCGGGCCCATCCATTTAGCCTCGGCGCCAAGTTGCTGGAATCGTTGTCCGACCTCGGGCAACTGGACGGCTTTTTGCAATTCCGCCGCCAGTTGCGCCACCACTGGCGCCGGTGTGCCGGCCGGGGCAAACAGGCCGACCCAGCCGATGAAATTAAAGCCGGGCAAGACCGTTTCCGACACCGTCGGCAGCTCCGGCGCCTGCGGACTGCGTTCGCCCATCGTGACGACCGCCAGCGCGCGCAGTGATCCTGACTTTACATGCGTCAGGCTCGATGAGATGTCCGGGAACATGACCGATACCCGGCCGGCAATGACGTCCAGGATGCCGGCGGGATTGCCGGTATAAGGCACACGCAGCATCTCGATGCCGGCACCGCGGCTGAACATCTCGCCCATGATCAGGCTGGAGGTATTGCCGGCCGCGAAGCTCAATGTTTTCGGATTGGCCTTGCCGTAGGCGACCAGTTCCGCCATCGTGCGCACCGGCAGCGCCGGATTGACGACCACAAAGCTGGAGAAGATGCCGACCAGGCCGACCGGCACGAAGTCGCGCACCGGATCGTATGCCATCCTGGCGATCAGGCCGGGGTTGGCGCCATGCGTCGAATTGGTCCCCATCAGCAGCGTATAACCATCGGGAGCAGCCTGAGCCACCGCGGTCGCCGCAATTGCACCGCTGGCGCCGGGACGGTTGTCGGTGACGATGCTCTGCTTCAGCGCTGTGCCCAGATGCTGGGCAAGGATGCGGGTGGCGGTATCAGTGCCGCTGCCCGGACCGAAGGGGACGACGATTCGGATCGGCTTGGCAGGGAAAACATCCGCTGCCATCGCCGGCAGCATCAATGCCGCCCCGGCGGTCAAGGCCAGACTGGCGGCGAAGCGCCGGATCGGGCTCATGGCCGCGCACCATTGACAGATTCCGCAGTGCCGTGTGCCCGCTTAAAACTTCCCGGAAAATAGGGATCGGCAAGAACATGACCGACGTCGATACCAGCGATGATTGCCATTTTGTCTCCTGTGCGGCTTTTTGCCGGCTGCTTGTTTTATGGGTGCTGCGTGTTCCGGGTCTTACCGCTTGAATTACTGCTTCACTGCCTTCGGCGCCGGACTGTGCTTCACATCGCTGGCATAGGCCGTCACATGGCGTCCCATGCGACGCGCCGCGGCCTCGGCATCACCCGCCCTGATGGCATCCATCACGCGGCGATGCGCGCGGATCACGGCATTGCGCCCATCGGTTGAATTGAAACCTTCGAGGTCGGTGGCCGCATAGACAGACTGTGAAATCGCGGCAATGAATGCAATCAGCAATTCGTTATGGCCGGCGCGCACGACTTGCACATGCCAGTCCAGATTGGCCTGCAGGAAGGCTGGAATATCGTCGGCACTGGAGGCCTGCTCCAGTTTGGCATGGCTTTTTTCGAGTTCTTCCAGGTCTTCATCGGTACGGTGCAATGCCGCCAGCCGGGCTGACGGCGGTTCGATCGCCTCGCGGGTCTCCAGCACCGCTTCGACGCGTATGCGCTGGCCGCGGATGAAGATACCCACCGAACGTTCAATCGTGGCGCTGCTCGGCCGCACGACTTCGGAACCGCCATTGCGCCCGGTGCGGGTGGCGATCAGGCCTTCACTCTCAAGAATCCGCAGCGCCTCGCGCACCGATGCGCGCGACAGGCCGGCTTGGGTGGCAAGGTCGCGTTCATTGGGAAGTGCCGTGCCCACGCGTAAACCGCCCTGGAGAATCTGCTCGCGCAGGTTTCCGGCGAGGACGTCGGCAGCTTTGGGGACAAATACAGGTGTGAGATCTAACATTTTTCCGTCCAACTTTTATTTGAATATATCTTTGAAATTTTGGCCTGTCAATTAGTTTGGTCTGACCAAAGACAACTTTTTTCAGCACGACGGAGAACCGGGTCAATCGCCGCGCGGCGCGCCCGCTCCGGTCAAATCGAACTCGAATCTTTTTTCCATCAGGTCGGCATCATCGAAATGGCGGCGCCCTACGAACGCGGTCGGCTGCCGTCCCCATTGCCGCATCGCGCCCGGATTATCGATGCCCATCGGCCAAAAGACAAATCGTTCACCACGTTCGGTGCCCGCAATGATGCCGTCGGCGCCGAAAACGCTGCGCCCCTGCCCGTCCGGCAAAGTCAACGATCGCAAGCTGTTGTCGTCCACCAGGCGGTAGCGTGTGCCTGTCTCGCCCCTGCTGACACGCACATCGACGACATAATGCGTGCCGCTTTCGATGCGCAGGGCGATGCGCTGCGCCGGCCTGAGCAGCGGCAGGGATGCTGGCGTGAATGCCCACTCGGTGAGCAGCGCCGGCGCCGGCCGAGCGCGGGCCAGCGCGGTGGCAAAAAACATGTGGTAACAGCCGCAGGGATGGATCGTGTCAACCACCAGCGGCGTACCGTCGGGCGCGAGCGTCACCCGCAGCACAACACCGTCGAGCGCACCGCCGAGCAGGTCCAGGGCGCCCGTGCGGGGACGCTCGGAAAACCAGATGGTGTAGACCAGTTGAATCAGGGTCTGGCCGCGGTAGCGCGTGAAGGCCAGCCGCTGGTAGGCCTGCGGACGTGTGATATCGACCATCGGTACCGGGGCCTGGCCCCAGTAGAGGGAACCGATACGGTCGGAGGCGGCAGCGGTTTCGACCTCGAACACAGGCGCATGGGCGCGCAGCAGCATGGCGGTTTCTTCAACGCCGGGCATAGGCACACCGAGCGCATCCTTCGGCATTTTTTCCAGCATCGCCGCCATGGCGCGCGCCTCTGCCGGCGGTGTGTCCGGTGTGTAGGTGACGGTCGTGCCGGCTTGCAGGCGGCGGGAATCGGCGGCGCTGAAATCGCGTTCAGTCTTTGTTTGCCACGCTTCCACACCCCTGAAAAAAGGAATCCGCGTCAGCCAGTACAGCCCGGCGATGCGTTTCCATTCAGAATAATCATCAGGCACGGCGGCATTCGCGGCCAACCGGTGGCGTGCTTGCGGCGCAGCGTGAATTTCCCTCGACAGGACCTCGGCACAGGCCTGGGTGCGATCCGTCGCTGCCTGCCTGTCCGGCAAAACCGACGCAGGAAGATTATGGAATTCAAACGCCCGCGCCTCCGCATCGAGCGTCCGCAGCCGCGTTACCCAGCTTGCGAATGCGGGCGGATTGTCAGCGACCCCGGTACGGAACGACGCCAGGAAACGATCGCTGCGCAGATGAGGAAATTCCGGCACCCTGAATGCGCCTGCATCACGAACGCCGGCGCGGTCGATGCTGTCGTCGAGTTGCCGGAACCAGTCGAGACATGCGGATGCGGCGGACGTTTGCGCCATCGGCGGGGGTGGCGCGTGCAGCGGGCCGGTGGCGCAGCCGCTCAACAGGCCAAGGACAAGCACACTCCACGCCGCTGTCCGGTACCCCCCAACCGTCATCTGCGCTCTTGTAACCGTAGAACCTCCTGGCATTCATTGTCACAAATAATGCCATGATACGCGCCGGGATGGTCCTGCATGTCAGCCCGGCAGCAGCGGATATCCGGCGGTCGCTTCGATTTCCATCGCCAGGTCGGCGCGGCAGATATCGGCAAGAAGAAACATCAGGCGCGCCGACGGACCAAGGATGTGGCGCAACTCGCGATGAATTGCGGCGGCGTCTGCCTCATCGCGCACATAAACCTTGTAACACAAGCCGGCGAGCGTGAACCCGGCCTGGGGCGCAACCCGGCTGGCTTCAGCGACCATCGCCACGATATTGGCCATCGTCTCGCGCGTCTGCGCGACCACATCGCCTGCATGCACTGTTTCATGGCCGACGATGCTGGCGGTTCCGGACAGGAACAACACATCGGAGCCGCCCAGGCGCGCGACAGATGCGCGCGAAAACGTCGGGCTGCGCGGACCATATACCGCGGGATAGGCAAACGCGCTGACCTGCCGCGGGTTTTCAACTGCCACCGGCATCGCACCACGCCCGGCCAGGAAATAAATCGTCAGCGGCCCGGCGCGGAATCCGACCGCGGATGCCGCGGGCACACTGCCGGTGACATTGCGGCGGCTGGCCCGGAATCCGTCATGCCGGCCGGCGTTGAACTGCCGGTAGCGTTCGATCCCATGGCTCACGCCATTGATATCGGCCATGTAATTCCAGATCCGCAGGATATGCGGGAATTGCAATTCGTCGAGCAGTTCGAACAACGACCGGTAAGCCGACTCGCCGGCCTGCTGCAAAGGCGTCTTGCCGGCATCGCAGCCGGCTTCCTGCAACTGGATGACGCCGAAAAGAATGTCATCGTTATGGCCGAAGCGCACGCCGGTGCGATGTCCGTAAGAGAACGTACCGCCTGCCCCCCAGACCTCGCAGGTTGAAGCCTGGTTGCCGGACAGATCAAGGGACGGCATCGGCACGTGCGCCAATGGCGCACCGGAGGGGCCGGCGATAGTTTGATCCAGTGCCGGGCTAAAACATACGGCGCCGAGGATATTTTGTTGCGATTTCCGGAAGGTTTCCTGTAAATGCAGAAGAGGCAGGTAAGCACATTGCAGTGCGGCGACTGGTTGTTCGATCAATTTATCATCCTGCATTTTCCATATTTTTCGTCCGCCAATATCGGCGCCGGGGAGTCGGTCAGGCGCCAGATACTGCGGGTACCTATTTGACGGTGCGAAAGGGCGGAAACTTTACCATTTTTTATCGATTCCGCAGAGGACCCTGACGATAATTGCCAACATCTTTGCGCACAGCCATCACGAAGCACGCGCGGGCCGGTCCTTTGCGCCGCGCCGCATTTCAGCCGCCAGCGCGGCGCGATAGGCGCGCGGGTCGAATTCAAGGCCATAACGTGGGCTGTCCGGATATAGCCTGGTAATCGTGTCGCGCTCGTTCCGAATCGCCCGCTCCATCTCCTCGCGTGCCGGCAGGCCGAGTTCATTCACTGCCAGCGCCGCCATCCATTCCGCCTGGTCATCCATCATCCGGATATTGCCGCCGCCGCTGGCGTTGAAAAATCCGATGAAATACAGGCCCGGCACCCCGGGCTTGACCACCCGGTGATAAAGGTCAAGCCAGCGGCCGCTAACCGGCGACAGTTCCGCGCTCAGGAACGGCAGGTCGACCTCATAACCGGTAGCGGCGATCATCACATCGAAACGTTTGCTCGAGCCGTCTACAAAATGCACGGTATCGCCGCTGACCGATTTGATGCCGGGTTTGGCCGTGATCCGGTTCCAGATGAAATGGCCTATCAGCAGATGATGTCCGGCCGGATGGGTGCGTGTCTTCGGCGTCACGAAACCCCATTGTTCCATGCGGCCGTGCGCCATGCGCGCGATGGTCTCGCGGCACCAGCGGCGTATCGGCCATGGCATCCATGGCTTCTCGACCCTGGCCAGCACGCGCGAGGTCGGCACACCAAGGAACATGCGCGGCATCAGCAGCACCGGCGAACGTGCCGCCATCGTGGCCGATGCGGTGACGGTGCAGATGTCGGCCGCAATGTCGCAGGCGCTATTGCCGGCGCCGATGACAAGAACATGTTTGCCCTTGAATCGCTCCGGCACGCGATAGCTGTGCGAGTGCAGGTATTCGCCGCTGAAATCCTTCGCGAAGGGCGGATGACTGGCTACTCCCTGATGCCCCGAGGCGACCACCACGGCGTCGAAACGCTCCTCCGATCCCTGCGCCAGCCGCACGATCCAGCCGCCGTCCGTGGTCGGCTCCACCGCCGCCACTTTGGAATGAAAGCGGATGCGCGAGCGGATATCGAAGCGGTCGGCATAGGCCTCCAGGTACGCGGCCATCTGCGCATGATCGGGATAGAGCGGCGCCGATTCGGGAAACGGGAAGTCCTTGTAAGCCGTCACCTTGTTTTCCGAATTGACGTGCAGAGACAGGTAGGCAGGGCTCAGCCCGTTATCATTTTCGTAGACCCAGAGTCCGCCGATGCGCGAGCCCAGTTCGTAGACGACAACGTCGACGCCCTTGCCCGTCAGATGTTTGGCCGCACACAAGCCTGCTGCTCCCGCGCCGATGACCGCTACTTTACGCATCACGAACTTCCCTTGCTGGTTTGCGAGCGGACCTGTGGGCCAATCTCGGGGGCCGGCGTGCACCGGCTTCTTGCTTGCTTGTTGAACGAGGCGCTTGCCTCGTATCAGTCAAGTCGCAAAAAGAATAGGGGAGAATTTTTGGCCTGTCAATTGATGTGGCATGACCAAATAAATTTTATAGAGAGGGAGTGGTCCGGGCCCGATCCGCGGGGTCGATCGTTGCCGGCGGATATCAGCGATTGAGCCGAGTGCTGCATTCCGCAGAACCGTTCGCCTGCCGCAGATAGGCAATCAGCGCCGCACGTTCATTGCCATCAGTGACACCGGCGTAACCCATGCTGGTTCCGGGCACGGTTTTAGTTGGACTAAGCAGGAATCGGTCGAGCGTCTTCTCGCTCCACACAATCCCCGAACGTTTCATCGCGTCCGAATGGGAAAAACCTGCCACGCTGCCGGCACGGCGGCCGAACAGGCCGCAATGCCTGGGGCCGGTACGGTCGTAGGCCAGCGCATGGCAGGCGAGACAGCGTGAATAAACCGCCTCGCCGACCTTGATGTTCGCCGGCGGTGCGGCGTCCTTTGGTGCCCCCAGCGTCATGCCCGCCGCGAGCGCGAGCACGGCCCCCGTCAGTGAGCGCATGAGTGCACGCATGGTTCAGGACATGAAGGCGGAAGGCACCGGCGTTTCACCCAGCGCATTGCGCAGGATCGCCCAATGCATCGCTTCGTCACCGAGGATGCTGGCGGCGGCCTTGGCGAGATCGCGGTTGCCGAAGAGCGGCACGGCGCCGAGATAGGCACTGACAGCGCCTTTTTCCAGCGTGGCGGCAAAACGCAGCACGTCGGACTGGGTCTTCAGCGTATCGGTCGGAAAAACATATTTGGCCTTTGCCGCCACCGGATTGCCTCCCAGCTTCATGATCGTTTTGGAGAGGACATCCGCATGTTCCTTGTGGTGGCCCTGGAATGTGACGGCCAGGTCAAGCACCGGCTTTTGCAGCAGCCCGCTCTCTGCCCCGAGCTGGTAGGCAGCAATCGCCTCCAGTTCGGCGCCGAGCGCCGTGTTCAGTATGCGCACGTCCGAGCTTGCGGCTGCGCCGCCTTTTGCCGCCAGTGCATCCTGGCCGGCAAGCAATGCAACTGCGGCGCCTGATAACAGCAGGCCCGACTTCCCCAGGAACAGGCGGCGGGGATTGTCGGCGGCATCGTAGGCTTGAGTGAAAAAAGACATGGTGGTTCTCCTTTGCGTAGTTGTTGTAAACCGTCAGGCATCGCCTGCATGGGAATTCCCGAGCCGCTCCATTACCCCGGCGACGATACGATCGCAACGTTCGCCATCGAACGAAAATGCATCCTCCAGAGCACCGTCCATTTCGCGCGCCAGCGCCTCGCGCAAAAGGCTACGGGCACGGAAGAAGCGCGTGCGTACAGTCGCTTCCGGGATATCAAGGCATACCGCCACTTCTTCACTGCTCATTTCCTCTACCGCACGCAACACGAATACGGTACGGAATGCATCGGGCAGCCGATCAATCGTTTTTTCCAGCAGGTGCCGCGCCTGTCCCCGCATTGCGGCGAGCTCGGGTGATTCTGGTGCGCCTGCGTCCATGTCCACCTCAGCGGCTTCGTTAATCCATTCCATGTCTCCATCCAAACGTATGACCTCGGCCCGGCGCTTGCTCTTGCGTGATTTTGCGATTGCCTCATTGACGACGATGCGCGTCAGCCAGGTCGACAGTTTTGCATCGCCGCGGAATTGACCGATGCGGCGATAGGCCAGAAGATAGGCATCCTGCACAATGTCCTCCGCCTCGGCATCATCCTTGAGGATGCTGCGCGCAGTACGGTACAGGCTCTGGTTGTAGCGCCGCATCAGCAACTCGAACGCGTGATGATCGTGAGCGGCGATTCGCTGCGCGAGTTCTGCGTCGGACAGGTCGATGAGGATGGCTTTGGTCGTTGCTGGCAGCATGGCGTCTCGGTCTCTCTGGCTTTTTCGGCGGTGATACGACATTAGATGAAGGCGGGATTGCCCGCGTTCCCGAAATGATCAAATGGGCCGGGGAAAATGGCCGGGGGATGATAATGCTGATGTTTAGCCGCACGCCCTTTAGCTGGCGAACGTGTATGGATGCTCAAACTGAGGTACTGGGATCTTCCAGGAGCCCTATGCTGTCATCAGCTTTTCGGCCAATGTTATTGTCCGAGTTCAGTCGGCGGCAGGCGGCACGTGGCGTTCCAGATCCATGCTGTCGTGCAGTAGCCGCAGCACATCAATGACCTCGCGTTCCTCGAAGCTGCTCACTCGAAACAGAACGAAGTGCCGGTCTTTGCGACTATTTCGAGCAATATGAAGCGTCCAGATATGTGCGCCGATTTCGCTGCGCTCTTTGACGCCAGGAATCGCCGGGCCGGCGCTTAGCTCTTTCAGCGCGGATGACATGGTGTCGGCATAAATCAGCGCTTGCGCCGGACCAAAGTTATCCGTCGTCCAGCGCAGAATTTGACGATAGTCCGTTTCGGCAGCAGCCGAAAGACGAATAGTCCCGGAATCTCCCCGCACCGTAGGGTGACTTGGCGCCAAGCACTTCGGAAGTCAGCGTCGCCAGATGTTGACCGAGCCTGTCCGTCGAGTCAAAACTGCGGAACGCCCCTGCGTCCAAGTCAGCGATGCCAATCCGCGCCGCTTCACGCAAGACGGCCAGCCGCACGTCGTCTTCTGATTCACGGCGTTCCACCAGGCGCAATCCTTCGCGCAATACTTCGCTTGCGTTCTGATATCGCCCGGATGTCACAAGCTGCTCAACAAAGTGTGCTTGATGATCGGTAAGGACGACATTTCTGGTTGGCATGGGAACCTCACTATTAAAAGCGGTGTATTGGCATACTATGCCATACACGCGCTTGCTGCGAGTCGAAGCGCAGCAATGCCAGATCCTGATCTTCACGAAAACAATGGCAATGCCATCACTGACGAAGGGATGCCAGGTCGGATCCAGTTACCCCGCTATTACTTACACGGATGACACGCCGCTTGCTCCAGGCAATGCTTCAAAGGGCAAGCTACGTCTCAAGGTCGTAAGTAGCCGACGCGCAAGCAGGGCGAGCCTGATAGAATCGCGCGATGCATCCGGCATCAGAATTCGGTCGGAAAATAATATGGCTACTCGCTTCTGCCAGTAGCCATTTTTTTAGCCTGGCTCGCGGTGGCGCAGACTTAGCTTCATGGAAGGAATCAACTTGGCAACGTTCAAAATTGCCCATATCAAGGAACAGGGCATCAACATCATCATCATCCCTATGGCGACATCCTTCGGCGATCGTTCCGAGAGCGATAGATTTGAAATCATCGAGCTTCTTCAGGCCGCTGCGGTATCGGCCCAGTTGCGCGGCAAGGTCGTGCCAATGTGGCAGGAAGAACGCGGCTACAAATTCATCGCGCCGCCGGAATGGCAGCCTTATTTCAGAACCCTGAAGTGGAAAGACCTGAAGAGGAATCTCAATCGCGAATTGACTTGCGAGGATGCCGACCGCCTTGGCGTCAATCCGAACTTCACGCTGTCGACCGCATCAGCCCCCCTGACTCCGGCAGGCGTCGCAACCCTGTTGCGCTCCTGCTGGAATCATCTTGTCCGGGTGGCGTCCAGCACATTTGGGGACGTCCCTAAAGGAAAATAAGTGTTGTGAAAATCAGCCTGCGCTACTTCTTCGGCTGGCCTTGTCTCCTCACATGACTTGGTGATGTGTAAGCGATAACCAGTCAGCGTTACTGGTATGGGTGACATCGTGTGGCCCCCGCCCCCGGAAGTGGTTAAGATGCCTGACTCGGCAATTTACCAACTTTGTTGACACCGAAGGACCTTGCGCCGCCGCATCCTTAATTCCTTGAACTATTCCATTAACTATAACTGGCACTACATCGGACTTACTCATTTTTATTCTCTCCTCCGGATGTTAATAGCATGGCAAGGACATACAACGCAGCTTCGTAGACAAGGAAACCTGCGCTATGAATTACGCAAAATTTTATTAGTATCCCTTTTGCTGAATAATCACTAGGGCTAACCATTATATGGACTAGGACGCCCCCTAAAATGAATAACAAAACGTATTTTTTATTTGTAAGATGGGCGTGTCTTAGATAAACGTCGGCGCCATAGAAATTTTTTGCTTCGAACCGCGGTGCGACAGGTTCATATCGCTCAAGCGAATAAGTTGAGCCTATGAGCCCTCTTCTGAAAATCAGATCGTTATATAAATCATATGGGGTATTTTTAAACCTGGATATCTCGGACGCTGAAAAGCGTCGTAATAAATTCGGCAGGACCAACAGAATCGCAATCAAATAGAACGCTGCGGCGATTGCAATTTGCGTTTTCCAATAGAACCATTGACAGTCGTCGGCTCGAATCGTCAGCTGATTAAAAAAATTGCAAATAGAAGCAAGAGATACGCTAAAAAAGCAAGCAAGTACTACGCTCGCTGTCATAAGAAGAATTTGGACTACCTTCACCACCCTGATCAGAATCAAAGGGGCCAAAGGGACCAACATCGATCTACTTTTCATCTCACAATCCACCTCTCAAATACCGCATCATTCACCGCGCCGTTGGGGGAGGCTATGGTTCCTGGGAGGGGAAATGAAATCAGATTCGACATACCGTTCACCAACGGCGAGAATGGTCAGTGTTCCGGAAATAATCCGCCTGGCTCTGCAGAACCGGCTAATCAGATTCTCGTCTTGTTTCACTGTCCGAACCCCTTCGCCATCCGAAAGAAGAAGGCATGTCAAGTCGGTCCCTATTTCCTGCCAATGTATGACAAGGCCAACCTTGATGTCTTGCCACTTGCAGGATACAACCACCGGCGCGAGAAACAGCATGATTGTCTCAATTGCGCCACGCCGATGACCAGGATGAACATCGGCAGCGGTGGGAGCGCTTGCGGTGACATCACGAATCTTCACCGAAGCCATGGCAATGCCATCGCTGACGAAGTTATGTCGAGTCTGACGCTGAGCCTTGATTGACGATCTTCTCGAAGCGCTCTGCACTGTCCAGCACGGCGTCGAATCGCGGGACGTCGCCGAAGACCATGCCTGCCATTGCTGCGTAGTCTCTTTCAAGTGCATCACGCATCGCAGTGCTCGGCGTCAACGTGAACGTGCCGGGCGCTGCAATATCGAGCCCCAAATCGGTGCTGCCGAAGAACAGCCTCGCGTGGCGAGCGCAGTCAATCGCCAGCGCGTGATCGCTCTGCCATACGGTCGCTAACGGTGCCTGCATCAGTTGATGTATGTCATAGTAGTGGCGCGAGACGCGTTGCCCACCGTGCCTTAGCTCGCCGCGACGGTCGTGCCACTGACGAAGGCCGTGCAAGATCATGACCTTGTCCCAGAAGGTGCGTTCGGGCTTCACAGTGATAACATTTGTCACGGTCAAGTCCAGGTCGGGCAGATCCTTTGTGACAAACGGCGTCACGAAGGCCGCGACATGCGGATCGATTGCAGATTTGGCTCCGGCCTCAATCTTGACGGCAGAGCGAATGTAATCGTCCGTGGTGGCGGTAACTGCGGGATACCAGAACAGCAGGCCCTGACCATCCTTATCGTCGGGGTCCGGCTCCAGTCGAAAGCGGTCTTCGGGAATGGCAGATGCCGCGAGGTGAGCGAACTGCGCTTTCAACGGCCCTGCGATATACGCCCGGCATGCGTTGCGGATGGCTTCGAGACGTTCACGGCGCTTCTTCCCGCTCAGCGCATCCAGGTCGGCAACCTCGGCTCCCTGCCCCAGATCATCGCGAAAAACAGTGATGTCAATATCTTCGGAAAAGCGGGAGATCAGGCCGAAGGCCTTGGAAAGCGAGGTATCGCCCTTGAACAGCAAGCGAGGTCCACCAACCTCCAGACCGTTGAACAGCACATCTAGTGTCCAGCAGACCCAGAAATCCTTTTCGACGTTTTGGACGGCTGTACCGAGGCGGGCCGCCGCACCGAGAAACAAGTCTCGCCGCTCAGCATCGCCGGCGGTGATGACGGTTTGGAATGCTGGATTCAACGGACCTCCACGTGTTTGGCCGAGCGGCGTCGCACAGACGGTGGCTTTTCCGCCCGAGTAGATTGACGTGTCGCGGTCGATGCAGGCAGCGGGTCACATCCGGGGAGTTCACGGACCAAGCTTTGCATCCACGCCGGTAACACGTTGAAGCCATCAAGCAGATCTTGGCGGATCGCAGCGCCGTGAACAGGGTCCGCCAGCACTTTGGTCAGCTTGCTCAGGATAGAAGAACGTTCCGAATTCAATGTGTCTTTCAACCAGTGCAGCGCCTGTACGATACGCATGGCCGGACGTCCCGCCCAGTAGAGACGGCTGGGGGCTGTCTGCTTGAACTCGATCGTGAGCTTGTCTAGTTGAACTGCGCGGCGGCGGGTATCGGTATGGATGGTGACGCGAGCCGGTACCGCATCGGTCAGTCCAAGGTCATTGGCAGCGGTCATGCCGTCCACCAGCAAGCGCAGTTGGTCTCGCCTGGCAATGGCTTCCGCCACTGCGCGGTAGTCCGGGGTTGTGGGACGCTTGGTCAGGTTGTTGAGTTTGGGCGTGTCGTATAGGCCTCTGTCGATTCGACGCAACTCTCCACCATGGACCATGCGCTGCAGGGTCTTGTCTATGGCATCACGACCACCCAAGTGCGCAAAGTCAGTTGGCACCCAGACTTGACCGGGTTCTGCCCCTTGGATCAACGCAGCGATGTGGGATTTAAGTTCGGACATTGCCCCTCCTGTCCGATATTTATATAACTTTTTCGGACGTGAAGCAAGAGCTTGTCCGAAAAATGATGAATTATTTCGGACAGACGCGCGTTCGGCCATGAATATCGGCTCGCAGAAACCTCATTAATTCACCTCGACTGGACCGAACGTGACATGTATGTCGAGTCTGACCCTGAGCCTTACATCAAGCCATCGACGTCACGCCCCCGGTCGCGCCCCTGTCTCGCGGCACCCCCGCATAATGCGTGAATTCCATCGTAAACACAGCCCCCCCCTGCGTCAGCGACCGCAGCACCGTCGCATACCCGAACATCTCGGCCAGCGGCACCTCCGCGCGGATGATCTTGCCAAAGCCGGCCACATCATCCAGCCCATGAATGCTGCCCCGCCGCGCCGACAGGTCGCCGATCACATGTCCCATGAATTCTTCCGGCGTCTCCACCTCGACTGCCATCACCGGCTCCAGCAATACCGGGACTGCACGACGCATGCCCTCGCGGAATGCGATCGAGGCTGCCATGCGGAATGCGTTTTCGCTCGAGTCCACTTCATGATACGAACCGGACACCAGCGTCACCCTGACGTCGACCACCGGATAACCTGCCAGCACGCCGGCCTGCATGGTGTCGCGCACGCCCTTCTCGACCGCCGGAATAAATTCGCGCGGCACCACGCCGCCCTTGATCGCGTCGACAAAATCAATCCCCTCGCCCGCTTCCCGCGGCGCCAGGCTGAGCACCACATGACCGTACTGGCCATGGCCGCCGGACTGCTTGATGAACTTGCCTTCCACCTCGTCACAGGCATCGCGGATGGTTTCACGGTAGGCAACTTGCGGCCGGCCGACGGTGGCCGCAACACCGAATTCGCGACGCAGCCGGTCGACCAGGATGTCCAGGTGCAGTTCGCCCATGCCGGCGATGATGGTCTGCCCCGACTCTTCATCGGTGCGCACGTGAAACGACGGATCCTCCTGTGCCAGGCGGCCGAGCGCGATGCGCATCTTTTCCTGGTCGGCCCGGGTCTTCGGCTCGACCGCTTGTGAAATCACCGGCTCCGGAAACCGGATGCGTTCCAGCACCAGCACCGCCTCCGGATCGCACAAGGTGTCGCCGGTTACGGCCTCCTTCAACCCCACTGCCGCGGCGATGTCGCCGGCACGCACTTCCCTGATTTCCTCGCGGTGGTTGGCATGCATTTGCAACAGGCGGCCGATGCGCTCCTTCCTGCCCCTGGCCGGGTTGCAGACCAGATCGCCGGATCGCACCACACCGGAATAACAGCGAATGAATATCAGCTGGCCGACGAACGGATCGCTCATGATCTTGAACGCCAGCGCGGCGAATTTTTCATCGTCCGCGGGGCGGCGTTCGACCACCGTGCCATCTTCCGCTTCGCCGCGCACCGGCGGCACATCCGCCGGCGAAGGCAGGTAATGGATCACCGCGTCCAACAGCGGCTGCACACCCTTGTTCCTGAACGCCGCGCCGCACAGCATCGGCACGATCTCGCCCGCGATCGTTCGCTGGCGCAGCGCCTGCCTGATTTCTTCGGTGGCAAACGCTCCGCCAGACAAATATTTTTCCATCAGCGGATCCGAGGTGTCGGCCACCGCCGCCAGCAGGTTGTCGCGCCACTCCGCTGCCGCCGCCTGCAAGTGATCGGGTATCGCCGTGACGCTGAATCGTACGCCCTGCGATGCCTCATCCCACACGATCGCCTGCATCGTCACCAGATCCACCACGCCGGTAAAATCCGCTTCCGCACCGAGCGGAATCTGGACCGGCACCGCGCTGGCGCCAAATCGCTCGCGCAGCTGCCGGCAGACGCGCAAGAAATCTGCGCCGACCCGATCCATCTTGTTGACGAAGCCGAGACGCGGCACCTGATACTTGTCCGCCTGGCGCCATACGGTTTCCGATTGCGGCTGCACGCCGGCGACCGCGTCGTACACCATCAGCGCGCCATCCAGCACACGCATCGAACGCTCGACCTCGATGGTGAAGTCGACATGGCCCGGCGTGTCGATGATATTGATGTGGTGCTCGGAAATCGCGCCGTCCATGCCCTTCCAGAATATCGTCGTCGCCGCCGACGTGATCGTGATGCCGCGCTCCTGCTCCTGCTCCATCCAGTCCATGGTGGCGGCGCCCTCATGCACTTCACCCAGCTTGTGGCTGACCCCGGCGTAGTACAGGATGCGTTCGGTGATCGTGGTTTTGCCGGCGTCAATGTGCGCCGAAATTCCGATGTTGCGGTAACGCTCAATCGGCGTCTTGCGTGTCATTCCCTTCCTCCGCGATGAAAAACAGGCTCAGGCCGTCGCCAGCGCCATCTGGTGGCAGCTGTCGGCGCACTCGCGGCACATGTCCGCGACATCGCTCATGCCCCCGACCTGTCGGCAGCTATGCGCGCAATAATCGCACAGCGTGGCGCAATCAAGGCATGACTGTTCATGGAACTCCGATTGCCGCAGCATGAAATCGGCTGTCGCCTGGCACGCCGCGGCGCAATCCACCAACAGCCGGAAGTGACCCGGCTCCACATTCTTGCCACCTGCTTCAAGGCAGCGATTCATCGCGCTGGCAAGACAGAGGTTATGACACTTTTGGCAGAGGTCGATACAGGTCTGCAATGCCGGACGTTCAAGTGTGCTCATCACAATCTCCAGTGCCGCGTTGCATGACAGGACAAGCGGGCGACAACGCCTGGGCACGTCATGTACCTAGTGGTCCGTCAAGCGTCACGCGGACGCAACCTCTGTGCCAATGGCAGGCAAACAGGCACATGCAGCCATGTGCCCGCTGCATGAAAATTTTACGCGTAAATGCAGAAAAAATGCGCAGGAAACATGGCCGGCACTTTTACGGGAAGTGCTTGTACCGGGCATGCAAGCTGGCATTTGCAGGCTGGCACATCCCTTGCAAACCAAGGCATACGCAATCGACATTTCCTGTCGAGAAGGATCCGATGCTGTTTTCGGGGCCAGTATGCATGGCCCTGACAAGGCAGTGTTGGCATTCATGGTCCAGACCTACCAAGGAGAATCAAATGAGCACTAATTTCCCATCCGGTACAACTGAAAGCGGCATGAGCACAAGCGAATCCACCGCTCGTACCGGCAGTACCTATCAAAGCGGCTACAGCGGCAGTCAAACCTCCGGCCAGCGGACAGGCGAAGCCGTGCGGACCGAACTGAGCAACCTGAAAAGCGACCTCGACACGCTGCTGTCGCGGGCATCGACGCTGACCGACCGCGAGCTGTCCGAGGCACGCGACCGGCTGCTGGCCAAATACCGATCGATGCGATATGCGGCCAAAGGAATGGCCGATCAGGCCAGCCAGCAATTCAATCACGGCGTCGAGGTCACCACCGACTATGTGAAGGACCGGCCATTGCAGGCGCTGGCAATTGCCACCGGTGTCGGCCTTGTGCTGGGCTCGGTCCTGCGGCGTCATTAAGATGCATCATCCGCCTCTGGCCAACCATTCTCTCTTGGAAACAGCACGGTGTTTGAAACCTTAAAGAAGTCCAGGCTGCTATCCCACATCGCCCTGGAACGGGTCGGTGTGTACCTCGAGTTGATCGGGATCGAAATAAAGCTGCATGGCCGTGAAATCGCGATGCGCATGATCGGCTATGCAGCGGCCATTTTTTTCGCGATCCTGGCAGTGATTTTTATCGGCGTCGCCATCATCCTGACCTTTTGGGACTCGCCCTATCGCACTGGAGCGGCCTGGGGAGTGGTCGCGCTGTATGTTGTCGTGGCAGGTCTCGGCCTTTTTTTCAGCCGCAGGCATACGCCATCGGAATCAACTTTCAGCACGCTGCGCAATGAACTGAAGCAGGATATCGAACTCGTGAAAGAGAGCATATGAGACATGCGCCCTCCCTGGAAGATGAAAGGCGTGCCCTGCTGGCGCAGATCGATTCAAGCCGCGATATGTACCGGCGGATGTTGAATCCGGATGCGGCCGCCGCACATCATGCGCCGGACAGCCGCACCGATCTGCTGGCGCATGACAGCTTTCCGCGCAGTACAACAGTCCGCTGGATCCTGGACCATCCCTATCTTTCAGCACTCGCCGTCGCCTCGCTGGTAGTGATCGTCAGCTCGCGCCGCCGGATACGGCCTGCGGCACTGCGTGCACCGATGGTGCGCAGTCTTGCGGGCATGGCGGCAATGCTGTTGCGCGATCCGACGAAGCTGCGCATGGCCACCAATATTTTTTCCGCAGCCGCTGCCTTTTTGCGGCAACGCCGGCCGGGCCGACGCTAATTCTTCCTGCCCGGCGCAATTCTCACTGGCGGCCCTGATTGCGGGCTGCCTATCGGTAGCTCCCTTCCACAGCCATCACACTTGTCGGCCCGGCCAGGGCAACTTTCGTGACGCTTCCCCCTGCCTGTGACGGGGACAGTTCTCATCGTTTTATATTGCTGCGGAACCGGTTGCGCACTGCCTGACTATTAACACATAGAAATATTTTTTAAATACCTAAAAAAAATTTGCCTTTTGTTCAAAAGAATTGGAATTTTTACAAAGGTTGCAAGTCTATAAGAAAGAATGCCGGGAATACTCGTTACGGTCAATGACAGTACGGGCTGGCAGGAAGAGTAGAAAAACGCAATTTACAAAGTGCAAACCTCGAAGGGAAATATCATGAAAAAACTGATCGCAATATTAAGCGTACTCGTTTTCACTACCGGCCTGACTGCCTGCAATACATTCAAGGGCTTCGGCAAGGATGTTGAACGCGGCGGTGAAAAAGTCCAGAACGCAGCCGACAAGGCGAAGAATTAAATTTGCATGACGGGTTCCCCTTCCGATTATTGTAGAAAGAAGGGGAACCTATGCAACACCCGCTGCTCAATCACATTGCTATTCAATGGAAAACTCACACCTGCTGATGGGATGTGAACGTGCTTGCGGATGCCGTCGGATCGAAAATGGTTTACATGATCAGAAGTGATACGGATAGAAGGCGCTTGCCTGCAGAAGTCAAGGCAGCCACCTTGCGTTTGCCGATTCGTCTGCCGATACAAATAATGCCGCAGCCTGACGAGACCACCTGCGGCCCGACGTGCCTGCATGCGGTGTATCGCTTTTGGGGAGACCATGAATCGCTTTCGGACGTCGTGGCCCGCACCGGCAGGTTTGAACTGGGCGGCACATTTGCCGTCTTCCTCGCCTGCGATGCACTGCGCAAAGGCTATCGCGCCACCATTTACACTTACAACCTGAATGTGTTCGACCCTTCCTGGTTCAGCCCTGGCGTCAATATTGGCGCCCGCCTGGAACTGCAGCGCGATGTAAAACAGGACTCCCGCCTGCGGCAGGCGAGCATCGGTTATCGCGAGTTCCTGGATCTGGGCGGGCGTTTGCGGCTCAAGGATTTATCGCGTGGCCTGATCCATGGTCTGTTGCGCCGCAAGCTGCCGGTGATCACCGGCCTCAGTTCGACATTTTTATACAGAACGCCGCGCGAATACGGGCCGAACGACGATCCCGACGACATCCGCGGCGTGCCAGCCGGGCATTTTGTGGTGATCGCGGGATACGACCCGAGCCGGCGGAAAGTGCTGGTGCTCGACCCCTATCAAAAACATCCCTACGGCAGTACGCATGAATACTGGATCAGTATCGACCGCGTGATCGGTGCAATCCTGCTGGGAATCGTTACCCACGATGCCAATATGCTGATCATCCACCCGCGGAACCGCTCGCAACCAAATCCTCCATGAACAATCTTTTCATTGTCAACAAACGTCGCGATTGGCCATTCGAGATTCGCGGGGTAAAAGTCGTGCCCGCCCGTCTCTACCTGAGCGATCCCGCTTACGCCGATTGCGCCGGCACCAGGGTATTCAATCTATGCCAATCCTGGCGCTACCAGAGTCGTGGCTACTACGTCTCGATGCTGGCCGACGCACGCGGCCATCAGCCCATGCCGGATGTAAAGGCGATTGAAGACATGCAGTCCGCCACCCTGGTGCAGTCGCTGGCCGACAGCCTGAATGACTTGATCCAGGCCAGCCTTGCGGAGGTCGATGCAGCCAGCGTCGAACTGGCCATTTACTTCGGCCGCAATGCAGAGCCGCATTTAAGGCAGCTGAGCGAACAGTTGTTCAAGCTGTTGCGGGTACCATTGCTGCTTGCCAGTTTCGAACGCCAGCAGGGCCACTGGCAGTTGCATGGCGTGCGCTCGCTCCATCTCGGCGAGATCACGCCTGAGCGACTGCCGACCGTTGCGCAAGCCGCGGCGGACAGCCTCAGTCCGCATCGCTCCGGCACACCCAAGCCTGCGCTTGCCCTTCTGCGCACTCCCGGCGCGCGGGTGCTGCCATCCAATCCGGCGGCAATACAAAAATTCCAGGAAGCGGCCGAAGCGGCCGGCATGCGTTCCGAACTGATCACCGAAGCCGATGCCGGCCGGGTCACGGAATTCGACGCGCTGTTCATTCGCGACACCACCAATATCCATCATTACACCTACCAGATGGCGCGCCAGGCCGCCGTTGCCGGGATGGTGGTGCTGGACGATTGTGATTCCATCCTCAAGTGCGGCAACAAGGTTTTCATGACCGAGCTGTTAAACCGGAACCACATCCCGATGCCAAAAACGATGATGGTCCATCGCGACAATCTCGAACAGGTCATCCCTGCCCTGGGCCTGCCATGCATCCTGAAACTGCCGGATGGCGCATTTTCCCTCGGTGTCGAAAAAGTGCGTTCGGAACAGGAGCTGCTGGACAAAGCGCATCAATTTTTCGCGCACTCGGAACTGGTGCTGGCGCAAGAATACATGCCTACTGAATTCGACTGGCGCATCGGCATCCTCGACCGTCGACCGCTGTTTGTCTGCAAGTACCACATGGTCCCCGGCCATTGGCAGATCGTCAAGCACGAGCAGGATCGCGAAGTGTGCGAGGGGCGCTCGGAAGCGCTGGCAATCAGCGATGCGCCGGCGGAAGTCATCGACCTCGCGTTGCGCGCCGCCAATCTGGTAGGCGACGGCTTCTACGGCGTCGATCTGAAGCAGCGTGGCAATCACTGTTACATCATCGAGATCAACGACAATCCGAACGTCGACGCCGGCAATGAAGATGGCGTGCTGAAGGATGCGCTGTACCGGGAAGTAATGGGTGTATTGCGCAAGCGGATCGACGAACGAAAGGACATGCTCGCATGAGCGCCGAGTCAGCCCCTCTGCCCGCCTTCGCCGGCTACGGCATCGAGCTTGAATACATGATCGTCGAGCAGACACATCTGTCGCCGCTGCCGATCGCCGACCGGGTATTGCGCGCCGCCACGACGGAACCCGAGTTCTCGTCGGTCGACCGCGGCAAGCTGGGATGGTCCAATGAGATGGTGCTGCATGTAATCGAGATCAAGAACCTGCAGCCGACCGCCGATCTGGAAAAATTGCCGGCGGCATTTCAGTCCGAAATCCGTTTCCTAAACCGCATGCTTGCGCCGTATGGTGCGCGGCTGATGCCCGGCGCCATGCATCCGTGGATGGACCCGCGCCGCGAGATGCAGCTCTGGCCGCATGACAATGCCGACTTGTATGCGGCCTATGGCCGCATCTTCGACTGCCGCAGCCACGGCTGGGCCAACCTGCAAAGCATGCACATCAACCTGCCGTTCGCCGGTGACACCCAATTTGCCCATCTGCATGCGGCGATCCGGCTGGTGTTGCCGATCCTGCCGGCACTGGCCGCGAGTTCGCCGATAGCCGACGGTCGCGACACGGGATTTGCCGACTTCCGGATGGAAGCCTACCGCGGCAATGCACAGCCGTTCGACGCGATCGCCGGCAAGGTGGTGCCCGAAACCGTGTCTGGCCGCGTGGAATATGAAAGCAAGATACTCGCGCCGATGTATGACGCCATAGGCCCCCACGATCCCGGGCATCTGCTGCGGCACGAATGGCTCAATTCGCGCGGTGCGATAGCCCGCTTTGAGCGCGATGCGATTGAAATCCGCGTCATTGATACGCAGGAATGTCCGCAAGCGGACCTGGCGATTGCGGCGGCGGTGATAACGCTGGTCGCCGCCTTGTACGAAGCGGGGGAACATGCGCTGGCGCCGCAACAGGCGATCGATACCGATGTGCTGTCGGAGATACTGCTGGCCTGCATACGGCACGCGGACGAGGCGGTAATCGACAATGACGAGTACCTGACCTTGCTTGGTTATACCGGCGGCCGATGCACTGCGCGTGAGTTGTGGCGGCATCTGATTGATAACGAAACGCTGCTGCCCCTGTGGCGCGAACCGCTGCAGATCATGCTGGATCAGGGACCGTTGGCCCGGCGGATTTTGCGGGCGGTCAATGGGGATTATTCGAGAGAGAACCTGGAAATGGTTTATCGGCGATTGTGTGATTGTTTGCAGGAAGGCCGGATGTTTTGCGACAGTGAGGTTGGTCGGATGTTGGATTGAGAGGTTTTTGTGCGGTTTGTTTTTCTTCGCTAAGCGCTTCCGTGGCAATCGTAAATATTGTTTTCGATGTCAGGCGTTACGGGATATGTGTGATGACATCGTGATGCTAGCTCACTCTGGGTTCCCGCCTGCGCGGGAACGACGGTGGTAAGAGTGGAGGTCGTATCAATTACCACCGTCATTCCCGCGAAAGCGCACTGCTGTCCGGAATAATCTTCTTGACGATTTCATGTGAATAGGCACCCCT
>JAZKDW010000033.1:0-69280 GCA_040387375.1 Pseudomonadota bacterium
GAAAATTATTCCGGACAGCAGTGCGCGAAAGCGGGAATCCATAACCCGCTGGCACGGGAAGAACGTCGATATCCCAAGCTCCCTGAATCAACCGACATGATAAAAATTCCGCGCGCTTTGGTGGATCGTTTTATCGATTCGTTTTGTTATCCGAGCTGAATGGATAAAGTCGAGCGTAAAGCGGTCGAGTCAGGGCTCGACCACATCCAGCCCATCCACGGCATAGGTCGCCGCCGCCAGCAAGCGCCTGGTATAGGCCTGTACCGGATTGGTCAGCACTTCCCCGGTCACGCCGCTCTCCACCACTTTCCCATCCTTCATCACCAGCACCCGATGCGCCATTGCCCGGATCACTGCCAGATCATGGCTGATGAAGACATAGGCAATCCCGTATTTGGCCTGCAAGTCAGCTAACAGCAGCAGCACCTGCTGCTGCACCGACACATCGAGGGAAGACGTCGGCTCATCGAGCAGAATCAGATCCGGCTTCAGCACCAGCGCACGCGCAATCGCAATCCGCTGCCTCTGCCCGCCGGAAAATTCATGCGGATAACGTGTCATCATGTCCGCCGACAGGCCGACCTCGGCCAATCCATCGGCGACAGCCTTGCGCAGTCCATGCTTTCCCAGATTCGGCTGATGCAGGGCCAGTCCCTCGACCACGATCTGCTCGATCGTGCGACGCGGCGACAGCGAGGCGAACGGGTCCTGGAACACGACCTGCATCTTCGCGCGCAGCGGCCGCAAGGCGGCGCTGTCCATGTCGCTGATCGGCTGCTGCCTGAAGCTGATGCGGCCGCTCACGTTTGCCGCCGACAGGCGCAGCAACGCCATGCCCAGCGTCGATTTGCCCGAACCGGATTCGCCGACGATGCCCAGCGTCTCGCCGGGCCTGAGCTGCAAGTCAACATCGTCAACGGCGACAAATTCCCTCTTCTTGAACCAGCCCTGCTTGATTGAAAACGTGCACCGCAATTTCTCGGCGGTGAGCAAGTCGCGGTCGCTGCCCGCAACCGGACCGACGATGCGATCCGGGTGGCTGGCAAGAAGCTTGCGGGTATAGGGCTCGCGCGGATTCGCAAACAAATCGGCCGTCTTCGCGGTTTCGATCAGCAATCCCTTTTCCATCACACCGACGCGGTCGGCAAAATGCCGCACCAGGTTCAGGTCATGCGTGATCATCAGGACCGCCATGTTCTCTTCGCGCTGCAGCTGATTCAGCAGCTCGACGATCTGCACCTGGATCGTGACATCGAGCGCGGTGGTCGGCTCGTCCGCGATCAGCAATTTCGGCTTGCAGGCTAGCGCCATCGCAATCATCGCCCGCTGACGCTGACCGCCGGATAACTGGTGCGGGTAAGCCAGCGCCCTGCGTGCGGGTTCCGGGATGCCGGTCTTCTCCAGCAACTGCACCGTGCGCTGTGCGGCGGCCCTGGCGCTGAGGCCTTCATGCAGCATCAACACTTCGGCTATCTGATTGCCAATGGTGAACAATGGATTCAGTGCCGTCATCGGCTCCTGGAAAATCATCGCCACATCCTTGCCGCGCACACCCCGCATCGCCGCTTCGGATTTTTGCAGGATATCTTCACCCTCGAACAGGACACGCCCTTCGTATGACGCATCCTGACTGAGCTGCAGGATAGCCAGCGCGGTAACGGTCTTGCCGGAACCCGATTCGCCGACCAGCGCAAATTTCTCGCCCGGCGCGATCGACAAGCTGACGCCATCGACCACCGTGGCGGCGCCGAACTTTATCCGCAGGTTCTGGATGTCGAGCAGGCTCATGCTTTCCTCCGTACATCCAGCGCATTGCGCAGTGCGTCGCCGATATTGGTCAGCAACAGCAGCGTCACCGTCAGCACAACGAAGGTCGAAACCGCAATCCACCACGCATCAAGATTATTCTTGCCTTGTGCCAGCAGTTCACCGAGGCTGGGTGTCGACGGCGGCACGCCCAGCCCGAGAAAGTCGAGACTGGTCAATGCCAGAATCGCGCCACTCATGCGGAACGGCAGGAAGGTCACCACCGGCGTCAGGCTGTTCGGCAGCACATGGCGCCAGATGATCTGGCCATTCGACAGTCCCAGCGCGCGGCCGGCCTGCACATACTCCAGATTGCGGTTGCGCAGGAAATCGGCACGCACATAATCCGACAGTCCCATCCATCCGAACAACGACAACAGGACCAGCAGCAAGCCGATGCTGGGCGCAAAAATCGATGCGAAGATAATCAGCAGATACAGCTCCGGCATCGATCCCCAGATCTCCATGAAACGCTGGAAGAACAAGTCGGTCTTGCCGGCAAAATAACCCTGCACCGCGCCGGTCACCAGGCCGAGGATGACGCCGGTGACGGTCAGCGCCAGCGCAAACAGGATCGATACACGGAATCCGTACAGCAGCCGTGCGAATACATCGCGGCCGCGATCGTCCGTGCCCAGCCAGTTCTCCATGGTGGGCGGCGCCGGGTTAGGCGACTTCGCAAAATAATTCAAGGTATCGAAGCGGTAGTGATTGGGTGGATACACCGCCCAGTTGCCGTCGCGCTTGAACTGGTCGCGGATGAACGGATCGAGGTAATCCGCCGGCGTTTCGAAATCGCCGCCGAACACTTTTTCCGAATAGGTTATTGCAATCGGAAAAACCAGTTCGCCGTTATAACGGGCGACGATCGGCTTGTCGTTCGATACCAGTTCCGCCATCAGGCTGATCGCAAACAGCACCACGAAGATGATCAGGCTCCAGTAGCCGCGCCGGCTTTGCCGGAAGCGCAGCCAGATCCGGCGGCCGGGAGAAATCGAAGGCTGTGCAATCATCGGCTTAAACTTTCAAACTGCACGCGCGGATCGGCCCACACATAACAAAGATCGCCGAGCAGCTTCACCAGCAGCCCGATCAGGGTGAACAGGTAGAGCGTGCCCATGACAACCGGGTAATCGCGGCGCACCACCGACTCATACGACAGCAATCCGAGGCCATCGAGCGAGAACAGGGTTTCGATCAGCAGGCTGCCGGCGAAAAAAGCACCGATGAAGGCGGCCGGAAATCCGGTCACCAGCGGAATCAGCGCATTGCGGAACACATGCTTGTACAACACGGCATTCTGGCTCAGTCCCTTGGCGCGCGCTGTCAGCACATATTGTTTGCGTATCTCTTCGAGAAAGGTATTTTTGGTGAGCATGGTCATCACCGCAAACGAGCCGGCCACGGAGGCGGTCACCGGCAGCGTGATGTGCCACAAATAATCGAGCACCTTGCCGGCCAGCGACAGCGATTCCCAGTTATCCGACGTCAGTCCGCGCAGCGGGAACCATTGCACGAAGCTGCCGCCGCCAAACATCACCAGCAGGAACACGCCCAGCACAAAACCCGGAATCGAATAACCGATCAATACCAGCATGCTGGTCACGGCATCAAAGCGGCTGCCCTCGCGGACTGCCTTGCTGATGCCCAGGGGGACGGAGATGAAATAGGTCAGGAAAAATGTCCACAAACCCAGGCTGATCGATACCGGCAGCTTTGACTTCACCAGTTCCCACACATCCTTGTGATGATAAAAACTTTGTCCCAGGTCGAAAGTGGCGAACCCCTTCAGCATCTGCCAGAAACGCTCGGGCGCAGGCTTGTCGAAACCGTAGAGCGCCTTGATTTCCGCCACCCGTTCGGCATCGATGCCCTGCCGGCCACGGTATTCCGAGGTGCCGCCGCCGGACGCTTCGCCGGTGCCGGTCTGGCCTTTTTTCAGCTCGATCAATGCCTGCTCGACCGGGCCGCCGGGCACAAATTGAATGACCGCGAACGTGATCGCAATGACACCCAGCAAAGTAGGCAGCATCAACAATATTCGCTTCGCAATGTAAGCCCAAAGATTCATGTTCCGCCTCTCATTTCGCCTTCTGTTGCCACCAGCTGGAAATCACGTACGGATCGGCCTGATAATACAGCGGCGCCTTGGCCGGGATGCCAAAGCGGTTGCGATAAGCGACGCGATGCGTCGATGAAAACCAATGCGTGACGACGATGTTTTTATGCAGCAGAACACGGTCCAGCGCGCGCGCCGCGGCAACCAGTTCCTTGCGTGTGTTGGCGCCGACCAGGGCCGTGACCAGCGTATCGACCGCCGGATCTTTCAGGCCCCAGACATTGCCCGATCCTTTTATATCCGCCGCCTTGGAACCGAACATGTCGAACATTTCATTGCCCGGACTGACCACATCGGGAAAACGCTGAGAGGTCATGTCAAAGTCGAATTCCTCCATCCTTTTTTGCACCAGCGCGTAATCAGCCGTGCGCTGGTTGATCTGGATGCCAAGCTTGGCCAGGTTACGCACATACACACTGATCACACGCGACAATGCCGACTGGTCGTCAAGGATTTCAAAGGTGAACGGCTCACCTTTGGCATTGCGCAAAGCACCGTCCCGGTAATCCCAGCCGGCTTCTTTCAGCAAGGCCCGCGCCTGCAACAGGTTGGCGCGCAGGGAACTCGGGGGTTCGGTGCGCGGCGGCACCGGCGCCGGCCCGAATACCGCCGGATCGATCTGGGAGCGCAGCGGCTCCAGCAATGCCAGTTCTTCCGCGGATGGCATGCCGGTCGCGCCCAGTTCGCTATTGCTGAAATAGGAATAGATGCGCTTGTACTGCCCATAAAACAGCTGCCGGTTCATCCATTCGTAATCCAGCGCCAGCGCCAGCGCCTTGCGCACGCGGACATCCTGGAACTGCGGCTTGCGCAGATTCATCACGAATCCCTGCATGCCGGCGCCGTTCGAATGTGTCAGTTCACGCTTGACGATTTCGCCGGTCTTGAACTTTGGCCCGTTGTAGCTGCGCGCCCAATTTTTTGCGCTGTACTCGACCACAACATCAAACTCGCCCGCCTTGAACGCCTCCAGGCGCGCCACATCGTCCTTGTAAAACCGGTAGGAGATGCGGCCGAAATTGAACATGCCCTTGCGTGACGGCAGGTCGTTGCCCCAATACTTGGGATCGCGCCGGTAGCTGATCGAGCGGCCGACATCGTATTTGTCGATCAGATAAGGACCGGACGCGATCGGCGGCTCCAGCTGGATCTTGTCAAACGAGGTTTTGGCGCCCCACTTCTGGGAAAACACCGGCACACCGCCTACGATCAGCGGCAACTCGCGGTTCAGCGTCTTGAAATCGAAACGCACGGTGCGCTCATCCAGCACCACACAGCGGCTGACTTCGGCATAAATCGATTTGAACTGCGGCGCACCCTTGGCAACCAGGGTGTCGAAAGAATGTTTGACGTCGGCCGCGGTCACCGGATCGCCGTTATTGAAGCGCGCCTTCGGATTGAGGCGGAAGGTCATCGACATGCGGTCCGGCGCCAGCACCATGTCTTCGGCCAGCAAGCCGTACATGGTCGCTGTTTCATCGGACGATCCAGCCGTCAGCGTCTCGAACATCAGATTGGACACGCCCGCGGCGGCCACGCCCTTCATGGAAAACGGATTAAATTTGTCGAAACTGGTGCGGCGGTCCGGGTTGGCCAGAAACAGCTCGCCGCCCTTGGGCGCGTCCGGATTGACATAATCGAAATGGGTGAAGCCGGCTGGATACTTCGGTTCGTCATAGAGCGCGAAAGCATGAGCTGCAAATACGCTGCCGCTGAAACTTGCGCAAGCAGTCAACAGCATGGATAAAATAAGTTTATACATTCGTGCGGAGATCCCGTAGGGTGTTCGGCATGGTGGCGTTGCGTGCTGCAGGTATTCTACCGAAAGGCCAGTGCGCCAGCGGGAAGATTTATCGTCAGTTTATTGGGACAATCACGCCTGTTGATGGAAAATCATGGCAAAGGTTGCCCTGACAGCGGGGACATCCTACAATCTGCCCCAGTCAGAGCAGGAGAATAAGCCTGCTCACCGGAAATAAATCCTGATCTTATAAATTCAAGAGGCGGCGCGGTTTTTCCGCCATCCCCGCGAATCAAGGCAACTACACTCGGAGTCTTCCATGGCATTTCTACAAGGTAAAAAAATCCTGATCACCGGTGTGCTGTCGAACCGGTCCATCGCTTACGGCATCGCCCAGGCTTGCAGGCGTGAAGGCGCCGAGCTGGCGTTCACCTATGTTGGCGAACGGTTCAAGGACCGCATTACCGATTTTGCAAAAGAATTCGACAGCACGCTGATTTTCGACTGCGACGTTGGCAGCGATGAACAAATCGCCGCACTGTTTACCGACCTCGGCAAATCCTGGGACCATCTGGACGGCCTGGTGCATGCGATCGGTTTTGCGCCACGCGAGGCAATTGCCGGCGACTTCCTGGAAGGCCTGTCCCGCGAAGGATTCAAGATTGCGCATGATATTTCCGCTTACAGCTTTCCCGCGATGGCAAAAGCCGCGCTGCCGATGCTGCGCCCGAACGCTGCCTTGCTGACATTGACCTATCTGGGCGCGCTGCGTGCGCTGCCGAATTACAACACGATGGGACTGGCCAAGGCCTCGCTCGAAGCCAGCGTACGCTACCTGGCGGAATCACTGGGACCGAAAGGCATACGGGTCAACGGCATCTCGGCCGGCCCGATCAAAACGCTGGCCGCCAGCGGCATCAAGGACTTCAGCAAGATCCTTAATTTCGTGAAAGCCAATGCTCCGCTGCGCCGCAATGTAACGCTGGAAGATGTGGGCAATGCCGCCGCCTTCCTGCTGTCCGACCTGGCGGGCGGCATCACCGGCGAAATCACGTATGTGGATGGCGGCTTTTCCCATGTGGTCGGCGGCATGGGTGGTGAATAAACAAGCAGACCGGCCATACAAGCAACAACACGCTGTGCGTAGAACTACGTGCAGCGAAAAGGTCGACATTCGGCACCCTTTCCGTGTAGAATGTCGACTGTGCGTTGCAACATAAACGCACTTTGCAGCACCGCGAACCCTTAGCATTAACGATAAAGCCATCCCGCCTTCTGGTGTCGACATTTGACCACCTTCCCGGCGCAAAGCTTTTGTGCCGAAATCTCTCTGAGTTTTCTTAGCTGTTTCGTTGGTTGGCGTTGCATTTTTGCGCGCTTGCACCTCATCTCCGATGCTGTGTGCAGCGCTGATTTTACGAAAGAAAATAATGACTTTTGAAGCACTGGGACTACACACGTCCATCCTTAAAGCACTGACCGATTCAGGCTACATCAAACCAACCGGCGTCCAGGAGCAAGCGATTCCCGCAGCACTGGCTGGCCGTGACCTGCTGGTTTCTTCGCAAACCGGCTCCGGCAAGACCGCGGCATTCATGCTGCCAGCACTACACAAATTCGCATCGGCCGAACAGCAAGCGGTCGCAGGCAAGACACCTAACCAGGAAAACCAGGCAGCGCGCGCTCGTGGCGATCGCCCTCGTTTCAAGGCAGCTCAGCCAAAAATGCTGGTGCTGACCCCGACCCGCGAACTGGCCCTGCAAGTCACCAATGCAACCGACAAATACGGCTCAGGCATCAAGCGCATCAAGGCGGTCTCTATCCTTGGCGGCATGCCTTATCCGAAACAGATGCAATTGCTGGCCAAGAATCCGGAAATTCTGGTCGCAACGCCAGGTCGCCTGATCGACCACATGGAATCGGGCAAGATCGACTTCTCGCAACTGGAAATCCTGGTGCTCGACGAAGCCGACCGCATGCTGGACATGGGTTTCATCGACGACATCGAAAAGATTGTCGATGCCACGCCGGCAGAACGCCAGACCATGCTGTTCTCCGCTACGCTTGACGGTGTGGTCGGCAACATGGCAAAACGCATCACGAAAGATCCGCTGGTGATCCAGATCGCCGGTTCCGCCACCAAGCACGAGAACATCCAGCAACGCGTTCATTTTGTCGACGACCTGTCGCACAAGAATCGCCTGCTCGACCATCTGCTGCGCGATGAAACGATGGACCAGGCAGTTGTGTTTACCGCCACCAAACGTGACGCCGACACCATCGCCGACCGTCTGAACATCGCCGGTTTCGCCGCCGCCGCATTGCATGGCGACATGCATCAGGGCGCGCGTAACCGTACGCTGGACGGCATGCGCCGCGGTCAGGTGCGTGTTCTGGTTGCTACCGACGTTGCCGCTCGCGGCATCGACGTGCCGGCAATCACGCACGTGTTCAACTACGACTTGCCGAAATTCCCGGAAGATTACGTCCATCGCATCGGCCGCACCGGCCGTGCCGGCCGCAATGGCCTGGCGATCTCGCTGGTCAACCATGCTGAAGGCATGAACGTCAAGCGGATCGAGCGTTTCACCAAACAATTGATCCCGGTCACCGTCATCGAAGGCTTCGAGCCAAAGCGGACGGCATCGGCTCCACGTTCGGCGCACAAGCCAGGCGGCTGGAAACCAGGCGACAATCGCGGCAACGCGAGCAAGCCAGGCCAGCGTACCTTCAGCAAGCCAAGCGCACCGCGCAAGGATGCTGGTTCAGGTGGATACAACAAGGGTCCCCGCACCGGTGATACCGGCGGCGCGCGTCGTTCATACGACGACCGTTAATCGGAAAACCGACCCTGCATCAAATTGAAAGACCGCTCCGGCAGCAATGCCGGGGCGGTCTTTTTTTTATGTACCCGACCGGAATAAATTGTGAGATGGATGTGGTCATGGCTGGGCCCGCCTAGGGGGATGCGATGCAAGGGTGGAGCAGGGGTTTCGGACAGCATGCTGTCCGCCTGCGTAACGGGACAGGCTTGCAAGCCTGTCTGCGCCCTGCAGGGGAGCGGGCCGCCGCAGTGCGAGCACCTAGGCGGCCCCACTGCAAGGAATGTGCAACGCCGCAGCGCGCCGGTCAGGGGGGCCCGCCGAGGGCCGCAGACACTCACAATTTATTTTGGGCGGGTACTTAGCCTCACAAGGCGCAAGTCCTGAATCCGGCAAACATGTCGTTGCGCCCAGGCAGATAAAAATTGCGGTATTTGAGCGAACGCATCCTGTCACGGGTCGCAAACGACGCACCCCGCAACACCTGGTGTGTCATGAACCAGGGCGCGGAATATTCGCGGTAGGCGTCCGCTGAAAATCCCGGATAGGGTTCGAACGGTGAACAAGTCCATTCCCACAGATCGCCCCAACGAAACGCCGCGTGCCCGGACGAGGCCGCAAACTCCCATTCCGCCTCACTAGGCAAACGCCGGCCGGCCCAGACGCAATACGCCTGCGCTTCAAACAGGCTGACATGACGCACCGGCTGGTTGCCGATCAAGGCCGCCTGCCGGCCAAATCGTTCGCAATACCAGCGTTTGCCGTCACGCCGCCAGTCGCGCGGCGCGGACTGTTCCTGCAGCATCAGCCAGGCACGCCCCGCCGCGGTCCAGAATTGCGGCTGCTGATAACCGTTATCGTCGACAAAGTCGGTAAATTGCGCATTCGATACCAGCGTCGAATCCATCGAAAATGCCGGCACATAACTCGGATGTGCCCATTTCTCATTGTCAAACACGAAGCCTGCATCCGGCCTGCCGCCCATCTCGATGGTGCCGCCGGGGAATCGGATTTCCCCCTGCGCCCAGGATGGAATCGGCCTGCCCGCGTACTGCGCCGGCCAGGCGACGCCCAGCGTCTGCATCGTGTAAGCGAAAGCCTCGCCATGCATGTCTTCATGCGCCAGCACCAGCCGGTACGGAGCCAGTCCGGTGTCATCCTTCTCCCGCGACAGCTTGTCCAGCACCCGATCGTGGACCTCATGGCAATACGTCTTCAGTGCGCCGGCGCCTGGCAAACCCAGCGTCCAGCGCGCGCGATGCGGCACCGTATTCGAATCGAACCAGTCATCGCCCATGGTCAGCATCGACGTGCGCTGCGCCGCGTCCGGCGCACTGGATTGCGCCTCGCGCAGCACAAACCATTCGGCGAACCAGGCGATATGACCCAGCTCCCATAATGGCGGATTGACAATGGCCGACATCGGCACCTTCTCGGGCGCATCAAGCCCCGCCGCCCGATAACAATCGAAGAACGCGAGCGTATAATCACGCGCATCCTGCAAGGCAAGCACAAGCTCGCTGCGGGAGGCGGTTCGGAATGAAGAATTCATCAAACTCATGGAATCGAGTGGAGCGACATACGCATGGGATCTCTTTTTGGCTAAGCTGCACATTATCATCATCAGCCCGGCGTTGGCAAAGGCGAATAACGGCAATTGGCAGACAGCACACCGTTGGGCACAGTTCCTGCGAACACGATATCGCGTCACGCTGGCATCCGAATGGGATGGCGCCCAAGCCGATCTGATCATTGCGCTGCATGCACGGCGCTCGGCGCCATCGCTTGCCGCTTTTGCCCATTCCTGGCCGTCACGGCCGGCGATCCTGGTATTGACCGGCACCGATCTGTACCGCGATATCAGGGTCGACGCCAGCGCACAGGAATCATTGCGGCTGGCCAGCGAACTCGTGATTTTGCAGGAGGCCGGACTGGATGAACTGGATCGCCTGCTGCGCCACAAGACCAGGGTAATTTACCAGTCGGCGCCGGCGCTGAAACCAGGCGTCAGAAATGACACAGCTCGTTTTGCCGATGTCACGATGATCGGCCATTTGCGCGAGGAAAAAGATCCCCAGACCTTCATGCGTGCGGCGCCGCTGGTGCGTGCGGCCAGGGTACGCCTGACGCATATCGGCGCCGCCCTCGATCCGGCGCTCGGCGCACAGGCGGAAGCTACGCAGCGCCAATATCCGCACTACCGCTGGCTCGGCAACCAGCCGCATGCGATCACGCGCCAGATCTTAAAACGCAGCCGCTTGCTGGTCATCACCTCGACAATGGAAGGCGGCGCCAACGTGATCATCGAAGCGGTCACCAGCGGCGTGCCGGTACTGGCCAGCGATATCGCAGGCAACCGCGGCATGCTGGGCAACGATTACGCCGGATATTTTCCGTTGGGCGACAGTCATGCGCTGGCGGAACTGATCGACCGCGCACTGACAGATCCCGTTTTTTACGACCGGCTCCACGCACAAAGCGCAACACGCGCCCTGCTGTTCTCCCCGGATGCCGAGCGGGCAGCAGTGCTGGAGTTGGTGGATAATGCATTGAACAAAACCAGGAACCTACATGAACGCACCAACTGAATTTAACATCAAGCTCACCTCGTTCTCCCATGGCGGCGGCTGCGGCTGCAAGATCGCACCGGGCGTACTGGCGGCAATTCTGAAAAACTCGAGCGGCTTTCCGGTGCCGAAAGAACTGATGGTCGGCATTGAAACCGCCGATGACGCCGCCGTCTACAAACTCAACGACGAGCAGGCGCTGATCGCCACCACCGATTTTTTCATGCCTATCGTCGACGATCCCTTTGACTTTGGCCGCATCGCCGCGACCAATGCGATTTCCGATGTGTATGCGATGGGCGGCACGCCGATCATGGCGCTGGCCCTGGTCGGCATGCCGATCAACAAGCTGCCGGTGGAAGTCATCGGCCAGATCATCCGCGGCGGCGAATCGATCTGCGCCGAAGCCGGCATCCCGATTGCGGGCGGACACACGATCGATTCGGTGGAACCGATCTATGGCCTGGTCGTGCTCGGACTGGTGCACCCATCCAAAGTCAAACGCAATGCCGACGCCAAGGCCGGCGACAAGCTGATCCTGGGGAAACCGCTGGGTGTGGGCATCCTGTCGGCAGCCTTGAAAAAAGAGGCGCTCGACGCCGCCGGTTATGCCGCGATGATCGAAAACACCACCAAGCTCAACAAACCCGGCAAGGCCTTGTCCGACATGGCAGGTGTGCATGCGCTGACCGACGTTACCGGCTTCGGTTTGCTCGGTCATTTGCTGGAACTGTCGCGCGGCGCCGGGCTGACCGCCAAACTCAGCATGGCGCAGATTCCGTTATTGCCGAATGTGCAGCAGCTGGCTGAAAGCGGTTACATCACCGGCGCCTCCGGCCGTAACTGGGATGGTTATGGCCACGATGTCGACCTCGCCGATGCCGTCACCCCGGTGCAGCAGATGTTGCTGACCGACCCGCAGACATCCGGCGGGCTGCTGGTGTCCTGCGCCGCCGAGTCGGTGGAAGAAGTGCTTGCGCTGTTCCGGCGTGAAGGATTTGCGCATGCGGCAGTCATCGGCGAAATGGCGGCAGGTCCGGCCCGCATCGACGTATCGGCCTGAGCCGCCAGCCATTCGATGACCGATCTGCCGTACCTCGATTTTCCGGCGCTTAAGGCCCTGGCGCAGGCAGCGGCAAACACCGAATCCGCCTGCCGGTGTTGCGCAATCAACCTGGAGAGCTGGACAGCGGTCCCGCTCTCCTTCCATGAAACCGACTTGCGCGATGTCGGCACGCTGCTGGAAGATCCTTTCACGGAACCGACTTTCGCCGAATTCCATCAGGCAGGATCACGTTATGAGTCGGCGCATGCGCCGATCGCGCCACGCTACTTTCCGGCCAATCGCTGCACGGTGTCTACATGCGTGCGATGTGGACGCGGCTATTTGCGATACACGGAAGCGGGCGGGTATTTTGTCGAACGCCGGATCCGGGCCCTGCTACCGGCGTTGTTGATTGACGCGCCCTTGTAATGCGCGGTCCTTGACAAACCCCGGTCGTTTCCCATACATTAAGCTCATGTTCTCCACCCAATCACATTCCTTCGAACTATCCAACAGCGCCGGCGCCCTGCCAGAGCTGCTACTACTGCCGCGGCTACTGCTACTACAAGCAGACTGAATTCTCTCCTTCTTTTTTGTTTTTACCGATGCCATTTTTACCGCATCGAATGTCGAAATTCCCAGAAAGCGCGCAACACATGCAACGCAAGCCGACCTCCGCATTGATCATCAATGGTGACCACATCGCCCTGACGATCCGTGCGCGTTCGCTTGTGCTGCTACTGCTACCGATCGGTTGCCGGGCCTAGCGTCAAGTGGCCGTCCGGCAGCCTCGCCGCCACATCTGATTTTTTCGCCATTCAAACATGCAGCAAAAAAGGAGTCGTCATGATGTTGTCCAATCCAGCCGCGAAATATCGCGCTTTCCCTCCTGTCCGTTTAACCGATCGCACCTGGCCCGATAAAACCATTTCGGCGCCGCCGGTCTGGATGAGCACCGATCTGCGCGATGGCAACCAGGCCCTGATCGAGCCGATGAATGCAGCCCGCAAACTGCGCTTTTTCGAAATGCTGGTAAAGATCGGCGTGAAGGAAATCGAAGTCGCGTTTCCATCCGCATCGCAGACCGATTTCGACTTCGTGCGCAAGCTGATCGATGAAAAGCGCATCCCCGACGATGTGACGATTGAAGTCCTGACGCAATCGCGCGAAGACCTGATCCGCCGCACCGTGGAGTCCGCGCAAGGGGCAAAACGTGCAATCGTCCACTTGTACAACCCGATTGCACCCGCGTTCCGGCGCATCGTGTTCGGCATGTCGCGCGAAGAAATCAAGACGCTTGCCGTGACAGGCACACGCCTGATCAGGCAACTGACCAGCGAACGGCCTGAAACGGAGTGGGTATTCGAGTATTCGCCCGAAACCTTCAGCATGGCTGAACTGGATTTTTCCAAGGAAATCTGCGACGCCGTCTCGGCCGAATGGCAACCGACACCCGAACGCAAGATGATCATCAATTTGCCCACGACAGTCGAATCCAGCACACCCAACGTATTTGCCGATCAGGTGGAATGGATGCACCGGCATCTGGCGCGGCGCGACTCGATCGTCCTCAGCGTCCATCCGCACAACGATCGCGGCACCGCGGTCGCCGCCGCCGAGCAGGCCATCATGGCGGGCGCCGACCGCGTCGAAGGCTGCCTGTTCGGCAATGGCGAACGTACCGGCAACGTCGATCTCGTGACGCTGGCGCTGAACCTGTACACGCAGGGTGTACATCCCGGCCTGGATTTTTCCGACATCGATACGGTACGGCAGTGCGTCGAGGAATGCAACCAGCTGCCGGTGCATCCGCGTCATCCCTACGTCGGCGACCTGGTGTTCACCGCGTTTTCCGGATCGCACCAGGACGCGATCAAGAAAGGCTTCGCACAACAGCAGTCCGGCGCCATATGGGAAGTGCCCTATCTCCCGATCGATCCGGCCGATCTCGGCCGCAGTTATGACGCCGTGATTCGTGTCAACAGCCAGTCCGGCAAAGGCGGGATGACGTATTTGCTGGAACAGGAATATGGCCTGGCATTACCGCGCCGGCTGCAGATCGACTTCAGCCGCGCCGTCCAGCTGGTGACCGACGAGACCGGCAGGGAAGTCGCGGCCGAAGAAATCTACGCGATTTTCAAGCGCGAATACCTGGACCGGCAAGCGCCTTATACGTATCGGGCGCATCGCATGGCGGAAGACTCTAACCGATCCGAATCGCTCCAGGTTGAGGTCGAGGTCGAGCGGCATGGCGAGCCGCTGATGCTGAAGGGAGCGGGCAATGGTCCGGTCGATGCATTCGTCCAGTCCCTTGGCCTGGACATCAAGCTGATGGATTTCCATGAACATGCAATCGGCGCCGGCGCCAATGCGCAGGCGGCTTGTTATGTCGAACTGCGGGTGGATGGCGGACCGACCCGTTTTGGCGTCGGCATCGACGGCAATATCGTCACGGCGTCGTTCAAGGCGGTGCTGAGTGCGGTCAATCGGCAGCTGGATGCGGAGCGAACGAGACATCCCACGCCAAGCGATGCGACGGTGTAGCGGCCGCAATCAAACCCCCGGCGTCCCTTCAATCAGTAGGTGCCCGGGACCATAGCTGACACCGGCTGCGATTTGAAACTCGCCGCCAGCGCCTCCGCGCCACGCGCAAGCAGGGTGACGTCGCTGCCGACGGCGACAAACACCGCCCCCAGTTCCAGATAATGCCTGGCCAGCGGCTGGCTGGCGGTAAGAATGCCGGCGGCCTTGTCCGATGCCACGATTCTGGCGATGGCCGCATCGACGGCCTGACACACTTCCGGGTGAGCGGGATTGCCCAGATGCCCCATCGAGGCGGCCAGATCGGCGGGTCCGACGAACACGCCGTCTATGCCCTCGACTTGCAGGATCGCCTCCAGCGCGCTGATTCCCTGCATCGATTCGACTTGCACCATCAGGCAGATTTCATCGCTCGCCCGCTGCAGGTAATCCGGCGCCCGATTCCAGCGCGACGCGCGCGCCAGCGAGCTGCCGACGCCGCGCATGCCGCGCGGCGGATAGCGCACCGCCGCCACGGCTGCCGCGGCCTGCTCCGCGCTATCGATCATCGGCACCAGCAGACTCTGGGCGCCGATATCAAGCAACTGCTTGATCGCAACCGGATCATTGCTGGCGGTTCGCACCACGGCGCCGACAGGATACGGCGCCAGCGCCTGCAGCTGCCCCAGTATGGTCACCACGGTATTGGGCGCATGTTCGCCGTCGATCAGCACCCAGTCGAAGCCGGCGCCGCCACAGATTTCGGCGGTATAGCCATTCGCCAGCGCCATCCATAACCCGATCTGCGGCCGCCGTTGCGCCAGCCCGAGTTTGAAAGCGTTGTGTGGAAGGTCCATCAATCGAACTCCTAGGAAAAATGACAGCTGATGGTGCCAAGCGGACCATAATCCGCATGGAAGGTATCACCGCGCCGTGCCGCCACCGGGCGCGTGAACGAGCCGGCAAGAACCGTCTGGCCCGCTTCCAGCGTGGTGCCCTGCGGCGCAAGTTTGTTGGCCAGCCAGACGATACCATTGGCCGGGTGATTCAGCACGCCGGCGGCGACGCCGGTTTCTTCGATGACCGCATTCCGCGAAAGAATCGCCGCCACCCAGCGCAAGTCCATCTCGCCAATGCGCACCGGCCGCCCGCCCAGCACGATGCCGGCATTGGCCGCGTTGTCGGCGATGGTATCGAAGACCTTGCGCGGACGCTGCGTCACCGGGTCGAACGAATGTGAGCGCGCATCGATGATTTCAAGCGCCGGAATCACATAATCGACCGCATCATAAACGTCGAACAGCGTGACATCCGGACCGCGCAAAGGCTTGCCGAGAACAAAGGCCAGTTCCACTTCGACGCGCGGCAGGATGAAACGCTCTACCGGAATGTCGGCCCCGTCGGCAAAAAACATGTCGTCCAGCAGCGTGCCGCAGTCGGGCTCGTCGATCTGCGAGGACTGCTGCATCGCGCGCGAGGTCAGGCCGATCTTGTGTCCGCGCCTTACCCTGCCCTCCGCAATTTTCATCGCCACCCAGGCGCCCTGGATCGCATAGGCATCGGCGATCGTGATGTCGGGATGGTCGAGCGATATCTGCCGGATCTGGACCCGCTCCCGCTCCGCCTGATGCAGACGCGTTGCGATCGATGTGACCGTGGATTCATCGAACATGGCAACCGCCTTTGAAGTGGAATCGCCGCATCACGCAAGATCACCGATGAAGGCGTTGGTCTGGGCCAGGAATTGTTCGTACTTCTCGATCTGCACCCAATGGCCGCATTTGCCGAACATGTGCAGTTCCGCGTTTGGGCAGCTGCGTGCGATCCGCAGGCCGCATTCGGGCGGCACCACCTTGTCGTCGCGGCCGTGCAGCACCAGGACGGGTGTGTCGATTTTCTCCAGGTCCGATTCCGGTATGCCCTTGATGATCTTGATATCACCCACCTTGCCCGGTTCGGGAAAAAGCTTGCGATAGGCTTCCAGTCCGCCCGCCTTCACCGTCACCTCGTGCCGCAAGCGCACCATGTCCTCGGTGACGACCGACGGGTCATAGGGAAAATTGCGCAGCAGCTGCGTCATGTTTTCGAGGGATGGTTCGTAATACCAGGAGCTGGCATCCGTGGTGCGGCGTTCGAAGTCGCCCGCCGGGGTTCCCATCAGGATCAGGCGCTCGACCCGGTGCGCATTGCGCATCGCCAGCGCCAGCGCCAACGCGCCGCCGAACGAGTTGCCGATCAGGACCGCCTTCTCGACATGCAGCGCATCCAGGAAATCCAGCAGATGCTGCACCCACAGCTTGAGCTTGTACTGTGTCCCTTCCGGACGTTCGGTAAAACCGAAACCAATGATGTCCGGCACCAGCACCCGATAACGTTCGGCCAGGCGCGGCATGATGTCGTGCCAGTTTTCCCAGCCGGTGATGCCGGCGCCGGAGCCGTGCAGCAGCACCACCGGATAACCTTTGCCGGCGTCATGGTAATTGGTGCGGATCCCGCCGGCATCGATCGACAGGCCGATCGCGGGATGAGAAAACGTGGCTTGCGAATTCATCTGCAGTTCCTTTTCATCAGACGTTTTTTGACGGGCGCTTCTTCACAGGAATGTCATGCCGAACGTATGCCGACGCCGCCATCGCTCATCATCACTTCGCCGGTGATCGCGCGGGCATTGGCGCGGCTGGCCAGCAGCACATACAAACCGGTATGGTCTTCGGGCTGTTGCGCGATTTGCAGCGGCACCCCGGCCTCGATGCGCTGCGCCAGCAGCTCGGGCTGCGCATTGATGGCACGTGCCGCATGCCCGAGCGCAGCCGTGCCGCGCAGGCTGGTAATCGTGCCGCCGGGACCGACGCCGTTGACCCGTACCTGCGGCGCCAGCTCTAGGGCAAGCTGGCGTATCATGCCGAGCACCGCGTGTTTTGCCATCGTGTACAGCACTCCGCCGCCGCCCGCATGGAAGCTGGCGACCGATGCCGTGAAAATCATGCAGCCCTGGCGCTCGATCAGCGCTTCGCGGCTGGCCATCGCTGCATACAGATAACCGCGCAGATTGATGCCGAACAGTTCATCCATGGTCTGCGCCAGCGTTTGCGGCGTATAACCACGCAAGGGCCGCCTGAAATCGAACACGCCGGCATTGCCCACCATGATGTCGAGCTGGCCGAATGTCTGCAGGCAGGCATCGACGGCCGCCGCGTGCGCGGCGTATTCGCGCACGTCGCCGGCGATGCCGATCAGCTTGCCGGGCCAGGCGGCGGAAAGGTCCGCGAGTCCGGCCAGGTCACGATCGAGCACCACCACCCCGGCCGCGCCTTCGGCCAGGTAACGCGCGACGACGGCCAGGCCGATGCCGCTGGCGCCGCCAGTGACCAGCGCCACCTGTCCGGGCAACCAGCCGCTCATAGGAAGATATTCAGGTTTTTAGCCAGCAGCACTGCCTGGGTAATGTAGATCTCGCGGCGCGCCAGCCGCAGGCCGCCCTGCTCGTTGCGGCGCAGCAGATCCTTGCGGCGGCCGCACAGCATGTCCTCTTCGGTCTCATTACGGCCCCGGCAGGTGACAAAAACCGAATGCACGATCAGTTCGCCGGCACGCTCCGACAGTTCCACTTCGACGCCCGAAATCATGTGGCAGGTGCGGGTCGGCGGGTCTTCCGCCCAGGCGGTATCGTGCATGAAGCGGGTGACGCGCCGCCGCAGGCCGAGCATGTCATCATCGAAATGCGCCATGCGATCCGGGTCGTAGCGCAGCTTCTTGTCCTTGCGATAACGCGCCTGAATCCCGGGCATCCAGTAATGGATGTCATCGGTCATCAAACCCAGCCATTCTTCATAACGTTCCTCGTCCAGGAAACGCGCTTCGCGATACAGGAATTGTTCGACTTCAAACACCAGCTCGCGCGACGCCGCCAGCGGGTTGAGCGGCGCATCGACCGGCTTGCGCAGGATCGAGGTCTCACCAGGAATCACAGCCATATTCTTATTCCTTTCCCCGTGCGCCGCCATCATGTTCGACCGACATCAGGTCCAGCCATCGCTGATAGAACGCGCGCTGGTTGGCATCGTTAAATTTTCGCAGATGTGTGTTGCCCTTGAGCTCGTCGTGCGCGACCTCGCTGTCGATGCCAAGCCCATAATGCAGGGACTGGCGGCGCGTGACGACACCGGCATTCGTCAGGGTCGCGTTTTCCCAGTTCTCGCCATCGTCCATTTCCAGCGTACCCGACGGTGAAAAGGTGCGCATCACACCTTTGCGGTACTGCGCCTTGAGCGACTCCGGCGCATTCTTGTTGACCAGCACCCAGGTATGCAGCTCGGTCTTGTGGGCGCCCTTCGGATGCCAGGTTCGGAAGGCATTGTGCCCGGCCAGGAAAGAAAAATTCGGGAACAGGTTGGCCGAACTGATCGAGCCCACCATGCGCGAGCGCAGCTTGCCGAGCCGCGCCGCCACTTTCGCTTCATTCTCACGCAGGTAGTCGACGATTTCCTGTTCGCCCAGCGTCATCGCGTTGCCGACCATGTCGAATGCAAACTGCCAGCCGTGGCCGTTCATGTTGGCGTGAAAGCTGCGCTCCTGGTTCGGCTTGCCGACCCCCTGCCCCAGCATCGCGATTGCACCGGAATTGTGGGTCCAGCTGGCGTGATAGGAATCGCCGGCGAAATTTTCAGCCGGGAATTTCCAGTTGCAGCGCATCTGCGATTTGATGTTGCCATCGATAAATTCAGTGCCGCCTTCATCATTGTCGAGCAGGATATCGAGATACCAGCGGTAATCGCCGAGGTAATCGTCCAGGCCGGGCGCCTGTTCGTCAAAGCTTGCGAATACCAGACCCTTGTAGCTGGCGACGCGCGCTTTATGCAGGCCCAGCGCCTTCTTGTCGAAATCGGGACAGGTTTTCTGGTAAAGGTCTTCGGCCGGCAAACCCACCAGCGCGCCGTCCGGACCGAAGGACCAGCCATGGTAGTTGCACACGAAGCGGCGTTTGTTGCCTTCCTCGGCAAAACACAGCTTGTTGCCGCGATGAGTGCATGAATTCAGGAAGACATTGATCTTGCCGGTCGCATCGCGGGCGACGATGATGCCATCCTCGCCCATGTAGGTAGTGAGGAAATCGCCGGTGTCGGGCAGCTGGCTTTCATGCGCGACAAACAGCCAGCAGCGTGCAAAAATGCGCTGCAGTTCAAGCTGGTAAATCGCATCGTCCCAAAAAATGCGGCGGCTGATGCGGCCGTTTTTTACATCGACCATTGCCTGCAGGTCGGCGACCGACGGACCGTAAGACGGGGAATAGGCTGCGTCATTCATGAATCGGCTTTCCTGTGGCGTTGTCATTGTTCGATGCTCAGGTCTTGAGCGCGGTACTGAGGTCGGCACAAACCACACCATCCTCGACCACCGTCGTGAAGATGCGCAGCGGTTCAGTCGCCGGAAAACATTGCGGTTCGCCGTCGCGGATATCGAAGCCGGCCGCATGGACCGGGCACGACACCTCATGTCCTTCGAGCCAGCCTTCCGTCAGCGAAGCAAGCGCATGTGTGCAGGTATCCTGCGTTGCGTAAAACCGGCCATCGACGTGATACAGCGCGATCGGTTCGATGCCGCTGATACAGATTTTCTGCATGCCGTTGTCGGGCAAGGCGGAAGCGTCGGCCAGGCGCATGAATGTCTTGCTCATGCCGCCTCCCGGAATTCGGCAAAGCCAAGTCCGGTCACCCATTCCGGACCATGTTCGTAAGCGATGATTTCACCGCGGCCGCCCGGCAGGCTGCCCATCATGCACAGGAAATTGCGGATCTCCAGTGCGCCGTTGCCGCCTTCGGCCAGCACCTGCTCGTCGCTCATGGCGATCATGCTGTCCGCATCGCCACGCACGATGCAATCCAGGATATGACGATCGAAATCCGTGTTGACCTTGCCCATCTCCGGCAATCCCACCCAATGGCTGATGCCACCGGAGCCGATCACAACCACCCGCTCGTCGCCCGGCCAGGCATCGACCGCCGCGCGTATCAGCCCACCGACCTGATGCGCGCGGCGCGGCCGGATCAGCGGTGCGACGCCGCTGGCCAGGTAGACCGGGATCACACCGCGCACCGACGCATTGGGCAGTGCGCAGACACGCGCCGGCACGCCGATTGAATGATCGACATGCAGGCTCTTCGCGACGGCCCAGTCGAAACCATGCTCATGACCGTATCCGGCGATGTGATTTGCCAGCGGCTCGTTGTTCGGAATATCGTCCTGGCTGATGCCGGGAAAACGTTCATACGGGCCACTGACATCACCTATGCCGATCAAGAAGCTGGGCAGGCAGCCCGGTCCGAACAGCACGTAATGATCGGCGCCCACCACGATGACCGTGGTGGCGCCCAGCTCGCCGATGCGATCGGCTATGCGCGCATAGGCCGCCCGAACCCGGCGCTGGCCATCGGTCCACTTCGCCTCCGGCATATAAAAAATGCCTGGCTCATGCGGCAACACAAAACCGCCGACAATTTTTCCCATCGCTATCCCTGGTTAATTGGTGGAAGAGTTGAGGCGCTTCAGATATTCGATGCGCGACTTGCCCGGCTCATTCATCATCCAGAAGCCCAGGGTCAGCAACGCACTGACGCCGCGCCGCTGCAAGGCGGCGACATCGAAGGTGCGCACCATCTCGACTTCTTCCGCATCGAGTTTGTAACGTCCCAGGAAAACCGCCGCATCTTCGGCGAACGCGGTGCGCGCGGGACGCTTGACGCCGAGATCATGCAGAACCAGTTCCAGTGCGTGGGTCGTCATGTCTGTCTCACTGGTCCATCTTTTCGACGTTGGCGGCACGCACGATCCGACCCCAGCGCTCATTGTCGCGGCGGATGTAATCGGCAAACTCTTCCGGCTTCAGGTAACGCGACACCGCGCCGTCGGAGAACAGGCGGGCCTGTACTTCCTTGTCGTCCAGCGACTTCCTGAGCGCATCGGCGATCGCCGTCACCGCTTCGGCCGGCGTCCCTTTTGGCGCCGACAGGCCAAACCAGGAAATGGCCACGACTTCGGGCACGCCATTTTCCGTAAAGCTCGGAATCGTCGGGGCGGAAGGCGAGCGTGCGGTCGAGGTCACCGCATAACCGCGGAGGCCGCCGTTGGCAATGTGCGGCAAGGTCCCCGGCAGGCTGCCGAAGTACAGGCTGGTCACACCGCCGAGCGTATCGACGATAGCCGGCGCTTCACCACGATAGGGCACATCGCGAAACTTGACGCCGATGGCATTGAAGAACATCGCCGCAGTGAGATGGGAAAAGCCGCCTTTGCCTGTGGTCGCCACTGCAGGGCCATCCTTGTCGGCCTTTAACATGGCGACCAGCTCGCTCAGGTTTTTCGCCGGCAGAGTGGGCTTGGACACCAGCACGATCGGCGCTTCGGCGATGAAACCGATCGGCACGAACTCGTCGAGCCGGTAGGGCAGCTTGCTATATAGGTGCGGATTGACGGCGAACGAGGTCGCGGTGGCCAGCAGGATGGTGTAACCGTCGTTAGGCGCCTTGGCGACGGCATCAACGCCGACGATGGTCGCCGCGCCACCCTTGTTGTCGACCACGACTGGCTGGCCAAGGATGGTGCTCAGGTTTTTTGCAATCAGGCGTGCCAGCACATCCGTGGTGCCGCCGGCCGGAAACGGCACAACCAGCCGGATTGGCTTGTCCGGATATTTCGCGTGCGCGGCCAACGGCAGCATGGCCGCCATGAGCACCAATATCGCCATAGCCTTTTTCGGTTTTACGTTCATTGCCGTCTCCTCGTTGTATTTGAAATTCCGCCGTACCGTCAGATCTGCCTGCTGCGCCCAACCCAGAATGTGTCACGCAGTTTTCTCTTCATCAGCTTGCCGTTATCGTCACGCGGCAATTCCTGCACGAACATGAATACGCGCGGCACCTTGAAGTTCGCCAAGCGCGCGCGCAGAAATGCCGCCAGTTCCGCTTCCACCAGCATCTCCCCTTCCCGGGCCAACACCAGGGCGGCGACTTTTTCACCGAACTCATCATCGGGTATGCCGATTACCGCGCTGTCGGCGACACCCGGATGCAATGCCAGCGCACATTCGATTTCCGCCGGATAGATGTTCACGCCGCCCGATATCACCATGTCCTTCTTGCGATCGACCAGGTACAGGTAACCGTCTTCATCGAGATAACCGACATCGCCATTGGTGATCATGCCGTCGCGCTCGATTTTGGCGCGTTCTTCCGGCGCGTTCTGATACGTGAACTGGGGCACCACCGCGAGTGTTGCGTAGATTTCGCCGACTTCGCCGGCGCCGAGAATCTTGCCGTCATCGTTGTAGATACGCACTTCGCGTCCTGGCCACGCCTTGCCGACGGTGCCCGGGCGTTGCAGCCATTCCTGCGAGCTACTGCGCGTGATCATGCCCATCTCCGTGGCGCCGTAGTATTCGTAAATCACTTCCCCCCACCAGTCGATCATCGCCCGCTTCACTTCGGGCGGACAGGGCGCGGCGCCATGGACAACAAACTCGATCGAGCTCAGGTCGTAACGCGAGCGGACCTCCGCGGGCAGGCGCAGCAGGCGAATGAACATCGTCGGCACCAGATGCATGTGTGTGATGCGTTCAGCTTCAATCGTGCGCAGCAAGTCTTCCGCTTCGAAGCGCGGCATCAGGGAAATGCTGCCGCCGGAGCGCAGCACGGCCTTGGCGTAGACATTGGGTGCGCTGTGGTACATCGGGCCCGCCATGACGGTGCTGACGCCGGGATGCAAACCCCACCATTCTTCAGTCAGCCTGCCGAAGCGCGCGCCCTGCTCCCCGTGCAGCGGCTCCCTCCTGACACCCTTGGGGCGCCCGGTCGTGCCACTGGTATAAATCACGCTGCCGCGGGTGCCGGCCGGCGCGGTGCTGGTAAAGGGGTCGTGCGCTGCAAGCAGGACTTCATAATCTTCATCGCCCGGCAATACGCGGCAATCGGGCTCGGGAATGGAATAGGCACGGGCGATTTCCGGCGGCGTCGCCACCGACACCAGCCGTGTATGAGGAGGAACATGCGCGCGTATTTCATCGATCATGTCGGCATGCACCAATAGCGCGGTGACATGCGAGTCGTTCAGGATGAAACCCACCTCATCACCCTTCTGATGCCAGTTGATCGGCACGGCATAGACGCCTAGCAGGGCGGTCGCAACCAGGCCTTCAAGGAAGCCGAAGTCATTGCGCATCATGATGGCAACACAATCATTTTCCCTGACGCCGCCAGCGGCAAGCGCAGCAGCGAGACGAGCACCGCGTTGCTCCAGCACTTCAATAGGCACGCGCTTCTCACCCTGGACTGCGTATCCCCTGGCATGCGCCTCGGGGGCCGTTGCGTTGACCATTCAGAGCTCTCCTGATATCCACCATACCGTGTAGTATGGTGGTAAGGTAGCTCACGTTAGAAAAGGAGTCAAACGATTTCTTTTTGGTGGGAAAGGCGCAGGCAATTCGATATCGCCATGGATCGAGCACGGGCACAGCTACTGCTGTGACCGTGCATGAAAGTTGAAAAGAAAGTCGGCTGGTGGATTGATGCCTGGCAGGTTTACTCGCGCGACCCGCTGAAAAAAACCTGGTCCAGCGCGGCTTCGCGCATCGCGAGTTTTTGCGCCTCGGTGAAAGCGAAGTTCATCCGCAATCCGGCGGAAAAACTGTAGTGCATGCAGGCGAGGAGTTCAGGATCGATGGCCGATCCGATTTCCGTGTAAAGCGCGGTGAGATAGGAAATGCGCTGGCGGTCGACGCCGGCCACCGTCTTGCGCACCTTGCCGCTTGCCCGAGCCCAGGTACGCACCGCCAGTTCAATCGCGCCGCCGAATTCGTCAATGGAGGAATTGGTGCCGATGAAGGCCAGCTTGCGGATCTTGTCCTTGGCCGAACTGCCACTGGCTTCGATGATTTCGATCACGCGTTGCGTCGCATGGCTTTTCCATTCTTCCAGTAGCTCATCGAGCAACTCCTCGCGCGATGAAAAATGCCAATAGAAACTGCCTTTGGTGACACCCAGCACAGCGGCCAGCGGCGCCACCAGCACCGCATCCGGGCCGGAAGTCGCCAGCGCCCTGAGCCCGGCCTTGATCCAGTCCGCACGTTGCAGCATCACCTTGGGCGCTGCGGGCGCTGCCTTTTTCCTGGCAGCCGGCTTTACTTTCTGTTCCATAAATCCTTAAAGATATCGATGGTCTCGTGGCGCATTGTGCAGTATTTTTTTCGACTTTTCTAGCGTCCGCAGCGGCCGGAGGCGCGCAGCAGACATCTTGCGCTATTGCATTCCGCGGATTGCCACACCATACTATACGGTATGGAAAGCACTACACAGGTGACGACAAGAAAGGCTGGCATGGAATCATTATCGCTGAAGCAGCAATTACGTTTGCCCTTGTTCGGTTCACCAATGTTCCTGGTATCGTCAAAAGAGCTGGTCGCCGAGCAATGCAAGGCTGGCATTGTGGGCGCCTTCCCATCGCTGAATGCGCGCCCGGAAGAAGACCTGGTGAAGTGGCTGGCATTCATAGATGATGAAATCGCTGCCTGGAATGTGCTGCATCCCGACCGGCCTGCCGCGCCTTATGCCGTGAACCTGATCGTCCATCCCAGCAATCCACGCCTGCAGCACGATCTGGAGGTGATCGCGCGGCATGCAGTGCCGATCATTATCACCAGCTTGAACGAACCCGGAAAAGTGGTCGAAAAAGTGCATGCGTACGGCGGCATGGTGTTTCATGATGTCTCGACGGTGCGCCATGCAAAAAAGGCGCTGGCCGCCGGCGTCGACGGCCTGGTGCTGGTGTGCGCCGGCGCCGGCGGGCATACCGGCACGCTCAATCCGCTGGCGTTCATCGCCGAGGTGCGGGCGTTTTTTGACGGGCCGATCGTACTGTCCGGCTGCGTCACCAATGGCCGCCAGATCCTCGCCGCCGAAGCAATGGGCGCGGATTATGCGTATATGGGCACACGCTTCATTGCCTCCGCCGAAGCCAACGCACCCGGCGAATACAAGCAGATGATCCTGGCATCGTCGGCGGCCGACATTGTCCGCTCATCGGCGGTCACCGGGCTTCCGGCAAATTATCTTGCGAAAAGTTTTGAAGCGGTCGGCGTGGATCCGGCAACGCTGCCTGAACGCAGCACATCTTCTTTTTCCTTCGGATCGCGCGATGATGGGTCGCAGGTAAAGGCATGGCGCGATATCTGGAGCGCCGGTCAGGGAGTCGGCAGCATTCACGATATCGGACCGGTGCGCGTTCTGGTCGATCGACTGTTTCTCGAGTACCAGCAGGCGGTCGGGGACATGCAGCAGCGCATAGCGCAGCGAGAGCTGACGGCGCCGGTCCGCTCCACGCAGTGACCGGCCACTACACTACTTGCGCCACCTTGCGACAGTCAGAACTTGTAACGCATGCCAAGCGACCACATGCTAGCTTTCGATCCCGACTCGTCCGTCTTGCCGAAGTCATCGTATTCCACTGTCATCGCAATGTTTTTCGTGAAGTGATACGCAGCGCCTACGCCGAACATGACCCCGGAATGGTCATCTTTTCCCGAAAACGACGCGAAAGATCCGACAGACGCGTTCACTTTGGATTTGTTGCTGGTAATGCCAAGCTTGCCGAATAACGAAAATTGATCGCTTACCGGAACGGTTCCCGTGCCGGCAAGGTAAAACGCAGACGTTTTATAGTCGAGGGCCACATCGACGCCCGTGTGATAAATATTGTTGATTTTGCCCAGATCCGCATAGCCAAGCTCCACTCCCCAGTTCCTGGTAAATTCGTAACCGCCATACACCTTGAATGCGGTCGCCGTAGTTTCACGGGTTACCGAAGTAGATAGGGCGACGAGAGCGGAATCAGCCAGCTTCACTTTTCCTTGGCCAATATTGCCACCAATGTGGAAACCCTCCGCATGGACGGCAAACGGCACGGCCAATGCGGTGCCAAGCAGTGTAACGAACAAAGCTTTTTTCATTGTTTCCCCCCTGGATTAATAAACGGTGCGTGACCAAACGAGACGATATTTATTTGGCGCAACATTTGAAATGTAGTTCAGGGGAATCACTTTCGCAACTTCTTGTAGCGACTATTTATTACTTTTAGTTGCTATTTTGCACAATAGAAATATCTGCCCGGTATTCGGGTTCTATCTCTGCTGAAAAGCCAGTGCTAAGACCGCGCCAGCCGAATCCCGCTGAACTGCCAGCGCGCGGTGGCCGGGAAAAAATTCCGGTAAGTGGGCCGGGAGTGCCCCGCCGGTGTGACGCACGAAGAGCCGCGCAAGACATATTGATTGACCATGAATTTGCCGTTGTACTCGCCCAGCGCGCCTTCCGCGATGGCATAACCCGGGTACGGCGTGTAGCTGCTGCTGGTCCACTGCCAGCAGGCGCCAAACAGTTCTGACAGCCCGGATGCCGACCTGGACTGCAGCGCCTGCGGATGCAAACCACGGCCGGCGACATCGCTGGCGCCGGCCGCGGCGCGTTCCCATTCGGCCTCGGTCGGCAGGCGCGCTTCGGCCCAATGCGCATAAGCATCCGCTTCAAAAAAAGACAGATGGACCGCCGGACGATGGAAGTCGAGCGGCTGCAAACCGTGCAGGGTGAACTCTTGCCAGGCCGGTTGACGCGGTCCTTCTGCCGACATCCAGTACAGCGGATGAGCCAGCTCATTGGCAGTAATCCAGTCCCAGCCTTCGGACAGCCAGTGCGCCGGATTCTGATAACCGCCGGCTTCGACGAACGCCAGGAACTCGCCATTGGTCACCAGTCGTGACGCGAGTGAAAAGGACTCGGTGAATTGCCGGTGGCGCGGCAGTTCATTATCGAAGCAGAAGCTGCCGCCGTCATGTCCTGTCTCCACCAGCCCGGCCTCGAATGTCTGCCATGTCATCGGCGCCGGCACGGCAGTTTTGATCGCTCCCCCGGAAAACGCAGGCAGCAGGGGATTCATCGATAACAGGTGCTTGACATCGGTCAGCATCAGTTCCTGGTGCTGCTGTTCGTGCTGCAATCCCAGTTCCAGCAAAGCGGCAATCGCGCCAGCCTGCTCATGCTGCGGCAGGCTGCACATCAGGAGCGCGATGCGGGCGTCGATGTTATGCCGGTACGCCAATACTTCATCGAATGAGGGCCGCGTCAGCAAGCCGCGCCGGGCGCGTGCATGTTTGGCGCCGATGCCGTTGTAATACGAATTGAAAAGCATCCTGAATTGCGGATGATGCGGCTGGAAATCCGCTTCGTATTGTTCGAGGATGAAGGTTTCAAAAAACCAGGTGGTGTGCGCCATATGCCATTTGACCGGACTGGCATCGGGCATCGATTGTGCGCAGCAGTCTTCTTCCGACAGCGTTTCAGACAAGGTGACGGTGTATTTGCGCACCGCGTCAAAATCGGCCTGCAATGTTTTCAGGGAGAGGGGGCTGACAAGTGTCGTCTGGGTATACATCGCAAATGTGCCTGTTAAGGAATGCCGGAAGACAGAGTTCGTCCAGTCAATTTTTTTGGACAGGTGGGCAGGGACTTAGTTGCCTGACAAATGTAACTTCAATATTATTCCGGTGCTGCGCCCATGGGGGGACGTATCAGGCCGCTTTTGCATGGCACACCATGAACCAGCCTTGCGGATCGGTCCAGACACGTGCTTCACCGAATCCGGCCTGTTCCAGCAAGCTGACAAAACCAGCCTGCGTGTATTTGTAGCTGTTTTCGGTATGAATACGTTCGCCGCGTTCAAAACGCCGCTGACCGTCTTGCCAGCGTACCGTCAGGTTGGACTTTGCTTCAAGATGCATTTCAATCCGGCTCAACGCGGGATTAAAAAAGCCGCGGTGCTGCCAGTCGCGCACATTGAAGTCGGCATCGATCAGCCGATTAAGGTGTTGCAGCAAATTCAGGTTGAAGCTCGCCGTGACACCCAAAACATCATCGTAGGCTGCATCGAGCAGCGCATGGTCTTTCACCAGGTCGACGCCGATCAGGATGCCGCCATCCATGCCGCAGGACTTGCGCGCTTCCTGCAAGAATTCGATTGCCTGCACCGGCGTGAAATTGCCTATCGACGAACCCGGATAAAAGAACAGGCGCTTGTTGCCACGGACGATTTCCGGCAAGGCCAGCGTGGAAGAAAAATCCATGCCGACGGCAACCATGTCGATCTGTGAAAACTGCTGCTGCAAACGCCCCACCGCGTCATGCAGGAAATTGACGGAAATATCGATCGGTACGTATTGAGCCGGCTGCAGGACCGGAAACAGGCTGGCGGCCTTGGCGCAATTGCCGGCGCCCAGATCGATCAGGGTCGAACCCATGCCCGTTGACTGCGCAATCGCCGCCGCATGCTGTTCCAGTATCTGCGCTTCAGTGCGTGTCGGATAATATTCGGGCAGCTCGCATATGGCTTCAAACAACTTCGATCCGAGCGCATCGTACAGATATTTTGGCGACGTAAATGCGGTCGGAGCAAGTAAGCCGGCGATCAATTCACGCCGGATTTCCTGCTGGTCCTGTTGGGTGACTTGAAGGAACTGAGCCAATGGAAATGTCCTTTCTGTTTTGTATCCTGCGCGGGCCCCTTGTGCCGGTACATGCCACGCTTTATTTCTCGTTCAATAATTTCAGAATCGGCGCCCGCACGTTTGCTTCGTCGAAATGTGCATCACCGACAATCTGGTAACGCAACATGCCCTTCTTGTCGATCAAAAAACTGGCTGGCAAAATGCGTACCCGCCAGGCTTTCATCACATCGGAATCCGCATCGCGCAAAATCGTGAAGCCAACCGGCATCGTTTGCAAAAACTGTTCGATCCGCGGTTTGCCTTCTCCGACATTGATGCCAAGCACACGCAGCTTGCGCCCGCCCAGTTGCTGCTGCAGGCGATTTAACGCCGGCATTTCATCGCGGCATGGCTCACACCAGGTGGCCCAGAAATTCACCAGCACCACCTCGCCCTTGAGCGCGGCCAGATCTATGGTTTTGCCGGTCAGGTCATCCAGGCTGAATGCCGATGGCGCTTGCCCGCCAGGCGTCGAAAACGTTTTCCAGTCGGATTGGGCAAAGGCGCCACTGGCAGCAATGGATGTGCAGGCGGCAAACCAGAGCGAAGCAAAACAGCGGCGCAGACCTGCTGGCGCGCCACCGTTCACCGGGATGATCATCCTGGAAAAGATATCAATAACCTTCAGCCGACGATTTCGCGCGCGGTGATCGTGTATTTGAAGTTATCAGGATCGAGGCTGTCCATACGCTCGACCTTGCCCTGCGCGGCAATTTCCGCATTCGGATACATGAAAAAACCGACCTTGCCTTTCGATGCGCCGGGCAACTGCACGTCATGCGCATAGTTGAAGGCCAGCCAGTTCATTTCCCAGGAACCGAACAGACGCTTGCGTGCGGCTTCGACCTTGGCATCGTTCAATGGCAGGCCGCCGCCCTCTTCCAGCACCACCTTGCGCACATCGGCAGGATCGACCGGCACCCAGCCAATGCCTGCCAGATGGAATTCGGCGCGGCAATGCTGGGCCTTGGTAATGTCGCCGGACTTGCCCAGCGATTTGTAACCGAGCTTCGAGTCGGCTACACGAATGCCGTACACATCGCGCGCCGGAACACCCACGGAACGGGCCAGGCCGACAAACAGCGCATTGAGGTCGCCGCACTTGCCGCCCAGGTTTTTAGTTTCCAGCATGGTTTTGATATCACCAACACCGCAGCCGCGCACTTTTGCGTCGCGATGTGTGTTGTCGACGATCCATTCGTAAATGGCGCGCGCTTTTTGCAGATCGGTTTTTGCGCCCTTGGTAATCTCGACCGCGGTTTGCCGCACGATGCCATCGGTCGGCAGCAAGTCGGTCGCCTCCAGATATTTCTTCTTTTCGGCAGGATCCAGCGCGGCGCCGGTCGCGGCACCATTCACGTCGACCGCCCGATCCCTGGTCGAGAAACGTGAAGTCAGTTCCACCACCGGCTTTTGATTGGGGGCAAATTCCGCCACCAGGATGCCGGCGCCGTAACGCGCATCCTGTACGATCCGGGCCTTGCCGCCATCGGCCTTGAACGAGCTGTCCAGCACTTTTTGATAATCGGTATTGACTGTCGGCACCGGCAGCCAGATGCTGGCGGGCCCAACGCTGTTCAGGAGTTCGACCCGTGTGGTGATCTCGAAGGTGCGCCATTTATCGTCGGCGGCAAAGCCAAACGGGGCGATCGACACTGCCGACAGGGCTGCGGTGGCTTTTATAAACGAACGACGATCCATATATTTCTCCATACCCTTGCTGATGTGATTGGATGGCGGTAACAGACATTCAACGAAAGGTCTGCATTACGGCGCAACATCCACTAAACTGTTCTCCCGAGGAGAATAAGAAAGCATGACACAGCCGGAGCCGCTCATGCAAAATTATCCCGAAGTTTAGCGCATTCAACCACCCTTCGCTGATGGCCATTTCCCCCCTTACATTGCGGCACGCTGCGCCCGCCCTAGAATGCCGGCGCATACGCAAGACTTACGGCAATGGCCGGGTCGTGCTGAGCCAGCTCGATTTCATTCTTGCGGCGGGAGAATATGTCGCCATCATGGGCGACTCCGGGGTCGGCAAATCGACCCTGCTCAACCTGATCGCCGGCCTTGATGCGGCCGACAGCGGCGACATGCTGATCGACGGCGCCAACATGTCGTCCCTGGACGACGATGCGGCGACGCTGCTGCGCCGGCAAAAGCTCGGCTTCATTTTCCAGGCATTCCATATCCTGCCGCATCTGACCCTGCAGCAGAATGTCGGATTGCCGCTGTTGCTGAATGGCCTGCCGCTGGAACGTGCAGGGCAACTGCTGGATGCGGTCGGACTGCGCGGACGCGGCCCTGACTTCCCGCGCCAACTGTCGGGCGGCGAAATGCAGCGTGTGGCGATCGCCCGCGCACTGGTGCACAAACCCAGGCTGGTGCTGGCCGACGAACCGACCGGCAACCTCGATCCGGACACCGCGCATGAAGTATTGAAGCTGCTGCGCGACGAGATCAAGTCGAACGGCGCCTCCGGCATCATCGTCACCCATTCGCATGCGGCAGCGGCCACCGCCGACCGCGTGCTGGTGCTGACCCGGGATGGCTTGCAGCCGGCGCCGGCCAGCAGGACCGAATGACCGGGCCACCTTCCCGTTCCCGCTGGCGCCTGAGCCGCTGGCTGCTGGGAGGGGAATGGCGCGCCCACCCGGTGCGTGCGCTAGTCGCGATCGGCGCCATCATGCTGGGCGTTGCGCTCGGTTTTGCGATCCACTTGATCAATGCGGCTGCCTTCAATGAATTTTCGGCGGCAGTCAAAAGCCTGTCCGGCGTCTCGGATCTGCAGGTGCGCGGGGCGCAGGCCACCTTCGATGAAGGGCTGTATCCGGTGCTGGCCCAACATGCCGGCGTCGCGCTAGCCAATCCAGTGCTGGAACTCGACGCCGCCGTCCCCGGTGAAAAAACGGCCTTGAAAATTCTCGGCATCGACGTCTTCCGGGCTGCGGTCATCGCACCGGACCTGCTCGGCGTCGGCGCCGAGGACAAACCCTTCGACACGCTGATGGATGACAGCATTTTCCTGTCGCCGGCGGCGATGGAATGGCTGAAGGTAAAACAAGGCGACCAGCTGCCACTGCGCGCCGGCACCAGAACGGTGACGTTGCGGGTGGCCGGCGCCATCGTGCGCGCCCGGCCAGGACAGCGGCTCGCGGTGATGGATATCGGCGCGGCGCAATGGCGCTTCGACCGCCTCGGCCAGTTGTCGCGCATTGAACTGAAGCTGACCGAGGGTGTCGACCGCGACGCTTTCCGCGCCGCGCTGGCGCAAGAAATGCAGGGGCGGCTGCTGGTGACTGAAACCAAAGACCAGGAAGCCCGCACCGCCAACATGTCGCGCGCCTATCGGGTCAATCTTAATGTACTGGCGCTGGTGGCCTTGTTCACCGGCGCATTCCTGGTGTTCTCGACCCAGGCCCTGTCGGTCATCCGCCGCCGTCAGCAATTTGCCTTGTTGCGGGTGCTCGGCCTGACCCGAAAGCAGCTGCTCGGCCAGATACTGCTTGAAGGGGCTGCGCTGGGAATGATCGGATCGCTGCTCGGCCTGGCGCTGGGTTATGGATTCGCCGCACTTGCCTTGCAGTTTTTCGGCGGCGACCTCGGGGGCGGTTATTTCCCGGGCGTGAAACCGTCGGTCCGTTTCGACCCGCTTGCCGCCTTGATATTCTTCATGGCCGGCGCCGGCATCGCTCTGCTCGGCAGCGCCAGCCCGGCATGGGAAGCGGCGCGCGCCAGACCCGCCTCCGCCCTCAAATCCGGAACCGAAGACGTGGCGTTATCGAATCTGGCGACGCCCTGGCCTGCATTGGCCTGCCTGTCGCTGGGCGCGCTGTTCACGCAGTTGCCGCCGGTATCGGAACTGCCGGTGTTCGGTTATCTGGCGGTCGCGCTGCTGCTGATCGGCGGCATCGCACTGATGCCGCGCTTTTCCGCGGTAATTTTTTCCGCCGCCTCGGCATTCGCGTCAGGCCCGGTGTCGACATTGACGCTGGCGCGGCTGGCCAATGCACCCAACCAGGCATCGATCGCGCTGGGCGGCGTGCTGGCGAGCTTCAGCCTGATGGTCGCAATGGCGATCATGGTGTCGAGTTTTCGGGTATCGGTCGACGACTGGCTGAGCCGCGTGCTGGCGGCCGACCTGTATGTGCGATCGGCGGCCAGCGGCGACACGGGTGTGCTGAAGCCCGATGAACAGAAGCTGATCGCCGCTGCGCCGGGCGTGGCGCGCGCCGACTTCCTGCGTGTATCGCAGTTGACGCTTGACCCGGGCCGGCCTTCGGTGGCGCTGATTGCGCGGCCGATCGACCTTGCCGACCCGGGCAAGGTGCTGCCGCTGACCGGGCCCGTGATGACACCCGGTTTGCTGCCGCCGGGACTAATGCCCGTCTGGGGCTCGGAGGCCATGGTCGACCTGTATGGCTATGCGGTCGGCAAACGTGTCAGCCTGCCCATCGCGGGGCGTTCGCATGACTTTATCGTCGCCGGCATCTGGCGCGATTATGCGCGGCAATCGGGCTCGATACAGATGCGCCTGTCCGACTATCAGGCGCTGTCGGGCGATACCGATGTGAACGATGCGGCGCTGTGGCTGCGATCCGGCGCAGCCGCCGCCACGGTGATCGATGCTTTGCGCAGCCTGCCGTTCGGGAATGCACTGGAATTTTCGGAGCCGGGAGAAATCCGGGCGCTGAGTCTGAAGATTTTCGACCGCAGTTTTGCGGTGACCTATCTGCTGGAAGTGGTGGCGATTGTCATCGGCCTGTTCGGAATTGCGGCGACATTCTCGGCGCAGACACTGGCGCGGGCGAAAGAATTCGGCATGTTGCGCCATATCGGGGTAACGCGCCGCCAGATACTGATGGTGCTGGCTGCGGAAGGCGGGCTGCTCACCGCGGCCGGGATCGGCGCCGGCTTTTTGCTGGGCTGGTGCATCAGCCTGATCCTGGTGTTCATCGTGAATCCGCAATCGTTTCACTGGACCATGCAGCTGCATATGCCGTGGGGCCTGCTGGCTTCGGTGGCAACGGTATTGCTGGCGGCGTCGGCATTGACGGCGCTGGTTGCCGGCCGGTTTGCGGTGTCTGGAAATGCGGTACGTGCGGTGCGGGAGGACTGGTGATGGGCTTTTTTGGAAAACTGCTGCTGGTGCTGGGCGCCGTCATCGCCTGCGCTTTTGCGGCGCCGCCTCAATTTGCGCAGGTGACGCCCGGCAGGCAACTCACCTTCCCTGCCGACTTCGGCGCCCATCCCGATTTTCGTACTGAATGGTGGTACGCGACCGGATGGCTGGAAACGCCGGATAAAAAGCCGCTGGGATTCCAGATCACCTTCTTCCGTTCCGCCACCGATCACGACCCGCAAAACCCCAGCCGCTTCGCGCCGAAGCAGCTGATCATCGCCCACGCGGCGCTGTCCGATCCCGCCGCCGGCAAGCTGTTGCATGACCAGAAAAGCGCACGCGAGGGTTTTGGACTGGCCCATGCCAGGCAGGGCAATACCGACGTCAAGCTGGATGACTGGCATCTGGTGCGCGACACCAATGGCCGCTACCAGGCAACGGTGAAAGCGCGCGATTTCACGCTGACGCTGGCGCTGACACCGTCGCAGGCGCCCATGCTGCAAGGCGAGGCCGGATTGTCGCGCAAGGGACCGCGGCCCGAGCAAGCCAGCTACTATTACAGCGAACCGCATCTGCAAGTCGCCGGCAGCATCACGCGCAACGGCAAAAAAGCGGCTGTCACGGGCAGCGCCTGGCTCGATCATGAATGGTCCACCAGCGTGCTGGATGAAAACGCGACGGGCTGGGATTGGGTCGGCGCCAATCTTGATGACGGTGCGGCGCTGATGGCATTCCAGATCCGCAGCAAGTCGGGTGGTAAACTGTGGGCCCACGCCGCCCTGCGTGATGCGACGGGGCGGATCACGCAATTCAAATCGGACGATGTGCATTTTCAGCCGGACCGCACATGGCGCTCGCCGCGCACCAAGGCCAGTTATCCAGTCGCGACCACGATCCGGACCGGCCCGCTGACCTGGCAACTGACGCCACTGCAGGATGATCAGGAGCTCGACTCGCGCTTGTCCACGGGCGCGGTTTACTGGGAAGGCGCGGTGACCCTCACCCGCGATGGACGTCGGGCCGGACGCGGTTATCTCGAAATGACCGGCTATGTAAAACCACTCAAACTATGACAAAAACAAATTCCAGAGAACTGAAGAAAGCCAGCCTGGCGACATTGGCGGGCCTGTTTCCCTTCCTGGCGCCGTACAAGCGCCAGTTCCTGCTGGCCGGAATCGCCCTGCTCACCGCCGCCTGCGCGACGCTGGCGATACCGTATGCGTTCAAGCAGATGATCGACCTCGGTTTTGGCGCCGCCGGCGCCAAAAGCACCGCGCATATCGATCTCTATTTCATTGCCCTGTTCGGCGTTGCATCGGTACTGGCGATCGCCACCGCGGCGCGCTTTTACATGGTGTCATGGCTGGGCGAACGGGTCACGGCCGACATTCGCTCCGCGGTGTATGGACATGTGGTCACGCAGAGCCCGCAGTTTTTCGAAACCACACAAAGCGGCGAAGTATTGTCGCGCCTGACCACCGACACCACCCTGATCCAGTCTGTGGTCGGCACCAGCATCTCGATGGCCCTGCGCAATGGTTTGCTGTTCATCGGCGGCATGACGATGCTGTTTGTCACCAGCATCAAGCTGTCCTCCATCATCCTCGTCACGCTGATGGCCGTGGTGCTGCCGATCGTCATGTTCGGCCGGCGCGTGCGCAAGCTGTCGCGCGACTCGCAGGACCGGATTGCCGATGCCTCGGCGATGGCGGGAGAAATCCTGAATGCGATGCCGACGGTGCAGGCATACACCCACGAGTCCATCGAGGCGACGCGCTTCGGCTCTTCCGTCGAGCGTGCGTTCAAGACTGCGATGCAGCGCATACGCGCACGCTCGATGCTGACCCTGATCGCCATCCTGCTGGTGTTCGGCGCCATCGTGTTCGTGCTGTGGCTGGGCGCGCATGCGGTGGTCGGCGGCACAATGACGGGCGGCGAACTGGGCCAGTTCATCCTGTATGCGGCGATTGTCGCGGGCGCCATCGGCGCGCTGTCGGAAGTGCTGGGCGAAGCGCAGCGCGCAGCCGGCGCCACCGAGCGCCTGCTGGAATTGCTGGGCGAGGAGTCGCCCATCCAGTCGCCCACCCAGCCGAAGCCGCTGCCGCCGCGCGCGGCTGCCGGCGCGACGCTGGCGCTCAACGAGGTGACTTTCCACTATCCGTCGCGCCCTCTGAGCGCAGCGTTGTCGGACCTGACGGTGAAAATCGCCGCCGGTGAGACCGTGGCGATCGTCGGCCCTTCCGGCGCCGGCAAGACCACGCTGTTCCAATTGCTGCTGCGGTTTTATGATCCGCAGCAGGGACTGATCACGCTTGATGGCGTCGATATCAGGCAGCTTGAACTGCAGGTGCTGCGCGACGCGATCGGGATCGTGCCGCAGGATACGGTGATTTTTTCGGCCAATGCGATGGAAAATATTCGCTACGGCCGCGCCGGCGCCAGCGATGAGGACGTGATCGCGGCGGCAAAAATGGCGGCCGCGCATGAGTTCATCGAGCGCCTGCCGGAGGGTTATCGATCCTTCCTTGGCGAGCGCGGCGTGCGGCTGTCTGGCGGCCAGCGGCAACGCATCGCCATCGCCCGCGCCCTGCTGAAAAACCCGCCGCTATTGCTGCTCGATGAAGCGACCAGCGCACTGGATGCGGAGTCCGAGCGGCTGGTGCAAAGCGCGCTGGAAGCGGCAATGGTCGATCGCACCACGCTGGTGATTGCGCACCGGCTGGCGACGGTACAGCGCGCCGACCGGATCCTGGTGATGGAACATGGCCGCATCGTCGAAACCGGCACGCACGCGTCGCTGGTGGCGCAAGGCGGTTTGTATGCGAGCCTGGCGGCACTGCAGTTTTCGCAAATCTAATTGGGTTACTGTCCGAACCCGTTCGCCACGATGACTTCCACCAGGTTGGGCACACCGCTTGCCAATGCCTGCCGCAGCACGAGATCGATATCGGCCGGGTCGGTAATGCACGCCGACTGCATGCCCATGCCCTGCGCCACCGCGGCATAATCAATCGCGGGATCGTTGATATCCATCGCCACGAAGCGGTCGGTGCCACGGCTGGAAATCAGCCGCTCCTTGATCACGCGATAACCGCGATTATTGACGATCACGTAGGTGATCGGCAGCTTCAGGTGGGCGGCGGTCCACAAGGCCTGTATGCCGTACATCGCGCTGCCATCGCCGATGATCGCCACCACCGGACGCCCGGGATGCGCCAGGCTGACGCCGACCGCGCCCGGCAAGCCGAAACCGAGGCCGCCGCTGGCCAGGCCATAATAGCCATTCGGATCCTGCACCGGCAGGAAGGTCGAGATCGCCGATGCCGCGGTCAGCGTCTCGTCGACCACGATCGTGTTATCCGGCAAGGCGTCGATCAGGCGCATGATCAGATAACGCTGATCGATCGGTTCAGATTGCGCGAACGTGCCGACTTCCTGGCGCGCGATTTCCCGGCGCGCATTCCAGTTGCCCGGCGCGAGCGCGCGCAGTCTCTGCGCCGCCTGCTCCTGGTATGACACGCTGCGCATGCGCAGCAACGGCAGCAGCGCACGCAGGGTTTCCTTCACGTCGGCGCGAATGGCGTAATCGGTCGGGTAGTTTTTCCCCAGCTCCCATTCCCTTTCGGTCAGATGCACCACCGGCATGCCGTCCGGCATCGGGTCTACCGGGCTGTACGGCGACATGCGAAGCAGGTCGGCGCCAAGGCAGATCAGCAGATCGAATTGTTCCAGCGTCTTGCGCACCTTTTTCTGGTCGCGTGTCAGGTCGCCCATGTTGGCCAGGTGGGTTGCCGGGTAACGCGCGTTGTAGGGCACCGGTTCCTGATACACCGCTGCCCCCAGCAATTCCGCCAGCTCGCAGGCTTCCGCGAAAGCGTCGTTACTAGCCAGTTCGCGGCCGGCGATGATGACAGGATTGGCGGCAGCCATAAGCCGCTCCGCCAGTTGTTGCAGGGCCTGATCGGTGGGCCGGGTGGCGCTGTTGATGCGGGTCGGCTTGCCGAACTCCAGTTCCGCTTCATCGTCCAGTATCGAACCTGGCAGGCTGATGAAGACCGGACCAGTCGGCGCCGTCATCGCAATTTTTGCGGCGCGCCGGATAATGCGGGGCAGATCCTCGACACGCGTCACTTCGACCGCCCATTTCACCAGCGGTTGTGCGATCGGCACCAGCGGTTCGTACAACAGCGGCTCCTGCAATCCATAACCGAGCTCGTACTGGCCGGCGGTGATGATGAGAGGCGAGCCGCTGAATTTGGCGGTGTAGATCGCGCCCATTGCATGCCCCAGCCCCGGCGTGCAATGCAGGTTGCAGGCAACCAGCTTGCCGGACGAGCGCGCAAATCCATCGGCCATGCTGACCACCGAGGATTCTTGCAGGCCAAGCACGTAATTCATTTCCGGAAACTGCGAGACCGCCTCCATGATGGCCAGTTCGGTGGTGCCCGGATTGCCGAACATATGGGTAACACCTTCATCGAGCAGCAGCTGGAGAAACGCTGCCCGGCCTGTCATCTTGCGGGTGGTCATGTTGAGAATTTCTTTTTTGGGTGAGTATGTAATCGAGGGGCAACTCGTAGGGTGGAAAAGCGAAGCGCCTTCCACCGAATGACGGTGTGCCAGAGTTGTGGTTTGGTGGAAGGGTGTAGCAGGGGTTTCGTGAGGCATTGCCTCACGCCTGCGAAACGATATTCGCTTGCAAGCGAATATGCGCCCTGCAAGGGCTTCGCTTTTCCACCCTACTCCACTATCCCTTATTCCGGGCTGCCGACCGCGCTCAATCCGGCACGGGCGCATTCCATGTCCTGCTCGTAGTGCCCGCCGCTGACGCCGATCGAGCCGATGATCTGGCCGTTCTCGACGATTGGATAACCGCCGCCGAAAATGATGAATCTCGGCGTGTGCACGATGCCATTGATCAGCGGTCCGTCTTCCTTGATGAACTCATGCCATTTGTGCGTGGCGAGGCCGCCGGCCGCGGCGGTGTACGCCTTGTCCTGCGAGATCTGCAATGAAATCAGCGATGCGCCATCCATGCGCATGAACGCCTTGGTGTGACCGGCGGCGTCGGCGATCGCAATCGACATTGGCACCTTCATGGCGATAGCCTTGTCGCGTGCCGCATTGATTGCCTTCTGCGCGGTTTCTGCATCGATCGAATTGATAGTTGTGCTTGACATGCCATTCTCCCTTTTGAAAAGTTTCTTAAAAATGGTCGCGGTTCCGACCGTATTTCCCACTACATGCCCATCGGCCGTTGCCCCCATCAGTCCCCGGGAAACACGGCAGTCGCCGACAAAATGAATTTCGATGCCGGCGGCGCGGATCGCGTCCGCCATGCCGATATTGGCGGCGCGTGGCGTCGAATAGGCCAGGAAGGCGACATCGTCGATCACACCGCGCTCTTTGGAATAGACCTGTTCGTATTCCAGTTGCGCATCCTCGAAGCGCTCGGTCCAGCACGGCTCCGTCAGCGTCAGTATCCGGACCCCCAGGGTCGACAGGCGGCGCAGAATCCCCTGGCGGTTGGTCAGCGTCACATCCTGGGCAATCAGCTCGCGCGGCGTGATCAGGACGACTTTCGAAAACACCTTCGCCAGCACTTCAACCGCGGCATAAGTACCCTCGCGGTGATCCATGTCATACACCACGGCGGTGCCGGGCTGGCGTGCCGTCAGTCCGACCACATCCTCCATCGCGGTCTGCAGGTCCGGCACCAGACCCGCTTCGAGGATATCGGCCGGAATCCATTCGGGCGGATGCATGGTGCCGCCGGTCGCCAGGACGACGGCATCCGGCTTCAGCGCCAGGATGCGATCGATGTCCGCCGTGACGCCGAGTTCGAATTTGACGCCGGCGCGCTCGGCTGCCTGGAACTGATAATCGTAGATGCTGGTGATCGTCTCGCCGCCCGGCATCAACGCGCGCAGCCTGGCCTTGCCGCCGACTTCGCCTGATTTGCCGAACACTGTAACCTCATGACCCCGCGCTGCGGCGACCCACGCCGTTTCCATGCCGGCGATGCCGCTGCCAACCACCGCAACACGGCACGGATGGGCGACCCGCGCCGGCCACCAGTCAACTTCCTTCTCCATCGCGACCCTCGGATTATTGACGCAGGCCAGCGGTTCGTTGTGCGTGACGATGGTTTCCCAGCAGGTATTGCAGGACAGGCAGTAGCGGATGTCGTTGGTCCGGCCGCTCATGGACTTCAGATACCAGGCCGGGTCGGCCAGCAGCGTGCGCCCCATGCCGATCAGTTCCGCATCGCCGCGCGCCATGATGCCCTCGGCTTCGGCGGGATCGGTGATGCGCCCCAGCGCCATCACGGGGACACCGTTGACCGACGCGCGCAGGCTGCGAATGAGCCCGATGTACGGTACCGTTGGCCCGAACCTGTCCGGCGTGTGGAGTTCCAGCGAGCGGGCGTGGGCGCCGTTCGCAAAACAGACATAGTCCGCCTCCCTGGACTCGGTCAGCAGCGACGCGATGATGGCCGCTTCCTGCGGGCCTATGCTTCCCGGTATGCCATCGTCGCCGGGAATCTTGAGGCCGATGATGAAACCGCTGCCGCATGCGGCGCGAATCGCGGTGACAAGATCCCTGACGAAGCGCGTCCGGTTTTCCCAGCTGCCGCCGTACTCATCGGTGCGGCGGTTGGACCACGGCGACATGAACTGGCTGAACATGTGGCCATGCGCGCCGGACAGTTCGACACCGCTGAAACCGCAGCGGTGCAGGCGTGCCGAAGACGCGGCGAAGTCGGCTACCAGCTTGCGGATTTCCTCCGCGGTCAGCGCGTGCGGCATGGTCCAGCTGAGGTCGTCCGGCAGCGACGACGGCGCGAGCGCGCTGTAATTGCGGCCCGACTCGTGGTGGCCGCGGCCCGGATCCTGGATCTGGCCAATCAGGCGGCAGTCCTCGCTCTCGACCGCGTGCGCCCAGCGCTTGAGTCCCTCGACATTGTCGTCATTCCAGACGCGCACCCTGGCGGGGTTGGTCTGATGCGGCGCCATCAGCAGCGGTTCGGTAATGATCATCGCCGCGCCACCCTTGGCGCGGTTTACGTAATATCGGATCTGACGCGCCGTGATCATGGCATTACTGGCGTAATGTGTGGTCATCGACGTGTGCACCACGCGGTTCCTGAGTGTTTTCCCCGCGAGCACCAGCGGTTGCGCCAGCAGTGAGGGCATCAGTACATTCTCGGTGGGGATCGGTTGCATGGTCTTGCTGCTTTCAATGAAAGACGAGTGTTTCCTGCGCGTGGCGTCAGCGCATTAAAGAACTTCCCGGCCATTTAGAGCGGTTTGCGGGTCAGTGTACGGCGCTGCGTGCCGCTTTGGGGCGCATGGCGGCGTTGCTCGTCGCTTGTGTGGCTCGCCACACCGCGCTCCTCACGCCTTGCCCTGCACCCCAAATCAACCCGCATCATCCGCACACCGGCCCGCAAGCCGCTCTAGGGCCAGGAAGGGCAAAGCCGGGCAAGACGCCCGGCATCCGGATTACTTCAAACGGCCGGTTTTTACGTAAAACTCACGCTCGCGCTGTGCCAGCGCATTCACATCCGCCGCCACCGAGGTGGATTTGACCAGCGCCGGATCGAAATAGGCGCCCAGCTTCTGGTATTCGGCGATCAGCTCCGGGTCCTTCAGAGCGGTCTGGATTGCGGCGGCCAGATAGGCCTTGCGATCGGCTGGTGTACCCTTCGGCACCACGGCGAAGCGGATGATGTTCCATACATAATCCTTGGTGCCGTAGATCTCGTTGAAGGTCGGTGTGTTTTTCAGGTACGGCGTGCGCTCATTGCTGGCAATCGCGATCGGCACGATCTTGCCGGCGTCCATGTGGCCGCGGAACTCGCCATAAAAACCCTGCGCCACGTCGACGTTACCGCCCAGCAGTGCAACCACGCCTGGTCCGCCGCCCTGGAACGGGACACGCAGGAATTTCGCGCCGGTAGAGGTCTCGACCTGCTCCACCAGGTATTCCCACATGCTGCCCGGGACGACCGCGATACGGACTGTGCCCGGCTTGTCTTTCGCGATCTGAATGATCTGCTTGGCGCTCATGCCCTTGTAAGGACCTTCAGTGGAACTCACCCAGGTCAGCGGATCGCTGTTGATATAGGCAATCGGCTCCAGGTCGGTATGTATCCACTTGCCTTGCGAACGCAGCATGGCGTCGCCCCACAAAAGGTTGGCAACGACGCCAACGGTGTAGCCGTCCGGCTTGGCCTGGGTCGCCAGGTATGCGTGCCCGACCATGCCGGCGCCGCCGGTGCGGTTATTGACAAGAATCTTGTCCCCACTGACTTTCTCGGTGTATTTACCGAGCAGCCGGCCCGACAGGTCCATGCCGCCGCCAGCCGGATACACAATCGTGAATTCAATTGGCTGTGTAGGGAAATTTGCAGGCTTGAGTTTTGCGACCTCCGGGGATACCTGCGCGGACGCCATGCTGGCATGGGCCAGGAACACCAGCCCCATGAGTGATGAGAGCAATTTCATTTTATAAATCTCCTCCGGGTTGAACCGACTTGCGTTGACGAAAAACCAGTATTCCAAGCAGAACACTGGCGAAAATAAGGAAAGAGGCAATAGGACGCTGCATGAAAATCAGCATGCCATCGGGCGACATCACCAGCGACTGGCGCAGCGATTGCTCCAGCATCGGCGCCAGCACGAACGCAATCAGGAAAGGCGAAAAGTCATACTGCAGCTTGCGCAACACGTACCCGACCACACCAAAGCCAATCATCACCCACAGATCGAAGACATTCTTGTTGGCGGAATAGGTGCCGACGATGGACAGCAGCAGGATCAGCGGGAACAGCATGCGGTAAGGAACCCGCAGACATTGCACCCACAATCCCACCAGCGGCAGGTTCAGCAGCAGCAGGAAGACGTTGCCGACATACATGCTGGCGACGACACCCCAGAACAGGTCTGGCCGCTGGGTGATAAACATCGGTCCGGGCTGCACACCCTGGATCACCAGCGCGCCGAGCAGCAGCGCAGTGACCGCGTTACCCGGAATGCCCAGCGACAGCAGCGGAATCATGCCGCCGGAGACTGCCGCGTTATTGGCCGCTTCCGGACCGGCGACGCCCTCGATGGCGCCCTTGCCGAAGCGGCTCGGATCCTTGGCGATGCGGCGCTCCAGCGCATAGGACATGAACGATGCCGTAACCGGACCGCCGCCAGGCACCAGGCCGAAAAAGAAACCCAGGAAACTGCCGCGCATCATCGGCTTCCACGACGCGCGCCAGTCGGCAAACGTCGGCCACAAGCCGCGAATTTTGTCGGCCAGCATATGGTTCTTGGTAATCGTTTCACAATTGACCAGAATCTCCGAAACGCCGTACAGGCCGATCACCACGGACAGGATCTCGATGCCGCCGCTCAGGTTGATGTTACCCATGGTGAAGCGGTCACGGCCGTTGATGATGTCCATGCCGATCGTGGCGGCGAGAAAGCCCAGCGCCAGCATCAGCACACCCTTGATTTTCGAGCCGGTGATCATGTACAGCGTGCATACCAGGCCGAGCACCATCAGGCCGAAATTTTCTGGCGGCCCGAAGCGAATCGCGAAGGCCGTCAGCACTGGCGAGAAAAATGTCAGCGCCACCAGCGACAGGGTGCCGGCGATGAATGAACTGATGGCCGCCATGCCGAGCGCAGCGCCGGCCCGCCCCTGCTTGGCCATCTCATGGCCGTCGAGCGCGGTGACGACGGATGCCGCCTCGCCCGGAATGTTCACCAGGATCGACGTGGTCGAGCCGCCATACATCGCGCCGTAGAATATCGCCGCCAGCATGCCCAGCCCGGCCACCGGAGAAAGCTGGAAGGTAACCGGCAACAGGAGCGCCAGCGCCGCCAGCGGTCCGATCCCCGGCAGCACGCCGACCAGGGTGCCGATCAGGCTGCCCAGGAAACAGAAGTACAGGTTGGCCGGCGTCATGATGACGGAGAAGCCCATCATCAAACCATTAATCGCTTCCATCTACCACCCCCAGGGACCGCGCGGCAAACTCATGCCGAGCAGTTGTCCGAATATATACATGACGGCCGCTACCGAGCCGATGGTCAGCGCCAGCGATTCGAGCAGGCGTGAACGCTCAACCGTTTGCAGCAGCACGAAGGTAGTGATTGCGCTGGACACGGCAAATCCGAGATAGGGCAGCGTGATAGCCATCGACACCAGCCCGCCGACCACGCCGGCCACGCGACCGATCGCGGCACCACGCGGCCATCCCGGATTGTCGACCCTGGGCGCCATCCCGAGCAGAAGCGCAATGCCGCACAGTGTGATGATGGCCCCGCACATCAGCGGAAACAGCCCGCTCTCCGGCCCGGATGGGCCGATCAGCCCAAGACTGTAAGCATTCACCATGGTCCCGATGCCGATCAGGCACCAGGTGATATTCAGTCCACGTTCAAACATGGATTTTTTGACTTTTCATGGTTTGTCTCTTCTATTCTGATTTTATTTTCTGCCATGTCCGAAATGGGAGAGGATCCTACCCCGGCCGCCTGCCGTGGTAGGTGTCATCCAGTATCTGCCTCACCACGTCAAGTGTCACCGGCGCCGGATTGGCGCCATTGTCCGTTTCGATTGTGATTATCGCGGCGCGTTCCAGTCCGCTCCTGTCAAAGCCGATCTGCGCCAGGCTGGTCGGCAGGCCCAGCGCGACCATCAGGTCGAACACCGCTGCGCCGAGGTCAGCGGTCGCCACGCCCATGGCACGCGCGATCGGCGCCATCTTCTCGGGCAAATGAAGCGCATGGTAGGCCGCCACATGCGGCAGCACCAGCGCATGCGACAAGCCATGCGGCACATCGAAACTGCCGCCCAGTACGTGGGCCACGCCATGTTGCAGCGCGAAGCCGCCGGTCAGCGCGGCGCCGCCCAGATAGCCGCCATACATGGCCTCGGCGCGTGCCTCGAGGTCGCCCGGATTTTTCACCACACGAACGATCGATGCCGTTATCGCCCGCGCGCCCTCGGCCGCGGCGATGGCGATGATCGGACTGCAGGTATCGACCACAACGGCATCGATACAGTGCGCCAATGCGTTCATCGCGCTGGCCGCCGAGACATCCGGCGGCAAGCCGAGGGTCAGCTCCGGATCGTAAATCACGGTGCTGGCGAGCATGTTCAGCCCGGTATGCATGCGTTTGACGCCATCGATCGTGATGCCGCAGAAACCGGTCATCTCGGAACCGGAATACGTGGTCGGAATTGCGATGATCGGTATCCCCAGTTCCAGCGCGATCCCCTTGCCCAGGCCGATCGAGGCGCCGCCGCCCACGGTGATCAGGCAGTCGGCTTTCATTTCCCGCACCAGCTCACGCCCGCGCCGCGCCAGTTCGATCGGCACTTGCGAGACCGCCTCGGGCAGCACGCCGGCAAGCCGCTCGCCCAGCTGGGGCGCGATCATTCCGGCCAGCACGCCGCGTCCGGGTGTCGAGACGATCAGCGCACGTTTGGCGCCGAGGCGTTCCACTTCGGCCCCAGCCTGCGCGACCGTGCCGGCGCCGAACAGGATACGCGGCGGCGTCGCATTGTAAATATCTCCGGGAGTACTGAATCTACGCATGATTGACGTTTTCGTATGTTAAGTTGATCACCAGTCGACGATGGTGCCGTCGGCAAGCACGGCCGATGTGGCCTGTTGGACTTCGTTCTTGTACGGGTGTTTGGCGGCTTCGCGCTCGTTGATCTCCACACCCAGGCCGGGCAGCGTCGGCACTTCCCAGAAGCTGCCGGTCCGGCGCAGCGGGCTTTTGACCACGTCGTCGTACCATGGCACGGCGCCGGACATCTCTTCCTGGATCACGAAGTTCGGCGTCGATACCGCAAAGTGCAGCGCGGCGACGCCCGCCAGCGGACCGTTGGGATTATGCGGCGCGACGCCGATCAGTTCGGCGTCGGCGGCCGCGGCGATGCGCTTGCCTTCCAGCAGGCCGCCGGTATGGTTCAGGTCCGGCTGGATGATGTGCACGGCCTTGGAACTGAGCACCGGCATGAATTCCTTGAGTCCGACCAGTCGTTCGCCGGAGGCGATCGGGCATGGCGAACGCGCCGTGATCAGGCGCAGCGCCTCGGTGTCGCCCGGCTGCACCGGCTCCTCGACGAACATCGGCCCGTACGGCGCCAGCTCCTCGATATAACCGATGGCGGCGCCGATGGACGCCGGCCTGCCGTGGAAATCGATCATGATGTCGACCGAGTCGCCGACCGCGACGCGCAGGGTCTCCATCAGCTTGCCGACATGGCGCCGGTCGGGGATGCTCGACAGATGATTGCCGTAAGGGATAAAAACTACCTTGAGCGCATCGTAACCGGCCTCTACCACCGCCAGCGCGCGATCCCGCAGCGCGCCATGGTCGAAGGTTTCGTAGACGGCGTTCATCTGACCCAGGCCAAGATGGGTATAGAGCCGGACCTTCTCGCGCACCTTGCCGCCCAGCAGCCGCCAGACGGGGACACCGAGGCTCTTGCCGAAAATATCCCACAACGCATGCTCGATGCCGCTGATGGCAGTCACGCCGATGATGCCCAGCTTGTAATAGCTGAACTTGTTCATCGCACGCAGGCACTGTTCGATATCGCGCGGATCGCGCCCGATCAGCAGCGCTTCCAGATCCTGCACCGCGCCAACCACCGAGCGCGTTTTCCAGTTCAGGCTGGCTTCGCCCCAGCCATACAGCCCGGGTTGATTGGTAATCACCTTGACGAAGATCCAGTTGCGCATCTCCGCGTTGACGACCAGCGTTTCAATGCTGGTGATCGTGATAGGTGTATCCGCTGTCTTGTGTTGCTCCATATAGTCTCTCTCTGTGTATTTATTATGGCTTTGCGCGGGCATCTATCGAATAATCAGTCCGCTGTCAGGGCGGCGGCTTGCGCACGATATTGAGCAGCGTTTCGTTGCGCGCCAGCCGTTCGAGGTTGTTGGCGATGAAGCGGTAGCGGCGCTGCGGCAGGTTGCGGGTCCATGCCGACGAATGCGGCGTGCAAATGACGTTTTGTAAATCCGCAAACGGCAGCGCGGAAGGCGCGACCTGGTCGTCGCCGCCTTTCGGATACTGGTACCAGACATCCAGCACGGCGCCGCCGATGCGCTGTCCGGACAGGGCGTCATACAGATCCTGCTCGACCGCGATTTCGGCGCGCGACACATTGATCAGCACCGCGTCCGGCTTCATGCTGGCCAGACGTTCGGCGTTGATCATGCCGCGCGTATCTTCGTTCAAAGGGCAGGCGATGACAACATAATCGGCCTGGGCCAGCACGCCGGCCAGCTGCTCCGGACGGACGATTTCATCGGCATGGCCACGGGTGTCGGTCGCGAACGGATCGATGGCGATGACACGCATGTCGAAGGCATGCGCGCGTTTGGCGATGGCCTGGCCGATGCGTCCGTAGCCGGCCAGCGCCATGGTCTTGCCGGACAATTCGCCATGCTGCACACGCGCCCGGTAAAGGTCGGACCAGCTGGCGGCGCTGAACGACTGCCGCAGCGCGCTCATGCGAATCTCCCACTCCAGCATCGCGCAGCATACAAATTCGGCGATCGGCACCTCGTGCTCGAACACGTTGCAGACCAAACATCCGGCCGGCAGCGAATCGAAGTCGATGCCGTCCAGTCCGGCGCCGGGCACATGCAACAGCCGGAAGTCTGGCACGGCAAGACCACGCCGCGAAAATTTCAGGGAAACGACTACGTCCTCCGGGCTGATCCTGTCGTCGAATTCGGCAGAAGCGGCGGCCTCGCGCGGCAAGCCGACTATCTCGCATTTACCCCGCAGCGCAGCATCCAGGGTGCCACGGTGATTGGCTGCTTCTCCGATTAGAAAAATTTTCATGGACAGCAGATTACAAAGAACCAGTAAAAAGTACAAATGATTTATAGTGATCAACTAATTAGAAATTCTTATTTGAGACCATATGAATCGCCGCCGCCTCCGTAGCTTCATTGCCCTTGCTGAAGAATTGCATTTCGGCCGCGCCGCCGCGCGCAGCAATATCACGCAGCCGGCGCTTACCCAGCAGCTGCATCAGCTGGAAGAAGAGCTGCAGGTCGAGCTCATGCATCGCACCAAACGGACGGTTTCGCTGACGCGGGCAGGCGAGGTGTTTCTGGCGGAGGCGCGCAAGATTGTCGGCAACATGGAGCATGCGATTCACCTGGCGCGGGAAATCGGCAGCGGTTTGAGCGGGCACCTGGTCGTCGGCGCCACCGCCCCCGCGCTGTATATCGGCCTGCCCGCCATCATCAAGCAATACAAGCAGGTCATGCCTGGAATCCAGGTGTTGGTGCGGGAGATGACAACGACCGAACAGGAGAGCGCGCTGCGCGCCGGCGACATCGATGTCGGCATTTGTCATCCCCCGCTCGATGACACGTCGCTCAATTGCGTGGAAATCGCGCGCATGCCATTCGATATCGTGATGTCGGAGTCGAATCCGCTGGCTAAAAAAAGAATCTTGCGGCTGCACGACTTGGCAAGCGAAAGTTTCATCGTCTTCGCGCGCGCCATCGCCCCCAACATGTACGACGGCGTGATCATGATGTGTCAGGAGCAGGGCTTCAGCCCGAAGGTCATCCTGGAAGCGTCACCGGCACAATCGATCGTCGGACTGGCGGCGTGCGGCGTCGGGATTGGCCTGATTGCCTCGGAGCTGCAGCACTTCGCGCAACCGCTGGTGGTGTTTCGGAGGCTGACTGGTCCGGCGCCGATGCTGGCAATGGGGGCTTCCTATTCAAGTGAAAGCCTTTCCCTGGCGGTGAAGACGTTCATCGACACCGCCAGGCAGGTTGGGCGCAGCTTGCGCTGAGAGGATTGTGGGAGGCAGGAGGAGTGCCGCGGTGATGACAGCCTTGGAGCGGTTTGTGGTGCACGTCCAGCGTTGCGGTGACAAGTGTCAAGGCCACGCATCCGGATTGATGGCGCCCAAGGCCTTGAAAGCGGGCTTGCAGAAAAAATAACCTTGCATCAGTTCCACCCCGAGGGCTGCCAGGCAATCGCGCTCTTCTTTGGTTTCGATGCCTTCGGCGACCACCAGGCTGCCAATCATTTTGCAGGTCAGCATGATGCCGCTGGCGATCGCCTGGCGCGCCTTGCTCGAGTCGATGTTGCGAACGATGTCCATGTCAATCTTGACGATATCCGGCTGAAACTCGCTCAATAAATTCAGGCCCGCATAACCGGCGCCGAAGTCGTCTATCGCGGTCCGGAATCCGAAGTTTTTATAGTTCCTGAAAATATTGATCAGGTGCGGCCGGTCATCCACCCTTTCGCCTTCGGTCACTTCAAACATGATTTGCTGGGTCGGGAATTTGTAAGCGCGACAGGCTTCAAACGTGCTCCTGATGCAAGCAGCCGGTTCATAGACTGCGTTGGGCAAAAAATTGATCGACAATATTTCAGACATCCGCAGTTCGGCGGCCGTCTTCACTGCCTTCACCCGGCATGCCTGGTCGAACTGGTAGCGGTTCTGGTCGGTTACTTGTGACAATATTGAATAGGCAGACTCGCCATTCGGTCCTCGTATCAGTGCCTCGCGCGCGAATACTGAACGGGTTGCGATATTGACGATGGGCTGGAAGGCAAACTCAAACTCGATGCCAAATTCTTCATCACTCTTGCATCCCTGGCAGCCACGGGTCTGATCAGTGGCTTCGTCGATGATCGGTATCTTTTTTTCAATTCCCATTATTCTGTCTCCCGCTGCTCCAGGCAGCCCTTTCCTTGTGTTGCGCCAGTTGAAGAAATCGCTTTGCATTCTATCGGAATTGACATTCCGTGCGGAGATGGAAATCGGGAACGATCGGGCATCTGGCACCCTGTGTGCATTAGCGCACAGAAGAATTGGCCGCATATACCGCATCATTCGCAATGAGTAATAAGACTGCATGCACTTGCGCGCACAATGACCGCCGCGGCTAGCCCCAAGCGTGGCCATGGGCTGGGTGTACAAGATACTTTTTTACATGACCTTGAAGGAGAAAACATGACCAACCGCATAGGCAACAAAGACGAAGCGCAGCATCGCAGCAAGCAGGAGAAGAAGGATATCAAGAAATCCAATATCGCCCGCGAGGCAATCAAAAAGGCCGATGCCAAAGCCAAGTATCGTAATGCCGTCAAGGGCCGCTCCGAATCCTGAAAGGAAAAACGAAAGGAATGAAGGCTCACATGAATGCGAGCCTTCTTTACGAAGTAACGGAGGACAGACAGCGGCTAACCTGAATCCTGGGTTTGTACCCTGTTACATGCTCGATCCTGAGTTTGGTGCGGCACCGATCAGGGCATATCGAACTGCCGATCGGTGTCAGCCCTGCGCGCCAGTACATCCGCCTCGAAACACCAGCATCCCCCCTTCCCGCCTACCCGCCCCCAATAAATCGGTAAAATAGCGCCACCCAAGGAAAAACAAGCCCTGCCGCCCCACCATTCTTCCTGACCCGACAATCAGCCCATCGCTGGAGACATTGAATGAAGCAATACCTCGACCTCGTCCGCACCATCCTCGAATCCGGCAGCTGGCAGGAAAATCGCACCGGCACCAGAACCCTCAGCATCCCCGGCGCGATGATGCGCTTCGATCTGCAAAAGGATGGCTTCCCGGCGGTCACCACCAAGAAGCTGGCGTTCAAGTCGGTGGTCGGTGAGCTGGTGGGTTTTCTGCGGGCGTCGCGCAGCGCTGCCGAATTCCGCGCGCTGGGCTGCAAGGTCTGGGATCAGAATGCGAATGAAAATGCGGAGTGGCTCGCCAATCCCTACCGCATGCAGGAGGATGACCTCGGGCCCGTATATGGCGTGCAGTGGCGCAACTGGCCGGCGTACAAGCTGCTCGATGCCGGTCAGACCCTTCAGATCGAGGATGCGCAGACGCGGGGATTCCGGATCGTGTCCTCGGTACAGGACGAGGGGAAAGAGAAAGTCCTTCTGTATAAGGGAATCGACCAGCTGCGCGACTGCCTCGACACCATCATGACAAATCCGGGCAGCCGGCGGATCCTGTTCCATGGCTGGAATTGCGCGGACCTGGACTCGATTGCCTTGCCGGCCTGCCATCTGCTGTACCAGTTCCTGCCCAATGCGTCGACCAGGGAAATCTCGCTTTGCCTGTACATCCGCAGTAACGACATCGGCCTGGGAACCCCGTTCAATCTTGCCGAAGCGGCAGCGCTCCTGCATCTGGTCGGCCGGCTCACCGGCTACACACCGCGCTGGTTCACCTACTTCATAGGTGATGCCCACATCTATGAGAACCACCTGAGCATGCTGAAACAGCAACTGGAACGCGAGCCTTACCCGGCCCCGGCCCTGGTCATTTCGGACCGTGTCCCGGACTATGCAAAGACCGGCAAATACGAACCGGAGTGGCTCAACAAGGTGGAACCGGGCGATTTTTCGCTGCAAGAGTACCAGCACCATGCGCCATTGACGGCGCCCATGGCCGTCTGACCCGTCCCATTACGGCTGCAGCCCCTGATAGATCAGCTGCACGCCGGTCAGGAACAGACAGGTCTGGGCGATGCGGTAAAACCATTGATCGTTTACCCAGCCCTGCAGACGCAGGCCCAGCCAGACGCCGAGCGGCACCAGCGGCGCGAGGACCAGGCTGGTGATCAGGTTAGCGCTTGAAAACTGGCCCAGCCATGCATACGGAACCAGCTTGATCGCATTGACGATGGTGAAAAACAGCCCGATCGTCGCGACATAAGTCACCCGATCCATCCGCTGCGGAATCATGTACATCATCGCGGGCGGTCCTCCCGCATGCGCGATGAAACTGGTGTAGCCGGAAACCGCCGACCAGAATGTCCCCTTCATCCGCGAGCGCACGGCCGGTCCCTGTTTGGCGGCCCACCCCAGCAAGCTGTTCAGGCTGAACAGGATCGTGATGCAGCCGAGCAGGACCCGGATGCTGGCCTCGGTAAACATGCCGAATGTGAGTGCGCCGATGGCGATGCCGATCAGCGCACCGGGCACCATGATCTTCAGGTTCGCCATGTCCCACTTGCGGTAAAACACCCGCAAGCCAACCAGGTCTGTCAGGCAAAGAATCGGCAGCAGGATCGCCGCGGCCTGTATTGGCGAGATCGCAAGGGCAATCAGCGGCACGCCAATTCCGCCCAGCGCGCTGCCAAAACCGCCTTTTGAAATACCGGTCAGGAGGACTGCGGGGATGGCGACAAGATAGAAAAAATAGTCGGTGATGAGCATGTCGGGTTCGTGCGGCGCGGAAAACGATTCGGTTAGCACGCGCACTGGAACTGCGGCTCGTTGATGCTGATGCAGGCAGGCTTTCCGGTGACGCGGCTTGGGTTGAGCGCCGCCACGATACCATATGGCTGGAAAGCTTGCGCTTGCAGGGGTAATGCCCGCTCAGGACCTGCGCGAACCTTTCACCGGCTTCCGGAAGCGCCCTATCTCCCACCACTTCCACGGTGCGTCGACCATGGTCAGCGAGATGATTTCGTAGCCGCCGTCATTGATGCGACGGAAACCATCGGCGACTTGCTGAAGATCGAAAACGGGGGCGAGTATGCTGATTTCCTCGCCGGCTTTTGCCTCGGCGAGCCGTTCCCGCTCCTGCAAAAGGCCGAGTACGATGAGGTCGACGCCGGCCAGAGGTGAAGAAATCCGGATTCTGTCGCCGACAGCAATTTTTCCGACAGAAATGACACCACTGAACAGGGTGCCTCTTTCCTTGATGTCAACCATGCCGGTAATGCGGAGCTCGAAAGTCATGAGGTCTGATAAGCCGTTAAAAGGGGTCGCGTGTCCGCATTGAATGACAAGCTGGTTCCGATCCTGCCGGAAGTTGCTGGCCTTGCAGGCGAATTTTCAGGTTACCGTCACAGCTTACGAACGTACAGGGCGTACGTCTACCGGATTTGCCGATTTGGACGACACACCCGGGTCCGGCATTCGTGCAAGATGATGCCGGTCAAAGCGCGATTCTCACTCTTGCAACGTGTCCATTATCGATATTGGCGTGCCCGGCAAGCGCCGCAGAGGTTGTTGTTTTTGCGCAATCGTTCTACGCTTTGCTTAGCTCGGCATGACAATACCGGAGGCATTCACCTCCAGCTCATGCGGGAAATTTTCCACATCGTGCGCCGGGATCGGCCGTCCGAAATAAAACCCCTGCACCACATCGCAGCCCAGTTCCTGCAACAGATTTGCCTGTGCCGCCGTTTCCACCCCTTCGGCAATCACCTGCATGCCCAGGTTGTGCGCCAGCTGAATGATCGACGTCGCAATTGCCGCGTCCTTTTTCGATGTTGTCAGGTTATCGATGAACTGCTTGTCGATCTTCAGCGAATCCAGCGTGAACTGCTTCAGATATGCAAGCGATGAATAACCTGTGCCAAAATCGTCGATCGATATCTTGAGTCCGATCTGCTTCAGGCTGCGCAGCACGTCATGGGTGTATTCGGTATCCTGCATCAGCATGCCTTCGGTCAGTTCAATCTCGAGCTGATAGGGTTGCAGATTATTTAATTCAAGCACCTGCCGGATCTCATTGACCAGGTTCTTGTCGGTAAATTGCCTGGGCGATAAATTCACCGAGATTGAACATTGTTCATGCAGCATGTCGCTCCATAACTGGCGCTGGCGGCAGCTGGTCGAAAACACCCAGTGGCCGGCGGGAATGATCAGGCCGGTCTCTTCCAGCATGGGCACAAACGTGCTGGGGGCCACATTGCCGATGACCAGATGATGCCAGCGCAGCAAGGCCTCGAACCCGACCACCTTGCCGCTGACGAGGTCAATCTGCGGCTGGTAATGCAGGAAAAATTCATCGTCCTTTACCGCCACGCGCAATGCCTGTTCCAGCACCAGCCGGCTCCTGGCCTTGGCATTCATCGCGGGCATATAAAAATGATACAGGTTGCGACCGTCGCTCTTGGCCTGATACATCGCGACATCGGCGGTCTGCATCAGGGTGTCGATATCGTCGCCGCAATCGGGGAAACTGGAAATGCCGATGCTTGCGCCAATCGTGATTTCCATGCCGGATTTCAAACATAATGGCTCGTGCAGCGTGGCCAGTATCTTGCGGGCGATCAGCGCCGCATCGGCGACATTATCCAGTTCACCCAGGACCACGGTGAATTCATCGCCGCCGATGCGGGAAACGATGTCGTACGAGCGCACGCACTCTTTAAGGCGGATCGCCACCGCATTTAAAAAATGGTCACCAACATCGTGCCCGAGCGTGTCATTGATGCGTTTGAAATGATCCAGGTCGATGAACATCAGCGCCACGTTTTTTCCGCTGCGCCGGGCGCGTGCGATCGCGCAATGCAATGCCGACTTGAAGCCGTTGCGATTGGAAAGCCCGGTCAGGTGATCGGTCACTGCCTGCTGACGCAAGCTCTCTTCAAGCGTCTTCCGGGCCGTGATGTCCTGAAACACAACGACCGTGCCTCCCACCTTGCCGGCCATTGGCGAACAGCAAAACGAAACCGGCAATTGGACGCCGGTGAAGGTGCGAAAGAAGCCTTCGTCGATGCGGCTGCCACGCACCGGTTCCGGCTCCGGGCCCGGCGTGGCCTCCGCGGCGTCAGGCGAATCCGCACCGGCATATACGCACTCGAAATTTTTCCCGATCAGGTCGCGTTCACTGTAGTCCAGCATCTGCAGCGCGGCAGCATTGGCAAACCTTATCCCGCCTTCCGCATCCATGCCGAGCACACCATCACCCGTGGCGTTCAGCATCGATTCATAAAAAGCCTTGGCGCTATCCAGCCTGGCGCAGGCCTGCTTTACATTGCGCGCGGTCTGGTCAAGCTTCAGGAATACCGACACCTTGCTCTGCAAAAGCGCGGTGCTGAACGGTTTCGACAGGAAATCCACCGCGCCCGCTTCGTATGCGCGGCGCGTCGCCACCGCGTCGTGAGCCAGCGCCGTGATGAACAGGATGGGGATCGCACAGGTCTTGCCGTCGGCCCGCATGCGGTGCGCTACGTCATAACCATTCATGCCGGGCATTTCCACATCGAGCACCACCAGCGACACATCATGCTGCCGCAACAGGCGCAGCGCCTCTTCTCCTGAAGTTGCCTTCAGCAAGACCAGTTCACCATCGTCGAGCGCCGCCGCCATGCTTTCCAGAGTCTGCGGCCGGTCATCCACCAGCAGGATCGCCTGTCGAAACGGAATAGGGTATGGATCGATCAAAAATTCATTCATTTATAGGCAATTGGCAAGGAATCCGTTTATGACATTCAAACCCGGGGCGCGGCAGGCTCCGGGCATGCGATGACACTGTCAGTCAGTGTCTTTTTACACTCAAGTTTTTTCAGGCTAATAAGATGCCGTATCGCAAGTTATTGAATTCATTGCAAATTTGAAATAGCAACTGCACACGATTCGATTCGCTAATGTCAATTTCGTTCGGAAATAAATTTACATTTCTTTATTTAAAGCGGAACCGGCGCCAAGCGTTTACCATTGCCGCTATCAATCCGCTCTGGAAATCCCCCGAACTTTTTGCCGCCTGCGCGAATACGCCATGAACAAGCACTCTCGTCTGACCATCCTCGTCGCCACCGACAGCCAGCGCGGCATCGGCATCAACAACACCCTGCCCTGGCGCCTGCCGGAGGATATGGCGCATTTCAAGCGCACCACAACCGGACATCCGGTCATCATGGGACGCAAGACCTTCGACTCGATCGGCCGCCCGCTCCCGAACCGTCGCAATATTGTCATCACCCGCAATCCGGACTGGCGGCATGAGGGCGTGGACAGCGTGCCATCGCTGGAGGCCGCCGTGGCGCTGGCCGGCGACAACGAGGCTTTTGTGATCGGCGGCGCCCAGATTTACGCGGAAGCCCTGGCCAGCGTTGACCGCATCGTCGTTACCGAAATTGACAGAACTTTCGACTGTGATGCTTTTTTCCCGCAAATAGACCGGCAACTCTGGAAAGAAAGCGCGCGCGAGGCGTATCATTCAGCGCAGAATGGCTTCGATTTCGCATTTGTCACTTACGAACGCCGATGAAAAAATTCCGCCGCCATGTCCCGCCGGGGCGGGCGCAATTTCGGACACATGCATTTTGCCATCCCCGCATTGCAGGGAGAATGGCGCTTTTGATTGTTTTCTCCCAGAGTTAGCGCATATCTGAGAAAATTCGGTTCTGATTTTTTGGCGCGCAAGCTACCCGCCCAGGCGTCTCCCGCAATCCACTTCTGACAAGCTCCAGGTGATCTCATGAAATTCCGCTTCCCGATCGTTATCATCGACGAAGACTTCCGCTCTGAAAACACATCCGGCCTCGGCATTCGCGCCCTTGCCGACGCAATGGAAAAAGAAGGCATGGAAGTGCTGGGCGTGACCAGCTACGGCGACCTGTCGCAGTTCGCCCAGCAGCAATCGCGCGCATCGGCCTTCATCCTGTCGATCGACGATGAGGAATTCGGCGCCGGCAGTTTTGAAGAAACAGACCACGCGCTGAAATCGCTGCGCGCCTTCGTCGAAGAAATCCGCTACAAGAACGCCGACATCCCGATCTACCTGTACGGCGAAACCCGCACCTCGCGCCATATCCCCAACGATATCCTGCGCGAGCTGCACGGCTTCATCCACATGTTCGAGGACACACCCGAATTCGTCGCCCGCCACATCATCCGTGAAGCGAAGTCGTATCTGGATGGCCTGTCGCCACCCTTCTTCCGTGCGCTCGTGCATTATGCGCAGGACGGCTCCTACTCATGGCACTGCCCCGGCCATTCGGGCGGCGTGGCATTCCTGAAATCGCCGATCGGCCAGATGTTCCACCAGTTTTTCGGCGAGAACATGCTGCGCGCCGACGTCTGCAACGCGGTCGAGGAACTGGGCCAGCTGCTCGACCATACCGGTCCGGTCGCCGCCAGCGAACGCAATGCGGCGCGCATCTTCAACGCCGACCACTGCTACTTCGTCACCAACGGCACGTCGACCTCGAACAAGATGGTCTGGCATTCGACCGTTGCGCCCGGCGATATCGTCGTCGTCGATCGCAACTGCCACAAGTCGATCCTGCATTCGATCATCATGACCGGCGCGATTCCGGTGTTCCTGATGCCGACCCGGAACCACCTCGGCATCATCGGACCGATTCCGCTGTCCGAATTCACGATGGAAAACATCCGCAAGAAAATCGAAGCCAATCCCTTTGCCCGCGAAGCCATCAACAAGAAGCCGCGCATCCTGACCATCACGCAGTCGACCTACGACGGCGTGCTGTACAACGTCGAGACGCTCAAGGACATGCTGGACGGCGAAATCGACACGCTGCATTTTGATGAAGCCTGGCTGCCGCACGCCACCTTCCATGACTTTTACAAAGACATGCATGCGATCGGCAAGGACAGGCCGCGCGCCAAGGAATCGATGATTTTCTCGACCCAGTCGACGCACAAGCTGCTGGCCGGCCTGTCGCAGGCATCGCAGATCCTGGTGCGCGAATCGGAGTCGGTCAAGCTCGACCAGGACGCCTTCAATGAAGCCTACCTGATGCACACGTCGACCTCGCCGCAATACGCGATCATCGCCTCCTGCGACGTCGCGGCAGCAATGATGGAGCCGCCGGGCGGCACCGCGCTGGTCGAGGAAAGCATACTTGAAGCGCTGGACTTCCGCCGCGCCATGCGCAAGATCGATGAAGAGTGGGGCAAGGACTGGTGGTTCCAGGTATGGGGCCCGAATACCTTTTCAGAAAACGGCATCGGCTCGCGTGAAGACTGGATGATCCGCGCCGAGGATGACTGGCATGGTTTCGGCGACCTCGCGCCCGGCTTCAACATGCTCGATCCGATCAAGGCCACCATCATCACGCCCGGGCTGTCGCTGGACGGCAAGTTCGGCGACACCGGCATACCGGCGTCGATCGTCACCAAGTACCTGGCCGAGCATGGCGTGATCGTCGAGAAGGCCGGGCTGTATTCGTTCTTCATCATGTTCACCATCGGCATCACCAAGGGCCGCTGGAACACGCTGCTGACCGCGCTGCAGCAGTTCAAGGACGATTACGACAAGAACCAGCCGCTGTGGCGCATCCTGCCGGAATTTTCCGCCGCCAACCTGCGTTACGAACGTATCGGCCTGCGTGACCTGTGCCATCAGATCCATGATTTCTACAAGGCGTATGACGTCGCGCGCCTGACCACGGAAATGTATTTGTCCGACATGCAGCCGGCGATGAAACCGTCGGATGCGTTTGCCAGGATGGCGCACCGGGAAATTGACCGGGTGCCGATCGACGAGCTGGAAGGACGTGTGACCTCGATCCTGCTGACGCCTTATCCGCCGGGCATTCCGTTACTGATTCCGGGTGAGCGTTTCAACAAGACGATCGTGGATTACCTGCGCTTTGCGCGCGATTTCAACGAGAAGTTTCCGGGGTTCGAGACCGATGTGCACGGGCTGGTGACGCGCGAGGTGGATGGCAAGCGCGGATATTTCGTGGATTGCGTCAGGCAGTAGAGTGATTGCCTGTCCCGGGCGCAGCAACACGCTGCGCTCCGGGAGTGGCATGGTTCAGGTCTTGGGCAAGGTAACGCCGCGCTGTCCCTGATATTTTCCGCCGCGGTCCTTGTACGAGGTTTCGCAGACTTCGTCACTCTCGAAAAACAACACCTGGGCGCAACCCTCACCCGCATAAATCTTGGCTGGCAACGGTGTCGTGTTCGAAAACTCCAGCGTCACAAATCCTTCCCATTCCGGCTCGAACGGCGTCACATTGACAATGATGCCGCAGCGCGCATAGGTCGATTTGCCGAGGCAGATCGTCAGCACGCTGCGCGGAATGCGGAAATATTCAATCGTGCGCGCCAGCGCGAACGAGTTCGGCGGAATGATGCAGACGTCGCTCTTGATATCGACGAAGGAGTTTTCATCGAAGTTCTTCGGATCGACAATGGTACTGTTGATATTGGTGAAAATCTTGAATTCATCGGCGCAGCGGATATCGTAGCCATACGATGAGGTGCCGTAGGAGACGATCTTGTGACCGTTGGCCTCCCTTACCTGGCCCGGCTCGAAAGGCTCGATCATGCCGGTTTCTGCCGCCATGCGGCGGATCCATTTGTCTGATTTGATGGACATGTGTGCGTCGGTTGTGGGCGGACTTCAGGAACTGCGTGCTGCCTGGTCCCGCCGGTTGAGGGATAGCGGGAGATTTTACGCGAAATCCGGCCGCTATCCGCCGCCGCGGCGTGTGTAATTGTCGAAATAGGCCAGAAATGCCGCACGCGCGGCCTGCGTCATGCCGCTGAAGCGGAAGCACACCGACAACACCGGCAGCGCGAGGCTGGCAATCCGCCTAGGAGGGCATTCCAGCAGCGTAATGTCAACCATGCCACCATCGGCATGGACACGATAGGCATTCGCCGTGCTGTCGATGCGGGCATCGCGGGTGGCGCCGGGCAGCCAGCGCTCGAACTCGGCCAACGTGCAACCCATCTCCCGTGTCAATTCGTCCACAGCTCCTTCCACAGCCCCTCAGCCGCCTGCGACAGGCGGCCAGATTGCCAGCGCATCGCCTTCCTGCAAGGTGCGCTGCTGCCGCTCCGCCGGCGCGATATAGACACCGTTGACCAAGACCAGATGGACCAGCTTCGGCGGCAGCTTGAAGCGCAGGATCAGGTCGCCGATCGTGGTCGTGGGCGCCAGATCGAGTTCGACCGCATTGTATTTCCGCTCGGCCGGCAGGTAGTCGGTCAGCGTGGCGAACAGCTTGAATGTGATTTTCATGTTCACGAGATTACCTTACCCGGCCGCCTGCCATGCATGCTGCCGTTGCGAGCAGGCGATATACGCTTCCATCAGGCGCGTCGGATCGGCCACCAGCCTGTCTTTCCATTCACCCAGCTTCACGCGCTGCTGTATCAGGCCGCGCAGCACGCCGGTGTGGGCGGTGTGACCGATCGCATTGGCGCCGATCAGTATATCGCCGTCGAATTCCAGCCGCAGGTATCTGAAATTGGCCGGGTCGGTAAGTTCTATGCGTTCGCCATCCGGCACGCCGTCCCAGCGCCCGAACGAGGTCGAGATCAGGCCCAGCGTATCGAGCACGTTGATCTGCGTGACCGCATGCTGTTCCACGAATCTGCCGGCCATGTTCATCGCCGCGCACCATGCCTGGCCAGCCGCGCTGGGCTGGATCGCCGACACCACGGTCATGCCGCTTGCGGAGTCGAACGCTTCGGCGCAATCGCCGGCCGCATAGATGCCCGGCACGCTGGACTGCATGGTCGGATCGACCAGGATCCCCTTGCCGCAATGGATGCCGCTGTCCTGCAGAAAACCGAGGTTGGGCTTGACGCCGGTGGCGGAAATGACAAGATCGGCAGGCAGCCATTCACCGTTCGACAACTGCACCCGCAACGGCGCGCCGGACTCCTCATCCCCTTGCTCGATGGCCGTCACCTGGGTCGAGGTAAATACCTTGACGCCTTTTTTCTCGCACCATTGCCTGATCATCCTGCCGGCGCCGTCGCCCATCATGCGCGGCACCATGCGGTCGCCCATTTCCACCACCGTCAGATCAATGCCGCGCGAGGCCAGCGCTTCCATGATGATGCAGCCGATGAAACCGGCGCCCATCTGGATCACGCGCGCCTTCGGCCGCGCCAGCGCCATGATGTGACGCGCATCCTGCAGCGTCCAGCAGGAATGCACGCCCTTGCTGTCGATGCCGGGGATCGGCGGCCGGACCGGCAGCGAGCCGGTTGCGATCAGCAGCCTGTCGTAAGCGATGCTGCCGCCATCCTGCAAATGCACGGCGCGCGCGGTGCTGTCGATGGCTCGCGCACGGCCTGCTTGCTGCTGAATGCGCAAGCGCGAAAAATGCCCGATATCCTTGCGCAGGTAAGTGCCCTGCTCCTCGATATTACCCATCAGCAGATAGGGAATCGCCATGCGCGAATAACTCGGTTCCGGCTCATCGCCAAGCAGGACGATCTCGTCGCCGGCGGCGTTTTTACGAATGATTTCAGCGGCAATCACACCCGCCGGGCCGTTGCCGATAATGACGTGTTTCATCAATGTTTTCCTTGCCGTTGCCATGCGGTCCGAGAAGCGCGGCGCCGGTTCCGGCCGGCGCCGCCTGACATGCGCCTACAAACTCAGACGCGACCGCGTTTCATCGGTCAGCTGGCCGTCGCCGGTCCAGCCGCGCACCTTGTAATACTCCGGCAGCATCTTGTCCAGTCCGCTGACCAGGCCTTTTGCCGGACCGGTCTGGGCCGCTTCGGTCATCAGGCGTTTCGGCAGATTGTCGTCCTTGCTGGTGAAGCCGGCGCGGTTGTTGAAGTCGCGCTCCATGTTCCAGATCCGCTCGCCGATGACGGCCAGGTTTTCCAGTGAAGACGACTCATCGCAAGCCGCATGCAATTGCGGCTGCAGGTCGGCCATGGTCCAGGCAAAGGTGGTGAACACACACACATCGGCCGAGTCGAACACCGCGGTCGCATCCTGGAATGCCTTTCAAGAAATCCCTTGAAAAATCCCTTGCATAAAGGCGGGAAAGGGCCGCAAGCGCTTGTGAAAAAGGGCGCTGCGCGTGCGTAGATCACGCGTCATCTGCTGATCCCAATTTTTTTACCTCGTTAAAACCAAGGCCCGTGGCGTCGCCAGTAAGTCAGGCGTGTGCGGCTTTGCTGCAATTTGCTTCGTGATTTCAATACTTGCACAGTCTCTGCGCTTTTCCACCCTACGAAATACAATTGCATGCTAAGCATGTCGCCCAGCGTTTCTCCCGCCAGATGTGTCGACGTGCCGGCGCCGCTGGAGGCAAAGGTGCGTTTGGGTTCCCGCTTGCAGCGCGCATATTCGCTTGCAAGCGAATATCGTTACGCAGGCGTGAGGCAATGCCTCACGATACCCCTGCTACACCTTTCGCGGGAACGACGGTGGTAATTGACACGACCTCCACTCTCACCACCGTCATTCTCGCGAATGCGGGAATCCATAACCCGCTCGCACGGTAAGGACAAAGCCAAGCTTAACGCTGCATCGATTCCCACACTTTTTGCAGCCGCTTGGCCGATACCGGCATCGGCGTGCGCAGCTCCTGCGCAAACAGCGACACCCGCAACTCTTCCAGCAGCCAGCGGAATTCATTCATCTTCGGGTCGGCATTCTTGCGTTCTTTTTGCGCCCGTTGCCACGGCGCGGCAACCTGCGCCCATTCGGCCATCAGCCGCACATCGCGGGTCGGATCGGCGCGCAATTTTTCAAGGCGCACGTTGATGGCTTTCAGATAGCGCGGGAAGTGCGTCAGCTGCGCATAGTCATTGTCGGCAATAAAACGCTTGCCCACCAGTGACTGCAATTGAGACTGGATATCGGCAACCGCCGCCGCATGCGCCTTGGCGCCTTGCAGCTTCTTTGGCAAGGCGTGATATTCCACCAGGATCTGGCTGCCCAGCCGGGCGATTTCATTCACCAGCAAACCCAGCCGCGATTTGCCGGCTTCCTTGCGTGTATTAAATTCCTCCGCATTTTTCGGCAGCGGTTCTTGCAGGCAAGCCCGCTCCAGCCCTGCCTCGATGATCTGGTCGCGCAATTCTTCCTGCGAGCCCAGCGACATGAATTGCATGCCCATCTGCTGCAGGCCCGGGATATTTTTTTCCAGGTATTTGAGCTGTTCCTTCAACTGCAGCGCGAACAGGCGGCGCAAGCCGATGTGATGGATGCGCGCCGCTTCGGCCGGATCATCGAATACTTCCAGGTCGCAGTGTGTTTTCCTGTCGACCAGCGCAGGAAAGCCGGTCAGCGTTTGCCGCCCTTGCTGGATTTCCAGCAGCTCGGGCAATTCGCCGAAGGACCAGCTGGTCAGGTTCTGATATTCGCTGACGACGTTGGCCTTGGCCTCGGATGCCTGCGGCGCCGGGCCGGACTGCCGCTGCGGCGCGGATGGCTGTTCGCCGCCGGTGATGACCGTCTGCTCTGCCAAGCGCTGGAAACTCTCGCGCGCCTGTCCGCCGAATTCGGATTGCAAGGCGCCGAGATTGCGCCCCATCTCCAGCTGCCGCCCATGCTCATCGATGATCTTGAAATTCATGAAGTGATGCGCGGGCAAGGTCTCGACCTTGAAATCCGTGCTGCGCGTCGCGATGCCGGTTTGCTCGCGCACGTCGGCGATGATGGCATCGAGCAGATTGCCTTTGCCGAATGCCTTGCGCGCATGGATGCGATCGCAAAATCCGGCCGCGTAGTCCGGCAGTGGCACGCAGTGGCGGCGCAATTTCTGCGGCAGCGATTTCAGCAGCAGGTGCACCTTCTCCTTCAGCATGCCGGGCACCAGCCATTCGCAGCGGCCGGCCGCCACCTGGTTCAGCGAATACAGCGGCACCGTCAGCGTGACACCGTCGCGCGCCGTGCCGGGTTCGAAATGATAGGACAGCCCCATGTCGACGCCGGCCACCAGCATCACTTTCGGAAACAGGTCGGTGGTGACGCCGGCGGCTTCATGCCGCATCAGGTCGTCGCGATTCAGATAGAGCAGCTTCGCATTTTTCGCGCTGGCGTCCTTGATCCACTTTTCAAACGCAATGCCGTTGTGGATGTCCTGCGGTATCTCCTGGTCGTAAAACGCGGCGATCAGTTCTTCATCGACCAGCACGTCAAGCCGGCGCGACTTGTGTTCGAGATTTTCGATTTCGCGTATCAGTTTCTGGTTGTGCGCGAAGAACGGCGCCCGGGTGTCGAATTCGCCGCCGACCAGCGCATCGCGTATGAAAATCTCGCGCGCTTCTTTCGGATTGATGGCGCCGAAGTTGATGCGGCGCTGGCTATATACCACCAGCCCATACAGCGTGGCGCGTTCATAGGCGGACACCTGCGCCGTGCGTTTTTCCCAGCGCGGCTCGCCGTAGGATTTTTTCAGCAGGTGGCCGCCGACACGCTCCAGCCATTCCGGCTGGATCTGCGCAATGCAGCGCGCATACAGCCGGGTGGTGTCGACCAGTTCGGCCGCCATCACCCACCTGCCGGCTTTCTTCAACAGGCTCGATCCCGGCCAGATAGCAAACTTGATGCCGCGCGCGCCCAGGTACACGGCCTCATCCTCGGCCTTGAAGCCGACATTGCCCAGCAAACCCGTCAGCAGCGCGGTGTGCAGCTGTTCATACGTGGCGGGCAATTCGTTCAGGCGCCAGCCCTGCTCGCGCACGATGGTCAGCAGTTGCGAATGTACCTCGCGCCATTCGCGCAGCCGCAGTTGCGACAGGAAGCTGGCGCGGCAGTGCTCGAGCAACTGCTTGTTCGATTTCTTGTGCGCGATCGCTTCTTCAAACCATGTCCAGATCTTCAGGTAGCTCAGGAATTCCGACTTTTCATCGGCGAATTTCTTGTGCGCGTTGTCGGCCGCCGCTTGCGCATCCATCGGCCGGTCGCGCGGATCCTGCACCGACAATGCGGCGGCGATGATCAGCACTTCGGAGAGGCAGGCATTTTCGCGCGCCGCCAGGATCATGCGGCCTACGCGCGGGTCGAGCGGCAATTTCGCCAGCTGGCGGCCGAGCGCCGTCATCTGGTTGTTGTCGTCGATGGCGCCCAGTTCCTGCAACAGCTGATAGCCGTCGGCGATTGCGCGTCCCGGCGGCGCTTCGATGAACGGGAAGGTCTCGACATCGGTCAGGTGCAGCGACTTCATGCGCAGAATGACGGCGGCCAGCGACGAGCGCAGGATTTCCGGCTCGGTAAATTTTGGCCGCAGCAGATAATCCTGCTCCTCGTACAGACGGATGCAGACCCCCGCGGCGACGCGGCCGCAACGTCCTGCACGCTGGTTGGCCGCCGATTGTGCAATCGCTTCGATCTGCAATTGCTCGACCTTGTTGCGATAGCTGTAGCGCTTGACGCGCGCCAAGCCGGCGTCGACCACGTAGCGGATGCCGGGCACCGTCAGCGAGGTTTCGGCGACATTGGTGGCCAGCACGATGCGGCGCGCGTTGGAGGTCCTGAACACACGCTCCTGCTCCTGTGCCGACAGGCGCGCAAACAGCGGCAGTATTTCGACCTGCGGCGGATGATGTTTGCGCAGCGTCTCGGCGGCGTCACGGATTTCCCGCTCGCCGGGCAGGAACACCAGTACGTCGCCGGAGCCGATCCGGCACAGCTCGTCAACCGCATCGGCGACCGCGTCCATCAGGTCGCGCTGCCCTCTTTCCTTTTGCGCCATGCTGGGCGCGGCGCCGGGTTTGGCGGCGCTGCTGTCGGTATTGTCGACTGGCCGGTAGCGGACTTCGACCGGATACAGCCGGCCCGAGACTTCAATCACCGGCGCCGGCTTGCCCTCGGTGCCGAAATGGCGCGCAAAACGATCGGCGTCGATGGTGGCCGAGGTGATGATCAGCTTCAGGTCCGGCCGCCGCGGCAGCAGCTGCTTCAGGTAGCCAAGCAGGAAATCGATGTTCAGGCTGCGCTCGTGCGCTTCATCGATGATGATGGTGTCGTATTGTTTCAACAATGGATCGGTCTGCGTCTCGGCCAGCAGGATGCCGTCGGTCATCAGCTTGATCCAGGCGCCCGGCGTCAGGGTATCGGTAAAACGCACCTTGAAGCCCACATGTTCGCCCAGCGGCGAGCCGAGTTCCTGCGCAATCCGCTTGGCGGTCGACGACGCGGCGATCCGGCGCGGCTGGGTATGGCCAATCAGCCCCTGCTGACCGCGCCCGAGTTCGAGGCAGATCTTGGGCAGCTGGGTGGTCTTGCCGGAGCCGGTTTCACCACACACGATGAGGACCTGGCTGGCGCGCAAGGCGTCGGCGATGACGGCGCGTTTGCCCGAAACCGGCAACTCTTCGGGGAATACGATGGGCGGCAAAGGATTGCGAACCGGGGGCGCGAGCGGACGAACCGGGCGATTACGGGGACTGGACATTGTTTTTTGTGGATGATCGGGTGCAGACATGGCGGAGCGAATTATAATGCGCATCATGGAAAACCCCGTTCAATTCGTCCAGTGGCTGCGTTCGGTCGCCCCCTACATCCACGCCTTCCGTGGCAAAACCTTCGTGCTCGCCTTCCCGGGCGAACTGGTGATGGCTGGCGCGCTGCCGGTTCTGGCCCAGGATTTGTCGCTGCTGCATGCGCTCGGCATCAAGATTGTCATCGTGCACGGCTCGCGTCCGCAGGTCCAGGAACAGCTGGCCTTGCGCAATGTCGAGACGCATTTTCACAACGGCTTGCGCATCACCGACGCCGCGGCGCTGGAATGCGCAAAGGAAGCCGCCGGCGAATTGCGGCTCGATATTGAGGCGGCGTTCAGCCAGGGTTTGCCGAATACGCCGATGGCGCATGCCGCGATCCGTATCATTTCCGGCAATTTCATTACCGCGCGGCCTATCGGCATCATTGACGGCGTCGACCTGGAACTGACCGGCGTGACGCGCAAGATTGCAGCCGAAACAATTCATTCCGTACTGAATGCAGGCAACCTGGTACTGCTGTCGCCGCTCGGATTTTCGCCGACCGGCGAGGTGTTCAACCTGACAATGGAAGACGTGGCCGTATCGGCCGCGATCGCACTGCGTGCCGATAAACTGGTCTTCATCACCGAAACGCCGATGATGACCGATACCGCCGATACCGAAATCCACGAGTTGTCGGCGCATCAGGGCAAGGCGCTGCTCGGGTCGGGCTGCCTGCCGGCGGATTCCGCATTTTATTTGCAGCATGCGATGAAAGCCTCGAATGGCGGCGTGCCGCGCGCGCATATCGTGCCGTTCGCCATCGATGGATCGGCGCTGCTCGAACTGTTCACACATGACGGCGTCGGCACCATGATCTCGTCTGAAAACCTGGAGAGCCTGCGCGAAGCGACGATTGAAGATGTCGGCGGCATCCTGAAACTGATTGAACCGCTGGAAGCCGACGGCACGCTGGTCTATCGCGGGCGGGAATTGATCGAACGCGAAATCGACAATTTTTCGGTGATCGATCATGACGGTGTTATTTTTGGCTGCGCGGCACTGTATCCGTTCCCGGCCGAAAAAATGGCCGAAATGGCCTGCCTGACAGTCAATCCGGAAGTGCAGACGCAGGGTGATGGCGAACGTCTGCTGAAACACATGGAAAACCGCGCGCGTGCTGCCGGCGTCAAAAAGCTTTTTGTACTGACCACACGCACCGCGCATTGGTTCCTGAAGCGCGGTTTCGTCAACGCCACGATCGACGATTTGCCGAAGGATCGCCAGCACATGTACAACTGGCAGCGCAAGTCGCTGGTACTGATCAAGAATTTATAACGTTTGAATTGCTCCGAACCGATTTTTCCGGTCGGTGGGGCGCCCACATTCTGGAGAATAAACATGACCCGCATGGTCCAATGCATCAAATTGAACAAAGAAGCCGAAGGACTGGATTTCCCGCCGTATCCCGGCGAGCTGGGCAAGAGAATCTGGGAGAGCGTATCGAAAGAAGCCTGGGCCGCATGGCTGAAGCACCAGACGATGCTGGTCAACGAAAACCGTCTGAACCTGGCCGATGTGCGCGCGCGCAAATACCTGGCGACGCAGATGGAGAAGCATTTCTTCGGTGACGGCGCCGATGCGGCGCAGGGGTATGTGCCGCCGTCTGATTAAAATCTATTCAGGGAGGGCGCTGTTCCGCGCCCTCCCCACGCAGCTTTATCAGAACGTCAGGGTTTTCACACCGTCAGCCGTCCCCAGCAAACACACATTCGCGCCCTGCCTTGCGAACAGGCCGACCGTGACGACACCCACGATATTATTGATCGTCGCCTCGAGCGCCAGCGGATCCTGAATAGTCATGCCGACCATGTCGATGATCACATTGCCGTTATCCGTGATCAGCGGCTTGCCGTCCTGCATGCGCAGACGCGGTGTGCCGCCCAGCGCCGCCAGCTTGCGGCTCACCACCGCCCGCGCCATCGGAATTACTTCCACCGGCAACGGAAATTTGCCGAGCACATCGACCAGCTTGGAGCCATCGGCAATACAAACGAACTGGCCGGCGACGGACGCCACGATCTTCTCCCGCGTCAGCGCCGCGCCACCGCCCTTGATCATCGCACCCTGCGGCGTGATTTCATCGGCGCCATCGATATAAACCGGCATCGACTCGACCTCATTCAGATCGAATACCGTGATGCCATGCGACCTCAGCCGCGCCGCCGTGACTTCGGACGAAGCAACCGCGCCCTTGATGCGGTCCTTGATCTTGCCCAGTTCATCAATGAAAAAATTGGCGGTCGAGCCAGTGCCGACACCGACAATCTGGCCGTCCACCACGTAATTGATCGCAGCTCGGGCGACAGCCTGCTTGAGTTCGTCTTGGGTCATGGAGAATCGCTGAAATATAGAAATGCCTATATTTTAACGGATAGCCCGGCCCCCTCCGCGGGGAATCGGCGATTTTCAATCCGTTTGAATTGATACTACAATTCGTTTTTCATCAGGGAACCCGTCATGTCCGCTCTCGCCCCCTTTCATCTTGCCTTCCCGGTTCACGACCTCGACGCCACACGCGCTTTTTACGCCGGCGTGATCGGCTGCGCCGAGGGGCGCAGTTCCGACGAATGGATAGACTTCGATTTTTTTGGCCACCAGCTGGTGGCGCACCTGGCGCCGGCCAGCGACAAACCGCCGCACGCAAATGCAGTGGACGGCAAACACGTGCCGGTCCCGCATTTCGGCATCGTATTATCGATGGAACAATTTCACGCGCTGGCCGAGCGGCTGAAAAAGGCCGGCACGGTGTTCGAAATCGAACCGTATACCCGGTTCAAGGGCGAAGTTGGCGAACAAGCCACGATGTTCTTTTTCGACCCCAGCCATAACGCGCTGGAGTTCAAGGCGTTTGCCGATATAGGCCAGTTGTTCGCGAAGTAGTTACCCGTTATTGCTCGGACCCTTGAAGTTGAAGTTGAAGTTGAAGTTGAAGTTGAAGTTGAAGTTGAAGTTGAAGTTGAAGT
>JAZKDW010000034.1:0-32586 GCA_040387375.1 Pseudomonadota bacterium
AGCGCTACGTTCGGGACGTAGAGGCCGGAGGTTCGAATCCTCTCACCCCGACCAGATTTTTCTTATTGTTCAAAGCTTTGTATCCCTCTCCGCCCAGCTCTCTGGCGTACAAGTGAAGAATCTGCGTCAAATTACTCACATATCGCAATAATCTGATTTATCGACTCACATGCGGTAGCAAACACGATTTCGGGAACAGATTTCATCGGGTGTAGTTTCGCGCCGCGCATCTTCCAGTCGAAAGACTTTGGTTGATGCGTGAGGATGTAACTGACTACGCCTTTACTGCCCTTGAATTTGACTGCAAAAGGGTTCGTTTCATTGTAAGCAGCCGTTGTCATCGGCAAGCCTATGACAATACCCGTGCGGTCGTTAAACGCCTTTGGAGACAGGACTAGCAACGGATGAACATCTTTCATTTCTTTGCCTGCCTGCGGATTGCAATCGATCCAGATGACATCGCGGCGATCAGGCGACCAGAGTTTGCTTGTCGCCATCAGAATGCTTCAGCTCCAATACGACCAGTCGCCATCACTTCGCCGCCATGCCTGGCCGGATCAAACAACGCCAATTTCTGCGCAAGCGTCAATTTCGGTTCGCCTATGGGCTTAACCACTACGGTGGAGTCCTCGACCGATACTTCCACCGGCTGTCCTACTGCGAATCGAGCCGAACGGGCAACGGCTGAAGGGATGCGTACTGCGAGGCTATTGCCCCATTGCTGAATCGTAAGTTTTGCTGTTTTGCTCATGGCGATATCTCCAGGTGTTTAAACAAGTATAGACACTTTAATTCAAGTGTCAACGCGTTTCAACGCAGATGAATTGAAACTACAACCAGGTGAGCATTTCGATAAACAACGTACTTTACGACGGATGCGCGGTACGCAATCGTTGCGCCACCATCAAACAATGCCCAACCTGCGCCGCGATCGGCGCCGGCACCGGCTGTTCGCCACGCAGGGCAGCCGCTATCCATTCCGCAGTGCTGGCCGCATCGCTCGACAGCGGCATCGGCGGCATTTCATCCACCGGCGCCTGCTTTTCTACCAGTGTCGTCTGTTCATGGTCGTGGAACCATTCGATCTGCTGCGCCCGCTTGGCATTGGCGACGGTTTCCCCTTCAGTCCCACGCATCAGGAACGCATCCCCTCTTGCCGCCGGCGCGGCAGTGGTGAAATAAGCGCCCAGCATTTGCAGATATTCGGGATGGGTGTACGACGTCAGCCGCAGTGCCGGTCCGGCAAACGGCTGCATGATTTTCACCAGTGTATGGGTCGAGTTGCGGACGCCGAGAATGCGGCGCATCGCCAGCAGATGGTTCAGGCGCGGCGCCAGCGCTTCGATCGGCATGAAGGCCGGCTCGTGCCGCGCAAAATGCACGGCCGCCTGCGCCCTTGTTTGCGCAGGCGGCATCCCCAGCGCCTGCAATATCTCGGCAGTCGTCACCCGCCCCGGATCGCTGGTCACGCCGTGGATCAGCACTGGCACACCTTCGCGCGCCAGCAGCAAGGCCAGCAACGGCGTCAGGTTCGCCATCTGGCGCGAGCCGTTGTAACTGGGGATCACGACCGGTGCATAGTCGCCGGCGGGTACCGGCAATTGCTCGAATGAGGCTTCGGCCGCATCGAGAAAACCGGCGATCTCGTCGACTGACTCGCCCTTGATGCGCATCGCCAGCATGATGCCGCCCATTTCCAGATCGGAAACCCGGCCCTCCAGCATTGCTGCGTAGAGTTGGCGGGCGTCATCGCGCGACAGGCTGCGCGCGCCCTTGACGCCGCGCCCGATTTCCTTGATGAAGCGGGCGGCGGGGAAAGGTGTGTTTGAAGGTGAAGGTATCATGCGTGCAGGGTACTACGAAGATGGTGTTTCAGCCAAGACGACCCACCTTACGCCGCTTTTGCCATCCCGCCCCGGACAAGAATGATCTTCTTCAGTTCAGGCACGCAAGAGCCGCAGTTGGTGCCGCATTTGAGCTTCTCCTGCAGCGATCCCAGCACGGCGTCCGGCGTCCCCTGGCAAGTGGCCAGCATGTTGGCGATTTCGCTTTCGGCGACGTTGAAACAATTGCAGACAATCCGCCCGCGCGCCTTGAAACCTTCCGGTGCTTTGCTTGATGGCATCAGCAACAGCCGGCCGAGGGCGGCGACCGGTTGCTCACATTCCAGGTATTCCTTCAGCCAATGTTCGGCCGAGATATCGCCAGCCAGGGATACCGCCGACAACTTGCCATCCTGCACCCGGATATGCCGCGAATTGCCGCGCTTGCGGTCGTCATAACGTAATACGCCGCTGCCTTCGATGCCGAATTTTGCCTCGATTTCCTGTACCAGTTCCGCCGCCCCCGCATAATCATCGGCAGCACGAAACAGCACACCGACCCGGTCGCGGCCGAACAAGGTGCAGGACGCGTAGCTGAATTGCCGCATATAGGGACGCAGTGCCGCCTGCAGCGCCAGCTCCTGCGATTTTTCAATCCAGCCGAACACCAGGAAGCGCCATGGCAATTCCGTCTTCAGGATCTTGACTGCGGCGTGTTTCAGCTCCGGTTGTTTCGAACTGGGGTCAAGCGCCGGCAAGGTCAATGCATTGACGCCGTAGCTGCCATCGCCGTCATGGCCGCGGCCCGACACGTATTCCTCACCCCAGTGCATGCCGATGAAGGCCTGCCCGGTGCGCATGTCGTCACCCGCCAGCACCGGCAGAATCTGCGAACCGCGCCGGCTGGTCACATGCACCAGGTCGCCATTCTTGAAAAAGCGCCGGTCCATGTCGGCCTGCGCCAGCACCACCGACGGCTCCGCCGCATGCGAAAACAGCTGCGCCACCGTGCCGGTACGGCTCATGCCATGCCACTGATCGCGCAGGCGCCCGGTCGTCAATCCGAACGGATACCGCGCATCGACTGCTTCGGCGACCCGCTGGTAGACCGTGTTGACGAACTTCGCCCGGCCAGTTGCCGTCGGGAAGATACCATCTTCATACAATCGTTTCTTGCCGCTGGTCGCACCTTCTGGATACGGCCATTGCTGCGGCCCCTGCTCTTCCAGGATCCGGAACGATAATCCGGTGATGTCCAGATCGCGGCCGCGGGTCGATTCACGATGTTCGTTCCAGATGTCTTCCGTCGTCGTGTACGGGAATATGGTTTTTGTCTTGCCCATCAGGCGTTCCAGCCGGCGCGCAAAATCGATCACGATTTCCCAGTCATGCAGCGTCTCGCCTGGTTTCGGCAAGACCGGCTTGAAGCGTGTGATGCGGCGCTCGGAATTGGTTACCGTGCCTTCTTTTTCGCTCCACGTTGTTGCCGGCAGCAGTACGTCCGCGTAAGCGACGGTGGCGGTGGTGTGATACGCCTCCTGCACGATCACCAGCTCGGCCTTTTTCAGGGCCTCGCGCACCAGCTTCTGGTCCGGCAGCGATTGTGCGGGATTGGTGCAGGCAATCCAGATGATCTTGATGTCGCCCGAGCGCACCGCCTCGAACATTTCCACCGCGGTCTTGCCGGGTGTGGAGGGCACATCATCGACGCCCCACAAGCGGGCGACTTCGGCCCGATGTTCAGGATTGCCCATGTCGCGATGCGCGGACATCAGGTTGGCCAGGCCGCCGACTTCGCGCCCGCCCATCGCGTTCGGCTGTCCGGTCAGCGAGAACGGGCCGGCGCCCGGCTTGCCGATCTGATGTGTGGCCAGGTGCAGGTTGATGATTGCCGCATTCTTTGCGGTACCCGATGACGACTGGTTCAGGCCCTGGCAATACAGGGACAGCGAAGCCTTCGATTCGCCGAACCAGCGCGCCGCCCTGGTCAGGTCTTCCTCGCTGATGCCGCAGGTTTGCGCGACAAATTGAGGCGTGTAATCACGCACCGTGCGCTTCAGTTCGGCGAAACCTTCGGTGTGGGCGTCAATGTAGGTGTTGTCGACCAGGTCTTCCCACAGGCAGACATGCAGCATGCCGTTGAACAGCGCGACATCGGTGCCCGGCAGGATCGGCAGGAACAGGTCGGCGTCGCGCGCCGTGTCGGTGCGGCGCGGATCGGCGACGATCACTTTCAGCGCCGGATTGTTCTTGCGCGCCTCTTCAATGCGGCGATACACAATCGGATGTGCATACGCCGTGTTGGAGCCGACGATGAAAATCAGTTCCGCATGATCGAAGTCTTCGTAACAGGCCGGCGGCGCATCGGCGCCCAGCGTCTGCTTGTAGCCCGCGACCGCGCTTGACATGCAAAGACGCGAATTGGTATCGATGTTATTGGTGCCGATCAAGCCTTTGGCAAGCTTGTTGAACACGTAATAATCTTCCGTCAGCAATTGCCCGGACACATAAAAACCCACACTGTCTGGCCCATGGTCGCGAATGGTATCGGCGAATTTCTGCGCGATGAAATCCTGGCTTGTTTCCCATGAAGCGCGCTCGCGCGCGCCGGCGCGGGTCGTGCGCATTTCAGGAAACAGCGCGCGCACCTGCTGCTGCAGTACCGGACTGGCCGACAGGTGCAGCGTGCTGCCCTTGGTGCACAGGCGGCCGAAGTTGGCCGGGTGATCCGGGTCGCCGCGCACGCCCAGCACCTGCTCGCCATCGGTCTGCACGATCACGCCGCAGCCGACGCCGCAATAACAGCAGGTCGTCTTGACTTCTGTCAGGGCCGGGTTCGAGGGTGGGTGTTCATTCATGCAAGCTCGGATTCGGCGACGATCGCCTGCAACTCGTCAACATCCAGATAGACTTGTCCATCTTCGACCTTGACGCTGAATTTCTGCGTGCAGCCTTCATCCGGCGCTACCGCGCACCCTGACTGCAACTCGATATTCCAGTTATGTAGCGGGCAAGCGACCTTCTCCCCGAACACGATCCCCTGCGACAGCGGTCCGCCCTTGTGCGGGCAGCGGTCCAGCAGCGCAAACACCTTGTCTTCACTGTTACGGAAAATCGCCACATCGGGCTGCGTTGCCCGATTGACGACCCGCGCACCCAGCACGGGAATGTCTGCGACGCTGCAGATGACTTTCCATTGATTTGACATCTCACATCCCTCATTAAATTCTGAAATATTCTTACGCCGTCAGAGGCGCGAACTGGCGGGTATCGACCATGGCCTTTTCCGGCTCATGCCATGGGTCCGGCACGCCATCGAGCGCAAACAGCAGGCGTTCATATAACGCGCTGCGGTTGGCGGCATCCTCGACAACCCTGGCCTTGACATGTTCGAGGCCGACGCGCGCCAGATAATGCACGGTGCGCTCCAGGTACCAGCCCTCCTCGCGATACAACTGCAGGAATGCGCCGGCATGCTGCATGACTTCCTCATGCGTCTTTACCTTGACGAAGAACTGCGCGACTTCGGTCTTGATGCCGCCGTTGCCGCCGACATAAATCTCCCAGCCGGAATCGACGCCGATCACACCGACGTCCTTGATGCCCGATTCCGCACAGTTGCGCGGGCAGCCGGAGACGGCGATTTTCACCTTGTGCGGCGCATACATGCGCGCCAGCGAACGCTCGAGTTCCTGCCCCATCAGGGTTGAGTTCTGCGTGCCGAAACGGCACCATTCGGAACCGACGCAGGTCTTGACGGTGCGCAGTCCCTTTGCATACGCCAGACCGGATGGCATGCCGAGCTCTTTCCAGACCGCCTGCAAATCCTCCTTCTTCACGCCCAGCAAATCGATGCGCTGGCCGCCGGTAACTTTCACGGTTGGAATCTTGAACTTGTCGACGACGTCGGCGATGCGGCGCAATTCGGAGGAATTGGTCTCGCCGCCCCACATGCGCGGAATCACCGAGTACGTGCCGTCCTTCTGGATGTTGGCATGGGCACGTTCGTTGATGAAGCGCGATTGCGGATCATCCTTTGCTTCACGCGGCCAGGTGGAGATCAGGTAATAATTGATCGCCGGGCGGCACGATGCGCAGCCGTTGGGTGTGCGCCATGCCATGAATTCCATGGTGCCGGCAACGGTGATGAGCTTGTTGACCCGGATCGCATCGCGCACTTCCTGATGGGTGTGGTCGGTGCAGCTGCACAGCGGCTTGGCCTTGGACGACGTCGAGTAGTCGCCGCCGGCGGTAAACATGATGATCTGCTCGACCAGGCCGGTGCACGAACCGCATGATGCCGAGGCCTTGGTGTGCTTGCGCACATCTTCCAGCGTGAACAAACCTTTTTCCTTGATCGCCTTGACAATGGCGCCCTTGCAGACCCCGTTGCAGCCGCAGACTTCGGCGGTATCCGGCATCGACGCCGCCATCGTGAAACCTTCATGGCCGGTATCGCCGGGACGGCCGGGATTGGATTCGCCAAACATCAGCGTGTCGCGAATCTCGCCGATATCCTTGCCTTCGCGCAGCAGCTTGAAATACCAGCTGCCATCCACCGTATCGCCGTACAGGCACGCGCCGACCAGCTTGTCGCCCTTCAGCACCAGCTTCTTGTAAACGCCGCCTATCGGATCGGACAAGACGATTTCTTCAGTGCCCTCGCCGCCCATGAATTCGCCGGCGGAGAACAGGTCAATGCCGGTGACCTTGAGTTTGGTCGAGGTGACCGAGCCCTGGTAGCGGCCGATGCCGTAATTGCCAAGATGGTTGGCGCACACACGCGCCATTTCGAACAGCGGCGCCACCAGGCCGTATACAGTGCCGCGATGATTGACACATTCGCCGACTGCATAGATGCGCGGATCATAGGTCTGCATCGTATCGCTGACGACGATGCCGCGGTTGCAGTAGATGCCAGCCGACTCGGCCAGCGCGGTATTCGGACGAATGCCAACCGCCATCACGACCAGTTGCGCCGGGATTTCCAGCCCGTCGCTGAAGCGGATCGCGCTGACGCGGCCCTGGTCGTCGCCGATCAGTTCCTTGGTGTTTTTATCAAGAAGGAAATGCAGTCCGCGGTCTTCCAGCGATTTCTGCAGCATCTTGCCGGCGACCGGATCGAGCTGCCGTTCCATCAGCCAGGTCGGGAAATGGACCACGGTGACATCCATGCCGCGCAGCTTCAGGCCGTTGGCCGCTTCCAGTCCCAGCAAGCCGCCGCCGATCACCACCGCATGGGTATGCTTGTGCGCCGCGTCGATCATCGTGTTGGTATCGTGAATGTCGCGATACGGAATCACGCCCTGCAAATCCTTGCCGGGCACCGGCAGCATGAATGGATTGGAGCCGGTGGCCAGCAACAGGCGATCATATTCAGCCGTGGTGCCGTCCTCCGCAATCACCAGCCGTTTCACGCGGTCGATCTTCGTGATCGTTTTACCAAGGTGCAGCGTGATATCGTTTTCCGCATACCAGTCGACATCGTTCAACATGATGTCCTGGATCGTCTGCTCGCCGGCCAGCACCGGCGACAGCAGGATGCGGTTGTAATTTGCATAAGGCTCGGAGCCGAATACCGTGATGTCGTAGACATCGGGCGCGATCTTGCGCAGCTCTTCAAGAGTACGCACACCCGCCATGCCGTTGCCTACCATGACCAACTTGAGCTTCTTCATTAAAGCGTCCTCCAAATGCAGCTTCACCATTAAAGCTATTGCAAAATTTGTTTGTGGGACTCTATAAGCAAGACTGGTGCCAATTTATCGTGCGCTGTCTGCGCCATAAAAAACAAGAGAACGCACCCTTATGGAGCAATAACGATTTTTAATGGTGCGTTTCACCGTTTCGGGTCTTCTTGAATGAGCCACCGTCGACGATCTGCACAAAAATGATGGCATAGCCCTTGCATGGTGCAGCAGCAATCGAATTCAACTCTTCAGGAACCTCATGCAAAAATCCTCCTTCTGGAAGGCGGGCCACACGCCCACCTTGCTGGCCTCGTTTTTCTACTTCGATTTGAGTTTCATGGTGTGGGTGATCCTCGGACCGCTGGCCGTGCAAATCTCGAACGACCTCGGCCTGACTGCTGCGCAAAAAGGCCTGATGGTCGCCACACCGCTGCTGGCGGGAGCGCTGTTGCGCATCGTGATGGGTGTGCTGGTCGATCATCTGAAACCAAAGAAGGCCGGCATCATCGGCCAGTTGATCGTGATGGCCGGCCTGGTATGGGCGTGGCTCGGCGATCTGAGCAGTTACCAGAGCCTGTTGACCGTGGGTGTCCTGCTCGGTGTGGCCGGCGCCGCATTTGCGGTCGCGCTGCCGCTGGCGTCGCGCTGGTATCCGCCGGAGCATCAGGGCACCGCGCTCGGCATCGCCGGCGCCGGCAACTCCGGCACCGCGTTCGCCGCCCTGTTTGCGCCGGCGCTGGCGATTGCTTTCGGCTGGCAGAATGTATTCGGCCTGTGTCTGATACCGCTGGGTGTCGCCTTCCTGGTCTACATGATTTTCGCCAGGGATGCGCCGTCGGCGCCGCCGCCGAAGTCCTTGCCGGAATACCTGCAGGTATTGAAGGACAAGGATGCGTGGTGGTTCATGTTCTTTTACAGCGTCACGTTCGGCGGCTTCTCCGGCCTCGCCTCTTCGCTGACGATTTATTTCAATGGCCAGTATGGACTGTCGCCGGTGACCGCCGGCTATTTCACCGCCGCCTGTGTGTTTGCCGGTTCGCTGGTGCGTCCGCTGGGTGGCCGCATGGCCGATCGCATCGGCGGCATCAAGACGCTGTCGATCATGTATCTGCTGGCCGCCGCATTCCTGTTCATTGCCAGCATCGGCCTGCCGTCGGCGATGATGGCGGTGGTGGTGTTCGTGCTGGCGATGCTGGCGCTCGGGACCGGCAACGGCGCCGTGTTCCAGCTGGTGCCGCAGCGGTTTCGCAAGGAGATCGGCGTGATGACCGGCCTGGTCGGCATGGCGGGTGGCATCGGGGGCTTTTATCTGGCCTCCAGCCTCGGCTATTCGAAGCAGCTGACGGGCAGCTACCAGCTTGGCCTGATGATCTTCGCCTCGCTTGCGGTAGTCGCGCTGATCGGCCTGTCCTCGGTCAAGACCCGCTGGCGCACCACCTGGGGCAGCGCGGCGATGACGACCGCAAAGATCTGAAGCGGATATAGAATACAGGCTGCCCATGCCACTCTCCATCACCGCCGGTCACGCCACGCTTGCTGGTCTTCGTGAACGCAACGAGGATTTCGTCGGCATGGTCACGCCGCATGAGCCGGAACTGTCGGCCAAGGGATTGATTGCGGCGATTGCCGATGGCGTGTCCGGCAATGAAGGCGGTCGGGAAGCGTCTGAATATGCGGTGCGCGGTCTGCTGGCGGATTATTATGCGACCCCCGACACCTGGCCCGTCACGCAGTCGCTCGACCGCGTGATCAAGGCCACCAACAGCTGGGTCCAGAACCAGGGATCGGTCCGCTCCGAGCTGGCAGGCATGGCGACCACGCTGACCACGGTCGTCTTGCGCGGCAATTATTATTATTTTTCGCATGTCGGCGACTCCCGGCTGTACCTGCTGCGCAAGGGTGTGCTGAGCAAACTGACCACCGACCATGTATGGGACCGGCCGGAAATGCGGCATGTGCTGACGCGCGCCATCGGCCTCGACTCGCGGCTGGCGATTGACCACGGGATGGGTGAACTGCATCAGCGCGACGTGTTCCTGCTGGCGACCGATGGCGTGTGGGCCTCCGTCACCGATTACGATCTGACCAGGCAACTGTCGGAACTGGCGCTGGGCGCCATCAGCGCCAGCGACGCCGCCGACGCGCTGGCGGATGCCGCGCTGGCGGCGGGTTCCAGCGACAACGTCAGCGCACTGCTGCTGAAGATCGAGTCGCTGCCGGAAGAAAACCTGCGCGACGCGCTGTCCGGATCGCAGAACATGCCGCTGCCGCCAAAGCTCAAGCCGGGACAAACGCTCGACGGTTACCTGGTCGAGGCGCTCATCCATGCGTCGCAAACCACGCTGTTATACCGAGTCATCGATCCGCGCTCGCAGCGCAAGCTGGTGTTGAAGACGCTGCATCCCGACCGCGCCCATGATGCGCACGAACGCTCCGCGTTCGCGCATGAGGAATGGCTGGCGAAACGGATGGTCGCGCGTTTTTTCCCCCAGGTGATCGCACCGGATCAGAAGAACTATCTTTATTATCTGACGACCTGGCATGAGGGCAATACGCTGCAGCAGCATCTGGATGCGGGCGTAGCCTTCACCGCGCCCGATGTGATCACCCACGGCACCAGGCTGGTACGCGCGGTCGGGGCGCTGCACCGGCGCAGCATCATTCATCGCGACATCAAGCCGTCCAATATCCATCTGGGCAGCGACGGTGAATTGCGGGTGCTGGATCTGGGCGTTGCCCAAAGCGGACTGGAACCGGAAGATGCAAGCCCGGCGCCGCAAGCGGGCACACCTTCCTTCCTGGCGCCCGAACAATTCGGCAACGCGCCGCCATCGCGGCAGACCGATGTGTATGCAACCGGCGTCACGCTCTACCTGCTGCTGACGCGCCGCTATCCTTATGGTGAAATCGAGCCATTCCAGCAACCGCGCTTCAGCGAGCCGGTGCCGCCGAGCCGATATCGGCCGAATGTGCCCATGTGGCTGGAAAACGTATTGCTGAAGGCAGTCGCACGTGATCCGCGCGACCGTTTTGAAACCGCCGAAGAATTCCTGCTTGCACTCGAACGCGGCGCCACGCAGCCGCTACACGCTCCGGCATCCATACCGCTGGCGAAACGCGACCCGCTATCGTTATGGAGGGCGATAGCGGCGGTGTCGCTGGTGCTCAACCTGCTACTGCTGTACCTGCTGGTAGTACGCTGACGCCACGATCAGGCCGCGTCCTTCATTGCCGGGTGCGCCTGACGGTGATACAGGAATTCCAGAACCGCGGTCCGGTATTCCGAATACAGCGGATCATGCGCGAGCGCGACCCGTTCACGCGGCCGTTCCAGCTGCACGCTCAGGATTTCACCGATGGTCGCCGCCGGACCGTTGGTCATCATCACGATCCGGTCGGACAGCAACACGGCCTCGTCCACATCATGCGTGACCATCACCACGGTGGATGCGGTCTTGGCGACAATCTTCAGCAGCTCATCCTGCAGATGCGCGCGTGTCAACGCATCCAGCGCGCCGAACGGCTCATCCATCAGCAGCACTTTCGGTTCCATCGACAGCGCGCGGGCGATGCCGACGCGCTGTTTCATGCCGCCCGAGATTTCATGCGGACGTTTTTGCGCCGCATGGGTCAGACCTACCAGCGCCAGCACCGCCATCGTGCGCTCCTTCATTTGCGCCTTGGATTCCCTGGCGCCGAAGACACGCTCGACCGCCAGATACACATTCTCGAAGCATGTCAGCCATGGCAGCAGCGAATGGTTCTGGAACACCACGCCGCGTTCCGGCGAAGGTCCCGCGATTTCTCGATTGGCACACAAGAGCGTGCCGTGCGTCGCCGTCAGCAAACCGGCGAGCATGTTCAGCAGCGTCGATTTGCCGCAGCCGGAATGGCCGATCAAGGTAATGAATTCACCTTTACTGACGGTCAGGTTGATGTTCTTCAGCGCCTGGAACACACCCTTGCGGGTGTTGAACGACATTTCGGCATCCTGAATGTCGATGAATTTGCTGGTCATGTGGTCCATGAATGATTCCCCCGTTTAGCTGCTGACTTCTTCGTAAGTGAATGCGCGGGCAATGGCCACCAGCGCCTGTTCCAGCACCAGGCCGACGATACCGATGGCAAAGATGGCGATGATGATGTGCGGCACATTCAGGCTGTTCCACTCATCCCAGACCCAGAAGCCGATACCGACGCCGCCGGTCAGCATTTCCGCTGCGACGATCACCAGCCAGGCGGTGCCGATCGACAGCCGCACGCCGGTCAGCATATACGGCAGCACCGACGGGAACAGGATCTTGGTCAGGATCTTCCACTCCGACAGGTTCAATACCTTCGCAACGTTCATGTAGTCCTGCGGCACACGCTGCACGCCGACCGCGGTGTTGATGATCATCGGCCAGATCGAGCAGATGAAAATCGCCCAGATCGACGCCGGGTTGGCGGCCTTGAACACCAGCAGTCCGATCGGCAGCCAGGCCAGCGGCGACACCGGTTTGAGCAGGCTGATGATCGGGCTGAACATCGCCGACAGGAACTTGAAGCGCCCGATCAGGAATCCCAGCGGAATGCCGACAGCGGCAGCCATGCCGAAGCCGATGCCGACCCGCTTTAATGATGCCAGGATGTTCCAGCCTATGCCCTGGTCGTTCGGTCCCTTGACGTAAAACGGATCGGAGAACACGACGATCGCTTCCTTCAGCGTCACCAGCGGCGATGGAATGCCACTGCTTTTCACCGCGATGATTTCCCATATGAGAACCAGGAACGCCAGGCCGAGGACGGGTGGCATCAGTGTCATCAGCAGGGGCCGCAACGAGAATTTTTTCGCGTTCGTTTTTGGCGCTGCGGCGGCGGCCCGGGCCGGAGGTGCGGCTTTCACCGCCGCTGCTTCCGCAGGCTTGTTCAATAGAGTATCCATGACTGCGCTCATCGCTGCTCCTTATGCCCTGATTTTGAATGATGCGGCGTAAGCCTTCGGATTCTTGCCATCCCAGACCACGCCATCCACCAGCTTCGACGTGCGCATCGGATCTTTCGGCACGCTGGCCTTGGCCATCGCCGCCGCATCCTTGTACAGGTCGATGCGGTTGATCGACTTCGCCACCGCCAGATAATCGACATCCTCCTTCAGCAAACCCCAGCGCTTGTGCTGCGTCAGGAACCACATGCCGTCGGACAGGTACGGGAAATTCACTGTGCCGTCGTTGTAGAACTTCATGTAGTTCGGATCGTCCCAGGTTTTGCCGAGGCCGTTCTGGTACCGTCCGAGGATGCGCTGGTTGATGACGTCGACCGAGGTGTTCACGTAGGATTTATCGGCGATGGTTTCTGCCATCTTGTTCTTGTTGGACAGCGAGGCGTCGATCCACTTGCTGGCTTCCAGCACGGCGGCGGTCAAGGCGCGCGCGGTGTTCGGATATTTGCTGACCCATTCAGAGGTGGTGCCCAGCACTTTTTCCGGATGGTCTTTCCAGATGTCCTGCGTGGTCACGCCGGTGATGCCGATACCGTCCGCGATGGCACGGTGGCCCCACGGTTCACCGACACAATAACCATCCATGTTACCGACCCGCATGTTGGCCACCATTTGCGGCGGCGGCACGGTAATGATCTTGGCGTCCTTCATCGGATCGATGCCGTAGGAAGCCAGCCAGTAATACAGCCACATCGCATGCGTGCCGGTCGGGAAGGTTTGCGCGAAGGTGTATTCGCGCTTCTCGGTTTTCATCAGCTTCGCCAGCGACGGACCATCGATGGCGCCCTTGTCGGCCAGCTTTTTCGACAGCGTGATCGCCTGCCCGTTATGGTTCAGGTTCATCAGCAGCGCCATATCCTTCTTGGGACCGCTGACCCCGAGGTGCACACCATAGATCAGGCCGTACAGCACATGCGCGGCGTCGAGCTCACCGTTGACCAGCTTGTCGCGCACGCCGGGCCAGGATGCCTCTTTGGTCGGAATGATCTTGATGCCGTATTTCTTGTCGAAGCCGAGCACCGACGCCATCACAACCGACGCACAATCCGTCAGCGGAATGAAGCCGACCTTGACCTCCGTCTTTTCCGGCTTGTCGGAACCAGCAGCCCATGCACCTTGCGTAGCCAGGCCACCGAATGCGCTGGCGGTGACGGTCGCTCCGGCCTTCAGGAGCGTGCGGCGGGTCAGATTGGTGCTGATGTCTTTCGTGGTCATGTGGTCCTCGTGATGCGATATCCTGAAGTCCAGACCACCATTGGCCCGGACAGTTTATTAATCGTTGCACCTTGATTGGCACAAGCCTCATGTTTGCAATTGGCGTGCCAGCCTGAAACAGTGTCTTTCGGCCGGGCGGACCATATAAAGCCCGGTTGCGTGCCCCTTCTTTGTGCAATGCACCACAAAGGGACTAAAATCTTCAGGCCAGCATGGTGTCCTAAGCGAAAAGCGCTTTCCTTTACAATAGGGCTTTGCAAAAAGCTTGCCACCTGCTCCCATGATTGTTCTCGGCGTTGAATCCTCCTGCGATGAAACCGGACTTGCGTTATACGACACACAACACGGTTTGCTCGCCCATGCATTGCATTCGCAGGTAGCGATGCATGAACAGTACGGCGGTGTGGTGCCGGAACTGGCGTCGCGCGACCATATTCGCCGCGCCATCCCGCTGCTGGAACAGGTGCTGGCCGACAGTCATCTCGAACGCGGCGCCATCGACGCCATCGCCTATACACAGGGCCCGGGCCTGGCCGGCGCCTTGCTGGTCGGCGCCTCGGTCGCCTGCGGCCTCGGCCTGGCGCTCGACAAGCCGGTGCTGGGTGTCCATCACCTGGAAGGCCATCTGCTGTCGCCGCTGCTGGCCAACGATCCGCCGCCGTTCCCGTTCGTCGCCTTGCTGGTATCGGGCGGACACACACAACTGATGCGGGTTGGCGGCATCGGCGATTACGAACTGCTGGGCGAGACCCTGGACGACGCCGCCGGCGAAGCATTCGACAAGTCGGCGAAATTGCTCGGCCTCGGTTATCCGGGCGGCCCGGCGATTTCACGCATGGCGGAATTCGGCGACCCGGACGTCTACAAGCTGCCGCGTCCGATGCTGCATTCGAAGAATCTGGATTTCAGTTTTTCCGGGCTCAAGACGGCGGTGCTGACGGTGGTGAAGAACCAGATCACCAATATTTGCGAGCAGGACAAGGCCAATGTCGCACGTGCCTTCATTGATGCGATGGTTGAGGTGCTGGTCGCCAAATGCCTGGCAGCGCTTAAACAGACGGGATTAAAACGCCTGGTCATCGCCGGTGGCGTCGGCGCCAACACGCAACTGCGTGCCGCACTCAATGCCGCCGCTGAAAAACGGCGCTTTCGTGTGTTTTATCCCGAGCTGGAATTCTGCACAGATAATGGCGCGATGATTGCATTCGCCGGTGCGATGCGATTGCAGGCCCATCCCGAGGCTGCAAAGCGTGATTATGCATTCAACGTGCGGCCCCGCTGGCCGCTGGATGAATTGCGTATTGGCTGAACGGTCGAAAGACCGATGACCGCCGCTTGTCTGCGTTAGAATTGCCCTGAAAAATTCACTGGCAGGATGCCTGCGCCGCAACAGCGTCATAATCGGAGACACCTTGCAAACCTTAGATTTTCTGCCAACATTCCCTGACGCGATCAACTTGCTGACGGCCGCCGGCCTGATCCTGATTGCCGGCGTTCTCGGCTCGCGCCTGATATCACGCATGCTGCCGGTGCCGGCAATCACCGGTTATGTGCTGACCGGATTGCTGGTGGGACCGGCCGGCTTCAACCTGATCGATGCGGCGATTCTCGAGCGGCTTGGCTTGCTGGTCGATCTTGCACTCGGACTGGTGCTGTTCGAACTCGGACGGCGGGTCGATTATCAATGGCTGCTGCGCGAAAAACGCCTGTTGGCCACCGGCATTGCCGTCAGCCTGACAACCTTCGTTGTATTGTATTTTTTGCTGACGATGTTCGGTGTCGGCAAGCTGATTGCCATCACCCTGGCTGCCATCGGCATGGCCTCCTCGCCGGCGGTGGCGCTCAGCGTCGTGCGGGAAGTCCGGGCCGAAGGCCAGCTCACCGAACGCATGCTGCACCTCGTCGTCATCGGCAACACGCTGGCGTTTCTCGGTTTTTCGATGGCTTTATCGGCGCTGCATCTTGAATACCAGGCCGGCTGGCGCAGTGTCGTATTACATCCGCTCTATTTGTTCTTCGGCTCCGTTGCACTTGGCTGGATTGCCAGCAAATTGCTGGTGTGGACCGGCCAGTGGCTGAGCCGGGACAACCAGGCGCAGCTGATCCTGATGCTGGGCCTGATCGTCGCCACCGTCGGACTGGCAAGCCTGTTCAATCTGTCGCCACTGATTGCCCTGCTGGCATTCGGCATCGCCAGCCGCAGCCGCGATCCCCGCCATACCGTCATCGAACCCGATGTCAGCCAGTTCAGCACGCTGCTCTACGTACTGTTGTTTGTATTTGCCGGCGCCAGGCTGGAACTGACGCACCTGCGCGAGATGGCGCCGATCGCGTTGGCGTTTATCGCAGCAAGATTCCTGATCACCATTTCGTGGACGACCGCACTGGCGCCGTTCAACGGCATCTCGATACGCAAGGGCGTGTTGCTGGGCGTGGCGCTACTGCCTTTGTCCGGCTTCAAGATCGTCTTGATACAACAGGCCGCCAGCACCTATCCGCAATTCGGCGCGCAGCTGACGGCACTGCTGGTGTCGATCCTGGTCATACTCGAAATTGTCGGCCCCATCTGCACCCGCCATGCGCTGATTGCCTCCGGCGAAGCAAAAACCTGAAGGAACAATCCGATGCTGGAATTCAATTCATCCACGCCATTGACAATGGGCGTCGAACTTGAGCTGCAAATCGTCAATCGGCGCGACTACAACCTCACCAGCGGATCGGGCGACTTGCTGGTGCTGATCGACAAGCAGAAACACGGCTACGATATCAAGCCGGAAATCACCGAGAGCATGATCGAGATCGCGACCTCGGTGCATACCGACCATCAGCAGATGCTGATTGAACTGACGGCAATGCGCAAGCTGCTGGTGGCGTCCGCGGACCAGCTCAACCTGGGCCTGGCCGGCGGCGGCGCCCATCCGTTTCAGCATTGGGAAGACCAGCGGATCGTGCAAACCGACCGCTATCGCCTGGTGTCGGAGTTATACGGTTATCTGGCCAAACAATTCACCGTGTACGGCCAGCACATCCATATCGGCTGCGCCAACGGCGATGAAGCGGTGCGGCTGGTGCATCTGCTGGCGCGTTACATTCCGCATTTCATCGCGATGTCCGCTTCGTCACCGTTCTATCAGGGAATCGATACCAGCTTCCAGTCGGCGCGGCTGACGTCGATCAACGCCTTTCCGCTGTCAGGCTTCATGCCTTTCGTCACCGACTGGGAGGCGTTCAATGCTTATTTCGAAAAAATGGCGAGCCTGAATATTGTCGCCAGCATGAAGGATTTTTACTGGGATATCCGGCCCAAGCCGGAATACGGCACGGTTGAAATCCGGGTCTGCGATACGCCGCTGACGATCGATACCGCGGTTGCGCTGGCGGCCTACGCACAGACGCTTAGCAAGTACTTTTTTGAACATCGGGAACTGGCGCCATCGCCGCATGCGTCGCTGACCTATTCATACAACCGTTTTCAGGCGTGCCGTTTCGGCCTGACCGGCACCGTGGTCAATCCGGCCGATGGCGCACAATGCGGCATCCAGGAAGACATCCTGCATGCCTTCGAAATGCTGGCCGAGACCGCGCGCGAACTGGGGACGACGGATGCGCTGGCGATGTTAAGAAAGCGCGTGCTGGACGGGCATTCGGATGCAAACTGGCTGCGCGGCCGTTATGAGAAAAACGGCTCGCTCAGCGATGTGGTGCGGCAGCAAAGCGAGTTGTGGATGATGCATTGAGACCGGGTGCGCCCGGAAATCATTTCTTCCCGCTGCCTATCCTGCTTTCCTTGCCCGCCATCAGATTGCCGATATTCCTGCCGTGGCGATAAATCAGCAAGGCGCTCATCACCACAACCGCCAGCAAGATCACATCGGTGCCGAACAGCAATCCATAATAAAACGGCGCGAATACCGCCGCGACCAGCGCCGCCAGCGATGAATAACGGAAGGCATAGGCAATCACCAGCCAGGTCACCATGGTTGCCAGCCCGAGCCAGATATTCAGGCCGAGCAGTACGCCTAGCGCGGTGGCAACACCCTTGCCGCCGGCAAAGCGGAAAAAGACCGGCCACAGATGCCCGAGGAATACCGCAATCGCCACCAGTGCAACACCACTGTCGCCCACACCATGATCCGCTCCGTATCTTTGCACCAGCGCCACGGCGAGCCAGCCTTTCAGGCAATCGCCGAGCAGGGTCACGATGGCCGCGGTTTTATTGCCGCTTCGTAGCACGTTGGTGGCGCCGGGATTTTTTGATCCATAGGTGCGCGGATCGGCCAGCCTGAACAGTTTGCTGACCACCACGGCAAATGAAATCGAACCGATCAGGTACGCGGCAATGCCAAATAAAAATGTATTCATGTAACTCTCTTGTTTTAATAGTCTTGGCGCAGCCCTAGCCCTCAGCTGCTGATTATAAAATGCGGCGGCGCTCCGCATCCAGATAAATCATTTGTCGTCCGGCGTCAGCGCCTCGCGCAGCGTCGCCATGAAACGTAGCGCCGGCAGAGGCAGCGGACGTCCTTTCAGCTGGACCACACTCAACAGCCGCCGCGGCAAGTCGCGATCTTCGATATGGCGCGCAATCACCCCCTCTTTCGCCTGGTCCAGCACGGTGCCGATCTGGATCTGGAACGTGACCGCATCGTTGGAGCGCACGAAATGACGCAGCATCTCGAAGGAATTTGATTCCAGCACCGTCTTCGGCTTGAGCGAGCTGCGCGCAAAAAAGCCTTCGAGCAGCACGCGGCCCCCCAGCGACGCGTCCGGCAGCGCCAGCGGATAACGCACGCAGTCGCGCATCCTGACCGTATCGGCCCTGGCAAGCGGATGGTCGGCCGCCATCACCGCGCACAGGCGCTGCTCTGTTTCCAGCAAGACCGTCAGGTCGGCCGCTTTCTGGATGTTGTAGACCACACCCAGGTCCGCTTCGAATTCACGCAGCGCCTTGACCACGGCGCGGTGATCGCAGATGTTGATCGCAAACGAGACGCCGGGGTTGGATTCCCTGAACCGGTTCATCAGCTCCGGAAACACCGCAAAGGCCATGGCCTGGCTGGCGGCGATCGATACCGTGCCGCGGCGCAGGCCCTTCAAATGCTCGATTTCGGTGCGGACCCGCTCGAAGTCGGCGCGCTGCGCGCGCACATGATGCACAAAGATCTCGCCCGCCGCCGTCAGCCGCATGCCGCGCGCATGCCGCTCGAACAGTTCGGTGCCCAGTTCCGTTTCCAGATCCTGCACCCGCCGGTCCAGCGCCGACGGTGTAATGAACAAGGTTTCCGCCGCCTTGCGGATCGAACCGGCACGGGCGACTGCATCGATATATCGGAACACCCGCAAATATTGAAGTGACAAGACAGTTCCCCGAGTGTTGCGAAAAAACGAACGGACCCACGTGAATATAGCACTGGATTCGAAGCACTCAAAACAATCATGATGAGGTCATCTTCTTTTTACAGCCGACCGCAATGTGTGCCAAGCCGTTTCAGACCTCCCCTTCGCCAGCCAGCAGCTGGACCGTTCACGAAGACCACGTGAGCCTGGTGCGCGCGCCGTCGCCGCCGCGTATTGTCCGCATGCAGGCACTGCCGGCGGCGCTGGAACTCGACCTTGCGCGTTGCGCGCTGGTGGTGATCGACATGCAGAACGATTTTTGCCACCCGGACGGCTGGTTCGGCTCGCGCGGCGTCGACATCAGTCCGATGTGTAGCCCGATTCCAGCGATTGCCGGGCTGAGTGATGCGATGCGCGCCGCCGGCGCCCGCATCGTCTGGCTCAACTGGGGTATACGCGCCGACCGCGCCAACCTGCCGCCGGGTGTGCTGTATCGCGGCAAACGCAGCGCCGGCGCCACCGGCTACGGCGAACCGCTGGCCAATGGCCGCGGACCGGCGCTGGTGCAGGGCTCGTGGGGCGCGGCGCAGATCGGCGAACTGCCGGCGCATGCGGACGACCTGACGGTCAACAAACACCGGCTGAGCGGATTCTGGGACAGCGAGCTGGACTCGGTGCTGCGCCAGGCCGGCATTACCACCTTGCTGTTCGCCGGCATCAATATAGACCGCTGTGTTTTTTCGACGCTGCAGGATGCCGGCTTTCTCGGCTACGACTGCGTGCTGGTCGAAGACGCGTGCGCGACACCGTCACCGCAATACGTCAGCGACGCCATCCTGTTCCTGGTACGCGAGTTGCATGGCTTCACCGTCACCACCGCCGACATCCACCATTCCATCACCACATCCATCATCAAGGAGCTGCCATGAAACGCCGTATCGTTCTTCTCGCGTCCATCTTTGCCATATTACTAAGCGTGCAACTGCCCGAAGCCTCGGCCCAGACCAAGATCAAGATGATCCTCAACTGGAAATACCAGGGGCCGCAGGCGTGGTTTTTCATCGCCCAGGACAAGGGTTACTTCAAGGCTGAAGGACTGGATGTCGAGATCGACCAGGGCGAAGGCTCGGCGGCATCCATCATCAAGGTTGCCAGCGGCGCCTACAACGTCGGCTTCGGCGACATCAATGCGCTGATCGACCTCGCCTCCAAAAAACCGGCGGAAGCGCCGATCGCCGTCTACATGATGTACAACACACCACCCTTCACCATCGTGGTCAAGAAGGATAGCCCGATCAAGTCGCCCAAGGACCTCGAAGGCAGGACCATCGGCGCACCGGCCAACGACGGCGCGCTGAAACTGTTCCCGGCCTTCGCCAAGGCGGCGAAGATCGATCCTGCCAAAGTCAACATCACCAACATGACCGCCAACCTGCGTGAACAGATGCTGATGCGCGGCCAGGTCGATGCGGTCTTCGGCTACATCAATACGGTCTGGTTCAGCGCCCGGCTGATCGGCATCGATCCCGAGAAGGACCTGCGTTTCATTAACTACGCCGACCATGGCCTCGACCTGTACAGCAATGCGATCGTGGTGTCGAAGCAATTGGCAAAAGACAATCCAGCCGCCGTCAAAGGCTTGCTGAAAGCGATCAACCGCGCCATCCACGACACGCTGGCCAATCCCGACGCCGCCATCGATACCGTCATGAAGCGTGAATCGCTGGGCAAGCGCGACGTCGAAAAAGAGCGCCTGCTCGCGACCCTGAAAGAAGAAATGAGCTCAGCCGAAATCACCACCATCGGTCTTGGCGACGTGCTTGACAGCCGCCTCGACCGCACGATCCAGGTGGTGGTCGAAGCCAACGCACTGGCGCGCAAGCCGGCCCGCGACGAAGTCTTCTCGCGCGCCTTCCTGCCACCGCGCGCGGACCGCCCGAGCAAACTCACGGTCGCAAAATAAGCAGTATCAAAAAAGGAGTTCGACAACAATGGATCTGAATCTGAAAAACAAGGTGGTTGTCATCACCGGCCCGGCCAAGGGCATGGGCGCGGCGATTTCGCTGGCGTTCGCCGGTGAAGGTGCGCACCTGGTGCTGGCCGGCCGCGACACCGCTGCGATCGAACCGGTCGCGGCAGCAGCGCGCGCTCTCGGCGTCAAGGCGGTGGTGGTGTCCTGCGACGTCACCAGCGCCGCCGACACCGAGCGCCTCGCGCAGGCAGCGATGCAGCTGGGCGATGGCCGGATTGACATCCTGGTCAACGTTGCCGGCGGCTCGGGCCCGATCGGCAAGACCGGCTGGGAAACCACGCCGGACGAATTCGACCAGATCGTCGACCTCAACATGCGCGGCTGCTTCAACACCATGCGCGCGGTGCTGCCGGCGATGATCGCGCAGCGCAGCGGCAAGGTGGTCAATGTCGGCGGCACCTTCGGCATGCGCGGACGGGCCGGCCGCATGGCGTATTCGGCATCCAAATGGGGACTGCGCGGCATCACCAAGAGCTTCGCGCTGGAAGCCGGCCCGCACGGCATCAATGTCAACTGCGTCGCGCCGGGGATGGTCGATGGCCCGCGCTTTCGCGACAAGGTGTGTGCCGACATGGCGGTCAAGCTCGGCATCACGCCGGAACAGGCGGCTGAAAAGCATGCCGCCGATTATGCGCTGCGGCGCATCACGACGGACGCCGACGTTGCCAGCGCCTGCCTGTTCCTGGCCAGCGACGCCGCGCGCCAGATCACCGGCGTCGATCTGCCGGTCGATGGCGGCTGGGCGATGTTGTAAACCTCCGATCCCTTTCATATTGAACGAGAATTTTTCATGAACCAACCACTTGTTGACCTGGTCATCCGCAACGCCAGGGTCGTGTCGCCGGAAGGCATCATCGACGCCTCGGTCGCGATCCTGGGCGAGCGCATTGTCGCCATCGGCGACGACGGGATGATGCCGCCGACCCGCGCCGAATTCAACGCCGCCGGCCTGTACCTGCTGCCCGGCGCCATCGACAGCCACGTGCATTTCCGCGAGCCCGGCTACACCCACAAGGAAGACTGGGAAACCGGCACCGCCGCCGCAGCCTGCGGTGGTGTCACCACCGTGTTTGAAATGCCCAATACCAATCCGCCCACCGGCACGCTGGAAGCCTTGCGCCTGAAACAGGACGCGGCGAAAAAAGCGCATGTCGATTACGGCATCTATGGACTGCTGGACGAAAACAACCTGCACCTGCTGGAACCGCTGATCGATGCCGGCGTCACCGGCTTCAAGGCCTTCGTCGGCAATACCTTCGGCAACCTGCCGGCGCCCTCCGACGGCGCCCTGCTGGAAGGCATGGAGATCCTGGCGCGGCGCGGCATCCGCTGCACGATACACGCCGAGAATTCATCGATCATGGCACGCCGCCAGCAGCACATGAAGGCAGTCGGGCGCAGCGATGTGCAGGCGCATCTGGCGGCACGGCCGGAGGTGTGCGCGATCGAGGCGGTGTCGCGCATGGTGGTCTTCAGCGAATGGACCGGCGCGCGGCTGCACATCGCGCACAAGAGTTCATCCGACGCGCTGTCGGTGCTGCGCGACGCCAAGCGCCGCGGCGTCGACATCACCGTCGAAACCTGTCCGCAATACCTGCTGCTGAACACCAGCGACGTGCTGCGGCTGGGCAGCCTGCTGCGCGTCAATCCGCCGATCCGCGACGCCCACCACAACCAGTTGTTGTGGGATGCGCTGCAGGAAGGTGTGATCGACATGATCGCAACAGATCACGCGCCGCACACGCCGGAAGAGAAGACCAAGGACAATATCTGGGAAGCCGATTGCGGTTTTCCCGGCGTCGAGACACAGATGTCGATCATGCTGACCGAAGTCAACCGCGGCCGCATCACGCTGATGGATTACGTCAAGTGGAGCGCGGTCAATCCGGCCAAGGCGTGGGGCATCTATGGCCGCAAGGGTGTGATCCAGGTCGGCGCCGATGCCGACATCGTACTGGTAGACATGAACCGCGAAGGTGTCATCTCGCAGGGCCGCCTGCATTCGCGCAGCAAGATCACGCCGTGGAACAGCCGCTACGTGCAGGGTTATCCGCTGCATACGCTGGTGCGCGGCCGCTTCGTGATGAAAGACGGTGAACTGGTGGCGGACTCCAAGGGCTGGGGCCAGTCCGTCAAGGCGATCCAGAAGATGCCGGCGCCGGTGGTGCGCAATGCCGACAAGACCACAGCGGCAATCATTGCCGGTTATCCGAAGGACGATGCGTGAATACCGATGCCCTCTCCTGCCTCGGTTTGCTGGAGTGCCTGGTCGGCATACCGTCGACTTTTCCACCCGGCGACAGCAGTGCCATCTGCAGCCAGATCGCGACCATGCTGGAAGGCTGGGGTTATGACGTCGAGATAGCCAGCCGTGCCAGCGGTGTCGACAATGTCATTGCCCGCCTGGCGTCGGACACCGCGGGTCCCTGCGTTGTATTCAATAGCCATATCGACACCGTTGGTGTCGGCAAACGCGCGGACTGGTTTACACCGCCGTTCGAACTGACGCCTGTGTCCACACAGCGCCTGGCCGGACTGGGCGCCGCCAACTGCAAGGGCTCCGCCGCCACCCATCTGTGGCTGGCGCAGCTGCTGGCGCAGCGCGGCGGTCCGCAACGCGGCGAGGTGGTTTTCACCTTCGTGGCGGATGAAGAAAACCTGGGACCGAACGGCACACGCTACCTGGCGGAGGCTGGCCTGGTGCGGCCCGACCTGCTGATCCTCGGCGCACCGACCGCCAACCAGCTGGTGGTGCGCGAGCGCGGCGTGATGTGGGTGCGGGTCGACGCCTTCGGACGCGGCGCGCATGCCGGTGCGCCGGGCGCGGGTGATAACGCGATCCTGCGCCTGCTGCGCCTGCTCGCGCATCTGCAATCCCGCTTTGACCAGCTGCTGCCGGCACGCAGCGCAGGCCAGCTGCAATCGACCTTCAACATCGGCACCATCGCCGGCGGCGAAAACACCAACGTGGTGCCGGCGCAAGCCAGCGCCACCCTCGATCGCCGCCTGCTGCCGCAGACGGAAAACGTACAGGCCGCATTCGATGAAATCCTGGCGCTGCTGGCGCAGGCCGGTGAACCGGCCGGCAGTTACCGGACCGAGCTGCTCACCGGCACCAACGGTTTTTCCGCACGCGCCGACGGGCCGCTGGTGCAGGCGTTTCAGCACAGTGCCGGCGCCGCGTTCGGCGCCACGCTGGAACTCATCGAAGCAATCGGCGCCTCCGATGGCCGCTACTTCGCCGACAGCAAAATGGAAATCATCAATTTCGGCCCCGGCGAAGGTGATCAGGGCCACGCGCCGAATGAATCGGTGGCGGTCGACCAGCTGGAACAGGCATGCCGCATTCTCGCAGGCGTGCTGGAGCAATTAACAGGATTCAGGAGCTGAGATGCAAAACGTGGGTGTACACAAAATTGCATGCGGCGGCCCCGGCGATCTGAGCGCCGCCCGTGTGCTGATCGAATCGGGGTTGATCAATCCCGCGGAGATCATCGCCGTCCTCGGCAAGACCGAAGGCAACGGCTGCGTCAACGACTTCACGCGCGAATACGCAACCCAGGCCTGGTGCGCCATGCTGGCCCCCCGCCTTGGACTATCCGCAGCCGAGGTGGAGCAGCGTATTGCCTTCATCATGTCCGGCGGTACCGAGGGTGTGTTGTCGCCGCATTTCACGATCTTCACCCGGGCGCAGGCGACCGCCATGCCGGCCCCGGACGGCAAGCGGCTGGCGCTGGGCATCGGCTTCACCCGCGACTTCCTGCCCGAGGAAATCGGCACGTCGATACAGGCCAGGGAAACCGCGCGCGCAGTGAAAGACGCGATGGCCGACGCGGCGATCACGGACATGGCCGATATCCATTTTGTCCAGATCAAATGCCCGCTGCTGACCTCGGCCAAGATTGCCGATGCGCTGGCACGCGGCGCCGCTCCGGCAACACGCGACAGTTATGAGTCGATGGGAGCCTCGCGCGGCGCATCCGCCCTCGGCGTCGCGCTGGCCTTGCATGAAGTCGATGCCAGCGTGCTGGACGACGACCTCATCGGCCGTGACTGGAGCCGCTATTCGAGCGTCGCATCGACATCGGCCGGCATCGAGCTTGAATGCAATGTGATCATCCTGATGGGCATGAGCGGCGCGGCCGTCAGTCCCTATGTCATCGGCCATGGCGTGATGAAGGATGCCATCGATGCCGCCAGTGTCCGCACCACATTGGCGCGCACGATGGATATCGATCCCGATGTGCAGCATGAGCGGATCGTCAATATTTTCGCCAAGGCCGAAGCCGCGCCCGATGGCCAGGTAAGAGGTCTCAGGCACACCATGCTGAACGATTCCGACATCAATTCGACACGCCATGCGCGTGCGGCGGTCGGTGCGGTTCTTGCTTCGGTGACCGGACAGACCGCGATTTATGTATCGGGCGGCGCCGAGCATCAGGGTCCGCCAGGCGGCGGCCCCTTCGCCATCATCGCCCGCATTTGAAGCAGTTAACTGAAACTTTCTGGAAGCGCCACCATGATCAAGAACCTGATAGAACTCGATAACGTCTCCCTGCGCTACGGCGGCGGCAGCGTGCTGGCGCTCGATGCGACCGACATGCGGATCGCACCGGGCGATTTCATCTCCATCGTCGGACCCAGCGGCTGCGGCAAGTCGACCGTGCTCAAGCTGGTGTCGGGCCTGATTCCGGCAACCACCGGCAACGTTGTGGTCGACGGCCGCGAAGTAAAGGGGCCGTCGAAGGGCGTCGGCATGGCGTTCCAGAATCCGACCATGCTGCCGTGGCTGACAATCCGCGAAAACATCATGCTGCCGCTGAAGATCGTCGAGCCCTTTCGCAGCGAATACGCAAAAAAGAAGGACGGCGAATTTGCCGACCGCGCCGAAGCCTTGTTAAAACGCGTGGGCCTGGCCGGCTTCGGCGACAAGCGACCCTGGCAGCTGTCGGGCGGCATGCTGCAGCGCGCTTCCCTGTGCCGCGCATTGATACACGGCCCCAAGCTGCTGCTGCTGGATGAACCTTTCGGCGCGCTGGACCAGTTCACGCGCGAGGAACTGTGGGGCATCATGCAGCAGTTGTGGATGGAGCAGAAACCGACCGTGATCCTGGTCACCCACGATTTGCGGGAAGCGTGTTTCCTGGCCAACCGGATTTACATGATGAGCGCAAGGCCGGGCAAAGTGCTCGACATACGCGATGTCGATTTTGCGCGGCCGCGCACGCTGGAGATGACTTACAGTCCGGAGTTCGTGCAGATCATGCTCGACTTGCGCATGCAGATTGCCGATGCGCGCAGCCAGCCACTGCAGGCGGTGGCATGATGAACAAGCTCCTTTCCCCGCGCGCCCGCCAGAGAGTGCTGTCGGTGCTGTCCGTCGTTGCCCTGTTCCTGGTATGGGAACTCCTGTGCCGCGCGTTCGGCGTGACCGATCTGGTATTGCCGAAGCCATCACAGATTTTGATGGTACTGATCGAGCGCCTGCCGGCCTTGATGCCGCATGCGACACAAACCCTGTTCACCACCCTCACCGGTTTTGCGCTGGGTGTCGGCGCCGGCATCCTGATCGGCGTCATCATCGGCTCGTCACGCCTTGCCTACGATGTCGCCTATCCGCTGCTGGTCGGTTTTTCGAGCATTCCGAAAGTGGCTGTGGTGCCGATCTTTGTCGTCTGGTTCGGCGCCGGCACCGTGCCCGCCATCCTGACATCGATGGTGATCAGCATCTTCCCGGTGGTGGTCAACGTCGCCACCGGTCTGGCCACCACCGAGCCGGAACTGGAAGACGTGCTGCGTGCGCTCGGCGCCAGCAAACGCGACATCCTGTGGAACGTCGGCTTGCCGCGCACCATGCCGTATCTGTTTGCATCGCTCAAGATCGCGATCACCCTGTCTTTCGTCGGCACCGTGCTGGCCGAGACGGTCGCTTCCAATCGCGGCATCGGCAACGCGATGATGATCGCCAGCGGCAATTTTGATGTGCCGCTGGTATTCGCCGGCCTGTTCATCCTGTCGTTTCTCGGGGTTGCGCTGTACGCGATATTTTCGTTCTTTGAACTGAAGACGACCGGCTGGGCGCAGCGCAAGCAGGATTTTCCGATGGCCTGACCCGTTTTCATCATCACTTTCGAACTTGCCAATTCACTCAAGGAGTCACCATGCGTCTCATCAATCGCCTTTTTTTCAGCACTGTCATCCTGGCGGCCGCACCATTCGCCAGCGCGCAGGAACCCGCCAAGATCCGCTTCACGCTCGACTGGAAAATCCAGGGTGTGCATGCCTGGTATTACTGGGCCCAGGACAAGGGATATTTCAAGGACGAGAAACTGGACCTCACCATCGACCAGGGTGAAGGCTCGGCGGCCACCGTGACCCGCATCATGGCCGGCGCCTATCAGGCCGGCTTCGGCGATATCAATGCAATCGTGCAGAATGCGGCGACCAAGCCGGGCGAAGCGCCGGTGATGGTCTACATGCTGTACAACCGCGCGCCGTTCGCAATCATCACCAAGGCCAGCGGCCCGATCAAGTCGATCAAGGACCTCGAAGGCAAGAAGCTCGGATCGCCTGCCGGTGCGGCCGCGCTGAAGGTATTCACGACGCTGGCAAAAAAGAACGGCGTCGATGAAAAGAAAATCACCTGGCTCAACATGGCGCCCAACCTGCAGGAACAGATGCTGTTGCAGGGGCAGGTTGACGCGTCGGCGGTGTTTTCGGCCACCAGCTACATGAACCTGGTGGCGCAAAAGGTCGATCCGGAAAAGGATATCCGCTGGTTTTATTACAGCGACCTGGGCGTCGACCTGTACAGCAACGGCATGATGGTGTCGGCGCAGATGGTCAGGGAAAAACCGCAGGCGGTCGCCGGTCTGGTGCGCGCGGTACACCGTGGATTCAAGGAGTGTGCGGCCCAGCCCGACGCTTGCATCGACAATCTCGCCAGGCATGAGCCGCTGATCAACAAGGACATTGAAAAACGCCGCCTGCTGTATACGCTGAAGAGCCTGGTGCTGACACCGGAAGCGAATGAAATCGGTGTCGGCGACATCAAGGACGATCGGATGACACGCGCGATCGCGCAGCTCAATGAGAGCTACGGCCTGCCGCGCAATCCGGCGCCATCGGAAGTGTTCAACCGCAGCTTCCTGCCGCCGAAGGCAGAACGCATGATCAGGCTGGCGCAATAACATGTCTGCCATTGAAGTCGACTGGCTGCTGGCGCAGCCGGGGCAACGGGCGGAACAGCGCGGCGCGCGCATCCGCGTCGATAACGGCAACATCGCCGGCATCGACGGGATGGCGCCGGCCCGCAATGGCCTGATTGCATTGCCGGGACTGTGCAACGCGCATGACCATGCGCGTGCCTTCCGCGCCAGCGCCCTCGGCGCATTCGGCAAGCCGCTTGAATCCTGGCTGTTCTACCTCGGCGTCATTCCTGGCGTGGACGCATACCGCGCCGCGGCAACGTCCCTGGGCCGCTCGGCATTGCGCGGTGTGGGCCGGGTGATGGTGCATTACACACGTTTGCAGGGCATCACCGATCCGGTCAGCGAAGCCAGGGAAGTGGCGCGGGCCGCGCGCGATGTCGGCGTCCACGCCGGTTTTGCGGTGGCGATGCGCGACACTCATCCGCTCGCTTATGCAGACACCGCGCTGGTGCTGACACATCTTCCGCCGCACATCCGGGACACCGTGAAGACGCGCATGGACAGGCCGCCGCTGCCGCCGCGCGAGCAGCTCGCGATCGCCGACGAGATTGCGCTGGCCTGCCATGGCCCCGGATTTAATGTGCAATATGGGCCGCACGGTGTGCAATGGTGTTCGCACGAGATGCTGCAAGGGATTGCGGATGCGTCCGCGCAAAACGGCAGGCAAGTGCACATGCATCTGCTGGAAACGCGCTATCAGCGTGAATGGGCGGATCACACATACCCGGACGGCATCGTCACTTATCTGCGCGATATCGGCCTGCTCAGTCCCCGTCTTACACTCGCACATTGCACTTACTGCACACCCGGCGAACTGGCGATGATTGCCGCCAGCGGCGCGGTCATTGCCGTCAATACCAGCTCCAACCTGGCGCTGGGTTCGGGCATTGCGCCGGTGGCGTCGATGCTGGCCCAGGGCTGCAAGGTCGCAATGGGCATGGATGGACTGGCGCTCGATGAAGACGACGACGCGCTGCGCGAATTGCGCCTGCTGTACCATCTGCATAAAGGCTGGGGCTACGATTCGCTGGTGTCCAGCGCGCAGGCGTGGCAGCTCGCCAGCCGCCACGGCCGCCATGCGGTCAGCGGCCTTGCCGGCAGCGGCATGCTCGGCGATGGTGAAGCGGCCGACCTGCTGCTGCTCGACGGCGCCTCGCTGATGGAAGACCGGCTGTTCGACGATGTCGATGCCTTCGATTTTGTGATGTCGCGCGCGTCCGCACGGCATGTGAGCAAGGTGATCGTTGCCGGCCACACGATAGTCGACAATCGGCGGGTGACCGGCATCGATTATCCATCGATGATGACCGCACTGCTGGCGGAATTGCGCGCCAACCTCGATCCACATGACAAATGGCGTCAAACCGTGCAAGATCTCGATCGGGCGCTCAAGCCGTTTTATCTGCATGGGCATCATTGCTGTTAGCGTAAAACTCTACAATCATGAAAAAATGAAATCGATCACGATATTCTGCGGCTCCAATTTCGGCCGCGGCGACGCCTACCGCAATGCCGCCCAGGCACTGGGGCGCGAACTGGCGCGGCGCGGCCTCACGATGGTGTATGGCGGCACCAACAAGGGCACGATGGGTGTGCTGGCCGATACGGTGCTGGCCGCGGGCGGCACGGTGCACGGCGTCATCACGCGGCGCCTTGCGGACAAGGGGCATTCCCATCCGGATGTCAAAATGGTCGAGGTGCTCGAATCGATGCGGGAACGCAAATCCCGCATGGCGGTGATCGGCGATGCCTACATCGCCTTGCCGGGCGGCGTAGGCACGCTGGAAGAATTTTTTGAAGTATGGGTCGCGGCGCAGCTCGAAGGTATACCCAAGCCGCTGGGCCTGCTCAATGTGAACGGCTATTTTGATCCGTTGATGATGATGATCACCCGCATGATCGAGGAGGAATTCCTGCCGGCGGCACATCGGGACATGATCGTGGTGGCGTCGGACCCGGCGAGCTTGCTGGATGGGTTTGCCCGTTATGAGCCGGTGACGGTGCAGAAATGGCTGTGAGTCTTGCATAGCCAGCGACGCACCGATGTGCTAGCGGGTTATGGGTTCCCGCTTTCGCGGGAACGACGGTAGTGGGAGTGGAGATCGACCCATTTACCACCGTCATTCCCGCGCAGGCGGGAATCCAGACTGACTCCATCAAGCCCATCTCACGAAGCATCGCATGAATGGATAGGCCCTTACTGCTCCAGTGCGCAATTTACCGTTGTAACCGGCAGCAGCTTTTCCAGCACCGCCGGATCCAGCCCGATCAGATAACCGCGCCGGCCACCGTTGATATAAATTTTATCGAGCGCAAGAATGCTCTGTTCCACATAGACCGGCATTTTCTTTCTGGTGCCGAACGGCGACGTGCCGCCGACCAGAAAACCGGAATGCCGGTTGGCGACTTCCGGCTTGCAGGGTTCGACCGACTTGCAGCCGATCTGCCGCGCCAGGTTTTTTGTCGATACCTTGCGGTCGCCGTGCATCAGCACGATCAGCGGCCGGGCGGCTTCATCCTGCATCACCAGCGTCTTGATCACCTGATGTTCGTCGACGCCCAATTCCCGCGCGGACACGGTGGTGCCGCCATGCTCTTCATAAGGATATGGATGTTCGGAAAAGACTGTGCCACTCTTGCCCAGGAACTGGGTCGCCGGCGTTTCGGAAACATGCTCTTTTTTGGCCATGCGTGATAGGCTTGAAAAACGAGGAAACCAAATTATGCAGGAAATCCGCTTCGCCACCTTCAACCTGTTGAACCTGGGGCCGCCCGGGATGAAATTCTATGACGGCCTGGAGCCCTACTCGCCAGAAGAGTACGAGGCAAAAATCACCTGGCTGGCGCAGCAGATCGACAAGCTCGATGCCGACGTGATCGGTTTCCAGGAAGTTTTTTCGCAGGCGGCGCTGAAAGACGTATTGGCCCGGTCGGAAAAATATAAAAGCGCGCACCACGCCGGTTTCGACCCGGATCCGCAGGCAGCCAGCCTGACGCCGAACGTCGCGCTGGTATCGCGCCTGCCACTTGCCGCCGGCGCCGCTGCCTATGCCGACCTGCCGCGCGGCCTGTCGGTGCCGGTGTCCGACGCGGCTGAGCCGATGAACAAGTTCACGCGTCCGGTGCTGCATGCGCAGGTCATTGTTTCGGCGGATCTGGTAATCAATGTCTTTGTGGTCCACCTGAAATCAAAACGCCCGGATTATCGCAACGGCGACGACAGCGACGATCCGTATCAGCTGGGGGCGGCGGTGCTGCGCTCCCTGATCCGGCGCGGTGTCGAAGCCCTGGGCCTGCGTTACCTGCTGACCGATTATGCACAGGGCCGCCGGGTTCCGCTGCTGGTGATGGGAGACTTCAATGATGTGGCCGCGGCGGTATCGACGCAGCTGGTGATGGGGGTTGGACGGGGCGGCAAAACCGAGTTCGATGACCGGCTGTTCGACAGTTACCGCATCCAGTCACGCCGCGATCCGCTGCGCAATGTGGGTTTTTCCCATATGCACGACGGCCTGTACGAAACCATCGATCATGTGCTGGTATCGGAGGAATTCAACCCGGCGTCGCCTCATGCGCGCGGCGAAGTGCTGGATGTGAGCTACCTCAATGACCATCTTGCATTCCGGCAGCCACAAGCGTCGGACCATGGCGCGGTGCTGGTGCGCATCGGGCTGTACGGCACTGAGGAAGAGCCTGGCGGCGTTACCGCGCCCGACGATCTGGTGGACTGAACGTTTAAGGCGTTTCGTTCTGCGCATCCTCTTCGCCGGGAGCGGGTTGCTCAGGCGTTGTTTCCGGTTCAGCGTTGTCCTTGTCCGATTTGCGTTTCAGCTTCTCTTCTTTCTTCCGTTTTTTTTCCAGCTCTTTCTGACGCTTCTCGTATTGGAAATTTGTCTTTGCCAAGTTGTCCCTCTTTTCGTAACTATTCTGCTGATGAACGGCACGGGCTGCGGTGCAGCGGCCCGATTTTGTTGCCGATGAAGAGTTGCTGCGTCCATATGGTCGGCCACGCCTGCGCCGTCAGACGAATGCTAGCATGCCGACCGCCCGGCGACCATCGTCAAAGGGGCAATCAGGGGCTAAAGCAGGAATAATGCGGGGTTCCCGCAGATTGCATGAGCGCACGATGCGCGCCATAAATTGCCATTGATGCAATTAGTGTGGCCGGGCGACAAATCCGCCGGCGATTTTCGAATTAAGTACCCGGCCGGAATAAATTGGGAGATGGATGTGGTCCTGATCGGGCCCGCCTAGGGGGATGTGATGCAAGGCGCCCGGGCCGCCGCAGTGCTAGCAC
>JAZKDW010000035.1:0-8964 GCA_040387375.1 Pseudomonadota bacterium
ATGCGATGATGGAGATGAAAAAGATCAACATCGCGGCAATCGAGGCGGCGCGTCGCGGTTGAAGTTGCAATCTTCGAAGCGTGCATCTCAACGCGCCAGACTTTCCAATTCCGGCTCCTGAGATTTTCGTCTTTCTGTTTACACTATTCAGCGATCCAACATCATCCGGCGCTCGCTGCGCATGCCACCTACATTGCCTGAATTAACCATGGGAAAACTACTCACTATCGATGGCCCCGGCATCCTGCGGCGCGTTCACGAAGTGAATCCCGACCCTGACAGTCCGGAAAAGGCGAATGCCACCCTCCGTTATTCGCTGTCCACCTTCAGGAAGCTGCTGGCCACACATCAGCCCACGCATGTGCTGGCTGCGTTTGATTTTGGCGGGTCTACATGGCGCCACCATGTCTATGGCAAATACCGGGAAAACAAGGCGCCGATGCCGGAAGGCCTGCAACAGGGGCTGCCTGAATTTCATGACAGTCTTGCCGCGATCGGCATACCGGTGGTGTGCGTGCCGGCGGTCGAAGCCGCCGATGTGATCGGCACGGCGGTGCTACGCTGGCTGGGCGAAAATCGGGGCGAGGTGATTGTCGCGTCGGCGGACCGCGGTTTGCATGCGCTGATTGCGCATGGCGCGCTGGTCTGGGATGTGTTTAAAAATGAATGGCACGATCGTGACTGGGTGGAACAGCGCTTCGGCGTGCCGCCGGCCATGCTGCCCGATCTGCTGGCGCTGATGGGCGATGCGGCGGTTGGCATTCCGGGCGTGCCGACGGTGGGACAAAAAAAAGCCGCCAAACTGTTGCAGGCCTACGGCAATCTGGATGCGGTCATGGCCGGCGCCGGCATACTCAAGAATCCGCTGGGAGAAATATTGCGCAGGGAAGGGGAAGCATTAACCCTGTCGCGCACACTCGTGACGCTGAAAACCGATGTGACCCTGGGCGTGACCTGGAAAATGCTGGAACTGCAGCAGGCAACGCACTGAACCGATCGCGGTCCCGGAACTCGCGCTTCAATTTTCCTGCCGCAGTTTGCGCCACAGCGTCGTGCGGCTGATTCCCAGATGGTGTGCGGCGGCGGCACGGTTGCCGTCGAAGCGCGCCAGCACCTGCGACATGGTTTCGGACGGCACAGAGGGGGCGTGGGCAAGGGCAGGGAATGGCGCAGCGGACAAAGCCGGCTTGCCCGCAAGCTCGGGTGCGACGCTCATCACGAAGCCCGGCGACAGCGCCTGCAAGGGTTCGGCTGCGAGGAACAGCGCCAGGCGCTGCATCAGGTTGCGCAGTTCACGCACATTGCCGGGCCATGGATAGCGGCCCAGCAGCGGCGCGCACGCGGTGACTTCCGCATGCAGATTTGCATGCGGGCGCACCGCCATCGATGCCAGCGCATTTTTCAGGCACCACTCGGCCAGCGGCGCGACGTCGTCCGGTCTTTCGCGCAGGGGCGGCAAATGCAGCCGCAGCACTGCCAGCCGATAAAACAGATCGGCACGGAAACGGCCCTCGCGGATGCGCTGTTCGAGGTCGCAATGGGTGGCGCTGATGATGCGCACGTCGACTGCAATCGGCCGGGTGCCGCCGACACGCACCACCTCGCGTTCTTCCAGCACCCGCAACAGCCGGGTCTGCAAGGCCAGCGGCATTTCGCCTATCTCGTCGAGAAACAGCGTGCCGCGATTGGCCGCTTCAAACAGGCCGGCGTGGCCGCCACGGCGCGAGCCGGTGAAGGCGCCTTCCTCGTAGCCAAACAGTTCCGATTCCAGCAGCGACTCCGCAATCGCGCCGCAGTTGACGGCGACGAACGGCCGGTTGGGGCGCGCCTGCGCATGCGGGCTTTCGCGGTGGATCGCCTGCGCCACCAGTTCCTTGCCGGTGCCGGTTTCGCCCTCGATTAATACCGTTGCCGGCGAGCGGGCATACAGGACGATCGATTGCCGCAGCGTCTGCATCGCCACCGAGTCGCCGCGCAAATCATTGAGGCCATGTTTGGCGCGCAAGGTGTCGGCCACCGGACGGCCGCGGCTGCGCCCGGCTTCCAGCTGCGTCAAGCGGGCGATCTCGAGCGCATCGTCGAATGCCTGCCGTATCGATGCCGAGGAATAGACGAATACGCCCGTCAGCCCGGCCTCTTCGGCAAGGTCGGTGATCAGGCCAGCGCCGACAATCGCCTTGACGCCGCTGGCTTTCAACTCGTTGATCTGCGCCCGCGCATCTTCTTCGGTCGCATACGTGCGCTGGGCAATATTCAGGCCGAAGGTGGCCTGGAATTCGGTCAGCGCCGGCATTGTTTCCTGATAGGTGATCAATCCGACCGCGGGGGTGACCTTGCGTGCGCGCGCGAGCGCCTGCATGACATCAAAGCCGCTGGCCTTGGCAGTGACAACCGGCACCGACAGGCGGTTCTTCAGATAGGCACCGTTGGAGCCGGCGGCGATCACCGCGTCGCAGCGCTCGGTTGCCATCCGCTCGCGGATATGCAGCACCGCATCTTCGAAGCCAAGATGGATGGGCACGATCACCGCCTGATCGTCGTATTCCAGCGAGATATCGCGGAACAGGTCAAACAGGCGGGAAATCGATACGGTCCACAGAACCGGTTTGTCAGTTGTGTCACGCGAGGGGGGAAAGGGCTGGGCCATGTTTCGTTCCTGTTTCGATGTTCCATTATAAGATGCAATTGAAACACATAATGAAACACGTGGTTCGCTCGCAATCTTTTTCTTATACCTGATGCATCGATTCAAGCTATTGTTTTACATCGATAAATCCCACTAGAATAATTATTTCCGGCATTTTGCGCCCTGCATGGCACAGCGATTGCAATACGGTAACTAATGCTGGGTGTTGAAACAGCTGTTAACGTAAAGGATCGAACATGACTCACATTTCCGCAGGCGCCGCTTTCCGCCAGGCTGTCCGGGACGAATCGCCGTTGCAGGTGATCGGCGCCATCAATGCCAACCATGCGCTGCTGGCCAAACGCGCCGGTTACAAGGCGATTTACTTGTCCGGCGGTGGTGTCGCTGCCGGTTCGCTCGGCCTGCCGGACCTGGGCATTTCCAACCTCGACGATGTGCTGACCGACGTGCGCCGGATCACCGACGTCTGCGACCTGCCGTTGCTGGTCGACGTCGACACCGGTTTCGGCTCATCCGCCTTCAACGTCGCGCGCACCGTCAAGTCGATGATCAAGTTCGGCGCCGCGGCCATGCATATCGAAGACCAGGTCGGCGCCAAGCGCTGCGGCCACCGTCCGGGCAAGGAAATCGTATCGAAGCAGGAGATGGTCGATCGCATCAAGGCCGCGGTCGATGCCCGCACCGACGAGAATTTTGTCATCATGGCGCGCACCGATGCGCTGGCGGTCGAAGGTTTCGATTCCGCGCTGGAGCGTGCGATTGCGTGTGTCGAGGCAGGCGCGGACATGATTTTCCCGGAAGCGATGACCGAACTGGCGATGTACAAGAAATTCGCCGCCGCCGTCAAGGTGCCGGTACTGGCCAACATCACCGAATTCGGCGCCACGCCCTTGTTCACGGTCGACGAACTGCGTTCGGCCGATGTCGGCCTGGTGCTGTATCCGCTGTCGGCATTTCGCGCGATGAACAAGGCGGCGGAAAATGTGTACACCACGATCCGCCGCGAGGGCACGCAGAAGAATGTGGTCGACACCATGCAGACCCGGATGGAACTGTATGACCGCATCAACTACCATGATTTCGAACAGAAGCTTGATGCGCTGTTTGCGCAGCAAAAAGCCAAATAAACAGATAAACAGATAAACGCAACAAACGTCCAGGAGACTTCGATGAGTGATCAACAAGCAAACGGCTTCAAGCCGAAAAAATCCGTCGCGCTGTCCGGCGTGACCGCGGGCAATACCGCCTTGTGCACGGTCGGCAAGACCGGCAACGACCTGCATTACCGCGGTTATGACATTCTTGATGTGGCGACGACTTCCGAATTTGAAGAGATCGCCCATCTGCTGGTGCACGGCAAGCTGCCGACCGCCGCCGAACTGACGGCATACAAGGCCAAGCTGAAAGCATTGCGCGGCCTGCCGGCCAACATCAAGGCGGTGCTGGAAGCGCTGCCGGCATCCGCACATCCGATGGATGTGATGCGCACCGGCGTGTCTACCCTCGGTTGTGTGCTGCCGGAAAAGGATGACCATAACATGCAGGGCGCGCGCGACATTGCCGACCGGCTGATGGCATCGCTGGGGTCGATGCTGCTGTACTGGTACCACTTCAGCCACAATGGCAAGCGCATCGACGTCGACACCGATGACGACTCGATCGGCGGCCATTTCCTGCACCTGCTGCACGGCGAAAAACCATCCGAGTTGTGGCAAAAGGCGATGCACACGTCGCTGATCCTGTATGCCGAGCACGAGTTCAATGCATCGACTTTCGCCGCGCGTGTGATCGCCGGCACCGGCACCGACATGCACTCGGCAATCACCGGCGCGATCGGCGCCCTGCGTGGTCCCAAGCATGGCGGCGCCAATGAAGCGGCGTTCGATATCCAGACCCGTTACGAGAACCCGGACGAAGCGGAAGCCGATATCAAGAAACGCGTCGAGAACAAGGAAGTCGTGATCGGCTTCGGTCATCCGGTCTATACCATCTCCGACCCGCGCAACAAGGTCATCAAGGAAGTGGCGCACGATCTGTCCAAGGCCGCCGGCACCACCAAGATGTACGATATTGCCGAGCGTCTTGAAACGGTCATGTGGGATGCGAAGAAGATGTTCCCGAACCTGGACTGGTTTTCCGCCGTGTCGTATAACATGATGGGTGTGCCGACCGCCATGTTCACACCGCTGTTCGTGATCGCGCGTACCGCCGGCTGGGCTGCGCATATCATCGAGCAGCGCATCGACAACAAGATCATCCGCCCAAGCGCAAACTATGTGGGGCCGGAAGACCTGAAGTTCGTGCCGATCAAGGATCGCAAGTAAAACCCGCAGCCTGTCATGACACCCATGACAGGCTTTTCCCCTTACCGATGCCTTCTTTTTGAACTGAGCCATGAACACCGCAAACCGCAAACCCCTGCCGGGCACCAAGCTGGATTATTTCGATACGCGTGCCGCGGTCGACGCCATCAAACCCGGCGCCTACGACAAGCTGCCGTACACGTCGCGTGTGCTGGCCGAAAACCTCGTGCGCCGTTCCGATCCTGCCGCGCTGAACGCTGCGCTGGAGCAGTTCATCGAACGCAAGCGCGACCTGGACTTTCCGTGGTTCCCGGCGCGTGTGGTGTGTCATGACATCCTCGGCCAGACCGCACTGGTCGACCTCGCCGGCCTGCGTGACGCCATCGCGGCCCAGGGTGGTGATCCGTCCCTGGTCAACCCGGTGGTGCCGACGCAACTGGTGGTCGACCACTCGCTGGCCGTGGAGTGCGGCGGTTTCGACCCGGACGCGTTCGCCAAGAACCGCACGATCGAAGACCGTCGCAACGAAGACCGCTTCGATTTCATCAACTGGACCAAGAAGTCATTCAAGAATGTCGATGTGATCCCGCCGGGCAATGGCATCCTGCACCAGATCAATCTCGAGCGCATGTCGCCCGTGGTGCAGGTGCAGGACGGCGTGGCCTTCCCGGATACGTTGGTCGGCACCGACTCCCACACCCCGATGGTCGACGCGCTGGGTGTGATCGCGATCGGCGTCGGTGGCCTCGAAGCCGAAACCGTGATGCTCGGCCGCGCGTCATGGATGCGCCTGCCGGACATCATTGGCGTCGAGCTGACCGGCAAGCCGCAGCCGGGCATCACCGCGACCGACATCGTGCTGGCGCTGACCGAGTTCCTGCGCAAGCAGAAGGTCGTTTCCGCCTACCTGGAATTCTACGGCGAAGGCGCGTCAAGGCTGACGCTGGGCGACCGCGCAACCATCTCCAACATGGCGCCGGAGTTCGGCGCGACCGCCGCGATGTTCTACATCGACGAGCAGACCATCAAATACCTGAAGCTCACCGGCCGGGATGACGAACTGGTCAAGCTGGTGGAGCTCTACGCCCGGGAAACCGGGCTCTGGGCCGACAGCCTGAAGAACGCCGAGTACGAACGTGTGCTCAGCTTCAACTTGTCGTCCGTGGTGCGCACCATCGCCGGTCCGTCCAATCCGCACAATCGTGTGCCGACCTCCGAACTGGCCGCGCGCGGCATCAGCGGCAAGGTGGAAAACGAGCCGGGCCTGATGCCGGACGGCGCCGTGATCATCGCCGCCATCACCAGCTGCACCAACACCAACAATCCGCGCAACATGGTTGCGGCCGGACTGCTGGCCCGCAACGCCAACAGGATGGGCCTGACCCGCAAGCCGTGGGTGAAGAGTTCGCTGGCCCCGGGCTCCAAGACCGTGACGCTGTATCTGGAAGAAGCCGGGCTGATGACGGATCTGGAACAGCTGGGTTTTGGTGTCGTGGCTTATGCCTGCACGTCCTGCAACGGCATGTCCGGTGCGCTCGATCCGGTGATCCAGAAGGAAATCGTCGACCGCGACCTGTACGCAACTGCCGTGCTGTCCGGTAACCGCAATTTTGACGGCCGCATCCACCCGTACGCCAAGCAGGCCTTCCTGGCTTCGCCGCCGCTGGTGGTCGCCTACGCAATCGCCGGCACCATCCGCTTCGACATCGAAAAGGATGTGCTGGGCACCGATGCCAGCGGCAATCCGATTACGCTGAAGGACCTGTGGCCGTCCGATGAAGAAATCGACGCCATCGTCGCCTCCAGCGTGAAGCCGGAACAATTCCGCAAGGTCTATATCCCGATGTTTGCAATCCAGGAAGACAGCGGCGAGAAGGTCAGCCCGCTGTATGACTGGCGCCCGATGAGCACCTACATCCGCCGTCCGCCGTACTGGGAAGGCGCGCTGGCCGGCACGCGCACGCTGACGGGCATGCGTCCGCTGGCGGTGCTGCCTGATAACATCACCACCGACCATCTGTCGCCGTCCAACGCCATCATGCTGGATAGCGCATCCGGTGAATACCTGGCGAAAATGGGCTTGCCGGAGGAAGACTTCAATTCCTACGCGACCCACCGCGGCGACCATCTGACCGCACAGCGCGCGACTTTCGCCAATCCGACACTGAAGAATGAAATGGTGCTGGAAAACGGCAAGGTGAAAGCGGGTTCGCTGGCGCGCATCGAACCGGAAGGCAAGGTAACCCGCATGTGGGAAGCCATCGAAACCTACATGGAGCGCAAGCAGCCGCTGATCATCATCGCCGGCGCCGACTACGGTCAGGGTTCGTCCCGTGACTGGGCGGCCAAGGGCGTGCGCCTGGCTGGTGTCGAAGCCATCGTGGCCGAAGGATTCGAACGCATCCACCGCACCAACCTGGTCGGCATGGGAGTGCTGCCGCTGGAGTTCAAGGCCGGTGTAAACCGCCTTACCCTGGGCATCGACGGTACCGAGACTTTCGATGTGACCGGTGAACGCACGCCGCGTGCCACGCTGAACCTGATCATCAACCGCAGGAACGGCGAACGTGTCGAAGTGCCAGTCACCTGCCGCCTCGACACCGCGGAAGAAGTGCTGATTTATGAAGCGGGCGGTGTGCTGCAGCGTTTTGCCCAGGACTTCCTCGAATCGGCGAAGGCTGCCTAAACCAACGCTGATTTCAAAGCTCTTACTGAGCGTCATGCCGGGCGGTACGGAAACGTACCGCCCGGCTTCTTCAGGAAAAATTTCATGGCCCACGTACCCCAGATCAAGATTCCCGCCACCTACATGCGTGGCGGCACCAGCAAAGGTGTGTTTTTCCGCCTGCAGGATTTGCCCGCAGCCGCGCAGGTGCCGGGAGCGGCGCGCGATGCGCTGCTGCTGCGTGTCATCGGCAGCCCGGACCCTTACGGCAAGCAGACCGACGGCATGGGCGGCGCCACCTCCAGCACCAGCAAGACGGTAATCCTGTCCAAAAGCAGCAGGCCCGGCCACGACGTCGATTATCTGTTCGGCCAGGTCGCCATCGACAAGGCATTTGTCGACTGGAGCGGCAACTGCGGCAACCTGTCCGCCGCGGTCGGCTCCTTCGCCATCAGCAACGGGCTGGTCGACGCCAGCCGGATTCCGCAGGACGGCGTGGCGACGGTGCGGGTCTGGCAGGCCAACATCGCCAAGACCATCATCGCCCACGTGGCGATCACCGATGGCGCCGTGCAGGAAACCGGCGACTTCGAACTTGACGGTGTCACTTTCCCCGCCGCCGAAGTGCAACTGGAATTCCTGGACCCGGCGGCCGAGGAAGAGGGCGCGGCGGGTGCGATGTTCCCGACCGGGAATCTGGTTGATGATCTCGAGGTGCCTGGTGTCGGCACACTCAAGGCCACCATGATCAATGCCGGCATCCCGACCATCTTCGTGAACGCCGAAGCGATCGGCTACACCGGCACCGAGTTGCAGGATGCCATCAACAGCGATCCGAAGGCGCTGGCCATGTTTGAAACGATACGCGCCCATGGCGCGCTGCGCATGGGCCTCATCAAGCACCTCGATGAAGCCGCCACACGCCAGCACACACCTAAGGTGGCGTTTGTCGCCAGGCCGGCCGAGTATGTTTCGTCCAGCGGCAAGCGGGTCACTGCCGGCGACGCCGACCTGCTGGTGCGCGCCATGTCCATGGGCAAGCTGCATCACGCGATGATGGGCACGGCGGCTGTTGCCATCGGCACCGCCGCCGCGATACCGGGCACGCTGGTGAACCTCGCCGCCGGCGGCGGGTCGCGCAATGCGGTGCGTTTCGGCCATCCTTCGGGCACCTTGCGGGTGGGCGCGGAAGCCAGCCAGGTCAACGGCGAATGGCGCGTCAGCAAGGCCATCATGAGCCGCAGCGCGCGGGTGCTGATGGAAGGCTGGGTACGTGTGCCAGGCGATGCGTTCTAGAGCGGTTTGCGAGTCAATGTACGGCGCTGCGTGCCGCTTTGGGGCGCATGGCG
>JAZKDW010000036.1:0-76837 GCA_040387375.1 Pseudomonadota bacterium
GGCTGCTGGAAAATGCCTGGAACACGATGAACAAAGAACGTAGGGTGGAAAAGCGAAGCGCCTTCCACCAAACCTTGACACTGGCACACAGTCATCCGGTGGAAGGCGCTGCGCTTTTCCACCCTACAGGTTTTCCTTCGATAAACAAGGCACACAGGCTGAACACCAGGCGTTCACCTTACGTATCCTCCTTTTTCCCCTCGTCATCATCCTCCAGAATCCGCAGCGCGGGACCAACCATGTCGTCAAACTGGCCGCTGTCGGACATCCGGAAAAATACCCAGATCGCGACGAACACGAGTAGCACGCTCAGGGGGATCAGCAGGTAAAGCGCTTCCATTAACTTCCTTTATGCGTGAACGTTGGCGCGCCGCAGCCGCAATGCATTAAGCACCACAACCGCCGAACTGACCGACATGCCAACCCCGGTCAGCCACGGATTGAGCAAGCCGATGGCCGCCGCCGGTATCGCCACCACGTTGTACACCGTGGCCCACGCAAGATTCTGCCGGATCACCGCCATGGTCTGCGTCGCTGCCCGGGCGGCATCCGATACCGCCGACAGGCGCCCGGACAGCAGCACCGCATCGGCTTGCGCCTGCGCCAGCGGCGCACCCGTGCCCATTGCAAACGATACATCCGCGGCCCGCAGCACCGCCGCATCGTTGATGCCGTCGCCCACCATCGCGACCACCGCGCCGCTGCGCTGCAAGTCCTGCACGAATGCCAGCTTCTGCGCCGGCAGGTATTCGCCATACACCTCGCCGATGCCAAGCACGCCCGCGATCCGCTGCGCCACACTTTGCTGATCGCCGCTTAACAGGATCACGGTTTTCCCGCGCTTCTGGAAATGCTCGACAACCTGGCGGGCATCGCTGCGCACCGGATCGGTCAATTCGAATTGCGCCAGCCAGGTACCAGCACTGCCGAGATAAACCGCGGTCAGGCCATCGGCCGCTCGCACCGCGAGCGGAACGCCGGTCAGCGCTTCCACGAACGCGGCGCGGCCCAGCCGATAGCTGACGCCATCGACGACACCCTCCAGACCTTGGCCGGGGACATAACACACATCGTTCGCCGCGATCTCCATCTGCTGTGTTTCCTCGTTCATGCGCGCCGCCGCAACGATCGCCGCACTCAGCGGATGTGCATTCGATGCTTCCAGCGCCGAGGCAACCCGTAGGCAGCGCGCTTCCGGCACGTCGGAAAACAGCGCGACCCGGTGCAGCACCGGCTTGCCGGCAGTCAGGGTGCCGGTCTTGTCGAAAACGACATGCGTCACCTTGTGCAGCGTCTCCAGCACATGCGGCTGCACCACCAGCACGCCTTGCCGCAGCAAGCGGTCGGTGGCGGCCGCCAGCGCGCTTGGCGTCGCCAGCGACAGGGCGCAGGGGCACGACACCACCAGCACCGCAATCGCGATCGGCCACGCGCGCGACGGATCGATCCATTGCCACAGCAAGAACACCACCACGGAAAATAGCAGCAGCCCGGCGACGAACCAGGCCGCTACCCGGTCGGCCCACAAGGACAATCGCGGTTTGGCCTGGCCGGCCCGCTCGACCAGTTTCATCAATACCGACAAGGTGCTGTCGCGCATCGGCGTGGTCACGCGCACGATGATCGCCTGTCCCGCATTGATTGCGCCGCCCGGCAGGAAATCGCCGACCGTCTTGTCCAGCGCGCGGCTTTCCCCGGTCAGCAGCGAAAAGTCGAGCGTGCTGCCGCCTTCCACGATCACGCCATCGGCCGCCAGCGCTTCACCCGGCTTGACCAGGATGATGTCGCCTTCGCACAGCGCCGCGGCGGCGACGGTGTCCGCCGCGCGGCTGGCGGGATAGTGTGCGATGCGCGAGGCCGAGGCGGGCAGTGCATGCTGGTATTTTTCAAGCGTGACGGCAGCTTTGCGCCGTGCGCCCAGCTCCAGGTAGCGGCTGCACAGGAGCAGGAAAACGAACATCGTGATCGAATCGAAATAGACATCTCCATGGCCGTGCTGCTGATGAACGCCGCTGCGATACCCAGCGCAACCGGCACGTCCATGCCCAGCGCGCGCTGCCGCAGGCTGGCCCAGGCGCCGCGGAAAAAAGGCTGTGCCGAATAGAACACTGCCGGCAGGGTCAGCAGCAAACCGGCCCATCGCATCAGCGCCGCCATGTCGGCATCCATCGTGCCGTCGGCTGCGATATAAAGCGGCACCGCATACATCATCACCTGCATCATCGACAGCGCCGCGATGAAGAGCTGGCGGAACAGCAGCTTGCCGGCGCGGCGCAACTGCTCGCCATGCCTGAGCGCATCGAAGGGATAAGCGGCATAACCGATCTGATGCACCGCGGCCAGGATATCGCTTGGCTTGCAAGCATCCCTGGTCCAGCGCACCAGCAGCCTCTCGGTAGCCACATTCATGTCGGCACGCAGCAGGCCCGGTACCCGCCGCAGGCGTTTTTCGATCAGCCAGACACAGGCGGCGCAGCGGATGCCGTCGATGGCAAAGCTTGCTTCGCAGGTGCCGGCGTCGAGCGTAAAGCCGCTCACCATGCCGGGCGCGTCAACCAGCTGCAGTGCCGGCGGAATCAGCGCCGCCTGGTCGGCTGTGGCGGAAAATTCGGTGCGGTTGCGGTAGTAATCTTCAAACCGATTGTCGACGATCGCCTGCGCGACCGCCTGGCAGCCGGGGCAGCACATCGGCTGTGCGACGCCCTCGATCAGGACCGTCCAGGGGACGGCCGCCGGCAGCGGCAAGCCGCAATGAAAACACGCTTCCGCCTGCGGCGCGGACGTAGCCTCGGCAATGCCGTCGATCAGGCGCGCGCTCATGACGGCGTCAGGCATAACATTTCCAGCCAGCCCAGGGACAAACCATGCCAGGTCCGCGCCAGACCTGCGATGCCGAACGCCAGCACTAGCAAGCCGCCGGCCACACGCACAGAGCGACGCCGCGCCCAGCCTTTCATGTGCGTGCCGAGCAGGCCCATCGCCAGCAGCATCGGCAAGGTCCCGAGGCCAAAGGCCAGCATCACTGCCGCACCGGACAGCGCGGAGCCGCTCATGATCGCGGTCAGCAGCACGCTGTACACCATGCCGCACGGCAGCCAGCCCCATATTCCGCCCAGCGCCAGCGCCTTGAGCGGGCTGTCCATCGGCAGCAGCGGTTTCATCAGCGGGGCGATGTGGCGCCAGACCACGTGGCCCGCCGCCTCCAGCCGCGCCAGCCCGCGCCACACATCCATCAGATACAGCCCGAGCGCCACCAGCATCAGGTTGGCCAGCCAATAACCGCCGACCTGAAGGGTCGAAATACCCGTCAGCGCCCGCGCGCCGCCGGCGATGCCGCCGGCAATCGCACCGGCCATGACATAACTGGCGATCCGTCCGGTGTTATAAGAGAGCACACGCAGCGCGCCATCCACCGCACCCAGTGCCGGAGCGCGATAAGCGGCAACCGCGACCGGGAAATTCCGCTGCGGCGCCGGCGCGGCGGAAAACGCGGCGACGATGCCGCCGCACATGCCGATGCAATGCACGCTGCCCAGCAGGCCGACCAGGAAAACAGGAACAAGGTTGATGCCGTCCACGCGTCTCCTCTCAGATCGTCCTGGAATGGCGCAGCGGTTCCTGCCGCGCCTGCAGATAACGGTCGAACACCATGCAGATGTTGCGGATCAGGAGGCGGCCCTTCAGCGTCACGTTCAGCCACTCGTCATCGATGGTCAACAGGCCGTCGGCCTGCATCGCTTCCAGCTGTTCCAGCTCGGATGCGAAGTAAGTGGCGAAGGTGATCGGATAGGCTTGTTCGATCGCGCTCAGGGAGAGTTCGAAATTACACATCAGCATCTGGATCACCAGACGCCGCAACACTTCGTCCATGTTCAGCCTGATGCCGCGTGCGATCGGCAATTCATTCTTGTCCAGACGTGCGTAATACGCATCGAGGGTCTTGACGTTCTGGCTATAAGTGGCGCCGACCGCGCTGATGGCCGACACGCCGCAGGCAATCTGGTCCGCTTCCGCATGCGTCGAATAACCCTGAAAATTGCGATGCAAACGGCCTTGCCGCTGCGCCAACGCGAGGTCGTCGCCAGGTTTGGCGAAATGGTCCATGCCGATGTAGACATAACCGGCGCCGGTCAGCCGGGCGATGCAGAGCGATAGCATGTCGAGCCTGGCGCCGGCGGCGGGCATCTCGTGGTCGGCGATGCGGCGCTGCGGCTTGAACAGATGCGGCAGATGTGCATAGCTGTAGACGGAGATGCGATCCGGGCTGGCCGCGATCACCTTGTCGAGGGTGTGCTCCATGCTGGCCACGGATTGTCGCGGCAGGCCATAGATCAGGTCGATGCTGACCGATCTGAATTGCGCGCTGCGGGCGGCGTCGATGATGGCCAGCGTCTGCTGTTCCGGCTGGATCCGGTTGATCGCCTTCTGCACGGCGGGATCGAAATCCTGCACGCCCAGGCTGAGACGGTTGAAGCCTTGCTCGCGCAATGATTGTATGCGCGCGCGCGACACGGTGCGCGGATCGACTTCGATCGAATATTCGCCGATGTGGTCCGGCGCAAACTGGAACCAGCGGCGCAGATGTGTCATCAGGTCGCCGGTCTGCTGGTCCGACAGATACGTAGGTGTGCCGCCGCCAAGATTCAATTGCTCGACCTGGTTCATCCCTGAAAACAGATTTCCCTGCATTTCTATTTCGCGCTTCAGATAATCGAGATAGGTCACGGCCTTGGTGCGGTCGCGGGTGACGAGCTTGTTGCACGCGCAGAAGTAGCATACCGATTCGCAAAACGGAATGTGCAGGTAAATCGACAACGGATTTCTGCCGCCGCGCGTGCGCAGGCCGGCGACGGCCTGCAGGTAATCGCGGTAGCCGAATGACTCGGTGAAGCGGTCCGCGGTCGGATAAGAGGTATAACGCGGTCCGGTCTGATTCAGCTTGCCGATCAGTTCGGCATCAAATTCGACCGAGGGAACAACCGGCATCGGTGTGGCTAAGACCACCATTTCTTACCTCCTTCTGCCGACTTTTCCAGGGATTGGAGTATGGCTTGACGGCAATGCAGTCTACGGAACAGGCCGCGTAATTTTATTGATGTACATCAAAAATGGCCGGAATGAGAGGGGACGGTACTTACGTTGCGGTGCTGCCATTATGACAACTCGCGGGTAAAGGTCAGGACGCAAATCAGCGTGGCGGAATTGACACGACCGCGATGAATGTTGCTACGCTTGCTTCCCGTTTCTAGCTTTCGGCAAGGCATCAGAGGTAACCTAACCATGCATCAGGATATGACAACAACTCATCTGCGAAATTATTTCGGAGCATGACCGCCGTCTCCGTGCATCACGGATGCCTGCTGCCTTGTTAAATAATCAGATAGCCATCATGAAGATACGTGCTGCGGTCGCAACGGATGCAAAATGGATTAGCGACATGATTCGGTCGCTGAGTCACTTCTTTCTGGTGTCGCCTGAAGGCAAGGGGGCGGAGGCCTTTTTCAAATCGATAAACGAAGAATCAGTCCGGCGCTACATCGAAGCGCAGAACTTCGCCTGCTACGTTGCGGAAATTGACGAGGAAGCCGCCGGTGTAGTCGCAATACGAGACTACAAACATCTGTTCCATCTTTTCGTCTTGCCCAAATATCAAGGGCGCGGTGTGGGAAGGCAACTGTGGGCCCACGTCCAGCGAGAAGCCATCGAAAATGGAAACAAGGGGCAATTTACGGTGAATGCAAGTCTGAACGCTATCCCGGTCTATCTGGCGTTTGGATTCACCGCGGCTGGTGAAGTCGTTGAATCTCACAGTGTCTCGTTCCTGCCGATGCGCATGCTTCCTACAAAAGATTCAGACTTTGTCTGACTTTAAAAAATATCCTGATACGGTAATATTCAAACTGTCTCCTCCTCCCGCAATCGGAAGGATTAACCCGCCGCTATTCTCTGGCGGGTTTTTTTATGGCATGCAAATCCCGGTAGATGTTCCACGTCCCCCATCCACTTGATCTGGATCAAATTTCCCAAAATAATTCCCCGATGCATTGCATTGATTCTGGACTATCCGGATGTCCGCGCTTACGCTTGTCATATGGTTCATTAAAATTAAAAACCGGCGCTGCGGATCATTAACCCTCTCAACCTGTGAACAGACATGTCCCATAAAACCATCCTGGTGCACATCGACCAGTCGAAACACGTCATCGAGCGCATACGCATCGCCGCCGACATCGCACTGGCCGAAAATGCACATCTGATCGGCTCCGCGACAACCGGGCTGTCACGTTTTCTTTATGAAGGCGGCGCGTCCGAGCCCATCTATGCCGGCCTGCAGACGCACATCGATTTCCTGCGCGAGCGCGCCAGCCAGTCGCTCGACGAATTTGAAGCGCAGGTCAGTAAAATGGGTGTTTCCTCATTTGAGAAGCGCCTGATTGAAGACGACGCGGAAAGCGGCATCACCTTGCAGGCGCGTTATGCGGACCTGGTGGTGATCGGCCAGATCGACCCGGACGAACCGACCCCCTTCGTCAGGTCCGACTTTCCTGAATATGTTGTGATGAACGCCGGCCGGCCGGTATTGATCGTTCCTTATGCGGGTCACTTTCCGCACACCGGGAAAAAAGTCATGGTCGCGTGGAACGCAAGCCTCGAAGCGACGCGTGCGCTCACCGGTGCGATTCCGTTCCTGAAGCGGGCGCAGCAAGTGAATGTCTCGGTATTCAGTCCGGGCGCCGAAGCCGACGTGCATGGCGAGGAGCCGGGCGCGGATATCGCACTCTATCTGGCCCGCCATGATATCAATGTCCAGGTCGAGCGGCACGTGGCCGATATCGATATCGGCAATGCATTGTTGTCGGCCGCGGCCGACCTGTCGTCCGACCTGATCGTGATGGGCGCCTACGGGCATTCACGGTTTCGGGAGATACTCTTGGGCGGAGCGACCCGCACGGTTCTGTTATCGATGACGGTGCCGGTATTGATGTCCCATTGATTTTTAATTTTTTACACGCTGATCACAGGACCAACATGAAAATTCTTCTCGCCGTAGACGGCTCCGCATACACGATCAAGGCCGTGGACTACCTGTCCACACATCTTGACTGGTTCAAGGGCGCACCGGAACTGCATTTGCTGCATGTTCAACCGCCAATTCCGATCGGGCTGGCGGCAAGCCGCACCCGCGCACTCCTGGGTGATGGGGCGGTCGACAATTATTACAAGGAAGAATCCGCCCTGGCACTGGCGCCAGCCGAAAAATTGCTGCGCGAGCGCGGAATTCCATTCCAGTCAACGTACAAGGTCGGCGAGATCGCGCATGTGATCCAGCATTATGCAAGCGAAAACAAGATCGACCTGATTGTCATGGGTTCACATGGACATGGCGCGCTGGCCAGCGTGGTAATGGGCTCGGTTGCTACCAAGGTGCTCGCCTCGGCGACCGTGCCGGTGCTGATCGTGCGCTAAAGCGCACGCCAGACTGACTCCTGAAAATCCGCAACGGTTGGCGCAAGCCGCGTCTCCTTCCAGCAAGTGACAGCCTCGATCTTCATGATCGAGTCGATCAGCAGGGAGTCGAATTTTGCGCACTAATCGTTAATTCCATTTTCCGGAGCAGCGACCCATCATGAGCATCAGAAATCTTCACGCTCTGTTCAATCCCCGCTCGGTCGCCGTGATCGGCGCGTCGCCAAGGCCGCATAGTGTCGGCGCCACGGTACTCCATAACCTGGACGAAGGCGGTTTCAGCGGCGCCATCTGGCCGGTCAATCCGAAATACGACACGCTGGCCGGGCGCCAGGCATATGCAAACGTTGCGCAGCTGCCAGAGGCGCCTGACCTGGCGGTGATCTGCACCCCGCCGGCGACCATTCCCGGACTCATCGAACAACTGGGCGCACGCGGCACCAGGGCCGCGATCGTGTTGTCGGCCGGCCTGAACGCACTGCAGGACGGTCATGGCCACACCATCCGGCAAGCGATGCTGGCGGCGGCAAAACCGCATCTGCTGCGCATCCTCGGCCCCAACTGCGTCGGCTTGCTGGTGCCTTCGATTGGCCTCAATGCCAGCTTCGCGCATACCGGCGCGCTGCCCGGCAAGCTCGCTTTCGTATCGCAGTCGGGCGCACTGTTGACCGGCGTGCTCGACTGGGCCAGCGCGCGGAATATCGGTTTTTCCAAATTCATCTCGCTGGGCGACAGCGCCGATGTCGATTTCGGCGATGTGCTCGATTACCTGGCCAGCGATGCCGGCACGCACGCGATCCTGCTGTACATCGAGGATATCCGGGCGGCGCGCAAATTCATGTCGGCCGCGCGTGCGGCGGCGCGCAGCAAACCGGTGCTGGTGATCAAGGCCGGCCGCGCCGCGGAAGGGGCGAAGGCCGCCGCCTCGCATACCGGCGCGCTGGCCGGCGCCGACGATGTGTACGATGCCGCGATCAGGCGCGCCGGCATGCTGCGCGTCTTCTCGACCGAAGAGCTGTTCAGCGCGGTTGAAACCCTGGCTCATGCGCGGCCCCTGCGCGGCGAACGATTGACGATCATGACCAACGGCGGCGGGCCGGGCGTGATGGCCACCGATGCGCTGATCTGCAGCGGCGGCAAGCTGGCCGCGGTGCCGGAAGACACGCTGCGCAAGCTCGATGCCATCCTGCCGGCCACCTGGTCCCGCGGCAACCCGGTCGACATCATCGGCGATGCGCCGGTCGAACGCTACGTGAGGACCATGGAAATCCTGCTGCAGGACCAGCAATCGGATGCGCTGCTGTTCATTCATGCGCCGACCGCGATCGTGCCCAGCATCGAGATCGCCCATGCCGTCGTGCCGCTGGCGCAGAAGGCGTCGCGCAACGTCCTCGCCTGCTGGCTGGGCGGCACCGGCGTGGCCCAGGCGCGCCAGGTGTTTTCCGCCGCCGGCATTCCGACTTACGATACGCCGGAAGAAGCGGTGGATGGCTTCATGCAAATCGTCCAGTACCGGCGCAACCAGAAGCTGCTGATGCAAGTACCGGCGTCGGTGCCGAGCGAGTTCACGCCCGACCGTGACGCCGCACGCAAGATCGCGCAGGACGTGCTGGCCGGCGGCCGGTCAATGCTGACCGAACCGGAAGCGAAAAAACTGCTCGCCGCCTATGGCATCCCGGTGGTCGAAACACGCATCGCCAGAACGGTGGAGGAGGCGGTGCAGTCTGCGCTGGAGATCGGCTTCCCGGTGGCAGTCAAGATCCTGTCGCCGGACATCACGCACAAATCCGATGTCGGGGGCGTCGTGCTTGACCTGGAGTCGGCCGGGGCGGTGGGCGCGGCGGCGGCCGCCATGCACAAACGTTTGCAGCAGCTCAAGCCCGATGCCAGGCTGCAGGGATTTTCAGTGCAGGCGATGGCGCGGCGGCCGGATGCGCATGAACTCATCATCGGCGTCACCACCGATCCGGTGTTCGGTCCCGTCATCCTGTTTGGCCAGGGCGGCGTCGCGGTCGAAGTCATGGATGACAACGCGCTCAGCCTGCCGCCGCTCAACATGGTGCTGGCGCAGGATCTGATTTCGCGCACCCGCGTCAGCAAGCTGCTGGCCGGCTACCGCAATCGTCCGCCCGCCGATATCGATGCAATCTGCCACACGCTGATCAAGGTGGCGCAACTGGCGGCCGATGTGCCCGAACTGGCCGAGCTCGACATCAATCCGCTGCTGGCCGACAGCCGCGGTGTCATCGCGCTCGATGCGCGCATCGGTGTTGCCGCAGCCGGCGCCGGAGGCATGGACCGGCTGGCGATCCGTCCCTATCCGGCCCAACTGGAACACTGGACCACGTGGCAAGGCCAGCCGCTGCTGCTGCGCCCGATCAAGCCCGAAGACGGTCCGGCGCACATTGCATTTTTCAATGCGCTCAATCCGGAAGATGTGCGTTACCGCATGTTCGTCCGCGTACGCGAGCTGGACCCGTCGCAGCTCGCGCGCCTGACACAGATCGACTACGACCGCGAGATGGCGTTCATCGCCACCCGCAAGCGCGAAGACGGCGAATGGGAAACCCTGGGTGTGGTGCGGGCGATCGCCGACCCGGATAACGTCGCCGCGGAATTCGCCGTCATCGTGCGCTCCGATCTCAAGGAAAAGGGCCTGGGCCAACTGCTGATGACGAAGGTGATCGAGTATTGCCGCAGCCGCGGCACACAACGGATCGTGGGTGAAGCGATGAGCCATAATCAGCGCGTTCTGGCGCTGGTGGGCCACCTTGGTTTTAAAGTCGTACCGGCCACCGAGGCGGGAACGATGATGCTCGAGCTCGATCTGGTGGCGGATAAAGCGCGGTAATGGCACGGACCGCCACTGGAAGAATGGAATTCGACGGCGGCTGCCACGTGATGGGGTGATCCGCCGGCCCATCCGCAAGGGAGGTAACCCCCATGGCCCCCGGCGAAGGCTTGACTGAACAGGAAGCAGCCCAACGATTGCGGCGGCACGGTCATAACGAGCTGCCGTCCAGGAAAAAGCGCACCGCATTGCACATCGTGTCCGAAGTCATGCGCGAGCCGATGTTCCTGTTGCTGATCGTTGCCGGATCGCTCTATCTGCTGATCGGCGACCGCAGTGATGCGCTGATGCTGCTTGGTTTCGTTTTTTTTGCCATGGCCATCACGATTGTCCAGGAACGCAAGACCGAGCGTGTGCTGGAAACGCTGAAGGACCTCGCCAGTCCGCGCGCGCTGGTGATCCGCAACGGCGCACAGGTGCGCATTCCCGGCCGTGACGTGGCGCCAGGCGACCTGCTGGTGCTGGAAGAAGGCGACCGCATCGCCGCCGACGGTCTGGTGGTGGAATCGCATGACTTACTGATCGATGAATCATTGCTGACGGGCGAATCGGTCCCGGTGCCGCGCCAGGCAGCCGATGCCGCCGCCGCGCGGGTCCATGCGGGATCAATGATCGTGCAGGGTGGCGGGCTGGCGCGCGTGACAGCCACCGGCGCTGATTCCGAACTCGGCAGGATCGGCAAATCCCTGCAGACGCTGGCGCCGGAGAAGAGTCCGCTGGAGCGTGAAATCGCGCGCCTGGTGACACGCTTTGCGTTCATCGGCGCCACGGTGTCGCTGCTGATGCTGCTGCTGTATGGCTGGATTCGGCACGACTGGTTCAGCGGCTTATTGGCAGGCATTACGCTGGCGATGTCCATCCTGCCCGAGGAATTTACGGTCATCCTGACGGTGTTCATGGCGCTCGGCGCATGGCGGATTTCAAGACATCATGTACTGACCCGCCATACACCGGTGATCGAGGCGCTGGGGTCGGCCACCGTCCTGTGTGTGGACAAGACCGGCACGCTGACGCAGAACCGCATGTCGGTCAAGGCGGTTGTCATCGATGATCAGCATGTCGGCATCGGCAGCGGGCACTGCGCGGCGCTCCCCGGGACGGTTCGCCAGCTGCTGGCCTGCGCCTCGCTGGCTAGCGAAGTCATGCCCTTCGATCCAATGGAGCAGGCGTTTCACCGCTGCCTGGCCGAGATTGATCCCGCGGCACGCAGCGCGCATGGCAACTGGTCCTTCGTGCATGAATACCCGTTGACGGCGACGATACAGGCCATGACGCATGTCTGGCGGGTTCCGGGCGAGTCCAGCCATGTGGTCGCGACCAAAGGCGCGCCCGAATCGATTGCCCGTCTGTGCGGATTCGATGAGCGGCAAACCGCCGGCATGCTGCAACAGGTGCAAACGCTGGCCGCGCAAGGCCTGCGCGTATTGGCGGTGGCGCAGGCGCGGTACGCGGGCGACGACTGGCCATCGACGCCGGCCGGCTTCGCGTTTGCCTTCCTGGGCCTGGTTGGTCTGGCCGATCCGATCCGCCCTGCGGTGCCGGGCGCGATCCGGGAATGCCAGCAGGCCGGCATCCGGGTTGTCATGATCACCGGCGACTATCCGGCGACGGCGCAAGCGATTGCGCGCGAAGCCGGCTTGCCCTTTGAAAAAATGGCCACCGGCGCGCAGCTGGATGCCGCCGGCGACGCCGCGCTCAAGACGATAGCGCGCGAGACGCATGTCTTCGCGCGCATCCTGCCCGAACAGAAATTGCGGCTGGTGAACGCCTTCAAGGCCGATGGCCAGATCGTCGGAATGACCGGCGACGGTGTCAATGATGCGCCGGCGCTCAAGGCAGCGCACATCGGCATCGCCATGGGGGAACGCGGCACCGATGTCGCGCGCGAGGCATCGTCGCTGGTGCTGCTGAACGATGATTTCACGTCCATCGTGCATGCGATCCGGCTCGGCCGGCGCATCTACGACAACCTGCGCAAGGCGATGACCTATGTGGTGGCGGTGCACTTGCCGATTGCCGGCATGGCGCTGCTGCCGGTGTTGTTCGGAACGCCGCTCGCGTTTGCGCCGGTCCATATCGTATTCCTGGAGATGATCATCAATCCCGCATGCGCGATCGTCTTTGAAGCCGAAAAGGAAGAAAGCAACATCATGCGGCGCCAGCCGAGACCTGTCGGCGAACGTTTGTTCGGCTGGCGCAACGTGATGCTCGCGGTGCTGCAGGGGCTGGGGCTGCTCGCTGCCGTGGCCGCCGTTTTTTTCATCGGACTGCGCAGCGGATTATCGGACGGGCAGGCGCGCGCGCTGGCGTTCACCTGTGTGGTGACCGGCAATCTTGCCCTGATCGTCACCAACCGCTCGACCTTGCACAGCGTGTTCGCGCTGGTCCGGATTCCGAACCGGGCGCAGTGGTGGGTGCTGGCTGGCACCGGCCTTGCGCTTGCCGCCGCGTTGCATGTGCCCCTCCTGCAGCGGGCCTTTCATTTCGCGCCGGTAGGGGCCGGCGACTTCATCCTGCCCCTGTTGGTCAGTATCGCCGCGATTGCCTGGTTTGAAGGGATGAAGCATGTGTTCAGGACGGAGCGCCGCTCATGAAGCGCCGGCATCAGGCGCCACTTGCCCGGTGCGTGTCCTCGCATGTATCCAGACCGCCCAGCCGCCGATCCCCATTACCAGCACGACCATCAGAATCAGGCCACCCAGGAATGGAACCCAGGCCACCACGCCCAGGATGACCAGCGCCAATGCCAGGAACATCAGCTGCCGTCCGCCGCTGAGTTGCGGCGGCTGCTTCATCACATTCGCCACCTGCCTGCCAACAAAGAACGCGGCGCCCAGGTAACCGAGCAGCAGCATGATGGGATAAAGCGCCAGCAGCGTAAAACCGATCGGCAAGCCGATGACGGTGACCATCAGCAGGATGGCCACGGGAGGGACCGTGAACAGCAATGCCAGGCCGGCCAGCAGGCTGCGCAGCGGATATTGCCGGATCGCGCGCTGGGTGCCGGTGACCGCATTCGGAAAAAGCAGGTAGAGCAGCGCGCCTGCTGCCAGCATGCTGAGGACGAAGAACGGCAGGAACCATGCGCGCATGCGTGTTGCGCCATGTCCGGGATCGCGGCGCGCGGGGATGTCTTCCCGTGTAATGGCGCCTTGTACCATTGCCGCTTGCTCGGGCGTCAATGGTGTGGGGCTGGCATAAAAAAGGTCGCCATTGATTCTTGCGCCGGGCAGGAAATATATGTCCTGCGCGTACAGGCGTGTGTTGCCGTTGATCTGACTGGACAGCGTGAATTTTCCGGCCGCTATCTTCGCCCCCTTGCCGACCGTTCCCGCCAGCGTCACATCGCTGCCTGCAAGCCAGGCGGAACCGGCAATCGCCGCCGCGTCTTCCACTCTGACAGTGCCGCCGGCGGCAACCAGTTGACCGCCGATGCTGGCGCCGACATTGACCGTGCCGCCGGCGGCGCGCAAGTCCTGCCCGATCGGTGCGCGCACATCCACGGTGCCGCCGGCAAGCGCCGCATCGGCGCCGACTGCACGTTCGACGCTGACACGTCCGCCGGCAGCCAGCAAGTCCGCAATCACAGGCGTGGCGATTTTAAGATCGGGGCCGCTGATGTAGGTATTCCCGGCTTCGCTGGTATCCGTGCTGACCGATGCAGCGCCGGTGAATGGCGGTGACAAGGAAAAGAGGAGAATCGCTATTCCTGCGGCAATTTTCATGGCATGCATTCTCTGCTGATTCGTTATTTGACAAGGTTGGCCGGACCTTGTGTGGCCGGTTTGACTTTTCCTTGATATAAGTGAAATGTGAGGCTTCCTGGACGTAATCGACAGGGATTTGCCCGGATACACTGGCAAGAGTCCAGGGAGAAAATCATGCTCGAAACCTTTGCAGTCCTGCTGATATTCCAGTGTCTTGGCGAGGGAATCATCTTTGCGTCAGGCTGGCCGATTCCTGGCCCTGTGGTCGGCATGCTGCTGCTGTTTGCCGCATTGCTAATCTTCCCCGCGCTGCTTGACACTGTCGAGGAAACTGGCGACGAGTTGTTGCGACATTTGTCGCTGCTGTTTGTCCCGGCTGGCGTCGGCATCGTCGTGTCGGCGTCCAGCATCCGCGGGCACTGGCTGGCGGTTGTTGTCTCGGTCATCGGCAGCACGCTGCTGACCCTCGCCGTGACCGCAATGGTCATGCGTGCCGTGATGAAGTGGCAACAGGAGAACCATGATGCCTGACATCCCCCAATTGGGTTCGATCTGGGTCTATCTCGCCGCATCCCCCTTGCTTGGCCTGACCCTGACCTTGTGTGCATATGTCTGCGCGTACTGGATCTATCGCCGCTGCGGGTTTTCTCCTTTTGCCAATCCGGTTGCCATTGCGATCGCGATCGTCGGCGCCATTCTTCTCGCCACCGGCATGTCTTATCAGGATTATTTTTCAGGTGCGCAATTTGTCCATTTTCTGCTTGGCCCTGCCACGGTGGCGCTGGCGATACCGCTGGCACGCCAGCTGCCGCGGTTGCGCCGTTCATTCCTGCCGCTGTTTTGCGGCCTGTTTTCCGGATCGCTCACCGCCATCCTGTCGGCCGTCACGATTACGGTCCTGATGGGCGGTTCGCTTCAGCTTGCAGCATCGATCGGTCCCAAGTCCGCGACTACGCCGATCGCGATGGGCGTGTCGGAAAAGCTGGGTGGACTGCCCGCGCTGACCGCGATACTGGTGATCGCGACCGGCATTTTCGGCGCCGTCATCGCGCGGCAGCTGTTCAACTGGCTGCGCATCGATTCGCCTGCAGTGCGGGGATTTGCGCTCGGCGTTACCTCGCACGGCATTGGCACCGCCCGCGCATTCCAGGTCAGCCCGGAGGCAGGCGCGTTTGCCGCCCTGGGCATGGGATTGAATGGCATACTGACGGCATTCCTGGCGCCATCGTTAATACCGATTGTATTGGGTTTCTTGCCACGATGACTTGACCTGCCGGGATTGGCTCCAGGCACGATCCACGGTGTTATACTCGCGTCGCTTGTCCAGCCCGGGGCTCTACCCTCTCCATGGATCACGTAGGTCAATGCCCTTGCCGCACCCACTATGAAAACACCAAAAAGAATCCTGCCCCTGGTTGAAGAAGGCCTGGTAGACGAAGTCATGCGCCAGCTGATGAGTGGCAAGGAAGCCACGGTCTATGTGGTGCGTTGTGGCGAGGATGTCCGTTGCGCCAAGGTGTACAAGGAGGCAACGCAGCGCAGCTTTCATCAGGCGGTGGCGTATCAGGAAGGCAGGCGGGTGAAAAATAGCCGCCAGGCGCGGGCGATGGAAAAGGGCTCGCGCTACGGCCGCAAGATGGCGGAAGAAGTCTGGCAAAACGCCGAAGTCGATGCGCTGTATCGCCTGGCGGCGGCCGGCGTGCGTGTGCCCACACCCTACATCTGCTTCGAGGGTGTGCTGTTGATGGAGCTGGTGACGGATGCCGACGGCAATGCCGCGCCGCGCCTGAACGATGTGGAATTGAGCCGCGAGCGCGCGCTGGAATTCCACGCGGTGTTATTGCAGCAGGTAGTGCTGATGTTGTGTGCCGGCGTGATTCACGGCGACCTGTCTGAATACAACATCCTGGTGGACGCGCAGGGCCCGGTGATCATCGATTTGCCGCAGGCGATCGACGCCGCCGGCAGCAGCGTGGCATCGTCGATGCTGGAACGCGACGTGAATAACCTCGCGAATTTCTTTGGCACCTACGCGCCCGAACTGCTGAAAAGCCAGTACGGCAAGGAGATCTGGGGCTTGTACCAGGCCGGCTTGCTGACACCGGCCACGCCATTGACCGGCCGTGTCGCGGCGCCTGACAAACCGGCGGATGTCGGTGCGGTGATACGCGAGATCGAACTGGCGCGCCAAGAGGAAGAGGAGCGGCAGCGTCATAAGATGGAGAATCAGGGGTGACGGGCAGCACCGCGATTGGCATTCTTCCTGTGCCAGCGGGTTATGGATTCCCACTTGCGCGGCAATGACGGTAGTTATTGATACGACCTCCACTCTTGCCACCGTCATTCCCGCGAAAGGTGTAGCAGGGGTTTCGTGAGGCATTGCCTCACGCCTGCGAAACGATATTCGCTTGTAAGCGAATATGCGCGCTGCAAGCGGGAATCCAGGCTGAGCTTGCATCACGACGATTTCACGCAATTCCCGCCAGGCTTCACTTCGATAACAAACCCTGCTTCAATGCGCCATCAACTCGGTGAGCACATCCGCAGCCAGCGGTCTGCTGTAGTAATACCCCTGAGCCGACACACAACCCTGTGCCTGCAGGACCGACGCCTGCTCCGCTGTTTCCACACCTTCGGCGATCACCTCCAGCTGCAAGCTCTTTGCCATCGCGATGATCGTCGCGGTGATGGTCATGCCATGCCGGTCCTGGCCGATGCGGTGCACGAACGAGCGGTCGATCTTTAGCGTATGCAGCGGAAACTGCTGCAGATAGGACAGGTTCGAATAACCGGTGCCGAAATCATCCAGCGATAAGCGGATTCCCATGTCGCCCAGCTTGTTCAAAATGAGCAGGTTTTCTTCGCTGGGTTGCATCAGGATGCTTTCGGTAATCTCCAGATTCAGCGCATCCGCCGGCAACTTCGTCTCTTCCAGGATCTGCGCGATCATGTCCAGCAAGCGAAGATGAAAGATCTGGCGGGTTGACAGGTTGACCGCAATTTTCAGATCGGGATAACCGCCGGCGCGCCAGTGCTGCAATTGCCGACATGCCTGGCGCAAGACCCATTCGCCAATCGGCAGGATGAGACCAGTCTCTTCCGCGATAGGGATGAAGTCCGAGGGAGAGACCAGTCCGCGCTCAGGATGCCGCCAGCGTAGCAGTGCTTCGGCGGCAAAGATATGGCTGTCCCGCATCGTCATCTGCGGCTGGTAATGCAAGGTCATTTCGCCGCGCGCCAGAGCCTGCCGCAACTGGCCTTCGATCGACAGCCGCTGCTGGATCGCCACATTCAGGTTTTGCGTGAAGAACTGGTAATTGCCGCGTCCCTTTTCCTTGGCGTGGTACATCGCGGTATCGGCTGCCTGCATCAGCCGCTCGACGGTTTCACCATCGGTCGGATAGATGCTGATGCCGATGCTGCCGCTGATATAAAACGCATGCCCGTCGGTTGAAAATGGCGGCTCCAGGATCGTCAGGACCTTGCCCGCAACGAGGGCTGCCTCGTTACTGTGGGGCTGTGTCGTCAGGATAATCACAAATTCATCGCCGCCCAGGCGGGCTACCAGGTCACCTTGGCGCAGACAATGCTGCAAGCGTTCCGCCACTGCCTTGAGCAGGACGTCGCCCACGTGGTGGCCGAGCGAATCGTTGATGTTCTTGAAGTTATCCAGGTCGATGAATACAACCGCCACCGAATCTTTATGACGCCGTGCCCGGGCCAGCGCCTGGCTCAGGCTGGCTTGCAGCATGACGCGATTGGGCAGTCCCGTCAGCGCGTCGTGATGCGCCATGTGGCTGATGTAATCTTCGGTCCGCTTGCGTTCGATCGCAATGCCGGCAATGTGGGAGGCAAGGTCGGCCATGCGTAAGTCTTGCGGCGTTGGACTGCGCGTCTCGCGGTAGTACATCGCAAACGAGCCCAGCACTTTACCCTGGCTTGACAGAATCGGCATCGACCAGCATGCGCGCAATCCGAACCCGAGGGCGAGTTCGCGATAATCCTTCCACAGCGGATCCGTGCCGATATCAGTGACGATCACCGGCTTGCCGGAGTACATGGCGGTACCGCATGATCCCACCTGCGGACCGATGGTGGCGCCATTGATCGCCCGGTTGTATTGGGCGGGAAGATGTGGTGCGGCCCCGTGCTGTACGTGTACGCCGTCCTCATCGATCAACAACACGGAGCCCAGCATGCCAGGGCATTGGAATTCAATCGTTTTTACCAATTGTTCCAGTATTTCCGGCAGCGGCTTTCCGGTTGCGATCATCTCCAGTATCTGATTCTGCCGCGTGCACAAGACTTCGGATTGTTTGCGCTCGGTGATATCACGCATGATGGTGGTAAATGAGTGCTGGTTCACCTGGTGTTGTTCCCCGAGCGACATCTCAAGCAGAATTTTCCGTCCGTCCTTGTGGAGGGCGGGGATTTCCCTCCTGTTCCAGTGACCATGCGGGGTGCCGGCATCAGATTCGCGCGGCCGGGTTTCCTTGTGAATGTCCAGTTCGAGCAAATCCAGATCCATTAACAGGCCTAGATTTTGGCCGCACAATGCCCGCGGCGAATAGCCGAATATTTTTTCGGCGGCCGGGTTCGCATAAGTGATCGCGTAATGTTGATCGAAGGTGATGATTGCATCGCTGGCGGTATCGGCAACGATGCGGTAACGTTCCCCGCTCTCGCGCAGCGCCTGTTCCATGCGCCGCCGTGCGCTCAAATCGACAACGCAGGAAACCCCGGACTTTTTTGAGCCGGCCAGGAAAGCGCCGCCGATCAGGACCTGGATACGTGCGCCGGTTTTATGGATGAACTCTTTCTCATAAGGCAAGGCAGTTCCGGTGTGCCTGAGCGCATCGACCGCCGCCGCATCGGCGATCTGCCATTCCGCAGGCGTGATGTCGGTCCACTTTATTTTGCCGGAACGGATGTCGTCGCGTGTGTAGCCAATGATGTTGGAAAACGCTTCGTTCGCATCCGTGATGTTGCCATCAAGGTCCCATGAAAACACGCCGAGGATATCCGAATCGGCCAGATGGCGAATACGCAATTCCTTGTCCTGCAACATGCTCTACGTCCCTCGATGCGATTGCAGAAATGGGAGTTGGGGGGGAGAGAAATCGCACTTGCAATCCCATTCGACTGCATCCGGCCATCGCAGTTCCGGGCAGGCACTGTAGTAGAATCTCCACAACCATGCCGCGCGCGCTATCCGAAATGCAGGATAGGAGCAATTCCCTCATTTCACCTGCCGAATAATTCGCGGAAAACAATCCATGTCCTCATTGCGTCACGCAAGATCAATTAGTTTTCTCCTCCTCGTTTCCGGATCTGCAATTGCGCTGGAGAAGCCGGCAACCCTGGCAGACTGCGCAAGCATTGTTGAAAGCAGCCAGCGGCTTGACTGCTTTGACCGGCTGGCCGCAAGCAGTACCCGGCAAGGGAATGAGCGGCCGGAGCCGGCTGTGGCCAGGACACAGCCAACGCCGGCGCCAGCCGCAAGCGCCGGCGAAGCCCATGCCGACGAGCCGGAAACCTTCAGCCTTGGCAAACATTGGGAATTGGACGCGGACAGCAAGCGCGGTGTATTCGCCTTTCGTCCGCATAATCAAAACTATCTTTTGACCACGTACAATTCGTCCCCAAACACCGCTCCCTATCTGCCTTTCAAAAATCTGTCCCCCGGAGCGAAAGGCCTGTCCCGTTCGGAGATCGCGTTCCAGCTGGGTTTCAAGATGAAAATGCTGGAAGACATCACTGATCAGCATGCCGACCTCTGGTTTGGTTACACCCAGCAAAGTTATTGGCAAGCGTACAACCGCGGTGCATCGAGCGCATTCAGGGAAACCAATTATCAGCCCGAGCTGATGGCCGTCGTGCCGGTGAACTTCAATGTATTGGGAATGAAAGCGCGCTTCGTCAACTTTGGCTTCGTACACCAATCCAACGGCCAGGCATCAACACTGTCGCGAAGCTGGAATCGCCTGTATGTCCAGGCAGGCCTGGAAAAAGACAACGTTACCGTTCTGGCGCGTGTATGGAAACGGCTTGACGAGCGGCGCGCCGATGATGACAACCCGGACATGGTCGATTACATGGGCCATGGCGACATCGAGGTGAAGTATCGAGCCGACGGCCACGAGATGTCGCTTCTTGCAAGGCGCAATTTTCACACCGGCCGGGGCGCGCTCCAAGCTGGCTGGGCGCTCCCGCTGTCGAATCAGCTCAAGGGATATTTACAGGTTTTTTCAGGATATGGACAAAGCCTGATCGACTATAACTACTCGCAAAAATCGATTGGGCTGGGATTTTTGCTCAGTTATTAGCGCGGTTCAGGAGAGCGACCCCGGACGAACCTTTCGCCGCAGCCCGGGGTCAAATGGTTCCTGATTTCGACAAGCGCCAACTGGAACATATGATGAATAACCAAGAGGAAGAATTGATCGACGATGAGCCTGTGCCGGTCGTCTATGAAGCAGATATTGGCAGCGGCGCAAGAACCGAAGGCGAGAAGGAAACGCTGCGCATGGTCCTGGAAATTCCAATGCAGGGCGCGGATATTCCGAAAAAGCAGGAGTAGTAGATAGTGCAGGTGGAAGGTGTTTTGCTTGTACACACTACGTATCGGCGTCCTTCCCATGCGAGGGGGTTATGGATTCCCGCCTGCGAAACGATATTCGCTTGTAAGCGAATATGCGCGCTGCAAGCGGGAATCCAGACTGAACCTGCATCACGCCGTCGTCAACCCGATCCCGCCACACTGTCTTCAACAACAATACCGACAAAATTCGATTTCCGATCGCCAGCCAAGCCACCACACGTTACCGTTGTTTTAACCCCATTCAATACAGGTTCTCCCGACCGTCCGTGTTAATTCCGGAAACATTGTCTAGCCCGCCGATGGCATAATTGCAGCACGCCGCAATGCATGGCCTGTTTGATGCCTTGCGGTGTGCCGTGTTGCCTGGCCCCAGGTTCCATCAATTTGCCGTCGATACCCACATCCAAAATGACTCCTACCGTGCAGCCTTCTCCTGTAATACGCAAAATATTAATAGCGAACCGGTCTGAAATTGCCATCCGCGTCATGCGCGCCGCCGCCGAACTGGGCATCCGCACCGTCGCCATTTATGCGGCGGAAGACCGCTTCGGATTGCATCGGTTCAAGGCAGACGAGAGCTATCTGGTAGGAGAAGGCAAGAAGCCGATCGCGGCTTACCTCGACATCGTGGACATCATCCGTATTGCCAAGGAAGCGCGGGTCGATGCGATTCATCCGGGCTACGGTTTCCTGTCTGAAAACCCCGAATTCGCCGAAGCCTGCGCGGCAAACGGCATTGCTTTCATCGGCCCGTCGCCGAAAGTGATGCGCACGCTCGGCAACAAGGTCGCCGCGCGGACTGCCGCGCAAGGGGCCGATGTCCCGGTCATGCCTGCCACCGGTCCATTGCCGCTCGATATGAACGAGGCAAAAAGGCTGGCGCGGGAAGTCGGTTATCCGTTGATGCTGAAAGCCAGCTGGGGTGGCGGCGGACGGGGCATGCGGGTGATCGAAACGGAAGAAGACTTGCCCGGACTGCTGGAACTGGCGCGCCGCGAGGCGCTGGCCGCATTCGGCAACGATGAAATGTATCTGGAAAAGCTGGTGCGCCGCGCCCGTCACGTCGAAGTGCAGCTCATCGGCGACAAGCACGGCAACCTGGTGCACCTGTTCGAGCGCGACTGCTCGGTGCAGCGCCGCAACCAGAAAGTGGTTGAGCGCGCACCTGCGCCTTACCTGAGCGAGGAGACGCGCACGGCGTTATGCGAGTCCGCCTTGCGCCTGGGACGCGCGGTCAACTACACGCACGCCGGCACGGTCGAGTTCCTGATCGACGCCGATACCGAAAAATTCTATTTCATCGAAGTCAATCCACGCATCCAGGTCGAGCACACGGTCACCGAAGCCGTCACCGGCATCGATATCGTCAAGGCGCAGATCCGCGTCACCGAGGGTGCGGCGATCGGCGCCGGCGCGGGTGTCCCGGAGCAGGCGGACATCCGTCTCAATGGTCACGCCCTGCAATGCCGCGTCACGACTGAAGATCCTGAAAATAACTTCACCCCCGACTACGGCCGCCTGACCGCCTATCGCAGCGCCGCCGGCTTCGGTGTGCGTCTCGACGGCGGCACCGCCTATTCCGGCGCCATCATTACGCCATTCTACGATTCGCTGCTGGTAAAGGTGACGACCTGGGCGCCGACGCCGGCCGAGGCCATCAGCCGCATGGATCGCGCGCTGCGCGAATTCCGCATTCGCGGTGTATCGACCAATCTGCTGTTCCTGGAAAACGTCATCAACCACCCGGAGTTCAAATCCGGCGAGTGCATCACACGTTTCATCGACAATACGCCGGAACTGCTGAAGTTCGCCAAACGCCGCGACCGCGCCACCCGCATCCTGCGTTTCATCGGCGAGGTTGTGGTCAACGGCAATCCGGAAATGAAGGGGCGTGTCATTCCGACGGTCATGCCCTCTGCGCCGGTAATGCCGAAAACCGATCTGCTGGCGCCGCTGCAGCCCGGCACGCGCGACCTGCTCAGGGAACTCGGTCCCGACAAGTTTGCGTTATGGATGAAGGACCAGCCGCGTGTGCTGCTGACCGACACCACCATGCGCGACGCCCACCAGTCGCTGTTTGCGACGCGCATGCGCACCGCCGACATGCTGGCGATTGCGCCCGCCTATGCACGTTTGATGCCGAACCTGTTTTCGCTCGAGTGCTGGGGTGGCGCCACCTTCGACGTCGCAATGCGTTTCCTGAAGGAAGATCCGTGGGACCGGCTGGCGCAGCTGCGTGCGCGGGTGCCGAATATCCTGTTGCAGATGCTGCTGCGCGGCTCCAATGCGGTTGGTTACACGAACTACGCGGACAACGTGGTGAAGCACTTTGTCCAGCAAGCCGCCAGCGGCGGCATCGACCTGTTCCGCGTGTTCGACTCGCTCAACTGGGTTGAAAACATGCGGGTTGCGATTGACGCCGTGCGCGAGACCGGTTCATTGTGCGAGGGCGCCATCTGTTATACCGGCGACCTGTTCGATATCGCGCGGCCGAAATACAATCTTCAGTATTACGTATCGATGGCCAAGGAACTGGAGCGGGCCGGCGTCAACATTCTCGCGATCAAGGACATGTCAGGCGTGTGCAAGCCGCAGGCGGCGCGGGCGCTGATCAAGGCCCTGAAGGAAGAAGTCGGCCTGCCTATCCATTTTCATACCCATGACACCAGCGGCATTTCGGCGGCCAGCGTGCTGGCGGCGATTGAAGCAGGCTGCGATGCTGTCGATGGCGCGATGGATGCGATGAGCGGATTGACCTCGCAACCAAACCTCGGCTCGATCGCCGCGGCGCTGTCAGGCACCGAGCGCGACGCGCAGATGAATGCGCAGTCGATGTTCGCCATCTCCCAATACTGGGAAGGCGTGCGCCGCAGCTACGCGCCATTCGAAGCCGACATGCGCTCGGGAACAGCGGATGTCTACCGGCACGAGATGCCGGGCGGTCAATACACCAACCTGCGCGAACAGGCGCGCGGCATGGGACTGGAACACCGCTGGTCCGAAGTGGCGCAGGCCTACGCCGACGTCAACCAGCTGTTCGGCGATATCGTGAAGGTGACACCGACGTCGAAGGTGGTGGGCGACATGGCGCTGTTCATGGTGGCCAACGATCTGACGCCGGAGGAAGTGCGCGACCCGGCCAAGGAAGTCGCCTTTCCCGAATCCGTGGTGTCGCTGTTCAAGGGCGAGCTGGGTTTTCCGCCGGACGGTTTTCCGAAGGACCTGGAGCAGAAGGTCCTCAAGGGAGGCAAGCCGATCGAGGGCCGTTTTGGCGCGCAGCTGCCGCCGGTCGACTTTCAACTGGTGCGTGCCGAGATCGAGAAGGCGCTCGGGCGCGCGGTCACCGAGCAGGAGCTGGCCTCGTACCTGATGTATCCGAAGGTGTTTCGCGCCTACGCCGAACATCGCCGCGAGTATGGCGACGTCAGCGTTTTGCCGACGCCGGCATTCTTTTACGGCCTCGCGGATGGGCAGGAAACCTCCGTCAACATCGACGCCGGGAAAACCCTGGTGATCCGCTTGCAGGGGCGGACCGACCTGGCCGATGAAGGGCAGAGCAAATTATTCTTTGAATTGAACGGGCAGGCGCGGCTGGTACGGATCGAACGCGCGGGTGCGATCAAGCAGGCGGCGCATCCGAAGATCGACGAGAACAATCCGGCCCATCTGGGGGCGCCGATGCCGGGGATGGTGGTGACGGTGGCGGTGAAGGCGGGGCAGAAGGTGAAGAAGGGCGATCCTCTGGTGACGCTGGAGGCGATGAAGATGGAAAGCATGATTCGCGCTGAGGGGGATGCGGTGATCCGGCAGGTTCATGTGAAGCCGGGCACGGTGGTCAGTGCGAAGGATTTGCTGATTGAACTGGGGTAGGGCGCTGTCTGTTCTACCTTGTGCCCTTTGTGATCGCTAGCCGGGCTCCGCCCCGGCACTTTACCCAGTCAAGGGTCCTGCTTTTGAACGCCGCAGGAAAGACCTTGGAGCGCCTTGCGGGTAATATTTCCATTGTCAATAGTCCGTCTTTCCAATATCCATTGGACGCCGTTTCCATGGTCTGAGAAACTTCCTTCCACTGGTTGCAGGGACGGCAATTCAGTGCGGCCGCGCCCTGCGGCAAGGCAAATGCCTATATGACAATCACCTTTGGAATAGCCATGGAAACCATCATTGAAACCCCCATTCTGATCATAGGCGCTGGGCCGGTCGGCCTTGCCATGGCAATTGAACTTGCCGACCGCGGAATTGCATGCACGCTGGCAGAACGGGGCGATGGCAGCATCGAACATCCGCGAACCGGCCTGGTGGCGGTGCGGACCATGGAGGCGTTTCGTCGCTGGGGTTTGGCAGAGCGCGTACGACAGTGCGGCTTCCCGGAGGATTACAATCTTTCGATGGTGTTTTGCACCAGCCTGAACGGACTGACGCTGGATCGCGAACCGTATCCCAGTATGAAAGACGCGCCCACGCCTGCCGAAACACCAGAAAAAAAGCAGCGCTGCCCGCAGATGTGGTTACAGCCCATCATGAGCGAAGCCGTCCATGAGCGCCCCTCCGTGACGGTCAAATACCGTCATGAGTTCGAGTCGTTCGATGACAAGGGATCGGTTGTTGAAACCGTACTCATCGATCGTGAAACAGGAAAACGCGTTACCGTTCGCAGCCAGTATCTGATCGGTTGTGATGGTGGATCAAGCAAGGTTCGTGAGGCGCTCGGCATTGACATGCAGGGCCGGCTGCTCAGCTACTCGGTCAATATTCTGATGCGCGTTCCCGGCCTCATCAATTATCACGCCATGGGGGAAGCGGAGCGCTATCTGTTTGTTGGACCGGAGGGCACGTGGGCCAATCTTACGGTTGTCGACGGCGATGAAATCTGGCGGCTTACCGTGTTGGGCTCGGAACAGAAGCTGAACCTTGAAACCTTCGATGCGCAGGCTTACATCAGGCGCGCCTTTGGCCGCGATGACGTCCCGTGTGAAATACTCTCGGTCTTGCCCTGGCGTCGTAGCGAGACGATCGCTGACCGCTATCTTGGCGGCCACGTGATCCTGGCCGGTGACTCTGTGCATACCATGTCTCCCACCGGCGGAATGGGGATGAACACGGGCATCCAGGAAGTGCTGGACCTCGGTTGGAAGTTGCAAGCGGTACTGAATGGATGGGGCGGAGAAAAACTGCTGCATAGTTACGAGATCGAACGCCGTCCGATCGCTCGCCGCAATATCGATTTTTCAAGCAAGAATTTCAGGGCATGGATGGATGCGCCTGATGCAGGCGCGGTATGCGATGACACGCCGGAAGGCGCACGTGTGCGGCAAGAACTTGGCAAACGATTGCGCGATTCAACACGCGTGGAATGGGAGTCGCTTGGTTTGCAAATCGGCTATCGTTATGAAGGGTCGCCGATTTGCGTGCCAGACGGAACGCCGCCGGATGCCGACGATTATTCACATTACCTGCCTACCACGCGGCCGGGATCACGCGCGCCGCATGCCTGGCTTGCTGATGGACGATCTACGCTGGACCTGTTTGGCGAAAAATTTGTCCTGCTCGCATTTCCGGATGCGCAGGCCGAAGATATCAAGGCACTAACGGATTCACTCAGGAACAGGAACGTGCCTGTATCAGTGGAGCGTCTGTCAGACCCACAGATAGTGAAGCTGTATGAGCGCGCGCTGGTGCTGGTCCGTCCCGACGGACATGTCGCGTGGCGCGGGGATGTCGCGCTGGATACCGATCAGATCGCTGATATCGTGCGTGGCGCCCAGTGCGCCTGATCATGATGCGCTTACGCCTGTTCTAGTTCCAGTCCAGCGATGGTCGACCGTAGCCACTGATTGGCGGGGTCGTGGTGAAAGCGTTCATGCCAGAACTGCCGTACCCCTGCAGTCGGCACATCGAATGGCAACGGGAAAACGTTCAGATTCCCGAGGCCGGCAGCCGAACGCGGCACGCTGGCGATCAGATCGGAGGTCGCCACCACCGTCGCAGCGGTATGGTAATTGGCGACTTCGAGACGAATGGAGCGCCGGCGTCGTCCTTTTGAGAGTGCGTTTTCAACCAGCAGTTCCGTATTCCCGATGCTGACAAAAACATGCACTGCGTCCAGATACTGCTCAAGCGTGATGCCGTCCTGAATAATGGGGTGATCGGCGCGGGCAATGCACACATAATTGTCTTCAAAAAGACGTTGCTGATAATAGCCTGCAGAGAGAAACGAGAGATTGCCGACCGCCAGGTCGACAGTGCCGTTTTCCAGTGCGGATGGGTACTCATCATGCGCCATTCGCAACGCAGCGATCTTGATTCCCGGTGCCGCGGCATGAAGCGCGTCGATCAGTTTCGGCAGTATGGCGGACTCGCCCATGTCGGACATCAGTAGACGGAAGGTCCGCTCCGATTGTGCCGGATCAAAGCCGCCCGGCTGGTCCAGGCCGATCTGCAGCAGCTTCAGTGCATCCAGAACCGGCCCCGCCATACGGTCAGCAAGGACCGTGGGCATCATGCCTGCCCTGGTACGCACGAACAGTGGATCGTCGCAGCTCTTCCGTAGTCTGAGCAGTGCATTGCTCATCGCGGACTGGGTCAGTCCTACTTCAAGTGCCGCCCGCGATACGTTGCGCTCCCGATAGAGCGCCGCGAAGACGGGAAGAAGGTTCAGATCGAGCCTGTGGATATTCATGCGGCAAATATAACAAGCTTGCCTGGCATGTTCAACAATATTATTTGCAATGTAAATAGTGTAGATGTCCAATATCCATTGGACGCGATATCGAGAGGCTGACAAAATCCTTTTGCCCAGGCTGGCTTTCGTGAGGCAATGAGCGCAGCTACCTTTCTTTTTTTACGAGTACATATGAAAGAGACATCAATGACATCGTTTATTCCCCGCAGAATCAAGTTATCCCTCGCCGTGCTGTGCTTCGCAAGCGCCGGTGCAGCGCACGCTCAGGCTTATCCCGACAGACCGATCAAACTGGTCGTTCCTTATGCGGCAGGCGGCGGGACAGATATTTTCGCGCGCGCCATTGCCGTCCGTATGGGAACAGAACTGGGGCAGACGATCATCATCGAGAACAAGCCAGGCGCCGGCACCATCATCGGCGCCGAGATGGTTGCCCGTTCGGCCCCGGATGGTTATACGGTCCTGCTGGGTGACACCGGCACCTACAGCATGAATCCCAGCTTGTACAAAAAACTGCCATATGATCCAGCGCGGGATCTGGCGCCGGTTACCCTGACTGGCCGGTTCGCCCTCACGATGGTCGTCCATCCTTCTGTTCCCGCGAACACGGTACAGGAGTACATCGCATTGGCCGCTGCAAAGCCGGGCAAGATCAACTATGCAACGCCGGGACAAGGCAGCCCTCACCATCTCGCCATGGAACTGTTTTCACAGCAGGCCAAGGTTACGCTCACGCATGTTCCTTATAAAGGGAACGGTCCTGCCGTATCGGACCTGATGGCAGGACATGTGGAATCGATGTTCCTTGTCCTTGGCCCAAATCTTCAGCATGTCAAAGCCGGAAAAATGAAAGCGATCGGCGTTTCCAGCCCCAAACGGCTTGCTCCGCTGCCCAATGTGCCGACGATCGCGGAAGCCGGCCTGAAAGGGTACGAAGCCTGGTCCTGGCAGGGATTGACGGTGCCGCGCGGGACACCCGCATCCATCATCGCCAGGCTCAATGCAGCTTATGCCGCCACGGCAAACGATCCTGAAATCCGGAAAAAAATGGACGCCGTGTCGGTGGAACTGATCACCAGTACTCCTCAGGAAATGGCGACGTACATGAAGTCGGAAACCGAGAAGTGGGCGAAAACCATCAAGAATGCCAATATCGTCGTCGAATAAAACAAGTCTTCGGCGCAGATAAAATTTGGTAAATCAAGTGGATTAAACTTCCATGTTGCCCCGCCATTTTCACGGCAATACATGCTGCGCGAGTGATTCGCGCAGCGTACGCTTCAGCACTTTTCCGTAGTTATTCTTGGGCAGCGTGTCGATGAAAATATAGTGTTTCGGGCGCTTGAAGCGGGCGATGTGCTCCACGCAGTGGGCGTCAAGCGCGTCCTTCGATACGCTCGCGCCGCCGGCGACCACCACGAACGCAACCACCACTTCGCCCCATTCCGCATCGGGCTGGCCGACCACACACACTTCCTGCACGCCAGGGCAGGTCAGCAGTGCTTCTTCTACTTCACGCGGATAGATGTTCGAGCCGCCGCTGATGACCACATCCTTGGAGCGGTCGCGCAAGGTCAGATAGCCGCGTGCATCGAGCGAGCCCATGTCGCCGGTATGCAGCCAGCCGCCGCGCAACGCATCGGCGGTGGCATCGGGATTGTTCCAGTAGCCCGACATGATGACGTCGCCGCGGCAGATGATTTCGCCGATGTCGCCGTCCGGCACCGCGGCGCCCGCGGCATCGACGATCGCCAGCTCGATGCCGACATGCGGCCAACCCACCGATCCGAGCACCGCATCGTCCGCACCCGCATGATCCTCGCGGCGCAGGCTGGTGATCGTCATCGGCGCTTCACCCTGGCCGTAGATCTGGACGAATACCTGGCCGAACACGGCGATGGATTTTTTCAGTTCCTCGACGTACATGGGGCCGCCGCCGTAGACGATGGTGCGCAAATTGGCCGGGCGGCAGCCGGACTCTTCCGCCGCCAGCCGCAGGCGCTGCACCATGGTCGGCGCCAGGAACGCGCCGCACGCCGGATGCGCGTTGCACAGGCCGATGAATTCGGCGGGATCGAATCCTGACGATGCCGGTATCACCTGGCGCGCAACGCGCGCGATATAGGCGGGAATGTACAGGCCGGAACCATGCGACATCGGCGCCGCATGGATCTGGCTGGCGTTTTCGTCGAACGATTCGGTATCGGCCAGATGGGTCAGCGTCAGCGCCAGCAGGTTACGGTGCGACAGCATCGCGCCTTTTGAGCGGCCGGTCGTGCCGCTGGTGTAGAACAGCCATGCCAGCATGTCGGGCGCGGCCGCGACCGGTTCGATGGCGTCCGCCGACAATAGCGCTGCGTACGCCGCTTCACCGAGGATGATGGTCTCGAGCGGTCCGCGCGTGCCGTTGCCGGCTTCGGCAGCGAAGCCGGCCCCAAGTTTCGGCGACACGAACGCCAGCGCGGCGCCGGCATCGTCCACAATCTGCAGCATCTCCTTCGGATGCAGCTTGGCATTGACCGGCACGGCCACCAGTCCGGCGGCCCAGATGGCAAACAGCAGCTCGATATATTCCGGCCGGTTTTCACTGGCGATCGCGACCCGCTCGCCCGGATGCCAGCGTTGACTCAGCGCACCGGCGAGGCGGAGTGCGCGCGAACGCAACTGCGCGTAGGCATGCAGCTGTTCCGTCCCGAGAAAAACCGCGCCGCGCTCGGGGAAGCGGCGAGCCGCCTGGTCCAGCAAGGAAAATAGATTCATGCGTTCACCGCCTGCTGTCAAAAGTTTGTCGACCAGGGATCATCGCGGGAACAGCTGCCGCGCGGCCAGCAAGTCCGGGCTGGTCCTGCATGATAATGCCTTGCGCCTTTGTTTGCCACGCAGCCTGCATCCTGTTGGCGGGGCAGTGCGATCGGCTATAATCTGACGGGCCTGCATCAGTGCCGCACCTTAACTATCCATGGCCTCGATCAAAAACAAGCATGCTCCCCGAATGACGCAGCCGATTCAACCCTGGCCGCAACCGCAGCCGGCCCGGCCGTGAGCAAGAGCAACAGCGCTCCGCAAACCCTGCGCGCCCAGCTATGGCTGACGGGCGCCATGATGTTATGGGGGATGAACATCCCCGCCGTCAAATATCTCACCACGTCGTTTTCGCCCATCGTGCTGGCAAGTCTGCGCATGATCATCGCTAGTATGGTGTTCATCGCAATCGCGCTGTATACCCGCGGCGGTCTGCCAAGAATCGAGCGTGCGCAGTGGGGCATCCTCGTGGTGTGCGGTGTCCTCATGGTGTACCTGAACCAGTATCTTTTTGCCACCGGCATCGCCAGCGCGAGCGCCACCAATACCGCATTGATCATGGCATTGGGCCCGCTGCTATCGTCGCTGCTTGCCGCGCTCGTTTTCAGGGAGCGCCTGACAAGAGGGCGGGTGATCGGCATCGCGCTGGGCATGGGCGGTGTCGCCGCGGTGATCCTGCAGCGCCCCGGTTCCGGCGTGCAGGAGGCAGGTCTGGGGGAGCTTTTTGTGATGGGAGGCGTGCTGAGCTTTGCTGTCGGCGGCATCCTGGTGCAAAGGCTTGCGCAGCGGGTGGACAGCCTTGCGATCAGTTGGGGCATTTACATGATCGGCACGGTTTTTCTGGTGCTGCATTGCGCATTGGCGGACACCGATGTGCATGCGCTTTTCCCTGGCTTTGGCGCGTGGGCACTCCTGCTTTTTTCCGGCATTTTCGCGACGGCGCTCGCCAACCTGGTATGGAACCAGTCGATTGCGCAGCTGGGAATCGGACGCACGGCCTTGTATCTGAACTGGGTGCCTTTGTTCGGCATCACGTTCGGCGTGCTTTTCCTGGGAGAGCCCTTGTCCTGGTGGCATGGGTTCGGGCTCTTGTGTGTTGTTGCCGGTACCTGGCTAGGCTCGAAAAAAGCGGATTGAGCCGCTTCGGCGCGGCGCAACGCTTACCTATCCGGACCTGGAGCGAAGCGATCTGAAAGCAAACCCCATTTTTAGCAGGGCGCCCTACGTACCTGCGCTTCCCGCCTGCATCGGTCTGAAATTCTGAAAATCCCAATGACGGCCAGGCGCAGCCTCGAGGAGGTCACGGGTATATTGCTGGCGCGGCGCCGTCAAGACCGTTTCCGCAGGACCGGCTTCGACGATTTTCCCTCCTTGCATCACGACGATCGTGTCGCAAATTTGCGCTGCGACACGTAGATCGTGCGTAATGAAAAGCACGCCGATCCCGGTGCGCGCGCGGATGTCTTCGAGTAGCCGCAACACCTGCGCCTGCACCGAGACGTCGAGCGCGGACACCGCCTCATCCGCGACCAGAATATCCGGCTGCAATGCCAGCGCGCGCGCAATACAAATGCGCTGTCTTTGACCGCCGGAAAACTGGTGCGGGTAGCGTTGCATGGCATCGGGCTCGAGTCCGACCACACGCATCAGTTCCGCCGCCTTCTTCAGCGCATCTTCGCGCGGCATGCCGAAGTTGATCAAACCCTCGATCACCGAATCTCCCACCCGCAGCCGCGGATTGAGAGAGCGGTAAGGGTCCTGAAACACGATCTGGATACGCTGCCGCGCCTGGCGCATCTTGCCTCGGGATATGCGTGCGATATCGACGCCATTGAGGTGAACGGCCCCCGAAGTCGGGTCGATCAGGCGCACGATGCAGCGCGCCACGGTCGACTTGCCGGAACCCGACTCACCCACCACACCGACAATCTCGCCGCGCCGCAAGGTCAGATTGACGTCTTGCGCCGCAGCGACCGTGCGGCCGCCGCCGAACAAGCGTTTTTCAGAATAGGTTTTATGCAGCGCCGATACGTCCAGCACGATATCGCCCGTGGGCGCGTCACGCTTTTTCGGCGTCAGACTCGGCACCGAGGACACCAGCATGCGCGTGTAGTCTTCGCGTGGACGAGCGAGTATATCGTCGCGCTGGCCGGCCTCGACCACTTGCCCCCGATTCAGTACGACAATGCGGTCGGCGATTTCGGCAACGACGCCAAAATCATGGGTGATGAACATCACCGCGGTATTGTGTTTCTCCTGCAGCTCCCGGATCAGGGAAAGAATCTGTTTTTGCGTGGTGACGTCCAGCGCGGTGGTCGGTTCGTCGGCAATCAGCAGCCTGGGTTCGAGGATCAGCGCCATCGCAATCACGATGCGTTGGCGTTGCCCGCCCGACAACTGGTGCGGGTAGGCGTCGTAAATCCGCTTGACGTCGGGCAGGTGAACGGACTCCAGCATGGCGAGCACCTTGTCCCGGCGCTCGGTTTTGCTCAGACGGCTGTGCACGCGCAGCACTTCATCGATCTGCATGCCAACCGGTTGCACAGGATTGAGGGCCGTCATCGGCTCCTGAAACACCATGGCCATCCGCGTGGCGCGCATTTCGCGCAGGCGCTTCTGGCTGGCAGCCAGCACATTCTCGCCTTCGACCCAGATGCGGCCGGCGGAAGGCGCAAGCGCGTTGCGCGGCAACAGGCCCATGATCGCCAGCGACGACACCGATTTTCCGGAGCCGGACTCGCCCACGACACAGAGCATTTCTCCCGGCTGTATGGAGAAGCTGATATCGGTTAACACATGCCTGCTTGCCGGCCCGCCGAGCACCTGCACCGACAGGTTCTCGACTTTCAGCACGGGCGTTGCGGCGGTGGTGGCGCGGTTGTTGGTTTCTACATTCATCAGCTGTAATCGGCAGGAAGGTCGCGCCTGGTTCGGCGGGGATAGTCATGGTGCGCTCGTTTGAAGCTCGTCATAACTTGCGCGCCATTCTCGGGTCCATCGCATCGCGCATGGCGTCGCCCAGCACGTTGACGCTCAATACTGTCAACGCAACAAAAATGCCGGCGTAAAAGATCAGGCCCGGAATCATCTGGAAATACATGCGGCCATCCGCCATGATGTTGCCCCACGACGGTATGGCCGGCGGCAAGCCCGCGCCCAGGAAGCTCAGGATCGACTCCGTCAGGATCGCCGAAGCAAAGACATAGGTGCCTTGCACAATCAGCGGGGCGACGGTGTTGGGCACCATGTGGCGCATCAGCAGGGCGGGCAAAGGGGTGCCAAGCGAGATCGCGGCTTCGACGTAAGGCTCGCTGCGCACGCTCAGGATCACGCTGCGCACCAGCCGCACTACCCGGGGGATATCCGGAATCGTGATGGCGATCAGCACGGTGAACAGGCCGGCGCCCGACAGCGACACCAGCGCGATCGCCAGCAGGATGCCCGGGATGGCCATGAGTCCGTCCATCACGCGCATGATGATGGCGTCCGCCATCCGGAAATAACCGGCGATCACGCCGAACAGCAGACCGAGCGTGACGCTTGCCACCGCCGCGCCCAGGCCGACGATCAGCGAGACGCGCGCACCATACATGACGCGCGAGTAAATGTCACGGCCGAACGCGTCGGTGCCTAGCCAGTTCTCTGCCGAGGGAGGCAGAAGGCGCTGGCCGGGATCGACAATGGTCGGATCGACGGTGCCGAGGAATGGCGCGAAACACGCGATGAAAACAATCGCAGCCAGGATCACGAGAATGATGCGTACCGGTGCGCTTCGCAAGGCAGGTTTCAGCTGTGCGAAGATCGACGGCCTGAGGAATTCTTCAGTAGTGATTTCAGCGGACTGCGTGCCGGGAAATGTCGACATGGATTTCTTAATAGCGAATACGCGGATCGAACACGGTGTACAGGACGTCGACCACCAGGTTGATCAGAATATAGATGAAGGAAAAAAGCAGGATCAGCCCTTGAATGACCGGGTAATCGCGAGCCAGCACAGCCTCTACCACCAGACGTCCCAGGCCAGGGAGGTTGAAGACCGATTCGGTGACGACCACACCGCTGATCAGCATGGCGATGCCGAGCCCGATGACCGTGACAATCGGGACCGCGGCATTCCGCAATGCGTGCCGTAACAGTACGATGCTTTCCGTGACGCCTTTGGCGCGCGCGGTGCGGATGTAGTCTTCGTTCATCACCTCGATGATGCTGGTGCGCGTAATGCGGGCGATCAAGGCAATGTAGATGGAGCCAAGCGCGAGCGTGGGCAGCACCAGCCTCTGGGCGAAGGGCCAGAATCCCGCCTCCAGCGGTTTGTATCCTTGCACCGGAAACCAGCCTAACTGGATCGAAAAAAAGTAAATCAGCAGATAACCCGTCACGAACACCGGCACTGAAAAACCCAGCACGGAAAATGCCATCACGGCGCGATCCAGCATTTTTCCCTGCCGCCAGGCGGCGATCACACCCAGGGGAATTGCGACCAGCACGCTGAATACGATGGTTGTCGCCGCAATGGCGGCGGAGGGCCCCATGCGATCGGCAATCAACTGGGCGACCGGCATGCCGGAAATCAGCGAGAAACCGAGGTCGCCGCGCAGCAGCTGAAACATCCAGAGAAAAAACTGGATGTAAATCGGCTTGTCCAGCCCCATGTGCTGGCGGATCTGCTCCAGCTCGTCGTCAGTGGCGGCGTCGCCGGCAATGATGGCCGCGGGATCGCCCGGCGTCAGCCGCAAAATCGCGAATACGATGATTGCCACCATGCCGATGACTGGAATGGTGGCAACAAAACGCCTTGCTATGAAATCCAGCATGAAGGCCTCTTATTTGGCGGATTTCTTGATGTTCCAGAATGAGGAGATCGGCGACTCCAGCACGCCGGTGAGCCGCTTGCTGTAGGCAGCCTGGGGCTGGAACTCGCCGAGCGGCACCACCACACCTTCGTCGATCACCTGCTTCTGGATTTCCTCGGCCAGCCGTTTCTGATCGGCAGGTTTGGTTGCGCGCGCAAACTGAATCCGCAGCGCGCTGATCTGCGGCACATCCGGCCAGCCGAACCAGGCCTTCTTGCCGTTGGCCGCAACGGTGTACGAGCGCATCGGATCCATGATGTCGACGCTGCGGATAATCGTCATGAACATGTTCCATCCGCCTTCGGATGCGGGCTTCTGGCTGGCGCGGCGGGTCTGCATCGTCTGCAGGTCCATTGCCTGCAGGTCGACCTTGAAGCCTGCCTTGCGCAAGGCTTGCGCCATCACCACCGGCTGGGCCACCGAGCTGACGTTATCGGTCGGATGCAGAAGCACGACCGGGGTGCCGTCATACTTGGCCTGCTTCAACAGCTCCTGCGCCTTTTTCACATTGGCGGGGATGATCATGTCGGCGCCGTAATTGCTGGCGTAGGGTGAGCTGCATCCGAATACCGCGGCGCAGGTCTTGTAGTACTTAGGGTTGCTGATGAAGGCCTTGAGCGTGTCTTCCTGGGCGATCGCATGCATCGCTGCCTGGCGGATCAGCTTGTTGTCGAACGGCGGGATCAGGTGATTGAAGCGGTAGACAGCCTGGAAGCCCGGCGTGCCGGTCGGGACAACCTTGAGGTCCTTGCTCTTCGCCACCATCGGCAGCAGGTCGAACGGCACCGATTCCATGTAGTCGATCTCGCCGTTCAGCAGGGCGTTCGCCGTTGTCAGGTGATCGGGCATCGTCACCCATTCAACCCGATCGACATGGACCACCTTGCCGCCGGCGATCCAGCTGGCCGGTTCGCGGCGTGGCACATAGTCCTTGTTCTTTTCATAGACTGCCTTGACGCCGGGCTTGAATTCCGCCAGCACGAACTTGAACGGACCGGAGCCGATGTATTCCTTGATCGGCTGGCTGGAGGGCGTGTCGGCGACGCGTTTTGGCATGACAAATAGCGCCGGGCCGCTGACCTTCGCGAAGGCTTGCAGGACCAGCGGACTGGCTTCCTTGAGCACGACCCGGAAGTTGTTGTCGTCCACCACCTTCAGTTCCGACACCATGTCCATCAATACCTGGCCCAAGGTGTCCTTCTGACCCCAGCGCTTGATGGAGGCGATGCAGTCTTCCGCCTTGACCGGCGAGCCGTCGTGCCATTTCTGGCCGGCGCGCAGCGCAAAGTCATAGGTTTTGCCATCGGCCGATACGGTCCATTTGTCCACCATCTGCGGCTGAACCTTGTTCTGCGCATCGGTCGCAAGCAGGGTGTCGTAAATCATGTAGCCATGATCGCGGGCGATGGAAGACGTATTGATGATCGGGTCGAGGATCCGCAACGGCGTCCCCATGACCGCGGTGATGGTTTGCGCCTGGGCAGCGGACGCGCAGATCAGGACCGCCGACAGGGATGCGCTCAGGGACAGTGCGCGTACTGGACTGCATTTTGCCAATTCATGTGACATGAGACGTTTCCTTTGCAAGATGGGTAACCGCACTATGGCGGTTGATGGCGAGGTGGTCAGGCAGCGGCTTGCAGCAATCCATCCTGGAAAGCGGCGACAACATGATGAAATTCGTCCGGCTGCTCGCGGAATGGGAACGCGCCGCACCGGTTCAGCATATGGAACTGGGATGCCTTCTGATGCTGCGCCGCGATCTTGAACAGCCACAGCGAATGGTCGGGGCTTACCATCGGATCCTGTCTTGCCGTCACCACCTGCATCGGCATCGCCAGGCCCTGTTCCCGGCCCTCCCTGAAAAAGCGCGATTTTGTCTTGTGCACGCTGGCGTTGAAAGCGCCGCCGTACCCTTCGACCATCGCCGTCACCGCCGCACGGTGCGCCGGCATGCCGGCCGCCGCAACCGACGCATCGAGCAGCGCCTCGTCGATATGATGATGGCTGTACGACAAGCGCTCCAATGCCCAGGCTTGCGACTGGCGCGACCAGCGCGGTTCGGGAATCTGCGACAGCGTCAGGTTATCGACGCCATCGCCCGACGGCGCCGCCCACGGGCTGGCGACGATGGTCAGCGATGCCAGCAGCGCAGGCTGATCCATCGCGATGAGCAACGCGGCCAGGCCGCCGAGATCATGGCCGATCAGATGCACGTTGCGCAAGCCGGCCGTGTTGATGAAGGCAATCGCATGCTCGGCAATCGCATTCACGGTCAGCGCGCCAGGCGCCGGCCCGGTGCCGCCGCTGCCCAGGCAATCCAGCGCGATGACTCGCCGCTGCTGCGCAAAATCGGCCAGCGTTCGGCCCCATACATGCGCGCCGCCGCAATAAGGCGTGATGCCGGGGACATTGCTATGCAAAAAAAGCACGACCGGATCGCTCGCGCTGCCACCTGCAAGGGTCCGGGTGGCGATGCCCGCCACTTCCAATTTCTGTTCTTGAATGATAGACATGCTGGGCTCCTCAAGCCTTGTAAAGATCGACAAACCGGTCGAGCAGCGCATTAAAACGCTCGGGATGTTCGCGATACGGAAAATGTCCGGACTGGTTGAACAAGTTCAGCGTGACGCGCCGCTCATGTGCCGCCAGAATGTTGAACAACTCCATGCCGCGCTCTACCACCACGGTGCGGTCGTTGAAGCCCCAGATGATCTGCACCGGGCGCTGCAGCCGGCCTTCGTTGAGCCAGGTCAGCGTCTCACGCTTCATCCGTGCCAGGTCGGGCAGGAAAAGCCGGATGCCGAGCTGTTCGCCGATGATCTTGGCGACGCCTTTCTGGTAATTGGGCTGCTGCAGCACATCCATGACCACGTCGACCCAGTCTTCGGTCACGGTAGACGGCTTGTAGCAGTAATTGCTGTATACCCAGCGCACCGCTTCGCGCGTCAGCGGCGCATGCGGCGGCGATGCCAGCACGACCTCGTTGGTGCCGACGCCGGGGCCGAGCGTGCCGCTGGTCACGATCGAGAGCGAGCGCGTCAGGTCGGGCCGTTCGAGCGCGACCCGTGTGGCGACGAATCCGCCCCGGGAATGGCCTACCAGATGCGAAGCCGGCAGCTTCAGCGCATCCATGAATGCGCAGACATGCCGCACCACCGCCCCCATCGTGTAATCCTCGTCGCGCCGCGGCACGTCGGTGTAGCCCTGTCCCAGCTTGTCGAATGCGATCACGCGATATTTCTGCGCCAGCGCCCTGACGTTCATGTTCCAGGCATAGGCGCTCGACGTTGCGTCCGGCACGCCAAAGCTGCCGCCATAAATGAAAACGATGGTTTCCGGCCCGTCGCCGATGTCGTAATAACGGGTGTTGATGCCGGCGACATCGATTTCCCGCGGTTCGGGAAGACTCGGCGCGGCGATGACCGCTGACATTGCGCTTTCCAGGGTGCCCATGGGCATCTCCTCCTAGGTAAGGTGAAATCGGGATGCCGGTTGCCGGCGGCAACCGGCGCCTGATGTCCCGTTTTCTTTTTTAATAATTGGTCTGATGCGGAATAACGATGGGCATCAGGTCGGCGACCACGAATGGCAGCACGCCCTTGAAAATCGTTTGCATCGGAATGTCGGGCGCCAGTCCATGCAAGATGAACTCGATAGCCCGCGGCAATTTCTTTCTTTCGACTTATCCTTAGATCGTTAAGTATTCGGAGGCTAACCGATTTTTTTCTAAACTGCAACAGTCAAAAGGCTGACTGGTTTCATAAAAATTGCAGTGATGCGATTGAATGAGCAAGCGTCACAAGCCTGCCAAAAAAATCATTTCACATCGTTCGACGCTTCGGTGCCTGGCGCATGATGCCGCGGCCGCGAGCAGGTACATGGCTCGACTTTTTCCGTTCAGCTCGCATCACAAAGCGAATCGATAAAGTCGAGCCTGGGGGGATATCGACGTTCTTCTCGTGCAGGCGGGAAACCAGACTGCGCTTGCATCACGATCGCTTCATGCCGATCCAACCAGACTTGACCTCGATAACAGTATCCATGTCGTCGCCGGCACGTTTCTGAGTTCGAGTGTGAGCCTGCAGTCCCGGATATGTTGGAATACCGCGGGAACTATTCGACCGCTTGACCGATACGCTCAGCTACGCTGCATGAATGGATAAAGTCGACTTTAGCCGGTCAACCCTGCCACTGACGTACCCGGCTGACATCGAGATGGACAAAATTTGAGCGGGGATAATAACCGACACCGCCGCCTTGCAGTTTCAGCGCAGCGGCGCGCACCTGGCTGAGGTCCCGTCCCGGCACGCGGATATCGATTGCCTTTCCTTCCAGGTGCATGCTGTGCCTGGCGACGCCGCCGCTGCGCTCGGCCAGCATCGTATTGGTCGCTGGGGAACGATAGCCCGAGATGATATGGATGGCCTGGTTTGCATCGACCTCGTTGCCGACGTTGTGCAGGAAGTCGAGCAGGGCAGGGGAGATTTCCTTGATCTGGTCGTTGCGGTGGTCGCGCAGAACGCGGTTGATATCAGCCAGGCCATCGCGCTGATAATCACCGTCGGCCCAGTACACGGCCTTGATTTTTTCCCCGGTATGGGTGTTATAAAAAGATAATGATTTTTCTGCCGTGATGATCTTGCGGGGTGCGGCGAATGCCGCGAAGGGGGCTGCGCTGGCGGCGGCGATCATTCCCATTTTCAGAAACTGGCGGCGGTTTGTCTTGTGCATTGGGATCCTGTCTGTCGCGGTGAAGCTGGGCATGTTGCCCGCATGAAGGATCCCATTCTATGGGGCATCGGCTTTTTTTTCCACCTCTGTAACAATTACGTTGTGTTACCCCCGTAAATGTTGACTACCGGAAGCTGGCTAATTGGCCGTCGTTCCTGTTCGACCTGATGCCACAAGGGAAAGGCCGCCACACCCTGCCGGGAGAACTTGGCATTCCTGACGGACGGTCTGCGGATTGGCCACTGCTTTGCGCTGGCGCCTTCAACCCGATCGGTCGTCTTCGCATCGTGCTCAATCTGACGCTTGGCAATACGGATAACCATGCCCGCAATACCGCGGTCCAAGCCGTTGGAAACGAGGTGCGCCTGACACCGCTGTTTGACTTCGCTCCGATGTATCTGGTCAAGGACGGCATCGCGCGCGTTGCGCTGGAAGAATCCGGACAAGGTGGAAATCACCAACTGGGCCGACGTGCTCGCGGCCTTGCCGATAGACGCGGCGGAGCTTGCCGAAATCCGGCGCGCGCTATTTGCATTCTCCGGCAAAATCGACACGCTTGAAGACGTCATGGCAAAAAAAGGAGTGGACGACGACATTACGCACGCGCGGCATTACAGCATTCAGACGCAGCGTGACCAGTTGCGTGAACTGTCAACGCCCGGCAAGCGAAAAGGCTGACCATGGATAAGCGAAGAAAACCACTGCCCGGGGAAGTGGCGCGCGCCGAGCGCATTCAATTTTACGAGAACATCGGAGCAGGCACGCTTTCATTGCAGGATGCTGTAAAAAAGATGCGTTCGATATCCGGCATGACCCAGCCTGAATTTGCAAAACATCGTGGCGTCAGTGTCCGGGTAATCAAGGAAAATTGAAGCAGGAACCGGCAACCCGACTATCAATTCGCTGAACCAGATCGCCAGTATATTCGCGCTGGAGGTGGCCTTCCGCCGCAAGCCGACTGCGGCAGATGCTGAATAACGCGGCATGTACGACGCCGCGCATGACGTTCGCTCCTCGCCGGTCACAACTCAGTGAAATCCAGGCCGGACTCCGCGCCCGGCAACCTCTTCACATCATGCCCCGCGTCTGATTTTCGCTTGCCATGTCGGCCGATTAATCGATTGACATCCAGGCTTGCTGGCGCTTACCATGACAGTGGTACGTACAAGCAGTCAAATAAAAATCAGGAGACAAGATGAATTTCATGAAGGCCGCTACAAGAATTGCCGCCGGCACCTTGCTTGTTTGTTTCAGCTCGTTGGCCTCCGCGCAGAATTATCCTTCGCGTCCGGTAAGAGTGGTTGTCCCTTTTCCCGCTGGAACCGCGACCGATCTCTCCGCACGCGTGATCAGCCAGCAATTGCAGGCCACGTTTGGCCAGCCTTTTGTCGTTGACAACAAGCCCGGGGCGGGCGGATCGATCGGTGCGATGGAGGTGGTGCGCGCTGTACCTGATGGTTATACGCTCCTGTTCTCATCAAATTCGGCGCTGTCGTCCAACGTCGCGCTGCTCAAGAACATTCCGTATGACCCGAACAAGGATTTGTCTCCGATCGCGGGCGTCGCGATCACTGCTCTGGTGCTGATGGTCAGGCCGGATTTTCCGGCAAAAACGGTAGCGGAGTTCATCGCCTACGTAAAACAGAGGCCTGGAAAGCTGAGTGCCGGTTATGGCTCTTCCAGTTCGCAGGTTTCGCTCGCGATGCTCAACAGGATGGCGGGAATTGATGTGCTGGCCGCACCCTACAAGGGAATGCCCGCTGCGGCAAACGATGTGATCGGCGGCACACTCGATTTCACTTTCATCGATATCGGCAATGCCATGGCACAGAGCAAGGGAGGACGCTTGCGCCCCCTCGCAATCAACACCGAGAAGCGCAACTCCCTGGTACCCGATTGGCCGACCCTGGCCGAGACATTGCCAGGATTTGATATTGCGGCATGGGTTGCCGTCGCCGGACCGGCGGGAATGCCGCCGCAGGTGATCGAGACCCTCAGCACGGGCATCGCCGCTGCGATAAAAACGCCCGATGTCACTCAGAAATTGGCCATCACGGGTTTCGCGCCGATGCCAATGAAGCCAGGCCAGCTCAAGACCTTTGTCGCCGATGAAATCGTCAAATGGAAACAGCTGGCGAAGGATGCCAATCTCGAAGCGCAATAATCGTCGCGGACGTGGAACCGTGCCGCGCGCCGGCGGCAGGCTCCTGCACGAACAAGAACAAGGAGAGCACAATGGAGCCAACAATCCTCAATCCCAAGCTAACGAACGATGGATCGATCCTGGGCATGCAAGCCCCTGGCTTGATCCATTCGCGCCCGATTCGTGACCAGGTATCCGATGAAGAATGGCAGACCCGCGTCAACCTGGCGGCGGCCTATCGGCTGGTGGCGATGTACGGCATGACCGACATGATCTACAACCACATCACCGCGCGCGTGCCGGATGCCCCCGACGAATTCCTGATCAATGCATACGGCTTTCATTACAGCGAGATCACGGCGTCGAATCTGCACAAGATCAATCACGATGGCGAGTTCACCTTGCGCGCCAACACACACTATGGCATCAACTATCCGGGTTTCATCATCCACGGCGCCGTTCACATGGCGCGCCCCGACGTCCACTGCGTATTGCATTCGCATAGCCGGGCCGGCATCGCCGTGGGGGCGATGAAGCAAGGCCTGTTACCGCTTTCAATCCTTGCCATGCGCTTTTACGGTCGTCTCGCTTATCACGATTGCCAGGGAACGGTGGTGAACATCGGCGAACGCGAAAGCCTCGTCGCCGGACTCGGCGCGCGCAATGCCATGCTGCTTCGCAACCATGGCGTGATCGCCTGCGGCCCGACCATCGCCGAGGCCTTCAACACGCATTACATGCTCGACCAGGCGTGCAAGATCCAGGTCGAAGCCATGAGTACGGGCGCCGAACTGATCCTGCCATCCAGGGAAGTCGTCGAAGAGACGGCGCGGCAATTCGAGCCGAATACCCGCCGTCCGTTTGGCGTGATGGAATGGGACGCGATGCTGCGCCTGCTTGACCGCCAGGACCAGTCATACAGGGAGTGAGCGCGAGCCACAACATGACGACGGCTTGCATCAGGCAAGCTGGCGCATGCTGGCATCGAGTCCTTTCAAGAGAGCGTACACGTGGTCGATCGTCGGGGTCGCCACTCCGTGATCACGTGCGAATTGCTGCAATTCGCCCAGGATGGCATCGACCTCGGTGGGCCGGGATGCCAGCACGTCCTGCAGCATGGAAGGCTTGGTTCCCATTACCTTGTCGCCCCTGATCGCGCCGCCATTCTGGAGCGCCTGCGCTTCTGTTTCCAGGCACGCGCTCAGGTCCCATCCCATGGCCAAGGCAGTGTTGGCGGCTTCTTCCGTCAGGCACCGGCTCAGCCTGACGAGGTCGGCCCGCCCCGCCACCTGCTGTACATCAAGCCGGGTCAGCGCGCAGATCGGGTTCAGGGCCGCATTGCGCAGAAGTTTCGTCAAAACGTTCAGGCGGATATCCGATGAAGCCTCCGCGGCCAGGCCTGCGCGGCGGAGCAGGCCGACCGTTTTTTCCAGGCGCCCGCTCATCTGGTTGTCGGGCTCTCCCATTATCCAGCTGTTGTTGCCCCGATGGTAGATCTCGCCGGGTCCGGTAACCTCGTTCATTGAATAAACTGTGCACCCAAGGCTGCGCGACGCGCCGAGTCCTGTCCACAGCGAGCTATCGGGATCGACCAGCGCCATGTTGCGTGGAACGCCGGGCAAACCATGATGCCACCACCACGGCAGGCCATTGGTTACAAACACCGCATGACCATCAGGTTTGAGCAGGCGGGCAATGCGCGGCCCGATCGCGACTAGGGCATGGGCCTTGAGTGTAATGAACACAATATCCTGAGGCGGCAGTTCCTCAGGATTATCGGTCGCGGCAGCGGGGAAGGCCACGCGCTCTTCACTCGGCGTGACCAGTTTCAAGCCGCGCGCGCGAATCGCATCGAGGTGCGCGCCACGGGCCACCACCGAGACTTCAATTGCCGGCAGCGACATGAGTTGAACCGCCAGGTTGCCGCCGATCGCGCCGGCGCCATATACACACACTTTCATTCAGCATTACCTTGATTTTGGTTCGATTCCGGGAGACGTTTTTTGCTTGCGGCGCAACTGCCTGAAGTACGCCCAACCGCTTGTGCGTACAAGCGCAATAGTAGGCGGCGCCAATCATCGATGTCAATCGAATTGAGCATTTGCATACCTGCCGATTAATCGGTTGACATCCTTGATCGCTAACGCTTACCATGCCAATGGTACGTACAACCAGTCAAATAAAACACAAGCCGGCAAATCAGCGTGACTCCCGCTTTTTAATTAATTCACTATTGCCTTCTGGCGCCAACCTATGATTGAAAAAATCCTTGCGGGATGCCGCGTCGTCGATCTGACCCAGAATGTGGCCGGACCCTTTTGCACCCAGATACTGGGTGATTTCGGCGCCGAGGTCATCAAGGTCGAGCGGCCCAGGGGCGGCGACGACACGCGCGCCTGGCAGCCGCCGGAAATCGGCGGCAAATCGTCGACCTTCCTGGCGCTCAACCGCAACAAGAAAAGCATCTGCATCGACCTCGACAGCAGCGAAGGCCTGGCCGTATTGCACAAGCTGACCGCTAGCGCCGATGTCGTGATCCACTCGCTCAAGCCTGGCAGTGCCGAGGCGCGCGGGTTCGGTTTCGACGACCTGAAGCAGGTGAAGCCGGACCTGATCTACTGCGCCATCAGCGCCTTCGGCGAAGCCGGGCCCTTGCGTGAAATGCCGGGCTACGACCCGCTGATGCAGGCATTCAGCGGCATCATGAGCGTGACCGGCAATCCCGACGACGATCCGGTGCGTGTCAGCGTTTCGCTGATCGACATGGGCACAGGCATGTGGGCGGCGCTGGGCATCGTCGGCGCGATCTTGCATAAAAGCCGCACCGGCGAGGGCATGGAAGTGCGTGCCAGCCTGCTCGATACCGGCCTGTCCTGGATGACGGTTTTTATTGCCGGTTATCTCGCCTCCGGCAAGCTGCCGCAAAAAATGGGATCGGCGATGGCGATGACCTCGCCCTACGAATTGTTTAAAACTTCCGATGGCAATGTCTTTATCGCAGCCGGCAACGATCGACTGTTCGTGAAGGTGTGCGAGGCGCTCGGCTGTCCGGAACTGGCAACCGACGATCGATTTGTCACCAACAGCCGGCGCGTTGCGCAGCGCACTCTCGTGCACGAGTTGCTGGCGCAGCGGACCAGCGTGATGACAACCGCAAGCGCGGTTGATGCCTTGCGCAAGGTAGGCGCGCCGTGCAGCGAAATGAACAACCTGTCGCAGGCGCTTTCGCATGAGCAGGTGCATGCGGCCGGGATGATCGTCGACATGCCGGTTGAGGGTGCACCGCAGCACAAGGTGGTTGCGCTGCCTCTGTCGGCCAATGGACAACGCAGCAGCGCAAGGATTAAACCGCCTGCGCTGGGCGAACATACTGATGAAATACTCGCGGCGCACGGCTATACGGCTGCGGAAATCGCCAGCCTCCGGCAGCGCACCGTCATTGCATGACGACGCCATTGCGCGGATAACGATCATCCATTTCTCTCACCCGGAGGCAGGTAACCCATGAATTTTGCATATAGCGACACCCAGGAAGAAATTCGCACCGCTGTCGGCGCGCTGTGCGCGAATTTCGGGCTTGATTATTGGCGGCAATGCGACGAGGCATCCGCTTATCCGGAAGAATTCGTGTCGGCGATGGCCGAGGCCGGCTGGCTCGCGGCGCTGATCCCGGAAGAGTACGGCGGATCCGGCCTCGGTATCATGGATGCCTGCGTGATCCTGGAAACAGTCAATGCAAGCGGCGGCAACGGCGCCTGCTGCCATGCGCAAATGTACACGATGGCCTCGGTCCTGCGCCACGGTAGCGAAGAGCAAAAACGCAAGTACCTGCCGCGCATCGCCGACGGCAGCCTGCGCCTGCAAGCCTTCGGCGTCACCGAACCGGATGCCGGCTCCAACACCTTGCGCATCAAGACCTTCGCCCGCAAAGTGGACGGCGGATATGTGATCAACGGTCAGAAAATCTGGACTTCGCGTTACCTCCAGTCGCACATGTACCTGCTGATCGTGCGCACGACGCCGTATGAGGAAGTGAAGAAAAAAACCGATGGGCTGAGCCTGTTCCTGGTCGACATCGAGAAGGCCGGCAAGTCATTGCAGGCAACGCCCATCAAGACCATGCTGAACCATCACACCAACCAGGTGTTCATCGACAACCTGGAGGTGAGCGACGATGCGCGCATCGGCGAGGAAGGCAAGGGATTCCAGTACCTGGTGGACTCGCTGAACTCGGAACGCCTGCTGGTCGCCAGCGAATCCATCGGCGATGGTAAATGGTTTGTCCAGCAGGCGACGAAATACGCGTGCGATCGGATGGTCTTCGAGCGGCCGATCGGCGCCAATCAGGGCATCCAGTTCCCGATTGCAAAAGCCTACATGAACGTGCAGGCGGCCGAACTGATGCGCAACAAGGCGGCATCCCTGTTCGACAGCAACCTGCCATGCGGGCAGGAAGCGACTATGGTCAAATACCTGGCCAGCGAAGCATCGTGGGAAGCGGCGGAAGCGACGATGAGCACTTTTGGCGGTTATGGCTTCGCAAGCGAGTACCATATTGAACGCAAATGGAAGGAAGCCAGGCTGTTCCGCACCGCGCCGATCTCGAACAACCTGGTGTTGGCGCAAGTCGCGCAAAACATCCTCGGCATGCCACGCTCATACTGACAACACATTCCACACCCGGGAGATACGATGCAATTCGACACCTTGCGAATCGAACCGGCCCCAGGCACCGCGCCAGCCGATGGCATCAGCATGCTGGTCATCAACCGGCCTGACGTGATGAACTCGATGAATACCGCGATGTACTACGAGTTGCGCACCGCGCTGCATCAGCTCGCCTATGACGACGCCCTGCGCGTGCTGATCCTCACGGGCGAGGGGACGCGGGCATTCTCGGCCGGCGGCGATCTGAAGGAGCGCAACGGCATGAGCGACGACACCTGGCGCAAGCAGCACCAGATCATCGAAGAGGTGTTTTTGGCGGTCAAGGATTTTCCGTTGCCGGTCATCGCGGCGGTCGAAGGCCATGCGCATGGCGGCGGATTCGAGTTGGCGATGATGACCGATTTCATCGTCGCGTCGGAGGCGGCGACCTTTTCGCTGGCCGAAGTCAAGCGCGGCATCCTGCCCGGCGGCGGCGGTGTGCAGAACCTGGTGCGCGCAGCCGGCATGCGGCGTGCCAAGCAGCTGCTGTACACCGGCGATAAATTTTCCGGCACCGAGGCGGCGGCGTGGGGCGTGGTCAATGAACTGACGGCAGCGGGCGGCGCGGTAGCCGCCGCGCTTGCGATCGCGCGGCGCATCGTCGAGGCGGCGCCGATGTCGGTGCGTTATACGAAACTGAGCGCATCGCGCGGCGGCGAGGTCGATTTTCACACCGGCTACGCAATGGACATTGCGGCCTACAACGTGCTGGTGTCCTCGGATGACCGGCTCGAAGGTGTAGCCGCATTTAATGAAAAGCGCGCACCGCGCTGGAGAAATCGCTAATCATGGAAGCCATCAAGATGAACGACACCGTCAATGCCTGCTTGGCCCGCTTCATCTGCGACTTCGATGAGCGGGAGTTGCCGGCTGCGACCCGCACCTATGCCGTCAGCGCCATCCTCGATACGCTTGCGGTCACGATTGCCGGCAGCGCGGAAGACGCCATTCGTTTGCTGGGCGAGTCATTGCCGGTGTCGCAGGAAGCGGCGGCCTGGGCGCCGCCATGGAGCGTTAAAAAATACCGGGCCGATGATGCGGCAATCCTGTTCGGCACCGCCAGCCACATGCTCGACTATGACGATGTCAGCATGGTCACCGTGTGCCACCCCAGTGCGCCGGTGTTGTCGGCGATGGTGGCCGCGATCGGCGCCGGCGCGGTGAAAACGGCGCCGACCGGCCGTGCCTTCATTACCGCCTTTTGCATCGGCACGGAAGTCCTGATCCGCGTCGGACAGGCGATGGGATTCCGCCATTACGAGCTTGGTTTTCATGCTACCGCGACCCTCGGTCACCTCGGCGCCGCCGCCGCCCTCGCCCGGCTGATGGGGCTGAACCGGACGCAGACCGCGCATGCGCTGTCGATCGCCGCCAGCATGTCGAGCGGACTGCGGACCAACTTCGGCAGCATGGTCAAGCCGTTGCATGTAGGACTGGCCGCCGCCAATGCGCTGCGCGCGGTCCAGCTCGCGCAAGGCGGCATCGAGGGTGCTGCCGACGTCTTTGAAGCCGGCGGCTTCCTGCATGCATTTTCCGGAGGTGCTACCGACACCTGGCCGGCGGAGGTCGCTTTTGGCGCGCCGTTCGTGCTGCAGGACCCGGGCTTCGAACAGAAACGCTACCCGTGCTGCTACATGCTGCACAAAATCATCGAGGCCAGCCTGGCGCTGCGGCGTGAACATGGCATTTCGCTCGACCAGGTGCAAAGCGTGATGGTGCGCATGGCTCCCGGCGGGACTCGGCCGCTCAACCATCCATATCCCCGCAGCGGCCTAAACGGCAAATTCAGCGCTCCTTACGCGGTGGTCGCCAGCATTCTTGATGGCCGCATCAACCTGGCAAGCTTCCTTGATGCAGCCGTGCTGCGACCCGAAGTCCAGGCCCGCCTGCACGATGTGACGGTGATCGAGGAAGGTGTTGCCTCCAATGAAGGGAGCGACCTTGGCAATGCGCCGGTCAGCGTTGAACTGATCCTGCATGACGGACGCATGCTGTCGAAAACGATCACACCGTCGCCCGGGTCGCAGGGCGATCCGATTACCGTCGCACAGCTGCAGGAAAAATGGACTGACTGTTTCAGCCGCGGCATGCCGCGGCTCGCGAGCGCGGATGCGCGTGTTATGTTTGAGCAGGGTTTGCATCTTGACGAGACGGCGTCTTCAGCGGACTGGCTGGCCGGCCTGTTCGGCAAATGATTGCGGCGCCAAAGCAGGTCTGGTCTCTGCCCACGACCTGTTCATTATGTTAGAAAGACATCACGTGGTTAAAAAAATTGCTCCCGTTGCGGGAACCAAGCGTGCGCTGATTGCGCATGTGCTGTCCACTGATATCCAGAGTGGGAAATACCCGATCGGATTGCCGCTGCCGTCCGAAAACGAGCTGGCGCACTCGTTTGCGGTAAGCCGCCATACGATCCGCATTGCCATGACGACGCTGCATGAAATGGGTTTGATCTCCAGTCATCAGGGTGTCGGCAATATCGTGCGCGCCAACAGTGTGCCGGTCCGCTATGCGCAATCCTTCGATTCGCTCGACGACCTGCTTCAATATGCGGCCAACACAGCGGTCGAGATCACAGGCAAGTCGGAAATCCTGGTTGACCCCGCGCTGGCTGCCTGGATCGGATGCAAGGCGGGAGAGCGCTGGTGGCGCATTACGACAACCCGTTTTTCCAAGCGCAAGAAGGCGCGGGTCGCCTCATCCGAGATTTTCATCCCTTCCATATTCGGTTCGGTGCTGAACCACATGAAAGAGTCGGGTGGTCCGATCCTGTCCCTGTTCGAGAGTGTGCTGGGCAAGTCCATCGTCGAGATTACCCAGGACATTACCGCTACCAGGGCCACGCCGGCGGAGGCGAAGATCCTGATGATCGCGCCGCACGATCCCGTGCTGCGGATCGTGCGCCATTATTATGCCGCCGATGGACAATTGCTGGAGGTGAGCCGGTCCGTGCATCCCGCGGAATCGTTCAGTTATTCGATGCGGATTCGCCTTGCAAAGGGGCCTGCGGAATCCTGAAAAGCGATTAAGGCTTCGCAGATTCCAGCGCCACATGGTACCCTGTACGTACAAGCAAACATGTAAATGAAACAGTATAAGAAGGAGATCACTTGGATACGAAAACGATGCAGGACAAGGTGGTGGTCGTCACCGGTAGCGGACGCGGTATCGGGCGCGAAATCGCGCTGCTGATGGCGCAGCACGGCGCCAAAGTTGTGGTGAATGATACGGGCGTGTCGGTGTCCGGCGAGGACGCAAGCGTGTCGCCGGCCGACGACGTGGTGGCGGAAATTCGCGCCAGAGGGGGCGAAGCAGTCGCCAACAACGATAGCGTCGCCAAGTGGTCGGGCGCGCAGAACATCGTGGCGGCGGCGGTCGACACCTTCGGCCGCATCGACGCTGTCGTCAATAACGCCGGCATCCTGCGCGACAAGATTTTCCATCAGATGTCGCCCGAGGATTTCGATCTCGTGATCGACGTGCACCTGCGCGGCAGCTTCTATGTCAGCCGTGCCGCCGCCGAACATTTCCGCGCCCAGAAATCCGGCGCGTTTGTCCACATGACGTCTACCGCCGGCATCGTCGGCAACTTCGGCCAGGCCAATTATTCCGCCGCCAAGATGGGCATACTCGGCTTGTCGAAATCGATTGCGCTCGACATGCAGCGCTACAACGTGCGTTCCAACTGCATTTCACCCTTCGCCTGGAGCCGCATGGTCGGCAGCATTCCGGACACGCCGGAGCAGAAGGAGCGGCTGGACAAGATCAAGGCCATGACGCCGGACAAGATCGCGCCGTTCGCGGTGTTCCTGGCCAGCGATGCCGCGCATGATGTCAACGGCCAGATCCTGGCGGTGCGCAAGAATGAGATTTTCCTGATCAGCCATCCGCGGCCGATCCGCTCGGTCCACCGCGGCGACGGCTGGACGCCGCAGACCATCGCCGAACACCTGGTGCCGGCCTTCCGCAATTCGTTCGCGCCGCTCGACCGTTCGCCTGAAGTCTTTTCATGGGATCCGATCTGATGGCACGCAAAGACCGCGGTTCAAGGGAACCTGTCATCGTCGGCGTGGCCGACCTGCCGCTGAAAGACGGCATGGTGCTGACGCCGATGTCGCCGCTGCAGGCGCAGGCGCGCGCAGCGCACATGGCGTTGAAGGACGCCGGACTGAACATGGCCGATGTCGATGGCCTGCTGACCGCCGGCATGTGGGGCCTGCCCGGCGCCGGCATGCTGCCGACGGTCACGCTCGGTGAATACCTGGGCATCGTGCCGCGCTTCATGGATGGCACCAATATCGGCGGTTCGGCGTTCGAGTCGCATGTCGGCCATGCGGCGATGGCGATCGAGGCCGGCAACTGCGAGGTGGCGCTGATCACCTACGGCAGCGTGCAGAAAAGCGAACGCAGCCGCAACCTGGCCGGCCGTCCCGCGGCGCTGACGATGCAGTTCGAAGCGCCGTGGGGATTGCCGACGCCGGTCGGCGGCTACGCGATCGCCGCCATGCGGCACATGCACGAATTTGGCACTACCTCCGAACAACTGGCGGAAATTGCCGTCGCTACACGCAAGTGGGCGTCGCTGAACCCGGCCGCAATGCATCGCGATATTCTGGAAATCAGCGACGTGCTGGCAAGCCCGATGATCAGCGACCCCTTGCATTTGCTCGATTCCTGCCTCGTGACTGATGGCGCCGGCGCGGTCGTGATGACCACCGCCGAACATGCGCGCGCGCTGGGCGTAAAGCCGATTCACGTGCGTGGTTACGGCGAGTCCCACACGCAGTGGACAGTGGCCGCGATGCCCGATGCGGCACGGCTGATTCCGGCGGAAATATCCGGCCACAATGCGATGACGATGGCGGGCATTACCCATGACCAGATCGATGTGGTCCAGATCTACGATTCGTTCACCATCACGGTCCTGCTGACGCTCGAGGCGCTGGGTTTCTGCGCCAGGGGCGAGGGCGGCCAGTTCGTTTCCGGCCAGCGCACCGCGCCTGGCGGCGCATTTCCGCTCAATACCAGCGGCGGCGGCTTGTCCTACTGCCATCCCGGCATGTTCGGTATTTTCCTCCTCATCGAGGCGGTGCGCCAATTGCGCGGAGAGTGCGGCGAGCGCCAGGTCGCCAACGCCAGCACCGCGCTGGTGCATGGAACCGGAGGCACCTTGTCGAGCGGCTCGACGTGCATCCTCTCGCGCAACTGACAGGAGTTATACGATCATGTATGAAAAACCGTTACCGATCATCGATCCCGACACCGCGCCTTACTGGCGTGCCGCCTGCGAACACCGGTTGCTGATCAAGCATTGCCGCGATTGCAGCCGCTATCATTTTTATCCGCGCGAGCTGTGTCCGCATTGCCATTCCGACGCCGTCGACTGGTTCCAGGCCAAGGGCACCGGCACTGTCTACAGCTACACCATCGCGCGGCGTCCGGCAGGCCCGGCCTTCAAGCCGGACGCACCGTATGTGGTTGCCATCATCGAGCTTGACGAAGGTCCGCGCATGATGACCAACATCGTCGGTTGCCCGCCCGACAGCGTGCGCATCGGCCAGCGTGTGGCAGTGCAATACGAAGACGTGAACGAAGAAGTGAGCCTGCCCAAGTTCGTGCCGTGCACGACGGACGAAACGGCCTCCACCACGAAAGGCGCAGCGTAAATGGATTTTTCAATTCCTGAAGAAATTGTCGCGGTAGGCGATGCGATCATCAAGTTCATCGATCGTGAAGTGGTGCCGATCGAAGAGGCGAATCGTGAATTGCTGGCCAGCGAGCGGACCATATTCAATGCCGACGGCCGTTATGCCGACGAGGTGCTGGCACTGCGCCGCACCATCCGGATGCGTTCGGCCGAGCTCGGCTTCTATAACCTGTTTGCACCGGAGATCCTCGGCGGCGACGAGATGGGTGCGGTTGCCGCGGTCAGTATCCAGGAAGTGCTGCACGAACATGTCGGCCCCGGCCGCCACCTGATTCACCCGATCGTGCTGCCGTCGCCGTTCACCAACGGGCTCTCGCCGGTATTGACCAGCCTCGATCCGTCCGTGTTTGCCCTGTACCGCGACCAGCTTGCCTCCGGCGACAAGATGTTGTGCTTCGGCCTCAGCGAGCCCGATGCCGGTTCCGACGTCTACGGCATGAAGACCCGCGCGGTGCGCGATGGCGACGACTGGCTGATCACCGGCACCAAACAATGGATCAGCAACGCGCCTTACGCCGACTATGCGATGGTGTTTGCGATCACCGACCCCGAACTCTGCCGCCAGCGCAAGGGCGGCATTACCGGCTTCCTGGTCGATGTCAAGACGCCCGGATTCAACGTGCCGCGCGTGATATCGGTGATGGGCCATCTCGGTTCCGACATTGGCGTCATCACGCTCGATGCGGTGCGGGTACGCGACGATCACCGGCTGGGTGCGGAAGGCAAGGGCCTGTCGGTGGCGATCAAGGGCGTCAACAAGGGCCGGGTCGGCATGGCCGGCCAGATGCTGGGACTGGCCAAATGGGCGCTGAAGCAGGGCGTGGAGTATTCAAAACAGCGCCAGACCTTCGGCCGTCCGATTGCCGACCATCAGGCGATCCAGTTCATGCTTGCGGAATGCGCGATGGAAATCTACGCCGCCAAGAACATGATCCGCAATTGCGCCTGGCGCATCGATAACGGGTTATCCGTCGAGGCCGAGATTTCGATGGTCAAGGCCTACAGCACCGAGATGCTCAACCGCGTGATGGACCGGTGTATCCAGATCCATGGCGGCATGGGACTGACCAATGAATTGCGTCTCGAAGACGGCTACCGTTATGCACGCTCGATGCGGATACCGGACGGCACCACCGAAATACAGAAACGCACCATTGCCAAGCGGCTGCTGAGCGGCGACCTTGCGCTGTGATCACATAGTCGAATCGTTGTAAAACGCCATGCGGAGAATGAAATGATCGTTCTGGGAAGCGCAAGTCATGCCGAAAAGCGGCGCCGGCAGGTGGTTGTCGAAGGCAATGTCTTCTATAAAAGCGAATGGCTCGAAACCGACCAGGATCCGATCCTGTCGCCCACCGTTTTTATGGTCGAGCAGCCGCCCGACACCACGCTGTACGCGCATTTTCATGCGGAAAACCAGTTCCAGGTTTTTGTGGAGGGCGAGGGTCGGATAGGATCGCACGCGATCCGGGCGGTGACCGTCCATTATGCCGGCGCCTACACCGGCTACGGCCCGCTGATCTCCGGTCCGGAAGGGCTGTCCTACTTCACGATCCGGTCTGTCTTCGAAACCGGCACGATGCCCGTCACCGATCGCAGCAAGATGGTTCGTGGTCCCAAGCGCCACTTCTCGACCGATCCGATGCCGCTCGCCGGCGCGGAAACGATCGCTGCCCTGGCTGCCGTGGAAACCCAGGATCTTATTCCGCTGCAGCCCGACGGCATTTCCGCGCGCGTGTTGCGGCTGCCTCCCGGCGCGCAGGCAAGCGGCATTGATCCGGCCACCGGAGGCGGGCAGTTCCATGTTGTCCTCAACGGCGGTTTGCTGCATGAGAAAACCGAGCTGGGCCGCTGGGAAAGTCTGTTTGTGTCCAGTGACGAAAAACCGTATATCATCACCGCGGGTGCTGCCGGACTGGAAGTGCTGTGCCTGCAACTGGCCCCCAAGGATCCTGTGTACGTTGAAGCGAAACGTAACGCGATGTCGCCGCCACCGGTTGGCATGCCGAAGGGAGACCTCGCGCCGTGATAACGCTGCCCGCAAGCCCGTTGGAAGAACTGCCGGTCGAACGCGATCCGGCAAAAAAATTCTCATCACTGAGCGCGCTGTTCGAGCCGAAATCGGTCGCTGTCATCGGCGCCTCGGACGACCCGTCCCGTATCGGCGGACGGCCGCTGCAATATCTGAAGAGAGCTGGTTTTGCCGGCGCCGTCTATCCGGTCAATCCGAACCGCAGCACCGTGCAGGGCCTCGCGGCCTATCCGGATGTGGCGGCGATTCCGTTCCCTGTCGATGTCGCGATCATTGCGCTGCCGGCCGAGCAGGTCGTCACGGCGATCGAAGCCTGCGCCCGCAAAGGTGTGAAGGCCGCCATTATTTTCTCGGCCGGATTTGCGGAAACCGGGCCCGAAGGTGCGGCTCGCCAGGCGGCGATCGCCAGCCTCGGACGCCAGTCCGGCATGCGTGTGCTGGGACCGAATTGTCTTGGCGCCTTCAACTCCGGGCTCGGATTTTTCGGCACCTTCTCGCAGGCGTTCGACAAGGACACGCCGGAACCGGGGCCGATTGCGATTGCCAGCCAGAGCGGCGCCTGCGGCAGCCATCTGGTGTATCTTTTCCGGCAGCGCAATGTCGGCCTCAACTACTGGATCACCACGGGCAATGAGACCGATGTCGACGTTGCCGAGTGTATGCTCTGGCTCGCGCAGTCGCCCAAGGTAAAAGTGATCGTGGCCTACGCCGAAGCGATTCGGGATGGCGCCACATTCATACACGCGCTCGAGACCGCGCGCCGCAACGGCAAGGCAGTCGTCATGATCAAGGTCGGGCGCTCGAATGCGGGCGGTCTTGCCGCCGCATCCCACACCGGTGCGCTGGTAGGGCGGGACGATGTCTATGACGCGGTCATGCGCCAGTATGGCGTGTACCGGGCGGACAGCATTCAGCAGCTGGTTGACACGGCCTGTGCCTGTGCGCACGGCATTTTCCCGGCCGATCGCAGCCTCGGCATCATCACGCTGTCGGGTGGCCTGGGCATCCAGGCGGCCGACGCGGCCGAGCGTTATCAGCTGGATGTCAGGCCCCTGAACCCGGCCGGGCAGGCGCAGATCAAGGCGCTGATTTCCTTTGCCGGCACCGCCAATCCGATCGATGTGACGGCGCAGGTGGTGAACGATCCGGAACTGACCGGCAAGTGCATCGACGTCGCCTTGTCCGAAGGCGGCTACCAGTCGCTGATCTGCCTGTTCTCCAGCGTACCCGCTGTCACGCGCCTGGGCGATCCGATCCTGCAGGCGCTGATCCGGCTGCGCGTTCGCTTCCCGGAGCGGCTGATCGTACTGTCGCTTGCCGCTCCGATCGAGGTAGTGCGGCGTTATGAGGCTGCCGGCTTTCTCGTGTTTGAAGATTGCGACTGCGCGATTGCCGCCATCTCCGCGCTGGCCGGATTCGCCGAATCCTTCGCCGCCGCTGCTGGCGATGGCGCCGTCAGCGCGCCACCCTCTGCCGATAAGCCGTTGCCGGACCGGCGTCTGCCGGCGGTGCTCGACGAACATGCCGCGAAGGCGCTGCTCGCCGCCGCGGGAATACCGGTCCTGCCGGAGAAAATCGTGCACGACGGGCCGGGAGCAAGACAGGCCGCGGCTGAAATGGGTTGTCCTGTCGTGCTCAAGATCGTGTCACCAGATATCACGCACAAGACCGAGGTCGGCGGTGTCATCCTCAATGTCCAGACGCCGCTGGATGCCGAGCTTGAAGCGACTGCCTTGCTCGACCGGATTGCAAAACTGGTTCCCGGCGCGCGCCTGACCGGCGTCCTGGTTTCACCGATGTGCAAAGCGGGTATTGAAACGATTTGCGGCATCTTCACCGATCCCGTGTTCGGCCCGGTCGTGATGTTCGGTCTCGGCGGCATTCACGTCGAAGTGCTGCGCGACGTCGCTTTCCGGCTGGCGCCGTTCGATGAGAGCGAAGCACGTTCAATGATCTCTGAAATCCGCGGTTATCGGTTGCTGGAAGGCGTGCGCGGCGCGCCGCCCGCCGACATTGACGTGCTGGCGCGGGCGCTGGTTCGGCTGTCCGATTTCGCGCTTGCCTATAGAGGTTTGGTTAATGAAGTCGATATCAATCCATTCGTCGTCCTGCCGCGCGGCCAGGGCGCATACGCGCTCGACGCCCTGATCGTGGGTCCCGGCGCACCAGCATCATTTTCGCAGTAGCAGCTCGTTCAACAATAACCATTCAGGAGACAGTAAATGACAATGGGAAAACTGCTTCAATCCGTGCTGGCGGCAACGCTTGCCATGGGCGGCGCCAGCACCGGCTTTGCCCAGGACGCATGGCCCACAAAAACGATCAAGATCATCGTTCCATTCCCGGCTGGCGGCTCTTCCGATCCTCCGATACGCGTGCTGGCGGCAAAGCTGCAGGAGGCGCTGGGCCAGACTGTGATCGTGGAAAACGTCAGCGGCGGTGGCGGCACCCTCGGCACCGCGCGCATGGCGCAGGCGCCGGCGGACGGTTACACATTCGGCATGGCCGCTGTCGGCACCTTTGCCATCGCACCGCACCTGTATTCGAAAGCGGGATACGACCCGGTGAAAAGCTTCACGCCGATTACGCTGTTGGGTGAGTACGCGAATGTGCTGGTCGTCAATGCGAATGAGCCTTACAAGACGATGGGCGACTTGCTCAAGGCGGCGCGGGACAATCCAGGCAAGCTCAACTTCGGATCGTCCGGCAATGGCTCGTCGAACCATCTGTCGGCCGAATTGCTGGCCAGCCTTACCGGGGCCAAGTTCACGCATGTGCCGTACCGCGGAACCGGGCCGGCGATGACGGACCTGGTCGCTGGGCGGCTCACCTTCATGTTTGACGTCACGTCCAATTCGCTGCCCTGGATTCAGCAGGGCAAGCTGCGCCCATTGGGCGTAACCGGCCCCGTCAGTTCGCGCCAGCTACCGGGTGTGCCACCGATTTCGCAGAGCGTTCCGGGCTACGTGGTGTTGGGCTGGATTGGCCTGATCGGTCCGGCGGGCGTGCCGCAGAAGGTGGTCGACCGCTTGAGCATGGAGATGGAGAAAATCATGCGTGCGCCGGATTTCGTGACACAGTTCTCGGGATTCGGGTTCGATCCGAAATATACCAAGCCTGACCAGTTCGCGGCAATGATCAAGAAGGACTATGAATTCTGGGGTCCGGTCGTGAAGGCTTCGGGCGCGAAAGTGGACTGAGAATGGTATGTCCGGAGCACGGCCGGTCTTCAGGCCCGGCCGCGCTCCGGCAGTAAACACGGGAGAAAACATGCGTAATTTCAGTTCGTTGCAGGCGTTGAAGGAATGTGTCGGAGAAGAAGTTGGTGTCAGTGATTGGGTGACGATGGAACAGTCCCGCATCGACATGTTTGCCGAGGCGACGGGGGATTTCAACTGGGTCCATGTCGACCCGGCGCTCGCGGCCAAGGGACCGTTCGGCAAAACCATTGCCCATGGTTTTCTGACCTTGTCTCTGCTGCCTTTGTTGAGCAAGACCGCGCTGACAATTGACAACGTCAAGCTGGGTTTGAATTATGGTTTGAACAAGGTGCGTTTCCCGACACCGTTACTGGTGGACAGCCGCGTGCGTGGCCGCTTCATGTTGCTCAGCATGGAAGACGTGGCCCCGATCGACGGCAATCCGGGATATCAGATTACCTTTCAGGTGACGATGGAATGTGAAGGCGGCGGCAAGCCAGTCTGTGTGGCGGAGAATGTGCAGCGACGGTTCGGATAACAATGCCTGCTGAAAATATGATGCCGGGTTATTTTGCGCATTCGGGATCGTCTCCGCATTCACTTCGGGCACTGCGCCACCACTTCAGCATCTCATTGAAGTTGCCGTCAAAGCCGCGCGCGAGCAGCGTCTCATTCACCGTAGAACAATAAGCGGCAGTCTCGAAATCCAGCAGGGTGCTTGATGACAGGCGGTCGCATTTGAGATAGTCCGCCTTGAGCTCCTCCACCGGCATCACCTTCGGTTCGGAGCGTTCCATTTGTGCATGGGCAGAAAACGCTGCCATGACCAGTAACACTGCGGACGTTTTCAGTTTCAGGTTCGCCATGGAAATCATCCTCCTTGTTACCCGTTAGACCGGGGAGGATGGCGCATTGATCGGCTGAATTCCGGCCAAAAAAGCGGGGGACCTGAGCGTTGTCAATAAAACGGGCGGTGCCGGACGTGTCCGGCAGGGTTTCCGGGGTGCGGTCAGCCAGTCATCCGTCCCATGCGGCCGCTATGGTAATCGGTCATTGCCTGATGGATTTCATGCTCGGCATTCATCACGAACGGGCCATGCGCGACAATCGGTTCATCGATCGGTTCGCCGCTCAGCAGCAGGATGTCAGCATCGGTGCTTGCCTCCAGCACGATGCGTGTGCCCCCTGCCGCGAACAGGGCGCCGTCGGCCTCGCCCAAGGTGTTCTCTCCCGCCCTGATTTGACCCTGGCGGACAAATACGATTGTGGTGTCGCCTTCGGGCACAAGCAGTTCGGTCCGCTTGCCGGCGCGCAGGCGGATATCCCACAGGTTGATCGGACTATAGGTGGCGGCCGCGCCCCTGATGCCGTCAAAATCGCCGGCGACCACACGCACGGCGCCGCTGTCCTGCGGCAGCTCGACGATCGGAATGTTCTTGCTGACGATCGCCTGATAACGCGGCGCCGTCATCTTGAATTTGCCGGGAAGGTTGACCCACAGCTGGATCATTTCGAGCGTGCCGCCCTGCCTGGCGAAGGCGGTCGAATGCATCTCTTCATGAATCAGGCCGGAGGCCGCCGTCATCCACTGCACATCGCCCGGCGCGATCACGTCGCGGTTGCCCGCCGAGTCCACATGTTCTATCTCGCCCTGAAAGCTCATCGTCACCGTCTCGAAACCGCGATGCGGATGAGGCCCGACGCCGCGCCTTTGTCCGGTGGGCGGGAAAACCATCGGCCCGCCATAGGCCAGCATCAGGAACGGACTCACTTCGTGCGTGAAGCCGCGTTCGCCGAACACGCGGCGCATCGGAAAGCCGTCGCCTACCCAGTTGCCATGCGTGGGCGCCGGGAGAATTGCCTTGATCTGTTTCATGCTGCTTGCCTCGAATTGGTCCAGTGTCGCCAAAGTCTACCATTGGCGGGCTAGGGGATTTCTGATCAATCAGGTGGACAGCGAAGATTTTGCTGCTTATAATAAATAAGGTTATATATCTAAGTATTTTTATGAAGGCGTTCACGGCGTGCTCGCTTTCCCCGCGACACCTGCCGGAGCAGTTCACCAAGCCAGGAGACAACAATGCTCACCCACGAAGAAAATGATCTGTTATGCCGCGTCGAAGGTGATGCGCCCATGGGCCAACTGATGCGCCGGCACTGGACGCCGGTGTGTCTGATCGAAGAGGTGAGCGAGCCTGACGGCGCACCGGTCAAGGCGCGCGTGTTTGGCGAAGACCTGGTGGTATTCCGGGATACCGATGGCAAGGTTGGCGTGATGGATGAATATTGTCCGCATCGCCGCGTGTCGCTGGTACTGGGCCGCAATGAAGACAGCGGCCTGCGCTGCCTGTACCACGGCTGGAAAATGGATGTTGAAGGCAATGTGACCGAGATGGTCTCCGAGCCCGCGGCCAGCACGCTGACGCAGAAGGTCAAGCACCTGGCATATCCGGTCAAGGAGTGGGGCGGCATGATCTGGACCTACATGGGCAAGAGCGACACCATGCCCGAGTTCGTGCCGCCGGCCTGGGCGCCAACCAGGGAGACGCGTGTCAGTATTGCCAAAGTGCTCATTCCCTGCAACTGGGCCCAGATCCTCGAAGGCGCGATCGATTCCGCGCACAGCTCCAGCCTGCATTCGTCGGATTTTGTGCCGGCCCGCGTGGGCGGCGCCGAAGCCACCGACAAGAACTGGCTGCGGCCGTCGACCGACAAGGCGCCGCGCATGCAGATGCAGCGCGGCGGCTACGGCTTCCGCTATGCGGCGATCCGCCGTCCGATCACCAATGCGGCGGCCAATGAATATGTGCGCTGCACCGTGTTCGTCGCCCCGGCCACGACGCTGATCCCGCCTAACAACCTGTACAACGTCGCCAACATCAACGTGCCGATGGACGACACCAATACCGCGTTTTACTTCATCGCCTGGGGCCATCCGGCCCACACGCCGGAAACCGAAACCTGGCGCAAGTTCCTCGGGCAGCGCATCGGCGTCGACCTCGACGACAAGTACCGGCCGCTGCGCAATGCCGACAACCATTTCTGGCAAGACCGCCAGGCCATGAAAGCCGGCAATTTCACCGGCATCAGCGGCTTCCCGAACCAGGACATCGCGATGTGGATCACGATGGGCAAGATCGCCGACCGCACCAATGACCGCCTCGGCGCCAGCGACCTGGCCGTGGTTGAATTCCGCAAGCAGATGCTGGAAGCCGTGAACGCGTTCCAGCAGGGCGGGCCCGCGATCGGCACCGGCGAGCTGGCGATTACGCCGGACATCTGTTCCTACCAGGCGATCGTGCCGAAAACCATCGACTGGCGCGCTTATGAGGCCAGGCCGGTATGGGACGGCAGCGGCCCGGTGCTGGAAGCGTCCTACAACACGCCGGCGGCGTGACACTTACAATTACCTCAGGAGATCAGATTGGCCAAACTTAACTTATCCATCGCCATGGGCGATTACGACCGTACCCGCGCGTTGCTGGATGGCGGCGTGCAGATCGACGGCGTCGATCCGGTCTACATGACACTGTCGCCGGAAGAAATGTTCTTCCGCGCCTTCCGCAGCATGGATTTTGATATCAGCGAATTGTCGTTCTCGAGCTATCTGGTAAAGCATTCCAAGGGTGAAAGCCCGTACATTGCGGTCCCGGTGTTCCTGTCGCGCGCCTTCCGCCACACCTCGATCTACGTGCGCAAGGACCGCATCAAACGCCCCGAGGACCTGAAGGGCTGCCGCATCGGCTTGCCCGAATATCAGCTGACCGCGATGGTCTGGGCCCGCGCGCTGCTGCAGGATGACTACGGCGTGCGTCCCGAGGACGTGACCTGGGTGCGCGGCGGCATCGACGAGCCCGGCCGTCCTGAAAAGATCAAGCTGCAACTGCCGCCGGGTGTAAACATGGTCAGCGCGCCGGAAGACAAGACGATTTCGGAAATGCTCGACAGCGGCGAGATCGATGCCTTCATGGCGCCGCGTCCACCCAGCCGTACTGCCCTGGATAATCCGAACATTGGCTGGCTGTTCGACGATCCGACCGCGGTGGCGAAGGATTATTACAAACGCACCGGCGTGTTCCCGATCATGCACATCGTCGGCATCCGCAAGGAACTGGCGGCCGCACATCCGTGGCTGCCGGCCGCGGTGCAAAAGGCGTTCGAGCAATCGAAAGCAGCCGCAATCGAAAAACTGAGCGACACCTCCGCCACCAAGGTCACACTGCCTTTCGTGGAAGAGCAGCTGAAGGCGGCGCGCGATTCGATGGGGACGGACTACTGGTCCTATGGCGTCGCGGCAAATCGCCGCACGCTGGAAACCTTCGTGCGGCATCACCACGCGCAAGGACTGTCGCCGAAGCTGATGTCGGTCGACGAGCTGTTCCATCCCGGAACCTACGAGTCCTTCAAGATCTGAGCGCCGTCCCTGCCATGACAAAGCCCGAATCCGCCGCGGAGAAGCCAGAGACCGGGGCCGATCTCCGGCACTGGCAGGAGGCCGGTTTCGACGATCGTCTGGCGCATCTGGTCAAGGATGCAACGCGCGCATTGGTGCGCGCGTTGCAGGTACGCCTGATTGAGCACGGCGTGTCCTTCGGCCAGTGGACATTCCTGCGCATCCTGTGGCAGTCGGACGGGCTGACGCAACGTGCGCTGAGCGAGCTGGCAGGCGTGATGGAGCCGACCACGTATACAGCGCTGCTGGCGCTGGAAAAACTCGGCCTGATTACCCGGCGCCAGCTGGCCGACAACAAGAAGAACAGCTACGTATTCCTGACGCCGCAAGGCCGCGCGCTGGAGGAAAAGCTGGTGCCGCTGGCGGTGGAAGTCAATGCCATCAGCGTCCAGGGCCTGAAGGAATCGGAAATCAAGACCGCCCGCAAGGTGCTGTTGGCCATCATCGACAATCTGGCGAGCGATGAAATCGCATCGACCAATAGCGAACGGCGCATGCCGTCGACGCGCGAACTGGGCCGCCTGGTGGCCGAAGGCGCCACACGGAAAACAAAACGCGCCTGAACAGCGGGCCGGCATTACAGAAGGAGACAGCATGACCAGCATGACCGAAGAACTGACCAACCTGAACGTGAGCAGCGTCGAGCAGATCGCCGACGGCTTTTTTTCATTTGAACTGCGCGATCCGCAAGGCGCCGATTTGCCGGAATTCACGGCGGGCGCGCATATTTCGATCAGTTCGCCGAACGGCCTCGTGCGCAGTTATTCGCTGTGCAACGATCCGGCCGAGCGCGACCGTTATGTGATCACCGTCAAGCGTGAAGAGAACGGCAAGGGCGGCTCGAAAGACCTGACCGACAATGTGCATGCAGGTGACGTGGTCCAGGTATCGCATCCGCGCAATCTGTTCCCGCTCGTAGACAATGCAAAAAAATTCATCTTCATCGGCGGCGGCATCGGCATCACGCCGATCATGTCGATGATGCGCCATCTGAATGCGAGCGGCGAGGCGTCGTACAAGACCTATTACCTGAGCCGCGCGCCGGCGACCACGCCCTTTCTTGAAGATCTCAAGGACCCGGAGTTCAGCGGCAAGGTGGTGATCCATCACGATCAGGGTGATCCGAACCAGGCATACGACCTCTGGAACGTGCTGGAAACGCCGGGCGCGCAAACCCATGTCTATTGCTGCGGTCCGCTGCCGCTGATGGATGCGGTGCGCGACATGAGCGGCCACTGGCCCGACTCCGCGGTGCATTTCGAGGCGTTCTCCAATCCCGACGCGGCGCCGCGCGCGGACGACACGCCGTTCATTGTGAAGCTGGCCAGCAGCGGCCAGACGGTGGAAGTGCCGGCTGGCGTCTCGATCCTGGAAGCGCTCAGGAGCGGTGGCCTGCGGGTGCCCGCATCCTGCGAGAGCGGCACCTGCGGCACCTGCCGCACCGGGCTCATCGCCGGCGAAGCGGACCATCGCGACATGGTGCTGATGGAAGAAGAACGCGGCACGCAGATCATGGTGTGTGTATCGCGCGCAAAGTCGGCTGAACTTGTTCTCGACCTCTGAGGCCCGGCCATGAGCACACGACCATTACGGCTCGGGATTGCCGGCCTCGGCCGGGCATTCTCGCTGATGCTTCCCACCTTTATCGGCGACCCGCGCGTGACGCTGGCCGCCGCCACCGATCCACGCGAAGATGCGCGGCGCCAGTTTGAATCCGACTTTGGCGGCCCGGTATATCCTGGCATCGAAGAACTCTGCGCGGACCGGACGATCGATGCCATCTATATCGCCAGTCCGCACCAGTTCCACGCCAGGCATGTGGAAATCGCCGCCAATGCCGGCAAGCACATCCTGGTCGAAAAGCCGATGGCGCTCGACCTTGCCGAATGCCGGTCGATGATCGATTCGGCGCGCCGCGCGGGAGTGCACCTGATCGTTGGCCACAGTCACAGTTTCGACGCCCCGATCCTGCGCGCGCGGGAATTGATTGCCAGTGGCCAGTACGGACAATTGCGGATGATCACGGCGTTGAATTTCACCGATTTCCTGTATCGTCCGCGCCGGCTGGAAGAGCTCAATACGAAAGAAGGCGGCGGTGTGGTGTTCAGCCAGGCCGCGCACCAGGTCGATATCGTGCGCCTGCTGGCCGGCGGAAAAGTGCGCAGCGTGCGCGCCACCACCGGCAACTGGGACCCGGCGCGGCCGACCGAAGGCGCTTACCAGGCATCGCTCAATTTCGAGGATGGCTGTTTTGCGACGCTGACCTACAGCGGATACGGGCATTTCGATTCCGATGAATTCCTGGAGGACATCGGCGAGATGGGCGAACAGAAGGACTACGCGGCTTACGGCAAGAACCGGCGCCAGCTGGAGGCGGTCGCATCGTCGGATGATGAAGCGCTGCTGAAGGCGTCGCGCACCTATGGCGGCCGCAACTTCAAGCTGCCGTCGGAGCAGCCCAGGCCGGCGCACCATCAGCATTTCGGGCTGTTCATCGCCAGCTGCGAGCACGGCGACCTGCGTCCGACACCGTCCGGCGTCGCGATCTACGGCGACTTCGAGCGTCAGCTGGAGCGCCTGCCGCCGCCGCTGGTGCCGCGCAGCGAAGTGATCGACGAACTGCACGCAGCGGTGTTCGACGACCGCGCGCCGCTGCACAGCGGCGAATGGGGACTGGCAACGACCGAAGTCTGCCTGGCGATGCTGCAGTCCGCCGCGGAAAACCGGGAAATCTCATTGCAGCATCAGGTGGGCTGCGCGTAAAATTCGCAGCTATCCTGTCAAGGCAAGGTCGGTAAAAAATGGTGTCATCCATCCTGCTCGGGAAACTGCTTGCGATTGCAGCCCTGATCATTTTCAGCATCAGCATTCTGGTCACAAAAGCGGCGAGCAACCGGTTGAACCTGAATCTTGGTTTTCTGGTCTCCGTTGCGGCCAATGTGTTTTTCTGCATTGTGTTATTCGTGCTGGACTCCCTGTTTCGACCTCACGACGTGCAGTGGAAGTCGCTTGGCTTCGGGTTGTTCGTTCTGGCGGGCGTATTTTCAACTTATTTCGGACGCTGGTTTTTTTTCGAAGCGATTGTCCGCTTCGGCGCCGCCAAAGCCAGCATTTACCAGGTCAGCAGTCCGGCCTTTGTCGCCATCATTGCGTGGGCCGTTCTTGGTGAACGGCTGGCCGGCGTGGCGCTGGCGGGCATGGCGCTGACGCTGGCGGGATTGCTGCTGGTGAGTTATGTGCCCGGCACCTTCTCGCGGCGCACGGTGGCAGTGCCCGTGGCCGCCGAGACTGGATCGAAGATGGCGCGTCTGGCCGCGATTGGCAATATCAGCCTGCTGCTCGGACTTGCCAGTGCGGCATCGTATGCGGTGAGCACGGTGCTGCGCGGCGTGGCGGTGCGCGACTGGAACGAACCGATACTCGGCGCCTTGCTGGGCGCTTCCAGCGGGCTGGCCATGCAACTGATGTTCAATACGAATTTGCGCGATCTTTATCGCGATATCAAAGTCGCCGACCGGCGGGGAATGATGCTGTTTGCGATTAACGGCGCCCTGACCATTGCGGCGCAGATCTGCGCGATTGCCTCCTTGCGTTACATTCCGGTTGCGCTGTCGAACCTGATCACGCTTTGCTCGCCGGTGCTGATTGTGCCGATTAGCTATTTCATACTGAAGAACCGGGAAGGGATAGGCGCGAGGACCTGGATTGGCGGTGCGCTGACGATGGCGGGGATTGCGGTGATTGTCTTGAGCAGGTGAGGGGAGAGCTTTGGGATGGCCATGCTAGCGGGTTATGGATTCCCGCCTGCGCGGGAATGACGGTAGTAATTTATACGACATCCGCTTTTGCTACCGTCGTTCCCGCGCAGGCGGGAATCCAGAGTGAATCAATCCAGCAAGCGCCGCTCGTTCATCCACGCGATACACGTATCCACCGCCTTCTTCAGCATCTCGGGCTGGCCGACGAAATAATGGTTGGCTCCCTTCAATACCACCATCGTCTTGTCCTTGCTGCCCGCCGCATCAAAAATGCGCTGCGTATGCGGCTGCGGCACCGCGTCATCGGCCGTGTGCTCGATCGCCAGCATCGGCACGCTGATGCGCGCCGCGCTTTTCTCGCCGTGCGCGTTGGTGTCGTCGATCGACCATTGCGACAGCCACGCGCGCAACGTCGAAAAGCGCCCGATACCGACCGGACCGCTGTTTACTGTTTCAGGATGCCCCATGAAGCAGGAGCCGATCGGGCGGTCGTTAGGCTCGATCGTGCCGTCCAGGAAACGCGGTTCGGCCATGGTGCGATAGGTAACGAAACCACGCTCCATCTCCAGTCCGCCTCTCTTGCGCAGCGTCTCCAGCGTCTCCTTGACCCACGCGGTGCGCCGCCGCACGCGCGCCAGTTGCGCCGCGCGAAAGCGCTCCATGAATTCAGCCGAGTAGGGCGGTTTGATCGACGGATTGTACAAATCCAGTTCCGGATCGCGATTGTCAGGATCGTTTTCATCCAGCACCGAGGGGTCGATCCACTCCGACATCAGCATCGCGCGCGAAATGTGCGCCGCCTGGAAAATGAAGGCATCGGCCGGGATCAGCCTGGCGCCGATGATGCCGCACGGGTCGCCCGCGGGCGTGTGGGTAATCGTCGGATTTTCTGCCTGTGACTGGTAAAGCAGCGACAGCGAACCGCCGCCCGACCAGCCGCCGATGACCACGGTCTCGTAGCCCCAGACTTCCTTCGCATGCCGCACGTACGCACCAAGATCGACGATCACGTTTTCCATGATCAGCGCGCTGTCGTTGCGCTGGTAGCGGCTGCCCGCGCATAGCACATGCACGCCGCGCTCCGCCATCGCGCGCGGCATCGGCAGCAGTTGCAGCGTGCTTGCCGGATGCATGTAGATCATCAGGGTCTTCGACGGCCGGCCCTGGGGAATGTAGCGGATGCCTTCAAGATTCACCATGCCCTGGCTGCCGGCGAAGCCATACACTTCCTTGAAGTTGCTGGTCTCGGCAAACTTCACATGCACCCATTCCGGGTGTACTTCGTATTTCTGTTCTGAAATTGACATCGGTCTCTTTCGTAAAGTGGGTTCAGCGGGCCGCGGCCCTGTTTGCTTTTTCCTGTGTCCACGCATCGCAAGCCGCGCGCGCGTCGCTGCGGAAGGCGGCCAGCTCCTGCGGGCTGGAGGTCGGCGCGGTCAGTTCCATGCGCGCGCCGTTCGGATCGAAGAAATAGATCGACGTTACAAAACCGTCATGATCGACCGGCCCGAGGACCTCGACGCCGGCGTCCATCAGCCGTTGCATGGCCAGCTTGACGTCCTGGACCGACCCCACCCGCAACGCCATGTGGTTGCACCAGCGGGGAGTGTTGGGGGAGGGTTCGGCCGCCACGTTGTCGCCAAGGTCGAAGAAGGCGATCGAACTGCCGTCGGTCATCTCGAAAAACAGATGAACGTAAGGACAATATTCGCCGGTGCTGGGGATGACGTCGGCGCGGATGAAATGGGTAAGCGGCAGGCCCATGATGTCTTCATAGAAGTGCCGGGTTTCTTCCGCGTCGCGGCAGCGGTAAGCCCAGTGATGCAGGCCGTGAATCGGTACGAACGTGCTCATGGTGATCTCCTTGATGAATGTTTTAACGCTGCTTGGGCAAATGTGCGGTGACTTGCGCCAGCCAGGCCGGATCATCCGACAGCGTGCGCAGTTCGCTCATCGCTTCGTTTTCGGTCTGGGTCCAGCGTTCGACGACGCGCACATCGTCGCCATCGTCGACCTGGTATGAATACTCGAGACGGATGCCGTTGGGATCCATGAAATACACCGAGAAGGTGCCGACGCCGACATCGATCGGTCCGATGATCTCCACGTTTGCCGCCTTGAGCCGGTCGACCAGTTCAAAGAAGCGCTCCTTGGTGGTTGTGAACGAACAATGCTGCATCGCGGCCAGCGCATTGCGGTCGCCGGTTTCCTTCACGCCTTTGGGCATCTCGAAAAATGCCACCAGCGTGTCGCCGCCGGCGTCGAAGAAATAATGGCGCAGGTTCTCGTATGGCGGATTGCCGCGATTGCCCGGCCCGACTCCAACACCGGGCGGCACCTTCAGCGCGTGCACCAGCGGCATGCCGAGAACGCCAGCGTAAAAATCGATGGTCATCTTCATGTCATCGGTGTTGAGCGCCAGGTGATGAATGCCGCGGCTGGGCGGTGTTTTGCTGTGCTGCGCGCGTAATGGTTTGTTGTTCATGTGCTGCCTCCGGTTCAGTGGTCTGCTTTTGCAAGATCAAAATACAGCTGCCCCAGGTCGGGACGGGCTGCAAGATTGGCGCTGGTGTCGCTCATCGCGATCCGGCCCTTGATGAAAACGTAGGCGCGGCTGGTAAACGGCAGCGCGATATCGAGCTTTTGTTCGACCAGTATCATGGTCAGGCCGTTTGCGCGCAGCTCATTCAGCGCGCGCTGGATTTCCTCGACGATTTTCGGCGCCAGCCCGAGGAAGGGTTCGTCAAGCAGCAGTACCCGTGGCGCCGACATCAGCGCCCGGCCGATCGCCACCATCTGCTGTTCGCCGCCGGACAGGGTGCCGGCCAGTTGCTTGCGCCGCTCGGCTAGCCGCGGGAACATCCTGTACACGTAGTCGAAACGCTCTTTCACCGTCGCCGCGTTGCGTCCCATGAGGCGCACCGTGCCCAGCGTCAGGTTATCCTCCACCGACAGCGAGGGAAACATCCGGCGGCCTTCCGGCACCTGCACCAGGCCGTGTTCGACGATCTTGTGGGTCGGCAGGGCGACCAGGTCCACGCCATCCATCATGATGCGGCCGCTGCGCGTGGACAGCGTGCCGGACATCGCGCCCAGCAAGGTCGATTTGCCGGCGCCGTTCGGCCCCAGCACCGCGATCGTTTCACCGCGCGCGACATGCAGCTTGATGTCATGCACCACTGCGCCGTGTCCGTAACCGCCGCTCAGATCTGAAATATCAAGCATTAGCCAATCCTCCCACGTTGCCCAGATAGGCTGCAATCACTTCAGGATGCGCGCGAATTTCATCCGGGGTGCCTTCGGCAATCTTGCGCCCGAAGTTCAGCACGGTCACCCGATGGGCCAGCGGCAGCAGGAAGCGCATGTCATGCTCGATGACCAGCACCGCGATGCCTTGCGCCGCAATTTTCTTGATGATGTCGGACACACGTTCGCACTCGGCTTGCGTCAGGCCGGCCGCCGGTTCGTCGAACATCATCAGTTGCGGTTGCCCGGCCAAACCGCGCGCAATTTCCAGCAGCCGGCCCTGGCCGAAAGAGAGCGTGGTCACATCGGCCTCGCGCCAGTCGCCCAGGCCGACAAAGCCGATCAGCTCGTCGGCGTGGATTTCGGCTTCGCGCTCGGTGCGCGCCGCTTTCGGCAGACCTGCGAGCACCTGCCACAACGATGAGCGGAAGCGGTTGTGCATGCCGACCATCACGTTCTCGCGCACTGACATGCCGGCGAACGGCTTGTTGTGCTGGAAGGTCCGCATGATGCCGCGCGCCGCGATTTCATGCGATGGCAGGCCATTCAGCGGACGGCCGGCAAACGTCAGTGTGCCGCTCGATGCCGGGAAGGCGCCAGCGATCATGTTGAACGTCGTGCTCTTGCCGGCGCCGTTGGGACCGATCACACCCATGATTTCGCCCGCCCGAATGTCGAGGTCGAGATCCTCGACTGCCTGCAGGCCGCCGAAGCGCTTGCCCAGTCCGCGTACGGAAAGTAATGCCTGACCGCTCATGCTGACCTCCGCTTGGCTACTAATTTATCCCACAGGTTTATCAGGCCCTTGGGCTGGAACATGACCGATACCACCATGAATATGCCGAACACCAGCGCATGGTGGTGGCCAATGAGAGGCGACAGGAAGAAAGGCATCAGGTACAGCAGCACCGCGCCGATGACCGCACCGCCCGGCCTGCCGGTGCCGCCGACGATTACCATGAACAGCAGCAGGAACGAGTTTTCCAGACCGAACAGCGGCGGATTTACCGTGTTGTCGACGAATGCGTAAACCATGCCTGCAACTCCTGCCAGCGCGCTGGTGGCGGTGTAGGCGATGATCTTGGTGCGCACCACGTTGACGCCCATCGCCGCGGCCGCTTCCGGATCGTCGCGCACCGCGCGGCACGCGCGGCCGAAGTACGAGCGGTCCATCCGCCATAACGTGGCGAAGGTTGCCAGCAACAGCAGCACAATCACGATCGTGTACCACGGGCCTGTGATGCGCATGCCGAACACATCGGGCAGGCGGTAGGCGGCCAGGCCGCCGGCTGCGCCGGTCACCGCGCCGCCTTCGTTGAGCACGACAATGAACAGCTGCGCCAGCGCGAGCGTTGCCAGCGCCAGGTAGAAGCCTTCCAGCCGGGTGGCCGGAATCGCAACGATCAGTGCCAGCGCGACACAGATCACGAGACCTGCGAGCAGCGCCAGCGGCAGCGGCAGGCCGAGTTGGGTGATCAGGATCACGATCGCATAGGCGCCTATGCCGTAAAACGTGAAATGCGAAAACGCGACCTGGCCGGCGACGCCGAACAGGAAGTTGTAACCCAGCGCAAGCGTGATCCATAACAGGAGCTTGCGGTAGAGGTCGGTATGGTAAGGGCCGAGCACGAAAGCGATTGCCGACAGCACCACCGCCGCAACCAGGTAGCTGATCAGTGACTTCATGCGAGCGCCTCCTTGCTGCGCAGCAGACCGGTCGGACGGACCAGCAGGAACACGATCAGCAGGACCAGCGGCACGCCCATCGCCAGACCTGGCGGCACGGGCGCGTAGCGCACGGTGAACTGTTCGGCGAAGGCCAGGATCAGCCCGCCCAGCAGGGCGCCTTCAATCCGGCTGACGCCGCCGATCACCAGCGCGGTGAAACCCTGGATCGCGAGCGGCAGGCCCATCAGATAATGCGCGGATACGTTCGGCGCCACCAGTATCCCAGCCAGCCCTGCAATCGCCGCGCCGCCGGCAAACGCCATGGCGCTGACGCGGCTGATGTTGATGCCCATCAGGGCGGCGGCGCGGCGGTCGATCGCAACCGCCTCGAAGGACTTGCCAGCCAGCGTGCGCTCGAAAAAATACCAGACGCCGGCGAAGGTCACGATGGTGACCGCGACGATGAAAAAACTTTGGTAGGAGCCGGCGAGCATGCCAAATTCCAGGCGGCCGAAGCCGAAAGCCGGCGGCACGGGTTGGGGGTCGGGTCCGAATCCGATCGACGTCACTTCGCGCAGCACGACCAGCATGCCGAGCAGCACCAGGATCGGCGCCAGCGGCGGCGCGCCTTTTTCGACCAATGGCCGCACGGTGAAACGCTCGGTGGCCCAGCCCAGCAGGAACATGAAAGCGAGGATCAGCGCCATTGCGAGCGGATAGGAAATCTCGGCGCGGGTCAGCACAAGAAAGCCGGCGAATGCGGCAACCATGGCCCATTCACCGACGGCGAAATTGATGATGCCCGTCGGTCTGGTCATCAACAGATAGGACAGCGCCACGAGCGCGTAAATGCAGCCGCTGGCGGTGGCGCTGACGATAAGTTCCAGAAAATCATTCATTGGGATTCACGTTCATGAAAGAGTAACGAAGGCAGTGTGCCTGCCTGCCGACGGTCGGCAGGCACATGCAAATCAAAGGCGGGCACAGTGTGCTGGAACGCGGCCCGCCTGACAGGCCGCCTGCTTATTTCAAGCCAACGTGCACGACTTTGCCCGGCTTGTCGCCTTCATACACGCGTACCACCACACCGTTGGTGTCGAAGCCGGTGCGGCGTCCGTCTGCAAAGCCATAGGAAGAACCGATGGCGCCCATCACGCCCTTGTAGTCACGGCTGGCTTGCATCGCCTCGGTTACCTTGGCCTTGTCGGTGCCGCCGGCGCGCTTGATCGCGTCAGCGACCATCATGATGCCGTCATAACCATAACCATGCATGTTGGTAGGTTCGGCTTTGGTCTCCTTTTGGTACCCGGCGACGAAGGTCTTGACCTGCGGTTTTGCCGGATCCCATGCGTCAACGAAGGCCAGACCATTCAGCAGGCCTTTGGCAACCGTCTGGTAGACCGGCACCGACAGGTTGTAGCTGCCCAGCACTGGCGTCTTCATGCCCATCTGGCGATAGGCGCGCAGGATCAGCACGTTCTCAGGTGTCAGCACGCCGGTCATGAAGATGGCATCAGGCTTGGCGGCGCGAATTTTTTGCATTTGCGCCTCGGCGCTGGTGGAACCGCGCGGCACCACTTCTTCGCTGACGATGGCGATGCCGTTCTTTTCAAGTCCGCCTTTGAAGAAGCGATTGATCAGCTGGCCCAGATCCGAGTTGTCGGTAACCAGTGCCACGCGCTTGTAATTCTTGTTTTTTGCATATGCCAGCAGGGTGTTGATCTGGGTTGAGCCCAGTACGCCAGTCTGCCAGAAGTTCGGGTTGTTGATCTGCGTGGTCAGCGTGTCGCCGCCGTTGGATGGCGTCATGTGCGGCGTTTTAGTCTCGAGCGTGACCGATTGCACCTGCTGGGTGGCCGTCGTCAACGACGCGGATAGCAGGAATGCGACGCCGGAATCGATCAGCTTGCGTGCAGCGGTGGCCGAGACGTCAGGTTTTCCCTGGTCATCTTCGATCAGCAGTTCGATTTTCTTGCCGAGGATGCCGCCTTTTGCATTCAGTTCTTTCACGGCATATACCGCGCCCTGGGTCACTGGTTCGGCATAGGCCTTGGCTGGTCCGGTGTCATCTGTGATCAGGCCGATCTTGATGGTCTCCTGCGCCAGGACGGTTGGCGCGGCCACGACGACTGCGCCGGCCAGGACTGCTTTCAGAAAAGTACGTTTCATCTCTTGGTCTCCAGTTTGTTTTACCGCTCTACGGACTACATCTGGCTCTCGCGAGCCGTATCCAGTTTTTTCCACTCCCATGATCGACCGCCCGCACATGCTGCCAGGGCAGGCGGTCTTGCTTGCAGCCTTTTATACTTTGACGCGGGCGATCCAGGCCTGCAATGCGACCATCTGATCACCCACCAGCTTGCGGGTAGGCGCATCGGTCAGCTTGCCTTCGGCGTCAAAGCGGTTCTGCGCCATGCCCATGAAAATTTCAGGCTTCAGCAGCACCAGCGCGTCCAGCGCGCCGAGGATCTTGCGCACGTCGTACTGGTTGCGGGCGCCGCCCAACGGACCGCCGGTTGCCGACATCAATGCCACCGGCTTGTTCTTGAACGGCTGGACAGGCGTACGCGAGAGCCAGTCGATTGCATTCTTCAGGACGCCGCTGATCGAATAATTGTATTCCGGGCTGGCGATGATCAGCGCGTCGGCGCGGGCGATCTCCTCGCACAGGCGGGTGACCGACGCCGGAATGCCCTGGTCCTGCACATCCTGGTTATACAGCGGTATGTCCGCGTAGGATGCGATCGTCAGCTTCATCCCCTCGGGCATGAGTTCGCCGGCTGCTTGCAGCGCATAGGTGTTGATGGACTTGGCGCGCAGGCTGCCGCTGATGCCGAGGATATTAAGTGTTGTCATAGCTGTGATTTCCTTGTGGATGTTGAGGCAATTGCCTGCTCGTAATATAAGGCTTACCGGTAGGCAGAGGCAACGCGTATCGAAAATTCGCCCACGTGTTCAATGCCGGCCTCGATCAGATCGCCTGGCCTTACCGGCCCGACGCCGTCCGGCGTGCCGGTCATGATGATGTCGCCTGGCTGCAGCGTGTAAAAGGATGACGCGTATTCAATCAGGCGGGCGATGTCGTAGACCAGGTGGCGCGTGTTGGACTGCTGCCGGGTTTCGCCATTGACCTTCAGCCACAGGTCGAGCTGGTCCGGATCAGGCACCTCGTCCGGCGTCACCATCCACGGTCCGGCCACGGCGTAGGTATCGATCGATTTGCGGAAGCTCTGGAACTCGCTGCCGCGCAAGGTCATGTCGAGCGTGACGGTATAACCGGCGATGTGCTGCATCGCGTTTTCGCGCGTGACCTGGCTGCAGGTGGAGCCAATCACAACGCCCAGTTCCACTTCATGATCGTTGCGGCGCTGCGGAAAGCGCAGCACGATGTTCTGGCCGCAGCCGATCAGCGAACTGCCGGCCTTGAGAAACATGCCCATGTCGCCGATCGAAGTCAGATTGTGGCCATGACCGATGCCCGGATCGGCCTTGCTTTCGGCGATATGCGATTGATAGTTGATCGGCGCGCCGATGATCTTGCCGGGATTGGCAACGGGGGAATCGAAACGCACATCGTCCACATGGTGGCGCTCCGCATTGCCCAGCGCGGCCTCGATGGACGGCTTCAGCGAGGGCAGCGCCTCGATCAGCAAATCCTTTTGCGGCAGCGGATACCGTTGCGCCGGCAGCAGGTCCAGTACGGATGTCACGTCAAGCACATGGTCATCCTGCACCACACCCAAACGCCCGTTATCAAATCGGCATAATTTCATCTTGTCTCCTGTGAGCCTTCTTCGGGCTTGTTTTATGCGGGGAAAGTCTACGGGAAGCTCATATAAATTCCTAGCAAATAGATATATACAGAATATAAATCCTGTTGATATCATGGCGCGATGGATTTAGAAGACTTTGACCTGAACCTGCTGATGACCTTCAATGCCATCTACCGGCATCAGAACCTGTCGGCGGCGGCCGAGGAAATGGGTTTGACGCAGCCGGCCGTCAGCGCCGCGCTCAAGCGCATGCGCCTGCGCTTCGGCAATCCGCTCTTCGTGCGCACCTCGCACGGCATGCAGCCGACGCCTTATTCGGACAACATGGCGCCGAAGATTGGGCGGATACTCGACCTTCTGCGCGAGGTCGACCAGCCGGCAAAATTTTCACCGCTGACGACGGAAATCAACTTCAAGGTATACGTCAATGATGTCGGCCTGATAACGGTGATGCCGATGGTGATGCGGCGCCTGAGCGATGAAGCGCCGTTTGCCAAACTGACCATCGTCGATCTGCGGCCCGATGAAGTGATCGATGCGCTCGACAGCGCCGACATCGACCTGGCGATCGGTTATTTCCTTGGCATGCCGGACTGGGCGCACCAGCAGAACCTGCGCGACACCTCCTTTGTCTGCGCGGTGCGGTCCGACCATCCGGACATCGGTGACGCCTTGTCGCTGGAACAATTTCTGGCAGCCGGGCACGCCGTCTACTGGAGCACAAGCAATGCCTACAGTGCGCTGGAAGGTGTGCTCGCCCAACTCAATCTGACCCGCGAAGTCAAATTGCGTGTGCCGCGGCTCTCCGCGATGCCGTTCCTGATTGCGCAATCGGATCTGATCGTGACGATACCGGAAGATCTGGGCCTGATATTCAGTCGCCTGATCAACATCAAGCTGTTCAAGCCGCCTTTGCCGCTGGCTAATTTCCAGATCAAGCAATACTGGCATGAACGGCTGCATGCGGACCCGGCGTACCGGTGGCTGCGCAAGCTTGTGAAGGAAGAAACGGCGCGCCTGGGGCGGCTTAATAAATAGGAATTTTGAGGGCTTTTCGGCATGGCCTTGTGCATGTCAAAACTTCCATTCAAGCCCGGCCGCTATGCTAGAATCGCGGTCTGTTTTGTGCCCGAGTGGTGAAACAGGTAGACACAGCGGACTTAAAATCCGCCGCTTCGTTAATAGCGGGCGTGCCGGTTCGATTCCGGCCTCGGGCACCATCCATCTCCTCTTGCAATATCAAATTTAGTCTGAAATCCTGTTCCTGCTGCGGCCATGCCCGCAAAACGCTACCCCCTTGCCCTGCCGTTCACTGGATATTTGGTTCCAGCTGGACCGATATTGCTCAATAGACAGTTGTACGGTTTATAAGTAGACTTTGCCGGATTCCACATTGCGGTGGCGAAGTGAGATACGGGAGCAAACGTGCACAGTGATCATTCTCCTTACCTGAAATTTGCGGGCAAATATCGTGTCGAGAAATCCATCAACTCGCTACTCGGGCTCGTCGAAGGAATATCGGTCGATGCCTGTATCAACGACCGCGAAGTAGGCTTTCTCAAATCCTGGGTATCGGAACATCAGGAGCTTTGGAATAATCATCCCTACAACGAACTTGTGCCGGTTGTATCGCACGCAATTGCGGATGGAATTCTTTCGGCCGAAGAGAAGCTCGACATTCTCTGGTTATGTGAGCGTTTGCGTAGAACAGATTACTTTGACAAAGTAACGGCTGATCTCCAGCGCTTGCATGCGTTGGTTGGCGGCATCGCTGCCGACGGAGTAGTCTCCGCTGACGAGTTACGTGGTTTATCTGAATGGATGGAAAACCATGAGGACCTGAGGACCTGTTGGCCATACGACGAAATCGGCAGCCTAGTTACCAAGGTGCTGTCCGATAAGCGCATCGACGATGAGGAACAGAAGCTGGTGCAGAGGTTCTTTTCAGAGTTCATAGGTCTGATGGACAATCAAACGATTGTGTCGCCCCGACTTGAAGGGGAATCCTTGATCGCCGGTCTTTGTGCGGTATGTCCTGAAATTGCCTTTAGCGGCTCAACGTTTTGCTTCACCGGCGCATCGAGTAAATATTCGCGCGCCGAATTTTCCATCCTGGTTCGCCAGCTTGGTGGCGAAGCGATATCTGGCGTGACTGCAAAACTCAACTACCTGATCATCGGCGCAGACGGAAACCCTTGTTGGGCCTATGCATGCTACGGCCGCAAGGTTGAGAAAGCAGTGGAATTGCGTAAAAAAGGAATTCGGCTCCTTCTCGTTCATGAGAACGATTTTCACGACGCAGTTGCCGATGTGCGATAGCCGGATCAACACGATTCCGTGGTGGATATTACGTTCAGACTCAAGATTAGGAACGTGCTGGGAATTTTGCCAGCGTATATCGAGACTGACCCGAATGGCACTTACTTAAGCCATAAGCTCTTGAATTAGCAAGG
>JAZKDW010000037.1:0-60015 GCA_040387375.1 Pseudomonadota bacterium
TTGAAGAACGAGCGGTTCATCGCCTTGCACATGATGTACGACAGGATCGCGCCGCTGGACCCCACCAGGGAACCGGCGATGATCAGCATCGCGTTATTGAGCGAAAAACCGATGCCGGCCGCCGCCCAGCCTGAATAGCTGTTGAGCATCGACACCACAACCGGCATGTCGGCGCCGCCGATCGGGATGATGATCAGCACACCCAGCGCAAACGCGATGACCGTCATCAGGATGAACGGCGCCCATGCAGGGTCGGTGCCCGGCGCGAAGCAGAATATCAGGCCGGCGACGACCATCATGATGGCCAGGATCAGGTTCACGAAATGCTGGCCCTTGAAGCTGACCGGTGCGCCCTGAAACAGGCGGAACTTGTATTTGCCCGACAGCTTGCCGAAGGCAATGACGGAACCCGAGAAGGTGATGGCGCCGACGAAGGTGCCGATGAATAGCTCGAGCCGGTTACCAAATGGAATGGCGCTGCCCTTCTGCGCAATATTCAGAGCCCACGGTTCCGACACGGCCGCTACCGCGATGCAGACTGCGGCCAGACCAATGAGCGAATGCATGGCCGCGACCAGTTCCGGCATCTTGGTCATCTGGACATTTTTTGCCAGGTAGGTGCCGATGCTGCCGCCGACAACCACACCGAGCACCACCAGCCACATGCCCATGCCGGCGCCGGACGCTTCTGCCTGCAGCTTGAAGATCAGAACCACGGTGGTGGCGACGGCAATGGCCATGCCGCTCATGCCGAAGGCATTACCGCGCCGCGCCGTCGAGGGATGGGACAAGCCTTTCAGGGCCTGGATGAAACACACCGATGCAATCAGGTACAACATCGTCACCAGATTCATGCTTACGAAATTCATGTTCATTATTTGGCTCCCTCGCCGGCCGCGTTGTCAGCAGCCTTGGGCAATGTTTTCGGTTCTTTTTTCTTGAACATCTCGAGCATGCGCTGCGTGACCAGGAAGCCGCCAAACACATTGACGGCCGCCAGCGCCACCGCCACGGTGCCCATGACCTGGCCCAGCAAACCTTCGGTCAGGCCGGCGGCCAGCATCGCACCGACGATGATGATCGCCGAAATGGCATTGGTGACGGCCATCAGCGGCGTGTGTAATGCCGGGGTAACGGTCCAGACCACGTGGTAACCGACGTAAATGGCCAGTACGAAGATGATCAAATTGGTGACGGTATGACTGGCTTCCATGATGTCCTCTTGAATGGTTGAAAACAGGACCGGGTCCTGTCGTCAGTGTGAATGTTATTTTTTCAGGCCGGTGATCTGGTTCTTGTCGTCGACGAAAACGATCTTCGGCTGGTAGGTCTCACACTCGCTCTCGGTCATCGGCGCATAGGTGCAGATGATCAGCAGATCGCCGAGATGCGCACGCCGCGCGGCGGCGCCGTTGAGCGAGATTTCGCCACTGCCGCGTTTGCCTCGGATCGCGTAAGTGGAAAAGCGTTCGCCATTGTTGATATCGTACAGTTCGATTTTTTCAAACTCGCGGATATTGGCTGCGTCCAGCAGGTTTTCGTCAATACCGCAGGAACCCTCGTAGTGCAGATCGCACTGGGTGACGGTGGCACGATGAATTTTTGCCCGAAGCATGATGCGTTGCATTAAATTTCCTGTCATTTCTTGCGTATTTCGCCGCCGCTGCACATCAGCGTCGCGGCCACGATTTCATCTGCGAGGTCGATTACGACCACACCATCCTTGTCGATGATCAGCTTGAGGAAATCAAGGACATTGCGCGCGTACAACGCGGAAGCGTCGGCCGCCAGCAGCGTGGCCAGATTCGGCTCGCCGACGATGTGCACGCCGTATTTGGTGACGGTTTTGCCGAGTTCGGACAACGCGCAGTTGCCGCCCTGTTCGACCGCCATGTCGACGATGACCGAGCCAGGCTTCATGGCCTTGACGGTGTCTTCGCCAATCAGGATCGGCGCCTTGCGGCCCGGGATCAATGCCGTGGTGATGATGATGTCGGCCAGCTTGGCGCGCTCATGCACCAGTTCGGCCTGTCTGCGCATCCAGTCCGCCGGCATCGACCGGGCATAACCGCCGACGCCCTGGGCGATTTCCTTTTCTTCGTCGGTAATGAAGGGCACATCGATGAATTTGGCGCCCAGCGATTCGACCTGCTCCTTGACGGGCGGGCGCACGTCGGAGGCTTCAATGACGGCCCCCAGGCGTTTGGCCGTGGCAATCGCCTGCAGGCCGGCGACACCCACGCCCATGATGAGCACGCGAGCCGCCTTGACGGTGCCGGCGGCGGTCATGAGCATCGGCATGAAACGCTGATAGGTATTGGCGGCCACCAGGACGGCCTTGTAGCCGGCGATATTGGCTTGCGACGACAACACGTCCATCGATTGCGCGCGCGTGATGCGCGGCGCGGCTTCGAGCGCAAAGGCGGTCAGGCCATGGGCGGCCATGGCGGCAATATTGTCGGCATCGAAGGGATTGAGCATGCCGATGACTACGGTGCCGACCCGCAACAGCGGGCGCTCCTCGGCGGTCGGCGCGCGCACCTTGAGCACGATTTCGGCGCCGAAGGCATCCGCGGCGCTGCCGATCTGTGCGCCTGCCGCCAGATACGCGTCATCCGGCACGCTGGAAGACACGCCGGCACCGGATTGCACGAGAACCTGATGTTTGCCTGCAACAAGCTTTTTGACTGTCTCGGGGGTCGCGGCAACACGCGTTTCGCCCGGCCGTGTTTCGGCGGGGATGCCGATTCTCATGATCTATTCTCCAAAATTGTGTAATCTCGACCAGAATGTTACATTAAAACAACAAAAATACGATCGTTCTTTTTATGTGCCTGTCCCATTTTCCAGCACAATCCGGTGTTCCACGACTCAAAGCGGATCAAAAGGCAAAAAGCCTGATGATCCGAAGCGCTGAATTCTGCCTCGTTTTTAATCAAATACCAAATGATTGATTGAAAAAATTTGTCCAATATCAAGGCCCGAACCATTTTCGCGCCGAGAAGTTGAATCCCGCAGCCATACTGTGGGGCCTCTGCACAGCATCCGGGGCCGCGCTGTAAAATGTCGCCTCTTGCAAGGAAAATCATGTCTGACATCTGGAAACCCTCGGTCACTGTCGCCGCCGTCATCGAGCGCGCAGGCCGCTTTTTACTGGTAGAAGAACAAACCAGCGACGGCATCCGTTTCAATCAGCCCGCCGGTCATCTTGAACCCGGCGAAACCCTGGAACATGCGGTCGTGCGGGAAACCCTGGAAGAGACCGCGCACGACTTTTCACCCACGGCGTTGATCGGCATGTACATGTCGCGTTACGTATCGTCGCGCACCGGCCAGGAAATCACCTACCTGCGTTTTTCCTTCGCCGGCAATCTGGGCGCGGTCCACGACCTGCCGCTCGATGTGGGTATTTTGCGCACGGTCTGGATGTCGCGCGACGAACTCGCCGCCTGCCCGGACCGTCACCGCAGCCCTCTGGTCCTGCGCTGCGTGGACGATTATCTGGCCGGCAATCGTGTCCCCTTGTCCCTGCTGTACACCCATCCGACCGCGATCGGAGCGATGCATGCCTAAGAAAAAAGTCGTCATCGGCATGTCCGGCGGTGTCGACTCCTCGGTGGCGGCGTGGTTGCTGAAGGAACAGGGTTACGAAGTGATCGGCCTGTTCATGAAGAACTGGGAAGATGATGACGATTCGGAATATTGTTCGACGCGGCAGGACTGGATAGACGCGGCCAGCGTGGCCGATGTGATCGGTGTCGATATCGAAGCCGTCAATTTCGCAGCCGAATACAAGGACCGCGTGTTCGCCGATTTCCTGCGTGAATACCAGGCCGGCCGCACGCCCAATCCCGACGTGCTGTGTAATGCGGAAATCAAATTCAAGGCTTTCCTGGATCACGCGATGCTGCTGGGCGCCGACCTGATCGCCACCGGGCATTACGCGCGGGTGCGCGAAGTGGCGCAAGGCCAGGATGCAGGACGTTTTGAACTGCTGAAGGCGCTTGATGCAAGCAAGGACCAGAGTTACTTCCTGCATCGCCTGAACCAGGCGCAGTTGTCGAAAACGCTGTTTCCGCTCGGCGAAATCCACAAGACCGAGGTGCGCAGGATCGCTGCGCAACTCAAACTGCCCAACGCGGCAAAAAAAGATTCGACCGGCATCTGTTTCATTGGCGAACGCCCGTTTCGCGAATTCCTGAACCGCTATCTGTCCTACCAGCCGGGGCCGATGAAAACGCCCGATGGCGACACGGTTGGCGAACATGTCGGCCTGAGTTTTTATACGCTGGGACAGCGCAAAGGCATAGGCCTGGGCGGACTGAAATCGCACAAGGCCTCTGACGGCAACAGCGATCCCTGGTATGTCGCCAGAAAAGATGTCGAAAACAACACGCTTTACATCGTCCAGGGCCACGATCACCCGTGGCTGCTGTCGTCTGCATTGACGGCAAATCAGGTCAGCTGGATTGCCGGCGCGGCGCCGCAGGCCGGCCAGCTCTCCGCCAAGACCCGGTACCGGCAACAGGATGTCGATTGTGTGAATCAAGGCATGCAGGACAACACCTTCTCGCTGAGCTTCAACACACCGCAGTGGGCGGTGACGCCGGGCCAGTCGGCGGTGCTGTATCAGGGCGACGTCTGCCTGGGCGGCGGCATTATCTACGGCTCGACGGCAAATCCGGCCTGACCGGACGACGCTCAAAACCTCCCTTTCAACTTGGCTGCTTCGGCCTGATCCGCGTTTTCCGGGAATGACGGAGGCTGTCCCGCGGGCCAGCATTCCCTTCCACCAAGAAAATTCTTGCAATTCCCCTCGATATCGCCAATAATCTAAATACGAATTGTTCGCATTTACAAAAAGGCACTATCATGATCCGCTCTGCGCCACCCCGGATGGCCGGCACCAACACTGCAGCACTGCCAGATACGGCGGTCAGCGGCACGCAAGTGCCGAGGATAAAAAGCGCGGATCTGTTTCAGCATTTGCGCGAAGTGGAGATTGACCATCAGGGCCGGATCTACACACTGCGGCTGACGCAACTGAACAAACTGATCCTGACCGCCTGACGGCATTCAACAAGGTAAATTCGATGATCGTCTGTATCTGCAATAACGTTTCCGACCGAAAAATCCGCCAGGCGGTTGATTCCGGCATGACATCGATGATGGAGTTGCGTACGCACCTCGACGTCGGCACCTGCTGCGGCAAATGCCATTCCTGCGCGAAGCGGGTCTTGCGCGAATGCCTGGACGAGGCCAGTGAGGCACAGCCGATGCTGTTCCAGCGCAATGCGATGGCGGCGTAACCCGGGACAATGAACGCGATGCAGTCACTCTCTTTACCATTTCCCCGGATGGGCACCGGCGCGCGGCAACACCTGCGGCGTATCGGCCCCCTCGGTTCTATCATCCTGCTGCATGTCGGTGTTTTTTATGCGCTCAGCACCGGCTTGCTGCGGCAGGCGGCAGAAGCGATACCGCAAGAAGTGTTTGTCAGCTTTATCAGTCCCGAACCGGCACCCAAACCCGAGGTGCCCAAGCCGCAGCCGGCCACACCCAAACCCGTACCGGTGGTGAAGAAGCCAGTCGTGCGCCCGGCCCCTGTCGCGCCGCCGCTCGCCACCGCGCCGTCACAGCAAGCGATCACGGAACCGCCTACAGCGCCGCCTTCCCCGCAGCCACCCGCTGATGTTGCCGCACCGGTGGCGCCACAGGCACCCGCAGCACCCGCCCCCCCGGCGCCGCCGAAAACCATTTCGGGCGTCGAATACATCCAGGCGCCACAACCGGACTACCCGCCGATTGCCAAACGCATGGGAGAAGAAGGCAAAGTCATCGTGCGTGTGCTGATCAATGAAAAAGGCCGGCCCGAGCGTGTCGACGTCCAGAAATCCTCGGGCTCGCCACGCCTGGATGAAGCGGCGAAGCAAGCGGTCGCGCGGGCATTGTTCAAGCCCCATCTTGAGGATGGCAAACCAATCGCGGTGTTCGCCCTGGTGCCGATCAATTTTTCAATTCAATAAATTCAATAAATTCAATAAATTCAATCATCAGGAAGGAAACATCATGCAAGCAAATCCCTATGGATTGGAGAGCCTCTGGCTGCAGGGAGACCTGGTTACAAAAGGTGTCGCCATCATGTTGCTCGCGATGTCAATTGCATCGTGGTACGTGATTCTGACCAAGGCGCTACAGGTACTGCGCTACCGCCGCGCATCGGCCGCGGCAGGACATCAGTTCTGGGATACGACCAGCTTGACGGCAGGTGTGGCCACGCTCGGCACCGGCAACCCTTTTTCGGAACTGGCGTCGGCAGGTGTAGAGGCAATGCGCCACCACAATGCGCACAAGGGACATCTGCATGATCAGCTGTCGATCAGTGACTGGGTCACGCTGTCGCTGCGCCAGGCGATCGATGAATCGTCGGCCAGGCTGCAGACCGGCATGGCTGTGCTGGCATCGGTCGGATCAACCGCACCATTCGTCGGCCTGTTCGGCACCGTGTGGGGCATCTATCATGCGCTGGTGGCAATCGGCACCTCGGGCCAGGCCAGCATCGACAAGGTCGCCGGCCCGGTGGGCGAATCGCTGATCATGACGGCGCTCGGCCTGGCCGTTGCCATTCCTGCCACCTTCGGCTACAACGCACTGGTGCGCGGCAACAAGTCAGTCATTGCGCAACTGAATAAATTCGGCTTCGACCTGCACGCGCTGTTTGTCACCGGCGCACGCTCCGGCAGCACCGCCAATGACGACGGCAGTGTATCCAACGGCGCCAGGCTGGCTGTTGTCGGGGGTGCATGATGGCACTCGGTTCCCTGTCCGATTCGGATGACGACTTCAATCCCGAAATCAATACGACGCCGCTGGTTGACGTGATGCTGGTATTGCTGATCATCTTCATCATCACGATTCCGGTGATGAACCACAATGTAAAAATCGATTTGCCGCGCGCGACCAATCAACCCAATGAAACCAAGCCGGAAAACATCAATCTGGCGATCGATGCAGAGGGCAAGATTTTTTGGAATACCGAAGCCATCGATACGGTCCAGCTGAATGGCCGGATCGCTGCCGCGGCGCTGAAAACGCCGCAACCCGAGTTGCATCTGCGCGCCGAACGCACTACGCAATATGAAAAGGTCGCGCAGGTAATGGCTGCGGCGCAATCCGGTGGCCTGACTAAAATCGGCTTCATTACCGAGCCGCAAGGCAAATAGAGGACGCTTTTTTCTGGAACTTGCGGACGCTTGTGCTTGTCCGACTTGCTCCAGAAACGTGGAGGAATTTCATCATGTTGACCGTAGGCCAATCCTTACCCAATTTTTCAGGCGAAGCTTTATTGCCGAACGGAGAATTCGCCAAGATCAATCTTTCCGACTACACCGGAAAATGGCTGGTCCTGTTTTTTTATCCGCTGGATTTCACGTTCGTATGCCCCACTGAAATCCAGGGCTTCAATCAGATGCATGACGAGTTCGTGAAGCTCAATGCGGTTGTGCTGGGCGCATCGGTTGACTCCGTCCACTGCCACAAGGCATGGACCGAACACGGCCTGGGGAAAATCACTTTCCCGCTGATCGGCGACCTCAAGCGTGAACTGGCGCAAGGCTGCGGCATTTTGTCGTCCGAAGGATTTGCCCACCGGGCCACATTTGTCGCCAATCCGGAAGGTGTGATTGAATCGGTCACGATCAACAGCAGCAATGTCGGCCGCTCGCCTGAAGAAACGCTGCGCACCCTGCAGGCATTGCAGTCCGGCGGTCTGGCGCCTTGCGGCTGGCAACCGGGTCAGGCGCTGTTAAACGCGGCTTGATGCAGCAAACGCCCGTTTGGCATCACGCCATCCGACCATAGAATCACCTCCCTCTTGCTTCCTGCGCCCTCCCACAGGGGGCGCACGGAGGTGTCTGCCATGAATACAACACTTCGCTGACAGAACAGCGTGGCAGGCTTGTATTTGCTTTGCGCAGAGATCTAAACTGGTCAAGGCCTTGTTCCGCAAGGCCGGAGGCATGAAATCCAGCCGGTGGAGATAAATTGAATCAATCAGTTTACGAAGGGCTCATCGATCGGCTGGAGGCGGAAGCCGAAAGCAGGCCGATCGCATTTCGCAGCAAGGTGATCCTCCTCAGCAGCGCTGCATATGCCGCATTGTTCGGCACTCTCTTTTGCATCGCGCTGATGTTATACCTTGGATTTCACTGGGCTTATTCGGTACACCAGGACAACCAGATTCCCTTTATTGCGCTTGGTCTGTTTACGGCCATCGTGGCGCCTGTCTTCCATGCGGTGCTGCGCATGTTTTTTACCCGCCTGGAACCGCCAAAGGGACGCATGCTGCAGCCCGAAGAGGCGCCGCATCTGTTCCAGACGCTCGACAGCATCCGGAAAAAATTGAACGGCCCGCGCATCCACCACGTCCTGATCGACAAGCATTTTAATGCCGGGATCGTGCAGCTCCCCAAGTGGGGCGGATTTGGCGGGCACACCAATTACCTGACCCTCGGGCTGCCGTTTCTATTGGCTGCGCCGACCCTGGAGATGGTCGCCATCATCGCTCACGAGTACGGTCATGTCTGCCGCAATCACGGCAAGCTGAGTGCGTGGGTTTATCGTCAGCGCCGTACCTTCAGGGCGCTCCATGAGGCCGTCAATTTCATCGGTCGCAAGGACCGTCGCAACGCCGGCCTGGCGGGCGGTCTGGCGACGGCTACCAACTGGTTCATGGACTACTACAACGGCTATACCTTGGTTCTTTCGCGCCAGCAGGAGTATCAGGCAGACCTTGCGGCGAGCGCGCTCGTCGGCGCGCAGGTGAATGCCAACGGCCTGATCCGGGGTGCATTGCTGGGAAAGTGGATGCGCGAGGAATTCTGGCCAAAATTGTACCGGCAGGCCGATACGAGGGCGCAACCCGCAGCCATGCCTTTTGCATCCATGCGCGCCGCCTTCAAGGCCGGGTATGAACAATGGGCGACGCCGGAACGCCTGGAGGCCGTATGGCGCGAGAAATCGGACCTCCACGATACCCATCCGAGCTTGCGTCTTCGCGTAGAGGCAACCGGGCACCCGCCGCAATTACCGCGCGGTACAGAGTTGACCGCCGCCGAAGTGCTGTTGGGGGCGGCCACCCCGCGCCTGATCCTGGAGTTCGATCAGGCATGGTGGCGCGACGGCAGGCAAGCCTGGGAATCGAGGCATCAATACGTGACACTGTCCATGCAGCGGCTGCATGGTCTCGGCAGGCGTTCCATCAACACTTTGCAGCTGCATGAACTGCACGATTTTGCATTGCTCAAATCGGAGTTCTATTCGCCGCGTCAGGCCAAGCCGGCACTTGAACATCTGCTGCGGCAACCCGGCGGCCCCTTCCCCAGAGCCGCTTATATTTACGGACGAGTGCTGCTGGAGGAAGGTGATGAACTTGGCCTTGATCATCTTGCCGTCGCCGCCAATGGCGACCCTTGCCTGGCCAGGAATGTAGCGCAGGCCGGGTATTTTTTCCTGCTTGAAAAACGCGGCGAAGAAGCCGCAAAAACCTGGTGGGGAAATATTTTGTACGGCGACCATCGTCCACCTTGAATTTCAAGCAGACCGGGCTTGATTTATTAAATGAGAATGGTTATCATTAATAAACATACTTCCTGACCGGAAGTATTTACACATTAGCCAGCAATTCCATGTTCAGCCGGATAGCCAGCCAGACCCCCTGCGGGATCCACCCTGGAGAACATGAGAATGAAACGCTTGCCCCTGTTACGCCCGATCGCGGCCGAAATCAACACCCTGGTTTTCCCCTCGACTGGCCCACGCCGTCCTGCGCTATTGCCGCTCGGCGCAATGGTCGCCGCGATCGCATTCTCCGGTAACAGTGTGCACGCGCAAACCGCGCCGCCTGAAGCAGGCAAGCAAGCCGCCGCCAGCGAGGCCGCCTCGCTGCCTGCCATCGATGTGAAAACAAAACGCGAAGAAACCGGCTATCAGGGTGTCAAGACGCAAGTCGGCAAAACGCCGCAATTGCTGCGGGATATACCCTCCGCCATCACTGTCGTTACCGACCAGTTGATCCAGGACCGCAATGCCGACACGCTGAAGGAAGCGCTGCGCAATGTCGCCGGACTGACGTTCAACGCGGGCGAAGGCGGCCGCATCGGCGACAACATCACCTTGCGCGGTTACTCGCTGGTAGGCGACCTGTACCTCGACGGCATCCGCGATATCGCGCAATACAATCGTGAAGTATTCAATGTCGAACAGGTCGATGTGCTGCGCGGTTCTGCATCCATGCTGTTTGGCCGCGGCTCGACCGGCGGTGTGGTCAACCAGGTCAGCAAAAAGCCATTTTTGTCTAACATCAACGAAGCATCGGCCACGATCGGCAGCGACTCCTACAAGCGCGCCACCGCAGACCTGAACCGGGTGGTCGGTGAAAATGCCGCCATCCGCCTGAACGTGATGAAAACCGACACCGGCAGTTTCCGCGATGGCGTCGAGAGTGATCGCTGGGGCATCGCGCCGTCGTTCAGCTGGGGCATAGGCACCAGGAATGAATTTAACCTGTCCTACTATCGCCTGAAAGGCAACACCGTGCCCGACTTCGGTGTTCCTTACTTCGAGGGCAAACCGCTGGATGTGCCGGTCAACACGTTTTATGGTTTGCCCGGCACCGACTACCAGAAAGAAGATACGGCGATGTCGACCGCCAGCTGGATTCACCGCTTCGACAATGACACCACCTTGAAGACAGTGATACGCAAGGCGGATTACGATCGCGATCTGTGGGCTGTGGCGCCGAGGTTACCACCCGGGCTGACCTCGATCAGCCCGACGACGGTGATGAACCGTCAGGCGCAGCGGCGCGGCGGTGAAGAACATACGCTGACCAGCCAGACGGATTTCACGACCAAGCTCACTACCGGCAGCATCAAGCATGAACTGCTGGCGGGACTTGAACTGGTAAGAGAGGACGCCAATCGCTGGAGCTACGCCGGCACACCGGCCAACCCCGCCACGACCGTCGGCAATCCCAATCCGTATCCGACCCTGCCGGCCGGCTATGGCAACAAGACCAGACTCAGTCCAGTGAGCTACTCGGCCGACACGGTCGGCATTTACGCGCAGGACATGATTGCACTGACACCGCAATGGAAGGTGCTGGTGGGTGGACGCCATGACGACTTCAAGGCCGACTATAAGCGCACCGCGCCCGCCGGTCCGCTGTCGCGCACCGATCGTGTCTGGAGCTATCGCACCGGCGTGATTTACCAGCCTACCGATACCCAGTCGTATTACGCCTCCTACGGCACGTCGTTCAATCCATCGGGCGAGCTGTATGCATTGGATGACCGTGGCGCCAACACGCCGCCGGAAAAAAATCGCAACATCGAGATTGGCGCCAAATGGGATCTGATGGACGGCAATCTGATGTTCCGCACGGCGCTGTTCCGATCGGAAAAACGCAATGAGCGCAACACCGACCTGGCGGTCAGCATCGAGGAAAATCTTCTCAGCGGAAAACGCCATACCGACGGCATTGAATTTGAACTAGCCGGACGCATCACGCCGCGCTGGGAAATTTTCGGCGGGCTGGCGTTCATGAAAGCATCGATCGACGCCGCTACCGGTTCGCAGGCAAACACGCTCGGGAAAACCCCGGTCAATACGCCCGATTACACCGCGAATGTGTGGAGCACCTACAAGCTCGACGACCGCTGGAAAATCGGTGGCGGCGTGGAAGCGGTCGGCAAGCGTTATGCCAACCCGACCAACACCAACGCTACGCCTTCCTATGTGCGCCTGGATGCGATGCTTGAATACCAGGTAGAAAAATACGCGGTGAAGCTGAACGTGTTCAACCTGATGAACACAAAGTATTATGAAGGTGTGTACTCGGGGCATGCCGTGCCGGGCACGGTGCGCACCGCGCAGCTGACCGTATCGACAAAATTTTAAACAGCGAAAGCGCCGATGTTATTACGCGTCCCCCAGGTATTGCAGCCGGAAGCAGTGGCGCGCTGCCGTGCAATCATCGAGGCAGCCGACTGGGCCGACGGCCGCATTACCGCCGGTACCCAGTCAGGGCAGGTGAAGAACAATCGCCAGTTGCCGGAAGATGCGGAGGCGTCGCGCGCGGCGCGTGCGATCGTGCTTGATGCGCTCGGCAGGAGCGCGCTTTTCATCACGGGCGCGCTGCCGAAAAAAACCTTCCCGCCGCTATTCAATCGTTACGATGGCGCCGCCAATGCCTTCGGCAACCATATCGACAACGCGGTGCGCACATCTCCAATATCCGGCGCGTGGGTGCGCACCGATTTGTCGGCCACGCTGTTCCTGTCCGACCCGGACGAGTATGAAGGCGGCGAATTGGTCATCGAAGACAGCTTCGGCACACAATCGGTCAAGCTGCCCGCCGGCGATCTGATTCTCTATCCGGCGTCGAGCGTACATCGGGTCGAGCCGGTGACCAGCGGCACCCGGCTGGCCTCGTTCTTCTGGGTGGAAAGCATGGTGCGCGACGATGCGCAGCGCAGGGTGCTGTTCGATCTTGACATGTCGATCCTGACGCTGCGCGGCACGGACGGCGACACCGACCCGGTGATCCGCCTGACCGGTTGTTATCACAACTTGTTGCGGATGTGGGCTGATACCTGACAACCTAAAAACCTGTTCACCTGCCCGCACGGCCGTCTTGCGTTATCATGGCGGCTTGTTCCCGCCCTGGTTCGATTGCAATCATTTCGTGCTACCGGACTCCAGGCTATTTCTCCCCATCACTTTCGAGGCCCCCATGAAAGGTGACGCTAATATCATCAGGCTGCTTAACGCCCAGCTGACCAACGAACTCACTGCGATCAACCAGTATTTCCTGCATGCCCGCATGTATCAGCATTGGGGCCTGGAAAAAATCGGCAAGAAAGAATACGACGAGTCGATCGGTGAAATGAAACATGCGGACAAGCTGATCAACCGCGTCCTGATGCTGGAGGGTTTGCCGAATCTGCAGGCATTGCATAAATTGATGATCGGCGAGAACACACCCGAGATGCTGCAATGTGATTTGAAGCTTGAGCAGATATCGCAAAAAACGGTCAAGGAAGGCATTGCCGCATCGGAGGCTGCCGGCGATTATGTGTCGCGCGAAATCTTCCAGGATATTCTCGACGACACGGAAGAACACATAGACTGGATCGAGACCCAACTTGACCTGATCGATAAAGTCGGCCTGCAGAACTTCCTGCAGTCGCAGATGGTCAGTTCCTGACGAGAAGTAACCGGCCGCGTACTTAGCCGCGTGAGCAGGCAAAAAAATGGAGCGCATGGCGCTCCATTTTTATTATCACGACCGCACGCCACTTTGTTTATTTCGGCGCCGTGTCCTTGAACGAAGGCCGTTCCGATATTTTATCGAACAGCTTGCCCAGATTCGGGTGGTCTTCGCGCCAGTTAATTTCCGGAAAGCGGAACGACAGCCAGCCCAGCGCACAACCCACCGCAACATCGGCGAGCGTGTACTGATTGCCTGCGCAATACGGCGTTTCCGCCAGACCCGACGATAACGATTGCAGACCGGCGCGTACTTTACCCATCTGGCGCGTCATCCATTCCTCGCTCTGCTGTTCTGCGGGCCGCAGGGTTTTTTCAAGGCGGATCAGGACGGCGGCTTCAAGCACGCCATCTGCCAGCGCTTCCCAGCATTTGACGCCGGCACGCTCACGGCTCTGTTGCGGAATCAGCTTGCCGACCGGCGTCAGGGTGTCCAGGTACTCGACAATCACGTGCGAATCGAACATGGCGCCGCCATCTTCCATGATCAGGCACGGCACCTTGCCTAGCGGGTTGGATTCCGAGATCCTGGTATCGGGACTCCACACATTATCGATAATAAAATCATAATCAATCTTCTTTTCCGCCATCACAACGCGGACTTTGCGAACAAAGGGGCTGGCGAGCGTGCCGATCAGTTTCATAGAATTCTTGAGGTGGGATTGGGGCCGATTATAACATTGGCGCCTGGCGCATCCAGCCCCCTTCGGCAGGCAAGCTATCGCGCAAGTGGTGGATTTCGGCCGGGCTGCGAATGGTAAAATTGCGCCTTGATTCAGCTATTGAACCAGTTTCTGCGGCACTAGCGGGTCACCTGGCGACGGACTAGATTGTTTCCAGCTGACCCACCAGGCACGTACTTTCATTCACATCACCGCTCCCACTACCATGCCTCTCACCACGCTTTCCGCCCTTTCTCCACTCGATGGCCGCTACGCTGCCAGGACCGACAAACTGCGCCCGATCCTGTCCGAGGCCGGCTTCATGCACCATCGTGTCAAAGTGGAAATCGCATGGCTGCAAGCGCTGGCAGCGGCGGGTTTTGCCGAAATCAAGCCGTTTTCCGCAGCCGCAAACGGCTTGCTCGACAAACTGGCGGCCGATTTCACCGAAGCCGATGCAGAGAAGATCAAGGCCATCGAAGCCGTCACCAATCACGACGTCAAGGCGGTCGAGTACTGGCTCAAGGAACAAGTCGCCGATGTGCCGGAACTGGTCGCCGCGTCCGAATTCATCCATTTTGCGTGTACCTCGGAAGACATCAACAATACCTCCCACGGCATGATGCTCAAAGCCGCACGCGACAGCGTGCTGCTGCCGGCGCTGCAAGACCTGAGCGCCAAGCTCACCGAACTGGCCCACACCAACGCAGACGTGCCGATGATGTCGCGCACCCACGGCCAGCCCGCCAGCCCGACGACGCTCGGTAAGGAAATGGCAAACGTCGTCGCGCGCCTCAAGCGTGCGGAACAGCGCATTGCCGCCGTCGAAATCCTCGGCAAAATGAATGGCGCCGTGGGTAACTACAATGCGCACCTGTCAGCTTATCCCGATGTCGATTGGGAAGCGTTTTCAAAGGACGTGATCGAGAAAAGGTTAGGACTCACTTTCAATCCGTACACGATCCAGATTGAGCCGCATGACTATATGGCGGAATTGTTCGATGCGGTCGCACGCACCAACACGATCTTGCTCGACCTCAACCGCGACATCTGGGGTTACATCTCGCTGGGTTATTTCAAGCAGCGCACCAAGGCCGGGGAAATCGGCTCCTCGACCATGCCGCACAAGGTCAATCCTATCGATTTCGAGAATTCCGAAGGCAACCTGGGCATGGCCAACGCCGTGCTGAAACACATGGCCGAAAAGCTGCCGGTGTCACGCTGGCAGCGCGACCTGACCGATTCCACCGTGCTGCGCAATATCGGCGTCGGGCTGGGATACACGATATTGGCCTACGACAGCTGCCTGCGCGGACTGAACAAGCTGGAAGTCAATCCGGCCCGCATGGCGGAAGACCTGGACGCAACATGGGAAGTATTGGCCGAGCCGGTGCAAACCGTCATGCGTCGCTACGGCATCGAAAATCCGTATGAACAACTGAAGGAACTGACCCGCGGCAAAGGCATTTCCAGGGATGCGCTGCGCGAATTCATCAATGGCCTGGCGATACCGCAGGCAGCCAAAGACCATTTGCTGGCGATGACACCGGCCAATTACATCGGCATTGCCAGCGAACTTGCCCGGAAAATTTAATTTCCTTGCGTCCATAAATAAAAAAATGGCATATGATGATGTTTTCCATTTGCCAACCTGATAAAGGAGTTCGTATGAAGCGTCTGTATTCTGCACTCGTTCTGACCACATTGATGGCGGCTCCTTTTGCCGCGCAAGCACAGTTTGCCAAGGCGGAAGACGCGGTCAAATACCGCCAGTCCGCCTTGACGGTGATGGCTAATCATTTCGGCCGCGTCGGTGCCGTTGTCAAGGGCGACAGGCCATACGACAAAGCCGCAGTGGAAGCCGATGTGGCAATCATTGAAACAATGGCAAAACTGCCTTGGCACGCTTTCACGCCGGGCTCCGATCTTGCAAATTCAAAAGCAAAGCCGGAAATCTGGAAAGAGCAGGATAAATTCAAGGCCGCTTCCCAAAATCTGCAGTCTGACATAGCCAAATTGTCTGCCGCCGCCAAAGCGGGCGACCTGGGCATGATCAAGACAGCGTTCGGCGCCGCCGGCCAGTCATGCAAGGCTTGCCACGACAATTACCGCGCGAAGTAATAATCGTTGCCGCCAGTGGTTTGACGGGAAAAAAAATCCGCCGAAAGGGCGGATTTTTTTATGGTTGGCGCAGCTGTTATCAGGGCTTCAGATTAATCAGACCATACACCGCCACCGCGCACACAGCCAGAACCAGCACTGCCACCAGCCGCATTTTCCATGAATCATCCGCCACCGGTGCGTCAATATCGATTTCCTTGTCGCCGGTGATCATCGGCTTCACCAGATTTTCCTTCTTCCCGAAATAATAGAACGCGATCGCAGCGACATGCACTCCGATCAGGATGAAAATCAGCCACCCGGTCACATCCTTGTGAAACCAGGTGATGCGATCGGATAATTCCTTGCTGATGAACTTGACCAGCGGTCCTTCGCTGGCAATGTCGTCATTGGCAAACAGACCTGTTGCCGCCTGCAGCAGGATGACACCCAGCATTGCAAACACCGCCAGGCTGCCGAGCGGATTATGGCCCAGGCTTGTACGCTGAACGGCGCCTTTTCCCTGCTTCAGGTAAGCCATGATGACCGCCGGCGATGGAATGAAATCGCTGAACCGCGCATAACGTGTGCCAACCAGCCCCCACACGATGCGAAAAAAAATCAGCGTCAATACCGCATAACCTGACAGGAAATGCCACTCCATCGCATTGCCGCCAATCTTCTGCGTAATAAGGGAGATCGTAATCAGCACCACCAGCGTCCAGTGGAACAGACGCACCGGTAAATCCCATACCCGTATTTTTTTCATGTTGTATTTGTAGGTGGTTGCAAGTGAGACACTAGTGTAGCCGAAATAATGTAGCCGAAAAAAAGCCGGCTCGAAAGCCGGCTGTTGAAACAGGTGCATCGTCAGACGACAGCGCCACCGGTCTCGTCTTTTTCCTTGACCGGCTTGATCATGTCTTCACGCTTGACGCCCAGCCACATCGCAATCGCCGCGGCGACAAACACCGAAGAATAAATGCCGAACAGGATACCGATGGTCAGCGCCAGCGCAAAATAATGCAGGGTCGGGCCGCCAAAAATCAGCATCGACAACACCATCACCTGTGTGGAACCGTGGGTGATGATGGTGCGTGAAATGGTGCTGGTGATCGCATGGTTCATGACGTCCGGCGTAGCCAGCTTGCCGAATCGGCGGTCACGGAAAGTTTCACGCACACGGTCGAACACCACCACCGATTCATTGACTGAATAACCGAGAACTGCCAGCACCGCGGCCAGCACGGTCAGTGAAAATTCCCACTGGAAGAATGCAAAAAAGCCCAGGATGATGACAATGTCATGCAGATTGGCTAAGATTGCCGCGACGGCGAACTTCCACTCGAAGCGGAAGGAGAGGTAAATCATGATGCCGATGACGACCATCGCCAGCGCCATCAAGCCATCGTGCGTCAGTTCATCACCGACCTGCGGACCGACAAATTCAACGCGCTGTACCTTGAGGTCGCTGTCCTGCGTCTTCAGGCCACTGATCACCTTGTCGGTCACCTGCGCCGAGTTCACGCCTTTTTGGGCCGGCAGCCGGATCATCACGTCTTGCGCGGTGCCGAAACTTTGCACCTGAAAATCCGTCACGCCCAGGCCGTCGATCGTCTTGCGGATGCCTTCGATATTCGCGGGTTTCGAGTAGGCCACTTCCATCAGCGTGCCGCCGGTAAATTCAATCGACAGATGCAAGCCCTTGGAGAACAGGAAAAACACCGCCGCGACAAAGGTCAGCACCGAAATCACGTTGAAGATCAACGCATGGCGCATGAAGGGAATATCTCTTTTAATGCGGAACAACTCCATTACTATCCTTTCAATTTGTCACATCCCGGGTGGCAGGCGCATCGCGCCTGCAGGGAAATTACCGTATTACGCAGTCGGCTTCCAGATCTGTCCGATCGACACGCTGGTCAGTTTCTTCTTGCGGCCGTACCACAGGTTGGCGACGCCGCGCGACACGAATACCGACGAAAAGATTGACGTCAGGATGCCCAGGCAGTGGACGACCGCAAAACCGCGAATCGCGCCGGAACCGAAAATCAGCAGTGCCAGACCGGCAATCAGCGTTGTCACGTTCGAATCCAGGATGGTGGCCCACGCGCGCTCGAAGCCGATGGCAATGGCTGCCTGCGGCGAATTGCCGGCGCGCAGTTCTTCCCTGATACGTTCGTTGATCAGCACGTTGGCATCGATAGCCATACCCAGCGTCAAGGCAATCGCCGCAATGCCGGGCAAGGTCAGCGTGACCCGCAATACCGACAGCATGGCCACCAGCAGCAGCAAATTGACCGCCAGCGCAAATACGCTGAAAAATCCGAACAGGTGGTAATAGACGATCATGAAAATCGCGATGGCGATGAAACCGTACAGCGTCGAATAAAAACCCTTGCTGATATTCTCGGCGCCAAGTTGCGGTCCAATGGTGCGTTCCTCGATGATTTCCATCGGCGCCGCCAGTGAGCCTGCGCGCAGCAGCAAGGACAAGTCATTCGCCGCTTCCGTCGAACCCATGCCGGTGATCTGGAAACGTGCGCCGAGTTCATCCTGGATGGTGGCAACAGTCAACACTTCACCACGGTTCTTTTCAAACAGCACGATCGACATCAGCTTGCCGATCTTGCTGCGGGTTGCCTCACGCATTTTGCGGCCGCCGTCGCCGTTCAGGTCGATGCTGACCGAGGGCTGCTGATTCTGGTCGAAGCTGGCGGCGGCATTCGAAATATAGTCGCCGGTGATGATCGGTTCCTTGTACAGCACGACCGGCGCATTCTTGCCGACCTTGAACAGCTCGGAACCGAATGGAATGGCAGCGTTTTCTTCGGTGCCGCGGGTGACGGTTTCGTCAACCAGCCGCACTTCCAGGGTCGCGGTGCGGCCGATGATGTCCTTGGCGCGCGAGACGTCCTGCACACCCGGCAATTGCACCACGATCCGGTCGGCGCCCTGGCGCTGGATCAGCGGCTCGGCCACGCCCAATTCATTAACACGCTTGGACAGCGTGGTGATGTTTTGCTGCACGGCGCCTTCCACAGTCTCCTTCAATGCTTCCGGCCGCAAGGTCGCCACCAGCTTGGGGTCGGCGCCATCGACTGCGTCTGTCAGCAACAGTTCGGGCAGTTGCGATGCGAGGACTTCACGCCCGGCCGCACGTGTTTCAGGATCGCGGAACTTGATCTCGACCGCATCACCGCTGCGGGAGATGCCGGCATAACGAATTTTTTTCTCGACCAGCATGCTGCGTACGCTGGTTTGCAATCCCTGCACCCGTTTGTTCAACACCGCCTTGGTATCCACCTGCATCAGGAAATGAACGCCGCCACGTAGATCCAGCCCCAGATACATAGGGAACGCACGCAGGCTTTGCAGCCATTGCGGTGTATTGGGCAACAGATTGTAGGCGACCAGGTAAGTCGGATCGGCGGGATCCCGGTTCAATTCTTTTTCCAGCAGGCTCTTGGCCTTGAACTGCGTATCGGTATCGGTGAAACGTGCGCGGACCGAACCCTGGGTGCCGTTCATTTCAAACAGCACGCCCTGCGGACTGAGATTGGCTTTTTGCAGGATGTCCTGCACCTGCGTCGTCAGGCCCGGCTCCACCTTGACGGTGGCTTTTGCGCTGCTGATCTGCACCGCGGGCGATTCGCCAAAAAAGTTCGGTACCGTGTAAAACACGCCGAACAAGAGGGCGATGACGATCAGAATGTATTTCCAGAGAGGATAGCGATTCATATTGATTCAGCGTTCAGTGTAAGACGTCAGGCATCGTGCGGTTGAACAGGATGTCCGCATCAGCCGGACATCCGCGATACGCGACTTGTTAAAGCGACTTGAGAGTGCCCTTGGGCAGCAAGGTGGTCACCGCAACTTTTTGCACGACGATTTCCACGCCGGGCGAGACTTCCAATGTGACATTGCCATCGGCAACCTTGGTTATCTTGCCCAGAATGCCGCCTGCGGTGACAACTTCATCTCCCTTGGCCAGCGCATCCATCATCGACCGCTGTTCCTTCTGGCGCTTCATCTGGGGACGAATCATCAGGAAGTACAGCACGACAAACATCAGGATGATAGGCAGGAAACTGGTCAGATTGCTGTCGAGCCCGCCGAACGGGGATTGGGCATATGCATTGGAAATTAACACGTTTCTCTCCTGAGTCTAATTTGAATAATCCGGCATTTTAGCACCGGAGCCCGGTTTCCCATCTATATAGACTACAACCTACGCGCCACGAGCCCGGTCCGCCTTGAATTGCACGGTAAACAGCTGGAATTGTCCGGCATCGATGGCCTCGCGCATGTTTCGCATCAATTCCAGGTAGTAGTGCAGGTTATGGATCGTATTGAGCCGCGCGCCGAGGATCTCGCCGGTGCGGTGCAGATGATGCAGGTAAGCCCGCGAGAAATTGCGGCAGGCGTAGCAGCCGCAAGTCTCGTCGAGCGGCTTCATGTCTTCCTTGTAACGCGCATTCTTGATCTTGATATCGCCAAAGCGGGTAAACAACCAGCCATTGCGGGCATTCCGGGTCGGCATCACACAATCGAACATATCGATGCCGTTCGCCACGCCGGCAACCAGATCCTCGGGGGTACCGACGCCCATCAGGTAATGCGGCTTGTCGGCCGGCAGGCGCGGGCCGATATGGGCCAGCACACGCATCATGTCTTCTTTCGGTTCACCCACCGACAGGCCGCCGATCGCGATGCCCTGAAATCCGATCTCCTCGAGTCCGGCCAGCGATTCGTCACGCAGGTTTTCAAACATGCCGCCTTGCACGATGCCGAACAGCGCATTCGGATTTTCTCCCTGCTCGAACGCATTGCGCGAACGCTGGCCCCAGCGCAGGGACATGCGCATCGATTTTGCCGCCTCGTCGCTGGTTGCCGGACGGCCGTCGATCTCATAGGGCGTGCATTCGTCGAACTGCATCACGATATCGGAATTGAGCGCACGCTGGATCTGCATTGAAATCTCGGGCGACAGGAATAATTTATCGCCATTGATCGGCGAGGCGAACTTGACACCCTCTTCGGTGATCTTGCGCATCGCGCCCAGCGAAAACACCTGAAAACCGCCGGAGTCGGTCAGGATCGGCTTGTTCCAGCCCATGAAGCCGTGCAGGCCGCCGAATGCCGACAGCACATCCACGCCCGGCCGCAGCCACAGGTGGAAGGTATTGCCAAGAATGATCTGGGCATCGATCACATCCAGTTCCAGCGGCGACATCGCCTTGACCGAACCATAGGTGCCGACCGGCATGAAGATCGGCGTTTCAATGACACCGTGATTCAGTGTCAGGCGGCCACGACGGGCATGACCGTCGGTTTTCAGGAGTTTGAAATTGAGCATGTAAATTAGAGTCGGGTCAGCAGCATGGCGTCGCCATAGCTGAAAAAGCGGTAACGGCGGTCGATCGCATGCTGATATGCAGCGCGCATCTGCGGGTAGCCGGCAAAGGCCGATACCAGCATCAGCAGTGTCGATTTCGGCAAGTGAAAATTGGTGATCAGGCGGGTCACGGTCTGGAACGCGTATCCCGGCGTGATGAACAGCCGGGTGTCGGCGCTGCCGGCCTGCAGCTGGCCGGATTGTGATGCCGCTTCCAGCGCGCGCAGGCTGGTGGTGCCGACCGCGACCACGTTGCGTCCTGCGGCCTGGGTGCTGCGCACAGCATCGACGGTGGATTGCGCAATCGTGTACCACTCGCTGTGCATGGTGTGCTCGGCGAGATTGTCGCTACGGACCGGCTGGAAGGTGCCGGCGCCGACATGCAGCGTGACGTATGCAAATTGCACGCCCCTGGCACGCAAGCGGTCCAGCAGCGCCTGGTCAAAATGCAGGCCGGCGGTCGGCGCCGCGACTGCGCCGGGTGTCCTGGCGTATACGGTTTGATAACGCTGTTCATCGAATGCGTCGGCCGCATGGTCGATATAAGGCGGCAAGGGCAAACGTCCATGCGCATCGATCAGTTCGAACACACTGGAGGGGAACAGCAGCTTGTAAAACTCGCCGGCACGCTCTCCGACAACAACATCGAATGCGTCTGCCAGGCGGATGACCGAGCCCGGCTGCGGCGATTTGGAAGCACGGACCTGCGCATGCACATTGCGGTCGTCGATCACACGCTCGATCAGCACCTCGACCTTGCCGCCGCTGTCCTTGACGCCGAAAAACCGAGCCTTCAGCACGCGCGTGTCGTTAAAGATCAGCAGGTCGCCGGGCGCCAGCAAATCGACGATGTCGGCGAACGCACGATCCGCCAGGGCGTCGCCATCGACGTGCAGCAGGCGGGAAGCGCTGCGTTCCGGCAGCGGCAGTTGCGCCACCAGTTCTGGCGGCAAATTAAAATCGAAATCTGACAATGAATACATACGCTGGAATGAAATTGAAATGAAGCCGGGGTGACAAGGTTGTACATAAAACACGAAGGATCGTACGCGTGGCGGCAATAACCCGCCGGCACTGCCGGAACCGGAAAACAGGCAGCAAAAACCCGGCTGGATCCGTACAATGACGACACGAATTTTTTCGCCCGGAATCCTGGAAAACCCGCTATTTTACCCTCTGCTGCCCACTTTACGGCCTGATATGCCTGTTCCAAAGCGAAAGCCCGCTACCCCGGCCAAATCCGCACCCGCCCGGGCCAACAAGCTCGAGGACAAGCTTGCCCGGCTTGGCCTGCGTTCCGACATGGACCTGGTGCTGCATTTGCCGATGCGCTACGAGGATGAAACCCAGGTCACGCCGATGCGCGAAGCCGCGTTCAGGATGGGTTATCCGGTGCAGGTCGAAGGTGTGGTCACCTCATGCGAAGTGCAGTACCGCCCGCGCCGCCAGCTGGTGGTGACCATCGCTGACGGCAGCGAGCAGCTCGTGATGCGTTTCCTGAATTTCTACGGCAGCCAGGTCAGCCAGCTGGCGCCCGGCACCCGGGTGCGGGCGCGTGGTGAAGCGCGGCATGGCTTTTTTGGCCAGGAAATGGTGCACCCCGCTTACAGGATCGTGCTGGAAGACACGCCGCTGCCGACCGTGCTGACGCCGGTCTATCCGGCCGGCGAAGGCCTGTCGCAAACGCTGTTGCGCAAGGCCATCGCCGCGGCGATGACCCGCGCCGAATGGCACGACACCCTGGCCGAACCCCTGCTGACAGCGCTGGACCTGATGCCGTTCGAAAGCGCCATCCGGCTGCTGCACAATCCGCCGCCTGAAGTTGATGAAAGCGCGCTGGCCGATCGTTCGCACCCGGCCTGGGTGCGGATGAAATTCGATGAATTGCTGGCGCAGCAGTTGTCGCTGAAGCGCGCGCAAGTGGCGCGGCGCGCAAAAGGCGCCGCCGCGCTGCCGGTGATCGGCACGCTTTCCGAAGCCTTCCTGCATACCCTGCCCTTCCGGCTGACCGCTGCGCAGCAACGCGTATTGGCTGAAATCCGCGCCGACCTCGGCGCCTCGTTTCCGATGCAGCGCCTGCTCCAGGGCGATGTCGGCAGCGGCAAGACCGTGGTCGCGGCACTGGCTGCGGCGCAGGCGATCGACAGCGGCTTCCAGGCGGTGCTGATGGCGCCCACCGAAATCCTGGCCGATCAGCATTTCCGCAAGATCGCGGCCTGGATGGAGCCGCTCGGCGTCAGCGTAGCCTGGCTGACCGGCAGCCTTAAAAAGAAGGAAAAGACCGAGGCCCAGGCGCGCATCGAATCGGGCGCCGCGCAACTGGTGATCGGCACTCATGCGCTGATCCAGGAGCCGGTGCAGTTCGCCCGGCTGGGGCTGGTGATTGTCGATGAACAGCATCGTTTTGGTGTCGGCCAGCGCCTGGCATTGCGCAACAAGGGCCTGGACCTGACGGCGGCGGAAGAAAGCGGGCATACCGTGCCGCACCAGCTGATGATGTCGGCCACGCCGATCCCGCGCACGCTGGCGATGACTTATTACGCCGACCTGGAAGTCTCCGTTATCGATGAACTGCCGCCCGGCCGCACGCCTATCGTCACCCGCATCATCGACCAGAACCGGCGCGATGAAGTGATCGAGCGGGTGCATGCGGCCGCGCTGGAGGGACGCCAGGTTTATTGGGTCTGTCCTCTGATCGAAGAATCGGAAGCATTGCAGTTGCAAACCGCCACCGATACCCACGCAACCCTGATGCTGGCATTGCCCGACCTGCGCGTGGGACTGGTGCACGGCCGTCTCAAGCCCGCCGAAAAACAGGAAGTCATGGATGCCTTCACGCGGGGCGACATCCACCTGCTGGTCGCCACCACCGTGATCGAGGTCGGCGTCGACGTGCCGAACGCGTCGCTGATGGTGATTGAACATGCGGAACGTTTCGGCCTGTCACAGCTGCACCAGCTGCGCGGCCGGGTCGGCCGCGGGTCGGCCGCCAGCGTCTGCCTGCTGCTGTACCAGAGCCCGCTCGGCATGATCGCCAAACAGCGTCTTGCGATCATGCGCGAAACCACTGATGGTTTTGAAATTGCACGCAGGGACCTGGAAATCCGCGGCCCCGGCGAATTTCTCGGCGCGCGCCAGTCGGGCCAGGCAATGCTGCGTTTCGCCGACCTGGAAACCGACCAGTGGCTGGTCGACAAGGCGCGCACGGTGGCCCAGGACATGTTGCGCGCCGATCCGGCGGCAGTCGAGGCGCACCTGGCGCGCTGGCTCGGTTCGCGCGAAGATTTCCTGAAGGTGTAAAGCGCCGGCATCGGCACTTAAATCCCGCGCATATGCGAAGATACGGCCATGACCCTGACTGAACTCAAATACATCGTGGCCGTCGCCCGCGAAAAACACTTTGGCCATGCGGCCGAGTCCTGTTTCGTCGCCCAGCCGACCTTGTCGGTGGCGATCAAGAAACTGGAAGACGAACTCGGCGTCGTGATTTTCGAGCGCGGCGGCACTGAAATCTCGATGACGCCGCTGGGCGCGCAAATCGTCGCCCAGGCCGAGCGTGTGCTGGAACAGACTGCGTCGATCAAGGAAATCGCAAAGCAGAACAAGGACCCGCTGGCCGGGCAATTCCGGCTCGGCATAATCTATACGGTGGCGCCCTATCTGCTGCCGCAACTGGTCAGGAACATGATCGAGCGGGTGCCGCAGATGCCGCTGATCCTGCAGGAAAACTTCACCGTGCGCCTGCTGGAAATGCTGCGCCAGGGCGAACTCGACGCCGCCATCATGGCGCTGCCTTTTCCGGATCATGGCTTGCACGTCCAGCCGCTGTATGACGAACCGTTTGTCGTCGCGCTGCCGAAGCAGCATCCGTGGGCCAACCGGTCCAGCATCACGACGCAGGATCTGAAATCGGAAACCATGCTGCTGCTCGGCAGCGGCCATTGCTTCCGCGACCAGGTGCTGGAAGTATGTCCGGAGATGTCGCGCTTCTCGACCACCGGCGATGGCATGGCGCGCACCTTCGAGGGTTCATCGCTGGAAACCATACGGCATATGGTGGCCTCGGGCATCGGCATCACCGTGCTGCCGCAGGCATCGATCCCCGACATGGATGCCAAGGATGGCATGCTGCGTTATGTGCCGTTTGCCGCTCCTGTGCCGTCGCGGCGTGTGGTCATCGCATGGCGCAAGAGTTTCACCCGCGGCGCGGCGATCGAGGCGGTGCGGCAAGCGGTGCTGGAATCGAAGCTGCCGGGCGCGGTGATGCTGGACACACCTGTACTGGCCGCAGGCTAAGTACTGACACTCAAACCGATAAAATCCTTGGAAAAACTCAAGCTCTACTTTCGCCTGGTTCGCCTCGACAAGCCGATCGGCATATTGCTGCTGTTATGGCCGACGCTGATCGCCTTGTGGTTTGCCGCGGACGGCAAGCCGGACTGGCGGCTGGTCGTCATTTTTTGTGCCGGCACCGCGCTGATGCGCTCGGCCGGCTGCGCGATCAACGATTTTGCCGACCGCGATTTCGACAAGCACGTCAAACGCACCGTCGATCGTCCGCTCACCAGCGGCAAGATCGCGCCGTGGGAAGCGCTCATGGTGGCGGCCGTGCTGGCGCTGCTGTCGCTGATGCTGATCCTGCCGCTCAATACGCTGACCAAACAGTTATCGATAGCTGCCGTCCTGATCGCGGTCAGCTATCCATACTTCAAGCGTTTTTTCGCGATACCTCAGGCCTACCTGGGCATCGCGTTCGGTTTCGGCATTCCGATGGGCTACGCGGCGGTGCTGGGCACGGTGCCGGCGGCGGCATGGCTGCTGTTGCTGGCGAATGTTTTCTGGGCGGTTGCCTACGACACCGAATATGCGATGGTCGACCGCGACGACGATCTGAAAATCGGCATCAGGACCTCGGCCATTACCTTTGGCCGCTTCGATGTGCTGGCGGTGATGGTGTGTTACGCCTGCGCGCTGGGAATCATTTTTGCGGTGGGCTGGCAGTACGGCATGCGGACCTGGTTTGCCGCCGGCCTGCTGATTGCCGCTGGCTGTGCAGTCTATCATTACACGCTGATCCGCGCGCGAGACCGCATGGCGTGTTTCGCCGCTTTCCGCCACAACAACTGGCTCGGCGCGGCAGTGTTTGCGGGTGTCGCACTCGACTACGCGCTGCGATAAAAACCACACCCTCAAGGCCCGATGCCTGGCGGCCATCATGATGCTGATCAAGATTTGACATTTCGCAAAGTGTTGCATCTTTCCTTTTCTATACTTTCCTTGCAAGCACGCTGTTTTTCAACGACTTTGACCACCGCAACGGAGGGATCATGAGTACAACTGAAAGCAGGGACACGCCAACCGGAAAGAATGATTGCTGCAACGAAGATGACGATTCTTCCGGCACCACTGAAATCACCAACGTCCGCCCCATTATTGAAAACAAGGATTTGTGGCTCACGCTCATACATACGACGTCGAGCGGATTGAGCTTGCTGGCAAGAACCGAGGATGGCGAGATCACCGACTGGGTAGTGCACGATCGCTCAGGCCACCCGGTGCCGACCGTGGTATATCAGCAGAAACCCAAGAATGGCGGCAAGAAAAAGACATGCCGTATCTGCGTCACGATTGCGGGCGAGACAAATTGCTGGGAAGTCCCGTGCGACAAGATCGTGATCCTGCCGAAGATGTCCGATCAGTCAGACGGCGGCGACATTGAAGTCCATGACATCCATGCGGCACTCAAGCAACTGCCGTCATCGGATGGCGTGATCCCCGTTTACACGACACCGTCCGGCGTCCGGTTTTCAGTGCGGATTGAAAACGGAAATATCGATGAATGGCTGGCCTTCGATTCGGCCGGCAAGGAACTGCCGACAACGGTGTATCAAAAGAAGCCGAAGAAACCGAAGGGTGACCCTATCAAGTGCAATGTGTGCACCACCACCAATGGCAAAACGGAATGTGTTGAGGTTCCCTGCGAGAAGATCATCATCTTGAAATGAGGCCGGAAGCAGTCCCTTCGACTGCTTCCGCCGTCAGTCGCGGCCGAATTCCTCACCCAGCTCCCGGCCCCGATCGGCGGCTGCCCGCAGCGCACGGATGATCGCCTCCTGCACGCCGCTATCGTCCATGCTGGTCAGCGCCGCGTAGGTCGTGCCGCCCTTGGACGTGACACGCTCGCGCAGCACTGCCACCGGTTCCGTCGAGCGCGCTGCCAGCTGCGATGCACCGACGAAGGTGGCGATCGCCAGCTCGTTGCCCTGCTCCGGGCTCAGGCCCATTTGCTGTGCGGCCTGCTGCATCGCTTCAATGAAATAAAACACATACGCGGGGCCGCTGCCGGACACCGCGGTGACCGGATCGATCAGTGCCTCGTCACTGAGCCAGACGGTGGCGCCGACCGCACGCATGATCGCATCCGCGGCATCCCTTTGCTGCGCCGACACACCCGCCATGGCCACCATGCCGGTAATGCCCAGGCCGATCAGCGCCGGCGTATTGGGCATCGTGCGCACGATCGCCGTATGGCCGTTGAGCCAGCGCGACAGGTCGACCGCACGAATGCCGGCCGCAATCGACAGCACCAGTTGTGTCGACACATGGGGCTGCAGTTGCGCCGCCACCTCTTTCATCTGCTGCGGCTTGACCGCCAGCACGATCACATCGCTTTGTGCGATCGCGGCGCCGATCTGCTGCGCACTCGTTACGCCGAATTGCTGCGTCAGCTTGTCCAGCGCAGCGGCATTGATGTCGACGACATGAATATTGGCGCCGGCGGTCAGCTTGCCGGCCAGCCCGCCGATCAGTGCGGACGCCATGTTGCCGCCGCCGATGAAGCTGATTTTCAATCCATTTTTTTCAGGTGTCTGCATAGTCTCTTTTTCCAAAAATTGCGGTTCCGATTCGAACCATGGTAGCGCCTTCGGCAATCGCTGCCGCCATATCGGCCGACATGCCCATCGACAGGGTATCCAGGTCCAGTCCTTGTGCTGCCAGCTGGTCGCGCAGTTCGCGCAATTGTCTAAATGGCAAACGTTGTTGTTCAGATGCGTCACTTGGCTCCGGGATTGCCATCAATCCGCGCAGCCTCAAACCCGGCATCCCGATGATGGCGCGCGCCAGTTGCGGCGCTTCTTCGAGCGTGATGCCGCTCTTGCTGGCCTCGCCGCTGATATTAATCTGCAGGCATACATTCAGCGGCGGCAGATGTGCGGGCCGCTGTTCCGACAGGCGGCGGGCGATTTTTTCGCGTTCGATTGCATGCACCCAGTCGAAGTTTTCCGCAATGGCGCGCGTCTTGTTACTCTGGATCGGCCCGATGAAATGCCACTCGAGGCGCAATTCCGGATGTGTCGTGCGCAGCGCCGCCATCTTGTCCAGTGCCTCCTGCAGATAATTCTCGCCGAACGCCATTTGTCCGGCCTGTGCCGCTTCGGCCACCGCCTCCGGTCCGAATGTCTTCGATACTGCCAGCAGCCGGACCGTGTCCGGATCGCGTGCAACGGCACGCGCCGCATCCGCAATCGCGGTTTGCACGACTTGCAAGTTATGGGGGATTATGGACATAATCAAATGGCTTCAAGCAATATCAGAATATTGCGCATGCGACTGCTCCAGCAAGATGGGAAATGGGCTTGCGCTTCATTGTTTTTTTACCTTTCATCTATTGCTGGCTCAGGGATTATAAATGGACATTTCAGAACTACTCGCGTTCTCCGTCAAGAATAAAGCCTCGGACTTGCATTTATCGTCTGGCTTGCCGCCGATGATTCGTGTCCATGGCGATGTCCGCCGCATCAATCTGCCGCCGCTGGAGCACAAGGATGTGCACGGCATGATTTATGACATCATGAACGACGGCCAGCGCAAGGCCTACGAAGAAAATCTCGAATGTGATTTTTCGTTCGCGATTCCCGGCCTGGCGCGCTTCCGCGTCAATGCATTCAACCAGGATCGCGGCGCGGCGGCGGTGATGCGCACCATTCCATCCAAGATCCTCAGCCTCGAGCAATTGAACGCGCCGAAAATTTTTGCCGACCTCGCCCTGAAGCCGCGTGGCCTGGTGCTGGTCACCGGCCCGACCGGTTCGGGCAAGTCGACCACACTCGCGGCCATGGTCAATCATGTCAATGAAACCGAATACGCCCATATCCTGACGATTGAAGATCCGATCGAGTTCGTGCACGAATCCAAGAAGTGCCTGATCAACCAGCGCGAGGTTGGACCGCATACTCATTCCTTCACCGCGGCGCTGCGTTCGGCATTGCGGGAAGATCCGGACGTCGTGCTGGTGGGCGAATTGCGCGACCTCGAGACCATCCGCCTCGCATTGTCGGCGGCCGAAACCGGCCATCTGGTATTCGGCACGCTGCACACGTCGTCGGCGGCCAAGACGATCGACCGTATCGTCGATGTGTTCCCGGGGGATGAAAAGGAAATGGTGCGTGCGATGTTATCCGAGTCGCTGCAGGCGGTGATTTCGCAAACGCTGCTGAAAACCAAGGATGGCGCAGGCCGTGTTGCCGCGCATGAGATCATGATCGGCACACCGGCGATCCGCAACCTGATCCGCGAGGCAAAAATCGCGCAGATGTATTCGGCCATTCAAACCGGCTCCAACATGGGCATGCAAACGCTGGACAGCAACCTGGCCGACCTGGTCAAACGTAATATCATCTCACCGTCAGCGGCGCGCTTCGCGGCAAAAACGCCGGAAAACTTCCCTGGCTGACCCGGTGCAACGGACCTGCCCGCGGCAGGTTTTTCAGATCAAGGAATAAAATGGAACGCGAACAAGCCACCAAATTCATGCACGACCTGCTGCGGCTGATGCTGAGCAAGAACGGCTCCGACCTGTTCATCACGACCGACTTCCCGCCTGCGTTCAAGATCGACGGCAAGATGACGCCGGTGTCGAATCAGCCCTTGTCGTCCACGCATACCACCGAACTGGCGCGGGCGATCATGAATGACAAGCAGTCGGCCGAATTCGAAGCGACCAAGGAATGCAACTTCGCCATCAGCCCCGGCGCCCTCGGCCGCTTCCGCGTATCGGCTTTCGTGCAGCAGGGCCGTGTCGGCATGGTGTTGCGCACGATTACCACGGAGATTCCGAAAATCGATGAGATCGGCGTGCCGGCAACGCTGAAGGATGTGGTCATGACCAAGCGCGGGCTGGTGATCATGGTGGGTGCGACCGGTTCGGGCAAATCCACCACCCTCGCTGCAATGGTCGGTTATCGCAATGAAAACAGTTATGGCCACATCATCACGGTTGAAGATCCGGTCGAATACGTGCATCCGCACAAGAACTGCATCATCACGCAGCGCGAAATCGGCGTCGATACTGCCGACTGGAGCACGGCGCTGAAGAACACCCTGCGCCAGGCGCCGGATGTCATCCTGATCGGCGAAATTCGCGACCGCGAATCGATGGACTACGCGATCGCCTTCGCGGAAACCGGGCACCTGTGCCTGGCCACCATGCATGCGAACAGTTCGAACCAGGCGCTGGACCGCATCATCAACTTCTTCCCGGAAGAGCGTCGGCAGCAACTGCTGATGGATTTGTCGCTGAATCTGAAAGGCATGATCTCGCAGCGCCTGATACCCTTGCGCGATACGAAGGGCCGCTGCCCGGCAGTGGAAATCATGCTGAACTCGCCGCTGATTTCAGACCTGATCTTCAAGGGTAACGTGCACGAGATCAAGGAAATCATGAAGAAGTCGCGCGAGCTCGGCATGCAGACTTTCGATCAAGCGCTGTTCGATCTGTATGAAGCCGACAAGATTTCGTATGAAGATGCGTTGCGCAATGCCGATTCGGTCAACGACTTGCGCCTGTCGATCAAGCTCAAGGGCAAGGAAGCAAAGGACCGCGACCTGTCCGCGGGCACTGAACATCTGGGGATTGTATGAGCGGCATCCATGACTTCAGCGCGGCCAGCCTGGCCGGCGCACCGGTGGACCTGAATGTGTATCGCGGCAAGGTGCTGCTGATCGTCAATACGGCCAGCAACTGCGGATTCACGCCACAGTACAAGGGACTCGAAGCGGTCTACCAGCAGTTCCGGGACAGGGGTGTGGAAGTACTGGGTTTTCCATGCAACCAGTTTGGCAGCCAGGAACCGGGCACGGCCAATGAGATCGGCGCATTTTGCGAAAAGAATTACGGCGTCACGTTTCCGCTGTTTGCCAAGGTCGATGTGAACGGCGAGGCCGCGGATCCGCTGTTCAAATTCCTGAAAAAAGAAGCGACCGGCGTGCTCGGCACCGAAGCGATCAAATGGAATTTCACCAAGTTCCTGGTGAAGAAGGACGGCTCGGTATTCAGGCGTTATGCGCCGACGACCAGTCCGGAAGACATCATTCCCGATATCGAGATGCTGCTAAGTACTCGACCGGAATAAATTGTGAGATGGATGTGGTCCTGATCGGATGTGATGCAAGGCGCCCGGTCCGCCGCAGTGCGAGCACTGCAAGGGCCGGGCAACGCCGCAGCGCGCCGGTCAGGGCCGCAGACACTCACAATTTATTTTGGGCGGGTACTTACCCGAGTAGCCGTCAGCGCGCCATCGATCAGTTCGATCCAGTGCCGCACCGGCTTGTTGGTGCCCGATTGCAGGTGGGTCAGGCAGCCGATATTGGCTGACACGATCATGTCGGCGCCGGTTGCCTGCAGCTTTTGCAGCTTGTCATCCCGCAGCCGATAGGACAATTCCGGCTGCAGCACCGAATACGTGCCGGCCGAACCGCAGCACAGGTGGCTGTCCGCGCACAGCTGGACATCGACACCGGCGGCGCGCAGCACACTTTCGACCTTGCCGCGGATTTGCTGCCCATGCTGCAGCGTGCAAGGCGGATGCCAGACAACCCGCTTGCCGATCTTGCCGTTCAATTTTTTTAGCAACTCCGATTCGAACGCGGGCAGGATTTCCGACAGGTCGCGCGTGAGCGCGGAGATGCGCGCGGCCTTGGCCGCATACGCGCCATCGTGCGCGAGCAGATGGCCGTATTCCTTCACGGTCGCACCACAGCCGGACGCCGTCATGACGATCGCTTCGGCGCCGGCCTCGACCAGCGGCCACCAGGCGTCGATATTGCGGCGCATGTCGTTCAGGCCGCCTTGCTGGTCGTTCAGGTGGTGGCGGATCGCGCCGCAGCAGCCGGCCCTGGGCGCGACCACCAGTTGCACACCCAGCGCATCGAGCACACGTGCGCTTGCCGCATTGATGTTGGGCGCCATCGCCGGCTGCACGCAGCCATCGAGCAGCAGCATCGTGCGCGCATGCCGGCGCGCCGGCCATGCACCGGGATGCTGCTTTTCCGGCACCTTGTTACGCAAGCTTCCGGGCAGCAGCGGCCGCACCAGCTGGCCTGCTTTCATGGCCGGCGTGAAGATCCATTTGCGCGGCAGGATTTCCTTGAGCGCGGTGCGCAGCACACGCTGCGCCAGCGGGCGCGGCACCTGGTCCTCGACGATCTTGCGGCCGATGTCGACCAGCCGGCCGTATTGCACGCCGGACGGACAAGTCGTTTCACAATTGCGGCAGGTCAGGCAGCGATCCAGATGCATCTGTGTCTTCGTGGTGGCCTGCTTGCCTTCCAATACCTGCTTGATCAGATAAATGCGTCCGCGCGGCCCATCGAGTTCATCCCCCAGCAACTGGTAGGTGGGACAGGTCGCGGTGCAGAAACCGCAATGCACGCAGCTGCGCAGGATCGCATCGGCTTCTTCGCCTTCGCGCGTGTGTTTGATGAAGTCAGCCAGATTGGTTTGCATGGTCAGAGCCCGGTGTACATCCGGCCCGGATTAAAAATGCCGGCGGGATCGAATGCATTCTTGAGTTTGCGATGGATGTTGGCGACGGCGGGAGCGAGCGGATGGAACACGCCGGTCTGCTTGTCGCCGCCCCTGAACAGGCTGGCATGGCCGCCGGCTTTTTCGGCGGCGGCGCGAATGGTGACGGCATCGGCATCGGTCTTGAGCCAGCGCTGCGCGCCACCCCATTCCAGCAGCTGGTCGCCCGGCAAAGCTAGCGGCGCCGTCACCGACGGCACCGACAGGCGCCACAATGCGGCGGCGGAAAAAAACGCATGCTGCTGCTCGCGCACGCCGGCCCAGAATTGCGGCGCCTGGTCGAGCGTGTCGCCGCCCATTTTTATCCGTGCCGCGCTCACTGCCGCGCGCGCGCCGGACAGGCGCACCATCAGCCGGCCGCCGTGCCAGGCGCTGGCTGACAGCGGCAGAGGCTGTCCGCCCCATTCATTCAGGCGGCGGATCGCGTCGGCTTGCGGCAGGGCGAACGCCAGCGTCGTTTCCGCAAATGGTTTCGGCAACACCTTCAGCGAGACTTCCAGCAGCAAACCCAGCGACCCCATCGATCCGGCCAGCAGGCGCGATACATCGTAGCCGGCGACATTCTTCATCACCTGCCCGCCGAAATGCAGCACCTCGCCTTTGCCATCCATCAGCACGGCGCCGAGCACAAAATCGCGCAATGCGCCGGACGCCTGCCGACGCGGGCCGGACAGGCCGCTGGCGACCATGCCGCCGGCTGTCGCCGTAGCGCCGAAATGCGGCGGCTCGAACGCCAGCATCTGGTTTTGCTGCTCCAGCGCGACCTCGATTTCGGTCAGCGGTGTGCCGCAGCGCGCGGTGATGACCAGTTCGGTCGGGTCGTAGGCGACGATGCCGCTGTAGGCGCGCGTGTCGAGCACGTCGCCGTGCAAGGCCTGGCCGTACCAGTCCTTGGTGCCGCCGCCGCGGATGCGCAGCGGGCTGCCTGCGGCGATGCGATCCCTGAATTGCTGTAATGCCTGTTCCATGATGATGTGCTGGCTTTCGATTAAAAACGCGGCAGGTCCGGAAACTTCAGTTGCCCGCGCTTGACATGCATGCGGCCGTATTCGGCGCAGCGGCGCAGCGTCGGGATAGCCTTGTCCGGGTTGAGCAGGTATGCGGTATCGAAGGCCCGCTTGACGTTGAGGAAGGCCTCCAGCTCTGCGCTGGAAAACTGCACGCACATCGAATTGATTTTTTCGATGCCGACACCGTGCTCGCCGGTAATCGTGCCGCCAACGGCCACGCACAATTCCAGGATTTCGGCGCCGAAGGCTTCGGCACGATGAAATTCGCCCGGCTGGTTGGCATCGAACAGGATCAGCGGATGCAGGTTGCCATCACCGGCATGGAACACGTTCGCGCAGCGCAAGCCGTGCTTGACTTCCATCGCCGCGATGCCGAGCAGCACCTGCGCCAGGTTCTTGCGCGGAATGGTGCCGTCCATGCAGTAATAATCGGGAGAAATCCGGCCGGCCGCGGGGAACGCGTTCTTGCGGCCGGACCAGAACTTCAGGCGCTCGGCTTCATTCTGCGACACTGCAATCGCGGTGGCGCCGGAATGCCGCAATACCTCGGTCATGCGTTCGATTTCTTCCTCGACTTCTTCCGCGTTGCCATCCGACTCGCACAGCAGGATCGCCTCGGCATCGATGTCGTAACCGGCCTTCACGAATGGCTCGACCATGCGCGAGCTGGTCTTGTCCATCATCTCCAGTCCAGCCGGAATAATGCCGGCGGCAATCACGCTGGCGACCGCATTGCCGCCTTTGACCACGTCATCGAACGAGGCCATGATCACGCGCGCCAGTTGCGGTTTCGGAATCAGTTTCACCGTCACTTCGGTGACCACACCCAGCATGCCTTCGGAACCGATGAAGACGGCGAGCAGATCCAGGCCGGGCGCATCGAGCGCCTCGCTGCCCAGTTCGACGATGTCGCCGTCTATCGTCACCATGCGCACCCGCAACACGTTATGCACGGTCAGGCCGTACTTGAGGCAATGCACGCCGCCTGAATTTTCAGCAACGTTGCCGCCGATGGTGCAGGCGATTTGCGACGACGGATCGGGCGCGTAATACAGTCCGTGCGCGGCCGCCGCATCGGAAATGGCCAGATTGCGCACGCCGGGCTGTACCACGGCAGACCGCGCGTACGGATCGAGCCGCACAATCCGGTTCAGCCGTGCGGTCGACAGCACCACACCATCGGCGATCGGCATCGCGCCCCCCGACAGGCCGGTGCCGGCGCCGCGCGGCACGATCTGCACGGCGAGCTCGCGGCAGGTATTCAAGATGGCGACTACTTGCGCTTCCGTGTCCGGCAACACCACCACCATCGGCAACTGGCGGTAGGCGGCCAGCCCGTCACATTCGTAAGGCCGGGTGTCTTCTTCATTGAACAATACGCTGCTCTCCGGCAACACGCGGCGCAATGCGGCGGCCACTTCGTGCTGGCGGCTGAGAGTGAATGGCAGATCGGTGGATGTGTTCATGGTATTTTTCCGGATTCCGAAAACCTCGACGGCAAGGCCCGGCGCCCGTATCTTGGGTTCGCACCAGTGTAACGAAAAGGGGTGCCGGTCAGGCGGGATTTGCAGCTTGAGCTGGCTGAAAAGCTTGTTCGCCTGAAGTGAATTTTTTTCAAGCCGCGGGCGTGTGGAAAGCCGACAGCAGCCAGTCGATGAACAAGGCGACTTCCGGCCGCTCGCGGGCCTGCCGTTCGTACACCATGTAATACGCGTGCGGCGGTGTTGTCAGTTGCACATCGAACAGGCGCACAATCTGCCCCTGTTCGATCATCTCGCGCGCGAAGTGCTGCCGTGTCAGACCCACCCCGTGCCCATGCCTGACCGACTCCAGCAGCAAACCGAGATCGTCCACACGCAAGCCCGACGACGGTTCCGGCCAGTCGAGTCCGGCTTCCTCGAACCATGGTTGCCATGGCTCCAGCCCTGAACGCAGCAGCTTGGCCCGCTTCAGGTCGGCAGGCGTTTTCAGCGCGCCGACCTGCTGCAGGTAAGCCGGGCTGGCAACGGCGAACGCCGGTTCCTCGAACAGTTTTTCGGTGATGATATTCGCATATTTTCCAGCGCCAAACCGTATTTCGACATCGCTTTCCGACAGGCTCAGGTCATACAGCGGCACCGACAGGAACACCTCGATCGCGATCTCCGGATGCAGGCTGGAAAATTCCGACAGGCGCGGTATGAACAGGTAGCGCGCGAAAGTCGGCGGCACCGTGACCTTGACGCGCAACTGCGACGGAGCGCTGCGGTGCGGCATCGGGAAATCGCTCAAGGCGCGCAACGCGCCACGCACTACATCGAGATAACGGCGGCCGAACTCGGACAGTCCGACGCTGCGGCCGTCACGGAGGAACAGGCGCTCGCCGACAAATTCCTCGAGCAGGCGGATCCGGTGCGACAGCGCGGAAGGTGTTATGCATAATTCTTCCGCCGCTATCGCGAAAGAACCAAGCCGCGCGGCCGCTTCGAAAGCGGACAGCGCGTGCACCGGGGGAAGTCTGGTTGCCATCTTACCAGCGCACGATTTTGCCGGGGTTGAGGATATTCTTCGGGTCCAGCGCATGTTTGATTGCGCGCATCGTATCGATTGCGCCCTCGCCATGTTCCTGCACCAGGAAATCCATCTTGTGCATTCCCACGCCATGCTCGCCGGTGCAGGTGCCATCCATTGCAATCGCACGCTCGACCATGCGGCTGTTCACCGCTTCGGCCCGGGCGATTTCGGCGGCGTCATCGGGGTCGATGATCATCTGCACATGGAAGTTGCCGTCACCGACATGACCGATGATTGAATAGAGTATCTGGTGCTGGTCGCAATCGGCCTTGGTATCCAGAATGCATTCGGCCAGGCGCGAAATCGGCACGCAGCAATCGGTGGAAATCGCGCGGCTGCCCGGACGCAGCTGCAGCAGCGCAAAATACGCATTGTGGCGCGCAGTCCATAAGCGCGTGCGGTCCTCCGGCTTGGTGGCCCATTCGAAGCCGATCGCATGATGTTCGGCGGTGATCTGTTGCACCAGTTCCGCCTGCTCCTTTACCCCGTTTTCGCTGCCGTGAAACTCGAACAGCAGCAATGGCTTTTCCGGCAAACCCAGCTTGTCATGCGCATTGAGCGCCTTGACGCCATTCTCATCGAGAAATTCGACCCGCGCGACCGGCACGCCCATCTGGATGGTCTGGATCACCGCGTTGACCGCATCGGCCACGCCGGAGAACGAGCAGACCGCGGCGGAAATCGCTTCCGGCAGCGGATAGAGCTTGACGGTCACTTCGGTGATGATGCCCAGCGTGCCTTCGCTGCCGACAAAAACGCGGGTCAGGTCGTAGCCCGCCGAAGATTTTTTCGCGCGTGTGCCGGTGCGGATGATGCGGCCGTCGGCGGTGACGACCGTCAGCGCCAGCGTATTTTCGCGCATGGTGCCATACCGTACCGCATTGGTGCCGGACGCCCGGGTCGCCGCCATGCCGCCCAGCGACGCATCGGCGCCCGGATCGATCGGGAAGAACAGCCCGGTGTCCTTGATCTCCAGGTTCAATTGCTTGCGTGTGACACCCGCCTGCACCGTCGCGGTCAGGTCTTCGGCGTGGATCGCCACCATCCGGTTCATTTGCGACAGATCAATCGTGATGCCGCCCTGCACTGCCAGCACATGGCCTTCCAGCGAGGTGCCGGTGCCGTAGGCGATGATGGGCACCGTGTGGCAACCGCACAGCTTGACGGCGGTCGCGACTTCCTCGGTGGTATGCGCAAAAATGACGGCATCGGGCGGCATCGGATCGTACGACGATTCATCCCGGCCGTGCTGCAGGCGCATTGCCTGCGTGACGGACAAGCGCTCGCCGAATACTGCCTGGAGTTCGGACAACAGTGATTCGGGTAGCGGCTTTTTCAGTGCCGACGGCTGGACGGAATGATTCATGATGCCCTTTGATTTGTCTCTTTGTCAGGCGAATACGCCAGTTTTGCCGTATCCTCGCTTTATTCTCTATTCTATCCTTGATCACATGGGCAATCGACTCTCTAAAATCGCCACCCGCACCGGCGACAACGGCACTACCGGATTAGGTGACGGCAGCCGCACCAGCAAGGACAGCTTGCGTGTCCATGCCATGGGCGATGTGGATGAACTCAATTCGCACGTCGGCTTGCTGCTGTGCGAAGAATTGCCGGACGCGTTGCGTGAGGAACTGATATCGATCCAGCATGACCTGTTCGACATGGGCGGCGAGCTCTGCATCCCTGGCTTCACGATGATCACCGACACCCAGGTCGCGCGCCTGGATGCCTTGCTGGCAAAGTACAACGCGGACCTGCCGCCGCTGAAGGATTTCATCCTGCCGGCCGGATCGCGGGCGGCGGCGCAATCGCACATCTGCCGCACCGTATGCCGCCGCGCGGAACGCGCGATTGTCACGCTCGGCAATGCCGACAAGATCAACGACAATCCCCGGCAATACATGAACCGCCTGTCGGATCTGCTGTTTGTGCTGTCGCGGGTATTAAATCGCTTTGCGGGCGGCAGCGATGTGTTGTGGGAAAAGGAACGCAAGCGCGATCTCTGAGGCGGGTTGGCCGTCTTCCTTCATTGATCGGCACATGAGCTGCCCCCAACAAATTGGGCGGCAATTGCAATTTTTCGTAAAATTTCCAATTCGGCGCACGCCTCTTGCAAAAGTTGATCCCAATCGTCGGGAGGCTGACCGGCAATCAGCATTTTTCTGAAAACCCGATATGCATCATCGCCATTCTCGTAAGCCCGCTTTGTATCCTCATCATTGACCCAGGCAAAAACAATAACCTTGCTGGTAGCGTGGTACCTGAAAAATAGCCTGTATTGCTGGAAAAATTTCGCGCGAAACCAGTGCTTGTGCTCGTCGCCGAGCGTATTACCTTGCCGGTATTCCGATCGGGTTGGGTCTTGCGGGATGACATCAAAGGCCAGTTTTAAAATTGCAGCCAGCCGCTTGGCAGAATTTTTCTTGCCATATCCATCTGGATCTTTCCGCCGTGCTGCTTCAACCTGCTTGATGAGTTGTTCAAGCTGATCGAGGAACAAGGGGTGGGCAAAAATCGTCCAGCCATGAACAACCAGATTCCTCAATGTGGGCTCGCTCATTCATCATCCGCCGACAGCGGAGCCTCGAGATCAACATCAACAGTTCCCACCAGCGCGTGGATGCGTTGCACGAGGCCGCTATCGAGTGCCTGGAGCCGTTCCGGATGGCGTTCGATGTCGTGCGCCAGAAAGCTCAGAAATTTCTCCAGCACTGGATCCTCTGCCGCCACGTCGTTGGCACGGGTCAGAACAACCGCGCCATCGGGAAGAATGGCGTAGTGAATTTTGTCGCGTTTCCCGAGCTTAAGTGCACGACGAACTGTTTCCGGCACGGTGGTCTGGTAGCGATCGGTAAGAGTGGATTCAACTTCGAGGGTAGCGGCCATGGCGCACTCCGGATAAAGAGAAAGAAAATAATGGTAATGCGATTGCATTGCCATGTCAATGCAATCGCATTACCTCCGCTCCATCCTTGTCTTGGCTGCGTACTTAATTGCTGACCACAAGCCGCGGCTCACCCTTGTCGAAACGCTGCCTGATCGAGGCCGCGATACCGGGCGCATCCAGGCCGCACAGGGCCAATAACTGCCCGGCATCGCCATGATCGATGAATTTGTCCGGCAAGCCCAAATTTAATAGTGGCTTGACAATACCGGCTGCCGCCATTGCTTCCGCCACCGCGGAACCGGCGCCGCCCATGATGGCGCCTTCTTCCACAGTCACCAGTGCATCATGGGTCGCGGCCAGTTGCCGGAGCAATTCGACATCGAGCGGTTTGACGAAACGCATGTTGGCGACCGTTGCGTTCAATCCCTCTGCCGCGGCCAGGCTGGGCGCAACCATGGTGCCGAATGCCAGGATCGCGATGCCCTGGCCGGCACGCCGGATTTCGCCGGTGCCAAGCGCAATCGCTGTCAGTTCCTTGCCGATTGCGGCGCCGATACCGGCGCCGCGCGGATAACGCACCGCGGCCGGGCCCTTGTATTGGAAGGCAGTGGTCAGCATTTGCCGGCATTCGTTTTCGTCGGATGCCGCCATCACCACCATGTTCGGTATGCAGCGCAGGTAAGCCATGTCGTAATTGCCGGCATGGGTCGCGCCATCGGCGCCGACCAGGCCGGCGCGGTCGAGCGCGAAGGTGACGTCCAGGTTTTGCAGCGCGACGTCATGGATCAGCTGGTCATATCCGCGTTGCAGGAACGTGGAATAAATCGCCACCACCGGCTTCAGGCCTTCACACGCCATGCCGGCCGCAAACGTGACCGCATGCTGTTCCGCGATGCCGACATCGTAATAACGGTCGGGGAACTGCTTTTCAAACTCCACCATGCCCGAGCCTTCGCGCATGGCCGGCGTGATGCCGATCAGGCGCTTGTCGTGCGCCGCCATATCGCACAGCCAGTCGCCGAACACCTGCGTGTACGTGGTCTTGCCGGCAGCGGCGGGCTTGATGCCTTCGGCCGGATTGAACTTGCCGGGACCGTGATACAGCACCGGATCGGCCTCGGCCAGCTTGTAACCCTGGCCCTTCCTGGTCACCACGTGCAGGAATTGCGGGCCCTTCAGATTCTTCAGATTGTGCAGCGTCGGAATCAGTGACTCGAGATCATGTCCATCGATCGGCCCTATGTAGTTGAAACCGAATTCTTCAAACATCGTCGCCGGCACAACCATGCCTTTTGCATGCTCTTCAAAACGCTTGGCCAGTTCCAGCATCGGCGCCGGCAAAACTGATTTGCCGACGTTCTTTGCCTTGGCATAAAACTGGCCCGACATCAGCCGCGCGAGATAACGATTGAGCGCGCCGACGGGTGGCGAGATCGACATGTCGTTGTCGTTCAGGATCACCAGCAGGTTGATATCTTCATGCACACCGGCGTTGTTCATCGCTTCGAATGCCATGCCCGCGGTCATCGCGCCATCGCCGATCACCGCCACCGCGTGACGGCTCTCGCCCTTGACCTTGGCGGCCAGCGCCATGCCGAGCGCGGCTGAAATCGAGGTCGAGGAATGGGCGGTGCCGAAGGTGTCGTACTGGCTTTCCTGCCGGCGCGGGAAACCGGAAATGCCGTCCATCTGGCGCAGGGAATGCATCTGGTCGCGGCGGCCAGTGAGGATTTTATGTGGATAGGTCTGATGGCCCACATCCCACACGATCCGGTCATCCGGGGTGTTGAATACATAGTGCAGCGCAATCGTCAGCTCCACCGTGCCGAGATTGGACGACAGGTGACCACCGGTCTTCGACACCGAGTCGAGCAGGTAGGAACGCAGCTCGTCCGCCAGCGCCTTGAGCTGTGCCCGCGGCAGTTTGCGCAGATCCGCCGGCTGCTCGATTTTTTTCAACAAATCCATGCTTTGCATACTATGCTTTCCGCTGCACGATCAGCTCCGCGAGGTCGCGCAACCGTTGTGCCTTGTCTCCAAAGGGTCCGAGCGCCAGCAAAGCGTCGTTCCGCAATTTTTCTGCCAGCGACCTGGATGCTTCCAGGCCCATGAGTGATACATAGGTCGGCTTATTGTCCGCCGCATCCTTGCCTGCCGTCTTGCCCAGCGTGGCCGAGTCCGCGGTCGCGTCCAGCACATCGTCAACCACCTGGAACGCGAGGCCGATTGCGCTGGCATAGGCATTTAATGCCGCAGTTTCATCGTCCGCCAGGCTCTTGCCGCTCAACGCGCCCAGCATCACCGCCGCCCGCAGCAAGGCGCCAGTCTTCAGGCGATGCATCTGCTCCAGTTCGGCCAGCGACAAGCTGGTCCCGACGCTGGCCAGATCAATCGCCTGGCCGCCGCACATGCCGGCGGAACCGGCGGCCTGCGCCAGCAGCCGGATCATGTCCAGCCTGCGGCCCGCCTCGCCCTCGCCGGCACCCTCGGCCAGGATCAGGAACGCTTGCGTCTGCAGCGCATCACCGGCCAGCAATGCCGTCGCTTCATCATATTGCACATGGACGGTGGGTTTGCCGCGCCGCAAGGCATCGTCATCCATGCACGGCATGTCGTCATGCACCAGTGAATAAGCATGAATCATTTCCACGGCTGCCGCGGCGCGTGCCAGCGCCGCCGGATCGGCGCCGAACAATTCGCCGGCCGCAAACACCAGCAGCGGACGCACCCGTTTGCCGCCATCGAGCGCCGCATAACGCATTGCCTCATGCAGCCGCGCCGGCTCCACCTGCGGCAGATACCGGGCGAGCGCCTCTTCCATGCCCGCCTGCACGGTTTTCATCCAGTCGCCAAAGCTTGCCGGCATCGTCGCAGACGGTGCCCGTGACGACCGCATCATTCATCCGCCTCGATGGCCACATCAGCCGCGAACGGTTTAAGCATCTCGCCTTCCAGCACTTTGACCTGGCTATCGACCTTATCAAGCTGCGCGGCGCAATACTTGACCAGTTCAGAACCGCGTTTGTATGCGGTCACTGAAGCTTCCAGCGGCAACTCGCCCGCTTCCATCTGCGCCACCAGTTGCTCGAGCTCCGTCATTGCCTCTTCGAAGGACGATGGCTGGTTCGATGGCTGATTCACGGCGTTGGGTATCTTTGCCATATAGGATTCTATAAAGTCCAGGCCGTATTTTAGAACAAACCACCCCAACAAGTTGAGAATCCGGAAAATCGGCAGCGATCGCACCCGCATGTTAACGGCTGAAAGCAGGCCGGCCAGCCCGTCGTCCGACACGCGGCATTCCTCTTAATTCAGAGGTTCATCTTGAAATCGGGAGTCCCGCCTTGATTTTTAATGAAAGCGGCGATTGCATGGCGGACGCGGCATCAGGTTTCCTTGCAAGGATAAACCACTTCCCCGGCTGCAAGAGCGGCTAGGGTATAATCGCTGGTTCTGTCCAAAAATATCCGTTTCATCTTATTGAACACAGGTTTTTGCGGATTCTTTCTCTCTTAGGTTGGTGCAAATTAATTTGGGGGTGGGGATGTCCGATCTGGCTAATTTCGCCACGCTCGCGCGATCCGACGCGCAACTTCCGGTCCACGTCTATTTTGACGAGAGGCTGTTGCAGCAGGAAATTCAGCAATTGTTCCATCGTGGCCCGCGTTATGCAGGCCATGAACTCATGGTGCCCAACGTCGGCGACTTTGCCACGCTTGCTGCCGAAAACGAAGGCCGCATGCTGGTGCGCAATGCACAGGGCATCGAACTGCTGTCGAACGTCTGCCGTCACCGGCAGGCGAAAATGTTCAATGGCCGCGGCAACAGCAGCAATATCGTGTGCCCGCTGCATCGCTGGACATATGACCTCAAGGGTGAACTCATCGGCGCGCCGCAGTTCGGCGAAACGCCGTGCCTGAACCTGTCGAAAACACCTCTGCAAAACTGGAACGGCTTGCTGTTCGAGCAAAACGGTGTCGATGTCGCGAAAAAAATGGCGCAGCTCGGTGTCGCCAAGGACCTCGACTTCAACGGCTACATGCTCGATCACGTCGAAGTCCACGAGTGCGATTACAACTGGAAGTCCTTCATCGAGGTCTATCTCGAGGACTACCATGTAGAACCATTCCACCCGGGCCTCGGCAGTTTTGTCACCTGCTCCGATTTGAGCTGGGAGTTCGGCGACAGCTACAGCGTGCAGACCGTCGGCGTCAATAATGCGTTGAGCAAATTCGGCTCGCCCAAATACCAGAAGTGGCAGGAGCAAGTCCTGAAATTCCGCAATGGCGTGGCGCCGCCGTATGGCGCGATCTGGCTGACGCTGTATCCGAACATCATGGTCGAGTGGTATCCGCATGTGCTGGTGGTGTCGACCGTCTGGCCCAAGGGACCGCAAAAAACCACCAACGTGGTCGAGTTTTACTACCCGGAAGAAATCGTCCTGTTCGAACGGGAATTCATCGAGGCTGAACGCGAGGCTTACATGGAAACCTTTGTCGAGGATGATGAAATCGCCCTGCGCATGGATGCCGGCCGGCGCATCCTGCTCGATCGTGGCGTCAATGAAGTTGGCCCTTATCAATCGCCAATGGAAGATGGCATGCAGCATTTCCACGAGTGGTACCGGAAGCAGATTCCGGTATGACGGGCTAGCTGATTTGCGATGACGTCCTCTGCATGGATGCTGCTTGCCAGCTTTTTGTTCTCCATCATGGCGGTGTGCGTCAAGCTGGCGTCCGATTATTATTCGACGGCCGAACTGGTGATGTATCGCGGCATGATCGGCATGGCAATCATGTTTGCCCTTGCCCGCATGCAGGGCGGAACACTCAGGACCGCCTATCGGTGGCAACACGCGTGGCGCGGCCTGGTCGGTGTAATTTCACTGTGGTTGTGGTTTTATTCGTTTACCAAACTCCCGCTGGCAACAGCAGTGACGCTCAATTACATGGCGCCCATCTGGCTTGCCGGGATTGTGCTGACCGCGGGCTGGTGGCGCGGCGAAAAGCGTTTCGAATGGGGCACTGTGGCGGCCATCATCATGAGCTTCATCGGCGTGACCGTATTGCTGCGCCCCGCCGCCATTCATGCGGATCAGTGGGTCGGCGGCCTGGCCGCACTGGCTTCCGGATTCATCTCGGCGTTTGCCTACATGCAGGTGCGCCGCCTGGGCCAGCTTGGCGAACCTGAATATCGTGTGGTATTTTATTTCTCGCTGGCCTGCCTCGGCGCCGGTTTCCTGGCGCAGCTTGGCGGCAGCTACCCGATCAATGATCAGGCAACTGTCTGGCACGGCCATGGCGGCACCGGCGTCATGCTGCTGCTGGTGATGAGCGTCAGCGCGACTGCGGCGCAGCTCGCAATGACCCGCGCCTACCGGCTGGGGAACATGCTGATCAACTCCAACCTGCAATACGCGGGCATCGTGTTTTCTTCTATCTGGGGCGTGCTGTTGTGGAGCGACCTGCTGGACTGGCTCGGCTGGCTGGGCATCGCGATCATCATCAGCAGCGGCAGTGCCGCGACGTTCTACAATGCGCGCGCCACACGGCGGCAAAGCATTCCGGCGGCGAAGCCGGTTTCCACACCCAATCGGGAGATTTAATGCGTCATGCCACGTTGATATCCGCCGCCGAACTGGCGTCACATGCACTCGATCCGGACTGGGTCGTCATTGATTGCCGCCACGATCTGGCCAATACCGCCGCCGGCCGCGCGGCGTATGAGGCGGGGCATATTCCGAACGCCGTATTCGCCGATATGGACGCCGACCTGTCGTCAAAGTTGCCGGGGCCGAATGGCGAATTCCGCGGCCGCCATCCATTGCCCGCGCGCGATGCCTTCATCGACACCTTGCGCAGCTGGGGCGTTAATCAGGACTCGCAAGTGATTGCCTACGATGCGCAAGGCGGCATGTACGCCGCACGCCTCTGGTGGATGCTGCGCTGGATCGGCCATGAGGCGGTGGCGGTGCTCGATGGCGGTCTGCCCGCATGGCGTGCGGAAGGCGGGCCGCTGGTGTCTGAGCCGGCGGCGCGAGCGCGTGGCAACATCATCGAACGTGCGCCTGTCGTATCGACCGTGAGCGCCGGCGAACTGCTGGCGGATTTGTCGCAGCCGCAGCCTGCACGCATCGTGATCGATGCGCGTGCCAACGACCGCTTCCGCGGTGAAAATGAAACCCTCGACCCGGTCGGCGGCCACATCCCGGGCGCAAAGAACCGCTTCTTCAAGGACAATTTACAGTCCGACGGCCGGTTCAAGCCAGCCGCGCAGTTGCGCGCCGATTTCAGCGCCTTGATTGCCAGACCCGAGTCTGCCGTCATGCAATGCGGCTCCGGCGTGACCGCCTGCCACAATTTGCTGGCAATGGAAGTGGCGGGCTTGCCGGGCGCGGCGCTGTACCCCGGATCCTGGAGCGAATGGTGCGCCGATCCGTCCCGGCCGGTGGCGACAGGGGCGTAATTTCAGTTCGTAGGGTGTATCGTAGGGTGTAATAAGCGAAAGCGCATTACACCGTGCTCGATCACTTTTGGCATTTGCGAACGCTGAATGGTGTAATGCGCTGCGCTTATTACACCCTACGAAATACACCCTACGAAATACACCCTGCGAAACTGACTCGATCTGATGGGAGAGGTTCTAATGGCCGGTGCGGGTGGTCAGGTACAGCACGATTCCCACACCGAGAGCGATCAACAATATTTGCGGCACGGTTTCGCGGATTGACGCGCGTCGCTGCATTTGCGGCATCAGGTCGCTGACGGCGATGTAGATGAATCCGGATGATGCCAATACCAGCACATACGGTATCCATTGCATGCCGCGCTCCAGCGTCAGGTAACCGACGATGCCGCCGACCACCGCCATCAGGCTGCACAGCAGGTTGTAGACATAAGCGCGGGTCCTGGAAAATCCGGCGTTGAGCAGCACGATGAAATCGCCGATTTCCTGCGGAATCTCGTGCGCGATGATGGCCAGTGCCGTCACCAGACCCAGCTGCGGATCCGCCAGGAACGCTGCGGCAATCAGAATGCCGTCGGTAAAATTGTGCAGGCCGTCACCGACCAGGATCATCCATCCGGCCTTGCCTGCTTCATGCGCGTCATGACCGTGCGCATGCGAATGGCCATCCCCTTCGTAGTGATGGGAGTGGCGCAAGATCGCAAATTTCTCGAGCAGGAAAAAACCCAGCAATCCGGCCAATAAGGTGGCGAACAAGGTATGTGTATCCGCCTTCGATTCAAACGCTTCCGGCAGCGCATGCAACAAGGATGTCGCCAGCAGGATGCCGACCGACAGGCTGACCATCCGGTCCACCATTTTCGACAACAATGAAAACGACAGCAAGGCGGCCGCGGAAATGCTGAAAACGCCGGCAATGAGGGTGGTCAACAGAATGGATTGCAGCGTCGAATTAATTTTATGCCCCAGTAAATGCAACAGAGTTGCAATTAAAACACAGCCCGGGTATTTGGGCAAACGTATGGCGCAAAAAACCGGGCAATGGGAAGTTGGCTAATGCGCCTCATCCCAGTTCTTGCCGATCCCGACTTCAGCAGTCAACGGCACTTTCAGCCTGGCGACCCCGGCCATCAATTCAGGCAATTTTTGCCGCACCAGCGCCAGCTCCGATTCCGGCACTTCGAGCACCAGTTCATCATGCACCTGCATTACCATTTTCGACTGCAGGCGCTCGTGCTCGAGCCAGTTTTGCACGGCAATCATCGACAACTTGATCAGGTCGGCGGCAGTGCCCTGCATCGGCGCATTGATCGCGGCCCGCTCGGCGCCCTGGCGCCGCGGCCCGTTGGGCGAATTGATTTCGGGCAGCCACAAACGGCGGCCAAACACGGTTTCCACAAAACCCATCTCCTTGGCTTGCATCCGCGTGTCGTCCATGAAACGCTTGACGCCGGAAAAGCGGGCGAAATATTTTTCGATATACATCTGCGCCGCGGCACGTTCAATGCCCAGGTTGCCGGCCAGCCCAAACGCGCTCATCCCGTAGATCAATCCGAAATTGATGACCTTCGCATAACGCCGCTGCTCGCTGGTGACTTCGATCGGTGTGATGCCAAAGATCTCGGCTGCGGTCGCGCGATGGATATCCTCTCCTTCCGCAAAGGCGCGCAACATGTTTTCATCTCCGGAAAGGTGGGCCATGATGCGCAGTTCGATCTGCGAATAGTCAGCCGACATGATCACGCTGCCGGGCGCCGCGATGAACGCTTCCCGGATACGCCGGCCTTCCGCGGTGCGGATCGGGATATTCTGCAAATTAGGCTCATTCGACGCCAGTCGTCCGGTGACCGCCACTGCCTGCGCATAATTGGTATGCACGCGCCCGGTGGTCTGGTCGATCATTTTCGGCAGCTTGTCGGTGTAGGTCGATTTCAGTTTCGACAAACCGCGATATTCGAGCAATACCTTGGGCAGCGGATAATCTTCGGCCAGCTTCTGCAACACTTCTTCATCGGTCGACGGCGAACCGGACGGCGTTTTTTTCACGACCGGCAGCTTCAGCTTGTCGAAAAAAATCTCGCCCAGCTGCTTGGGCGAATTCAGGTTGAAGGGCTGGCCCGCCAGTTCATACGCATTTTTTTCGATGTCGAGCATGCGCTTGCCCAATTCATTGGACTGGATTGCCAGCAATTGCGGGTCGACCAGCACGCCGTTGCGTTCAATCCGCTGCAGCACGACCGCCGTCGGCAGTTCGATTTTTTCGTAGATGTACCTGAGCTTGTCATTGTTGGCAATGTTCGGCCACATCGCATGGTGCAACTGCAGTGTCACGTCGGCATCTTCGGCGGCGTATTCGGTGGCGCGATCGAGGTCGACTTCGTCGAAGCAGATTTGCGAAGCGCCCTTGCCGCATACTTCCTGGAAGGTAATCGTCTTTCGCTCAAGGTGGCGCATCGCCAGGCTGTCCATGTCATGGCTCTTGTGCGACTCGAACACATAGGACTCGAGCAGGGTGTCATGCACGATGCCGCGCAATGCCAGGCCATGATTGGCGAAAATATGGGAATCGTATTTCAGGTGCTGGCCGACTTTGGCCTTGAGCGGATCTTCCAGCCATGGCTTGAGCCGGGACAGCACATGCTCGCGCGACAGCTGCTCCGGCGCGCCGGCATACCGATGCGCAACCGGGATGTAGGCGGCGATGCCGGGTTCGCAACACAGGGAAATGCCGACCAGTTGCGCCTGCATCGGATCGAGTGAGGTGGTTTCGGTATCCACCGATGTCAGCGTCGCCGTGTCGATCGCCGCCAGCCACCTGTCGAGCTGGGCATCGGTCAGCACGGTTTCATAATGTGTTTCAACCTGCTGGCGCGCGGCAGGCGCTTCGAACAGTTCGCCGTTTCCGCCTTCGGGCTGCGCCGCGGCGCCAGTTTCGGCCGCCAGCTCGCGCAACCATGACTTGAATCCATTGCGGGTGAAAAATTCCAGCATCGCGGTCTTGTCTTCCTGTTGCTGGCGCAGCGATTCCGGAATCGTGATCATGTGCGCAGTCAGGTCGCAATCGGTCTTGACGGTCACCAGCTCCCGGCCCTGCGGCAGCCAGTCCAGCGCGTTGCGCAAGTTTTCGCCGATCGCGCCGCCAATGCTGGCGGCATTGGCGATCACGCCATTGAGCGAGCCATACTGGGTCAGCCATTTGACTGCGGTCTTCGGTCCCACTTTCGGCACGCCGGGCACGTTATCGACCGTATCGCCGACCAGGGTCAGGTAATCGACAATCAGTTCAGGCGGCACGCCGAACTTGGCAATGACACCGGCGCGATCAAGCTTCTCATTGCTCATCGTGTTGATCAGCGTGACATGATCATTGACCAGTTGCGCCAGATCCTTGTCGCCGGTCGAGATAACGGTATCCATGCCATGCACGACCGCCTGCACGGCCAGCGTGCCGATCACGTCGTCGGCCTCGATGCCGTCCACCATCAGGATCGGCCACCCCATCGCCCGCACCGCTTCATGGATCGGTTCGATCTGTTTTACCAGGTCTTCCGGCATCGACGCGCGGTTGGCCTTGTATTCCGCGTACAGGTCATCCCGGAATGTCTTGCCTTTGGCATCGAATACGCAGGCGATATAAGCGGCGGGATAATCATTGCGCAGCCGCCGCAGCATGTTGATCATGCCGTAGATTGCCCCAGTGGGCGCGCCCTGCGCATTGCGCAGATCCGGCATGGCATGAAACGCGCGATACAGATAACTCGAGCCGTCAACTAACAGGAGGGTATTATTCATATGAAATCAAATGGGGAAAACAGGCCGCGTCCGCAAGCAGGCATCACGGATCCAAGCTGCCTTGCGGCAGAACGCGCGTGGGTCACGGCAAATGTCCACGATTATCGCAGAGTTTATTATCGCGCCAGACGCTTGTCGGAAATGCAGTCGGCAACACGACACGGCCGGCTCGCTTTTCAGGAAACTATATTTGAAGCGGGATTGACCCGGTTTGCTACAATGACTGACTAGAATCTGTTACCGGCTGGGCACGCAATCCTCTGTCGCGCAGCGCCCCAGCCAGGCCGACCTCAACAGTGTAATTGACAAACTATCATGACCCTATCCAAAGTGTGGACGATTGTTACCCTATGTTTTCTTGCCGCCGCCATCCCGTTGAAGGCCAGCGCGCAGCAGCCAGGCACCGTCGACGCGCCGCCGCCCAAGATGGAAAAGCTGGAGGAAGGCGAAGCGCCCGGCATCACGCCCCGCGTCTCCCCATCGGCGCCGCAAATCACTGAAACGCGCAAGCAGGGCAAGGTTACCGAGGTCAAGGTGAATACCGGCCGTAGCACTTATTATCTGAAACCCAATACACCGGCCGGCAGCGCAGTTCCCGGCGATGCGCAGAGCGATGTGACGCGTCCAGCACAATGGCGGGTGATGGAGTTCGATCTGAACCGTCCGAAGGAGGCGAATGCCACGGCAGCGCCAGCTCCAGCCACCTTACAGCCTGCTCCGGCAAAAAAATAAATAACAAGACAATGATGGCCGCGGTCGCGCGGCCCATATCCTGGCCGCCGATTCACTTCAATTATTCTTCTTATGGCAGTTTTTACCCACGTCAGCCTGGATGACCTTGCCCCTTGGGCTACACAATTCCCGCTCGGCAAAGTCCTCGCAATCCAAGGCATCTCCTCCGGCATTGAAAACAGTAATTTTTTCATAAAGACCGAATCCGGGGAATATGTGCTGACGGTTTTTGAAAAACTCACATTCGAGCAACTGCCGTTTTATCTGAACCTGATGCGTCATCTGGCCGAGCGCGGTGTATTGGTACCGGCGCCAATTGCCAATAAAGAAGGTGAAATCCTCAATACGCTGCATGGCAAGCCGGCATCGATCGTCACCAAACTGGAAGGCAGCTGCCAGATGACGCCGACGCCGGTACATTGTGCGGCGGTGGGGACCATGCTGGCGAAAATGCATCAGGCCGGCGAGGATTTTCCGCTGTATCAGCCTAATCTGCGCGGCCTCGACTGGCTCAGCGAAACCGCGCCGATCGTACTGCCCCAGTTGACACAGGACTGCCAGCAATTGCTGCGGACCGAAATACATTTCCAGCAAGCCTTTGCGGCATCTCAGCCTTACCGTCAATTGCGGCGTGGCCCGATTCATGCTGACCTGTTTCGCAATAACGTGATGTTCGATGGTGACCGGCTGGCCGGATTTTTCGATTTCTATTTTGCCGGCTGCGATACCTGGCTGTTTGATGTGGCTGTGACGGTCAATGACTGGTGCATCGATGTCGACAGCGGTGAACTTGATGCCGGCCGCGTGCGTGCGCTGCTGGATGCGTATCATGCGGTGGTACCGTTTGGAGCGGCGGAACAGGCTGCGTGGCAACCGATGTTGCGTGCCGGCGCGCTGCGGTTCTGGCTGTCCCGGCTGTATGATTTTTATTTGCCGCGCGATGCGGAAATGTTGACGCCGCATGATCCAGGTCACTTTGAACGCATCCTGCGCCAGCGTATTATTCACCCGGCACCCGCCTTATTCTGACAATGGAAAAATTACCTGCAAAAGCCGGCTGGCAATGGATCAAGGAAGGTTTTGCGCTGTTTCGCAAGCAACCCGCTGCATTGTCCACACTGTTTCTCAGCTACATGCTGCTGATGGTGGTGCTGGGCATCGTCCCGGTCATCGGACAAGTGCTGCCGCTGGTGCTGGTGCCAATATTTGCGATGGTGTTCATGGAAGCCTGCCTGCGCGTCGAGCAGGGCAAGCGGGTACCGATGAGCCTGTTGTTCGCCGGCTTTCGTTCACCAGCCATCGGCCCGCTGCTCAAGCTGGGCGGCCTGTATCTGGTCGCGGCGGTGCTGGCTGCGGCCTCTTCGAGCCTGATCGATGGCGGTGTGTTCTGGAAGGGTATGACGGGCCAGATGCCCTTCGATGAAAAAACGGTGCAAGGCTCCAACATGGCGCTGGCAATGCTGTTTGCAGCCGCGCTGTACACACCGGCGGCGATGGGATTCTGGTATGCGGCGCCACTGGTGGCATGGCAGAAAATGGGGGTAGCCAAGGCGATTTTTTACAGCTTTTTTGCCGTGCTGCGCGCCGGCAAGGCTTTCCTGGTATATGGCCTCGGCTGGATCCTGATTGGCGTGCTGTTGCCTGTGATCTTCAGCACCCTGCTCGCCATGGTGACGGGCAAAGCCATGGTCACCATGCTGGTGCTGATGCCCTTGTCGCTGGTCATGACAGTCATCATGTACTGCTCTTTCTATCCAATGTACACGCAGGTTTTCGGTCAACCGGAAGCGCCTCCGCCGACCGATTGATCAGCCGTTCAGACGCGGCGCAACCTTATCCAGCTTCGCAATACTCAGGTCCAGCAGCTTCATCCCGTGCCGGCCGAAATTGATGTTGGCGCGCGCATTGCTGCCGCCGCCTTCGATATTGACGATCACCCCTTCACCGAATTTTTGATGGAACACTGTCTCGCCTATCCGCCAGCCGAGTTCCTTGCCGCCAAAGCTCTGCGCAATCGTGTTGGCGCCTGACTGCGGCGCATCGTCCCACGCCGATTTTTTGTGGGTAGCGAACCAGTGATGCTGGACTTTTGGCGACAGCCACTTCAACGAGCCTTCCGGCAACTCATCGAAAAAGCGCGATTTCATGTTGTAGCGGGTCTGGCCATGCAACATCCGGGTTTGCGAAAAACTCATGTACAGGCGCTTCTTGGCACGTGTGATCGCGACATACATCAGACGCCGCTCCTCCTCGACACCGCCCTCTTCCTTGGCGCTGTTCTCATGCGGCACCAGCCCTTCTTCCATGCCGGTGATGAACACGGCATCGAATTCCAGTCCCTTGGCCGAATGCACGGTCATCAGCTGCATCGCATCCTGCCCGGCCTGCGCCTGGTTGTCACCCGCCTCGAGCGACGCGTGCGACAGGAACGCCGACAGCGGCGACATCACCTGAGGTAATGGCGCATCGGCATCGAGTATTTCGATGCCCTCTTCCGTGGTGATCGCGGCGCCGGCGGGCGCCTGCGTTTTCGGCCCGAGCAGCGCCGGCGCATCCATGCCGAATCCTTCCTCGGACACGAACAGGGTTGCCGCACTGACCAGCTGCTCCAGGTTTTCGATGCGATCGGCGCCTTCCTTTTCATTGCCATAATGCGCGATCAGCTTGCTCGTTTCCAGCACGATGCCCACCATTTCCGGCAGCGGCAGATGCTGGGTTTCGAAACGTGCGCCTTCGATCAGCTTGACGAATGCACCGAGCGAGGTTCCGGATTTTCCGGCGACATAAGGCACTGCGGCATAAAGGGAAATGCCGTATTGCCGCGCCGCGTCCTGCAATTGTTCGATCGAGCGTGCGCCTATGCCGCGTGTGGGAAAATTCACCACACGCAGGAAGGCGGAATCGTTGTGCGGGTTATCCATCAGCTGCAGGTAAGCAATCGCATGCTTGACCTCGGCGCGTTCGAAAAACCGCTGGCCGCCATACACCCGGTATGGGATGCCGGCTGAAAACAGCGCATGCTCGATCACACGCGACTGCGCATTGGAGCGGTACAGCACGGCGATTTCACTGCGCGCCGCGCCTTCCGCGATCAGGCTTTTCGACTCTTCGATGATCCATTGCGCCTCTTGCAGGTCGCTGCTGGCTTCATAGATGCGCACCGGTTCGCCGTGTCCGGCATCGGTGCGCAGGTTCTTGCCGAGCCGTTTGCTGTTATTGGCGATCAGTGTATTGGCGGTATCGAGGATATGGCCGTGCGAGCGGTAGTTCTGCTCCAGCTTGATCAGGTTCTCGACCTTGAACTCGCGTTCGAACGCCGCCATATTGCCGACGTTGGCGCCGCGGAATGCATAGATGCTCTGATCGTCGTCGCCGACGGCAAACACCGCGCCGTGCTGACCGGCCATCAGCTTGAGCCAGTTGTACTGCAGGTTATTGGTATCCTGGAACTCGTCGACCAGGATGTGTTTGAAACGTGCCTGGTAGTGCTCGCGCAATGGTTGATTGCGGCTCAGCAGTTCATAGGTGCGCAATAACAATTCGGCAAAATCGACCACACCTTCGCGCTGGCATTGATTGTCATACGCGTCGTACAGTTCGACGAACTTGCGATTGTAGTCGTCGTTCGCTTCCACATCTTTTGCACGCAAACCTTGGTCTTTGGCGCCGTTGATGAAGTACATCAGATTGCGCGCCGGATATTTTTCATCATCGACGTTAAGCGATTTCAACAGCCGCTTGATCGCCGACAGCTGGTCCTGGGAATCGAGGATCTGGAAGGTCTGCGGCAGCGCCGCATCACGATAATGCGCACGCAGCAAGCGGTTGCAGAGACCGTGAAAGGTGCCGATCCACATGCCGCGTGTATTGATCGGCAACATCGCCGACAGGCGCGACATCATTTCCTTCGCCGCCTTGTTGGTAAAAGTGACTGCCAGCAAACCCGCTGGCGACACCTGGCCAGTCTGGATCAGCCATGCAATGCGTGTGGTCAATACGCGCGTCTTGCCGGAACCGGCGCCCGCAAGAATCAGCGCAGGCTGGGCAGGCAGGGTAACGGCGGCGAGTTGTTCTGGATTGAGGTTGTGAAGAAGATTTTGCATCTCAGGATTATAGTCCGGGACAGGGGTGCAATCGAGCCAGTTATCCTGTATGGGGTTTTGCAGGGCTGCTTGAGGGTAATCATGACGCGTTGCGCATGCTCAGTTTAGTTTAAAAGCGATACACATTGATCCGAGCTGATTTTGCCTGTCCTCCTTATTGATCCGGATTACATCACCATTACCATCCATCTGGTTGCGGCGATCATTGCCGGTGGCGTGATCGGCCTCGAGCGCAGTTTCCATGGCCGCCCGGCAGGTTTTCGCACCCATACGCTGGTGTGCCTGTCATCGGCGGTGCTGATGCTGGTCACGCTGTACCAGTCGAAATGGCTGCCCGCAACCAACGCCGATGCGATCCTGCAAACCGATCCGACCCGCATGGCGCAGGGCATCATGACCGGCATTGGTTTTCTCGGCGCCGGAGTGATTTACAAGGAAGGTTTCAGCGTGCGTGGCCTGACCACCGCCGCGTCGATCTGGATCACGGCGGCGATCGGCATCCTGATCGGCATCGGGTTTTATTTCCCGGCCTTGCTGTCGAGCGTGCTGGCGCTGGGGATCCTGTCCGTTTTCCGCCGCATCGAAGCGCGAATGCCGACGCAATCCTACGCCCACTATTCAATCAGCTTCGACCGTGCCGATACGATGCCGGAGAACCAGTTGCGCGCAATGCTGGCAGGGCATGGTTTTACCGTGGCAAACATGGGATACCAGGTGAACCACGGCGGACAGCGTTTTGAATACGAGATGGTGATCCGTACCGACAACATCGACAATACCGCGCAGCTGGCCGACGCGTTGCGCCGCCACGGGCAAGTACGCGAATTCCGCATCTCGCCGGCCAGCGGCTAAGGTCGACTTTATCCATTCAGGTCGCATGAAAAAACGAATCGATCAAGTCGGCGTTGTGAGGAGTCGTCGTGAGGCACGCTCAGCCTGGATTCCCGCCTGCGCGGGAATGACGGTGGTAAAAGTGGAGGTCGTCTCAATTACTACCGTCATTCCCGCGAAAGCGGGAATCCAGACTGAGCTTGCCTCACGATGCCTTCATTCCGACCGCTTGACCGATACGCCCAGCTTAACGTTCACCCTTCGAACAGCGAACCAAATCCGCGTGCCGCCGCCTCGGGATCGTCGGCCAGGTAAACGCTGCTGATCGCCGCGACCATGTCAGCACCGGCAACAACCAGCACCGCGGAATTTTCCTGCGTCATGCCGCCGATGACCACGCTCGGCAACGGAATGTCCTGCTTCGATTGTGTGATGATGTAAGGTGACGTCGTCACCGGATATTTTTTCACGCGCGATGGATAAAATCCGCCATAAGCAACATAGCTGGCGCCGGCCGCATGCGCACTGTGCGCCAGCTGCAGGTCGCCGTAACAGGAGGCGCCGACAATCTTCGCCGGACCCACTGCCGCGCGCACCTGCGCCACCGAAACATCGGTGCCGCCGACATGCACGCCGTCCGCATCCAGCGCCAGGCAAAGATCGACATGGTCGTTGATGATGAAAGGCCGCTGATACCGGCGGCACAAGGCCAGCAGGCCGGCCGCCTGCTCCTGGCGCAACGCAGGACTCGCGTTTTTATGGCGGTACTGCACCAGCGCAGCGCCGCCACGCAAGGCTTGCTCGGTTACCTGCAGCAGCTTTTGTGTATCGTCCCAGTCGGGCGTGACAATATAAAGACCCTTCATGTTTTTCTCCGGCTCGGGTTGGATCGAGGCGCCGTCAGACGACACGTCCGGCCATCGGTGACGACGGCGCGGCGGCGAAGCGTTTTGGAATACGTCCGGCCAGATACGCGTGGCGCCCCGCTTCGACCGCCAGCCGCATCGCATGCGCCATGCGGATCGGATCGCGCGCGCCGGCAATTGCGGTATTCATCAGCACACCATCGCAGCCCAGTTCCATCGCAATCGCGGCATCGGATGCGGTGCCGACGCCGGCGTCGACCAGCACCGGCACCTTGGCCTGCTCGATGATCAGCGACAGGTTCCACGGATTCAGGATGCCCATGCCCGAGCCAATCAGCGATGCCAGCGGCATCACCGCGACACAGCCGATTTCTTCCAGCATCCTGGCCTGGATCGGATCGTCGCTGCAATACACCATGACGTCGAAACCATCCTTGACCAGTGTCTCGGCAGCCTTGAGCGTTTCCGGCATATTGGGGAACAGCGTTTTTTCGTCGCCCAGCACTTCGAGCTTGACCAGCTTGTGGCCGTTCAACAATTCGCGCGCCAGCTGCAGCGTGTATACCGCGTCGGCGGCGTTGTAGCAGCCGGCGGTGTTGGGCAACAGCGTGAAATGCGACGGCGGCAGCACATCGAGCAGGCTCGGTGCGTTCGGGTCCTGGCCGATGTTGACGCGGCGAATTGCCACCGTCACGATTTCCGCGCCGCTGGCGTCGGACGCGGCACGCGTCTCGTCGAGGTCACGATATTTTCCGGTCCCCACCAGCAGGCGTGAACGGTAGGTTTTGCCGGCTATGGTCAGGCCGTCTCGCGCTGACATGTCTACCGGACGATCATCAAGCTTCATTTGATTCTCCATTCAATTCATTACGATCATCAGCCGCCGCCAATGGCGCGCACGATATCGACGCGATCGCGCGGCTGCAGCACCCGCTGCGGCCACAACTGGCGCGGCACCACTTCACGATTGACCGCGATCGCCAGCGACTTGCCCGATAATTCCAGCGCGGCGATCAAGTCTTGCAGACTCTGGTTTTCCGTGACGCGGTGCGGCGCCCCGTTCAGTTCTATTTCCATGAGCGGCCTTACTGCTTTTTGTAGATTTCCGCGCCGCCCTTGACGAATTCAATCGCCTTGACTTCCATCCCCTGCTTTAATGCCTGGATGTCGGAAATCCCTTGTTTGGCAGCGTAGTCGCGCACTTCCTGCGTGATCTTCATCGAGCAGAAATGCGGTCCGCACATCGAGCAGAAATGCGCGACCTTGGCGGAATCCTTGGGCAGCGTCTCATCGTGGAATTCACGCGCCTTGTCCGGGTCGAGACCGATGTTGAACTGGTCTTCCCAGCGGAATTCGAAACGCGCCTTCGACAAGGCATTGTCGCGGATCTGCGCGCCCGGATGCCCCTTGGCCAGATCGGCTGCGTGGGCGGCGATCTTGTATGTGATGATGCCGTCCTTCACATCGACCTTGTTGGGCAAACCGAGATGTTCCTTCGGTGTCACGTAACACAGCATCGCCGTGCCATACCAGCCGATCTGCGCGGCGCCGATGCCGGACGTGATGTGGTCATAACCGGGGGCGATATCGGTGGTCAACGGTCCCAGCGTGTAGAACGGCGCTTCGTGGCACTGCTCCAGCTGCAGGTCCATGTTTTCCTTGATCAGGTGCATCGGCACATGGCCGGGCCCTTCGATCATCACCTGAACATCGTGTTTCCATGCGACCTGGGTCAGTTCGCCCAGCGTTTTCAGTTCGCCCAGTTGCGCTTCATCGTTGGCGTCGTAGATCGAGCCGGGACGCAAGCCGTCGCCGAGGCTGAACGAGACGTCGTAGGCTTTCATGATTTCGCAGATATCTTCGAAATGTGTGTAGAGGAAGGATTCCTCATGATGCGCGAGGCACCATTTCGCCATGATCGATCCGCCGCGCGAGACGATGCCGGTCAGGCGCGACGCCGTCATCGGCACATAACGCAGCAATACGCCGGCATGGATCGTGAAATAGTCGACGCCCTGCTCGGCTTGTTCGATCAGCGTGTCGCGGAAGATTTCCCAGGTCAGGTCTTCGGCCTTGCCGTTGACCTTTTCCAGCGCCTGGTAAATCGGCACCGTGCCAATCGGCACCGGTGAATTGCGGATGATCCATTCGCGCGTTTCGTGGATATGCTTGCCGGTCGACAGGTCCATCACGTTGTCGCCGCCCCAGCGGATCGCCCAGGTCATCTTCTCGACTTCTTCGCCGATCGACGAGGTGACGGCCGAATTACCGATGTTGGCATTGATCTTCACCAGGAAGTTGCGGCCGATGATCATCGGCTCGATTTCAGGATGGTTGATGTTGGCGGGGATGATCGCGCGGCCGCGTGCGATTTCGCTGCGCACGAATTCGGGCGTGATTTCCGCCGGGATCGATGCGCCGAACGATTGGCCCGGATGCTGGCGGCCCATCAGCGCGGCCAGCTTGCTGCCCATCGGGCCGGAGGTTTTCAGTTGCTCCAGGTATTCCATGCGGCACATGTTTTCGCGGATAGCGACAAATTCCATTTCCGGCGTGATGATGCCCTGGCGCGCGTAATGCATTTGCGACACGTTTTTGCCGGCCAACGCACGGCGTGGCTTGCGGTGCAGGTTGAAGCGCAGTTCCGCCAGCTTGGGATCGTTGAGCCGCTCGATGCCGTACTGCGACGACGGGCCAGCCAGTTCCTCGGTGTCATTACGTTCCAGTATCCATGGCGTGCGCGGCGCGGCCAGGCCGGAACGGATGTCGATCGTGACGCCAGGCTCGGTATACGGACCGGATGTGTCATAGACATAGATCGGCGGGTTTTTTTCAGCGCCGAACGAGGCCGGCGTGTCGCTTTGGCTGATGCGGCGCATCGGCACCCTGATATCGGGGCGCGAGCCTTCAATGTAGATCTTGCTGGAATTCGGCAGCGGCTGAATGGCGGCCTCGTCGACTTGCGCGGTGGAGGCGTGGAATTGCTGGGGTGCGTTCATGGTGTTCCTTTGCTTGTCAAAAAGCGAAGGAACGTCGGAAAACGGGCTTGCGTTCCGATAGCTTCCCTTCGCTGGCATTATCCAGATCAGGTTCGAGGGTCTTTCTCACCCGGCTGCCGAAAAACACCTTGGCAGCCAGGACCCCTAGCATTACATAACTGAATTATACGCCGATGATTCGCAAGTCAGTGGGCGCGTCGCCTATAATGTGAGGTTTCGCAAAAACCAAGTCAAATCATGGAATTAGCCAAGTCTTTCGAGCCCGCCGACATTGAAAAATACTGGCGCACGGAATGGGAAAAACGCGGGTACTACAAGGCCACTGTCGATGCCGGCAAGCCCGCGTTCAGTATCCAGCTGCCGCCGCCCAATGTGACCGGCACCCTGCACATGGGGCATGCGTTCAACCAGACCATCATGGA
>JAZKDW010000038.1:0-48783 GCA_040387375.1 Pseudomonadota bacterium
TCCCGTCAAATGGAAGCACGTCATTTTCTGCGGCATTACTGTCTCCTTTTTGTGGACACGACTGGTAGGGTTGCTGTCTGGCCTGGCGGTGTGCCGTGCCCGGCAGGCGGTTTGATTTATTTTCAAAATCCCTGGGCCGGCACGCTGCCGCTACATTAAATCAAGCATATTATATTTATACATACGAATTATCAAATATTCAGGCAAGGCGCCTGAACCGTCCGCATGTGCCAGAGTCTGCCGCGCCTGCAGCACGACGCCGTGCACGCAAGGAGCACTACCGCGCTCGGTTTGTTTTATGCGCCCTTGAACTGCGGCGGTCGCTTTTCCGCGAACGCTGTGGTGCCTTCGATCACATCTTCTGAATTCTGCAAAAGTCTGAGGAATATCTGTTCCATGCGTAGTCCGCTGGCCAGATCAAGGTCCTTGCTGCGCAAGGCCAGTTCCTTTGCACTTTGCACGGCCAGCGGCGCATTTGCGCAGAGCTGCCTGGCATAGTCCATGGCCGTCGCCATCAGCTCCGACTGAGGGACAACCCTGTTGATCAACCCCCATCTTGCAGCCGTGATTGCATCTACCGGATTGCCAGTCAGTAGCATTTCCATTGCAATAGGATGCGGAAGTTGTTGAATGATTCTCTGGGTGCCCCCATTGCCTGGAAACACCCCGCGCTTGACTTCCGATAACGCGAACGTTGCATTGTCCGACGCCACGCGTATGTCTGTCGCCAGCAGCATGGTCATGCCGCCACCCAGGCAATAGCCATTCACCGCCGCAATCACTGGCTTCCACATTTCCAGTCCGCGGTTGAGAAGCTGCGATTTCTGGGTCAGCATTAATTCCGCGAGCGGCTGCGGCGCGCCGAGAAAACTCTTGATGTCCGCGCCACTGCAGAACGATTTCTCGCCGGCGCCCGTAACCACCGCAACCCGGATTGCCGGATCATCCCGAACTGTTTCCCAGGCGCTGGACAAGGCGGCATAGTGCTCTGCATCCAATGCATTATGGCGTTCCGGACGATTCAGCGTGATCAGCGCAATACCGTCTTCAACTTTGAAATCAATGCTCATTCAGGTTTCCTTATCGAAGAATTGCCGGTGCAGACGCAAAGTTCTGCAGGTCTTTTGTAATGGTCGCGAGATGGCGCGACATACGCCGGCTTGCCGTCTCGGGATCACGATTGATGATCGCTTCAAGGATCCGCTTGTGCGCTTTGATAACCACCTTCTGCACATCTTCCGAGGCGAAGTTTTCAGTGGCGGTTGCCTTGAAAACGAGACTGGATATTGCAGTGATGAAGGCTTCGAGCAGCTCGTTGTGCGTAGCCGACGCGATGGCCACATGCCACTTCACGTTTTCAGCGAGATAGACGGGCAGATCCGCAAGGGAGGCCTCCATCCGCTTGCCGATTTCTTCCAGTTTCGCCAGGTCCTCATCTGTCCGATTCATCGCCGCAAGCGACGCGATCGGCCCACCCATTACCTCGCGGACCTGTAACAGCGCCATGAGGGAAATCGAGCGCCCTTGTATGAAGAGGCCAAGATATTTGGCAAGGGCGTCATCGCCGGGCTTTCGCACCACCGATCCGCCAAACCGGCCAGGACGGGTTTCTATAAAACCCTCCGCCTGCAAGATACGCAAGGCCTCTCGGACCGATCCGCGGCTGACGCCAGTTTGCTCGACCAGATCGCGTTCTGCCGGCAAGGGAGCGCCATCTTTCAAGGTGCCGTGGAGGATGTGTTCTCGCAATTGCGACGCCAGCATCTCACTCGGTTTGACGACCTGAATGACCTGCAGCTTTGGAATGGTGGGCATCGATAAATCAACTAAATGTAATGAGGGCTTGACATGGTGATCATATTGTAAAAGAATACCATTCAATTAGTCAATGGTTAGCCATAGAAGTACCTAGCTGTTTTTTTAACAATGAATTCGGATCCCTGAGGAAACCATGCACTCATTTTCAGTAGCGCACTTGCCCAGGCTATTGCCCGAACTACTAGGAACACATGGAACATATTGAAGTCATCAAGACTGGTTCGGTGGCAACCGTTCGACTGAACCGGCCCGAGGTTCTGAACGCGTTATCCGAACCGATGAAAGACGATCTCGGCGCCATCTTTGCGGACCTCGCGCATGACAAATCGATCAGGGCAGTCGTGTTATGCGCGGCCGGCAAGGCGTTTTGCGCCAGTGGCGATGTGACGTCGATGGGCAACTTCACCGCTTCTTCAGCACAGGAAAGGCTCAAGCGCGCTCACCGCATGATCATCAATCTGGCGTCGATTGAAAAGCCGGTCATTGCTTCTGTCAGAGGCGCCGTAGCGGGAATAGGCTGGAGCATGGCCATGGCGTGTGACCAGATCGTCACTTCCGAAACAGCCTTTTTTTCTCAAGTGTTCAAGCACGTAGGCCTGGCGCCTGACGGTGGCGCCATCTATTTTCTGACCCAGAACATCGGCCTGCAACGAGCCAAGGAACTGGTGCTTTCGGGCAGACGGGTCAAGGCGGCCGAAGCGCTGGAGCTGGGCCTGGTGACGCGTGTGGTGCCTGACGACCAACTGGAATCAGTAACCGAAGCGCTTGCCTTCGAATTGGCAAGCGGACCAACCATGGCATTCGGATTTGGCAAGAAGCTGTTCAAGCAAGCCTTTACGCCAACACTGGAGACCTTTCTCGATGCCGAGGCGTGGGCACAGGGCACCGCTCTGCTGAGTGAAGACCATAAGGAAGGCGCGCGCGCCTTTCTGGAAAAAAGAAAACCTGTATTCAAAGGCGAATAGCACGCTCAATTCAACACAACAATAATTCAACACAACAATGAGACAACTGCCATGGAATTCAAAGCTGGATGTAGCCGGGCATATCCAGCTGGTGTCGGCAGCGATCAACTCGGCGCGCTCACCGATTCTTATGGATAGCGGCACCCCAAAAGCATTCAGTTAAATGGTAAAACCATTTGACAGAATTCGGGCACAAGGGTAGATTCGTATGGAAGGATACGGGCTTGTCGAGCGATGTTTAACTGCCACGACAAGTAATCAGTAGACTGCTAAGGGAGACAAGAAAAATGCCTGAAAAACGCAGCTTCAGAATTAGAACGAACGACCGTTTTTCCCTGGTTCATGACTGACGTCATGAATCTTATCGAACCCAATTCCTCCGCCTCCGATAAGCTCGCAGGCCGAAAGACGCCACTGCTCGAGGTAGCAAATCTCGAAGTGGTTTACAAGGAGTCCATCCTTGCCGTCGAAGGTGTGTCCATCGTCGTGCCACGCGGAAGCATCGTTGCCGTCATCGGCAGCAACGGCGCTGGCAAGACCACGATGCTTCGTGCAATAACCGGCATTCTTCAATCGGTGGAAGGCAAGATCACAAAGGGCCGCATCCTCGTTAACGGTGAGGTTCTCAGCGGCCACGAGCCATCGCAAGTTGTCGAGGCCGGCATCAGGCTTGTCCCTGAAGGACGCCGGGTATTTGTCGATCTTACCGTTGAAGATAACCTGCTGGTCGGCGCCCACACGCTGCGCGATCGCAGGATCGCGCGCGAACGTGTCGAGGAAATGCTCGAGCTGTTCCCCCGCCTCGCCGTGCGCCGCAAGAGCCTGGCCGGATACCTGAGCGGCGGCGAGCAGCAGATGCTCGCCATCGGCCGCGCGCTGATATCCAATCCCAGCCTGCTGATGCTCGACGAACCCTCCCTTGGCCTGGCGCCGATGATGGTAGACGAGATCTTCAACACGATCGCGCAGATCCATCGCGAGCGCGGCATGACGGTCTTGCTGGTAGAACAAAGCGCCACACGTTCGCTCGAACTGGCGTCCTACTGCTACATCCTGCAAAACGGCCGGGTTGTGCTCGAGAACGACTCCAGCGTGCTGACCCAGCATGAAGATGTCCGCGAGTTTTATCTTGGAGTTGGCAAGGAAGGCGCCCGCCGCTCGTTCATGGAAATAAAAAGTTACCGCCGCCGCAAGCGGTGGCTCGGCTAAATCAAAGGGAATCAGCACGTGCTTTCAATCACAGACGTTTCTTTGAAGTTCGGCGGGATCGTTGTCCTGAACGACATTTCCATGGAAGTGGCGCAGGGGTCGATCCATGCGCTCATCGGCCCGAACGGCGCCGGCAAGACCAGCCTGCTCAACTGCATTACCGGCTTCTACCGGCCCGGGCAGGGCAGCATTCGCCATGACGGCAGCGAGTTGATCGGCTTGCGGCCCGATGAGGTATCCCGGCAGGGTGTCAGCCGCATGTTCCAGAACATCGAGCTGTTCCCCCACCTCACCGTGCTCAACAACATCCTCGTGGGCTGCCATGTGCACGTCCGCTATTCGGCGCTTGAGGCTGCTTTCAGGTTCGGTCGAATGCTGAAGGAAGAAGTCCGCCATCTCGAGGAGGCGGAAAAAATCATCGAGTTCCTCGACCTGGAAGCGGTCCGTCATCACAAGGTGGCCAATCTGGCGTATGGCGTACAGAAGAAAGTCGAACTCGGACGCGCGCTGGCGATGAAAGGCCGGCTGATACTTCTCGATGAGCCGTTTGGCGGCTTGAGCATCGAAGAAAAGCAGGACATGGCGCGCTATCTGATCGAGACCTGGCAGGAACTCAAGGTCACCCTGCTCCTGATCGACCATGACGTGCAGGCGGTGTCCGATATCGCCCAGCACATCACGGTGCTCAATTATGGCCGCAAGATCGCCGACGGCACGCCGGATGAGGTGCTGTCCGATCCCGAGGTAATTACAGCCTACCTCGGCAGCGCCGCAAACTCATCTGCGCGGCAGGCACAGGCGGAGACATCATGAACGACGCCAGCACAATGCAATCGACTGCGGCCGATACGCTGCCAAAGCTCCTGATGCAGGCAGCCAGCGGGCCGCATGCGCAAGACACTGCGCTGCGTCAGAAGAAGCTCGGTGTATGGACCCCTTATACATGGGAACAGTACGCCGCCAGCGTCCGCGACACCTACCTCGGACTGAAGGCGCTTGGACTCGGCGATGGCGACCGCGTCTTCTACGTTGCCGAGAACGTTCCCGAAGTCTTCTTCCTTGATCTCGCCGTCCAGGCATTCCGCGGCTTGCTGGCCGGGGCGTTCCCGGACAGTCAGGGTGAAGAGATCACCCATCTGTGGAACCACGCGCAGGCCCGCTTTGCGATTGTGGGAGACCAGGAGCAGGCCGACAAATTGCTCGCGCTAGATCTTCCCCGCCTCGAGTACCTGATTGTCATCGACAACCGCTGCATGTCCGGATACACCGATCCGAGGATCATCACGTTCCAGGCACTCATGGCGCTTGGGAAAAAATCGGGTGACAGCGGGAACAGTTCGTTCCTGTCTGCCGTAGCGTCCGGCAAGCCGTCCGACCCGGTTGCGCTCATGTACACGTCCGGCACGACCGGCAATCCGAAGGGTGTCATCCTGACCCAGGCGGCGGCCGTCTATGCCGGCAAAACCATGGTCAAGGTTGAAAACCTCAGCCCGGAAGACGAAGCGATTTCCTACCTGCCCTACGCATGGGTCGGAGAACGGGTGTTTTCAATGTTCTACGCGCTGGCCGCGCGTTACAAGGTGAACTTCCCGGAGGATCATGACATGGACGTCGTGCTCGCAAACTGGCGTGAAGTGCGGCCGTCGATACCGGTCGCGCCCGCGCGCATCTGGGAAGGCCTGTGCTCGCGCGTGTACATTGGCATCGACAACACCACGCCTTTCAAGCGCTGGGTATTCCACGCATTGATGGCAATCGGGAACCGGGTGGCCAATGACCGGCTGGCGGCAAGACAGTCGCCGTGGTGGGTAAAGGCCTGCCTGCCGGTCGCCGACCTGATCATGTTTCGCCCGATACGCACGGAACTGGGGCTGAGCCAGGCACGTTCTGCCTATACCGGCGGCTCCGCGCTGGGGCCTGAGGTATTTACATTCTTCCATTCCATAGGTGTGAATTTGCGCCAGATATATGGACAAACCGAGAGCTGTGGCGTGGCAGTACTGCATCAGGGCGATCGCATTCATCTGGATACGGTCGGCGAGCCGTTTCCCGGCATGGAGATACGCATCTCCGACCGCGGCGAAGTATTGATGCGGGGGCCGCTGGTGTTCTCGGGCTATCTCGACAATCCGGAAGCAACTGCGGCCGGAATGGACGATGGCTGGCTTCGCACCGGCGATCAGGGCAGCATGCGCGACGGACAGTTGCTCATCGTCGACCGCATGAAGGAAGTATGCCGGACACGGGCAGGCGAAGAGTTCTCGCCGCAGCTGCTACAGAACAAGCTCAAGTTCAGCAGATTCATTCGTGAAGCCGTGGTCGTCGGCCATGAACTTCCGTACACCGCGGCGCTGATCCAGATCGATTACGACAACGTCGGCAACTGGGCGACCCAGCGCGGCATCAACTTCACGACCTTCCGGGATTTATGTCTGCAACCGGAAGTGCGAACGCTGATCACCGAAGAGATCGCCGCTACCAATCACGGCATTCCACCGGGGCTGCGTATCCAAGAGTTCCATCTTCTGGAAAAAGAGCTCGATGCCGACGACGGCGAAATTACCCGCACCGCAAAAATCAAACGCTCCAATGTCGAGCGCAAATACGCAGAGCTGATCGCCTCCCTGTACCGGACCGATCGCGTAATCAAACAAACCGAGACCCAATAATGGACATCTCCTCACTTACGACTTTTGGCCAGACTGTCATCAACGGACTGGCGGTTGGCGCAGTCTATTCCGCGCTCGCGATGGCGCTGGCCGTGGTCTACCGTGGAACGCGCGTGGTCAATTTTGCGCAGGCCGACATTGCGATGGTGGTGACCTTCGTGTTCTGGTTCGCGATGCGCGGCGGGTTGCCGTGGTATGTCGCGCTGATGGCGAGCCTCGCGGCGGCGGTGTTGATGGGACTGTTCATCGAACGCCTGATCCTGCGCAAGCTGGTCGGCGAGCCGCTGTTTACCGTCGTCATGGCGACGATCGGATTGTCCACGATTCTGCAGGGATTGTCGGGAATGGTCTGGGGTCACGATACCTACCGGCTTCCGGACCTGTTCACCGGCAGCTTCACGTTCTGGGGCATGTCGCTTCTGAAAACACATCTGTTTTCCATGATCGTCGCGAGCGCCATGCTGGTGGTGCTGATGGTATTCCTGTCGCGATCGCGCACTGGCCTGGCAATGCGGGCGACCTCCAGCGATCAGGATACGGCGCAGCTCATGGGCATACGGATCAACAGTATCTCTGCCCTCATCTGGATCATCGCCTGCCTGATCTCGGTGGGTGCCGGGCTGGCGCTTGCCTACAGCCAGTTCCTGTCGCTCGCCACCGGCGGATTCATCCTGAAGATTTTTCCGGCGATCATCCTCGGCGGCCTCGAGAGCCTGGGCGGCGTATTCATCGGCGGTCTCATCATCGGCCTGTGCGTCAGCTTTGCGGGCACCTACATGGGCGGACTGTTCGGTGGCGCGTCGTCCGAGATCGTGTCGTATCTGCTGACCTTCCTGATTCTCATGATCAAGCCGTATGGACTCTTCGGCGCCAGGCAAATCGAACGCGTGTAGCAGGGACTGACCAGACTAACCTACCAGAACAGGATATTCACAGATGCAAATCATCCCCAAGCGATACCTGAAAGAGCGACACCGGGACCATTTCAACATGCTGCCGTTTCGCACGCAGCGGATATTCATCCTCATGCTCCTGCTGGCGATGCTGTGGATTCCGCAGCAGGCAAACAGTTATGTGCTGGGTCTTGTCCTCCAGGCCATGATCGCGGTGGTGGGCGCCATCGGTCTGAACTTCGTGGTCGGGTTTACCGGACAGGTGTCGATCGGACAGGCCGCTTACATGGCGATCGGCGCCTACGCCACCGCAGTCCTCACCGGGCCTTTCGGCGTCCCGTTTCTGGTGGCGCTCCCGATCGCCGGCCTGATCACGGCTGCGGCCTCGGTACTGGTAGGCTGGCCAACCTTGCGGCTGCGGGGTTTTTATCTTGCGATGGCGACGTTTGCGGTTCATTTCCTGGTGATCATCGCCATCAGCCGCTGGCAATTCGTCGGCGCGCAGACTGGGATGCAGGTCAATCGGCCGGCCTTCGCGACCGATGATATCGCGTTCTACTACATGGTTTTTGCCATTGTCGTGGTGATGGTCCATGTCGCCTTCAATATCGAGCACAGCTTCCTCGGCCGGGCTTGGGGCGCCATCCGTGACCGCGACCTCGCGGCCGCGGCTGCAGGCATCTCGCTGGCCCGGTTCAAGCTGTGGGCCAATGCCTGGAGCGGATTTTATGTCGGCATTGCAGGCGGACTTTTTGCGGTCTTCCTCAGTTACATCAGCCCGGAAAACTTCCCCTTCTTCCTGACCGTCCAGTACCTCGGCATGCTGCTGGTGGGAGGAATGGGCACGACGCTGGGCGGGATCTTCGGCGCCCTGTTCATGACGCTGATTCCGGAATTGGTGCGTTTCATGCCGGTGATTTTCGGCGTCAGTGAGTCAGTTTCACCGACGCTGCTGGCCGATGTCCAACTCACTCTTTTCGGGGTAATCATCATTGGCACGCTGATCTTCGCGCCAAAGGGATTGTTCGGCCTGTGGGAGGACATCAAGCTGTATTTCCGAACCTGGCCATTCCGATACTGAAGAACAAGTTAGTCGATTTACCGTGGTGAATAAAATGCTCTGGAAAGAGCGCAAATAAAGGAGATGCAAGATGATGCAAACTAAAATGAAACAGCTGGCCGCGGCACTGGGAATCGTCCTCGGCCTGGCCACGCACCAGGCAGCAATGGCGCAGACCACGCCAGGTATTTCCAGCGACAACAGGATCTTGATCGGTGTGGTTGCGCCTCTTTCCGGGCCGGTTGCCTATGCCGGCCGCGCCACCATCGAATCGATGCGGATGTACATCGATTCCGTGAACAAGGAAGGCGGCGTGAATGGCCGCCAGATCAGGATGATCGCGGAAGACGACGGCTATGATCCGGGCAAGAGCGTTGCCGCGGTGCGCAAGCTGGTATCGGTAGACAAGGTCATGGCGATCGCACCGATTATCGGAACAGCGCCCATCCTGGCAGTGCGCGAATATCTCAATACCCAGAAAGTGGTCGCTTTTAATGGCAAGGCGGCGGACCCGTTCATTGGCAACTATCCTTATCTGTTCGGCCTCGGTACACCTTACGAAATTCAGGGAGCCATCGCTATTGAATTCATTGCCAATGATCTCAACGCAAAGAAAAACGGCGACAGCATCTATGCGGTCGTTCCTGACGACGCTTTTGGGATTGCCCAGATCAAGGGCTTCGAGCCGGCAGCCAAGAATATGGGCGTCAAGCTGGCGGTGGAGAAGGTGCCGCGCAACGCGGATCAATACGGCAGCGTTGTCACCAACATCAAGCGCAGCGGCGCCAAATTTGTGATTACCGGTTCACCTCGCGCATCGACCGCGGCGCTGATGCGGGAAGCAGAGGCACAGAACCTGGACGTCACATTCGTCAGTCCGAATGGCGCGGTAACGGAAGCAGCGATCTTCGACCTGGCCGGTAAAAAATATGCTGAACGCTACTATGGCGTACACAGCGTGAGCCAGTGGGAAGACGAGAGCGACCCTCTGATCAAGTGGGCGCGTGACCGCTTCCGGGCCGAGGGAAAAACAGACGTGCTGAAGGAGAAAAACTTTTTCTACGTTTGGGGCCTGATCGTTGCCAAGACAGTCGTCGAAGGCATGAGGCAGGCCGGTCCGGATATCACCCGGGAAAAACTGGACGTGGCCCTCAAGAACCTGGACAAGTATGACCTGGGTGGCGGCATCGCGCCGGTGACGTACAAGGGCCAGCGCATGCTGATCCCTGGCACGACGGCACGCGTTTCCAAGGGTGTACTGGTAGACGGCGTATTGAGCCTGAAACCCGCGACCCCTCAGCGCGCAGCCCGCACCGTCATCACCTTGGGCCAGTAACAGGCTTGCCGCGTCCGGACGAAAAAGAGCCTGCCTTTCGTCCGGGCGCGCAAGCGCCCGATCGAATCAACCGGGGCTTTGCATGGGCCTGAGAGACTTTACCCTGTACGACGTCATCTCCCGAAACCGGCGCACCGCGCCCGGGCGCACCGCCTTTGTCACCGAGGGCGAGCGCATCACGCACGCAGAGTATGCGGCGCGCGTGGACTGTCTTGCCAGCGGACTGCTGCAGGCCGGCCTCCGGTCCGGCGAGCGCATCGGCGTCCTGTCTGAAAACTGTCTGGAGTACGTGCTGCTCTATGGCGCAGTCGCGCGCATCGGCGCGATACTGGTGCCGATGAACTGGCGCGCGAGCGCCGACGAAATTGCATACGCGATCACCGATACCAAACCGCGGCTGCTGGTAGCCGGCGACAACCATGTGGAGCTGATCGATTCGATGCGCGACCGGCTGCCCTTCGTGGACCGGTTTTTCTCATTAGGTAATACTCCCCTGCCCTTCGAATCGTTTGCGCGCCTGATGGCGTGCGGCACCGATGTGCCGGCGGCGGCGGTGACAGCCGATGCACCCTACCTGATTTTGCATACGGCCGCCGTCGACGGCCGGCCGCGCGGCGCCGTGCTCACCCACGGCAGCATGATCGCCGGCAGCATGCAGCTGATCCACCATTGGCGGCTCAATCAAACCGATGTCAATTTATGCATGCTGCCGCTGTTCCATGTGGCCGGCCTCGGTGCGCTGCTGGCGACGCAGCAAGCCGGCGGCGCCTCGGTCTTGCTGCCGCGATTCGATGCGGAAGTGGCCGTCGGTTTCATTCGGCGCGATCGCGTCACGCTGACCGGCGTGTTTCCGCCGATGCTCTCCAGGTTGCTCGACAGCGCGGCCGGCTCGCCTGCGGACCTGGCTTCCCTGAGAACCTTGTCGGGCCTCGATACGCCGGAGACGATTGCACGATTCGAGACGACGTGTCCCGATGCGCGTTTCTGGGTTGGCTACGGCCAGTCGGAGGTGTCAGGCTATGTCGCGCTGGGACAGTTCCGCGACCGGCCGGGATCGGTCGGCCTGCCGACACTGCACAGCCATGTCGCCGTACTCGACGAGTCCGGCCATGAACTGCCGCCGGGCGTATCCGGCGAAATCGCCATCCGGGGGCCAAATGTCTTCGACAGCTACTGGAATCTGCCCGCGGAGACAGCTGAAACGCATCGTCACGGCTGGCATCACTCGGGCGACCTGGGCCGCTTCGATGAAGATGGTTACCTGTGGTTCGAGAGACGTTCACCCGCGAAGGAGCTGATCAAGCCCGGCGGCGAAAACGTCTATCCGGCGGAAGTCGAACGGGTTTTACGTCAACATCCTGCGATTGCCGAAGCCGTGGTGATCGGCGTTCCGGATCCCGAATGGGGGGAAGCGATCAAGGCGGTTTGTGTACTGCGGCCAAACCATGCTGTTGACGAACAGCTTGTGATCGAATTTGTTGCAGCACGACTTGCACGGCTCAAGAAGCCGCGTCATGTCGTTTTTGTAGACCAGTTGCCGGTCACGGCGGATGGCACGATAGACCGCGCCGGGGTCAAGGCGATGCATGGCGTAGCCTGAATGCCAGGATCGTCATTACAAGCTTGCACGCCTGCCATCCCGCCGCTCAGGGAACCATAACTACCCGGCCGATCAAACGGCGCGCCTCCAGGTCATCAATGATGGCGTTGATTTCGCTCATCGGCCTGGTCGCCACCGGTATTGCAGGCAGGCGTCCTTCCTCGGCGAACTGCAGCAGGGTTTTCAATTCATCCAGCGTACCGACATGGGAACCGCGGATAGTGAGGTTGCGCGGCGACAGCAAGGCGAGAGGAATCTCGACACTGCCGCCCATCATGCCGACGACGACAATGACGGTGCCCTTGACCGCGACCGCCAGCGCCAGCTCCGCGGTTTGCCGCGAACCGACAAAATCGATCACGCCGCGGATCGGCCCGCCGGCGGCAAGCTTCAGCGCCACGGCAGCGTCGTCGGTGCGCGAGTCGAAGACCACATGCGCGCCTTGCTGCGTGGCCGCTTCGAGTTTGGCCAGATCGAGATCGGCGACCACCAGCCGCGCATCCGTTACCAGCGGCGCGATCGCAATCGCCGCCAGGCCCAGGCCACCGGCGCCGATGATCAGCAAACGATCGGTGGATGACATGCGCGGCATCTTCTTGAGGGCGCCGTAGGCAGTCAGCCCCGAACAGGCAAACGTGGCGGCGAGCTTGAGGTCGACATTGCCGGCCGGGACCACATAGCGGCCCTTGGGCACCAGCACGTATTCGCTGAAGCCGCCGTCAGTCCGCGTTCCCAGGCTGCGCTGGGCCTCGCAGTCGGTGTCGCGTTCCTCGAGGCAGTGCGAACAGGTGCCGCAGCCTATCCAGGGGTAAACCACGACCGGGGTGCCGGGCGCCGGCCCGGTCGCCTGCGGGCCAAGCGCCGCGACGGTGCCGGCCATTTCATGGCCCATCGTCAGCGGCAGCTTCGAACCGAACTGCTCGGCAGTCAGGCGGCGCCCACCGCCGAGGTCGAAGTAGCCATCGCGAATATGCACATCGCTGTGGCACACTCCGGCGGCTTCGATTTTTACCAGCACTTCTTCACCTTGCGGCACCGGCTTTTCGCGCAGACGCAACTGCAGCGGCTTGCCCCATTCGACGAGTTGATAGCTGTTCATGGTTGATCCCTATTACGATGCGAAGCGAAATTGGAAAAAGAAAGCTTGCGCGCGCCGATGACGTCGTCACCCGCGCGCTGGCGCGGCCGGATGCGTGTGATGTCAGTCGGTCTTCATCACAACCGACTTGGTATTAAGGTAGTGGTCGAGATGTTCGGTGCCCGACTCGCGCCCGTATCCGCTCATCTTGTAGCCGCCAAAGGGAACCGCCGGATCGATCTGCATGTAGCAGTTGACCCATACGGTGCCGGCGCGAATGGCGGCCGCGATCCGGTGCGCCTTGCCGACATCGCGCGTCCAGACGCCGGCGCCCAATCCATACTGCGTGTTGTTGGCGCGGCGGATCACCTCGTCGATATCGTCGAACGGCATGGCGCTGATGACCGGGCCGAAGATTTCCTCGCGCACGATCTGCATGTCGTCTCTGACATCGGAAAATACCGTGGGTTGCACGAAACACCCCTTGCCCAAGGCGCCGCTCTCGGCGCGCGCGCCGCCGGTGAGCGGTGTTGCGCCCTCCTTGATGCCGCTGTTGATGTAGCCCATCACGCGGTCGAGCTGCAGGCTGGAGGCCAGCGGCCCGAGTTGCGTCGCACGATCCAGCGGCGAGCCGATCTTCAGCTGCCTGCCGACATCCGCCACGCGGTGCACAAACTCGTCGTAGATCTTGCGTTCGACGAACAGGCGGCTGCCGGCGACACATATCTGCCCGCTGTTGGTGAATACCGCGTTGGCCGCGCCGGCGACCGCCGCATCCAGATCGGCATCGGCAAAAACGATATCGGGCGACTTGCCGCCCAGCTCGAGCGACAGGCGCTTGAGATTGCCGGCCGAGGCGCGGACAATGGCCTGTCCGGTTGCCGTCGATCCGGTGAAGCCGACCTTGTCGACGCCGGGATGTGATGCCAATGCGGCGCCGACCGCGCCGGCGCCGGTGACGACATTCAATACGCCTGGCGGAAATCCGGCTTCTTCGACCAGCTCGGCCAGCCGCAACGGCGACAGGCTGGCCTGTTCCGACGGCTTGAGCACGATGGTGCAGCCGGTCGCCAGCGCCGGCGCCACTTTCCAGACTGCCTGGCTGAGCGGGCCGTTCCACGGCACGATGGCGCCGACCACACCTACCGGTTCCTTCACCGTGTAGGACAGGATTGCGCCGGGCAATGAATTCTCTATGGTCTGTCCATGAATGGCCGTGGCCAGGCCGGCGTAAAAACGGATCATGCCCACCACTCGCTGCCTGCCTGCGCTGCTGCGTGAAATCGGCATGCCCATCTCCAGCGTATCGAGCATCGCGAATTCATCGTAGTGCTGGTCAACCAGATCGGCCAGACGCAGCAGCAAGCGCTGCCGTTCAAACGGTTTTGTCTTTCCCCATGGGCCTTCAAACGCTTTTCGTGCAGCGGCTACCGCGGCATCGATGTCGGTGGCGTCACCCTCGGCGATGTGCGCCAGCAGATCGCCGGTGGCTGGATCGGTGCTGGCGAAGGATTTTCCGGACGCGGCCGGCACCCACTGGCCACCTATCAATAGCCGCTTTTCTGCAAGGGACTCGATGAAACGCGGGCGTGACGTGGAGGGGTCAGACGAAACTTGGGAAGCGGTCATGTTGGTCTCAATGGTTAGTATGGGGATGGCCTGATGTTCGAGGTGTCGCCAGCCACGGCCGCTTTCGTGGTTTGCACCATCAGCCGGCGAAAAGGCGGATGATCAGCCGCCCGCATGGCGGCGTAAGCGGAAAGGGAGAAAGGTTCGGCCCACTGGCAGCCGGACGGCGGCGCCTGCGCAAATAGACCATGAAGTCTCCTCTATTATTTTTCATTCGAAGCCTGGCCGATCGTTCGCTAATATCACGACAGGTACGCAGGATACTAGTACGCCCCTTTTCCAAATACAAATCAAATAATCTGAATCATTATTCAATTTTCCGGGATGCAGAAATCGAAGCTTCATAAAACTGAACAATGAATAAGATTATTTGATTTGTCGCGGCTTCAAAATGCCCCTATCATTTGCGCGATACTGCGTCTTGAAAAAGGGCACGCATTTTCTGATGGCACTGGCCTCGTTTGCGCGGGCGCAGAACTGTTCGGACCTCTTGTCGTCCGGTTCCCCTATTCTGAACGCACGTTCGGCTGGTTGAACTGCCCTGCCAGGTTCCGCAACGGCTTCTGCATGCTTTCCGGACAACAGCCGACATCAATTAAAAATAGCAAGAGACAAAGGAGCATCGCATGTCGACACATCGGATCAGTCGCCTGGTTACCTCAGTAGTTCTGGCCGCCTCGGCTACCACGCTGTTCGCACAGGATTTCCCATCCCGTCCCATTACCCTGGTTGCTCCCTATCCCGCCGGCAGCGCAACGGATAACGTGGCCCGCCCTCTCGCCCAGGCCTTGCAGGAGATTCTTGGACAACCGGTGGTCGTGGACAACCGTGCAGGGGCGCAAGGCGTGATCGGCGCCGACCACGTCGCGCGCAGCAAGCCGGACGGCTACACGCTGCTGATTGCTTCCACCACGATGTTCGCCGGCACCAGCCTGGTCAAGAGCCTTCCTTACGATCCGATCAAGAGTTTCCAGCCGATCTCCGGCATCGGCTCGACCTCGATGATGTTCATGGTGAAGGAAGATTCGCCGATCAAGTCGATTGCCGACCTCGTGCAAGCCGCCAAGGCGAAAGGCGCCCCCATCACCATCGGCTTTGGCGCCGCCAGCGCGCAGGTGGTGCTGGCGATGTTTACCACCACGACCAGCGGCAATGTCACGCCGACCAGCTATCGCGGCACACCGCAGGCGCTGAACGACCTATCCGGCGGACACATAGCCGCCGCCGTGGTCGATATCGGCAACGGCGTCGCTCAGATGAAGGGGGGCCGCTTGCGCGGGCTTGCCATTTCCGCGAAAACACGCAGTGCGGCGGCGCCGAACGTGCCGATCCTGGCGGAAGCGCTGCCCGGCGCCGTGCTGGAAACCGTCATCGCGGTCGTCGGCCCGGCCGGCATGCCGCCCGCGGTGGTCGAGCGCCTTGATCGTACGATTCATGCCGCGCTTGCCAGGCCCGATCTCAAGGCGCGTTTTGCCGCCACGACCACCGAGGTCGCGCCGCTGTCGACCAATGCGCTGACACAGTTGCTGACGACGGACCTTCCCAAGTGGCATACGCTGATCAAGGCTGCCGGCATCGAGCCGCAGTAAGACACTCCCGGACGCTGGCAAGTCTGAACCTGCCAGCGTCCGAAAACGCGTACCATCCCTCCTGACCCTCCACAACGCCACTCATCCCATGTACACAGGTCCAGTCATCGATGCATTCCTTCACACGCCATGGATAGGTGGTGAAGATCCGGCCGACACGCGCGGCGACCGCGTCGACTGGAGCGGCGACACGCGCCTGCGGCGGGTCATGCATACCTTCAGCCACAACGACGCCAGCGGTCAGCCGGCGGCGTCGATCGGGAACGCAAGCTTGCGCGAAGAGATGGCAAAGGCCGGCGTCGAACGCGTTCTGCTGCCGGCAAAGATCTATTACCAGGCATCCGAAAAAAGCGTCGTTGCGGTCCATCGGCAGCTCGAGCAGGTGTGCGCCGGATCGGACGATACGATCAGGTGGGGCTGTTCGCTGGTGCCGCCGGAACTGGGGCCGGGAACCTATTGGGACTTCATGCAGAATCCGCGCCTGATCAAGGAAGCGGCGAGGCACGCCGGACTGGCGGCGGTCCACATCACGCCGTCGCCCTGGGGCACGCCGCCCAACCACAAGTGGTATTACCCGGCGTATGCGGCCTGTGCCGAACTTGGCTTGCCGCTGCTGGTCTACGTCGGCATGCCCGGGCCGCTATGGCCGATGGAGCCGAACGACCCCATGCATCTGGACGAGGTTGCGCTCGCCTTTCCCGACCTCAAGATCGTCGCCCATCATATCGGCGATCCTTGGGTCGACATCGCGGTCAGGCTGGCGGCGCGGCATCCGAATTTTTATATCTGCACATCGGCCTGGTCACCCAAGGCCTATCCGAAAGCGCTGATGGAATTCCTCAAGGGACGCTGGCACGGCACCACGGGGTGCGACAAGGTGATATTCGCCTCCGACTTCCCCTTGCTCGACATGCAGCGAACGGTGCGGGACCTGCGGCAACTCGACCTGACCGAGGAGCAGCACACCCGGTTCGCCTATGAAAACGCGCGGCAGGTGTTCTGGGCGTAGCGCACTCGCCGGCATTAGCGCATGCGGATTATTTGAACGATTGATCGATACTGGAGATAGTGATGGCAAAAGCACGGAAAGGCTTGCATACCGACATAGGCTGGAGCAATGCCGCCAGCATCACCCTGTTCAACCGGGATTTCCCGAGCGAGATCCTGGGCAACCTGAACCTGGGCGACATGGGTTTCCTGGAACTTACCGGCCGCATGCCGAACCCGAACGAGTCGCGGATGTTCAACGCCATGGTCGTGACCCTGGTGGAGCATGGCATGACACCGAGTGCAATTGTGGCGCGCATGACGTACATGGGCGCGCCTGAATCATTGCAGGGCGCGGTCGCGGCGGGACTATCCGGGCTGGGCTCGGTGTTTGTCGGCAGCGTTGAAGGTTCCGCCAAGATGCTTTATGACGCGATGGCCACGCCCGATCCGGATGCGGATTTTGCTGCGCTTGCCAGAACCGCCGTCGAAACATTCCGGGCCGAACGCAAGATCATTCCCGGCATCGGACACCCGATACACAAGCCGGTGGATCCGCGTGCGCCGCGCCTGTTCGAGATTGCCCGGGAAACCGGATTTGACGGCCCTTACACTAAGCTGATCACCCATATCGCACAGGAAGCGGAACGCGCCAGCGGCAAGGTCCTGCCCGCCAACGCGACCGGCGCGATCGGCGCCTTATGCTGCGAAATGGGCTTCGACTGGAAGATCTGCCGGGGTCTGGGTGTCATGGCACGCGCGGTCGGCCTGGTCGGACACATACTGGAAGAGACGCGCAATCCGATGGGCAGCACCATCTGGAACATGGTAGAGGAAGAAGCGACCCGCCACTTCCATGCCGGCGGTGAGGACGGCAAGGCCAGCAAAGAGTAAACGCCGGTCATTTATTCGAATGGGACAAGGAGACAAGATGGAACTCGGAACATATGTGCAGGATAAAGTGGTCGTGGTCACCGGCGCGGGCGGTGGAATCGGCAGGGACTTTTCTCTTGCGCTCGCACGGGAAGGCGCAAAAGTGGTGGTCAACGATATCGGCACCTCGATTACCGGCGATGGCGCCGACCCATCGCGCGCGCAGCTGGTGGTCGATGAAATCCGCGCCTTTGGCGGAACGGCCGTCGCCAACGCCGACAGCGTGTCGGACTGGGCCGGCGCGCATCGCATCGTCGCCACCGCCATGGATGCCTTCGGCCGCATCGACGGCGTCATCAACAATGCCGGCATCCTGCGCGACCGCTTCTTCTTCAACATGAGCGAAGAAGAATGGATGGCCGTCATCAACGTGCATCTGAACGGCTCCTTCTTCGTGTCGCGCGCGGCCGCGCCCTACTTCAAGAGCCAGCAATCGGGTTCCTATGTTCATCTGGTATCCACCTCCGGACTGATCGGCAACCTGGGGCAGGCAAACTACTCCGCCGCCAAGCTGGGCATCGTCGCGCTGTCGAAATCCATCGCCATGGATATGGCGAAATTCAATGTGCGCTCGAACTGCATTTCCCCGTTCGCCTGGAGCCGGATGGTCGGTTCGATCCCTACCGAGACCGAGGAGCAGAAAGCGCGTGTCGCGCGCCTGAAGACGATGGAGACCAGCAAGATCGCGCCGCTGGCGGTTTATCTGGCGTCCGACAAGGCTGCCGATGTCAGCGGTCAGATATTTGCGGTGCGCGCCAACGAAATCTTCCTGATGGGCCAGAGCCGGCCGATCCGTTCCATGCACACGGCGGAAGGATGGACACCGCAGACGGTCGAGACGCGCGCGATCGCGGCCTTGCGTCCGAGTTTCTATCCGCTCGACCGTTCGCAGGACGTATTCAACTGGGATCCGGCCTGAGTTTTTCCATCGTTGAACATCACGGAAAAATGCGATGATAGACAAGCGTTTCATCGGGCATGCGATGCCCGCCTTCGAGGTTGACGTCGAGAAGGGCCGGCTGCGGTTTTTTGCCAAGGCCGTCGGCCTGAGCGATCCGGTTTACGTGGATGAAGCGGCGGCGCAAGCCGCTGGCCATGCGTCGCTGCTCGTGCCGCCGACCTTCTTTTTTTGCCTTGAGATGGAGTCGGGCAACGTGGCGGAAATTCGCACGCTGCTCAATCTTTCCTATAAAAACCTGCTGCATGGCGAACAGGCTTTCACCTACCACCGGCTAGCCTATGGCGGCGACCGGCTGCGCTTCGAGCAGCGCATCGCCGACATCTATGACAAGAAAGGCGGCGAACTGGAATTTGTCATGCGATCGACGATCGTCACCAACCAGCGCCAGCAGCTGGTCGCCGAACTGAAAAATGTCATTGTCCAGCGCAATCCCAAATGATGATCATGATGAACCAGGCTGCCTTCGATACAGTGCAGGTCGGCGACAAGCCGGTCTCCTTCACCCTGCCGCCGCTGTCGAGGCTGACGCTGGCGCTGTACTGCGGCGCGTCCGGCGACCATAATCCGCTGCATGTCGACATCGATTTTGCGCGCAGCTCCGGCATGCCGGATGTGATTGCGCATGGCATGCTGTCGATGGCCTATCTGGGCCGGCTCATGACCGACTGGGTACCGCAGTCAGCGCTGCGTGAATTATCCACCCGCTTTTCGGAAATGACCCATGTCGGCGACGAGCTTACCTGCGTAGCGGAGATTATCGGGAAAATGAAAACGGATGGCGAGCCGCGCGCCAGGCTGAAGCTGACCGTGACCGATCAGCGCGGCGGGGTCAAGCTGCAAGGCGAGGCAGTGGTGGCGCTGGCCTGAAGACGAAACGTGTTGCCTCACCTGGCAACCGGCAGAAGGCGTTCGATGAACGATACCAGTCGCGATGCCGCCGGCGACAGCGTGTGCGCGCTGATGGAAATGATGCCGATCTCGCGGCTGATCTCAGGCTCGACAATGCGCAGCGCCTTCAGGTTGGTTACCTTCGGTATGGAGATCTTCGGCAGCAGGGCAACCCCCAGGCCCGCCTCCGCCATCGCAATCAATGTCGTGGCCTGCATCATCTCGAACTTCGTCTCAAGCTGCTGTTCATGCGCCTTCAGCGCCGAGTCGATATGACCGCGCAGCGCCGAACCCGCGCTCAGCTTCAGGATCGGCAACCTGCTGAGTTCCTCGATCGTGATCCGGGTCTTGCGCGAGGTTTTGATGTCGGGATGGGCCAGCGCGTAATAATCGTCTTCCAGAATCGACTGAAAAGTGAATCCGCTCATCTTGTCGACCTTGGGTCCGATACCGAAATCCACGTCGCGCCGCCGCACGGCCTCCATCAAATCCTTGGCCGCCAGTTCCCGCAATGAAATGACAATGCCGGGATAGGCCTGGCAAAAGGCAGCCAGGATGGCGGGCAGGCGCGTACTGGCCACGGTCGGAACGCAGGCAAAGGTAATCTGCCCGGTCTGGACATTGGCGGCACTCTTCAACTCCAGAAGTCCGGTCTCGATCTCAGCCAGCGATTTGCGCACGCTGATAAGCAGATGCTCACCTTCCTTCGTCAATTCCACCCGGCGTGTGGTGCGATGAAACAGCGTCACCCCAAGCTGCCCTTCAAGCTGCTTTATCTGCATGCTGACCGCCGGCAGGGAACGGTTCGCGCGTTCGGCCGCTTCACGAAAACTGTTGTGCTCGGCGACGAGCAGGAAGGTGTGCAGAAGCTTCAGGTTGATATTCACGATAACTTAAGAATCAGGGGGGACCGTTCAATTGTAATTGTAATCGATATGCATGCGCACTATCGCCGGCTCACCCCTCGCCGGGCAAATATTCGAATTCAGGCAACACCAGTTCCCAGCTTGCGCAACGCAGCTTCTCCACTTCGCTCTTTTTTGCCCGCCGCACCAGAATGGCGGCAACACGCACGGCGATGATTTTTCCAGCCGGCGGCTTGAACGACTGCGACATCCGTGTCACTGCCATTCCGTTGCGGTCCGCTATTTCCCATCCAGGCTTGCCGTCTTCTCTCGGGCGCAGCGCCAGTTCGCTGCCTGTTTCCAGCGCTGCAATCGCCCGGTGTATGGGCGCCTTGGGCGAAAAGTACCCTGGCCAGGAGAGCACGATCTGCTCGGGATTCGCAGTCCACGTGCGGTGCGCCAGTCTCCGGTCAGACGCATGTCCGGATGTGCCGGACCGCAGCGCAAGCGTGCCCAGGTCACTCAGGAATGCGTGTCCGCCACCGCGGCTCTCGCACAGCGCCAGGGTCTTGCGGGCACGGGTCATGGCGACGTAAAACAGGCGCCGCTCTTCATCGCTGGCCTCTTGCCATCCGCCGCAATCGAGGATCAGCACATGGTCGAATTCCAGGCCCTTGGCACGGTGCGCGGTCATCAGCACCATTGGACCATTGGCCGGTTCACAGGCAAGCGTCCTGCGGCCGGATCCGAACTCATGGATCGATTCGATCAGGTCGGGCACAACTTGTTCGCAACCCGGCGCGCCCGACTCGCTTTCGACGATGAAGCGGGCCAGCGCCGCGCGCCAGGGGTGGCCGATCAGGCTGTCGGCCGGCATGCGATAACGGCGCCGGAACCAGCGCGACAGCGCGCCGGCGCGCAGCAGCACGCGCGAGCGTCTGGCGAGCCGGAATTCCTGGCGCAGCAAGGACAGCAGATGGTCACCCTCGCGCGTCGTGTGCAGGTGCGGCACATGGTCGTCACGCAGCAACTGGACCGGAATGCCTTGCAGCCTGCACAACGCCGCCAGCGGTTCCAGATGTTCCCAGCGCCTGCCGATCACCGCAAAACGTCCCCACTGCCCGGCCTTGCCCGATCCGTTCAGCTCGACCAGGCGGATCAATTCCGCCAGCCCGGCCTGCACCGCAAGCTGGTCGTCGCGCGGCACTTCGAGTATGTGCACACGCCCGCCCGTCACCGGGTCGAGGCGATCGTACTCGCCGCCGGCCGGCAACGCCCGCCGCGCATGATTGACGCGCAGCCTCTGGTCATGTTTCATGCGGTCGCGCGCGCGGCCGATCAGGCGGTTGGCGCAATCGATGATGTGGCCGCTCGAGCGATAGTTTTCGACCAGGTGGTAGCGCCGCGCCTGGTAGTCGGTTTCGAACTGGCGGATGAAACGCGCGCTGGCGCCGCCGAAGGCATAGATGTTCTGGTCGTCGTCGCCCACCACCAGCAGCGAGAGTTTGTCTTCGTCGTTATGCAGCGTGCGGCCGGCCAGCGCGCTGATCAGGTCATAGTGGTCGCCGTTGATGTCCTGGTATTCGTCGACAAGCAGAAAACGCAGGCCGCGCAGCAGACGGTCGCGATGGATCGACGGCCCGAGTTCATCGCCGGCTTCCGCATCGCGCAGCCGCTCGGCGGCCTGGCGGATCGCCGCATCAAAATCGATGGTCTCGCCATGTTCGGCCGCGACCGCGTAACTGGTGCCGGTCAGGCGCATCGCCAGCCCGTGCAGGGTCTGCACCACCACACCGCCCGCATCAGGCCCGACCAGTGACCACAGGCGGCGCCGGATCTCGGCGGCCGACGAACGGTTATAGGCCAGCACCATGATTTCGTCGGGCAGCACCAGGCATTCGCGCAACAGCCAGGCCACACGATGCACGATGACCCTGGTCTTGCCGGCGCCAGGCCCGGCCAGCACCAGATGGTTGCCCTCGCGCGGCGCGGCGACGATCGCCTGCTGCTCGGGGTTTTGCAGATCGGTGAGGATCTTGCGGTGCGAGGCCTCGGTGGTGGCCATCTCCAGCACATCCTTGCGCCCGGCGAAGTAGCGGCGCACGAAGGTCTCGCGATCGAGACTGAAGTAGTCGAGCGTGAACGCCATCGCGGCCTGGATCTTGCCCAGCGCGAGCCGCGCGTATTCGGCCATGACCTGCACCTGGACGATCTTGTCCTTGTAATGCAAGGCCAGTTCGGCATAGTCCGATTTCTTGAACTGGCGGCGCCGCGCCTCGGGATTGAGTTCGATGTTCATCGCCGCCCGGAAAATCGCCTTGCCGCGCGCCAGGTGCAGCACCTCGTTGGTGTCGAGGTAGATCAGGCAGGCGGGCAGCGCGACATTCCAGTCGCGGATATCGAGCTGATTTATCGTAAAGTCCTGCTGCAGATGCGCTTCGAGTTCACCCTGCTTGCAAGTGACAAGCAGGTTGTTGCCCTGTTGCCTGCCGAGGAAAAATGCTGCCAGCGTCCTGGCCAGATGCATGCGGCGCTGGCGGATGTTTTCGATGTCCTGCCAGCTGCGCAGCAATTTTATATATCGGTTGTCCATCCCCGCCGGACGCAGCGCGAAGAAACCGCGCTGGCCGGGTCCGCTTCCGAAGGGCTCCGCGAACGACTTCAGCAGACGGGTAAGTTTCTCGGGATCGAAATCGACCTGCGTGTCGCGCCGCAGCGTATCGCACAGGCGTCTGACATTGAGAATTTGCCAGCTCTCCTGGTCGGCGTCGGGAGCCGCCTCGCGCAGGTTGGCGAGCAAGGCATCTTCGAGCAGGCGCAGCGTCTCCAGGCGCGGCAGTGTCTCCGGATCGCGGTATAGCGTGACGCCGATCTCGACATCATTGGATAACAGGCGCAGCCGGTCGAGTTCGCGCAGCATCGCCTGCAGCGCCCGTGACTCAAGGCCGGTCGCCACCATCAGCGCGTCGGTAGAGAGTCCCTCGTCATCACTGGCCGCCATCAGCAGCGACAGGATAGCCAGATAGGGTTCGATATTGGCGCCCGGTCCCAGCTTCTTTTCGAGGATGTCTCTTGCCTCGTCGATACTGGCGACTTCAAGACTGCCCGGAAAAACCCGGATGTGATTTTCGTTGCGCTCCAGCAGACGTGCTTCTTCAAGCCAGGCCACCGCAATGCGCACCTTGGTATCGGCATCCGGCGCGTCGGGATCGATGCCGGGCCGCTCCGGCATTTCAAGCAGGATCTCGCCGCTGGTGACCACCACCCGGCCATCGCTGCGGTCCTTGCGTTCTATTGAACGCAGCGCTTTCAGAATCGCGTGTATGTCGTGCTGCGTCAGGCGCGCGTTGCGCAACAGGCGGAACTGCACATCGAGGTCGGCATCGTCATACAGCAGCACGCAACGTGCCGGCTCCTGGTCGCGGCCGGCGCGGCCGGCCTCCTGCAGATAATTCTCCAGCGATCCCGGTGTGTCGAGATGAATCACCAGCCTGACATCGGACTTGTCGACACCCATGCCAAACGCATTGGTCGCCGCGATGACACGCAGCTCGCCCGACAGGAAAGCTTCCTGTACCGAACGTTTGTCCCCGGGCAGCATGCCGCCGTGAAAATGACCGCACTCTACGCCGGCTTCCTTCATGAATGTGGACAGTTCCTCCACGGTTTTCTGGCGCGCGCAGAACACGATGGCGCCGCCCTCCTCGCGCAAGGCCTCGGTCACCAGCCGCAGCACTTCCGGATACTTGGCCTGGGCCGGCACGGCGCGCACTTCATACGCAAGATTTTCCCGATGCACGCCGCCCTCGAGAAGCGCTAGCTCCAGTCCGAGGCGCTTTTCAAAGTGGGCGCGGATATCGGCCACGACATCGGGCTTGGCGGTGGCGGTAAAACAGAACACCGGCGACGGATTGTCCTTCTGGCGCGCCTTGATGAAGCGCGACACATACAGATAGTCGGGCCGGAAATCATGCCCCCATTTCGACAGGCAATGCGCTTCGTCGAACACCCATGCCGCGACTTCGCGGTGCATCAGCGCAGAGGCAAACGCGCTGCTTCGGAATTGTTCGGGGGCGACAAAGATCAGGCCGATATCGCCGAGCCGTATCTTGTCGAGCATGACCCGGCGCTCCATCGGGTTGAGCAGGCTGTTCAGGTAACCCGCGCAGGTGATGCCGCGCGCCTCGATGTTATCTACCTGGTCTTTCATCAGCGACTGCAGAGGAGAGATGACCACCGTCAGGCTGCCGTTGCGGTAATAACGCGCCAGTGCCGGCAACTGGAAACACAGCGACTTGCCGCCGCCGGTAGGAAGGATGGCGAGGCTGGATTTGCCGGCAAAGCCGTTTTCGACGATTGCCTGCTGCAGCGATAAACCCGCCGCGGTGGCGGGCTTGCTGCGGAAACGTGTGATGCCTGGGAAAAAGCGTGGCAAGAGCGTCTGCAAGTCGTGCTCCTCACGGCACCAGCCGCAAGCCGGATCGCCGCATGGCACATCGCGCAGCGCGGCGATCGCCGCGCGGGTCTTCGGATAAGCCAGGCTCACCCAGGGCGGCAAGACCGAATTGCTTCCCGCCACACGCAACCAGGCGAGCGCGTACGCCAGCGGCTTGTGCCATTCAGGATCGGCGAGGCAGGTGTCGACCACAAACCTCTGGCCGGCACTGCAGACCTTGCCGGCGGTGGCACGCTGCCACGCCAGCCGCACTTCCTCAAGATCCGGACGCAACGCACGGCGCAAGGTCGCGAAAAAACTCGCGGCGCCCTTGCCGTTGTCGGGGCAGAGCAAATAGTGCAGGCACACTCCCTCGTCCGGATGCGCCTTGATGCGTGCCAGCAGGGCTTCACGTTCGTCCAGGAACAGCGCATAAGCAAGTTCCGCATCACGGATCGGATCGTTGCGTGTGGTGCTGCAGAGTTTGTAATCCTTGACCAGCCGATGGTAGGGATTTTCCGGAAAGGCCAGCGGCGAGAGTTCCAGCGTATCGACCAGCGGCAAGCGGTGCAGGGCCAGATCCGGATGGAGCATCGCCAGCACCGGCTGGTCAAAGGCAGCCACATTGTGGCCGAGGACGAACGCCGCTCCTTCGGTCAGATTGTCCAGCCGGGTTACCAGATCGGCCGCCTTGCCGGCAATCCTTGCCCGCGCCTCGGTATCGGGCCGAAAGACGCCAAGCTCACGCAGGATCGTCTTGTCCTGCCGCGACGTCTCGATGTCGATGCACAGGCACTGCGCCTTGAGCCTTTCTTGCGGCTCAGACATTATTTCGGGGCATTTCATTATTCATGCAGCGATTCTAATGGAATCCGCATGGCTGAAGCTGCGCACCAGTCATTGTCGCCGGTAATGCCACACTACTATCGGGCAATGGTACGGTTGACGTGAATTGCAAGGCGATCGGCTCCTGACACCAGGCGCCGATGCGAGCTCAGTACGTCTCGACGTGAAAGCGCCCTTCGGCCACCATGGTGGCATGCAGCGCCGACCAGTCCATGCCCGCCGCGCTGCAAGTGTCGCGCAATGCGTCCATCACGCCGGCTTCCATGCCCTTGAGGCCGCAGATATAAATGTAGGTATCGCCACGCAGCAGATCCGTGACCGCGCTGCCGGCTTCGCGGATCTTGTCCTGCACATAGGCGCGTGGCTGGTGGTCGACGCGCGAGAACGCCAGATGCATGTCGATGAAGGCCGGCGGCAGCTTCAGCAACGGGCCGAAATAAGGCAGCTCTTCCGGCTTGCGCGCACCGAAAAACAGCATCAGCCTGCCATCGCCTGGCGCACCTTTGGCGAGCAGGCGGCGGCGCTGTTCCGTCATCGCGCGCATCGGCGCCGAGCCGGTGCCGGTGCAGATCATCAGCAGATTGGCGCCAGGATGATTGGGCATCAGGTAGTTGGCGCCGAACGGGCCGGTGACCTGCACGCTGTCGCCTTTTTGCAGGTCGCACAGATAGTTGGAACCGACGCCGCGCACCGGCCGGCCCTCATGGTCCTGGACCACACGCTTGACGGTCAGCGACAGGTTGTTGTAACCGTCGCGTTCGCCGTCGCGCGGACTGGCGACCGAATACATGCGCAGGTAATGCGGCTTGCCAGCGGCATCGGTCCCCGGCGGAATGATGCCGATAGACTGTCCTTCCAGCAGCGGGAAAAAGCGGGTGCCGAAGTCGAGCACGATATGGTGGATGTCGCTATCCGACTCCGGCGCGGTCAGCCGGAAATTGCCCGCCACCGTCGCCGTCACCGGATTTTTCGGTGTGTACAGGTTGAGGTACGGATGTGCGGCCGACCATGGCGCCACCGTCGACGACGAGCTTGATGCGTTGATCTGCATGCCGTCCGCTGCCACTGCTGCCGGCGCCTGCTCCAGCGTGTCGGCCTGCGCCGGCAGGTCGTCCCAGCCGAATTGTTCTTCCAGCGAATAAGCCGTGCCCGCCGGCAGCGTGCGCCAGTGGTCGATCGATCCTGTCGGACACGGCGAGATGCAGGCCATGCAGCCGTTGCAGATATCGGCGTTCACCACATAGTTGCGGCTGTCGTGGGTGATGGCGTCGACCGGACAGGTTTCTTCGCAGGTATTGCAGCGAATGCACACCTCAGGGTCGATCAGATGTTGCCGTATCAGGACGATCGCTTCGGGAGCATTCATGGCGGACTCATGTTTGGAATACGGGAAAGCCGGAATGGGGCTTCCGCCCCAATTCATTTTAATTGAACCGCACGTATTCGTAATCGATCGGCTGGCGATTGATGCCGATCGGCGGCGGCGCAATCCAGCCGGCCATTTTTCCAGGCTCGATCACGCGCCCCATCAATGACGCGACGTAGGCCCGGTCTTCCTCGCTTGGCAGCCAGTTGCTCACATTGGCGGCCCATTCGGCTTCCGACAGCAGCTTGCCTTCAGGCGAAATCTTGTACGCCGCCATCGGTCCTATATGCCGGTTGAATGCCTTGTGCGGCGTAACCAGACGGAAGCTGAGGCCGACTTTTTCGATCACGCGGTTCCAGCGCCCGACACCAGCGACCGAGTCGCGGATATAGTCGTCGCGCAGCAATTCGTTGAGCGAGTTCAGCAGCGGCACCTCACGCTCGACCAGCTTGCCGTTCGATACCTCGAGTATGCGGTACTGGCTGTTTTTCAGCGAATGATCATCGTCGCGTTTGGTTTCTTCGTAACGGCCTTTCAGTCCGGCGCTGTAGAACGCGGCCGCATTGGATGACTGGTCGGCGCCGAACAGGTCGATCGTGACGCTGAAGTGGAAATTCAGGTAACGCTGGATGGTCGGCAGATCGATCACACCTTTCGCGCGCACCTGCACCGGATCCTCGATGCCGAATTCCTTCATGACCTGGCAGGTGCGGTTGATCACACGCGAAATGCCTGACTCGCCGACGAACATGTGATGCGCTTCTTCGGTCAGCATGAAGCGGCAGGTGCGCGACAGCGGATCGAAGCCGGACTCGGCCAGCGCATTCAGCTGGAACTTGCCGTCGCGATCGGTGAAGTAGGTAAACATGTAAAACGCCAGCCAGTCCGGGGTCTCTTCATTAAACGCTTCGAGGATGCGCGGTTTGTCGGCGTCGCCTGAATTGCGCTGCAACAGCGCCTCGGCTTCCTCGCGGCCGTCGCGGCCAAAATGCTTGTGCAGCAGATAAACCATCGCCCACAGGTGGCGGCCTTCCTCGACATTGATCTGGAACAGGTTGCGCAGATCGTAATTCGACGGCGCGGTCAGCCCCAGGTGGCGCTGCTGCTCGACCGATGCCGGCTCGGTGTCGCCTTGCGTGACGATCATGCGGCGCAGATTGGCGCGATGTTCACCGGGCACTTCCTGCCAGGCGTCCATGCCCTTGTTCTCGCCGAAATTGACCTTGCGTCCCTCTTCGGCCTGCACCAGGAAAATGCCCCACCTGTAATCCGGCATCTTCACATGACTGAAGTTGGCCCAGCCTTCGGGCGTGACATTGATCGCGGTACGCAGATAGACATCGTGGTTGGTCGAGCCGTCCGGGCCCATGTCGCGCCACCAGTTCAGGTAATTCGGCTGCCAGTGTTCCAGCGCCCGCTGCAAGGTCTTGTCTTCCGACAGATTGACGTTGTTTGGAATGGTTTCGCTGTAATCAATTGTGCTCACGGTAAATTCCTTTTTATGGTGGTGCTGGAGTGTGATTTTTTATTGTTCGGCTGCGGTTGCAGTTACACGCGGGTCATGTCGAACCTGGCCTTGTTGCCGCTGCCGTATACCTTCAGCGCGCCCAGTTCGCCGACCGCGTTGGGGCGGATGAAGATCCAGTTCTGCCATGCGGTCAGGCGGCCGAAAATGCGCGTCTCCATCGTTTCCTTGCCATTAAAACGCAAATTGGATTCCATGCCGGTCAGGGCATCCGGCGACATGCTGGCGCGCTCTTCAAGCGCCATGCGGGTTTCGTCGGCCCAGTCCAGTTCGTCCGGATCGGCGGTCACCAGTCCCAGCGTCAGCGCCGCGCCGGCATCGAGCAAGGTGCCCCCGGTATTACGCACGGCGGCCACTTCGGTGTTGTCGTCGTAGAACCGGCGTCCGATGCGCGACTGGCCGGTGACCATCGGCAGCAGGCCGAAATTGAGCGCCGATACGCCGATCCGCGGCGCACGCTGCGGCGCATCCGGCAAGGCCAGCATGTAGCTGCGGTCGGCGGCCAGCGCGATTTCCAGCAGCGAGCCGACAAAACAGGAACCTTCCTCGATCAGTGCAAACAGCGAACGCGACGAGACGTCGAGGCGGGCGAAGGTGCGCCGCATCATGCCGATGGTTTCGCGCACCAGCCAGTGCGACTGATGGGCCAGCAGCACGGCGTCGACCGCAAGCACGGCTTGCGCATCGCCCTGCGTTTTCAGGATCCAGGTGCCGAGTTCAAGTTCATTGGTGCGCAGGTGCAGTATCGCGTCTTCCAGTTCACGCGCCATCTGCAGCGGCCACCAGTGCACCCCGGCTTCTTCGATGCCGGCGATGTCGGTCGGCTGCGCGGCAACGGGCGCCTTGACGGTCAGTACCGCATTGCGCGCGGCGCGGTCTAGCGTGATGCCGACAAATTCGTAATCGATCGTGGTGTCGGTTTGCGTGCGCTTGAGCGGCGTCAGGCGCACGCCTTTGCCGTCAGCAGGACGATCGCTGCCCGTGGCCAGCGCCAGCGCCCGTTCCTGCACCGCCTGCTGGAACTGCTGCGGCTTGACGATCGCATCGACCAGCTTCCAGTCCTTGGCGCGCTGTCCGCGCACACCTTCGGACGTGGTGCAGAAGATATCGGCCAGGTCATGCCGCACCTTGCGTTTGTCGGTCAGGCGCGTCAGGCCGCCGGTACCGGGCAACACGCCCAGCAACGGCACTTCCGGCAAGCTCACCGACGACGAGCGGTCGTCGATCAGGATGATTTCATCGCAGGCCGCGGCCAGTTCGTAGCCGCCGCCGGCGCAGGCGCCATTGACCGCGGCGATGAATTTCAGGCCCGAGTGGCGGCTGGAATCTTCCAGTCCGTTGCGGGTTTCATTGGTAAATTTGCAGAAGTTGACTTTCCACGCATGCGTCGATTTGCCGAGCATGAAGATATTCGCGCCGGAACAGAAAATCCGGTCGCGGCTGCTGGTCAGCACCACCGTACGCACTTCCGGATGCTCGAAGCGGATCCGCTGCACCGCGTCATTGAGTTCGATATCAACGCCGAGGTCATAGGAATTGAGCTTCAGCTTGTAGCCCTCTTTCAGGCCGCCGTCTTCATCGACATTCATCGTCAGCGTGGCAACCGGGCCATCACATGCGAGCGTCCAGTGCCGGTAACGTTCCGGATCGGTTTCGTAATTGATTTGCGGCGAGGTAGTCATGGCGGCCCTTGATGGCAAGATAGTGCATTTGAGAAAGCGTTGAAGCACTATATTGCATGAAAGATGCTGAGTCAAGCAGCAAAGTGCCTGACAAACAGGAATCCGGGCGAGTGCGCCCGGGAATTGCGGAGGGAGGAGGAGGAACTGCGCGGCGGCGCTGTCAAGCCGACGCCGGCGCGGCCCTGGCCACTGATCGATCCGGTATCCGGACTGTTCCGCGCAATTGATCGACCAGACCGAGAAAGGCAGCTTCCTGCGCGATATCGCTGGTATTAAAAATCGCATCGGCTTTTGAATAGAACGAGTTGCGGCTTTCGAGAATCAGCTTGAGGTCGTTCATCGCTTCGCGATTGCCGGACATCGGCCGCGAATCGCCCTGCGCCAGCACACGCGCCATATGCTCTTCGGGCGTCGCCTGCAGCCATACGGTATAGCAGTGCGACAGCAGCAGATTGAAGGTGGCCGGGTCCGACACGATGCCGCCCGGGGTGGCGATGACCGCGGTCGGGAAGCGGCGGATCACATCCTCCAGAGCCCGGAATTCGTAGCGGCGGTAGGCGTTCGGACCGTAGAGCGCGTGGATCTCGGCGATGCTGCAGCCGGCCAGCGCTTCGATCTGGCGATTGAGTTCGACGAAGGGCACCATCCAGTTATCGGCCAGCATCTGCCCCAGCGTCGACTTGCCGGCGCCGCGCAAACCGATCAGCGCCACCCGCTGGCGCCGGGCCGATTCACTGGTCGGCGTTTCGAATACATCCGACAACGCGGCGCGCGCCTGCGCCAGCTCCGGCTCCGATCGGCCGCGCAATATCTCGCGGATCATCAGCCATTCCGGCGACGACGCGGTTTCATCACCGATCATTTCGGCCAGCGTGCAATTGAGCACCAGCGTCAGCTGGCGCAGGAACTGGATCGAGGCATTGCCGACGCCGGTCTCGACGTTGGCCAGATGGCGTTCCGAAACATCCGCCATGCGCGCCAGCGCTTTGCGTGTCAGGCCGCGTCGCGAACGCAGCGACTTCAGGCGCTCGCCGAGCGCGATCAGGAAGGGATCTTTGGCTTGTTCAGACTGGCTGGGCATAAATGCAATAGGTGAAAAAAGTGAATATACGGCGTCGTTTTTAATCCTGGGAGCATGCAGGGCAGGTGAAATATATTAGCATGCCGCGCCTTGACTAATGCAACATAATGCCTATACACTCAAAACAAGATGCAATATAAATACATGCTCCACTAATTTTTTTTTAGAACTATACATCGAAAAATCCTCTCTCTTGGAGAAACCAGCTTGGATGTACAAACTTTTCAGACGCTGATCGCCCGCCTCACCGCTGACATCGCCGGCGCGCCGCTCGACGCATCCCTGCAAACCCGCCTGAACGCCGAACATGGTCCCGGCAGCGAATTGTTCGACGCCGTATTTGCGGCCTGCCAGGAAGGCATCCGGCAAGGCTGGATGTGCAGCCGGGAAGGCGGCGGCATCCGTTATGGCCGCGTGCTGAAAGCGACTGACGCGACCCACGGCTTCAGCGTCGACGTGGTCGACATGGAAGACATGGCCGGCCCGCATCATCTGCATCCGAATGGCGAAATCGACCTGATCATGCCGCTCGTGCCAGGCGCCTGCTTCGATGCCAATCCGGCGGGCTGGTGTGTGTACCCGCCCGGCAGTGCACACCGGCCGACAGTGAGCCAGGGACGTGCGCTGGTGCTGTATCTGTTGCCGCAGGGCGCGATCGAGTTCACACCGGCGGCGTAAGCGCCCCGGCCCGCCATTCCGGCATCATTATTTGCAATGGACTTCACATGAGCGTTTATCTCCGCAACTTCCTCGGCAACGACTGGCAACCCGAGTCGGACCGTGCGGCCAGCCTGCTGGACCCGGTCACCGGCCTGACGATTGCCCATGCCGGCGGACCCGCCGCCAACCTGGACGCCGGTTTTGCGTTTGCCCGCTCGCACGGCGCGGCGGGGTTGCAGGCGATGAGCTATGGCCAGCGGGCCGCGATGCTGGGTGAAATCCTGAAGGTATTGCAAGCCAACCGCGACGCCTATTACGATATTTCGCTGACCAACTCGGGCACCACCAAAGCCGACTCTGCAGTCGATATCGAAGGCGCCGGATTTACGCTCGGTTATTACGCCAGGATCGGCGCTGCGCTGGGCGACGCCAGGACGCTGCTGGACGGCAGCGCGGCGATCCTGTCGAAAGACCAGTTGTTCCAGTCGCAGCACATCCTGTCGCCGATCCGCGGTATTGCGCTGTTCATCAATGCCTTCAATTTCCCTGCCTGGGGCCTGTGGGAAAAAGCCGCGCCGGCGCTGCTGTCGGGTGTGCCCGTGATCGTCAAGCCGGCCACCGCGACCGCATGGCTGACCCATCGCATGGTGGCCGACGTGATCGCCGCCGGCATCCTGCCGCCAGGCGCGCTGTCGATCCTATGCGGCAGTTCCGCCGGGCTGATGGACGTTTTGCAGCCATTCGACGTGGTGTCGTTCACCGGCTCGGCCGATACCGCCGCCCTCATCCGTTCACATCCGGCCGTCACCCGCCATTCGGTGCGCGCCAACATCGAGGCCGACAGCCTGAATTCGTCGATACTCGGCCTCGATGCGGCGCCAGGCACCGCCGCCTTCGACCTCTACGTCAGCGAACTGGTGCGTGAAATGACCACCAAGAGCGGACAGCGCTGCACCGCGATCCGCCGCGCGCTGGTGCCAGCCAACTATTTCGATGCGGTGGCCGAAGCAGTCAGCGCGAAGCTGGCCAACGTCAGCGTCGGCAATCCGCGCAACGCCGACGTCCGCATGGGTTCGCTGGTCAGCCGCGAGCAGTTCGACAGCGTGCAGGCAGGCATCGCCAGACTGGCCGCCGAAGCGAGTGTGCTGCATGACGGCCGCCAGCGCGAACTGGTCGATGCCGACCCTGCGATCGCCGCCTGCGCCGCACCCACGCTGCTTGGCATACGCGACGCCGACCAGGCCTCGCTGGTGCATGACCATGAAGTGTTCGGCCCGGTCTCGACCCTGCTTGGTTATCGTGACGGCGCGCATGCGGCCGCGCTGGCGCAGCGCGGACTCGGTTCGCTGGTGGCTTCGGTCTTCAGCGCCGACCACACGTGGATGGCGCAGCTCGGCCGTGAACTCGCCGGCTCGCATGGACGGGTGCACATGATCAGTCCCGATGTCGGCAAGACGCAGACCGGCCATGGCAATGTAATGCCGGCGTCCATCCATGGCGGCCCCGGCCGCGCCGGCGGCGGCGAAGAACTCGGCGGCCTGCGCGCGCTCGGCTTTTATCACCGCCGCACGGCATTGCAGGCTTCGTCGGCCACGCTGGAACAACTGGCGTCTGCCAGCACGAGTCTGAATCTTTAAGAATAAACAGCCGGTCCAGGCAACCGGATACGGATCGAGGAGACATTGATGGATCACCTGACCAGGCGCCTGCCTGAACATTTCAATTTTGCGCAGCATCTGCTGGAGCTCAATCACAGCCGGCCGGACAAGCTGGCGTATATCGACGACACGCAGCAGATCACGTATGGCGAACTGGCATCGCGCGTGCGGCGTGTCGCCGCCGGTTTGCTGGCGCTCGGACTGCGGCGCGAAGAACGTGTATTGCTGGTCATGCTCGATACCGTCGACATGCCGGTTGCGCTGCTCGGCGCGCTGCTGGCCGGACTGGTGCCGGTGCCGGTCAACACACTGCTGCCGGCCGACGATTATGCTTACATGCTTGGCCACAGCGAGGCAAAAGTGGCCATCGTTTCAGATGCCTTGTGCGCCGTGGTCCGGCAGGCGGTCGCCATTTCCGGCCTGCAACCGCAGTTGATCGTCGCCGGCAGCATGGCGGATGCGCCGCCCGATGCGCTGCCGTTTTCATCGCTGCTGGCGGCTTCCCCGATTGCCGTGGACGCGTACGCGCGCACCCATGCCGACCAGTTTGCCTTCTGGCTGTATTCGTCGGGTTCGACCGGCCGTCCGAAAGGAACCGTGCACTCGCACGCCAATCTGTTCTGGACCGCCGAGTTATATGGCAAGCCGGTGCTCGGCGTGCGGGAAGACGATATCGTTTTTTCCGCCGCCAAACTGTTCTTCGCCTACGGACTGGGCAACGCGCTGACCTTTCCGCTGAGCGCCGGCGCCACCACCATCCTGATGGCGGAAAGGCCGACGCCGAGAGCGGTGTTCGAGCGCCTGGTCACGCACAAGCCTACTGTTTTTTGCGGTGTGCCCACCCTGTATGTCGGCATGCTGGCGTCGCCGGACCTGCCGGCGAAAGCGGCGACCGCCCTGCGCATCTGCGCCTCCGCCGGCGAAGCCTTGCCGCGCGAACTGGGCGAACGTTTTAATGCCCACTTCGGCTGCCACATCCTGGACGGGATCGGCTCCACCGAGATGCTGCATATTTTCCTGTCCAACCACGAGGGCGACATCCGCTACGGCACCACCGGCAAACCGGTGGCCGGATACGAGGTTGAACTGCGCGACGAACGCGGCGCCGCCGTGCCGCCCGGCGAGATCGGCGACCTGTACATCCGCGGGCCGAGCGCGGCACTGCTGTACTGGACCAACCGCGAAAAAACCCGCGGCACCTTCCAGGGCGACTGGGTCAAGAGCGGCGACAAATACCTGGTTGATGCCGATGGCTACTACTGTTATGCCGGGCGCAGCGACGACATGCTCAAAGTCAGCGGCCAGTACGTGTCGCCGATCGAAGTCGAGGCGGTGCTGATGGGACATCCGGCCGTGCTGGAATGCGCTGTCGTCGGCCAGCCCGATGAAGGCGGCCTGGTGAAGACGATCGCCTACGTGGTGTTGAAACAGGGCCAGACAGCCGGCGCCGCGCTGGAGACAGACCTGAAGGCCTTCGTCAAGACCCGCCTGGCGCCGCACAAATATCCGCGCGGCGTCGAATTCATCAGCGAGCTGCCGAAGACGGCAACCGGCAAGATCCAGCGCTTCAAGCTGCGCGCGCTAAAGACCTGACACGACATGACTCACGACACCATCCGCTTTGCGCAGATCGACTGGGACCAGCGCCGCATCAGCCTCGAATACCAATGGGTAGGCGCCGAGACCTCGGACCATCCTGTGCTGGTGTTCCTGCATGAAGGCCTGGGTTCGCTGGCAATGTGGAAAAATTTTCCGGACCAGTTCTGCCGCGAGAACGGATTACGCGGCCTGGTGTTTTCGCGTTATGGTTACGGGCAGTCGACAGCACGGCCGGCGGCCGAACGCTGGGGCGTCGATTTCATGCACCGGCAGGCGCATGAAATGCTGCCGCTGTTTTTCGCCAGCGTCGGGGTGGAACAGCCATGGCTGTTCGGTCACAGCGATGGCGGCTCGATCGCGCTGCTGTACGCGGCGCGTTTTGCCGGCCAGCTGAGCGGCATCGTGGTCGTCGCGCCGCACATCATGGTCGAGGATGTCAGCATCGCCAGCATCCGTGCCGCACGCGAGGCCTACCTGACACCGGGCCTGCGCGACCGGCTGTCGCGATATCATGCCGACGTCGATTCGGCATTCTTCGGCTGGAACGACATCTGGCTCGACCCCGATTTCAGGGCCTGGAACATTGAAGCGGAACTGCCTGCGATCACCTGCCCGGTGCTGGCCGTGCAGGGCGAAGATGACGAATACGGCAGCTTGCGCCAGGTACTCGGCATACAGGAAAAAATTCCCCTCGCGCGTGTAGTCGTGTTGCCGCAATGCGGCCACTCGCCGCACCGCGATCAACCAGAAGCACTCAGTTCAGAAGTGGCTCATTTCATTATCAACAAGCGTTAAAAAAACGACAACACAAGGAGACGACATGCATTTCCATTTCAAACCCACCCAACTCGCCCTCGCAGCCGCACTCTCGTTCGGCGCTCATGCGCATGCGCAAAACGCGCCGATCAAGGTCGGCCTGATGCTGCCGGCGACCGGCACCTTCGCCAACCTCGGCGCCATGATCGAGAATGGATTTAAACTGTATGTTGCGGAAAAAGGCGGCAAGCTGGCCGGACGCGACATCGTCTACTTCAAGGTCGACGATGAGTCGGATCCGTCCAAGGCCGTGGACAATGTCAACAAGCTGATCAAGCGCGACCAGGTCGATGTGCTGGTCGGCACCGTGCATTCGGGCGTCGCGCTCGGCATGGCCAAGGTCGCCAAGGAAACCAACACGCTGCTGATCGTGGCGAACGCGGGCGCCGATGCGATCACCGGACCGATGTGCGCGAAGAATATTTTCCGCAGCTCGTTCAGCAACTGGCAGCCGGCCTTCGCGATGGGCAAGGTCGCCGCCGAGCGCGGCCACAAGAAGGTCATGACGATCACCTGGAATTACGCGGCGGGCGCCGAGTCGGCCAAAGGCTTCACGGAAGGATTCGAGAAAGGCGGCGGCAAGGTCACCGACAACCTGACGCTACCGTTTCCGAACGTTGAATTCCAGGCCCTGCTGACCCAGATCGCGTCGCAGAAGCCGGATGCCGTGTATGCATTTTTCGCTGGTGGCGGCGCGGTCAAGTTCGTCAAGGATTATGCGGCGGCGGGCCTGAACAAAACGATCCCGCTGTATGGCGCCGGCTTCCTGACCGACGGCACGCTGGAAGCGCAGGGGCAATCGGCGCAGAACATGCTGACCACGCTGCACTACGCGGACAATCTCAATACGCCGCGTGACAACCAGTTCCGCCTCAACTTCGCAAAGACACACAAGGTCAATGCCGATGTCTACGCGGTGCAGGGCTACGATGCCGCACAAATGCTGGAAGCGGGGTTGAAGGCGGCCGGCGGTGATATCAAGAACATGGACAAGGTCTCGGCCGGCATCGCCAAAGCGGAAATCGACAGCCCGCGCGGCAAGTTCAAACTCTCGGCTTCGCACAATCCGATCCAGGATATCTACCTGCGCCAGGTGAAGGGCAACAATAACGAACGCACCGGCATCGCAATCAAGGCGCTGGCCGATCCAGCGCGCGGCTGCAAGATGTAATTCCCGGCAGCAGATCAACAGGCCGTGGCGCATGGTAAAAAATGCGCTGCGGCCTGGCCGCTTTTTTCACTGTTCTCCCGTCATCCGGAATTCCGATGGATATCACCACTTTTCTTGTCCAGTGCCTGAACGCCGTGCAATACGGCCTGCTGCTTTTCCTGGTCGCCAGCGGCCTGACGCTGATCTTCGGCATCATGAACGTCATCAATCTCGCGCACGGCAGTTTCTACATGATCGGCGCCTACATGGCGTTCGCGCTGGCGCCACTGTTCGGCGGCCAGTTCATCCTGCAATTGCTGGCTGGCGTGCTGCTGGCGGGGATCATCGGCTTTGTCCTGGAATGGCTATTTTTCAGTTACCTGTACCAGCGCAATCACTTGCAGCAGGTGCTGATGACGTACTCACTGATCCTGGTATTCGAAGAAATGCGCAGCCTGCTGATCGGCAACGAGGTACATGGCGTCACCAAACCCGAATGGCTGTCCGGCGGCATTTCGCTGGGCGGACTGATGACGTATCCGGTCTATAACCTGTTTGCATCGGCTGCCTGCATTGTCGTTGCGATCGGCTTGTACCTGGTGGTGAACCGCACCCGCCTCGGCATGATGATCCGGGCCGGCGCCAGCAACCGCGACATGGTGCGCGGACTGGGCATCAACATCCGGCTGCTGTACCGCATCGTGTTCGCGGCCGGCGTGGCGCTGGCGGCGCTGGCCGGCATGATCGCGGCGCCGATCTCGTCGGTATATCCGGGCATGGGCAACAGCATTCTGATCATCTGCTTTGTGGTGGTCGTGATCGGCGGCATCGGCTCGATCTCCGGCGCGCTGATCGCGTCATTGCTGGTCGGTTTTGTCGATACCTTCGGCAAGCTGTTTTTCGCCCAGCTGAGCGGCATGAGCGTCTATCTGCTAATGGCCGTGATATTGGTCTGGCGTCCTGAAGGCCTGAAAAGCAAAGGTTATTGAGCATGATCATTACACGCCTCGCCGGCGCCGCCAGCCGGCCGTCGGGCAACGGGCAGCAGCAATGGCTGCTGCCATCGGTCATCGCGCTGGCGCTGGCCGTGTTGCCGATGTTCCTGTCGTCCTATCTGCAGGACCTGGTCCTGACCATCGTCATATATGCGGTCTTCGCGTTGAGCCTTGAACTGCTGGTCGGCACCACCGGCCTCATCAGTCTCGGCCATGCCGCATTTCTGGGCATCGCCGCCTACGTCACGGTGCGCGTCTCGCCGGAATTCGAGTCGGCCTCGATCGCCTGGCTGTTGCCGCTGGCGATGCTCGGCGCCGGCGCTTACGCGCTGTTCGTCGGCGCGCTCAGCCTGCGCACCAAAGGCGTGTACTTCATCATGGTGACGCTGGCCTTTGCGCAGATGGCGTATTTCGTGTTCCACGACACGCCGGTCGGCGGCGGCAGCGACGGCATCTTCCTCAACAACCGGCCTATACTGGCGATCGGCGGCGCCACCCTGCTCGATCTGCAGAAATCGTCGCATCTCTATTTCTTCGCGCTGGCCAGCCTGGTCTTCACCTACGTGCTGCTGACGCTGATATTGCGCTCGCGCTTCGGCCACGCGCTGGCCGGCATACACGCCAACGAACAGCGCATGAAGGCAGCGGGTTTCAACACCTATTTCTACAAGCTGGCCGCATTCGCGATCGCGGCCATGCTGGCTGGCATCGCCGGCTTCCTGCTCGCTTCCAAGAATGGCGGCGTCAATCCGGAGTTGTTGTCATGGCACGAGTCGGGTGCGGTGCTGCTGATGATTATCCTGGGCGGACTGGGCAGCTTGCGCGGCGCGGTGATCGGCGCCGCCGCCTTCATTTTGCTGAAGGAGTTTTATTCGTCAGCAGCGATTTTCGGCGCGCTCGCCGAACGCTGGCAACTGACGCTTGGACTGACGATGATATTTTTCGTCGCGCTGCTGCCGGATGGCCTGATCGGGCTGAGCCGGCGCTGGAGACGGCCGGCCGCCAGAAAAGGAGCTGACCATGCCGCATGAGACCACGACGACGCCGCTGCTGCAGGCAAGCGGACTGACACGCCGCTTCGGCGGTCTCACCGCCGTCAACCAGGTCACGATCGATCTGCACATCGGTGAGCTGCATGCGGTGATCGGCACCAACGGCGCCGGCAAATCGACCCTGATCAACATGTTGTCGGGCGAGATTGCGCCATCGGATGGTGCGATCCGGCTGGAAGGAACCGATGTCGCCAGATGGCCGCAGGCGCGGCGCGCGCGTGCAGGCATCGGCCGCAGTTATCAGCGCACCACGATTTTCCCGGGTTTTACCGTGTTTGAAAATTGCCGCCTGACGGCCCAGGCCGCCGCGCAAAAACCATGGACACTGTGGCAGCCGGCAGGCGCCTGCAGCCATAGCGTCACGATCGCACATCAGGTGCTTGAAGTCGCCGGCCTGGGCGACGCCGCCGGCAGCATCGCCGGCAGCATGAGCCATGGCCAGAAGCGGCAACTGGAAATCGCGATGTGCCTGGCGACCCGCCCGCGCGTGCTGTTGCTGGACGAGCCGCTGGCGGGCATGGGTGCGGAGGAAAGCGAACGCATGCTGTCGCTGCTCGAGCGCATCAAGCAAGATCATGCCGTGCTGCTGGTGGAGCATGACATGGATGCGGTGTTCCGCGTGGCCGACAAGATCACGGTGATGGTCAACGGTGAAGTGATCGCCAGCGACAGTCCGGAAAACATACGCAGCAATCATGACGTGCAGGTGGCCTACCTGGGCGAATTACATTCAACATGAGATGAACGATGCTCGAGCTCAAGGCAGTTAATACCTATTACGGCGACAGCCACATCCTGGAGGACGTTGACCTCAATATCCCGGCCGGCAAGGCGCTCGGCCTGCTGGGCCGCAATGGCATGGGTAAAACCACCCTGATCCGTTCGGTGATGGGTTATGTGCCGGTAACATCGGGACGCATATTCTGGAAAGGCGATGAGGTCACCGGCCTGCCGCCCGAACGCATGGCGCGTCTCGGCATAGGGTATGTGCCGGAAGGCCGCGGCATTTTCCCCAACCTGTCGGTGCGCGAGAACCTGATCATGAGCGCACGCAGCGGCATCGATGGACGCAATGACTGGAATTATGAACGCATCCTGGAGACTTTCCCGCGCCTGAAGGAACGGCTCGGCCATGGCGGCATGCAGCTGTCCGGCGGCGAGCAGCAGATGGTGGCGATCGGACGCGCGCTGATGACCAATCCCGAGCTGATCATCCTGGATGAAGCGACCGAAGGCCTGGCGCCGCTGGTGGTGCAGGAGATCTGGCGTGTAGTCAGCCAGATCTGCGAAACAGGAATCAGCGCCTTGATGGTCGACCGCAATTTCAGGGCCGTGCTGGCGCATACCGACCAGGCGGTGGTGCTGGAAAAGGGACACATCGTGGTGGCGGGAGAATCGGCTGCATTGCTGGAGTCGCCACAAGCATTGATGCAATATCTCGGGGTGTGAGCTGTCGGCATACCCGGCCGGCAGCCGGGCATGCCGGCAAAACTCACGTTCTCGCCGAAGGCACTAATCAAGTCGAAATCAAATGAACTTCACTTCGCTTTTGCCTTCTTGAACAGGTCGCCGCCGATGATCTTTTTCATGATCTCGATCGAACCACCCGCGATTTTTACAATCCGTGCATCTGCATACGCCCGCGCAATCGGATATTCCCACATGTAACCCCAGCCCCCGAACAACTGCAGGCATTCATCGACCACCTTGCAATGCATGTTGGACATCCACATCTTGGCCATCGCCGCATCCACCGCTTCCAGCTTGCCCTCCATGAAAAGCGCGATGCACTGGTCGGTGAAGACGCGGCCGATCACCGCTTCCGTCTTGAGTTCGGCCAGCTTGAACTGGGTGTTCTGGAAATCGCCGATGGTTTGTCCGAAGGCTTCGCGCTGCGAGGTGTAATCGACCGTGTAGGCGATCACTTCCTCGGCCACCGCCGCCGAACGGATTGCCTGCGCCAGGCGTTCCTGCGCCAGCTGGGTCATCATCACCGCGAAGCCCTTGCCTTCCTCGCCCAGCATGGCGCTGGCCGGCACGCGCAGGTCTTCGAAGAACAGTTCCGACGTGTCTTGCGCCTTCATGCCCAGCTTGTCGAGATTTTTTCCGCGCTGGAATCCCGGCAGCGAGGTATCGACCAGGAATAGCGTGACGCCTTTCGCGCCTTCGCCGCCGGTCTTGGTTGCCAGTACCAGCACGTCACACAGCTGGCCATTCGAGATGAAGACCTTCTGACCATTGATCACATAGTCGTCGCCATCGCGCACGGCGCGGGTGCGGATCGCCTTGAGGTCGCTGCCTGCGTGCGGCTCGGTCATGCCCAGCGAACCGATCGCTTCGCCGCTGACCATCTTCGGCAGCCACTGGTGTTTCTGCTCTTCGGTGCCGTAGGCCTTGATGTAGGTGGCCACCAGGTCGCAATGGATCATGAATCCGGGTCCGGTGTAGCCGCTCTTGGCCATCTCTTCGAACACCACCACATCGAACAGGTAGTCCAGGCCCAGTCCGCCGTATTCTTCCGGAATCGTGCAGCACAACATGCCGGCCTCGCCGGCCTTGAGCCACAGCTCGCGCGGCACGATGCCGTCCCGCTCCCACTGGTAATGGTAAGGTTTGATTTCACGCTCGATGAATTTTTTTACCACATCGCGGAACGCCTCATGCTCTTCGCCGAACAACTTTCGATTAATCACCAAACCTCCAACATTAAAATACCGATAAGATACGCATTAATAACGTATGGTGGCGTACTTTAATTTGAAAGTCAAACCGCGCGGCCCGGGAGGCATTTCAAATCAATGCGCGACGAGCCGGCATTTTTTCATCGAACGAAAAAAAATCTGCCATCAGCCCCCGAACTGTTTCATCACCCCGATCCGGAACAGGTCCCGGTCATTCTTCTCCCTGAAGGTCTTCACCCGGCTAAAGCTGGCGAAGACTTTCAGGGTTTTGGAGATGGCGCGGTCGGCCTGCAGCGTGATCAGGCCCAGCAGGCGCGGATTGCCTGACTCCCGGTCGTTCGTCGCGACATAGGGCCCGACGCCTGCGCTCACGCTCCACTTCGCGGTAAGCGGCTGCACATACCAACCCTGGAGCGCTATCCCGCGCCGGTCTACCCGAACGTCATCGTCCCCCTCCGCGATTGCCGCGATCGACGCAGCCCACGGCCCCCGGAATTGCCTGGCTTCGATGGAAAATCCGAATGCGTCGTCGGTGCCCCCGTGGTTCGTGATGGAACTGCCTGCCGCCACGACAATCCATACCGGACTACGCGCAGAACCGGTGGCCGCGTATGCGGGCACCTCGTTGAAATATTTGCCGATGCCGACCAGCAAGGCGCTGGAGGAATGTACATCTCTCATGGCGACATGATTGACCGCAATCCGAAAATGCAGGCCTGGCGAGTATTGATCCAGACCGATGCGCAGCGCCAGGGAAACCAGCGCGCCCACATTCGAATCGTTGATCTGGCGTCCGCCGATGTCGGTCGTATTCATGCTCAGGTAAGGACCCACGCCAAGTTCCGCAGTCAGGCCGTTGCGAAAGCGATTGCTGTAGACGAGCTGTATTCCGAAACCGTCCCGATGATTGTTATCCGGATGTCCTTCGTTGTTATGCACGAAGTCGACCCGGATCTTTTCCGACGCCGACAATAGGGATTTGGCGGTAAAAAAAGAAGGATCGATATCCCTGCCGAAGCGGACATCGAAGGCCCGCCACTTCATCGACGTTTCGCCGCTCGTATTTCCTCCGTGGGCCTGTCCATTCCCGATCGTGCCGGACACATAGGCACCGCTCCGATGCGCGGTCGGCTCCGCAGCGGCGGAATCATCACTGAGCGGCCTGGCAACGCCGGATGCGTCTGCACGGGTCTGAGCCGACGCGTTCACGGGGCAATGCAGGAAAAATATCAGACATAACACGCAATTCTTCATAGGAAAGCGACTGGTCTCCATGATTCAGTGGCAGGTATTTTGTCCTCCTGACACCCGTACTTGAAAATCATGACGAACGTTAATTTACGCGTCTGACAATTCAGCTTTTCCTGCAGCATTTCCGGGCACTGCGGTGACGGGAATTAAGTTTGGCTTTTCACGGAAAGGGTCAACTTGACCAAGGATAAGTTTTGGCAAGGTAGGTGGCAACTGCGCGGCATGCAGGCGTGCCGGCCATTTTCTGAAGAAGGGGGAGAAGCGGGTCCCAGGGGACTCGATTTCCATGCGGGCACGGACCGCGTAGCCGACGCGATCCGCACCTTCGTCATCTGAACGTCAGCGTTATGCGGCGGGAGCCGTCGAAGGCGCTGGCGTTAACAGGGTCGAATTCATCTGCCTGAGCAAGGGCATGACCGCTTCAAGGTAAGCTTGCCAGCCTGCTTCTTTTCCTACCGCAGCCCTGACTTCGGCGCGATGCGCCAGATCGCGATACGACCACATGTGAAAAATGCGATCCGCATCGCCGGACAGCGGCAACCAGATGCCGACATTGGCAGAGTGACGCTCGCGCACCGGCATCGCGGCCAGCATGTGCGCGGCGAACTCGGCTGCGGTGCCGGGCAGGAGAGAATACTCACGCAGCTCGAATAACTTGTCCGAACCAGGCTGATACTCTTTCACCGCACGCAGCGGCAGCACGTCACGCCGCAGGATATTGCGCGGATTGGCTTGTGCGTAGCCCGAGGTCTCGGTCGGAAAAAGTGGCGCAGGATGTCCTTCAGGCGTCTCGTACAGCGATAACACCTGGTCCAGGGTGCCGAACTCCGTCACCCAGCGCCCGGCATTTTTCTGCCGGTCATGCGCCGCGAGAAATTTGACACCGGATTGCGACTGACCCGGCTTGAAGGTTTCAACCAGCAATTGGAAATTCATGAATGCTCCGCAAGATGTTGTTGTGAAATGTAAAGTTGCAATGCATTCTGCATGAAAATTGTTGTGTGCGCATGTCAACTCACAAAACCGTGGATCATCTTTTTCTTGCCCGGGAATCGCATTTTTACAAAGAATCGTGGGCTTGCACAAACGATTTTCCGAAGTAATCAGGAATTGAGGTGCAATCACCAATACCAAGTCAACTTCGTGGTGAACAAATTAATTACCCATTCAATAAAGCCTGATCCCGCCATCCGCACACAAAATTGAATCGCTTGCAGCCATATTAAAGAATGCTTTAAATTGATGAACTGTATTAAAGCAGGCTTTAAAATGAATCGTTCCACTGGAAGTCACGTCACGACATCAACGCTTGGTGAGGCCGTTCAAGCGTTCGTCCCTTATGCTCTGCCACCGACAGCACCACCGCTATCACCGGACTCATACGATGCCCGGAACCGGGCGGCGGAACTGAGCCTGGCCCGTTTGTCGGCTATATCAGGTCTCGTTCCCTCTGTCGATTGGTTGTTGTATAGCGCGATACGCAAGGAAGCACTGCTCACATCCCAAATCGAGGGCACACAGGCGACCTTGACGGATTTGTTCAACGAGGAAGCCGGTCTGGATGTCAGTAACACCGACGACATCGAAGAGGTCACCAATTATCTGCGCGCCTACCGGTTGGTGCGAGAAAACCTGCGCGATCCCAACGGACTGCCAATCAGTATCACGCTGATTGGCGACGCCCATCGATTGCTGCTTGACGGAGTGCGGGGAACGGGCAAGCAGCCGGGCAAGCTCCGGCGCTCACAGAACTGGATTGGTGGCACCCGCCCTGGCAATGCTGTCTTTGTGCCTCCTCCCCCTGATCAGGTTGCCAGTTTGCTTGGTGATCTGGAGCGGTTTATCCACGCCAATCCGCAGAGCCTGCCGCCTTTAGTCAATATCGCCCTGGTGCATGCCCAGTTTGAAACCATCCATCCATTTCTCGATGGCAATGGCCGCATGGGACGCTTGCTGATCGCCGCCTTGCTGGAACATTGGGGCGTGCTGCTTGAGCCTTTGATTTATCTGAGCGGATATTTGAAACAGCACCAGACAGAATACTACCGGTTGCTATCGGGTACTCGCACCGATGGGAATTGGGAAGCCTGGATTGCATTTTTCCTCGAGGGAGTTACGGAAGCCGCGGCACAAGCCGAACGGAGCATCGTCGACATTGCAACTTTGGTCGCGACCGACCGGCGACGTCTTCTCGATGCGCCAAAATCAGGGCCTGCCGCCTATCGATTGTTCGAACTTCTGCCGATGATGCCTCGTTTCACCGTTGAGCGAGTAAAACAGAAACTCAATACAAGTTTTCCGACCGCGAACGCAGCAATCAAAACGCTAAGTGACTTGGGTATCGTTACCGAAATGACTGGACAAAAAAAGAACCGCAGTTTCAGTTACCAGACGTACATTGAGTTACTGTCTGAATAAAGCTCGCAAACAAGATCAGACCCGGCAATCACAGCATCAACCCTTAAGGCAACTTCCCGCGCGAGAAATACAGACGAAAAAAAGCCCGCAAGCATTTCGGCTGCGGGCTAAATCCAATTCCTTGAGGAGACTGGAGGAGACAGGACCAATATACTGCGTCGCAGCATTTTCCGGTACTTTATTTTCTCCATACCTTGTATTCATGAATCACATAACAGCCAGTCGGCCAAGGCGGCATCCAGCCGCATTTGCCAGCCTGGCCCCGCCGCCTTGCACTTTTCAAGCGTGTCAGGTGACAGGCGGATTGTGATGCGCCTGCGTTCTGGAGAATGGTGGCGGAACGCGCGGCGATTCAGTTCCGCGCAACTGCACCTGAACCTGCTGTGGCTATCGCCATGGCGCATGGAAGCTCGCCGGTTCTAAGTACCCTACCGGAATAAATTGGGAGATGGATGTGGTCCTGGCCGAGTGCGATGCAAGGCGCCCGGGCCGCCGCAGTGCGAGCACTGCAAGGGCCGGGCAACGCCGCAGCGCGCCGGTCAGGGCCGCAGACACTCACAATTTATTCCGGTCGGGTACTTACACCAACTCCTGCGCAATGGCGTTTGCCTGCCAAATTATCCGGCTGCGGCAGCCTTTATTGAAACCGTCGAAGTATCACACGGCGCCGGCGTGGCGACGGATAATAACGGCACCCTCATTTTGCGCAATATTTCAGGAATCCCCTCATGGAAATTAAGGTCAATTTTCTCGACAAGCTTCGTCTCGAAGCCAAGTTTGATGATTTCACGGTAATCGCCGACCAGCCTGTCCGCTACAAGGGCGATGGCTCGGCGCCCGGTCCCTTCGATTACTTTCTGGCCTCATCGGCCTTGTGTGCGGCTTATTTTGTGAAGTTGTACTGCGTAACGCGCAACATTTCGACCGACAATATCCGCCTGTCGCAGAATAATATTGTTGATCCGGAAAACCGTTACCAGCAGATTTTCAAGATTCAGGTCGAGTTGCCGGCGGATATCCTGGAAGTAGACCGCCGGGGTATTTTGCGTTCCATCGAGCGTTGTACGGTGAAAAAAGTAGTGCAAGCCGGTCCCGAGTTTGTGATTGAAGAGGTAGAGAACCTGGATGCCGATGCGCAGTCGTTGCTGATGTTAAAGCCGGCTACTGACGCCAGCACCTACATTGCGGGCAAGGATCTGCCATTGGAGCAAACCATCGCCAATATGTCGGGCGTTTTGGCGGGCTTGGGCATGAAGATTGAAATCGCTTCGTGGCGCAATATCGTTCCCAATGTGTGGTCGCTGCATATCCGCGACGCGCACTCGCCGATGTGTTTTACCAATGGCAAGGGAGCGACCAAAGAAAGCGCGTTGGCGTCGGCGCTGGGAGAATTTATCGAGCGCCTGAATTGCAACCATTTTTATGGCGGGACGTTTTGGGGCGAAGACATCGCCAATGCGGCGTTTGTACATTACCCGAACGAGCGCTGGTTCAAGCCTGGCCCTGAAGATGCGCTACCGTCTGAAATTCTCGATGCATACTGCCTGCCCATCTACAATCCCGATGGCGAGTTGCTTGGTTCGCATCTGGTCGACACCAACTCGGGCAATGTGGAGCGGGGAATCTGTTCGCTGCCGTATGTGCGGCAGTCGGACGGCGAGGTGGTGTATTTCCCGTCCAACCTGGTCGAAAACCTCTACGTCAGCAACGGCATGAGTGCCGGTAATACGCTGGCGGAAGCGCAGGTGCAATGTCTGTCCGAAATTTTCGAACGGGCGGTAAAGCGCGAGATTCTGGCAGGCGAAATGGCACTGCCTGATGTGCCGCCCGAAGTGCTGGCGAAATACCCTGGCATTCTGGCCGGCATTCAGGGATTGGAAGAGCAGGGTTTTCCGGTGCTGGTGAAGGATGCGTCGCTCGGTGGCGTCTATCCGGTGATGTGCGTGACTTTGATGAACCCGCGAACTGGCGGGGTCTTTGCTTCGTTCGGCGCGCACCCCAGCTTCGAGGTGGCGCTGGAACGGAGTCTGACGGAATTGCTGCAGGGTCGCAGTTTTGAGGGCCTGAACGATTTACCTCAGCCCAGCTTTGTCAGTAACGCCGTGACTGAGCCAAACAACTTTGTTGAACACTTCATTGATTCCAGCGGTGTTGTGTCGTGGCGCTTTTTCAGTGCCAAATCGGATTTCGATTTTGTCGAGTGGGATTTTTCCGGCCAGGGCGAGAATTCCAATGCCGAGGAAGCCGCGACCTTGCTCGGCATTCTTGAAGACATGGGCAAAGAGGTGTACATGGCGGTCCATGACCAGCTAGGCGCCGTTGCTTGCCGGATTTTGGTGCCGGGCTATTCGGAAATCTATCCTGTAGAAGATTTGATCTGGGATAACACCAACCAGGCGCTGCTGTTCCGCGCGGATATCCTGAACTTGCATCGCCTGGACGACACAAGCCTGGAGGCGCTGCTTGCGCGTCTGGATAACAGTGAGCTCGATGACTACGCCGACATCGCCACCTTGATCGGCATCGAATTTGACGAGAATACGGAATGGGGGCAGCTGACCGTTCTCGAGTTGAAGCTGCTCATTCATCTCGCCTTGCAGCAATTTGAGGCGGCGCACGATCTGGTGGGCGCCTTCTTGCAGTACAACGACAACACGGTCGAGCGCCGATTGTTTTATCAAGCCTTGAACGTGGTGCTGGAGGTGTTGCTCGATGACGAGCTGGAACTGGACGACTACGTGGTCAATTTCCGCCGGATGTATGGCAATCCGAGGATGGACGCGGCGCTGGGTTCAGTGGATGGCAGCGTGCGCTTCTTTGGCTTGACGCCAACCAGTATGAAACTGGAGGGGCTCGACAGGCACAGCCGGTTGATCGACAGCTACAAGAAAATGCATGGGGCGCGGGCCAATGTGGCGGCCACGGGCGGTTAGGGTTATGAGTCGTGGCTAAGTACCCGTCCGGAATAAATCGTGAGATGGATGCTGCTCTGGCTGGGCCTGCCTAGGGGGGGGGCGCCGAGGGGGGCTCGCCTAGGGGATGTGATGCATGTGTGTAGCAGGGGTTTCGAGTAGCATGCTTTCCACCTGCGCTTCTGGCCAGATGCCT
>JAZKDW010000039.1:0-14669 GCA_040387375.1 Pseudomonadota bacterium
ACGATACTCGCCGCTTAAGCCTGATGATTCAAGACGGGATCACCGGGTGCTTACTGATCTTATTTCTTCTAGGCTCATAAATAAAATGAAAAAGTTTCAGCCGCCTCGATTCCATGATGTTGCCCTTATTGGCGACAACCCTTATTTTCTCGCTGAATTGTCGGCAATGCTGGCAGTAAAAGGGACCTATTTGGCCGTGGTCGACGGCCCACGTCTTCAACGTCCAGATGCTGATGCTGAACTGACTAGAAGAAACAACGCTTTCGCCAGGGTCAAGACTAAGAAAATAGTAATGGCTGATTTATCCGTAGACACGATCGATAGATTCGCAAAGTACTTTCCACGTAAGTTCATTTATCCCGTAAATAACCTAACCGAACTCGATCCTGGACAACTAGCGGTAAAGGTTCGTGATGGGAAGCCTATTCGATGGGGTAATAAGAATATTGGGATTGGCTTGTTGAAGGCACTAAACGCCAAGACTCCGATTCAATTTGTTGATGCTCAGAATGAGGAAAAATATATTCCGCCAATTGATGGTCATTTAGTTGTTTGCGAAGAAGGCGATGAGCATGCTCAAGTTGTCGCAGCTAACTACGCCTATTCCATCGGTGCGGGTCTATTCCTCATCCCGGAGGTTGACAAAGAAGAAGCCGAGGGTATTTGCGAAGAGTTCTACAGCGCCTATGAGCAGAAAGATGAATCTTTTGATTCATTGCTTCAACGACTCGAAGCCAAAATTAAGGCTTTGGCCGGTGATATTCCAATGGCCGGTCTCAGAGGTATTACGTTTATCTCTAAGGGGATACCATGGGGGTATGCCATCAGAGAAGTACCTTCCAGCCATCTCTTCGGCTATCCAGACCTTGGCATAGCTATTATTAACGGTGTCGCCTCTGAACAGCCAGATTCTGAAAAGATGAGGATCGGTGTAGTTGTCGATCCGCAGATGGTCGGAGATACATCAGAAGTAGTACCTATTGCCAAATCCTTAGCTCAAAGGGGATATCTCGTCCGTGGATACCGGGGAGATAGGGCAAAGATGGATATCGTCAATAGAATGATGGAACACTACCCTTACGACTTTCTGTTGATAGCGACTCATTGTGGTGACGCTAGTGGGTATCGGGAGACGTATCAATTTAAAGATAGCGAGGGCAAAGATCGGGAACTGGTATTAGACACCGCTTTGGCCACATCCTTTGTGTTTGAGAACGATAAGGTGGAAGTGCGAATATTCCAAACACCTGTCTCGCTTGACGGTGTGGATTGGAAGAACAAACCCGCATTAAAGAAAATCATTGGTTCGGCAATGACTGATTTCTACGAACACCATAAGGATTACAAGCCGGTATCCAGAGAGAAGGTGGCGAGAGTTCCCTTATCGGCTGGTATGCAAATGTATGACGGAAATATCATTCTCGCGGGGCAGAACTTGGCCGGCGACCGTGCACCTATTATCTTAAATAACGCATGCGTGTCGTGGCATCAACTGGCAATGAGATGTGTGTTTGCCGATGCCAGAGTCTATATCGGGACAATTACGCCAGTTATAGGGCCTGAAGCTGAAGGTATCGCTGACAAGGTAATCAACAAGCATTTTGGAAAGCATTTGTCGGTAGCTTTATGGCATGCTCAAAATGAGGTCTACGGAGCTGCCGCTAGAAGGAGGCCTTACGTAATGGTAGGGGTTCACTATCAGCGGCTGACTTCTGGATATGGGAGCAACGTGGTCTATCTGAATAAGAAGCTCAAAATGTCACATCAATACTGGAAAAAGAAGCTAAACGAGGCCCTAGCGAATGAAGAAGATAGAAAGGCCAATCTCGCGAACACAGTGAAATTCCTGGAATTCGAGCTTTTGGGGCTAAATCAGAGGTAATGTGGTTCTATCTAGTTCATCCACATCGGCCATTACGCTTCATTCCGCATATTTGCGCGGAGTAAGAAGTCTACGTCGTTGACGCTCAACTTCAATTTCGAAAATCGCTTCTTCGATCACGTCCCATTCGATAGAAATTGCAATTGATTGCAAACTGTATTGCCGGGCTGCTAATCGCCCATAGCTCTGTTCGCGCGGACGAGTTTGAGGTCTTTCATAATCTTTTTAAGATCGGGCGGACGAAAGTTAGAATTAAACGTTTCAGAACTCTCATAGGGAAGGCTCAGTAGGAAGGCTCAGGGTCAGACTCGACATACCTTCGTCAGGGATGGCATTGCCCTAATTTCCATGAAAAATTCGACTCGTGATGTTGTCGGAAGTCGCCACATTGCCATTTATGCGTATCATGAATCAAAGGCACACTGGCGATGATTTGTGATAGGACAACGACTTGTCGACCGCGTATTTGGTGAAGAAAGGGGGCAGAGCTTGGATCGATATTTGCGGAATCGTTGGCTATCTCTGTCGTCAATAAAATATGTCGATTCTTACCCTGAGGTCTCGAAATACTTAAACGATTAGGCTTCTAATGATCTACGTATATTTCCGAATACATCAACCTACGTAATGCCTGATAACCACGATGTTAATTTCACTGTCGTGCCAAACAGGTATTTAGGAGGTTGCTTTTACGATCATATTTGCAGCTTGAGGGAGATCGTGGTGGGTATTCGATATTACGTAGACAGGGAGACCGAGTTTAGTCAGCATCCTGTTCTTAATCAGTTTTTTCATGACAAGCGGTTTTCATTTAACCAAGATAAATTTTTTGTGGATATATTTTTTGGGGAATCTTGCTTCGAAATGCACGAACATGGCTCACTTCATATCGACTGCGTCCAAGAATTTGGTGGTGAGAGCATAGTCAAAAATGATGATATGTTTGGTATTTGTTTGCGCATCGCAAATGGAACACAACTGGCAGACTTGGCTGAATGTTGGTGAGAAGAGGACCTAATTTCGGCGTTTTTGCAGAGGTGAACAGGTACTCGCAAATGTGCCCGTATAATCTTCGGAGGTAAATAGACGCTAAAAATGTTGATCAAACAAAAAAACCCGCATCAGCACAAAGCTAAAGGCGGGTTTTTATTCGTTACCAAACTTCTCGAAACGTGTTCTTGGTGGTGATAGGTGGACTTGAACCACCGACCCCAGCATTATGAGTGCTGTGCTCTAACCAACTGAGCTATATCACCAAACAGCCGAAAATTATGTCTTTTTTAGCCGCATATGTCAACCCGCAATTGCTCGATAACCGCTTTTCCTGAAAATTTCAATCCGATTCAGCATCTGTTCCGCGGGCGAATCGCTCAGGCAGTCGATCACAATCCGCTCAGGCATCGAGCGTAGCCAGGTAAGCTGTCGTTTTGCCAATTGCCGGGTCGCCGCGATCCCTTTTTCGCGCATGGTCTTGTAGTCGTATGCGCCATCAAGATATTCCCACGCCTGCCGGTATCCCACGCAGCGCATCGACGGCAAGCCGAGATGCAGGTCGCCGCGTGCGCGCAGTGTAGTCACTTCATCAATCAATCCACCGGTACCGGCAGCCAGCATGGCATCAAAGCGCGCTGCAATGCGCGCATGCAAAACACTGCGGTCGGACGGCTCCAGTGCAATCGGCAGTATCGCAAACGGCAGGTCCACCTTCGGCGCTTTCGCCAGCAGTTGCGACATCGGCTGGCCGCTCAGTTCGATGATTTCCAGCGCCCGCTGGATGCGTTGGGCATCATTCGGCTTCAGGCGCGCCGCGGTTTCCGGGTCGAGCGCGGCGAGTTTGGCGTGCATGGCGGGGGAGCCGATTCTTGCCGCTTCTTCATCCAGCCTGGACCGCAGCGCCGCGTCGGCCTGCGGCAAGACATCCAGCCCATCCTGCAGGGCCTTGAAGTACAGCATGGTGCCGCCGACCAGCAGCGGCAGCTTGCCGCGCGCGGTGATGTCCGCTGCCAGGCGCAGGGTGTCCTGGCGGAATTGCATCACCGAATAGGCTTCGGTCGGGTCGAGAATGTCAATCAGGTGGTGCGGCACCGCCGCCAGTTCGGCGGCAGAAGGTTTTGCCGTGCCGATATCCATGCCGCGATACACCAGCGCCGAATCGACCGAGATGATTTCCGACGGGATGTGGCGTGCGATCTCCAGTGCGGCGGCGGTTTTGCCGGTGGCGGTGGGGCCCATGATGGCGACTACCGGCGGCTTCATGTCCCGCGCGGAATGAGTCAACATCCTATTGCCCGCGCAAGAACAGCTTGTCCAGGTCGGACAGGGCCAGTTGCACCCAGGTCGGCCGGCCGTGGTTGCATTGATCGGCGCGTTCGGTCGCTTCCATTTGCCGCAGCAGCGCATTCATCTCCGGTACCGTCAATATCCGGTTGGCGCGCACCGCGGTATGGCAGGCGAGCGTGCCGAGCATTTCATTGCGCCGCTCGACCAGCACACGCGAGCCGCCGAATTCGCGCACATCGCGCAGCACGTCGCGCGCCAGGGTCTGCGCATCGGCGTTCTTGAGCAGCACCGGAATGGCGCGCACCGCCAGCGTTGTCGGTGACAGCGCGGCAATATCAAAACCGAGTGCGTTGAGCGTGGTCTGGTTTTCTTCCGCGGTGCCGACTTCGACCGCGTCGGCATGAAAGGTCACCGGGATCAGCAGCGGCTGCACCTGGATGGCGTCGCTATCGAGCGCGTTTTTCAATTGTTCATACAGAATGCGCTCGTGCGCCGCGTGCATGTCGACCAGCACCACACCACGGGTGTTCTGGGCCAGGATAAAAACGCCGTGCAGTTGCGCCAGCGCGAATCCCAACGGGTAGTCATCGTCTTGCGAGAATGTCTCCGATGCCGGTCTTGCCGGGAAAAAATTTGCAGCCGGATCGCGCGTCTGCAGCATCGTTGCCGATCCGGCATTGGCAAACAGGGTGCCGTAATCCGCGGTGGTTTGGGCGACGCCAGCGCCCGATCCCAACTGCGAACCGAACGATGTCTGCTGCTGCGGGCGCATCCACGGCAGCGCGCCGGGGCTGGCCGGCACCGGGGCAGGGGAGGCGCCGAAGGCGGTCGCGGACGTTTGTGCGACCGCGCGGCTGACGACGTGGAATACGAATTGATGCACCGCGCGGCTGTCGCGAAACCGGACTTCGATCTTGGACGGATGGACGTTGACATCGACCAGCGCCGGATCGAGCTCGAGCCGCAGCGCATAGGATGGATAACGGTCGCCATGCAGCACATCCTGATAGGCGGAGCGCACCGCGTGCGTCAACAGCTTGTCGCGCACAAAACGGCCGTTGACATAAAAATACTGCGCATCCGCGCGCGCCCGCGATGCGGTGGGCAGGCCGACAAATCCGTGCAGCCGCAAGGGGCCGGCGGCTTCTTCCAGCGGCAGCCTGGCGTTGGCAAATTCATCACCCAGGATATGCGCGCTGCGTTTGGCAATGTCGGCCACATTCCAGTGGTCGGCCGTTTTGCCATTGTGCGATAAGGAAAAAGCGACGTCGGGCCGTGCCAGCGCGATGCGCCGCACCACTTCGGCGCAATGGCCGTATTCGGTCTGCTCCGACTTCAGGAACTTGCGCCGCGCCGGTGTGTTGAAATACAGGTCCTGCACATCGACCGTCGTTCCAAGCGCACCCGAAGAAGGTGTCACCTTGCCATAGTCGAGGCCAGAGGGAGAGCCGCTGATTTCCCACGCATGCGCGGCATCGGCGGTGCGCGAGGTCATGGTCAACTGGGCAACGGAGGCGATCGATGCCAGCGCTTCGCCGCGAAAGCCGAGCGTGATCACGTTTTCCAGGTCGGATAGCGAGGCGATTTTTGATGTCGCATGCCGCGCCAGCGCCAGCGGCAGCTGTTCCGGCGCGATGCCGCGCCCGTTGTCGGTGATCGCGATCCGTTTTACCCCGCCTTGCTCGAGGCGCACCGTGATCTGCGTGGCGCCGGCGTCAAGCGCGTTTTCCAGCAGTTCCTTCACGACCGCGGACGGACGTTCGATGACTTCGCCCGCAGCGATCTGGGAAATCAGCTGGTCGGGGAGGGGCAGGATCTGGCGCAATGAGGCAAGGGGAGAATTCATCTGCGGATTATAACGTTGGCGGCATGATCCTTCCGGCCGCTCGTTGGCTTTGCGGCACGACTGGCACCGCCGAGCCGGGATCTTGCTGAACGGAGCGCGTGAGTAGTGTACTATTCCGGCGCTTATTCGAAAACGCGAAAACGCTCAATCAAGGAAACATGATGGATTTTATGCAATTTCTGGACATGATTCTGCATGTCGACAAGTATCTCGGCACCCTCATCGCCGAATACGGCAATCTGGTCTACGTGGTGCTGTCCGGAATTGTTTTTGCCGAGACCGGCCTGGTCATATTTCCGTTTCTGCCGGGCGATACCTTATTGTTCATCGGCGGCGCCTTTTGCGCGACCGGCGCGATGAATATCTGGTTGCTGATGGGTTTGCTGATCGCCGCCGCCGTGATCGGCAATACGGTCAATTACTGGATAGGCAAGGCGATTGGCCAGAAGGTGTTTACCCATGATTACAAATGGCTGGACAAGGACGCATTGCGGCGCACGCATGCGTTTTATGAACACCATGGCGGCAAGACCATCATCCTGTCGCGCTTCATTCCGGTAGTGCGCACGTTCGCGCCGTTTGTTGCCGGCGTGTCGGAAATGACCTTTGCAAAATTCCAGTTCTATAACGTGACCGGCGCCCTGATCTGGGTGGTCGGACTGGTGACGGCCGGCTACTACTTCGGCAATATTCCATTCATCCGCGACCATCTCAGCACCATCGTCTTCATCGGCATCGGCGCCGCAGTGCTGCCGCTCGCACTGGGCGGACTCTGGAAGGTGTACCGGAAATTTTCACGGACCTGACCGGTCAGGGCAGCATGCGGGGACGCGGCCGGGTCAGCATTGCCGGCTGCAGGATTTCATCCAGCTGCTCCTTGGTCAGCAAGCCTTTCTCCAGCACCAGTTCATACACGCTCTTGCCGCTGGCGAGCGCTTCCTGCGCCACTTCGGTGGCGTTGGCGTAACCGATGTACGGGTTCAGCGCCGTCACGATGCCGATCGAATTTTCAACGATCGCCCGCAAGCGGTCCCGGTTCGCGGTAATGCCGTTGACACAGCGTTCAGCCAGCGTCAGGCAGCCGTTGCGCAGGTGCGTGACGCTCTTGAACAGACTGTGGGCGATGATCGGTTCGAACGAATTGAGCTGCAGCTGGCCGGCTTCGGCGGCGAAGCTGATCGTGACATCGTTGCCGATCACTTCAAAGGCGATCTGGTTGACCATCTCGGGAATCACCGGATTGACCTTGCCCGGCGTGATGCTCGATCCTGCCTGCATCGGCGGCAGGTTGATTTCCCCGAAGCCCGCGCGCGGTCCGCTCGACAGCAGGCGCAGATCATTGCAGGTCTTGGACAGCTTGACCGCCACCCGCTTCAACACGCCTGACAGTTGCACGAACGCGCCGACATCCTGGGTTGCTTCGACCAGGTTGGGGGCGGTGCGCAGCGTAATGCCGGTGATGTTGGACAGGTGCCTGCAGGCCAGCGCGGCGTAGTCCGGGTCGGCATTGATGCCGGTGCCGATCGCGGTCGCGCCCAGATTGATTTCGCAGATCAGCTGGGCCGCTTCCTTCAGCTGCTCCTGGTCTTTCGCCAGCATCAGCGCATACGTGCTGAATTCCTGGCCGAGCGTCATCGGCACCGCATCCTGCAACTGCGTGCGCCCGATCTTCAGGTCATCCTTGAACTCTTCGGCCTTCGCTTCAAACGCGCGCCGCAACACGCCCATTGCATCGACCAGCCGCAGGATGCCGCTGTAGGTCGCCACCTTCAGCGCGGTCGGATAGACGTCGTTGGTGCTCTGGCTCAGGTTCACGTGTTCGGTCGGGTGCAGGTATTGATATTCGCCGCGCCGGTGGCCGAGATGTTCGAGCGCGAGATTGGCAATGACTTCATTGGCGTTCATGTTGGTCGAGGTGCCGGCGCCGCCCTGGATCACGTCGACCACAAAATGCGCATGCAGCTTGCCTGCGCGGATTTCCTCGCACGCCGTCACGATCGCGCGCATGCGCTCTTCATCGAGCATGAACAATTCATAATTGGCGACCGCGGCGGCTTGCTTGACGCTGGCCAGGGCATTGATCAGGTCAGGGTAGATCGAAATGGGCGTGCCGGTAATCGAAAAATTCTCGACCGCGCGCAAGGTATGCACGCCGTAATACGCTTCATTGGGAATGGCGCGGTCGCCGAGCAGGTCGCGCTCGGTTCTATGGCTGGGTGAACGCATCGATGATCCTCTTCGGGGGGCCTGGAATGGCGGTGAAGGCACACCGGACCGCAGCTGACGCAACGTCGAACCGGACATCCTCATCGAACAGAATTTTACCCGTGTGCCAGCGCGAGCTCATGCCGCTTTGTCATCGGATCATGTTAGTTACGCATGATGAATGTGAAGCTAGGTCATCCTGTTTTTGGCCAGCGGCGGATTTTTCGAGAAGTACTTGCGGATGCCTTGCATGATCGCGTCCGCCATCTTGTCCTGATAGCCGGTGTCGGTCAGTTTTGCTTCTTCTTCCGGATTTGAAATGAAAGCGGTTTCGATCAGGATGCTGGGAATGTCCGGCGCCTTCAACACGGCAAAGCCAGCCTGTTCGACCTCATTCTTGTGCAGCCGGTTGATGCCGCCGATTTCACCCAGCACTGCCTTGGCCAGCTTCAGGCTGTCGTTGATCTGCGCTGTGGTGGAGAGGTCGAGCAGGACGCTGGCGAGTTGCCGGTCCTGGCCCTTGATGTTGATGCCGCCGATCAGGTCGGCGGAATTTTCCTTGTTCGCCAGCCAGCGCGCGGCAGTGGAGCTGGCGCCTTTTTCAGACAGCGCAAAAACGGAGGAGCCGCGTGCGGTCGGTTTGATGAAGGCATCGGCATGGATCGAGATGAACAGGTCGGCCTGCACCTTGCGCGCCTTCTGCACACGCACATGCAGCGGCACGAAATAATCGCCGTCGCGGGTCAGCATCACCCGCATGTTCGGTTGCTCCTCGATCTTAACCTTGAGCAGTTTGGCGATCGCCAGCACCACATTCTTTTCGTAGCTGCCGCCACTGCCGACCGCGCCGGGATCTTCGCCGCCATGGCCGGGATCGAGCGCGATGGTGATCATGCGCGCGATCTGCGGCGCGGGCTGACGCGGTTTGGCTTCCGGACGCGCTTGCGCCACCGGCGGCACGGGCTCCGGCGGCCGCTCCTTGAGCCACTCGCCTTTTGCAATCAGCGCGGCGATCGGATCGGGCGGGTTGACCGGATACAGGTCGAACACCAGCCGGTGCTGATAGGTGCCCACCGGCGCCAGCATGAACACCTGCGGCTTGACTTCCTCCTTCAGGTCGAACACCAGCCGCACGACGCCGGGACGGTTCTGGCCGACGCGCACCTGCTTGATGTACGGATCGTTCGACTGGATCTTGGCGACCAGGCCTTTCAGGGCCGGGTTGAGGTCGATGCCTTCGATATCGACCACCATCCGCTCGGGGTCCTTGACGATGAAATGGGAGGTCTTGAGATTGGTATCGTTTTCCAGCGTAACGCGGGTGTATTCTTCCGCCGGCCACACACGCACGGCGAGAATTTGCGCCGCCTGCGACACGCCAGGGCCAAAGACGGAAAGAAGCAGCGTGCCGCCGGCCTTGAGGACCATGCGGCGCGTTCCGGAAGCTACAGGTTTGGAGCGAAGTGCAGTCGATCGAGACATTGAGAACCCTGGGCAGACAACGCGTGCAATTCTACATCACGTCCGTGGCCGGAGACGGCCAGCACTACATTGATATCGGGGAGCGGCAATACCGGGTCGCCTCTTTCGGGCCATTCGACGATGCAGACATTTTTGTCGTCGAAGTGTTCGCGAAAACCGGCATCAAGGAATTCTTCCGGTCCGGCCAGCCGGTAGAGGTCGAAATGGATCACGTTGAGCGGCTTCCCGGCGATGACAAGCTGATAAGGCTCGGCCAGCGTATAAGTCGGACTTTTCACATGCCCCGCATAACCGGCCGCGTGCAACAGCGCACGTGTCAGGGTTGTCTTGCCGGTGCCGAGGTCGCCGTGCAGGTAAATCGTCAGGCCCGGCTCCAGCGCGCGCGCCAGCGCGGCGCCCAGCGCCGTGGTGCCGGCTTCGTCATTCAGGTGGGATTTAAAGTGCTGCATCTCGTAAAATGGCTGCTTGATTTGAATTGAATCGAAGACGGCCATATCAGGCCGCGTCAAATGCCCATTGTAAACATCTTATTTTCAAGCGCATACCGTGCAAGATAAATCCGCCATCGACCTCACCGCGCTTGCGGTCACGCTCAAGTCCTGGGGGCGCGAACTCGGTTTTGCCGATATCGGCGTGGCCGGCATCGATTTGCCGGAGGCCGAGGCCGGTTTGCAGTCCTGGCTGGCGGCCGGTCATCACGGTGAGATGGACTATATGGCGGCGCACGGCAGCAAACGATGGCGCCCCGCTGAACTGGTGCCGGGCACCTTGCGTGTGATCACGGCGCGCATGGACTACCTGCCTGCGGACACGGCGGCCGGCTGGCGCGAACGCGAGGAGCGGCGCGCCGGCGATCCGGCCGCCGCCGTCATTTCCGTCTACGCCCGCGGCCGCGATTATCACAAGGTGCTGCGTGCCCGGCTGCAGCAGCTGGCCGACCGGATGGCAGGCGAGATCGGCCCGTTCGGCTACCGGGTATTTACCGATTCCGCGCCGGTGATGGAAGTTGCGCTGGCGCAGAAGTCGGGGCTGGGATGGCGCGGCAAACATACGCTGCTGCTCAATCGCGATGCCGGCTCGATGTTCTTTCTTGGTGAAATGTATACGGACCTGCCGCTGCCGGTCGATGCGCCGGTCAGCGGCCATTGCGGCCACTGCAGCGCCTGTATCGACGTCTGTCCGACCCGGGCAATCCTGGGCCCCTACCAGCTTGATGCGCGGCGCTGCATTTCCTACCTGACGATCGAGCTGAAAGGCAGCATTCCGCTTGCACTGCGGCCCTTGATCGGCAACCGTGTGCTGGGTTGCGACGATTGCCAGCTGGTCTGTCCGTGGAATAAGTTTGCGCAAGTTGCAACACTGCCGGATTTTAATGTGCGCAACGGCCTCGACAGCGCGACGCTGATCGATCTGTTTGCGTGGAGCGAAGAGGAATTCAATCGCCGGCTGGAAGGCAGCGCGATCCGGCGCATCGGCCATGAGCGCTGGCTGCGCAATATCGCAGTCGGCCTCGGCAATGCCGCCGCCAGCGGCCGCAATCAGGACATGGTCGCGGCGCTCGCCGCACGAACCGCAGATCCGTCCGCGCTGGTGCGTGAACATGTGGCATGGGCGCTGGCGCAGCACGACCAGTTAAGTGGCCAGCGATAACCAGAGCGGCAGCGTCACGATCGACACCAGCGTGCCCGCCGAAATGATGAAGGCAACCAGCGGCGCGTTGCCGCCCATGCGGGCCGCCAGCACGTAGGCGCTGGAGGCGGTCGGCAGGGCGCTGAACGCGACGGCGATCTGCAGCTGCAACGGCGTCAGGCCGATCCAGCGTCCGAGGAGCAGGGCGATCGCAGGCAGCGCCAGCAGCTTGATCGCAATGAAGTAAAAAGACATGGCTTTGGCCGTGTGCACGCCGGCCATCCGCAGGCCGGCGCCGACCATGATCAGTCCCAGCGCAATCGATGCATTGCCCATGCGCGTCAGCGCGGCGCCGATCACTTCGGGAAGATGCAGGCCCGTCAGGTTGAACAGCACACCGCCGGCGGTCGCGATCAGCAAGGGATTTTTGGCAAGTTCCTTCAGCAGGCCGCCGCTTTTGTGCGCCAGCGCATGCACTGCCGCGATATTGCAAATCGGTACCGCAAAGCCGACGATCAGCGCCATCAGTGCCGTACCCTGTTCGCCGGCCAGCCGGGAAGCCATTGCAAAGGCGATATAGGAATTGAAGCGAAATGCGGTTTGCACCGCGGATTCGAACAGCATCGGGCCGGGTTTGAACAGCGGTTTGGCGAGCCAGCCCAGGGCAATGCCGGACAGGCAGACGGCGACCGCTACCTGCAGCAGCTTGCCGGTGGCGTTGAAATCGAGCGGCGTGCGGGCAGTCGAATAAAACAGCAGTGCGGGAAACAGCACGTAATAGACCATTTTTTCCAGTCCGGCCCAGAATGCGGCGCCCCAGTCCGTCACGCGCATCAGCGCGACGCCGATCAGGATCAGGAGGAAATCGGGCAGCAGGATGGTAGCGGTGGACATGTGAGGCGGAGAAGTGCGGTTGGCCAGGCGGAAATACCGGCAGATGTTACCCGCATTTGACGCTCGCCGGCCAAATAAAAAAATGCCGGTTTCGCGACACGCTTCGCAATCAAACCCTTTTTGTTTTATGCTAGGGTCATGAAAAACGCCTCCAGCAACGACTTGTTTTCAGCCATCGTCACCGTCCCTTTCGGCGCCATCGGCATTCGCACCGACGCCGGCGTGCTGCGCGAACTGGTCTACCTGCCGCCACACTTTGACGAAAAGGCGCCGATCGACAAACTGTCGGAACGCGCCGCGCAGCAGGTCGTGCGTTATATCGCCGAGCCCGATTTCCGCTTTGACCTGCCGCTGGCCGTAGTCGGCACCGCCTTCCAGAAAAAAGTATGGAGCGTGATTTCCGCCGTGCCGCGCGGCGACGTGCTCACCTATGGAGAAGTGGCGCGCATCATCCAGTCGGCGCCGCGCGCGGTCGGACAAGCCTGTGGCGCCAACTGGTTCCCGCTGGTCATTCCCTGTCATCGAGTCACGGCGGCCGGGGGACTCGGCGGGTTTTCCAATTCCGGCGATGAAAACGGCTTCCATCTGGGCGTCAAGCGCTGGCTGCTGGCGCACGAGGGTATCGAGGGTTATTGATGGGCGATAAATCCTTGGCCAGCCAGGCGATGATCGATGCGTTCTGCGATACCTTGTGGCTCGAAGACGGCCTGGCAAAAAATTCGCTGGATGCATACCGGCGCGACCTCACCCTGTTCGCCGGCTGGCTGCACACCCAATATGAAAAGACCTTGCATGACGCCCAGCCGGAGCACCTGAACGCCTACTTCGCGGCCAGGCACGCGACCACCAAGGCGACATCGGCGAACCGTCTTCTTGCGGTCCTGAAGCGATTTTATCAACTGGCGTTGCGGCAAAACCAGGTCAGCGCCGACCCCTGCCTGCGCATGCGATCGGCCAAACAGCCATCGCGTATTCCGAAGACCTTGTCGGAGGCGCAGGTGGAAGCCTTGCTGGCCGCGCCCGACGTGACCACGCCGCTGGGTTTGCGCGACCGCACCATGCTGGAGCTGATGTACGCCAGTGGACTGCGGGTATCCGAACTGGTGCTGATGAAGTCGGTGGAGGTGGGCATGAATGAAGGTGTGCTGCGCATCACCGGCAAGGGCAGCAAGACGCGGATGATTCCATTCGGCGCCGAAGCGCGCGTGTGGATCGAACGTTATCTGAAAGAGTCGCGTCCCGCCATCCTGAACGGCCAGGTCGATGACGCGTTGTTCGTGACGGCGCGCGGCGGGGCGATGACACGGCAGATGTTCTGGATACTGATCAAGAAATATACGCTGAAAGCCGGCATACACGCGCCGCTGTCGCCGCATACCTTGCGCCATGCCTTTGCAACCCATCTGCTCAATCACGGCGCCGATCTGCGTGTGGTGCAGCTATTGCTGGGCCATGCCGATATTTCAACTACGCAGATTTACACCCATGTGGCGCGCGAGCGGCTGAAGCTGCTGCACGCGCAGCATCATCCGCGCGGGTGACGCTCTAGAGGATCAGGAAGATGCCAATGTTCACCATCCGCGAAATAGACCACCTCGTACTGCGTGTCCGTGATTTGGAAGCGATGGTCACGTTTTATTGCGATGTGATCGGCTGCCAGGTCGACCGGCGCCGCGACGACCTCGGGCTGGTGCATCTGCGCGCGGGACGCTCGCTGATTGACCTCGTGTCGGTCGACGGCAAGCTGGGACAGGCTGGCGGCGCAGCGCCCGGCAGCCAGGGACACAATGTCGACCATTTCTGCTTGCGCATAGACCCATACGATGAATCGGCGCTACGCCAGCATCTTGCCGCCGCCGGCGTCAAGACCGGAAAAGGCGGCGTGCGCTACGGCGCCGAAGGTTTGGGGCCGTCGCTTTTCCTGTCCGACCCTGAGGGCAATACCGTCGAACTGCGTGGCCCGCCCGAAGTCCCCGCAAGCTGAGTCATGAACGACCCGGCCAAGCTGTTTTCCATCGTCATCCAGCCCAGGAATTGGCAAACCGACACCGCAGGCGATGTGACGCTGCTGGAGGCGGCGCGGCTGGCGGAGCTGGATCTGCCCAGCTCTTGCCGGAACGGCACCTGCCGCACCTGCATGTGCCGGCTGCTCGCCGGGCAGGTCAGGTACAAGATCGATTGGCCCGGCCTGAGCGCCGATGAAAAAGCGGAAGGATTCATTCTTCCCTGCGTTGCGTATCCGGTTTCGGATGTCGTGATCGAGGTACGGCGGGCGGTACGGCGCAATCGGCCATAAGTACCCGCCCAAAATAAATTGTGAGTGTCTGCGGCCCTCGGCGGGCCCCCCTGATCGGTGCGCTGCGGCGTTGCCCGGCCCTTGCAGTGGGGCCGCCGAGGTGCTAGCACTGCGGCGGCCCGGGCGCCTTGCATCACATCCCCCTAGGCGGGCCC
>JAZKDW010000040.1:0-82075 GCA_040387375.1 Pseudomonadota bacterium
CTCTCGACCTCAACCTTGGCAAGGTTGCGCTCTACCAACTGAGCTACTCCCGCGTCACTGGAGAAGCGCCATTATAGGTGATCCATAGAAGATGTCAAGAGCATGAATTGCGAAAACTATTTCAAGGGTCCGGCATTGTCTTTCATCAGCGGCCACGCCTTGCGCAAATAATAAAACATCGACCATACGGTAAGCACCGCGGCGACACCCAGCAACAATTCTCCCCACAAGCGTGTATCGATAAAACCGAACAGGTCGCGGTTAAAGAGCAGCATCGGGATCGCGACCATCTGCGCGATGGTCTTGATCTTTCCGATCGAACTGACCGCCACCGATTTCGATGCGCCGATCTGCGCCATCCATTCACGCAATGCAGAAATGGCGATCTCGCGGCCGATGATGATGAACGCGATGCTGGCATCGACTTCGTGGAAACGCACCAGCACCAGCAGCGCGCCCGCGACCATCAGCTTGTCGGCGACCGGATCGAGGAATGCGCCGAAGGCGGAAGTTTCGTTCCAGCGCCGCGCGAGAAAACCATCCAGCCAGTCGGTGATGGCGGCGATGATGAAAATGGCGGCCGATGCGATGCCCGGATCGAACGGCCCAAGCCACTCTTCAGGGAGATAGAACACCCCTACCATCAGCGGGATCAGCGCCACTCTTAACCAGGTAAGCAGAATCGGAATATTAAGCGGCATAAAGTCAATTTTTATTGTAGGTGGTGCGTAGTGGGTGCAGGGCCGCAAGTATCTGCGTAATTTAATGCAATTGCTTGTAAATGTCTTCAGCCAATTGTCGCGAAATACCATCGACCGAGGTCAACTCATCGACACTGGCATCGACCACGCCACGCAAGCCGCCAAACCGCGCCAGCAGCTTCTGGCGGCGTTTGGCGCCTATGCCTTCGATTTCTTCCAGACGCGACGTCTGGCGCGTTTTGGCGCGTTTGGCGCGCATGCCTGTGATGGCGAAGCGGTGCGCTTCGTCGCGGATCTGCGCGATCAGCATCAGCGCCGCCGATTCCTTGCCCAGGTCGAGGGCCGGCCGGCCATCGGCGAAGATCAGGCTCTCGAGTCCGACCTTGCGGCCCTCGCCTTTTGCCACACCGACGATCAGGCTGATGTCGAGCCCGAGTTCAACAAACACCTGGCGCGCCATCTCCACCTGGCCTTTGCCGCCATCGACCAGCACGATGTCCGGCATCACGCCATCGCCGTTCGCGACTTTCTCGTAGCGGCGCATCAGGACCTGGCGCATCGCGGCGTAATCGTCGCCGGCCGTAATGCCGGCGATGTTATAGCGGCGATATTCGCCATTCTGCATCGTGTGATGATGGAACACCACACACGATGCCTGGGTGGCCTCGCCCTGGGTATGACTGATATCGAAACATTCGACGCGCAGCGTATCGATGTCTTCGGTGTCGATGCCGAGCACATCGACCAGCGCGCGTGTCCTCGATTGCTGCGAGCCCTGTTCGGACAACAGGCGCGCCAATGAAATTTCCGCGCCCTTGACTGCCATGTCCAGCCACTGGCGGCGCTGCTCCTGCGGCTGGAACACCAGGTTGATGCGATGGCCGCACTGCTCCATCAAGGCCAGCATCAGCTCAGGCTCATTGAGTTCCATGCTCAGCACTAATGTGCCTGGTATGAATTTATCGATGTAATGCTGGGCCAGGAACGCCTTCAGCACCTCGGCCTCGATCGACTCTTCCGCCGTGCTCATGCCGCCTTCGACATGCACGGGGAAATACGCGCGGTCGCCGAGATGCCGGCCACCCCGCACCATGGCGAGATTGACGCACGCACGACCGCCGTGAACGACCACGGCGATGATGTCGATGTCCGTATCGCCGCCGGTTTCCATGTTCTGCTGGTGCAGCACGCGCGACAGTGCGGTGATCTGATTGCGCACCACCGCGGCTTGCTCGAATTTCAGTTCCTGCGCGAAGGCCTGCATTCTTGTTTCGAGCTCTTCCAGCACCTCGGTTTGCCTGCCACGCAGGAATTTTGCGGCGTTCTCGACGTCGTTCGCATAATCCTCGGCGGAGATCGCATTCACGCACGGCGCGCTGCAGCGGCCGATCTGGTTCAGCAGGCACGGACGGGTACGATTGGCGAACACCGAATCTTCACAGGTGCGCAGCAAAAATACCTTTTGCAGGATCTGCATCGATTCCTTGACCGCCCATGCGCTCGGGAACGGTCCGAAATATTGATTTTTCTTATCCACCGCGCCGCGGTAATACGCCATGCGCGGAAATCCCTGGCCGGTGATTTTAAGATAGGGATAGGACTTGTCGTCGCGGAACAGAATGTTGTAGCGCGGCTGCAGCGTCTTGATCAGGTTATTTTCGAGCAGCAGCGCCTCGGCCTCGCTGCGCGTCACTGTCGTTTCCAGACGCGCGATGCGCGCCACCATCATCGCGGTACGGGGACTGGTCAGCGTCTTCTGGAAATAGCTGGAGACGCGCTTCCTGAGGTCGCGCGCCTTGCCGACGTACAGCAAGTTGTTATCGGCATCGAAATAACGATACACACCCGGCAGATGCGGCAGCTTGGCAACGGTCTCCAGCACCAGTTCGCGTGGATCGGGGGCAACAGGATCAGACATCACTCATTCGACTATAAAATTCCGGTTTATGTGGCCGCCATCGATTGTGCTACTGTCCTGGCTGCCTGGTAACGCACATCATCTTGCAGCGCCTCCCATGGCAGTGCCGGCGTCGCCGGCACCAGCGCTTTGATCCTTGCTTCGGGCACGCCGCCAGCCGCGACCGTCAACCCGGCCAGCAACTGGTCGGCCTTGTCGGGCGAATTGCAGATCAAAACCATGTCGCATCCCGCGGCCAACGCCGCGTTGGCGCCGTCGATCACACTGCCGGCGACACTGGCGCCTTCCATGCTGAGATCATCGCTGAAGATGACACCCTGGAAGCCCATGTCTTCGCGCAGGATGGTCAGCCATTTTTTCGAAAAACCTGCCGGATGTGCATCGACCTTGGGATAAATCACATGCGCCGGCATCACGCCCGCCAGTCCCATGCCAAGCCAGCCATACGGCGCGGCATCTTCATCCAGGATCTGCTCCAGCTCGCGTTCATCGACCGGTATCGCCACATGGGAATCGGCTTTGACAAAACCATGACCGGGAAAATGCTTGCCGCAATTTGCCATGCCCGCCAGCGTCAGGCCGTGGTTGAAACTCTTGGCCAGCAGCGTTACGACACGTGCGTCGCGATGGAAGGCGCGGTCGCCGATCACGCCTGATTCGCCGTAATCGAGGTCAAGCACCGGCGTGAATGACAAGTCGACACCGCAGGCGCGCAATTCAGCGGCCAGCACATACCCGATTTCGGTTGCCGCCCTGGTCGCTTCCAGCACGTCGCGATCCCACAGTTCGCCGAGGCGGCGCATCGCCGGCAGCCTGGTAAAACCATCCGTCTTGAAACGCTGCACGCGGCCGCCTTCATGGTCGACGGCAATCAGCACCCCCGGGCGCGCCGCGTGGATGGCGGCAGTCAGCGCGGTCAGCTGCGCGCGATTTTCATAGTTGCGCGCGAACAGGATCACGCCCCCTGTCAGCGGATGCCGGATGCGGCGGATATCTTCGCCGGTCAGGCTTGTGCCGACCACGTCCAGCATGACCGGACCCAAATTGCCGGATGTGTCTTTCATTTCATTTTTCATTTTTTTCCAGTATCACAAAGGCGACTGCATATTCGGCTTCATCGGTAATCGATACCTGTGCGGTCAATCCGTTTTTTTCCATGAATTCTTTCAGCGCGCCGCTGGGCACCGCAATCGGTTTCCCGCCCGGCACATTGAGCACCTGCATTGCGCGCCATGTCATTGGCATGCGCATGCCTAATCCGATCGCTTTTGAAAACGCTTCCTTGGCGGCGAAGCGGGTCGCCAGGAATCGGATGCCGCGCGCAGCCACCTTGGCTTTGCGGCGATGATATTTTTCCAGTTCTTCCGGCCCCAGGATTTTCTCCGCGAAGCGGTCGCCGTTGCGCTCGAGCACGCCGGCAACGCGCGAAATCTGGATGATGTCGGTGCCGATTCCGTAAATCATGTCGCCTGGGACGCGAGACGCGCGCCGACCATGATTGCCTTCATCTCGCGCACTGCATTGTGCCAGCCCACGAACACGGCATGGGCGACAATCGCATGACCGATGTTGAGCTCGGTGATCTCGCCGATCGCAGCGATCGCCTGTACATTGGTGTAGTGCAGGCCGTGACCGGCATTGACCTTGAGACCGCGCCTGACGCCGCCCAGTACGCCCTCCCTGACACGCTGCAGTTCCGCCTGCCGGTCGGCGTCGTCATGGGCGTCGGCGTAACGTCCGGTGTGCAATTCAATCACCGGCGCGCCGGCTTCCGCCGCGGCCTGGATTTGCATGGCATCGGCATCGATGAACAGGCTCACGCGGATACCCTCGGCCTTCAGTTGCCGGATTGCGGCCTGGATCTGCGGAAAATATCTGACGACGTCCAGACCGCCTTCGGTAGTCACTTCCTCGCGCCGTTCCGGCACCAGGCAGACATCCTGCGGTTTGATGCGGCAGGCGAAGTCGATCATCTCGGCGGTGATCGCCGACTCGAAATTCATGCGGGTGCGCAGTTGCGGCCGGATGGCCTCGACATCGGCGTCCCGGATGTGGCGGCGATCCTCGCGCAGATGCAGCGTGATCGCATCGGCGCCCGCCTCTTCCGCCATCAGTGCCGCCCGGATGGGATCCGGATACACCGTACCGCGCGCATTGCGCAAGGTGGCTACGTGGTCGATGTTGACGCCCAGTTCGATGACTTGGCTTTGGGGTTGCAGGAAGCTCATGAAGGTGATGGTCTCGGTGCGGGGGGATGTCTTGATACTTGAATTATATTTTATCTATAACTGCATTAAATCCAGCAGGATCTGGCGCGTATTCAATGGCATGCTGCCCAGATGATGGGCCAGCAAAAACCGCATCAGGAACTTGCTTTGGGTCTGGGTCACATTATCGGCATAATCTTCGCGTTCCATGTCGAGCAAGGTCTTGCCCGACACCCTCGGCGATGTGTCCGACGCTCGTGCCGGGCGGGGACCGCGCTCCGGGTCAACGACGTACGACAATGCCGGGTCGACCGGCCGCGAAGTTGTGGTGCAGGTCGTGAAATCGGTGGCGACGCCAGTTTCCTTGAGCAGGGCCAGTTCGAATTTTCGCAAGACGATCGGCGCGGGTTCATTGTGCGCCAGCTGGTTCAGCGTCGCCACGTAGTGGTCGAACAATGCCGGATGCGGATCGTCGCGCGCGAGCAGCTTGACCAGCAGTTCGTTCAGATAGAAGCCGCACAGGAGCGCCGATTTTTCCAGCGGCAGCAATCCACCCACCCACTCCGCGGAGGTCAGGGTACGGATTTCCGATTTGCCGCTCCAGCCGACGGCAAGCGGCTGAAAGGTCTGCAGCACGCCGCGCAAAGTCGAATGTGGGCGCTTGGCGCCTTTGGCAATCAGCGCGACACGGCCATAGTCGCGCGAGAACACATCCACAATCAGGCTCGTTTCCTTGTAGGGATAACTATGCAGCACGAAGCTGGGCTGATTGCCGATGCGGCTGTCCTTGTCGGCGGGCCTGGCGCGTTTGACCAAGGAGGCCGGCGCCGACATGTCGCTCCTGGCTTGCTTGGCCACGGGTGTGACGGGCTTCAAATCAGGCGTCATGACATCCATCGTGTAACGAACTTATTATTCGTAGCCGTATGCGCGCAATCCGGCTTCATTGTCAGCCCAGCCGGACTTCACCTTGACCCAGACTTCCAGATACACCGGGCCGCCAAACAGCCGTTCCATATCCAGCCGGGCCTGGGTTGAAATGTCCTTGAGGCGCGCGCCTTTCTGTCCGATGACCATTGACTTGTGGGTATCGCGCTCGACCAGAATCGCGGCGAATACGCGGCGCAAGTCACCTTCCTGCTCGAATTTTTCAATCAGTACGGTGCTCGTATAAGGCAATTCATCGCCGACAAAACGAAACACTTTTTCGCGCACGATTTCGGCCGCGAGGAATTTCTCGCTGCGGTCGGTAATGTCGTCCGGACCGTAGACAGGTGCATTTTCAGGCAGAAAACGCCTGATTTCCCCCTGCAGATTATCCAGCTGAAAACCCAGTTTCGCCGACACCGGCACCACCGCTGAAAAATCATGCTTGGCGGCGATTTGCTGCGCGAAAGGCAGCAGCACGGCTTTGTCTTTTACCCGGTCGGACTTGTTGATGACCAGGATGCAGGGGACGTTTTTCGGAATCAGGTCGAGCACCTGCTGGTCGGCAGGACCAAAGGTGCCGGCCTCGATAAGGTAGAGGATCACGTCGGACGCGGTCAGGGTGTTGGTCACCGTGCGATTCAGGGTTTTGTTGAGCGCATTGGAATGGCGCGTCTGAAAGCCCGGGGTATCGACGTAAATGAATTGCGCCTGGTCGGTGGTCTGGATACCGGTAATACGATGGCGGGTTGTCTGCGCCTTGCGCGATGTGATGCTGACCTTGGCGCCGATCAGCGCATTCATCAGCGTCGATTTACCGACATTGGGGCGGCCGACTATGGCAATGTAGCCGCAGCGGAAATCAGGAGGTACGGCGGATTCTGTCATGCTATTTTCGTGTGGTTGACGGCAACTGGGCTGAGTACATCGGCTTCAGCATTTCCTGTCGCGCCATTGATCGCATCGGGATTTACATTCGGGACAGTCTTTGACTCGCCCTCAGGCTCGTGTTCTTTGTGGTCGGCTTTGTGGTCCTGCTTGCCGGAGGATTTTGCTTCGGACCTGGGTTGTCGTGCTGTGCCGCCTTCCAGCGTGGATTTAACCGCCGGCGCCGCTGTGGCTTCCACCGGCGCATCGGGCTGGATGGTGGCAATGCCCGCCAGCTTGAGCTGGGAAGTGCGGGGCTTGGCCTTGCGTGTGGAGGGTGTCTTGACCAACGCGGTTTGCACCGCCTCCAGCGCCAGTTTGGCCGCCGCCTGTTCGCCGGCACGCCGGCTTCCGCCTGTGCCGAATACCTGGATATCCAGTTTTGGCACCAGGCATTCGATCTCGAATTCCTGATTGTGGGCCGCGCCGTGGGTGGCTACCACGTTGTATTGAGGCAGGGCGATTTTTTTACCCTGCAAATATTCCTGCAATAATGTTTTGGCATCCTTGCCCAGGGTTTTCGGATCGACCGTATCAAGAATCGGAATGTAGAGCGCACGGATGACATCGCGCGCCGCATTAAATCCCGCATCCAGAAAAATGGCGCCAAACAGCGCCTCAAGCGTGTCGGCCAGAATGGATGGGCGGCGGAAGCCACCCGATTTGAGTTCACCTTCGCCCAATCGCAGGAAATGGGAAAGTTCGAGGCGCTGGGCAATTTCATACAGCGATTGCTGCTTGACCAGGTTGGCCCGCAAGCGCGACAGATCACCCTCATCGATTTTGCTGTAACGATCAAACAGGAGCGATGCCACTACACAGTTGAGAATCGAATCACCAAGAAATTCCAGCCGCTCGTTATGCAAACTGCTATGGCTACGATGGGTCAAGGCCTGCTGCAATAACGCAGTGTCCTTAAACGTGTGGCTTAGCCGGTTTTGCAATACCATCACATCCATTTTAATTTGCCATCAGCGTCATTTCGAAGCCGGTTTTTTTGCCGGCGGCGCCGCTGAGGTTGTCCCTTCATAGTCGATTACCAAACTGGCCGGACCCACAAGCGGAATTTTCCGCTGATAGGCAAAGCTGACTTCCAGCACATCACCCTCTTTGGCAATATCAAGATCCTTGCCTGTAATTGATTCGATATATTCGACTTCAGCCTGGCGGTCAAATAAAGACCGAATCTGGCTGGGTGTGCTGCTGCCCGCTTTCGCCGTGACAATCGCTTTTTTAATGGCCATGTATTCACTGACGGTCGGCGCAATCTTCAGCCCCAGAACACCAACCATGCCCGCAATAGCCAACCAGAAAATCAGCCCTGACAGCGAAAGACCCTGTTGTCTGATTTTTGACCGCAATTTCATCGATTCGCTCCTGATTTGTTTATTGGAAGCTGCCAATGCGTTTCAGGCTGCTTGGCAAATTGCTAAAATTCATCCAGACAAAAAATGCCTTTCCGACAATATTTTGATCCGGCACGAAACCCCAGTAGCGGCTATCGAGACTATTGTCCCGATTATCCCCCATCATGAAATAATGTCCAGCAGGGACAGTACAGGCAAAACCTTCACTATTGTAAGAGCACAGTTCATGCTGTGGAAAAGCATCGGGACGGGGCCGCACGTCGCCAGGCGCACGCTCGTCATTCAGTATTTTATGCGGCACGCCGGCTAAATCTTCCTGCAGTTGCCTGGAGTAGGTCAAATGTTCCTCATCCAGGTAATCCGGTAGAACAGTATAGGAAAGCGCTTTGCCATTCACGGTCAAGCGCTTGTTTTTATAGATTATTTTATCACCGGGAACGCCGACAACACGCTTGATGTAATCCAGCGACATGTCTTTGGGGTATTTGAATACCATGACGTCGCCGCGTTGCGGATTATTGACCTCAATGATTTTTTTATTGACGATCGGCAACCGGACACCATAGGTAAATTTATTTACCAGTATCAGATCGCCAATCAACAGGGTCGGCACCATGGAGCTGGATGGGATCTTGAATGGCTCATACAGGAAGGAGCGCAGAAAAAACACCATGGCAATGACCGGAAAAAAACTCCCTGAATATTCGATCCAGGTCGGTTGCCGGAGCATGTTTGCTTCCAGTGCGGCACGTCCGCTGGACTCGAGCTTGATGCCATCCGCCGCCAGGCGCGCATTGCGCGCATCAAACTCTGCCAGCGCGGCATCGGCGTTGGCACGGCGTTTTTTAGCTAGAAAAAAAACGTCCAGAAACCAGATGATGCCGGTGGCAATCATCAGCACAAACAGGATTAATGCGAAGTTACCCAGGAGAGCCTGCAGGTTCATTTATCGTCCACTTGTAAAATTGCGAGGAAAGCTTCTTGCGGGATCTCGACCGAGCCCACTTGTTTCATGCGCTTTTTGCCGGCCTTTTGCTTTTCAAGCAACTTCCGTTTTCGACTGATGTCGCCGCCATAACATTTCGCCAGGACGTTTTTACGCAGCGCCTTGACGTTTTCCCGGGAAATGATGTTAGCCCCGATTGCCGCCTGAATCGCGACGTCGAACATCTGCCGCGGAATCAGTTCGCGCATCTTGGCAGCCACTGCGCGGCCGCGATACTGGCTGGCGGCGCGGTGGACGATAATCGCCAGCGCATCCACTTTTTCGCTATTGATCAGCATGTCGACCTTGACCACGTCGGACGCGCGATATTCCTTGAATTCATACTCCATCGATGCATAACCGCGCGACGTCGATTTGAGCTTGTCGAAAAAATCGAGAACAATTTCCGCCATCGGCATTTCATAGGTCAGCTGCACCTGCTTGCCGTGGTAACTCATGTTGATCTGCACGCCGCGTTTCTGGGTGCACAAGGTGATCACCGAGCCGACATATTCTTGCGGCATGTACAGGTTGACATTGACAATCGGCTCGCGGATTTCCTCGATCTTCGATGGATCGGGCATCTTGGACGGATTGTCGACCATCAGGATCGCGCCGTCACGCAGCACCACCTCGTAAATCACGGTGGGCGCGGTCGTGATGAGATCCATGTCGAACTCGCGCTCGAGACGCTCCTGCACGATTTCCATGTGCAGCAAACCAAGGAAGCCGCAGCGGAAACCAAATCCCAGCGCCTGCGACACTTCGGGCTCGTATTGCAGCGCGGCGTCATTCAGCTTGAGTTTTTCCAGCGAGTCACGCAAGGCATCGTACTGGTTGGCTTCGACCGGGAACAGTCCGGCAAACACCTGAGGCTGCACTTCCTTGAAGCCCGGCAGCGCCTCCGCAGCCGGCTTGTTGGCGATCGTTACGGTGTCGCCGACTTTCGCTGCCTTGAGTTCCTTGATGCCGGCAATAATGAAACCTACCTGCCCTGCGGAAAGCGTCTCCCGGGACAGCGACTTGGGTGTGAATACTCCCACGCTTTCAACCAGATGCTGGGAGCCATGGGCCATCAGCAGGATTTTATCTTTTGGACGCAATGTGCCGTTGATGACACGCACCAGCATGACAACACCGACATAATTGTCAAACCATGAATCAACGATCAGGGCTTGCAGCGGCGCGGTGGGGTCACCCTTGGGCGGCGGCACTTTGGCGATCAGCGATTCCAGCACATCCTGCACACCCAGGCCAGTCTTGGCCGAGCAACGCACGGCGTCGGTGGCGTCGATGCCGATGACTTCTTCAATCTCGCTGATGGCATTGTCGGGGTCGGCCGAAGGCAGGTCGATCTTGTTCAGTACCGGCACCACCTCGACGCCAAGCTCGAGCGCGGTATAGCAATTGGCAACGGTCTGGGCCTCGACACCCTGGGAAGCGTCGACGACCAGCAGCGCGCCTTCGCAGGCGGACAGCGAGCGGCTGACTTCGTAGCTGAAGTCGACATGGCCCGGCGTATCGATCAGGTTCAGGTTGTAGATCTTGCCGTCGAGCGCCTTGTACGACAAGGCTGCAGTTTGCGCCTTGATCGTGATGCCGCGCTCGCGCTCGATGTCCATGGAGTCCAGGACCTGTGCTTCCATTTCGCGGTCGGACAATCCGCCGCAAAGCTGGATGATGCGATCGGCCAGCGTCGACTTGCCGTGGTCGATATGAGCAATGATGGAAAAATTGCGAATGTTATTCATTAACTAATATGCAATTACAAAAAAAGCGCTCTGAGCGGGGGAGCTGCTTCCCGAGGTGAGCGCCTTGTTGCTGGGGGGGTTGATTGACGTCGCATTTTACCGGATTTCAAGGGGGAAAGCCCGTGAAATCGAGCCGCAAAGGCGTCAGGCGGTGGGCTTATTGCTCTAAAAATCCCTTCAATGCAGCTACATCCAAAAAGTAATGGCAAATCTGCGTTGGCTGCGCGCCCACTTTAATTCCGACCAGTACTGGCACCAACTCATCATACTGTGCGACCAGGTCCGCGTCGGCATCTACATCAATCACTTCGATTGTGTAGTCAGATTCGCAATCATATGAACTTAATGCCTGCAACATGTCATCACACAGATGGCAATATGAACGCGAATACAGGATGAAATGATTCAATGGCTACCTGAAACTGCTGAAAGCGGCGGCACACGACCGGAATATTGAACGCCTGGGTTTGATCCTCATTGTGCCAATTGATTCAGATTGCCAATCCGGGCCGCCGGCGGTCACACTGCCGGCAGCCATTCCTGAATTGGCAGCAGCTTTACTGACCGGATGGCTTCACCGGCACAAACTGTGACGAGTCACCGCGACGAACCAGCAGTACAGCGGTCTTCTTCGGTTCGAGTCTGGACACCAGCGCATTGAACTGCCGGGCATCTTTCACATCGGTGTTGTTTATGCGCAGAAGCACATCGCCAGGACGTATGCCGGCGCGTGCCGCCATACCTTCCGCCACATCGACCAGGACACCCCCATCCAGCTTGAGCTCCTTCTTCTGCGCATCGGTCAGGTCGCTGACACCCAGTCCGAGCGTGTTTGTTGCCTGCTCCGGCTTGACTTTCTTTTCTTCCTTTTTGACGACCTTGTCGGCTTCCATTTCCGTAACCGTCAGCGGCAGGTCACGATTGGCGCCTTTGCGCCACACTGTGACAATGCCGCGAGCGCCGGGCTTGGTACTGCCGACCAGGCGGGGCAAGTCGCTTGACCTTTCGATCGCCGTACCATTAAATTTAAGGATGATGTCACCCGCTTCCACTCCGCCTTTTTCAGCCGGGCCACCTGGTTCCACACGTTGTACCAATGCACCTTGCGCCCTCGCCAGGCCCAGCGATTCGGCCACATCCTTGGTGACTTCGCCGATCTGCACGCCGATACGGCCGCGTGTCACCCTGCCGGTGGTTTTCAGCTGGTCCGACACCCGCATCGCTTCATCGATCGGCACCGCGAACGAAATGCCCATGTAGCCGCCAGACCGGCTGTATATCTGGGAATTGATGCCGATCACTTCGCCGCGCATGTTAAGCAGCGGACCGCCCGAGTTGCCGGGATTGACTGCGACGTCGGTCTGGATCAGTGGCAAATAGTCACCCGTGTCACGCGCCTTCGCCGATACGATGCCGGCCGTGACGGTATTGTCGAGTCCGAACGGCGACCCGATTGCCAACACCCACTCACCCACGCGGATCTTGTTTGAGTCACCCATGGTCAGGCGCGGCAAATTGCTGCCTTCGATCTTGACCAGGGCGACATCCGTGCGTTTGTCGGCGCCAATGATTTTCGCTTTGTATTCACGCTTGTCGGTAAGAGTCACATAGACATCATCCGCCCCGTCGACTACATGCGCATTCGTCATCACATAACCATCGGCAGAAATGATGAATCCGGAGCCGACGCCGCGCGGCGAGTCTTCTTCCTGTGGTGGCGCCGGCTTGCGTCCGCGCTGCGGCGGTTGCTGGCGAGGAGGAACTGGCACGCCAAAAAAGCGACGGAAAAACTCTTGCATTTCTTCGTCCTCGCCACCGGGCGCCACCTGACCCGGCTTGACTTTTTCGGTCGTCCGGATGTTGACGACCGCCGGGCCGACACGGTCGATCAGATCGGTAAAATCGGGGAGTCCTGAAACCGGAGCTGCATACGCAGGTGTGGACAGACCAACCATGGCCGGTGTGAAAAAGGCGCCGACAGCGCCCAGAATCATGACAGATAAAATATTTTTTGCGCTGGAGATTGTTTTCATATGATCACTATTTGTTAGTCTTGAATTCAATCGAGTTGGCGACTTGTCTGATCGCCGCAATGGGAACTTCACCAACAATGGTAAGCCAAAACTCGCCTTGCCGCTTTCCAACGATATTCATCGCGCCCTGCTGCACCGCCCCTTCAGTCCGGTTTTGCGAGCCGGGCTCGATAAAAACCGATATCGCAGCCAGGCCATCCGAAAAAACGATTTGCGAGACTTCACGCTGACTTGGGTGCGCGGTCGCCTGGTCAGGCTCCGCAGCAGGCTTGGCAGCGGAAGTATCGGACAGGAGGCGCTTCATCTCGCGTACTTTTTTAAAACCGGCTGGAACGGATGTAACCATCCAGTTGGACAATTTCACATTGCTCATTACCGCGTTTTCTACCCGCCATCCCCTGGTATTGGGGAAGCTGGGTTTTACCCTGCTGCGGTCGATATTGCCGATCGAGAGTTGGGTAAATGATATTTGTTCGACCACTTCGTTTCTGTCATTGATCGTCTGGGCGCGTAACAGAAGACCCGTGGCCTTCTCTGCCCATAACTTGTAACCGTAACGCAGGTGATCCTTGGGCTCGAGTATCACTGATTGAGCATCGAATCCGGCAATGCGCCCGGTTTCCCCTTTTTTCACATTGTAGTACGTAGCAAGTTCAGTCGGATTGGCAGCCAGGATCGCAGGAAAAACATCTTGCGTCACACGCTTTTCCACCAACAAGACTTTCGCTTCAGGAACGTAGCAAATAATTTCTTCGTTATTGCGTATGTATTCGCGTGGCTTGCCATCCAGGACTTCGAGTTTTTCGAGTTCGTTCCTGCCGTCGACGATATGCGTGATACGCGATGTGCGAACCTGATTTCCCTGCTGGTAAACAAAAGTCCCTGAATAATGGAGCTTCCTGGCCGCCGACTGAATTTTTTTCAGCCATTCCTGAGCTTCCCGCTTTTCCGCCACGGGCAAAGGGCCCGCGGCATGTGCCGACAACGCAATCAGACTGGACAGAACAACAAACTTAAACAACACCAGTGTTTGCCGCATATGGATTATTCAGCCTCTGTTGCGAACGTGACTGGACGTGCGAACTGCGCAGTGTTATAGACCGAAGGCGAATATCGCTGATGCGCCAACATGTATTCATCGATTCGGGGGTCGCGCAGCACAAGCGCTTTTTCCTGCGAAGCCGACACAACTGCCGTATTCACGACTGATTTTGCGGGACTGACAACGTTGCTGGCACTCACGCGCATGTTGTCGAACGAGGAGTTTCCATTCAAGGCTACCATTAACTGAGGCATGGTCACGAACGCCGCCGCGGCCACCGCGGCGGCCGCCATGCCCGACACGGCATAACGCCTGATGCCGCGGCTCGATTTCACCACACCGTTGCTGGCAATCGCATCCTCCAGCGGCGCACGCGTGGCTATCCGTGGCGCGGGAGCGATAATCGTTGGTTCTGCCTCCAGCCTGGCAGCCATTTTGGCGGCAAAGTCCGGACTGAGGGAAATAGCCATATCGTCAGAGCGCAAAACATCCCCGATTTGATGATAGATATCCCAGGCGTCCCGGCCGTCTGCCTGATTCGCTGCCGCGAATGCGACATCAATATGATTGTCGATCAATTCACCATCGGCCAGGGCCGAGACTTGTTCATGCTTCATTCTGCTCTTATCCATAATTTCCCCTGCCAAAACCAAGCGATACCCCTATTTCAAACCACCACTTTTTATTTTTTTCTTGGATTTTCACCAGCGTTTGTCCAGTGCAGTGCCCAACAAGGGCCTCAGCTTCTCGGCAATCGCTTCCCGCGCCCGGAAAATCCGGCTCCGCACGGTACCTATCGGGCATCCCATTGCTTCTGCAATCTCATCGTAGCTCAACCCTTCGATCTCGCGCAATGTAATTGCCATCCTCAGCTCTTCTGGTAGTGCATCCATAGCCACATTCACAGTCTCCGCAATCTGCTTGGTGGCCAGCATGGATTCAGGCGTGTTGATATCTCTTAGGTGTTCGCCATCGTCAAAAGTTTCCGCTTCTTCAGCATCCGCTTCGGTAGAAGTCGGCGCGCGCCTGCCCTGAGTCACCAGGTAATTCTTTGCGGTGTTGATTCCGATCCGATACAACCATGTATAGAATGCGGAATCTCCACGAAACTGCGGCAATGCACGGTAAGCCTTGATGAAAGCTTCCTGCACGACATCCTCAGCCTCTGCCTGGTCGCGGACAAGCCGCGAAACGAGTCGCATCAGTTTCCGTTGATACTTGGTCACCAATAACTCGAACGCTTTTTTGTCGCCACGCTGCACGCGCTCAACTAATAGTTGATCAATATCGCGTTCTGTCGTCAATCCCCAGTTCCTTGTGTTTTAGCAACATAGACGTGGCTAGATGTTGACCAAATGAAATAGTTAAAGTTCAATCCCAACCCAACGATTGGTCAGATAAGCTCACCTTCAGCGCGAGTATTTTGCGCGGCAATCCAGCGGCATGCAACCGCTAAAGCCCGAAAACTCTGTTCGGAAACGCAATCCGGCAAAATCGGCAGCGCCGTTATCCGTCCGCCATCGCACTGAAAACGCAGCAAGAGAAGATGCGGCCAGATTGTTGAGTCTGCCATCAATTTGACACCTTCACCCGCGCCGGCTTCATCGTTTTCACCGTCTCCGCTGACGAGCGAAGAAGAAGCGTTTCCGCTATATTCCCTCAAACGGATTTGTCCGATACCGGAAATATCAACGTGAAAGGTTTTTCTGTTCCAGAATGCCTGAAAAAATCCTGCCAGCGCCGCGACAATACAGAGAGCTGCTACCAGCAGGCGGGGATAGATGGACAACTCACCCACCTTGCCGGAGGCGACCATTCCCGCAGCAAATAGTGTCACGGCACCCATCACGCCAACCGCAGCAAGCAATACCCTGGATGGTTTGACCACTACAGATATTGCCATGGACATGAATGGGAATTTACACTATGAATACCCACCCTTGATAAACAAGGATGGGGTATTGAGGTTCAGACTTTACCAAAAACGAGTGTGCCGTTGGTGCCGCCAAAACCGAACGAATTTTTGACAGCGACCTGAATCGGCATCTCACGCGCGACATTGGCGCAATAATCAAGATCGCAAGCAGGATCCTGATTAAAGATATTGATCGTCGGAGGCGAAAGCTGCTTATGCACCGCCAGCACGGTAAAGACCGATTCGAGACCGCCCGCGCCACCCAGTAAATGACCTGTCATTGATTTGGTGGAATTAACGACGATATTTTTTGCATGGTCACCGAGGGTGCGTTTGATGCCGATCGTTTCGGCGATATCCCCCAATGGCGTGGAGGTTCCATGCGCATTTACATAATCCACCTGATCAGGGTTGATTCCGGAATCTTTCAACGCAGCGACCATGCAGCGGCGTCCGCCATCGCCATCATCGAGTGGCGCCGTCATGTGGTGCGCATCCGCGCTCATGCCGAAGCCGAGGAGCTCTGCGTAAATTCTTGCGCCACGGGCTTTCGCGTGCTCATATTCTTCCAGCACCATGACGCCGGCGCCTTCACCCAGGACGAAGCCATCGCGATCCTTGTCCCATGGACGGGACGCGGTCGACGGGTCGTCGTTGCGTGATGACAGGGCGCGCGCCGATGCGAAACCGCCCAGGCCGAGGGGCGAAATTGTCGATTCTGCGCCACCGGCAATCATGACGTCGGCATCACCGTATTCGATCATCCGTCCGGCCGCGCCTATGCAGTGCAGACCTGTCGTACAAGCCGTCACGATGGCCAGGTTCGGGCCTTTCAAGCCATACTTGATCGACAAGTGGCCGGAGATCATGTTGATGATCGAGGCTGGCACAAAGAATGGGCTGATCCGGCGGGCGCCGCGATTCATCAGTTCCGCGTGCGTGTCTTCGATCAATGGCAAGCCACCGATTCCGGAACCCACGATGACACCAATGCGCTCGGCATTCTCGTCGGTCACGACGAGGCCGCTGTCTCGCATTGCCTGCATGCCTGCCGCCATGCCGTAATGGATGAAGGTATCCATGTGGCGCGCTTCTTTGGCAGGAATGTAGTCTTCAATCTTGAAGCCCTTTACTTCCCCCGCAAAATGCGTGCTGAAAGGTGTGGCATCAAATTTGGTGATGGTCGCAATACCTGATTTTCCGGCGATAACCGCGTCCCACGCATCGGCAACTGTATTGCCAACAGGTGAAACACATCCCAACCCGGTGATAACGACACGACGCTGACTTGAGCGGCTCAAGCGATTCTCCTAGAGTCGATCAACACTACTTTATGCTTTGACGTGCGCCTTGGCGTAATCAATTGCTTGCTGAACAGTCGTGATTTTCTCGGCTTGTTCATCCGGAATTTCCATTTCAAATTCATCTTCGAGCGCCATCACGAGTTCAACAGTGTCGAGCGAGTCGGCACCGAGATCATCGACGAACGACGATTCGATCTTGATGTCGGCTTCAGCGACACCCAGTTGTTCAGCAACGATTTTCTTAACGCGTAATTCGATATCGGACATCTTATGCCTCCAGAGAGTGGGTTACAGAAAGTGCGCGCATTTTATCAGGTTTGCGGCACGAAAATTCACTTTCGCCTTTTACTTTCAACAATGTCGAAATTTCAGCCAAAAGCGCCTAACTATTCTTCAGCTCATGTACATGCCGCCGTTAACATGCATGGTGGAACCCGTAATATACCCGGCTTGAGGCGACGCGAGAAAAACGACCGCTGCGGCAATGTCTTCCGGCAGGCCAAAACGCCCCATCGGTATCTGCTGCAGCAATGCCGCGATCTGCTGTTCATTAAGCGCCTTGGTCATGTCCGTATCGATAAAACCCGGGGCAATACAATTGACCGTCACATTACGGCTGCCGATCTCGCGCGCCAATGCCCTGCTCATTCCGGCCACACCGGCCTTAGCCGCAGCATAGTTCATCTGCCCGGCATTGCCAGCTGAACCCACCACGGACGTAATGTTAATGATACGCCCGTGCCTGGCCTTCATCATGCCGCGCAATACCGCACGCGACAGACGCGCCACCGCGGTCAGGTTGGTGGCAATGACCGCATCCCACTCCTCGTCCTTCATCCGCATCGCTAGCTGGTCTTGTGTGATGCCGGCATTGTTGACCAGCACCGAGAGTCCGCCAAATTCCTTCTGGATGCCGTTGACAACATCGACACAGCGCTCGGCGTCGTCGACATTCAATACTATGCCCTTGCCGCAACCGGGCTGAATGGCAGCCAGGTACTCGGAAATTGCCGCCGCGCCGGATTCCGTCGTCGCCGTGCCGATTACCCTGGCGCCCTGGCTTGCCAGTGCCTGCGCAATCGCCCGTCCGATACCGCGCGAGGCGCCAGTCACCAATGCCACTTCACTGCTCAAGCCGGGATTTGTCGACATCACTTCAGTTGCTCCAAAATTTTATCCAGCGATGCCTGGTCCACAATTGCATCGCATGTCAGATTGCCGTCAATGCGTTTGGTCAGCCCGGTCAATACTTTCCCGGGGCCGCACTCAACCAGTTGCACAATGCCCTCGGCAGCGATTTTCTGTACGGTTTCCACCCATCGCACGGGGTTGGCAGCCTGGCGCATCAGCGCATCCTTGATGCCTTGCGGGTCATCGACGATGGCCACGTCTACATTATTGATCAACTGGATTTGCGGCTTGGCAAAACTCAAGTTTGCCAGATAATCACGCAAGCGGTCGGAGGCCGGTTTCAGCAGAGAAGAATGAAATGGCGCGGAGACCGGCAATATCAGGGCTCGCTTTGCGCCCTTGGCCTTGGCAGCCTCACAGGCACGCTCAACCGCGCTCTTGTTACCGGCGATCACGACCTGGGACGGTGCATTGTAGTTGACCGCTTCGACCACTTCGCCTTGGGCAGATGCGGCGCACACGGCGCGGACATCATCGTCCGACAAGCCGAGAATGGCCGCCATCCCGCCCTGCCCCACGGGCACGGCCTCCTGCATGGCCTGGGCGCGAAAACGAACCAATGGCACCGCATCACTGAAAGCGATCACGCCTGCGGCAACCAGCGCGGAATACTCGCCAAGGCTGTGGCCGGCGACGATTGCCGGCGTCTTGCCACCGGCCGCAATCCAGGCCCGGTACATGGCGACACCAGCGGTCAGCATCACCGGCTGGGTGTTCATGGTGAGATCCAGCGCCTCCTTCGGGCCCTCGGCAATCATTTTGCCAAGATCGAATTGCACGGCGTCGGACGCTTCGGAAATCGTTTGCCTGACTACCGCGTTGTCGGCAAAGCCGTTCAACATGCCGATGGCCTGCGACCCCTGGCCCGGAAATACAAATGCGAATTTTGTCATGCTAGGTTCATGCCTGTCATCATTGTAAATTGCTTACATTCGTGCGAGCACCGCACCCCAGGTAAATCCACCGCCGACACCTTCCATCATGACATTTTGCCCCGGCTTGACGCGCCCGTCCCGTACGGCCAGATCGAGTGCCATCGGGATGGAAGCGGCCGAGGTGTTGCCATGCTGATCGACTGTGACCACCATGCGCTCCATTGGCAATCCCAGCTTTTTTGCCGTGCTCGTCATGATGCGGATATTCGCCTGGTGCGGTATGAGCCAATCAATCTGCGACGCACTCATGTCCGCCATTGCAAGCGCTTCGTTCGCGACTTTTTCGAGAACCGAGACGGCAAGCTTGAATACCGCCGGCCCGTCCATGTACAGGAAGGCGCTACCGGCGAGCGTCCCGCCATGGACACTGCCTGGCACACACAGAATATCAGCATAACGGCCATCGGCATGCAGCTTGGTCGCCAGGATGCCCGGCTCGTTCGACGCCGCAAGGATCACTGCACCGGCGCCGTCGCCGAATAACACGCAGGTAGTGCGGTCTTCAAAATTGAGAATGCGGGAAAACACTTCCGCGCCAATGACCAGTACCTTTTGATGCGCACCGGATTTGATGAAACTGTCGGCAACCGACATGGCATAAACGAAGCCGCTGCAAACGGCCTGCACATCCACCGCCGCACAATTATTGGTGATGCCCAGCTTGCGCTGCACGACACAGGCGTTGCTCGGGAAACCACCGAAATAATCCGGCGTGGAGGTGGCAACGATGATCAGGTCGATATCGTTGGCGACCAGACCCGCCATCTCCAGCGCGCGCAGCGCGGCTTGCACCGCGAGATCGCTTGACTGTACATCGGGCTCCGCGTAATGACGCGCCGAAATTCCACTGCGCGACACGATCCATTCGTCAGACGTCTCGATCCCTTTTTCCGCAAGTTGTGCGGTGAGATCCTGATTGGTGACGCGTCTTGGCGGCAGATAGCTGCCGGTACCAACGATTTTGCTATAAAGAGTCATGCCGTTTTCTGTTGGGTTAATTCAGTGAACATGCTTGCATCTTCCGGCGCCGCACTACTTTCGGGCTGCGGCATCAGTTCCTCGATGCTTTTCGAAATGCGTGACAGCACATCGTACCTTGCGGCGTCGAACGCGCGCCGGATTGCCCATTCATATCCGTAGGCATCCTCGCCGCCGTGACTCTTGAACACGAGCCCCCGCAAACCGAGCAAGCTGGCGCCATTGTAACGAGATGGATTGAGACGTTGGGAAATCGCTTTCAGCGCACTATGCGCAATCAGGGCGCCGAGCAGATTCAGCGGCCCGCGCTTGAACTCGGACTTGAAAACGGTCTTGATCATCCGTCCCAGTCCTTCGGCAGCCTTGAGCGTCACGTTGCCGACAAAACCGTCGCATACGACAATATCGGTCGTACCTTCAAAAATATCGTTGCCCTCGACATTGCCGTAGAAATTGAGCACACCTTTGGCATGATCGGCGCGCAGCAACGCAGCGGTCTGCTTGACCAGGTCGTTGCCCTTGATGTCTTCTTCACCGACGTTAAGCAAACCGATTGTCGGTTTTGGCTTGCCCTCGACTGCCGATACCAGTGCCGATCCCATCAACGCGAATTGATGCAGATGCTGCGGTTCGCAATCGACATTCGCCCCCAGATCGAGCATGTAGGTCGGGCCGTCTTTCTGGTTGGGGAGGATGGTACAGATTGCCGGACGGTCGACGCCCGGCAGCGTCTTCAGCACATAGCGGGAAACAGCCATCAGCGCCCCGGTATTGCCGGCGGAGACACAGGCCTGCGCCCGCCCCTCTTTCACCAGATTGATGGCGACCCGCATTGATGAATCTTTTTTGCGGCGCAATGCCACCTCCAGCGAATCGTCCATCGTGATGACTTCGGAAGCGCTGACGACGGAAAGACGGGGGTGATCTGTGCCCTTGTGCTTTTTCAGTTCGGCTCGAATCGCATTTTCCAGACCGACAAGAATCAGCTCGGCGTCAGGCTCGCGATTGACGAATGATATGGCAGCAGGAACGGTCACCGATGGACCGTGATCTCCGCCCATGCAGTCGATGGATATTTTGATTGTCATTGGTTTGATCAGGGCCTTGTTCCAACCGCATTAGGGGCCAGATTCGGCGTGAGTCAAAATGACGCAACGTGCTGTTTCAGCATATAAAATGCGGCGCCAAGTCTGTAACTCGTCACGCCGCATTCAGCTTCGAACAACGTTGATGATTACTCGTCGTTCTTGGTTTTGAGAACCTTACGGCCACGATAATAGCCGTTCGGGCTGATGTGGTGACGCATGTGGGTTTCACCAGTGGTCGGCTCGACGGCCAACTGTGGAGCAACCAGGAAATCGTGCGAACGGTGCATGCCGCGCTTCGATGGGGATTTTTTATTTTGCTGGACAGCCATGACAACTCCTAAACCAAAAGTTCGAAAATTTTAACACACCCGGCTGCCAATTTCACTGGCAAACCGAGAATCCTTACCTGCCCGCCACTGCATGTCCATCACTCAACTTAATGAACAACCGGCATGTCATGGCAAGTTTTTTGCCAATTTCATGGCTTCAAATTCTTTAATACTGAAAAAGGTGAATCGCTTTTCGCATTCTTCAACGCGTCAAGCTGCTCCTCGTCCGGACAAATCTCATGTTTGGGCGCCAGAGGCAGCGCCAGCAGCGCCTCGTCTTCTATGAGTCCAACGACATCAAGCTCTTTGACCGCGACAATCACATCAATCGTGTCATCATCCAGCAAGGCGTCAATCGAATCCGCGCTGGCTTCATCCGGCGCCAGAATAAGGAGCGACTCGGAGCTGATCGTAAAAGCAAGTGGCGCCAGGCAACGCTGACATCGCAGCTGAACCGACCCCGACACTGCGATTGTCAGTTGCGGATATCCCAGCTTTCCGCTACCGCCCTTGAGCGACCACGTCAGTGTTCCGGAATCATCAATCAGCTCCGCGGCAAGCCGCGTCAGACCCGAGACGGCAATCTCGCCTTGGCGCTGGTCCCTGAGCCGGCTGAATTCAATAGGGTCGATTACCAACACGCTCATAAGCCAAAGTGAAGCCGGAAAACCTGCGATAATAACAGGCTTATCCCTTATTCGTCAAAGTGTTAGAGCGCTTTTGGCGGGCAATCACCCAACTAAAACATCAAGTAATGCAATCTTCCTCCAGCCAACCCCGGCTAATTCTCGGTTCAAGCTCACCCTACCGTAAAGAACTACTATCTCGCTTGCGCATCCCGTTCGACGTTGCCGTACCGGACATCGACGAAAACCCGCATGCCGGCGAGACGCCCGATGTGACCGCCCTTCGCCTGGCGCAGGAAAAAGCGCTCGCCATCGCGGCCCGGGCACCGGACGCGCTGATCATCGGTTGCGATCAGGTTGCAACACTTGACGATCAGCAGATCGGCAAGCCTGGCACGCATGAGCGCGCTTTCAGGCAATTACAGACCATGCGCGGGCGCCGTGTGGTGTTCCATACCGCCTTGTGCCTCTGGGACGGGCGTGCGATTCCACGGGATCAAAAGCTGCAGCTTGTCAATGTACAAACCTTCGTCACTTTTCGCAACTTGCCCGATGAAGAACTGGACGCTTATCTGCGTATCGAGCAGCCCTACGATTGCGCCGGCAGCGCAAAAAACGAGGGACTCGGCATCGCGCTGCTGGAAAACATCGAAAGCTCGGATCCCACCGCACTTACCGGGCTACCGATGATTGCACTTACCACCATGTTACGCCGCGCTGGCGTGTCCTTTTTCCTGAACTGAACCATGCCAGGCATCCTTTTCCTGATTCCAAATACCCTGGGTGCGGTCGACGACACCCAGAGCGATCCGCTGTCCTCTGTCATTCCAGCGGAAGTGCAGCGCATTACCGCCGGACTTGATTATTTTATTGCGGAAAACGCAAAAACGGCGCGCGCTTTCCTGAAGGTGCTCAGATCCAGCCAACCGCTTGTCAAGCCCCTGCAGGATATCGACATCGCTGAACTGAACATCAATACCGATGCCGCAACACTTCCCGCGCTACTGGCGCCGGTACTGGCGGGCCGGAATGCCGGGCTGATATCGGAAGCCGGTGTGCCCGCCGTCGCCGATCCGGGTGCGAATCTGGTCCGTCTGGCGCATGACTGCGGCATCGTGGTCAGACCCCTGGTCGGCCCTTCCTCTCTTTTGCTTGCGGTAATGTCCAGCGGGCTGAACGGCCAGAGTTTTGCCTTCAACGGCTACCTTCCAGTCGATGCCCAGCAACGGGCAAAACGCATCAAGTCGCTGGAAGAACGTTCACGGCAGGAAAAACAGACACAACTTTTTATCGAAACGCCTTATCGCAACATGGCCTTGCTGGAAGCACTCGCAGCAAGCTGCCATCCGGCTACACTGATCTCGGTCGCAACCGACCTGACCTTACCCGCCGAGTCGATAAAAACCCAAACGGCCGCCAGGTGGAAGCGCGATCTGACCGACAAAAAAGCGCCGGACTTTCATAAAAAACCGACTGTGTTTTTGCTGCTGGCGGAGTGAAATAAATGCAAAACGGCGGTTTTTACACCGCCGTTTTGCTTGCCCCCGGACGGGGCATCTCGAGAGAAGTTCTACACTCCTCGACATCGACTCATCGATGTTTGCTTGCGTCGACCGGCATCCCTTTTCCGTCAGGATCTCCGTTCAAGGAAAGGAAAGAAAGGCCAGTCGATCTCACTATAGGACAAGCTTGGGAAAGCGCAAGAAAAAACTTGGCTCGTTAACGCAAGCCTGGCTTGGTCCCGCTCCACATCGATTGCATTGCCCCGGATCCGACAGCGGCCCCGAATTTCTTCATGACCCGCTCCGGCAAACCTTCCTTGCGCGTGTAATCCACAATATCTTCCGCCTTGAATTGGTCACGCGCGACGCTGTCAACTGTACCGAAACCATCGGCGAGGCCGAGCTCAACTGCTTTGCTGCCGCTCCAGAAGAGTCCGGAAAACATGTCCGGCGTTTCTTTCAGACGTTTGCCTCGGCCTGCGCGCACGACATCGATGAACTGCTGGTGGATTTCATTGAGCATCGATTGTGCGTACTCCTTGTGTTTCTGGGTCTGCGGGCTGAATGGATCCATGAAACCCTTGTTTTCCCCTGCGGTCAGCAGACGGCGCTCGACGCCGACTTTATCCATCAGGCCGGTGAAACCGAAGCCATCCATCAGCACGCCAATCGAACCGACGATGCTCGCCTTGTTGACGTAAATCCTGTCGGCCGCCGCGGCGATGTAATAACCGCCTGACGCACACATTTCTTCGACCACCACGTACAGGGGTTTTTGCGGATAGGCCTTGCGCAGGCGCGTGATCTCGTCGCTGATCATGCCAGCCTGGACCGGGCTGCCACCCGGACTATTAATACGCATGACAACACCGACCGAACCACTGTCGGCATACGCGCTGTTCAGCGCCGTGATGACGGACTCGGCAGAACCGCTGCCGCTACCCGACTCAATCGCGCCATCGATTTCAATCAATGCGGTATGCGATCCCACCGTCTCGACATCCTTGCCAACCAGATCGAATGCAAGAAGGATGGCGAATACGACGATCCCCAGTGTCAGCAATTTGAAAAAGATGCCCCAGCGCCGCTTCGCACGCTGCTCGCGCAGCGTCGCAAATGCAAGTTTTTCCAGGGTTTCGCGTTCCCAGCCGTCTTTTCTTGGCTGCGGATACGGATCTTGCGCTGTGCTGTTCGGGTAATTGTTTTCGCTCATTATGTGTACTCTGTTCTATCCGTGAGAGCTCATGCTCGCACCGGCCTTACATAGTCATCGGGTTGCCAGAATATCTGGTCGTCTTGTTCTATTGCCATGATCGGCCGCAAACGTCCCCCGCGGCAGGGGCCGCCCACGCAGCGCCCGCTTTCCGGAGCATAAATCGCGCCGTGCGTGGCGCACATCAAATACAAACCGCTGGAATCAAAAAATTCCCCTTCGGCCCAGTCGAGTTCGATCGGCACGTGTGCACAACGGTTCAGGTAGGCGCGGGCAATGTTCTGGTATCGCACGACAAAGCCGATGCCGTCTTCACCGCCCGCAGTGACAGGAAAACGCACACCCTTGCCACCTTCCTCGAGGTCGCTGCTGGAGCAGATGAAAATCGCAGTGCCGGTCATGACAAATCAGGCATTGTCGTTCAGCCAGGCATGCAATTCGGCCAGCGTGCCGGCCGCATATAGCGGATTGAGCACCTGTAATTCAGCGGGAGAATGGGCGCCATAATGCACGCCGACACCAGCAGCGCCGGCATTGATCGCCATTTGCAAATCATGGGTCGTATCGCCGATCATCACGGTACGTTTCATGTCCTGGCCCAGTTCCCGCGTCAATTCATGAAGCATTGCAGGATGTGGTTTGGAGAATGTTTCGTCGGCACACCGGGTGGCGTCAAACAGGGCCATCAGCTTCACCGCATCGAGCGCCCGGTTCAGGCCAACCCGGCCCTTGCCTGTGGCAACCGCTAGAAAATAACCCTGCTGTGATAATTCCGTCAACATTTCACGGGCCCCCTCGAACAGGGTCAAACCCTGATCCTGGGCCAGATAATGGTAGCGGTAACGCTCCACCATGCGCGGATAGTATTTCGGATCGAGGTCCGGCAGCGCGGCTTGCATTGCATCCTGCAAGCCCAGGCCGATGACATAGGAAGCGGCCTTGTTGTCAGGCACAGGCAGGCCGAGGTCCCGGGCCGAGGCCTGGATGCATTTGACAATGGTCGCGGTGCTATCCATCAGCGTACCATCCCAATCGAATACGATCAGGTCAAATTGTTTTCTTGGCATGGTTTCAGACAGCTTGTACTGCCCACTCCTTCACTTTTATGATCTATTGCTGATTGTTCAATTCAAAGCGCTCAGCGGGCATGTGTCAGCTGGCCACCAGGCTGGTTAAAAACCGCTCGCATTCTGACGGAAGCGGCGCATTTAATGTGACCGGCTTCCCGCTTTCCGGATGAGTGAATGTAATCTGGTGCGCATGCAAAAACATGCGTTTTAATGCAATGCGTGTACTGTCGGCTTTCTGCAACGCCCGATTCAAGGAGAAATCACCATACTTGTCATCACCCGCGATGGCAAAGCCGCTGGAGGACAGATGCACCCTGATCTGGTGCGTGCGTCCGGTTTTCAGCTCCGCTTCGAGCAGCGCAAATTCCCCATATTTCCTTATCAGGTTGAAAACCGTATGGGATGCGAGGCCGTCCGCCTGCACCCGTACCCGCCGCTCGCCATCCGGGGCATTGTACTTAAATAGCGGCAGCTTGATATGCTGCCGCGGATTTTGCCAGTCGCCATGAACCAGCACCAGATAACGTTTATCCAGCAATCCGTCACGAATCTGCTCATGCAAATTTGTCAATGCGGATCGTTTTTTTGCAAGCAACAGGATGCCCGAGGTATCGCGATCCAGACGGTGCACAAGCTCAAGAAATTTCGCCTGCGGCCTCGATGCGCGCAACTGTTCGATCACGCCATAACTGACGCCCGATCCACCATGAACGGCAACGCCGGTCGGCTTGTCGATGATCAGCATGTGGCTGTCTTCCAGCAGGATCTTGAATTCCGCGCCGGGCGCCACTGGCGCCGACTTTTCCGCCACCCGTACTGGCGGCATGCGCACCAGATCGCCTTCTTCAAGACGATAGGTCTGGTCGATGCGGCCCTTGTTGACACGCACTTCGCCGGAACGCAATACACGATAAATATGGCTTTTTGGCACGCCCTTCCAGACGCGTAGCAAAAAATTATCGATGCGCTGACCGGCCTCTTCATCAGAAATTGTGATGAACTGCACTTGGGGAGGAACTTGTGATGGCTGGCTTGATACCGAAATTCGATCCGCCGCGCCAGAAAATCTCGCTAAGTCCTTCATTTTGAATATATAATTGTTTCGCGGCGGTTACAGAGCCACTGTTGGCGTGAGAATAAAAAGCACATTCTACACAGGGGCGTCTCCATCGGCCTCGCCAATTTTGCAAATCGATGGAAAAGATGTGTATGCACCATCCCTGCGCCAGTCAAGGTTGCACCGTTGTTGTAATCGGATGGCGCGCAAGGATGCTGGACAAGATTGTTTGGATTATAAGGATAAAGTCCGGCAAGCTCGCTTGTGTAAAAGGAGAGCTTGCCGGTTGATGGTATTGAAAACTGTGTGTCGATTCTGCTAAACCCACCATGAAGTTGAATTGTTTAGCTCAACCAAGCTGCTCACCGTCTGTATCGGTGCCCGCTGCGCTCGAAACACTCGACGCGCACGGAGCCGGACAGACGCGCACTCGTCATCCAGATCGATTCCATCCGCGCCCCGTTGTGGCTCCAGTGCAGTTGTGCTGTTCCGCTTCATACTAAGGCAATTCCCTCCCAAACTCTCCGACCTCGCGTACATCCCGGTACTGTTTGCGTCTGCTGGCGTATTCGCCACGGACAGCATAAAAGACGACCTTAGAGTCACGGAGCTAAAAAAATGAAACGCATGTTATTTAATGCCACGCAGCAGGAAGAACTGCGCGTGGCCATCGTCGATGGGCAAAAGTTGATCGACATCGATATCGAAACCACCGGACGCGAGCAGCGCAAGTCCAATATCTATAAAGGTGTCATCACCCGCATCGAACCTTCGCTGGAAGCCTGCTTTGTCAACTACGGCGAGGAACGCCATGGCTTCCTGCCGTTCAAGGAAGTTGCCCGCACTTATTTCAAGGAAGGTGTCGACGTCCGTAATGCATCGATCAAGGATGCGCTGCGCGAAGGCCAGGAAATCATGGTCCAGGTCGAAAAGGAAGAGCGCGGCAACAAGGGCGCGGCACTGACTTCCTTTGTTTCGCTGGCCGGCCGTTATCTGGTCCTGATGCCGAACAACCCGCGTGGCGGCGGCGTATCGCGCCGGGTCGAAGGCGAAGATCGCCAGGAACTGCGCGAAACCATGGACAAGCTGGACCTGCCTACGGGGATGTCGGTGATTGCCCGCACCGCCGGCATTGGCCGCAATGTCGATGAATTGCAGTGGGATCTGAATTACCTGATGCAGCTGTGGCGCGCAATTGAAGGCGCCGGCCAGTCGGCCAACGGCGCCTTCCTGATTTATCAGGAATCGTCGCTGGTCATCCGCGCCATCCGCGATTATTTCCAGCCCGATATTGGCGAGATCCTGATCGACACGGACGATATTTACGAGCAGGCGCAGCAATTCATGAGCCATGTCATGCCGGACATGGTGCATCGGGTCAAGCGTTATCGCGACGATGTGCCCCTGTTCTCCCGTTTCCAGATCGAACACCAGATCGAAACCGCCTACTCGCGCACCGTGCCCCTGCCTTCCGGCGGCGCCATCGTGATCGACCATACCGAAGCGCTGGTTTCAGTCGACGTCAACTCCGCCCGCGCCACCCGCGGCAGCGACATTGAAACCACCGCATTCAACACCAACCTGGAAGCAGCCGAAGAAGTCGCCCGCCAGTTGCGCCTGCGCGATCTGGGTGGCCTGATCGTCATCGACTTCATCGACATGGAAAACGCGAAGAACCAGCGCGAAGTCGAAACACGCCTGAAAGACGCGTTGCACTTCGATCGCGCGCGTGTACAAATGGGCAAGATTTCCCGCTTTGGCCTGATGGAGCTGTCGCGCCAGCGCCTGCGACCGTCATTGTCCGAAGGCAGCCATGTGACCTGCCCGCGCTGCAACGGCACCGGCCACATCCGCGATACCGAATCGTCTGCCCTGCAAGTCCTGCGCATCATCCAGGAAGAGGCAATGAAAGAGAATTCCGCCTCGATCCATGTGCAGGCGCCGGTCGATGTCGCCGCCTTCCTGCTCAACGAGAAACGCGGCGAAATCCTCAAGATTGAAACCCGCCATCGCGTCGCCATCATCCTGATCCCGAACAAACATCTGGAAACGCCGCACTACAAGCTCGAGCGCATCAAGCATGACGATCCGCGCCTGGAAGAAATGCAGGCCAGCTACGACATGGCGGAAGCAGCCGAGACCGACATCAGCTACGAAAAACGGCAGAAAGAAGAAGCCAAGCCACGCCAGGAAGCCATGGTCAAGGGCATCACGCCTGATCAGCCGGCACCGATGGTTGAACGCAAACAAGCTGAACCGGCCGCCGTTATCCCGGCATTGATGGCGCCTGCCGAAGAAGGATTCTTCAGCAAGCTGTTTGGCCTGTTCCGCAAGAAACCGGTAGAGGCGGTGGCAGTTGTCGCGCCAGTCGTGGCTGAAAAGCCGCAGCAGAACCGCGACCGCAATGACCGCAATGGACGAGGCCCGCGCGGCCGCAGCCGCAATGCCCGTGGCGGACGCGATCGTGGTGACGAGAACGAGGCAGGAAAATCCGAGCCGCGTGAGGATGCAGGCAAGCAAGCCCAGGCAGTGTCCGCAACGGCACAGCCGGCACGGCCACCCCGTCCACCGCGTGAACCACGCGAACCGCGTGAAGCACGCGAAGGCGGTGAAGGCAAACGCGAGCGCAGCAGCGAGCGCAGCAGCGAGCGTCCCGAGCGGCAACCGCGTACTCCACGTCCACCGCGCGAGGAACGCAAGGAAGTTGCAGCCGAAACACCAGCTGATGAATCCTTGTTGAATGCCGCGGCAGTGGCAGTGGACCCGGTTATGCCGGCAGCACTGGTTTCGGCTACAGGCCCTTCCGATGCCGCTACGGAAACGGATCTTCAGGCAACCGCGGCCGAGGCAGTCGAAGGCGAAGCTGGTGAAACTGGCGAAGAGCAACCTCGCCGCCGCCGTCGTCGTGGCGGTCGCAACCGTAATCGCCGTGACCGCGAGCCAGGCGTCGCTGGGGAAGAACTGGATGCGGAAGATGCGGTAGCCGCGGATGGAGAATCGTTCGCGGAAGCACCGGCAGCCGTCGTCAACGGGCAGGAAACAGAAGCGCCGGCAGCACCGGTAACAAGCTCGCTCAGCCTTGCCATCGCGGCGCCGCTGATTCCGCAGGAAGTGGCTCGTGTGGCAGAACCAGTCGCGCAGGCCGCGGATGTTGCGCCTGCAACGCCGGCTCCGGAGCAAGCTATCGCTGCGCCTCAGGAAACAGCCGAGGCAACTCCAGTTGCCGCCGCGCCCGTCATGGTAGCGCCGGAGCCTGTCCAGGTTATGCCGGCTGCTGAAGAGCCTGCGCCGGTTGTTGCAGAACCTGCGCCGGTTGTTGCAGAACCTGCGCCGATTGTCGCAGAAGAGCCTGCGCCAGTGGTGACCGAGCCGGTCCAGGCAGCGCCAGTCGTGCAAGCGGCCCCTGTTGTGGAGACGCCTGCCATCAAGGAGCCTATCGTGGTGCGTGCCGCGCCGGCGCCGGTTGCAAAGCCGGCCGACGACCTCAATGAGGTATTGCAGTCGGCAGGCCTGACCCTGGCCGTCACCGACCCGGAAAAGCTGCGGGCCGCTCAGGAAGCCACCGCGCAGATTGCGGCGGCTCCACGCGCACCGCGTGAACGCAAGCCATTGCCCCCGCAGCCATCGGCGCCGTTGACCCAGGTGGAAACGCATCGCTGACAGGTAAACGTCATTCTTGTTGAGAAACGAGAATGACGCGTTAAATTGCCAGCAAAAAGGGAGCGCGAGCTCCCTTTTTTATTGCCTGCGCCATTCCGTTTAATTCATCCAGCTGGCGCCTGCCTCCGCCGCAGGGAAACGTTCAAGCTTCTGATACGATTTGCTACTCTTATTCATGCACGTTTGATGCCTTCCTGGAAAAACATGACACCTGAAACCTCGCCCGCTGGGCGGCCGTCCGCGATAAGCCTGACCGAAGCCTTCTGGTATTGGTTCAAGCTCGGTTTTATCAGTTTTGGCGGTCCGGCCGGACAGATCGCGCTGATGCACACGGACCTGGTGGAAAAGAAGCGCTGGATTTCCGAGCAGCGTTTTTTGCACGCGCTCAATTACTGCATGCTGCTGCCAGGTCCCGAGGCGACCCAGCTGGCGGTGTACATCGGCTGGCTCATGCATCGGACCTGGGGCGGCATCATTGCAGGCGTCCTGTTCGTGCTGCCCTCGCTGGCAATCTTGATCGGCTTGACATGGGCCTATCTGGCATTCGGCAGCGTACCCGCAATTGCCGGCATCTTGTATGGCATCAAGCCGGCAGTCGTCGCCATCGTCCTCTTCGCTGCCTGGCGCATAGGCTCGCGCACGCTGAAAAATGCCTGGCTGATTGCCATCGCGGCAGCCGCTTTCCTCGCCATCGCGGTGCTGCAGCTTCCTTTTCCGCTGATTGTCCTGAGCGCTGCCGTGCTCGGGCTGATCGGCGGCCGCGTCATGCCGGCCACCTTCAGGATAGGCGGCGCGCATGCCAGCGCCAAAACTTCCTACGGCCCGGCCCTCATCGACGACGATACGCCGACACCTGAACATGCGCGCTTTTCCTGGAAAAGCCTGATCATCGTGGTTGCGTCCGGGCTGGCGCTGGGTGTGGCGATGTGGCTGGCAATTGCCTATGCCTTCGGCGTCGCCCATCCGCTGGCGCAAATGGGCTGGTTTTTCACCAAGGCGGCGATGCTGACCTTTGGCGGCGCCTATGCGGTACTGCCGTACGTCTATCAGGGTGCGGTCGACAATTATCAATGGCTTACGCCGACCCAGATGATCGATGGCCTCGCACTTGGCGAAACCACGCCCGGTCCGCTGATCATGATCGTCGCCTTCGTCGGTTTTGTCGGCGGCTGGACCAAGATCCTGTTCGGCGCCGACAGCCTGCTGCTGGCGGGCACGATAGCGGCGTGCGTTGCCACCTTCTTTACCTTTCTGCCATCGTTCATTTTCATTCTGGCGGGCGGTCCGCTGGTCGAATCGACACGCGGCAATATCCGGCTGACGGCGCCGCTGACGGCCATTTCAGCTGCCGTGGTCGGTGTAATCCTGAGTCTTGCGGTATTCTTCGCTGAGCATGTTTTCAATCTTGCAAAGCCAATGCCGCAATGGGACCTCACCGCGATGGCGATTACGCTGGCCGCCTGCATCGCGCTGTTCCGCTACAAGGCGGGCCCGATCAAGCTGATTTTCGCCTGTGCGCTGGCGGGCCTCGTGGTATCTTATTTGCCTTGAACGCAAGGCACACGGAACGCCGCCCTGCACTGCTGATTACTGGACATCATGACTGCAAAAGTAATTCCTGTCGCCGATCACCGCTATCTCAATGCCGTGCCGGTCATTCCCGGCCAGCTCGAGACGGCAACCGGTTTTGTCGCCGATACGCTGGCGCGCCCCTTGCGCGACCTGCGCATCTCGGTCACGGACCGCTGCAATTTTCGCTGCGTGTATTGCATGCCGAAAGAGACCTTCGACAAGGACTACGTTTTTTTGCCGCAGACCTCGCTGCTGTCCTTTGAAGAAATCACCACCCTCGCCAAAATCTTCGTCGCCCACGGCGTCGAAAAAATTCGCCTGACCGGCGGCGAACCGCTGTTGCGCAAGCACATCGAAAATTTGATCGGGATGCTGCGTGAACTCAGGACACCCGATGGACGGGCGCTGGATCTGACGCTGACCACCAATGGTTCGCTGCTGGCGAAAAAAGCGCAGGCGCTGAAGGATGCCGGACTCGATCGCGTGACGGTGTCGCTCGATTCGCTCGACGACGCCACCTTCAAGCGGATGAACGATGTCGACTTCCCGGTCTCCCAGGTATTGCACGGCATCGACGTTGCGCATCAGGCCGGCCTCGGCCCGATCAAGGTCAACATGGTCGTCAAGGGCGGCATGAACGATCAGGAAATCGTGCCGATGGCGCGTCACTTCAAGGGATCGCCCGCCATCCTGCGTTTCATCGAATACATGGATGTCGGCGCCAGCAATGGCTGGAAAATGGATGAAGTCATTCCTTCAACCGAAGTCATCCGCCGCATCAATGCCGAGATGCCACTGGAGCAAATCGCGCCGAATTACACCGGCGAGACCGCCGGACGCTGGCGCTATAACGATGGCGGCGGTGAGGTCGGCGTGATTTCCAGCGTCACGCAAGCGTTCTGCCATGACTGCACGCGCGCACGCCTGTCAACCGAAGGTAAACTCTATACCTGCCTGTTCGCCAACAGCGGCCATGATCTGCGCGCGCTGCTGCGCGCTGGCCGCAGCGAACAGGAAATTTCCACTGCCGTCGCCCATGTGTGGCGCGCGCGCGGCGACCGTTATTCGGAATTGCGCACGATCAGCACCAGCGGATTGTCCAGGCGTGCCAATAAGGTCGAGATGTCCTACATCGGCGGCTGAACCATGACTCTTCCTACCTTGTCAGACGTCGTCAGCTGCCTGTCCCGCTACGACCCCAACGCCCTCCCCGTCCCCCAGGCGCAGCGGATCATCCGCGAGTTCGTCACGCCGGTGCACGCCGTGGAAAAAGTGGCATTGCGCGCGGCTCTGGACCGGGTACTGGCAGCCGATATCATCTCGCCGATCAATGTCCCCGCACATGACAATTCGGCGATGGACGGCTACGCGCTGCGCAGCGCCGACCTGGACGCCCACACACCGGCGGTCCTGCGCGTGGTCGGCACGGCCTATGCGGGCCGTGCCTACGGCGGCGCGGTGGGCGCCGGAGAATGCCTGCGCATCATGACCGGCGCCATCATGCCGGCCGGGTGCGACACGGTCGTGCCCCAGGAGTTCACCAGGGACAGTTCCGACACCGCAGTCACCGTGCCGGCAGGTGTTGTCCGCGCCGGCGATAACCGGCGTTTCAAGGGCGAGGACCTGGAGGCAGGCAAACCCGCGCTGGCAAAAGGAAAAATACTGCGGCCGGCCGATATCGGCATGCTGGCCTCGCTGGGGATTGCGGAAGTGCCGGTGCAAAGGAGGCTGCGCGTCGCATTTTTTTCCACCGGTGACGAATTGCGCTCGATCGGCGAAGCGCTTGATGAAGGCTGTGTGTATGACAGCAATCGTTACACGCTGCACGGCATGCTGACACGGCTCGGTTGCGACATGATCGACATGGGTGTGATAAAGGATGACCCGGCATCGCTCGAAGCCGCTTTTCGCTGCGCCTGTGAAAACGCCGACGCGGTCATTACCTCCGGCGGTGTGTCGGTGGGTGCGGCCGACTATACAAAACAGATCATGGCGCAGCTGGGCGATGTCACCTTCTGGAAAATCGGCATGCGGCCCGGCCGCCCGATGGCCTTTGGCAAGATCACCTCCAACGGCAAAAGCGCCTATCTGTTCGGCCTGCCGGGAAATCCGGTGGCGGTGATGGTGACCTTCTATTTCTTTGCCCGCGACGCGTTGCGCCACATGATGGGCGCCGCGAACGAACCGCTGCCGCTGATGCGGGTGGCATCGGCCTCGGCGATCCGCAAGAAGCCCGGCCGCACCGAATACCAGCGCGGCATCCTGTCACGCGACGCGGCCGGCAATCAGCAGGTGCGGATCACCGGCTCGCAAGGGTCGGGCATCTTGCGCTCGATGTCGGAAGCGAACTGCATGGTGGTTCTGCATGACGAGCAGGACAACGTGAATGCGGGTGATGCGGTTGATGTGCTGTTGTTCGAAGGCCTGATCTGATGTTTGGCCGCTGAGCGGCGAGCTTCGTAGCTTCGTAGGGTGGAAAAGCGCAGCCCTTGCAGGGCGCATATTCGCTTGCAAGCGAATATCGTTTCGCAGGCGTGAGGCAGCGCCTCACGAAACCCCTGCTACACCCTTCCACCATCTCCGATCACAGATAGCATTTGCGAACGGTGAACGGTGGAAGGCGCTCCGCTTTTCCACCCTACCCTTATTTTTCCACCCACCCCTTATTCCAGCGCGCTGTCCTTTTCCTCGCTGCTGTCCTGGCTTGCCGCGCCCAAAATCAGTTGCGCGGTTTCGCTCGGCAATGCTTCCACCGATTTCAGCTTGCGCGCCATCTGCCGGCTGCGCACTTCGGCTTGTTCGATATTCTTGGCTGCGCGCTCCAGCGCGATCCGGGTGGCGGACAGCACATCGCCGAACTTGCCGAACTCAGTCTTGACCGCGCCAAGCACCTGCCAGACTTCGGACGAGCGTTTTTCCAGCGCCAGCGTGCGGAATCCCATTTGCAGGCTGTTCAGCAACGCCGACAGCGTCGACGGTCCGGCGATGCTGACACGATGCACACGCTGCAGCTCGTCGGCCAGGCCGGGGCGGCGCATGACCTCCGCATATAAACCCTCGGTAGGCAGGAACAGGATCGCAAAATCCGTGGTCAGCGGCGGCGACAGGTATTTTTCCGCGATCGTTTTTGCCTCGAGACGCACCGCGCGCTCCAGTTCACGTCCGGCCAGGGCAACACCTTCCGCGTCGGCGCGGTCGGCGGCATCCGCCAAGCGCTCGTACTGCTCTTTCGGGAATTTCGCATCGACCGGCAACCACACCGGTTTCAATCCATCCCCGAGGCCGGGCAGCCTGATCGCGAACTCGACCCGCTCGCCGGTGCCGGGAACGGTTTCCACATTCTTTGCATACTGGTCGGGCGTCAGCACCTGCTCGAGCAGCATGCCAAGCTGCACCTCGCCCCAGGTGCCGCGCGTCTTGACGTTGCTCAGCACACGCTTCAGGTCGCCCACGCCGATAGCCAGCTGCTGCATCTCGCCCAGTCCCTGGTGCACTTTTTCCAGCCGCTCCGACACCTGCTTGAAGGACTCGCTCAGCCGCTGCTCCAGCGTCGCATGCAGTTTTTCATCGACCGTCTTGCGCATCTCTTCGAGCCGCGCGCCGTTGTCGGTTTGCAGGTCCTTGATTTTCGACTCCAGCGTTGCCCGCACTTCGGTCATGCGCTGCGCATTGGATTCCGTCAGCGTGCCGAGGGTCTGGTTCAGCGTATCGCCGAAACGCTTGAGGGCTGCCGATTGTTCCTCGCGTCCGGTGTGCGCCTGCTGCTCGATCGCCTGGCGCATCGCTTCAAGCTGCTGCGCGTTGACTTCATTGAGCTTGACCAGCTGCCTGGAAAAACCGTCAATCTGACTGTTCTGCAGCGTCGCCACCGCGGTCATCTGCGCCGCCAGCGTCTGCTGGAACTGCGCAAAATTGCCAGTCAGTTCCTGCCGTGTGCTTTGTGCTGCGCTCAGCACCTGCGAGCGCAGTTCACGCTCGATGCGTTCGCTGGTCTGCTGCTGATGCTGCTCGAGCGCGGCCTGCAGCTGGTGCAGCTGCGCGGAGACGCCGGCGCCCGCTCCTCTGCGAAGCGCAACAAGCTGCAGGACAATGACCGCAACCGCGGCGGCCAGCAAGATGATGAATTCGATTTGGCTCATGGTATTTTCGCTATAAGAATGCGGGTCCGCGCAAGACCGGTTTGCAGCACCGTCAATTGACAATCAGCCTTCTTAATTGCGCATCCAGTCAGCGGTCTGATAGAACGACTCCATCAGGCGCAGCTGCAGCGCTTCCGGGACACCGGTGTCCTGCATCGCCAGCGCCATGCAGCGCAGCCACTGGTCACGCTCGCCGGATGCAATCGCATACGGCAGATGCCGGGCTCGCAGGCGCGGATGGCCGAAGCGTTCAATGTACAGGTTCGGCCCGCCGCTCCAGCCGGACAGGAACCAGAACAGCTTGTCGCGCGAACCATCGAGAGGTGTCGGATGCAGCGCGCGAATGCCGGCGAATTCCGGCTCAAGGTCCATCAGATCGTAAAAGCGATCCACCAGCGCACGCAGCCTGTCGGCGCCGCCAATGAGATCGTAGGCCGAGGGCTGTTGGGAGTCTTCTGTAGTCATGGAAGATTTGATCGTTTATTGCCTGCCGCGGATGCGTGGATCACGCGTATCAATGTTTCGTTGATGAGCCCGGTTGACGCCGCTCAAGCAACTCCCATTTTGGATTTCAATCATTAATTTAATGGTTACTATGAATCTGGCGCCAATCCTTCTGAAGGAAACCAGCCGCTCAAATCTGTGAAAGTTTGAAATTGGCGCCGCACTCGAGAGTGTAAAGCATATGCAAGACTTGATTCATAAAAATTCTTCTGGCCTGGAATTTTCAATGCGCGTGCTGGATGTTCTCGCGATCTGGTTTGCCAGTCAACTCTCCAGCCTGCTGCGCTTTAGCGCGCCGCTGAGCGAGGCGGATCCGATACACACCATTTTGCTCTATTTCTGCTGCGCGCTGGCCTTCCTGTCGTTCTCCGAATCCGGCATGTACATGTCATGGCGCGGGCGTTCGATGTTGTCCCTGTTTGCCCATCTGACCGCGGCATGGGGCGCCGTGGTGCTCACCGGCGTGTTCCTCAGCTTCCTGATTCATCACGTTGGCAACCTGTCGCGCTTATGGTTGATCTACTGGTTCGTGCTCGGCACGATTGCACTGATGTTGTCGAGAATATTCCTCTATTCGGTGCTGCGCTACCTGCGCACACGAGGCATGAACAACAAGCGCGTCATCATCGTCGGTTACGGGCACACCGGACAGGAAATGCACAAGCGCGCCTCACAGCAAAACTGGACCGGCTATGAAGTGAAGGCAGTGCACGCCTGCGCGGAAAACACCGCCCACCTGATTGATCCGGCCATCGAAAAAATCGACACGCTGGAAGAGATTCATGATTACGTCAACCGGAACAGGGTGCATGAAATTTGGATCACGCTGCCGCTGAGCGAATCGGGGAAACTGCATAAGCTGCAGTACATCTTGCGCAATGCGCTGGTCGATATCCGCTGGATCCCTGACACGCTGAGCATGCATATCCTGAGTAACAAGGTCATCAACTTCCTCGGACTGCCCGCGGTCGATCTCAATCAGCCCGTCGCCGGCGGGGTAAGCGGCCTGGCCAAGGATTTATTCGACAAGCTATTTGCCGCGGCCGTACTTATCCTGCTGCTGCCGCTGTTCCTGTTGATTGCCGTCAGCATCAAGCTCACCTCCCCCGGGCCGGTCCTTTTCATGCAACCGCGGCTTGGCCTCAACGGCAAGAAATTCAATGTCTGCAAATTCCGCAGCATGCGGGTGCATGACGAGCACGGCACGGTGACGCAGGCAACGCAGGGCGATCCACGCGTGACGCCGATCGGGCGCTTCCTGCGCCGCACCAGTCTTGATGAACTGCCGCAGTTCATCAATGTGCTCAAGGGAGACATGTCGGTGGTCGGCCCGCGGCCGCATGCATTGCAGCATAACGAAATTTACAAGGTCAGGCTGGACATGTACATGCTGCGGCACCGGGTCAAGCCGGGCATCACCGGCTGGGCGCAAATCCATGGCTGCCGCGGTGAAACCGACTCTGTGGACAAGATGGCAAAGCGTGTGCAATTCGATTTGCAATACATCCAGAACTGGTCCTTCTGGATGGACGTAAAAATAATCATATGGACCGCGTTCAAGGGATGGACCGGGAACAATGCCTACTGAACCGCCACCTCGCCGCAACCTGATGCTCCCTTGTGCGCATGCCGCATTTTAGTCCGGCATTTTTTCAATCCTCCCTTCTGGAAATGCATGACGATGAACGTATCTCCCCTGATTCCTGTCATTCTTTGCGGCGGCTCCGGCACCCGGCTTTGGCCGCTGTCTCGTGACAGTTATCCCAAACAGTTTTTACGTTTGCTCGGCCGGGAGAGTCTGCTGCAGCAAACCTTAAAACGCCTGCGCACGATAGAAGGCATGGCCGCGCCACTGCTGGTATGTAATGAATCCTCGCGTTTCGTCGCGGCGGAACAGTTGCGCGAGATTGGCATCGAGGATGCCCGGCTACTGCTGGAACCGGTACGCCGCAATACCGCTCCGGCTATCGCCGCGGCCGCGCTGCATGCAATGGCCGGCAATCAGGATCCCTTGCTGCTGGTCCTGCCTTCCGATCATGTGATCAGGAATGACAGCGCTTTTCGCCGTGCGGTCGGCATTGCCAGGCTGGCAGCCGAGCGCGGCGACCTGGTGACATTCGGCATCAAGCCGCAAGGTCCGGAAACAGCCTATGGTTATATTCGCGCAGCCAGCGCCGAAACGGACTCGGCGCAACCCGTGCTGGAATTCGTCGAGAAGCCGAATCTGGCCACTGCCGCACAATACATCACCAGCAAGAATTATTACTGGAACAGCGGCATGTTCCTGTTCCGGGCCAGCCGTTATCTGCACGAACTGGAGCGCTTTCATCCGGAGATTGTCAGCGCCTGCCGCGCGGCCGCCGCACTGGCCAGCAAAGACAATGATTTCATCAGGCTGGACAGCGCCTCCTACGCCGCCAGCACCGATATCGCGATCGATTATGCGGTGATGGAGCACACCGGCCGCGCATCGATGGTCGCGCTGGACGCGGGCTGGAGCGATATCGGATCGTGGGCATCGGTATGGGAAGCGGCCGAACGGGACGACGCCAATAACGCGACCCAGGGCGACGTGCTGCTGCAGGATTGCGTGGACTGCATGGTCCATGGCACCACCCGGCTGGTGACGGCAGTCGGCATGCGCAATACCGTGATCGTCGAAACCGCGGACGCGCTGCTCATCATGGACACCGGGCACGCGCAGGATGCCAAAGTGCTGGTGGAAAAACTGCTCGCCACGCAGCGCCCGGAAGCGACCAGGCACCGCCAGATATTTCGTCCGTGGGGGTCCTACGACTCGATCGAAACCGGCCAGCGTTTTCATGTAAAGCGCATCACCGTGAAGCAAGGCGCAAAACTGTCGGTGCAACTGCATCACCACCGCGCCGAACATTGGGTGGTGGTGTCAGGCACCGCAAGAATCACCAATGGCGACAGGGAATACCTGTTGACGGAAAACCAGTCGACCTATATTCCGGTAGGCGTTGTGCATTCGGTGGAGAACCCGGGAAAGATACCGCTCGAGCTGATTGAAATACAGTCGGGCGGTTATCTGGGAGAGGATGACATCGTCCGTCTCGAGGATCGTTATGGGCGGGCTTGAAACCGGGCCAGGGAACTGGCGGATGGCAGCCTGCCTTTTTTTTGCGCTGATGCTCGCGATCGGCGCCATTCCCGGTGAAGCCGCGATGCTGTCGGCGAAAATCGATGACAAGCTGCTGCATTTTTGCGCCTACGGATTGTTAAGCGCCCTGGTGTTCAACGGCCTGACTGTCAGCGCACCCGCGCGAGCGCTGCGGACGCTGCTGTTGATTGCCGCACTTGGCGCACTGGATGAAATCATCCAGAGTTTCATTCCTTACCGGCGCGCCGGAATCCTTGACTGGCTGGTCGACATCCTGGCCGCGTGCTGTTCCGTTGCGTTCCTGCTCGCAGTACGCGCCTTGCATGACAGACGCAAGGCGGCAAGGACGGCGAACTCTCCGGCCTCTGCGCAGGTCGAAGGCAATGGGTAGTCAGGCCATATGGTCCGGCCGCTCGTTCCTTTTGAATTTTTCCGAAAGCAGCCATCAACATCATGCATAAAAAAATTACCAAAGCCGTATTTCCCGTCGCCGGACTCGGCACCCGGTTTTTGCCTGCGACCAAGGCCAGTCCCAAGGAAATGCTGCCGATCGTGGACAAGCCGCTGATCCAGTACGCAGTCGAAGAAGCCATTGCCGCCGGCATTACCGAAATGATTTTTGTAACGGGCCGCAACAAGCGTGCGATTGAAGACCATTTCGACAAAGCCTACGAACTGGAGGCCGAACTCGCCGCCCGCGACAAACAGTCGCTGCTGGAAGTCTTGCACAACATCAAACCCGACAATGTGCAATGTTTTTACGTGCGGCAGGCCGAAGCGCTCGGACTGGGCCACGCCGTACTGTGTGCGGAACGCATGGTGCAGGATGAGCCGTTCGCCGTCATCCTGGCCGACGACCTGCTCGACAGCACCATCCCCGTCATGCAGCAAATGACGGCGCTGCATTCGCATTACGGCAGCAGCATCATCGGCGTGGAAAACATTCTCCCTGAAAAAAGCCGGTCCTACGGAGTGGTCGCCGGCACCGCATTCGGCGAACGCCTGCTGAAGCTGCATGGCATCGTGGAAAAACCGGCGCCGGAAGACGCGCCATCCAATATGGGAGTGGTCGGCCGGTACATCCTGACGTCATCGATTTTCAGGCACTTGCGCAACCTGCAGCCGGGCGCGGGCGGCGAACTGCAATTGACCGACGGCATCGCCGCCCTGCTGGAACAGGAGGCCGTGCTGTCGTACCAGTTCGAGGGCACGCGCTTCGACTGCGGCAGCAAGCAGGGATACCTGCAGGCCACCGTCCAGTTCGCTCTCAAACATGCGGAAGTCAAGGAAGAGTTCCACACCTTCCTGCACGATATCACCTGCGGTCAGGCGCAGCGGAACAACAGCACGCCACTGCACGCGTTGAGTGCGGTCCCCGCGGTAGTCACGATCTGACGCGGTCAGCCTGACGCGGTCAGCCTGACGCGGGCTGCTTTTTTTACCGGCCCGGCTGCCGCACAGCGACAGTCGGGACGTCCTTCATTTGCAAATCCATCACCTGACGGCAAAAACTGTCTCGCTCATGCCTATATTTTGCCTATATCCCGTCCTGCTCAGAGCAATCCACCCGCTGGCGTGACGAAGGTCAAACCGGTGTGCCGGCCGCCACGCGACAATGAATATTTACGGGCCAGGTATCCGGCCAGCCCCGTTTCCATCAATGAAGCTCAAGGATTGACACATGACGAGAGAACAGCGCGTAACTGCCGATATCATCAGCCACACGCACCAGAGCAATCCTAAAGTTGCCCTGATCACCGGCGTCACCGGCCAGGATGGCGCATATTTGTCCGAGCTGATGCTCGGCAAAGGTTACATCGTGCACGGCATCAAGCGTCGTTCTTCACAACTCAACACAGCACGCATTGATCATCTTTATCAGGATCCGCACGAAGAACAGCGCCGCTTCATCCTGCATCATGGCGACATGACCGACAGTTCATCGCTGGTGCGTTTGATCCAGCAGATTCAGCCGGATGAAATTTACAATCTTGCCGCACAAAGCCACGTCGCGGTCTCGTTTGAAGAACCGGAATACACAGCCAATTCGGATGCCCTGGGACCGATGCGCGTGCTGGAAGCGATCCGCATTCTCGGCCTGGCGAAGAAGACGCGCTTCTACCAGGCGTCCACCTCGGAATTGTATGGCAAGGTGCAGGAAACACCGCAATCCGAAACAACGCCGTTTTATCCGCGCAGTCCGTATGCCGTGGCCAAGTTGTACGCGTACTGGATCACCGTCAACTATCGCGAGGCTTATGGCATGTATGCGTGCAACGGCATCCTGTTCAATCATGAATCGCCGCTACGTGGCGAAACCTTTGTCACGCGCAAAATTACGCGCGCGCTGGCGCGGGTTGCCCTCGGGGTGCAGGACTGCCTCCATCTGGGCAACCTCGACGCCCTGCGCGACTGGGGCCATGCCCGCGACTACGTTGAAATGCAATGGCTGATGCTGCAACAGGACGTGCCGGAAGATTTTGTCATCGCCACCGGCATCCAGTACAGCGTGCGTGATTTTGTCAACACCGCAGCCGCCGAACTGGGCATGACGATCGCCTGGCACGGCACCGGCGTTGCCGAAACCGGTACCGTCGAACATCCCGGCATGCACGAAGGCATACGGCCCGGCCAGGTAATCGTACGAGTGGACCCGCGCTACTTCCGGCCGACCGAAGTGGAGACCCTGCTCGGCAACGCCAGCAAGGCGCACCGCAAGCTGGGGTGGAGACCGGCAACCACGTTCGCCGAGCTGGTCCGGGAAATGATGCAGGCCGACCTGAACGACTGCCGCAAATATGCGCTGGTCCGCAAAAACGGTTTTGTCGCGCACGCCCACAACGAGTAGGGCATGCGGTAGAAGGGAGAGATTGAACCGGCATGCGGCCGCAGAGCACAGCCAGTTATTGACAAGACTGACATCATGCAGCAGCCAAATGGCAACACGCCAAAGCGTATTTTTGTCGCCGGGCACCGGGGCATGGTTGGCTCGGCAATCGTCCGGGCACTGATGCGGCGTAACTGCCGCAAGCTCGTCACCCGCACGCATGCGCAGCTCGACCTGACCGACCAGGCGCAGGTCCGGTCGTTCTTCGCCGCCGAAAAAATCGACGAAGTCTATCTGGCCGCCGCGCGCGTCGGCGGCATCCACGCCAACAGCACATACCCGGCGGAATTCATTTACCAGAACATGATGATGGAAGCCAACGTCATCCATCAGGCCTGGTCCCATGGCGTAAAAAAATTGCTGTTTCTCGGATCGTCCTGCATTTATCCGCGGCTCGCGCCCCAGCCGATCACGGAAAATGCGCTGCTGGGCGGACCGCTGGAACCCACCAATGAACCGTACGCAATCGCCAAGATTGCCGGCATCAAGCTGTGCGAAAGTTATAACCGCCAGTACGGCACCGACTACCGAAGTGTCATGCCGACCAACCTGTACGGCCCCGGCGACAACTACCACCCGGAAAACAGTCACGTGATGCCGGCCATGATCCGGCGCTTCCATGAGGCCCGCCTGGGGGGCGCCGGCAAGGTGAAGATCTGGGGGTCCGGCACGCCGCGCCGCGAATTCCTGCATGTCGACGACATGGCGGAGGCCAGCCTGCACGTAATGGATCTGGATCCCGATGTTTACCGCGCGATGACCACACCAATGCTGTCACATATCAATGTCGGCGCCGGCGAAGAAATCACAATACGGGAGGTGGCTGAACTGATCCGCGAAGTGGTCGGCTACGAAGGACAGATCGAGTTCGATGCGGGCAAGCCGGATGGAAGCCCGCGCAAACTGATGGATAGCGCCCTCCTGAACGGTTTGGGATGGCACCCGAAAATACGCTTACGCGATGGCATCGCCGATACCTACGCCCATTTTCAGGTGGAGCATGCCGCCGCTTCGCCGGACCTGCCGCCATGACACCTCTTGCTACGCTTGGTACTTTTACGCTGTCCCTGCTGCTGGTGCCGCTGCTGTTCGCCGTCAGCCTGAAGGCGCCGAAGCTGATCGTGCTGGCCTTCATTGCCGTTCTTTTTCTTTTCTCCTCCTCCACCTGGGGGCAGATGGAAGCGGAGAACACGGTCTATGCGCGCGGCACCGGCATATTCTATTTCTCCTTGCTGAATCTGTTGCTGCTGATTGCCGGCGCGGCAGCGCTAGTCAGGAAGCTGGCCAATCCGAACAACCCGTACCTGGCCGCGCCGCTGTTCCCTTATTTTCTAGCCTTCCTTTTCCTGCTCGCGTCGCACATCGTCATTGGCCTGATGTCGGGCATCGATCTGATGGACATATTGAGCTATACCGGCATCATCAATATTTTCAACATGCTGATTTTCATGTATCTGGTGATGATGGCTTTCAGCCACGAAGAAGATAAAAATAACCTGCTGCTTGCCATAATTGTCCTCGCCGCATGCCGCTCGCTGTTCGGCCTGGTCCGGTTTTTCTGGTTTGACGGCGACAGCGCCAATCCGTACCGGAATTTCGAACAGCTGGATATCAAGATCTTCTTTTTCGACATTGCCGACAACTTCGTCGCCAGCCTCGGCGCGTTCTGCGCCGCCTGGTGGCTGACCACGCCGGGGATGAAGCTGAGCCTGCTGAAGCGGCTGTCGCTTCTGCTGTTCCTGGCGCTGGAAATCGCCGCCGTCGCGCTGTCGTTCCGCCGCACGTCCCTCGTTGGCCTCGGCCTGATGTTCTGTCTGCTGCTGTACCTGCTGCCTGGACGGCGAAAGTTACCCTTCGTCGTGCTGGCGCTGGGTTTGCTGTCAGTCGCCGCGATGGTATTTTTCCAGCAGCGCCTGCAGTTCCAGGACAGCGGCGACATCCTGTCATCCCTGCTGTATGACGTCGCGCCGTCACAGGGGGGAAGCAGTGGCCGCTTTTATGAATTGTTCGCGGCCGCCAAAAGCATAGGCGGGAACTGGCTGTTCGGCCTCGGGACCTGGGGCAGTTTCAGCGGCGACCAGGAGATTCTTTCCTATCACTTCGGAAAATTCGATTTCGTCCATAGCGGCTTTGGGCATATCGTCCTGAAGACCGGCCTCGCCGGCCTGCTGTTGTTCTGCGCGCTGCTGCTTGCCTACACCGCATTTTATTTCAGGCACCGCGCCGCCCTCACCGGCAATGCACGGCTCATCGCCGATGCCGGATTTGCAGGCTTCCTGTTCTGGATACCGACACTTCTGGTCGGCACGCCCATCATTGAATTCAGATCCATGCTGCTGATCGGCCTTACCCTGGCCATGCCTTTTGTCGCGGTCGGCCTGCATAATTACCGGCCCCGATCTCATGCTATTGCGTAACTCACTATGGAATGCAAGCGGTGCCGCGCTACCGTCCATTGCAGCGCTGGCGACCGTGCCACTCCTGATCGGCGCGCTGGGTGTTGAAGGTTTTGGCATTGTTACCCTGGTAGGTTCCGTCATCGGTTATTTCGGCATGCTCGACATCAACCTGAATGCGGGCGCCATCAAGTACCTGTCGCAGCATCATGCCGCCGGCGACCGGCAACGTTTTGCGGAAACATTCTGGTTCGGACTCCTGTTTTACGGCATGCTGGGCCTGGCCGGGGCAATTGCCATCTTCTTTTCTTCAAGCTGGCTGGTCGCGCATTTCTTCGATGTCTCGCCCACACTGCGCGATGCAACCCTGCTGGCGTTCCAGATCGCAGCGCTCGGGTTCGCGGTATCGCAAATCCAGACTTACCTTCTGGTGGTGCCGCAGGCGCTGCAGCGCTACGACCGCTCGGCGCAAAGCGAGGCCTTGTTCGGCGTGCTGGTCAATGTCGCCTCGGTGGCGGCGGCGCTTGCCGGCGGCGGCATTGCCGGCGTCATCGCGACACGGGTCGGCGTCGCTGCCCTGAATGTGCTGTTCCTGGCATGGCTGATACGGCAGCTGGAACTCAAACTGCCCTACAGCTGGCCGCGCCGTGAAGTGCGCGCCGCGCTGACCTCGTTCAGCGCCTACGCGTATCTGAGCAAGCTGGCGTCCACGCTGCATCAGCACGGCGACAAGCTGATCGTCGGCGCCCTGGCCGGCCCGGTGGCCCTCACCTTCTACACCGTGCCGGCCACGCTTGCCGGCCGCATCCTCGGCCTGACTTACCGCTTGTCCAGCGTCATCTATCCGCATGCGTCCGCCCTCGCCGCCACCCAGCGCATGGAAGAACTGCGCTTCATGTACCTCGGCGCCCTGCGCCATATCACCTACCTGAACCTGGCCGTGCTCGGCGTCATCGTGCTGGCGGGCGATGAATTCCTGCGACGCTGGGTGGGTGAGGCGTTCGTGGCGCAGGGATATCCGGTGCTGGTCGTGATGACGGTGGCGCTGCTGGCCGATTCGCTCACCAATATTCCATCGCTGGTGAACGACGCGCTGGGCCATCCGCGCGTCACCGGCCGGTTTGCGCTGGCGCATGGCATTTTCGGCGTCGCGCTGGTCTACCTGGGCACCGTGCATGCGGGCATCATCGGCGCGGCGGTGGGCCACCTGCTGGCATCGGTTGTCCTCGGCCTCCTGTTCCTGATATTCGTCCATGGCCGCACGGTGCCGGTCACGCTGGGTGAAACGCTGCGCGGTGGATGGGGCCGCAGCCTGACGGTTGGACTACTCATTTTCGCGCTGCTGATACCGCTCAAGTGGATCATCCCGGCCGGCATCCTCGGCACGCTTGCCATCGTGTCGATGGCGCTGCTGATACTGACGGCGGCCGGACTGGCGTTCATTGTCAGCGGCGACGAACGCGCGGCACTGTGGGCAGTCGCGCGCCGCCTGCGCTCCTGAGGCAGAGCCATGCGCATCCTGCTCGTCAGCGAAGATATTCCCTACCCGAACATGGGCGGCCTGGCCAAGCATGTGCTGACCCTGGCGCGCGCGCTGGTGCATGCCGGACATCAGGCAGACCTGCTGGGCTCGGACCAGCATCCGATTGCGGTCGCGGGCACCGAAGGAAAATTCGGCGGACAATTTTTCGGAGAATTGAATGGACACTTCGCTGGCTTCAAGGAAATCCCGCTCGGCGTGTTTGTTCCGTTCAAGCGGCCCTGGATTGCGCGCCGTTTCGCGCGCATCATCATGCGCCATGCGCGGCATTACGATGTGATCCATTATCACGGCCACGTGCCCGATGTCGCGCTTCATATTCCCGCCGATATCAATTTTGTTCAAACCCGCCACGACCAGGGCAGCGACTGTCTGATCCATACCCGCTTCCGGGATGGCGCGATCTGCACGGCAAGCGATCCGGCGGCATGCGCAGGCTGCAAAACGCTGCACCCCAACGCGCTTCAGCGCGCGGTATCGGCAGCGGCGGTAAGGCGTTTCCGTTCGGATGTCGCGGCCGGATTCAGCCGTCACAAGACTCTGTTCGTCTCCGGCCTGCTGCAACGCAATCTGGCCCGAACGCTGGGTCCGCCGCCCTGGGGCGCCACCGCCCATAATTTCATCGATATCAGCGCCATTGAACACGCACGCAGAACCGCCGGAGCAATGACGGAACGTACCCGCCGCCCGGACGCGCTGTTTGTATTTGTCGCCGGAAAGCTGTATCCGGCCAAGGGCGTGCGGCCATTCTTGCAGGCGCTGCAGCCACATCTGCGCCCGCACATGCACGTCACGGTGGCAGGAGATGGCGAGGACGAACAACAATTGCGCGCCGAATTCGAAAGCCGGCAGGTGCAATTCCTGGGTTGGCGCAGCGGAGCCGACACATTGCAGATTGCGGCTGCGGCAAGCGCCATCGTGGTGCCCTCCATCTGGGAAGAGCCGTGTGCGACAACCATACTTGAAGGTCTATTGCTCGGCAAGCCGACGTTCGCGCTGGATCGGGGCGGCACACCCGAGCTGGCCATGTATGCGGCGGCGCCAGGCCAGCTGCGGCTGCATGCCGACATGCAGGCGCTGGTACACGACCTGGTGTCGTTTCAACCGCGCAAGGATGCGGACAGCGTGCCCGGCGGCCTCGGCGGCGCGGAGCGCGCGGTAGAAAAATTGCTGGCCATTTATCGCCTTCCTCCCGGCCCTCTTCTCGATTAACGGAATCATTCATGCCGCTCAGCTTTTCGATCATCACCTGCACATGGAATAGCGCGCGCTATCTCGAGGAGTCCATGCGTTCGGTGCTGGCCCAGGATTATCCGGCGCTGGAGTACATCTTCGTCGACGGCGGATCGACCGATGGCACGCTGGATCAGATACACGCATTGCGCCGCCCCTACCACTTGATCGAGAATATCCGCGGCGGCATCAGCAATGCGATGAACGCAGGCATCAGGGCGGCGCGCGGCGATGTCATCGCGCACCTGCACTCCGACGATTATTATCTGGCGCCGGACGTGTTGTCGACCGTCGCCCGGCATCTTGCGCCGCGCACTGCCCACTGGCTGTTCGGCCGCACCAAGCGCGACATCGGCGGCGTTTTGCTGCCGGAGAGTTTCGTCGCTCCACGCTACAGCTACACCCGCCTGTTGCGCGGCAACTTCATTCCCCATCCGGCCACCTTCGTGCGGCGGCACCTGATGCAGTCCGCGGGCGGATTTGATACGCGGCTGACCTATGCGATGGACTACGATCTCTGGCTGCGGCTGGGCCGAGTGAGCCAACCCTTGCAGCTGGACCAGGCATTCGCCGCATTCCGCGAACATGACGGCAGCTTGTCGACCCATTTCCGGACCGCTGCGATGGAAGAGGATTTCCACGTGCGCATGGCCTACGCCGGCAACGACCCGCTTGCGCGCATCATGCATACCGCCCGCCATTATGTGCGCCGTCATCGCGCGCGGCGGGCCGCGTCCGGGAAATGACGATGCCAGCCATTTCCCTCATCCTCGCCACATTTGGCCGCACCGCGGAATTGCAACGCCTGTTCGATTCGCTCGCCGTCCAGACATGCCGCGATTTTGAAGTGATCGTGGTCGACCAGAATGCCGACGACAGGTTGATCTCCGTGGTGGGCCGGGCCAGGGAACTCGGCATCGTGACCACTCACCTGAAACACCATCCGCCCAATCTCGCCGCGGCGCGCAACGCCGGCATCGAGCTGGCGCGCGCGCCATGGATCGGTTTTCCGGATGACGACTGCTGGTACGATCCGGCGCTGCTGCAGCGGCTGGTGATACGCTCGGCCGCTGCGGATGAACCGCAGGGCATCATCGTGCGCTGGGTTGAACAGGGCGAACCGGCCGTCACCGCGCACAAGCTGAGCTGGACACGATCGCGCGCTTTCCGCGATGTGCCCGTCAGTTCCATCACATTGTTCATCCAGCGCCGGCTGCTCAACCGGATAGGCGGATTCGACAGCCGGCTCGGTGTCGGGCAATGGTTTGGCGCGGCGGAAGAAACCGACCTGGTATTGCGGGCGCTGCGCATCGGCGCGACCATGGCCTACGAGCCATCCGCGCATGTGCATCATGCGGTAGACCCGCCACAACCTGGCGCCAATGCGCAGGACCGGCTGGCCGCAAGGCAGCGCGCGCGGGGCACCGGCGCGCTGTATGCCAAACATAATTTGCCTGCGTGGGTCATCGCACGCGGCCTGGTGGCGCCGTTGCTTCGTCCCATGCTGAAAGGTTCGTTCGGGTCCGACCTGGCGCACGGCTGCGCAGTGATGCGTGGCAGGCTCGATGGTTTACTGGGCTGGAAGTGCAAAAAAAAGACTGACAAACGACCGCATTGAAGGCAACTCGACCGGAGTGCCGCCTTTCTGTCATTAGTGAGATTTTCCATGCTAAAAATTGCTATTGTGGCCAATACACCGCCCCCTTATCGGGTTCCGGTATTCCAGCGCCTGAGCCGGATGGCGGATGTCAACCTCCAGGTCATTTTCTGCTCCAGGCGCGAACCAAACCGGCTCTGGGATTTGCCGCCGTTCGACTTCAACCACATTTTCCTGCGCGAGCACTTCATCAGGGTAAAGGAGCGCTACATTCACAACAATCCGAGCGTGATCGGCCGCCTGCGTGAGTTCGCACCCGACGTGATTGTCGCCGACGGTTTTAATCCCACACATCTGTACGCATTCGCTTATGCGCGGGCCAGGCGCATTGCCTATGTTCCCATGACAGATGGCACGATCCAGTCAGAACAGGCATTAAGCATGGTTCACAGGATGGTGCGGCGCATTATCTATCCGCGCTCAGGCGCATTCTTGTCGGCCAGCAGCGGCGGCAACGCATTGTATGAGAGCTACGGCGCCCCTCCCGAAAAATGCTTCAAATCCTGTCTGTGCATCGACAATGACGCTTACATGCCCAAGCCGGGAGCGCAGGACATCGAACATGACTTCATCTTCTGCGGCCGCATGGAGCCTGGCAAGAGTCCTGTGTTTGCGCTCGACGTCGCGCTGGAAGTGGCCCGGCGGCTGCACAGGAAAGTGTCCATCCTGTTTGTCGGATCCGGCAGCCAGGAAGAAAACGTCCGGCGTGCGGCATCGTTGCAACCGGATCTGGTCGAAGCACGTTTTCATGGGTTTGCGGCACAACGCGCATTGCCCGCGCTGTATCGTTCGGCCCGCATATTCCTGTTTCCGACACTCGCGGATGTCTGGGGCGTGGTTGCCAACGAAGCCTGCGCTGCCGGCTTGCCTGTGATCGTCTCGCCGCACGCCGGGGTCGCGGGCGAACTGGTCATCGATGGCGACAATGGTTTTGTGCACGAGCTCGATGTCAGCCTGTGGGCGGAGCGCGCCATATTGCTGTTGACCCAGCCGGCACTGAGCCAGCGCTTCTCCGCGCGCAGCCTGTCGCTGGTGCGCGGGTACACCTTCGACAAGGCGGCTGCCGGTCTGCTGGATGCCTGCCGCGCCGCGTTGTCGATTTCTGCCGATGGACAACCCGCTGTCAAGGAGCGGCATTGAGCATGCGGCGGGCGCGGCGCGCAAACCGATTGACAATAGGGCTGGCTGGAATCGCCTCCTTAAAGTGTTTCAGGGAAAACTGATCAAGCGCGGATGACACGCAGCTGACCTTGCACCGGAGGTTTCCATGGGCGCGGTATTTACCTGCTCTATCGATGATGGCCATCCATCCGATATGAAAGCGGCGGAATTGTTGAACAAGCACGGATTGAACGGGACTTTTTTCATACCGGTCAAAAACAGCGAAGGCCTTCCCGTCATGACCCGTGCCCAGCTGCTTGAGATTGGCGCGCGGTTTGAAATCGGCTCGCATACCTTCGACCATTTGTTTCTGAAAAATGTTGATGCCCCCACCGCGCAGTACCAGATCGAAGCCGGTAAAAGCCGGCTGGAAGACACGCTTGGAAGAGCGGTCGACGGCTTTTGCTATCCCGGCGGTAAATATGGGCGGCAGCATGTCGACATGGTGCGATCGGCCGGCTTCCGGTATGCGAGGACGACCGTAAACTTATGCTTTTGCAAGGGAGCACAGCCGTTCCAGATGCCGACGACCGTGCAGTTCTATCCGCATCAGCGGGAGGTCTATTTACGCAATTATGCGAGAGGCGGAAACTGGATCGAACGCCGCACCGGCCTGCGCCTGGCTTTGCGGCACAAGGACTGGATCAAGCGCTTGTATGCGCTGTTCGACCATGCCAGCAGGGAGGGAAAGATATTCCATTTATGGTTGCATTCGGGCGATGTCGACCGGCTCAATGCATGGAAGGCGCTGGATCTTTTTTTTGCTCATGTGGCGGAGAGGGTTGTGGTGCGCGACCGGATGAGCAATGGGCAGGTTGCGACTCGATTTTATTAGGACGTGTTTAGCCATGTGATCATGCCTGAGTCAAGGGGCATCGATCTGGGGCAAGAGGTGCGTAGCATTACCGGATCTCGGCATCCTTCCCGTGCTAGCGGGATATGGATTCCCGCTTGCGCGAGAATGACAGTGGCGCGGGAATCCAGACTGAGCTCACATCAGGATGTCTTCAAAATGGCAAACAGCCCTTGAGCGTCAGCTTATGGAATCCACATCAGCATCATTAACGCCACAATCACTGCCCCCCGCATCCACTCCCACATCCCCGCTGTTGAAGATCAACACCCGCCTCCACAGCCTGGCGACAATAGTGTGCATGACACATGCCAACGACCTCCCCTATCGCCCCGACATCGACGGCCTGCGCGCCATCGCCGTCCTCGCCGTCATCGCCTTTCATGCCAGTGCACGATGGCTGCCCGGCGGCTTCGCGGGTGTCGATGTCTTTTTTGTCATTTCCGGCTACCTGATTACTGCGCTGGTCTACAACGGCCTTCAAAATAATCACTTCAGCTTTGCCGACTTTTACGCGCGGCGCATCAAACGCATCCTGCCGGCCTATATTGCCGTTTCCCTGTTCACCCTGGCGGTCTCAAGCTACCTGCTTATCCCAAACGACTACATTTTCTACACCACGTCGCTGGCCGCATCCTGGGCCTTTGCCGCCAACGTGTTTTTTTCCATGCTCAGCTGGGGCTATTTCGGCCAACGCACCGAGGAATTTCCGCTCCTGCACACGTGGTCGCTGTCAGTCGAAGAACAGTTCTATTTCCTGTTCCCGCTGCTGTTGTTCGTGGTCTTTCGCTACTGCCGGCCATGGATGGTTTCCATCTTCCTGCTGCTGGGCCTGTTTTTCCTCGGCGTCTCGGAATGGAAAACCGGGGAAGTGAAGTCCTACTTCCTGCTCACGTCCAGGGCGCATGAAATGATCATTGGCGTGCTGGTATTTTTCGGCCTACGGACATTCCCGCCCAAGTCCACGCGGGTATCAAATTGGCTGGCGGTGGCTGGCATGGCACTGGTCATCGGCGCCTTTTTCCTGCTGAGCCGCGGCAGCGTTTTTCCCGGATTGAATTCACTCTATCCCTGCATCGGCACTGCCCTGCTGCTCTATTCCTGCAGCATTGACAATAGTGTTTCGCAAATCCTCAAGAACCGGATCCTTGTAAACATCGGGCTGATCTCGTATTCACTGTATCTGTGGCACTGGCCGATCTTCTCGTTCCTGAAATACAGACGGATCGACATTACCATCTGGGTCGGGGCACTGGCGGTCGCACTGTCGTTCGTGCTCGCCTGGACGACATGGAAACTGATTGAAAAGCCGATCAGGGACAAGCGCCAGATGCCGTTCAGGCGGGCCTTCCTCTCGTTCTATCTTGTGCCCTGCGTGCTCTTCATGTCAGTCGGCCTGTACTCTTACAGCACCGAAGGCGCGCCCGGCAGGTTTCCCGCCGAGATCCGCCAGCTGATATCCAGCTATTCCTTCGAGAGAGACCTGGCCCGATCCTGCTCGATCCGTGGCGAAGATTACCGGAAGGTGACGTTGGCTTACCTGATCGATCGATGTGCGTTCGGTGACATAACACAAAGGAATGCGGAGATTTTATTGACCGGTGATTCGCATGCAAACCACTTCAAGCCCTTCGTTGATCAGTTGTCCAAAGACGGCGAGAGGAAAGCAATCTTCCATGTACAAGGCGGCTGCTCGCCGATCGACTTGGTCCAATTCGCGCCCCCGTCCGAGCGCTTGCAGGAGCCAAGCCCCTGCCAGAAAAGGAATGCGGACCTGTTGCAACTCGCGGGCGAGGTCAAGTTCGTGGTCCTTGCCGCTTACTGGTCCCCGGAGGACAAGGATTTTGAAAAAAAACTGGACTATATCGTGCAGGCGATCATCAGCGCCGGCGCGACGCCGGTCGTGTTCAAGGATAGTCCTGCGTACGAACCCGATCTGTCGCAATGCATTTTATTCAAGAAACGCGGCTGGGAAGCCGAACACAAGAATTGCAACATCCCCTACGAACATGTGGCCCGGGCTCAGGCATCGACCGTTGCGGCGATCGACAGGGTCAAGCGAAAACATGCGCAGATGCAGATCGTCGACCCGACGCGCGTCATGTGCAATTCGGACGAATGCCTGACGTATATCGGGAACATTGCACTGTACAAGGACAGCAATCATTTGAACGCCAAGGCATCCGGCATGTTGGGTGTCCGATATCTGCAGCAAGAGGGCAATCCATTTGCCCCTGAGGAGAGCGGTGGCGCTGGCCAGCTCGAGGTCCGGTTGCGTTAGAGCTGGGGCTGCGGGAAAAAAGCCTGCTTCAGGCTTCGGGCTTTGCCGGCAATTTCTTCCGCAGCTGCAGGAAAAAATGCGCCTTGATGCCGTTGCGGCGAACATGCCCGATGTCATACGTCAGCCTGCCGGGCAGGAAGCTGGCGAGCTTTTGCAGCGCGCCGGCATCCAGCAAGTTCAGCGCCGACTCGCCAGACCATTCCGTCTTGCCGGTCAATTTGAGAATGCGGCGCCACCAGGCCGCCGGCAGCCAATGTAAAAAAAGCAGGCCGGTATTGGATTCCAGCGGATGCCAGCGGTTGCGGGTCGTCAGGAAAACCCCGCGCCGTGCGACCCGCGTCAATTCCTTCAGCATGTCATATTGACGCTCGAAACCACCGGCATGTTCGATCACGTCAGCGCAGAATACCCAGTCGAATTCGCCATCGGAAAAAGGCAAATGCCTGACATCGAATGTCATCGCCTTTTTCGCATCATGCTGTTGCGCGCTGCTCTTGCAGGCATTTTCGACTTTGCTGGCGCGGGCACTTACACAAGCGTGACTGCCGGCGCGTGCGCCTGTGCGCACCACCTCAAGAATGCTGTCCTCGCCAATCTTTCCGCTGAACGCCAGGAAAGCGTCAACCAGTCTGCGCTGCTGCGGCGACACGCTGCGTTCATGCGCATCCTCACCGGTCCTCGGTTGGCATTCTGCATTCATGCGGTTTTCCAAATTCTGCATCCTGGAATATTTTTGCAAATATCCCGCTGACAGTTTTTCAAAGCGGCTTCCTGATTCATGTTCAGCGCAAATGCGCCTGCCTGCTTTGTTCAATAACAAAAGCCTTTTGTATCGGCCAAATGGAATCGGGCGCACTGCGTGGCGCTCGGCCAGAACCGCTGCTTGTTGACGATTCTCAGTGCCGGCACCCGCACCGTCGGGCTCAATAGGAACTCGTGCGCCGCCATCCTTCAGCCCGCACTTGTTCCTGCTGTCTTTCGCGGTCAGTCTTCATTATGAAAATTCTGGTTGTACATAATGCCTACCAACAGCGCGGCGGAGAGGATGTCGCCGTTGCTGCTGAAATTGCACTCCTGCGCGCACGGGGACATGAGGTGGCGTTTTATCAGCGGGACAATAGCGAGCTTCGCAATGGAATGTCCATCCTGCCCGCCGCAGCCGCCGTGGCATCGACCTTCTGGTCAAGGCGCACCGTGCGCGATATCGGCCGCGCATGCGAAACCTTCATGCCGGATGTAATCCATGCGCACAATATTTTCCCGCTGATCTCGCCATCGCTGTACTGGGCGGCCGCACGGCGGTGCGTGCCGGTGGTACAGACCTTGCATAATTTTCGATTGCTCTGTCCGCAGGCGATGTTTTTACGCGAGGGAAAGGTATGCGAAGACTGCCTGGGCAAAACGCCATGGCGCGCGATCACACGAAAATGCTATCGCACATCGGTGCCGCAGTCGGCACTGCTTGCCGGCATGCTGAGCAGCCATCGGGCAGCCGGCACCTATCGCAGCAAAGTGACGCGCTATATCGTGCCGACCCGATTTTGCAAGGAAAAATTCATCCGTGGCGGATTGCCGGCAGAGCGCTTGTGCATCAAGCCAAATTTTGTTGTATCAAGCAGCGTGCCAGACTGGCAATCGCGTAGCGGCGGGATATTCGCCGCGCGGTTGTCCGGCGAGAAAGGACTTGACGTGCTGATCGAGGCGATGGGAATAAGCAACGGCGCATCGATAAGGATAGTCGGGGATGGGCCGCTGCGGGAGCGTGCACAGGATTTTTTCCGCGGCGATTATCTCGGTCCCAAATCGTCGGCGCAGGTGATGCAATTGCTGGCGGGCGCGCAATACCTGGTAGCGCCAAGCCGATGTTATGAGACCTTCGGCCTGGTTGTCATCGAAGCCTTCGCTTGTGGTACGCCGGTCATCGCATCGCGCCACGGCGGACTCGGCGAACTGGTGGAAGACGGTGTCACCGGGCTGCTGGTCAATCCCGCGGACCCCGCGGACCTGGCGCTGAAAATCAACTGGGCGCAGGCCCATCCCGCGCAAATGCTGGCGATGGGGCGGGCGGCGCGGGCGGTCTACGAAGCCAGATACACCCCGGAATCCAACTACAGGATGCTGATCGACATTTATGAAGAAGCCATTGCCGCAGCCCGACGCATGTCATGTTCCACGCAAGGGACACGCGGTGCTGGGCGCCAGAATTGACGCGCTGTCGTGGGATGAGGTTATGCGGCAAATCGTCCATTGGGGCGCGGCCCGCGAATCGCGCTACGTCTGCATCTGCAATGTCCATTCGGTGGTCACGACGACGGGCGATCCGGCGTTCAGGAATGTGATCAATGGCGCGGATATGGCGACACCCGACGGCGCGCCGATCGCATGGGCCTTGCGCCGCTTCGGCTTTGCGGCACAGGAGCGGATCAACGGGCCGGACCTGATGTGGCGCTACCTGGAGCAGGCGGAACGCCTTGGCCAGCAGCCGTTTTTCTACGGCAGCTCCCACGATACCTTGCGCAAGTTGCGCGATGCGGTCGCCTGGCGCTTTCCGCGGCTGCAGGTGGCTGGCACCTGCTCTCCGCCCTTCCGTCCGCTCTCCGCCAGCGAAGACGAGGCCCAGGTCGAGATGATCAATCAGTCGGGCGCGCATGTGGTGTTTGTCGGGCTCGGCTGTCCGAAGCAGGAAACATGGATGGCCGCCCACCGCGGCCGCATCCATGCGGTGATGATCGGCGTTGGCGCGGCTTTCGATTACCACGCGGGGACGTTGAAACGCGCTCCGCTCTGGTGGCAGCGCCATGGACTCGAATGGCTGTATCGCCTCGGCTCCGACCCGCGCCGGCTGCTGCGGCGCTACATGGTGACCAACACCTTGTTCATCATCGGATTTTCCAGGCAACTGGTGTTGCGTAAATTCCTGGAGCGGTTTGCGAGTCGGTGTACGGATGATGCGGGTTGATTTGGGGCGCAGGGCAAGGCGCGAGGAGCGCCGTGTGGCGAGCCACACAAGCGATGAGCAACGCCGCCATGCGCCCCAAAGCCTTTCACAACGCCTGCAGCGCCGTACATCGACTCGCAAACCGCTCTTTGCATCCGATCCCGGCCGGGCACTACTCTGCCGGCGCGGCGCGCCTTGGCTTGTGCCGTGCCTTGCTCTCCGGCCGGGAAGGCTTCGATTGCATCAGCGAACGGCTATCCTGCTTCATCCTGTCTTGCCATGCGGGATAGCTGATCATGCCCGTTCCGCTGACTTCGGCAAACGCGGCCTTGCCGGTGCGATAGGTGTTGTCGTTGTACTGCGCGAAGCGGGCGACCGCAGCAGCACCAAGCGTGCTCCACAAACGATAGGTGGCCTCCTCGCTGGCCGACACGAATGTATTGCCTGAAAACCGGTTGCCGCGGATGCTGGCCGCAGCGCCGGTTTCATTGAACAGCACATGTTCAAACGCGCTGGACGAAAAGATATTGTCCGTTACCACGTTGTCGAAGCCGTTATGTATCTGCATGCCGCCGGGATTGTGTTCAATCAGGTTTTTCCTGACCAGCACGCCGTTGGCATAATCGTCCAGATACACAGCATGCGCCATGCGCTGCGCCAGGTTCCTGATCGTATTGCCTTCAATACGCACGTTCGATGGCTGGCGGTCGCGTGCGAAGGTATAGATGCCGCCGCAGTCGGTCAGGCGCAAGCAGGCGCCGTCAATCACATTGCCGGTGACGCTTGCGTTCTTGTGGACGCGGATGGCGATGTACGATGAATTGATGATTTTGTTATTGACGATGCGCTGGCCGGAGGCGTCCTCGAACACGATGGCTCCCTTCGATCGTTTCGGCATGCCGGTCATGCCGGTATTCATGATCGTGGAGTTGCTGACCACCGAGCGGGTAATGCCGTAATAGCCGTGAATGCCGTTCTGCATCGAGTTGACAATCGTGGTGTTGTGCACGACCAGCCCGCTGCCGCCGGCAAAAATGCCATCTTCCAGGCTGTCGTGAATATCACTGTTCAGCACCTGCAGGTTGGTGGAATTGCTGCCATCGATTCCGGTCACCGCCGACAAAATCCTGAGGCCATCGATCGTGATGTTCGCCGAATCGCTGGCATCGATGCCGGCGCTTCTCGGCGCCGCCCATGCGCGCCCCTCCGGCGATTGGCCATCGGGCGCCCACAGATATAACCTGCCCTTGTGCACGGCCCACTCGCCCGGATGGTCCAGCATCCACAATTTTCCTTCGACATAAAATTCGGTTTCCGGATTCAGGTCGAAGGCATCGCCTTTTTTCGGCGCCAGCTCGATCACGCCATCGTCATGACCAGCGATCGTGCGTGTCTCGATCAGCCAGTCGTTGGCGCGAAACACCAGCGCCGCGCCACGCAGGTCGCTGTCCGGCCATCGGTATTGCAGCCTGTCGGGGCCCCTGCGTTTTCCCTTCACCCAGGTGAGCGGCGCGTCAGGATAATGGGCGAGCGCCATCGGCGCGCCGGCAAGAGCCACTTGCACTGGCGCAAAGCCGATCGGCGCCGAAAATATCTTCCCCCGATAGTGGGTCCAGCCCATCACCGGCTGGCCAGGGGCGATGCTGGCTTTCCCGCATCCTCCCGCTGTTTTCACCTGGACATTGCGCTTGCCGATCAGGTTCAGGGGACCGGTATAGGTGCGGCCGCAAAGAAGGTTGATTGTCATGCCGTCATGGATAAGGGCAGGCAGCGGCAGCGGCGCATTCTCCTGCCCCGCGCGCTTGCCGGCACCGGCCGGCAAGGCCGGCAATGTGGCAATGATGATCGCCAGTGTAAAGAGGAGGCCGGTTCGGTGAATGTTCACGTCAGCTTTTAATCAATATGATCAACACCCCTCATTGCTCATCTGGACCAGCAGTCCGCCATTCGAGGGAGCGGCGGCCATGGCGGCCTTTTCCTCCACATCGCCGGCTACGGTCGGCAACACCTTGATGACCGGCGCGACGATGGCCTCTGGAAGCCGGGAATTATCCAGTTCATTGACGATCCATTCCGATAGCCTGAGGGTCAGGGCGGCAATCGTGATGGTCGGGAAATTGGCCCCTGCGGTAGGGAATACGGAACTGCCGGCGATATACAGGTTCGACATTCCATGCACTTTGCCGTTGCGGTCGACCACTCCCTGCTTGGCCGAATCATGCATCCGGGTCGTTCCCATGTGATGCCATGTCCCCTCCTTTTCCAGGCTGGCGGGCCAGTCGCCGCCCTCGATCAAGGGATCAAGCGCCACATCGGCCACGCCGCCCTGCCGCAGTTCATCGGCAAGCAGCGCCAGCGTGCGGTCGAAGGTGCGCCGCACCTGCGTGCCGAGCCGCCAGTCGACACGCACGCGATTCATGCCAAGGCGGTCTTTCTGGAATGGAGACAGGGTGACGCGGCTATCCGGATCGGGCTCCGGCTCGACGATGATCTGGAACTTCACGCCCCGGATCAGTGAACGCGGATGAAACAGCCGCGTGAAGCCATAACCCAGGGTATCCAGCGGATGGGTTGCCATGGTAAGCAGGTCCTTGCGCAGGCTCCATCCTGCCTGATCCTTTTGCAGCAGCGCCTGCTTGCAGCGGAACAGTGCCTGCGCACCCTCGCTGCCCTCGCCGGGAAAAATGGAAGAGAACCACGCGCGTGCATTGAGCAGCCGCTCCTGCTGCAGGACCTCGGATGTCAGCGCGAGCTGCGACGCAATGTGCGTGCCATGCGCGGAAACCGCGGAGTTCATGTAGTGATACTTGATGTCGTAGAGCTTGTTGCGCGACCACGGTTTGGTGAACCGGATGTCGCCGGATTGCAAGCGCGGATGATCCATGAAAAATCGCCCGACCAGATCGTTGCCATTTCCCAGTCCCACGGTCTGCACCTTGTTCGAGGACAGCAGCAAGCGGCAATTCTCGATGCCTCCGGTGGCCAGCACGAACGATTTTGCCGACACCGTGAGCCTGCGGCCGCTCAGCGTCGCGACGTGGATTTGCGACACCGTATGCGCCGCTTTTCCGGTATCGATTTCCACCGCATTGGCATACAGGAAAACGCGCACGCACCGGGAGAGACGCAGCTTTTCGCGGTAAAGTTTGCCGAATCTGGCCGGCGGACTGAACTGCGAAATCGTGTCCCTGACCTTGCCGGTGACGATGGGAATTCTGCGCACATCATTGCGGCCGATCTCCCGTTCCCAGTAGGCGGGTTCGTAATTCTGAGGGCCCAGCCTGAGCAACGCATGCGTACGTGCATAGTACGGCGCGAGTTCCTCCAGTCCGAAAGGCCAGCCGCTATGCGCCACCCAATCGCGCCGGTCGAAGTCCCAGGCATCCAGCGGCCTGCACCACCCGCCCCAGCAATTGCTGCTGCCGCCGAAAAACCGGGCGCGGCAGCCGTCCGAAAACTGGTAAGGCAAGCCGATGTCCTCGCCGCGGCAGAGGTCGCGCGTCGCATCGTCCGGCTCGAAACCGCCGCTCTCCAGCACACACGCTTCGATGCCGTTCTTTTCCATTTCCAGCGCCAGCGTGATGCCGGCAATGCCGCCGCCAATGATGCAGACTGCTGTCTCAATGGCAGAGCCGTCTTCCACCCGCCGTGTGTCAATAAACATGCTGTCCCCTCATCCCGGCGCTCGCAATCGCTATCGCAGCATGAGCGGAGAGCGCGCGCGGCGGCGCCTGGCACTACAGTCAGCGCTATGCATCGGTTGTCTGGCCGCGATGCGGCCGCCGCAAGCGCCGCCCGAAATGCAAGGCTCCCAGTGCCAACCGCGCCAAGGCATTGTCGCGGCGCATGGCATCGTGCAGCCGCAGGCTTGCCTGCCGCCGATAGCCGCCAAGCGCCATCTTCAATACCAGGTCGCCATGCATCACCTGCCGGGCCAGGGAACGGTAGACGGCAAGATTGCTCAGATCCCGCTGGACCGCAAGCAGCGTGAATTTGTATTCGTAGCGCCCCCACAGGAAATGGAATTCCTTGCCGCCGCGCGCGATGCATTCACACACGGTCAGGTAGCAGCACAAAATCCCCATCCAGAATTCATCGCAGGCGGGATCGTGGGCAAGGATGCTGAGGAAGTAGTTGCTGCCGACACGATAGCTGAGAGCGCCGGCGCACACCCGTCCATCGATCATGGCAACGCCGACCAGGCCGCATTGCCTGGTCAGGCTGATGATGCGGCGCGTCTCTTCCTCGTCAATCAGGGAAGACTTGTTCTTGTCCGCCATCCGCGCCCGGTTGAGGTCGATGATGTCGCGGATTTGCTGTTCGCTCACGTCTCCTTTTTCGAATACCTGGAAGCTGAACTGCGGAAAGGCGCGCTTGGTCTTTTCCATATAACGCCGGATATTACGGCGGGTGTTCTTCCCCAGGCTGGCCAGGTATTCCTGCGCGCTGCCCGGCAAGGTCAACACGATGTCTTCCAGCGCATTGAACATCTGGCAAGGGAATGCCAGGTCGTGAATCTGCGTCCGGATTGCCTTGAACGAAATCACATGGGTGGTCCGGTAGGTGGCAAAAACATAGCTTGCAAACTGGCGGATCTCGGCTTCGTCGAGCCAGATTACCTCGTTAATAACCTGTACCCTGCTTTTCTCGCGGCGGAAGATCAGCAGCGTGAGAATAACCATGCCGCGCCGCACGACATACGTATGAATATCCTTCAGCGGTCCGCCATAGATCCTGAAGTGGACCAGCGACGAAAAAATGCTTCCATACAGGCGCTCCAGCTCCGCATCGACAAAGGCAGGAATATTGTTTTCGTAACAGGAGATTGTCACTCCGCCGGCATGCTCCGCCTGATGAGGAGCGCCAGATTCGCCGACGCCGGGCTTGCATGTTGCCTCAGCCATTCTTTCCATGTCATATCCTGTGGAAATCACACGTTATGCCGCGTCGGCGCTTGTCATTACCGCGCACCTGGAGGCGCCTCGATCAGCGGCTGTGGTCCGAACGAATACTGGACCTGGCGATAACTGCCGTACCGGGACCCGTAGCCATAACGGCCAGAACGCACCTTCACGTCATTGAACAGGACTCCCCTGGCGGACAGCCCGGCCTGGCTCAATCGTTTGATCGACTCTGCAATCTCGCCGGCCGTGGTGACGCCGGCCCGGGTGAGGATGTAGATTGCGCCGGCATGCGCGCCGATGATCAGGGTGTCGGACACCGCCAGGATCGGTGTGCCGTCGATCAGCACCACGTCATACAGCGAGGACAGGGTTTGCATCAGCGTGACCAGCGATGGACGCAGCAGCAGCTCCGACGGATTGGACGGCAGGCTGCCGGTCGAAATGAAATCGACGTTCTCGATGACATTTTGATGAATGAACTGGTCGGGCCGCCTGGTCCCGAGGATCGCCTCCGACAAGCCATCCTGGCGGGCGATATCGAAATAGCGGTGCAGGTGTCCATTGCGGAAATCAGCATCGATCAGCAGGACTCTTTTGCCGGTTGACGCCATGACCGCGGCAAGATTCGCAGTCACGAAGGACTTGCCCATGCCGGCGGTGGGGCCGGTCATCAGCACGATATTATTCTTCGAATGGGTCATCGAAAACTGCAGCGCGGTGCGGAAATTGCGCAGGCTCTCGATCGCGATGTCCATCGACGATATCTTGGTCAGCAGCGGCAGCTTGGGAGATTTGCGGCTGACCTGGTCGATCAGTTCCTTTTGCATCTTGCTGTGGGGGAAGGTGGCAAACACCGGCACGCCCAGCATTTTTTCGATTTCAAGCGGATCGTCGATGCCGCCGTGCAGCGCCTTCTTCAGGAACACGACCAGCACGCCCAGGAACAGTCCGAGCAGAACCGCGATGGCAATCACCTTGGGGCGATTCGGCGACACTGGCGTCTCGGGCAACATGGGTGGATCCACCAGGCGGACATTGCTCATCTTGCCTACTGCGATCAGGCGCAATTGCTGTGACGTGTTCAACAACGCGGTGTACAGGTCGGTGTTGACCTTGACGTCGCGCGCCAGGCGCACCACTTCCTGTTCCAGCGACGGCAGCACCTTGACATGGGCTGCAATGGCATTGATTTCCGCGTTAAGGTCCCGCAACTGCGTATCGATCCCCATCACGATCGGATGATAGCGGGTGAAGCGGATCAGCAGCTCCGTGCGCTTCTGCTCGAGTTCGGACCGTTTCGCTTTTGCCGCCGCCGATTGCTGAAGGCTCAGCTTGGCTTCTTCGGCCAGGTCGATGGTGCCGTGCGTGTTGCGGAACCGGTTGTACCTGGCCTCCGCCCGTTCCAGCTCCTGCTTCAGCTCCGGCAACTGCTTGTTCAGGAACGCCAGCGATTTATCGGCTTCTTCTGTTTTGCGCGACGCGTTCTGACGCACGTATTCCTTCGTGATTTCACCCAGCACCTTGTTTACGGCCACCGGATCATCGCCTTTCAAGGTTACGTTGATGATGCCCGACTGCTTGCCCAGTTCGGCCACATCCAGGGCCTTCTGCACGCTTTCGATCGCGGCCAGCCTCGAGCTGCGCCGCAATATGAATTGCGCTCCGGGCCTGGCATTGATCTGGTCTACTTGCAATTCGATCGGGCCCTTCGCGACCTTGGCCGTGAGCAGATCGCCTGCCTTGCCTCTCAACGCAATATCGCTTTCCTTTTCAGTCAGCAGGTAGCCGCCATTGGCTTCCACTGTCAGGATAAAGTCCCGATTCTGCAATGCATCCGGCACATCGAACGCGGGAACATTGATCGACTCGTTGCCCCATGCATAACCGCCGTAGCCCAGGATGCCGGGCGTCGACAGCCGGGGATTACGGCTGGCAATCCATTTGCCCAGCACCGGAAAATAGTGCGGACTCGCTTCGATATAAAGCCGCAGATTATCGATTGCCCGCGCCACCACCAGCCGCGAGTGCACCAGTTCCATTTCGGAGGTCGCCGCCGTTTTCACATCGAACAGCGAGCCCATTTCGCCGATGATGTTTTTTGCCTCCTTCTGGCTGCCTTCTTCCACGTGGATCACCATATTGGCTTCATACACCGGCTTGGCAAGGAAGGCGTAGGCGGCTCCCATCAGCCCGATTACCAGCGCGATGCTGACTATCAGCCATCGGTTGTCCAGGATCACATTGAGGTAACTGGACAGTTCAACCTCGTTGTCTTTGCTGATGATCGTTGGAACTTCCTGCGGGAGATGCGGCGCGGGAGAATGTGGAACAGGAGGATTGACCATAATGATTTTTCCGATTTTTTAGGACATGACGGGCCGGAACTGGAAAAACATGTTGTTCGCTTGCGAACCGCTCATGCCCGTTACAAGAAAAAGGACAGTGGCGATTCGCCCATCGGCGAGTGCGCCCTGTTTCCGATGCGGACGATGAAAAACCTGCCGGCCACGTCAGGGCCTGACCGGATTGACGGCGGTAACCGCCGACGACAGCGCGCCGGGAAATATCTGGCTGATGGTGCGGTGCCAGTTGGCAAGCGGTGTCGCTGCCACGTAGACGACATCTTTCGGCTTCAGCTCGAAGCTTTCGGCCATTGCCAGCGCGCCGGGGGCATGCGCATCGAGCAGGTAGACGATCGGCTCCGTGGTCGACTTGCGCACCACGTAGACTTGCCGGCTGTCGCCGCTGAGCGGATTGATGCCACCGGACTCGCCCAGCGCCTCATTCAGGGTAAGGCTGCCATTGTGCATGGTCAGCGAACGCGGTGTGGTGACTTCGCCCGACACGAATACCTTGCTTTCATCCCGGGACATCGCCCGCACCACATCGCCATTTGCCAGCATGATGCTGGCCGGGTTGATCCCCCGCTGTACCAATTGCGGCAGATTGATGCGGTAATTCGTGCCGCTGCGAATGAGCGCGATCTGGCTCTGGTCCGCGGTCGGCAACAGGCCGCCGGCGCGGTTCAGCGCCTCGACCAGCGTCATCGGGATATCGTTGATCGACTGCAGTCCAGGCGATTTGACTTCGCCATCAATGTAGACCCGCTTGCTGCGGTAAGCCTGCACACGCAGCGTCACGATAGGCTGATTGATGTAGTGCGCCAGCTTTGCGCTCAGCAGGTTGCGCGCCTGCTCCTCGGTCAGACCGGCCAGCCGCAATTTTCCGGCGTAAGGAAACTGCACCATGCCTTCGTGATCGACGACAAAACCCGCCGGCGGCTGGGTGCCGGGTCCGGCATCCACACCTGCCACACTCGCGCCCGGTGTATTCATCACGGCGCCGGCAAGCTCGGGATGATCCCACACGACGATCGACAGTATGTCGCCGCTATCGATGCTGTAAGGCGCCGGGGGCGTGACCAGACGGCTGAGATCCTCGCTGGCCTGCTGTTCGCGCAGCACTTTTTCATCTTTCACCAGCTGCGGTGTGATCGGCTTGATCATGGTCGGTATGGGCGCCGCCGAAACCTCGGTCTCGGCCTTGGTCGTGGCGTTATTGAAATGCATGCCTGGCGCGACGGAGCTGCATGCGGCGACGCCGGAGAGCAAAAAAATCATGCCGCATTTTTTCAGCCGGTTGTGTAAAACAAGAGTCATGGTGTCATCTCACTTGATTAGGCAAGCCTGAAGAATGCAATCGTCCTGTCTTGCTTTTTTCTTCATTTCTGCGGAACATCTTGCTTCAGAGGGAATACAACCTGCGGCCATGCCGCTTCACTTCCATTTACTAAGTACCCGACCAGAATAAATTGTGAGATGGATGCGGCTCTGGCCGGATGTGATGCAAGGCGCGCGGGCCGCCGCAGTGCGAGCACTGCAAGGAACGTGCAACGCCGCAGCGCGCCGGTCAGGGCCGCAGACACTCACAATTTATTTTGAGCGGGTACTTAGAAATTAATATAGACAAATAGGGGTGCTGGCACTCTGCGCAATCGCAAACCTTGGCGCTAGGCCAGGGGATGGGGTCAGGGGGATGGGAAGTGCGTTTTCAGGGCTTTACGAGTAGTGCCGGGAGGCCGGACGAAGGATTTGATGGGCAGGAACGGCGGGGAAGGCGGGAACGCCGATGAACGTCCCCGCAAAAAAATTCAACCCTCCCGCAGGGTCTGCAGCGGCGGTTGATTGAGTACGTTGCGCAAGCCGATCCAGCCACCGATGAATGCGCATGCCGCGCCGACCGCCAGGCCTGCCAGCCACACGATCGGGCTGAAGCTCCATTCGAATTTGAAGACATACCTGGCCAGCGCCCAGCCAACGCCAGCGGCGCCGGTAGCGGCAAGCGCGCCCGCCAGACCGCCGACCAGCAAGAATTCAATCCATTGCGCCTGCGACAGCTGCTTGCGGGTCGCGCCCAGCGCGCGCAACAGGCCGGCCTCGCGCGTGCGTTCGTCCTGTGACCCGACCAGCGCCGCATACAGCACCAGCAATCCGGATGTTAGCGTGAACAGGAACAGGAATTCGACCGCGGTCACCACCTGGTCGATCACGTCCTGGATCTGCTTGACCACGCTGCCGATATCCACCACGGTCAGGTTCGGGAAATCCTGCACCAGCCTGTTGACCACACCGTCTTTTTCAGCCGGCAGCTTGAACGCGGTGATCCAGGTCTGCGGCATGTCGGCCATCGCCTTCGGATTGAGGATGACGAAGAAATTCACCCGCATCGAGCCCCATTCGAGTTTGCGCAAACTGGTAACCGGCGCTTCCACCGACTGGCCGCCGATGTCGAAGGTGAGGCGGTCGCCGAGCTTCAGGTTCAAGGTCTTGGCCAGGCCTTCTTCCACCGACGCTTCCGGCTTGCTGTCGTCGTACCAGCGGCCGGCGGTGACGACATTCTGCGCCGGCACATCACGCATGGTCGACAGGTTGAACTCGCGGTCGACCAGGCGCCTGGCGCGATCCTCCACATACGTGTCGCCGGTGATCGGAGTGTCGTTTATCTGGACCAGGCGGCCGCGGATCATCGGATACAGCGCCGGTGCGGCGATGCCATTGGCCACCAGGCGTTTTTCGATTGCTTCTTTCTGGTCCGGCTGGATATTCAGCATGAACTGGTTGGGCGCGTCGGGCGGCGTCGACTGCCGCCACGCATCCACCAGGTCGCCACGGATGACCGTCAGCAGCAGCAAGGCCATCAGGCCGGATGCCAGCGCCACGATCTGCACCACGCTGGCGCCGGGCCGGCGCTGCAATGCGGTGACCGCGAAGCGCCAGCTCGGATGATCGATCGCACCGCGCAGTCCGCGCAATGATTTGAGGCCGAGCCAGCCGACAAGCGCAAACAAGGCAAAGCCGCCCAGGAATCCGCCTGCCGTCAACAGGCCCAGCTGCAGATTGCCGGCCTGCCACAGCAGCAAGCCAATGAACGCCAGCAAGCCCAGCCCATAAGTTGCCAGTGTCATCGGCTGCGGCGCATCCTGCTCGCGCCGGATCACGCGGTTGTGCGGCACATTGCGCAATTGAAGGATCGGCGGTATCGCAAAGCCGATCAGCAAAACCAGCCCGGTCGCCACCGCCTGCAGCGCCGGCAGGAAACTGGCCGGCGGCAGATCGTTTGCAACCAGCCGGCCCAGCCATTCGAGCAGCACAAAATGCGCGGCGAATCCCGCCAGTGCGCCGATCACGCTGCCAGCCAGGCCGATGAGAAGGAATTCGATCAGGTACAGGGAAGTCACCTGGTTTTGCGTCAGGCCCAGGCAGCGCAACATCGCGCAGGCATCGACATGGCGCAGCATGAAACGGCGCGCCGCCATGGCCACCGCCACCGCAGCCAGCATGGCCGACAGCAAGCCGACCAGCGACAGGAATTGTTCCGCGCGGTCAAGCGTGGCGCGCATTTCTGGGCGGCCGGTTTCCAGCGACTCCAGGCGCACGCCCTTGATATCGTCGCGCTCGATGTGTTCTTCGATCCAGCGCTGGAACAAAATCGTCCGGCCTTGCTCGCCGGCCACCAGCAGACGATAGGTAATGCGCGAGCCGTTCTGGACCAGACCCGTGCTAGCCAGATCCGATAGCGGCAGCATCACACGTGGCGCGAAGTTCATGAAGGCGGCGCCACGATCGGGTTCGGTCGCAATCACTTGCGCGATTCTGAAACTGCGGTCGCCGAGTTTCAGCGGACTGCCGACCGACAGGTTTTGCGCTGATAACAAATTGGCATCCACCCAGACCGTGCCGGCCGCGGGAATCTCGCGGGTAGCGAGATCCACGCCGTTGGCATGCCGGAGCTTGAGATTGCCGCGCAATGGGTAGCCGGGGGACACGGCCTTGACCGACGCCAGTTTTGCCGTCGCCTGGTCGCCCTCGCCCGCGCTGGCCATGCTCGGGAAGACGATGGTTTCGGCCAGCGTCAGGCCAAGCCGTCCGGCTTCCGCGCGCCAGGCGCCGTTGATCGGTTGATCGGACCGTATCACCAGGTCGGCGCCGAGCAACTGGTGGGCGTCGCGATTTAATCCGTTGCGCATGCGGTCGACAAAAAAACCGACCGACGACAGTGCGGCGACAGCGACAATCAAGGCCAGCAGAAGGAAGCGCAACTCTCCGGCACGCCAGTCACGGCGGGTCATGCGTAACGATTGGATGAACATCAGGTGCTGAGCTTTCTGAATAACCACCGCAGTCCGCGCCATAATTTCGGCAGCAACCACAGGGCAAGGATAAAAAATACGGCGAGGAAGGCGAACAATATCCAAGGGTGAAAAAATGCCGCCCACAATCCGCCGGCGACAGCCACATCTTCTGCGAACGAAGCGCCCCAGTTACTGAAGGGCTCCGGCGACGTGTTGATCAGGGCCCGGCTGCCGGCCTTGGTAAAATGCGCGCCGGCGGCGATCGACCCTCCGAGCAACGCTGCCAGCGTGGTCAGCACCGGATCCATCGGCCCCAGCACGGCGGCGCCGAGCACCGCGCCGGCCGGAATCCGGATGAAGGTCTGGATCGCATCCCACACCGAATCGACGCCGGGTACCTTGTCGGCCAGGAATTCGACCACCAGCAACCCTCCGGTGACCAGCAACACCCACGGCGACTGCAGCACTTCCAGGGCAGCCGGCAAATCGATCCAGCCATTGCGCCCGAACCAGCCGGCAATGAATAAGGTCATGTAAAGCCGCACGCCACTGGCCCATGATAGCCCACCGGCCAGCGCAGCGATGGAAAGCGTGTCAGCCATGCGGGTCCCGGTCCCCCCTAGGGTCAAAGCGGCGGTTGAATTTTCGCGACTCCGGTATCGATGGCGAGCGTGCAACCAGCATCAGCACGCCGGCGGCGATCAGCATGACCGGCAGGATAAAACGCCAGCCCAGTCCGTAGTATTGATAAAAGAAAGACAAGAGGCCGGCAAGGATCAGCAGCGGACCGGCGACAATCGAGGATTTGGTGAAGCCATCCAGTATCAGGATGGCCACGCCCGCCCCGGCCATGCCGATGATCCACAGCCAATGCACTTCCGGCATCAGCTGCAGGCTGTTGAGCAGCCAGACGGCGCCCAGGACTATCAGCACGATCGGCAGTGCGGCATCTTTCATCACAGTCCTCTTTGACATAGTCTTGCAAGACTAACGCAAAAAGTCAGCACCTGCCCGGCAGGAACACGTTATGCGTGCTGTCCGAAAAATTCCTCGACTTCATCCAGGTAGCGCTGTTTGGTCTGCGTATCCAGGAATGAAGCGCAAAAGCTGTTGCGCGCCAGCTGCCGCGCATGATGCCGCTGCAGCGGCAGGGCGTCGAATACAGCAGTAAAGTTGTCGTTGATATAACCGCCGAAATACGCCGGGTCGTCCGAGTTGACGGTTGCCACGATGCCGGCATCGAGCAATTGCAGCAGGTTATGCTCCTGCAGGCGGGCAAATACACGCAGCTTGATATTGGACAAGGGGCAAACCGTGAGCGGCACCTGTTCGCGCGCCAGCCGCTGCGTCAGGGCGGCATCCTCCAGGCAGCGCACGCCGTGGTCGATACGTTCCACCCGCAGCAAGTCAAGCGCGGTCTCAATATAGGCCGGCGGGCCTTCTTCACCGGCGTGCGCGACCAGGCGCAAGCCGAGTTCACGGCAGCGCGCGAACACGTTTGCAAATTTTTCCGGGGGATGTCCGCGCTCCGAAGAATCCAGGCCGACGCCGATGAATTTATCACGATGCGGCAATGCCTGCTCGAGCGTCGCGAAGGCATCTTCCTCGGACAGATGACGCAGGAAACACAGGATCACGGCGCCGCTCATGCCCCACTGTGCGTGGGCATCGCGCAGCGCGCGGCCGATGCCATCGATCACGACCTGGAACGCCACGCCGCGTGCGGTATGGGTTTGCGGATCGAAAAAAATCTCGCTGTGCCTGACATTGTCTGCCTGCGCCCGCTGCAGATAGGCCCAGGTCATGTCGTAGAAATCCTGCTCGGTGAGCAGCACGCTGGCGCCGGCGTAATAAATATCGAGAAACGATTGCAGGTCCGTGAACGCATAAGCGTCCCGCAACTGCTCTACCGACGCATACGGCAGCGTGACATCGTTACGTTTTGCCAAAGCGAAAATAAGTTCCGGCTCCAGCGAGCCTTCAATGTGGATATGCAGTTCAGCCTTGGGCATTGCTTGTACGAGGTGGCGCAGCGTGGCATTCATCATGACCTTTTTTATCTGGAGATGGCGGCATTGTAAAACAGCGCGTTGCCGGTCATGCCGATTTTACCCGCGTCGGGCAAACAGACTGGAAATCGATGACTGCCGCGACTTTACAAGGTCGCGCCTTTTGAGGCATCCATATGCGTCCTCTCATACAGATGCTGGCAAGGCGCGCATCGCTCGGCGGTCGGCTGCGCCAGCAGCCGCTCATAAGGAATGTCGAAACCGCATTCCGCGCATTCGCCGTAAGTGCCGTTTTTCATGCGGCTGCGCGCATTCTGAATGGCGCGCAGCTCACTGAGATCGCGCGACACCGCGGCGTTGCCAAGGTCTACCGATAAATCAGCAAACGAGGAATCACCCGTATCAGGCGCTTCGCTGGCAATCTGCGCATAATCATCCTGGAGATTGACTTCACGCAGAATATCGGCACGCAATACACGCTCACGCTCATTTAACAAGCCAGTCACATTCTGCAGTTGTTCTTGCGTTAATTTTTCCATGTCGGGTCTTCTATAAATCATTGATGAATGGTGTGCTTGCGGACGACGATGCCGGCCTTGGGAAGCGCGCATGCGCATCAACGATTCTTGAGCCAGACGCAGTGCTTCATTTTGATCTGCCACAAGCGGGGACAGACCAATACGCCGGCGGGTATCGCACGATGCAGGCTTTACTTTTTTACAATTTCGATGCCGATAAAATACAGGTGCGTGCTGCGGCCACCACACCTTTCCCCACACGTTCTCGCAGGTATTAATTTCCCGCAACGCGCTTGATATTTATCAAGCGTTGTCGGTCGGATATACGTAGTATTCCCCTTAGACAGCTTCCTTTGATATTAAATAAAAGGCGAATATGAAAACCAGAATCGGCACTGAAAAAACAGTTGAACAGTTGATCGATGCGGCTTACGGAAATAACTTGAGCGCTCGAGAAAATTATTTTTGCAGGGAAGCGATTTTCAGTTTGATGCGCTTGGCCAGGTCGGAACAGATGCTTGAGATGAAAGCCTCGGTCAGAAAGCTGACCTGCACAAGTTTTCCACCTCTTGCCCGCCAAGCACCCAAAGTTGAACAATGCAGGGAACCATTCTATATCTCACGCTTCCAACCGTCTCAATTCAATCGATTTGATTAAGCCCGTATTCCAGTCATCATTTACAGGCATATCTGATATCAGCAATGAAAAGCATACTTTGGCGCCGCGCAACGCTATAGTGCACGTGTCTCCTCCACCCTCCTAAAGGATGGATTTAGCCCGCAACCGCAAGGTTCGCGGGCTTTTTTTTGCCTGCCGCCGCTTGCTGTTTTTTCCGTGTCCAGAACTATCGCATTGCGTCGGCATCTCACCATGACAAGTTTTGCAGAAAAGCTTGCCTTGATGCGAAAGGAATATTCATGATAAAACCAGTCAAACATTTGCCCGATGAAGCCGATATCGGCAGTGGCGAAAAGAATCCCGGTCAGAAAGACACCGAAAAAATGATCGAGCAGGTTGGCAATAAAACGCGGGAGCGGGATCAACCCGATACACCAGCGAGGAAGTCTGATAAAGAAAAAGATCAGAATGCCGGCACGACCGGCGGCGGCAAGTGATCCTCGCTTGCGCGGTCTTGTCGGCCACCTCTGCATCACTCAATATTTCCTGATCATGCCCGCCGAACCGCTCACCGGTTCCCACACCGATTCATCCTGACGAGGCTGCCGGCGATAATCCGATCGGTACGCTACAATTCGAACGCCGCCGGGCCTGTTGCCCGTTTCCTTGCGTGAGCCGGATTGGCTGAATAGAACAAAAAAATAACAGGAGGCCGGATGCCGGCAACAAAAGCAGCAAAACGCACGACACTGCGGGACACTTTGCTGACAGGAATTGCCCCGTGCATATGGGGCAGCACCTATATCGTTACCACGCAGATGCTGCCGCCAAACCATCCGCTGACCGCTGCCGCCATTCGTGTACTACCGGTCGGGTTTTTGCTGCTCGCGTTGACGCGCGCCATGCCGCCACGCGAATGGTGGGGACGCCTGATCCTGTTAGGTTTGCTCAATATCGGCGTATTCCAGTCGCTGTTGTTCATTGCCGCCTACCGGGTGCCTGGTGGCGTGGCAGCCACTGTCGGCGCAATCCAGCCGCTGGTCGTGGTCGTGCTTTCCTGGGCGGCGCTGAACGCGACCTATACGCGGCAAACCTGGTTGGCCGCGATCGGCGGCATGATCGGCGTCGGCCTGCTTGTCATGGGCCCGGGTGCGCGCCTGGATGCGCTCGGCATCGCCGCGGCATTCTTCGGCGCCGTTGCTTCGGCCATCGGTATCGTATTGACCAAACGTTGGAAACCACCACTGACACTTGCTTCGTTTACCGGGTGGCAGCTTGTTTTCGGTGGGGTGTTCATCCTGCCGTTTGCGATTGCCCTGGAAGAACCGATCCACACGCTTACGCTGAACAATATCATCGGGTTTGCCTTCCTGAGCATTGCCGGTTCCGGCCTGGGATATGCATTATGGTTTCGTGGCATCAGCCGATTGCAGACGTCCGCGGTATCCATCCTTACCTTGCTCAGTCCGGTGGTGGCATCGCTGTTGGGCTACCTGATACTCCAGCAAAGCTTTACCGTTCCCCAACTGTTTGGCGTAGGGCTTGTTTTAGCCAGCGTCTGGCTTGGACAACGATAATCATGCAAGGAAGCCGATTGCCTCCGCTTCCCAAGCGTATCCGGACTTGATTTTCATCAGGTGGCGCGAGCGTTCCGAGCGTGATGATTGATGCAGCAAGCGCCGGCGCTTGCAATGGTTCGCAGGCCGGCCATTACCGGCAAGGATGGAACAAGGGGTAACTCCGTGAATACGCCGTGCCAGCGCATTTCTGTCATCGTCCTTACCTTCAACCGCGCGCTCGAGTTGCAACGGACCCTTGAACACCTGCTTTCCCTGCCCGATCCACCCGCCATCGTGGTGATGGATAATGCGTCAACCGACGCCACGCCGGTACTGGTCAGGCAGCTATTCCCGCAGGTAACGCTAATCTCGCTGTCGAACAATATCGGCGCCGCGGCACGCAACATCGGCGTGCAACACGTCCACACTCCCTACGTTGCCTTTTGCGATGATGACTCATGGTGGGCCAGCGGTTCGCTGGAGCGCGCGGTGCGCCTGCTCGACGCCCATCCGCTGATTGCCGCGCTGTGCGCACGTATCCTGGTGGGGCCGGCAGAACGCGAGGATCCAATGTGCCGGTTGATGGCATGCAGCCCCTTGCCATCAGCCCACCTGCCCGGTCCGGCGCTACTGGGGTTTCTCGCCTGTGCGGCGGTATTCCGTCGTCACGCCTTTCTGGAAGCGGGAGGCTACGAGCAGAAATTTTTTGTAGGTGGAGAGGAATCCTTGCTGGCATTGGACCTGGTGGCCCGGGGCTGGAGTCTGGTGTATGCCTCGCAGCTTACCGTTCACCACTATCCATCACCGCAGCGCGATCCCGGCAGCCGAAGGCACATCATGCTGCGCAATGCGCTCTGGGTCGCCTGGCTGCGCCTTCCCATCCCCGTCTTGTTACAGGAAACCAGGCGCATGCTTTACGCGACGAGCGACCGCCGCGTCAGATATGCCGCGCTTCTTGGTGCACTGCGCGAAATGCCTTGGGTGCTGCGGAATCGTAAAGTATTGCCGCCCGAGGTGACCCTCCTGTACGAAAGGTTGGTCAGTTGAACAGCACTCTTACCGGTACGACTGAAAACTGGTCCAGTTTTCACACGCCGGGAACAGGTCATCCATCGGCACCCCCGCGCCAAACTCTTGCAAGCCGTGGCGGTATATCGCGGCGCCGATATCGATCAAACGATAGATTTCCTGTTGATTGAGCTTGCCGGAAACGTCAGCCAGCGCATCTGCCATCAACGCCGAGATGCTGTAAAGATCAGCATCAATGATCTGATTATCCTTGCGCATCATGAGGGACAACACCTGGAATTTGTCCATGACATCCTCCGCGAAGAAGCTAATTTTTTAGTATAGGCCGCCGGCACGCGTGCACAAGAACCGATTTCAATTCACTGGCTGCACAGTATTCATCGTGCTATGTGCACTGGCGCACCGATGCTGATTTTCGGTTCCGCTATCCTTTTCGAGTCTTCTCGGCTTCCTGCAGAATCGCGTCCCGGCACCACTGTGCGGGACAGCGCCATCGGGTTTTCGTTCGGATCATGCCATCGTGCATGCATCAAGCCTGCAATCGTCAATCCGGACGAAAGTAAAGCCAATCAAGGCAGTACACGGAGCAATTCAGTGGCGGATTACGACAATGATGAAGTGCTTGCGCACTCCGATGAAACACCAGACGCTGAACGCATAGGCAACCCAGGGCGACAAAGTGTGCCGGCGACATCCGTCAGCACCGACGCGCTGCATGAATCTGCCGAAGAACTCGCCCGCTCGCTTGCAATGATGCGCGCCACCCTAGAGTCCACGACGGACGGCATCCTGGTGACGGATGAAGATCTCAGGGTCAGCGGCTTCAATGAAAACTTTGTCCGCATGTGGAGCGTTCCGGAAGAAGTGATGAGGTTGCGGGATAACACGCCGCTGACCGGCATCATGGCCAGGCAATCCAAGGATGCCGCGCAGTTCGCCGCCAGGGAAAAGGAAATTCGCGTGTCGTCAGCACCCGAAAGTTTTGACTTGCTCGAACTCGGCGATGGCAGACTTGTTGAGCGATATTCCAGAATCCAGGTTGTCAATGAAGAGAAGGCCGGTCGGGTCTGGAGCTTCCGCGACATCACTGAGCGCCGCCGCGCGGAAGAGTCCCTGCGCGACGAAACCCGAATCCTCGAACTGGTGAATGAAACCGGCGCAGCACTTGCGTCGAAACTCGAGATGCGGGAGTTGGCGCAGGCGGTTACCGATGCCGCCACTGAACTCAGCGGAGCAAGATTCGGCGCATTTTTTTATAAAGCCGAAACAGCGGAAAACGATGCGTTCACGTCGCACGCGTTCGCCGGCACACCACGTGCGGCCTGTGAGAAATTCAGCCAGGACTGTGCCGCCATCATGTCCGGACCACACCACAACAACCGCACCACGCGCCGCTGCAACGATGTCCGCGAGGGAAATCCGGCTGCGCATCAAGGCGTGCCAGTGCACCCCATGCTGATTCGCAGCTATCTCGCCGTTCCGGTAATCGGACGTGCAGGGAACATGATAGGCGGGCTATTTTTCGGCCATCCCGAACCAGGCATTTTTACCGAACGAACCGAGCGGATTATCGTGGGTGTGGCAGCGCAGGTAGCCAGTGCGATGGACAACGCCCGCCTTTACGAAGCGACACAGGATGCCGCGAAAGAACGGGAAATGCTGCTGGAGAGCGAACGGTCGGCCCGTACGGAAGCCGAGCGGATGAGTGAAATGAAAGACGAGTTTCTTTCAACACTGTCGCATGAATTGCGCACTCCTCTCAATTCCATCCTCGGCTGGTCGCAACTCCTGCGCCTTGGCAACAGGAATGAAGCCGATCTGCGCAAGGGCCTGGATACGATCGAGCGCAATGTTCGCGTACAGGCGCAACTGATTGATGATCTGCTCGACATGAGCCATATTACGTCAGGCAAGATGCGTCTCAACATACAGCAGTGCGATCCGGTTTTGTTCATTGAAGCCGCGCTGGAAACGGTACGGCCCGCAGCGAACGCAAAAGGCATCCGCCTTGAAACGAAGCTCGACCCGCAGGCCGAGCCGATTGCCGGCGATCCCGACCGGCTGCAGCAGGTCATCTGGAACCTGCTTTCCAATGCGATCAAATTCACACCCAAGGACGGCAAGGTACGGATTCTGCTCGACCGGCTGCATTCTCATATAGAAATCAGCGTTGCCGATACCGGCGTCGGCATCAGGAAAGAATTTCTCCCGCAAGTATTCGAGCGCTTCCGGCAGGCCGACGGATCAGCCACACGCAGGTACGGCGGTCTCGGGCTGGGTCTGGCCATCGTCAAACACCTGGTGGAGCTGCATGGCGGCACGGTGCGGGTAAAAAGCGAGGGAGAAGGCACCGGCGCCAGCTTTACACTCCATTTGCCCCATGCGGCGGCGCACCGCAATACGCATGAGGAAAATGGTTCGCAGTTAACGAGCCCAAAGGCCGTATCAGCAGAATTTACCCCCCTCGACCTGCACGGTGTCAGAGTGCTGGTGGTCGACGACGAAGCGGATGCGTGCGAGATGCTCAAGCGGGTCCTTACCGAGTGCCATGCCGAAGTATTCACTGCCAGTTCGGCAGCGCAAGCATTGCGGCTGATCGAGGACGAAAGGCCGACGCTGCTGGTGAGCGACATCGGTATGCCGGACGTCGACGGATTTGCGCTGCTGCGGCAAGTGCGTGCGCTTGGCGCGGCCCGCGGCGGCATGATACCGGCGATTGCACTCACTGCTTTTGCGCGTCCTGAAGACCGGACGCGTGCCTTGGAGGCGGGTTTCCTGGTCCATGTCGCAAAACCTGTCGAGCCGTCCGAACTGATTAAAATCGTTGCAAGCGTTGCCGGACGCACGGACTGACGCAGCCAGTGTGGCCGCAAGGCATGTACGAAACGCGTCCGATTCCCCGCTCCGGGCGGTCTGTGGATGGATGTTTTGCGCCAATGCCGATCAGGTGGCATAATGTCGCCTGTTAGGAAGCGTGGCCGAGCGGTTGAAGGCACCAGTCTTGAAAACTGGCGAGGGTGTGAGCCCTTCGTGAGTTCGAATCTCACCGCTTCCGCCAGATACACAACAATGACGAGCCTTGCGGCTCGTTTTGCTTTTATACTCCCCTTGGTACCCGCCTCAAAAAACTACCCGTTTACCTTGTTATGGGGAGGTATGGTGCGCGGTTTTGTCGGCAAGATCGATTTCAATAAGTACATTGATTACAATATTCGATCACACGGCGTGCGCCTCTGCCCATGCGATGCGACATGCCACGATCGCGCCGGTCTGCCTCAACCGCTGCTTCAATAAATCGCTGCCCTCCTGGGCAACATGGAGCTTCACCTGGGAGGAGGAGTCGCGGAACAGAATCATCCGCGGTCTTCCAAAACCATTGCCGATAACGATATGCTACCTTGGCTTAATGCGAGCGTTGCGCCCTTGGGCTTGCCACCGCTCCAGGTCGCAGCGCCTGCCGCCAATAAACGCGTGATGCCCTGATGTTCACAAGTCGAGACACCTACAATGCGCGCAACGACTTTACGATGCGAGGTGAGTTCGATAATGTGACCTGCTTGTGCCTGGCTAACATATTTAGCCAAATGTGACTTAAATTCATGCATGGAAATAAGCATTTGTGACCCAATTTCGTAATATTTTTGATGCAGGTTGCAGAAACGATTGCTGCAACTGTGTCGTCTCGACTCGTCTGCCTGTCCGCCTTCTGTTGCTATTTATATTCCTACCGACGCGTGCCTTTGGATTGTAGTTCGCGTAGTGTATGATTTGACAGCTGGATGCACACTCTATAGGCAAATGATATGGCCACTTCCCCCAACCCGGTTACAAAGAAAGTTGCGGCAAAGATTGCTGCTCGTACTGGTACGGGCGGTGTAATTTCACGATCGGCAAGATCGAACGAGCGCCAGCCAGCGCGGTTGACTGACAAACAGCCACAGAAAGACCTAAACACGATAATCGGTAACGCTACTTCTAGCCGCGAAAGCGCTCAGGCTTACTTGCGAGATCTTGGAATGCTAACGGCTACTGGACAGGTGACAAAAAAGTATAGCCGGGCTTGATGGGTCTATGACATCACTTTTGAGTATTTATCAAAATGTGCCTGGATTAATATTGGGTTTCCATGGATGCGATGCAGCGGTTGGCGAAGCTTTGTTGAAATCGCCCAACGCTCACTTAAATGAAAGCAACAATTCCTGGGACTGGCTTGGAAGTGGCATTTATTTTTGGGAAAATGATCCTAAGCGTGCCTTGGAATTTGCCGAGCTTAAAAAAAAATTTCCTGGTGGCGGCGCACCGATAAAAAAGCCGTTTGTAGTTGGAGCAGTAATTGACCTCAAATTATGCTGCAACCTGCTCGACCGCACCGCCTTGGTTGAAGTGAAAAAATCATTTGATGCACTTCAAAAAGTGTCAATTGCTGGCGGAGTAGAATTGCCCACAAATGAAGGTACAAATAGGGTTTACAGGAACCTCGATTGTGCCGTTTTCGACAATCTTCACTACCTGCGCAGCCAAACCAACCTTGCCTCATACGACACCGTCCGAGGTTTGTTTTGGGAAAGTTGACTAGGTGAGGCTCTGGTATTTAATGGGTAATAAGGTCAGTCTCGACATAGCGTCACGAACGGCAAGAAAGGCTACTGTTTCCGAAAATAACGCCAGCTTAGATCGCGCCAATCCTCTGGAAGGCGTCTCGCAACGTTCGAATTACATCGTTAAACGCAATCGGTTCGAGCTTGTTCTTCTTCAGAAAGGCGCGCCACTGAGTTTGCTTTCCCGCATCCGCCGCAAAGTCATCGGTCAGGCCAATCGGCACGCCGGTCAAAGTTGGCGACTGGCGACGAGCGAGGGTCACCTCGATGGCGTGGCGTAGCTGTGCCAGATCAAGATCGTCATCGCGCAGGAGCACCCATAGATCGAAATAGTCCTTCATCCGGCTGTTGGTCATGCCGAGCACACACACTGCCTGGAATTTTTCGGCAACCACCGTGTATTTCGGATAGGCGCGCAAGCTGGGAGCAGGTAAATCGCTGAGCAATACTGGATAGTTGACCGATTCCGGCCCCGGCGTCACTGCATCGCCGAAACCGATATCAATTTGCAAGGCAATGCGAGCACCATCCAGCTTTGCGACCATGTTGATACGCACGCCACCATATCCTCCTTCCTTGCGAATTTCCATGCCCTTGACTGAGCGAAAATCAAAGTTTATGCCGTCATCAACAATGATCTGGCATAAGTCGCGAAAAATGCTTTCCGCCGACCCTATATCGTCTGCGCCGAAGCCCAGCAAATCGGCGTCGCGTGTAGGGCGATGGGGTACGTCGTACCACAGCATGAACAGCAGCGCACCCTTGAGCAGAAAATTCTGTCCGTGCTCAGAAATCGACAATCTGTACAGCAGGCGCTCCAGTCCATAGTGGGTGAGCGTCAGGTTGAAGTCCTGTTTGGATGCGTCCGAATATTGTTTCAGCCTTGCGCGAATGGAGGCAGCACGGTTCTTGTTCATGCGGTCAATGCCTCCAGATACGGGCGCATCACGTTGGCTACACGATTCATGGTCGCGTAGCGCCACAGGTCGTCCATCGTAACCTTGCTCTCGTGCCAGCCTTCCCGCAGCGCCTCCAGCGCGACATCCAGGCCGATCTTGTTGCGGAATTTAAAGCAGTCTGCAATGGTTTTTGCCGGATTGAAGACAGGAACGGTTACGCCGTCGAAAATCATTTCTTCGATCCCCTCCGTCAGCGATTTGCCGGACATGCGCACCACGCGCAGCGCAGGCTGGTCGAGCCGTGGTGAGAGCATATGATGCGGAATGGCCATCCATACTTCGAATGGCGCCTGAGTGCCGATATCGTGTACCCGCAGTGCCGAAAGCAGGCAGATCACGCCGCGCGGCACACGAATTGACGCCTCGGCCAGCGATCGATGCTCGCTGACGGATTGATCGGGAAGACTGTAGACGCCGCGAGCCACGCGCTCCAGCTTGCCTGCCGATACGAGACGGGTGAGTGCCATTGTCGGTAGCCCCTGTTCCAGCAGGTCGCGTGCGCGTAGCAACCGGCGCTCGTGCGCCAGATGCAGAACGGCTTGCTCACTGGTTTTGTAGGAGACTGGCATCATGTCGGGAATTATGTTGCAAAAGCATGGCAAAAGTCAATAAGTGCATTACTTTCGCAACATACATTATTACAAATGTAGCCCGTAGGGTGGAAAAGCCAGGGCTGTCAACATGCCGAATGTCAAGTTGCCATATCGAGCAGGCGCTTGACGGAGACATGGCGCTGATGCGCGCCCGATTGCCGTTCTGTCGGCGGTTTTTTTGGCCCACGGTGACTTCGTCTGAAATGTTCAATCGGCACTGATTTGGCCAAGGCACGAAGCCACAGCGCCAGTTCGCCGGGCGGGTACCGGCGAACGAAGTCCCAATGGTGGCCCGGCACGGCAATGCTCATGCCTTCCCACACACTGGCAACGACTAGCACCATGTAGTAATAGGACAGTTCTTCCACTGCTGCGCGTCCGTGCTCAGCTTGCAATGCACTTTGCACGACAGCCAGCGCATTGCCTGCCACAACTGCCATGGCGAAGGCAAACAGCGCCGCGCGCGGATGATTCAGGCCCGCCGGCTCGCAATGCAATTGCCGGGTCAGCCGCAGGTAATGCGTTTCGATGCGCCAGCGATTGCGATACAGATCGCAACACGTATCAGCCTCGACGCTGTCGGGCAGATCCGTTACCAGAACCAGGGTGGTATCGCCATTGCGCGTCGGGGTATTCAACGCCAGCTCGATGCGCCGTGCCTGCATGCGCTCTCCAGTGCTGGGATCGTCCAGCCAGATGCGCTGCTCCCGTGCGCCTTGCTTGCTGCCGGGCGCGTCATGCAATTCGTCAATGGCCTCGAACGGGCACGCGCTGCGATGCCAGCGCACGACGAATCGCGATTGCGCCCGGTGCACACGCGACAGCCACGAGCGCACGCAGAAATTGCGGTCCCCGATCCAGACCTCGCCGGCGCCGATCTGCAGGTCCTTGAGCAGTGCACGTTCCTGCGTATAGGCGTTTTCTTGCAGGATGACCTGCCGCACCGTGCGCGAACCCAGGGCAAACACGGCCAGCGCCATGCCGGTCAAGCCTGCGCTGCCAGTCTGGCGCAGCGCCTTGATGCGATGCTCGGTGCGCCCGCCCAGATAGGTGCCGTCGACCACGCAGGCGCAGAAGCCCGAAATCGGCTCGTTTTGCGCTGCGCGCAGTTCGGAAATGACGTTGTGGGCCAGGCTGGCGACATGGGCAACAATCGCCTCGCCCACGGCAGGTTCCATGCGGTTGAGCTTGGCGTAGAACGCCTGGCGCGTGACCTGCATGCGATCCCGATAGGCGGCCAGCGCCGCGCCTGCGCTGGGATGCCTGCCGCACGCCACGTCAAGCATCGTGTCGACCATGAAATCGAGAGTCAGGGCGCGGGTGTACTGCCCCTGGGCAACCTCATCGAACAGCCTTTGCATGGTCTGCTCATCGATGAGCCATTCCAGACAGGAACGCACCATCACCTGCAGCGGTGCCCGCGCAACAAAGGGGGTCAATTCATGGGGATGCGGCACGCCTGCGTCGCGCGCCATTCCTTCTGCCTGTCTTGCAGTTGAGATTGTTGCCTTGGCCATCATCGCCTCCATCGTCACTCAGGATCAACGTTGGACAACAATCTCGACCAGGAATTTTTTTGCTGCTATCAGGCATGTTGACAGCCCTGGGTGGAAAAGCGCAGCGCCTTCCACCATGCAGCATTCGC
>JAZKDW010000041.1:0-206180 GCA_040387375.1 Pseudomonadota bacterium
GCATGCCGGGTGGTGTGGCAGGGGAACGGCCGATTTGGCCGTCCCCTATGCCGATACGCAAACTACACCGGCAGAATCAAGCCAGGTTCTTCGCCACAAAATCCCAGTTCACCAGGTTCCAGAACGATTCAATGTACTTCGGACGTGCATTGCGGTAGTCGATGTAGTACGCATGCTCCCACACGTCGCAGGTCAGCAGCGGCTTGTCGGCGCCGGTCAGCGGTGTGGCCGCATTGGAGGTGTTGACGATGTCGACACCGCCGTCTGCTTTCTTGACCAGCCAGGTCCAGCCCGAACCGAAGTTGGAAACGCCGGACTTGGTGAATTCTTCCTTGAACTTGTCGAACGAGCCCCACTTGGCATTGATCGCATCGGCCACTGCGCCAGTCGGTGCGCCGCCGGCGTTTGGCTTCAGGCCATCCCAGTAGAACGTGTGGTTCCATACCTGGGCTGCATTGTTGAAGATCGGACCCGATGACTTCTTGATGATTTCTTCCAGCGACAGGCTGTCGAACTCGGTGCCCTTGATCAGGTTGTTCAGGTTGGTGACATAGGCCTGGTGGTGCTTGCCGTAGTGATATTCGAGCGTTTCTTTCGAAATATGCGGTTGCAGAGCATCCATTTCATACGGCAGCGGAGGTAGTTTATGTTCCATGATGAATCCTTTTGGTTTGTCCGAGGGGAGAGAATTGTTTGACAAGACGCCAATTGTAAGTCGGATGCGGCTTGTCTGCATAGACAAGTGGCTTTTCTTATTCCAGCGCAGGCTGCACGCTTGCGATCCCGACCTGGGCACTGCCTTCAGCCAGCCTCACCGTGACCGCTTCACGCACTTGCAGATCCCTGGGTGCGCGCACGATGCGGCCTTTCGCGTCGACGATAATCGCATAACCACGCTCCAGCGTGCGCTGCGGGTTCAGCAATTCAAGTTGTGTTGCCAGGGAAGACAGGCGCTGCCGCCGTTGTGATGACCGGGCCGCCAATTCTGCGCTGATGCGGCGTGCACTTTCCGTCAGCCGCAGCCTGTGCCTGGCCGTATCCGGCACTTGCACCGACAGGCGGGTGCGCAACTGCCGCATCGCAAACTGCGCCTGCGTCAGCGGTGTGCGGGTGGCGTGCGCAAGCCGCAGATGCAGGCCGTGCAATGTCAAACGCTGATGCCTGATGTGGGCCGACGGGCTGACCAGCCGGCGCGACATCCAGTCCAGGGTTTGTGTGGTATCGGACAGGCGCCGCTGCATTGCGCGGGTCAGGTCGTCCGCATGCATTTCCAGCGCCGCCAGCCAGTCCCGGCGTGGCAAGGCCGCCATTTCAGCGGCGGCCGTCGGTGTCGGCGCACGCAGGTCGGCGGCAAAGTCGGCGATTGTAAAATCGGTTTCGTGGCCAACGCCGGAAATGACCGGCATGACACAGGCGGCGACCGCGCGTGCCACCGACTCATGGTTGAATGACCATAAGTCTTCAATGCTGCCACCGCCGCGGCACACCAGCAGCACGTCGCATTCGTTACGCGCCGATGCCGTGGTGATCGACTGCGCGATCTTTTGCGCCGCGCCGTCACCTTGCACGGGCGTTGGATACAGGATGATGCGCACATGCGGCGCGCGGCGGCGCAGCGTGATCAGGATGTCGCGCAATGCCGCTGCCTGCGGGCTGGTGACGATGCCGATCGTGCGGGCGAAATTCGGCAGCGGGCGTTTGCGCGCCGCATCGAACAGTCCTTCAGCGGTAAGCTTTTCTTTCAGCTGCAAAAACGCTTCATACAGGTTGCCGACACCGGCGCGCCGGATGGCTTCGACGTTCAACTGGTAATCGCCGCGCGGCGCGTACAGCGTCACCAGCGTGCGCACTTCAACCTTGTCGCCTTCGCGCGGCGTGAAACCCGCGTATTGCGCCCGGCCACGGAACATGACCGCTCTTACTTGCGCGGCATCATCCTTGAGGGTGAAGTACCAGTGGCCCGAGGCGGCGCGGGTGAAGTTGGAGACCTCACCCGATACCCAGGCGAGCGGAAAATTGCGTTCCAGCATTTTCGCAACCGCCTGGTTCAGTGCGGATACGGTCAGTACTGGCGGGGAGGTATGACTGTTTTCCATGCTGTCGCTTGGTTTCATGCGGCCTTTCATTGGTAAATCTGTCCACAGGGTGCGGCTTTTTGTCATTAAAAAGTCACAAAGGAGATGAAAAGTCCGTGTATTTCTCTAAGTGATTGATTTTAAAGGAAAAGCCGATCTGCCTGATTCCTGTGCACTTTGAAAATATCCTTTTGAATCAAGTACTTTACATCGCATATTTGAAGTTGTTCACAAAGTTATCCACAGTTTATGTGAAGAACTTTTTCACAGCCGTCCAGACTGATGTAAATTCGAGCCTGTTGCCGCTTGCTCATGCGGGCTCAACACGTTACATTCTGCATCCACTGATCCAACCATCACCAAGGAGTTTTTTTTGTTTGCCATTATTCAAGCTGCCGGTTGGCCGATCTATTTCCTGCTAGTCGCTTCGATTGTCGCGCTGACCTTGATCATCGAGCGAATATTGTACCTGCGCCGCAATCGTATTTTGCCGGCGAATTTGCTGCAGGAAGTGATCCGCGTTTATCACAATGGCAAGATCAATGCCGAGATCATCGACAAGCTCGAACAGAATTCGCCATTGGGTCACGTGCTGGCGGCAGGTTTGCGTAATGTGGACGCGCCGCGCGAGGTGATGAAGGAGTCGATCGAGGAAGCCGGGCGCGGCACCGCACATCAGCTTGAGCGTTTCCTGACCACCTTGGGCACGATCGCCACGCTGGCGCCGCTGATGGGTCTGTTCGGTACGGTGGTCGGCATGATCGAAATTTTCGGATCGCAGAATGCGACCGGCACCAACCCGGCGCAGCTGGCGCATGGCATTTCAGTGGCGCTTTACAATACCGGCTTTGGCCTCGCCATCGCGATGCCGGCACTGATTTTTTACCGCCACTTCCGCGCCCTGGTCGACGATTTCATCATCGACATGGAGCAGCAGGCGGTGAAGTTTGTCGATACCGTGCATGGCTCCAGGAAGTGAACGACCATGAATTTCCGTAAAGGCAAAAGCCGCGAAGACCCCGAAATCAATCTGATTGCCTTCATCGACGTCTTGCTGGTCATCCTGATTTTCCTGATGGTCACCACCTCCTATAGTAAATTCACGGCGCTGCAGATCACGCTGCCGACCGCCGATGCTGAAAAAGCGATGGAAAGGCCGCCGGAAATCAATGTCGTGATCGACGCCCAGGGCCACTATGCGATCAACAACACAAGAGTGTCGTTCCGCGATGTGGCGGGACTGGCGGAAGATTTGAAAAGCGCCACCGCCGGCAACGGCGAAACGAAAAAAGATCCTGTCGTCATCATCAACGCGGATGCGATGGCAACCCATCAGACCGTCATCAATGTGCTGGAAGCGGCACGGCTGGCCGGGATGGCGCAGGTGACGTTTACCGCGCAAAAGAGCGGCAAGAAATAAGGCTTCATCACATCGTCAATGGCTGGTAGTCCGGTTGCGGGGGCTGCCAGCCATTGGTTTTTATTGTCCGGTGGCCCGGATTCACCCGGCCTGGAAACCAAGCGCTTGGCTCATCAACGCACCACACTCGAGACAGTCCTTACACGCGCCTGGCTGCGGCGCGGCTGGCTTGCATGCGTGTTGTGGCCGGCATCGTTGCTGTTTGGCGCCCTGGCTGCGTTGCGGCGTACGCTGTATGCGGCGGGTGTGCTGCGCTCGGTCCGTTTGCCGGTGCCGGTCATCGTGGTGGGCAATGTATTTATCGGCGGCACCGGCAAGACGCCGCTGACGATCTGGCTGGCCGGTGAATTGAAGCGTGCCGGTTATGTTCCCGGCATTATTTCGCGTGGTTACGGCACGCAGCAGGATGCGCCGCGTGCCGTCAGTGCAAACTCGCTGCCGCAGGAAGTGGGTGATGAACCGGTGTTGATGGCGAGCCGCACGCAGTGTCCGGTGATGGTGGGCCGCAACCGGGTCGATGCGGCACGCGCTCTGCTGGCTGCCAATCCGGCAGTCAATGTAATCATTTCGGACGATGGTTTGCAGCATTACGCGATGCAGCGCGATGTCGAAATTATATTATTCGACGCCCGTGGCGCAGGCAATGGCTGGGTGCTGCCAGCCGGTCCCTTGCGTGAGCCGGCGTCGCGGCGGCGCGACTTTACTGTGGTCAACGCCGCGCGGATTCCTGCCGGCATGCCCGGTGATACGGTGCGCATGCAACTGGATGGCGACAGCGCCGAGCAGCTGGCGCAACGTTCGCAGCGCATGCGCCTGGCGTCGCTCACGCAGCACAAGCCTGTACCCCGCATCGTGGCGGCCGCCGGTATCGGTCATCCCGCACGGTTTTTCAGCATGCTGCAAGCGGCCGGCCTGACATTCGATGCCGTGCCCTTGCCGGATCATTATGATTTTGCCGTCAATCCTTTTGCTGCCATGCGAGCGGATATCATTCTGATCACCGAGAAGGATGCAGTAAAATGCTTGCAGATCGAGGCACTCAAAAACGACCCCCGTCTGTGGGTGGTGCCGGTGACCGCGCAGCTTGATCGAGCGCTGGCTGAAAAAATTGTGGAGAAATTACGTGGATACCCGACTGCTTGACATCCTGGTCTGCCCGATTTGCAAGGGGCCGCTCGAATACGACAAGAAAGCGCAGGAACTGATTTGTCATCCCGACAAGCTTGCCTATCCGATCCGCGACGGCATTCCGATCATGTGGGCGGATGATGCGCGGGATTTGAACGCGGCAACTGTCGTGATTCCGGATGCACGGTCAACGGGCGCCTGACATCCGCATGACCGCCAGCAGGCCTGGCGTGCCTGCTTTTCGCAGTGTTATCAATCCCGGGTAAAAATCAAGATGTCCTTCACCGTCATTATTCCTGCCCGACTCGCATCCACCCGCCTGCCCAACAAGCCGCTCGCCGATTTGGGAGGCAAGCCGATGGTCGTGCGTGTGGCGGAGCGGGCGGCGGCGTCCGGCGCGGCGAGGATTATCGTGGCGACCGACCATGCGGATATTCTTGCAGCTTGCCGGCAGCACGGTGTAGCGGTGCAAATGACCCGCGCCGACCATCCGTCCGGCACCGACCGCATCGCCGAAGTCGCGGCGGCCATGGGTCTGGACGCCGATGCAGTGGTGGTTAATGTGCAGGGCGATGAACCGCTGATCGACCCCGGGCTGATTGCGGCGACGGCCGCGCTGATCACACGCGAGGTGCCGATGGCGACTGCCGCGCACGCGATCGATGACATGGCTGACGTGCTGAATCCGAATGTGGTGAAAGTGGTGTTGAACCAGGCCGGGCGGGCGCTGTATTTCTCCCGCGCCGCGATTCCCTGGCATCGCGATGGTTTTGCGCAGTCGCTGGCAACGCTGCCGGCCGGCTACCGGCCTTTGCGTCATATCGGACTGTACGCGTACTCCCACTCTTTTTTGCAAGCCTATCCGACGCTGGCGCCATCGCCGCTGGAACAGGTTGAAGCACTGGAGCAGTTGCGCGTTTTATGGCATGGGCATCCGATTGCGGTCCATGTTACGTCTGCAGCGCCGGCGGCGGGCGTCGACACGCCTGAGGACCTGGCACGGGTGCAAGCTTATTTCACCGGCTGAATTAGGGGAAATCAAATCCAAAGCACCGGATTGGTGAATTTCTGTGGTAAGTTTCGTACAAAGTAAATGTGATTAAAATCATATGCCAAGGTGTTTCTGCCCACGCAAGCACCGCAACAGATTTCAAAATTCAAAACTAGTTTAGGAAATTTTCATGCGCCTCATCCTGTTAGGAGCGCCTGGTGCCGGTAAGGGCACGCAAGCCACTTTCATCAAAGAAAAATTTAATATTCCCCAGATTTCGACCGGCGACATGTTGCGGGCCGCGGTCAAGGCCGGAACCCCGCTTGGTCTTGAGGCCAAGAAGGTAATGGATGCAGGCGGACTGGTGTCGGATGACATCATCATCGGTCTGGTGAAGGACAGGCTGAAGGAGCCGGATTGCGCCAACGGTTATTTGTTCGATGGTTTTCCGCGCACGATTCCGCAAGCCGATGCGATGAAGGAAGCCGGCGTCGCCATCGATTACGTGCTGGAGATCGATGTCCCGGACGACGCGATCATCGAACGCATGAGCGGCCGCCGGGTGCATCCCGCATCGGGCCGCAGTTACCATGTGAAGTTCAATCCGCCCAAGGTGGAAGGCAAGGACGATGCGACGGGCGAGGATCTGGTCCAGCGCGATGACGACAAGGAAGAAACCGTCAAGAAACGTCTGGCCGTGTACCACGACCAGACCGAGGTACTGATTGATTATTACAGCCAGTGGGCGAAGTCTGGCAAGCCAGGCGCGCCGAAATGCCGCAAGATAGCCGGAGTCGGCCCAGTCGACGCCATTCGCGAAAGCGCGTTCAAGGCGCTTGCTGAATAAAAAAAAAGCGGACCGTGTGTCCGCTTTTTTCATGTTTGCTTTTCATTACCAGACTCGGCGAGCCCAGCCACACAAAAACAGATTTACCAGAACAGGGCAGCGGAAAGTTTTGCAGTACGCAGTAATCGTAGGACGACGACAGCAGATACCAATTCATATTGAATATTGCCTGCCGTCGCCGTCCATCGACATGTCGTAGTGGTTATAACTTTGTCGTGATAATAAGGAGGAGTCAATATGGCAGCAGCAGCAAGCTTGTGGTTCGCTATAGCGTGCGGCATTATCGCCGTCGTCTATGGATTGATGTCTCGTAGCTGGATCCTGAAGCAGGACGCCGGTAATGCACGAATGCAGGAAATCGCGCTTGCGATCCAGCAGGGGGCGGCGGCCTATCTGGCCAGGCAGTACCGCACGATCGCCATTGTGGGCGTGGTGCTGTTCCTGATCATTGCCTTTGTCCCGGGTCTGGGATTCACCACCGCAATGGGCTTTCTGATCGGCGCCGTGCTGTCTGGCGCCTGCGGTTTCATCGGCATGAATGTGTCGGTACGCGCCAATGTGCGCACCGCGCAGGCAGCCACCAGGGGGATGAACGAGGCACTCGATGTCGCTTTCAAGGGCGGCGCGATCACTGGCATGCTGGTTGTTGGCCTGGGTCTGCTGGGCGTGACCATTTTCTACTGGGTGCTGATTGCTACCGCGCCGCATGGCGCGGGCTACACGGTATCCCAGCATGACGTCATCAAGCCGCTGATCGGCCTGGCGTTCGGCGCCTCGCTGATCTCGATTTTTGCGCGTCTGGGCGGCGGCATTTTCACCAAGGGCGCCGACGTCGGCGCCGATCTGGTGGGCAAGGTCGAAGCCGGGATTCCCGAGGATGATCCGCGCAACCCGGCGGTGATTGCCGATAACGTCGGCGACAACGTCGGCGACTGCGCCGGCATGGCCGCCGACCTGTTCGAAACCTATGTCGTGACGCTGATTGCCACCATGCTGCTTGGCACGCTGATGATCAAGGGTTTTGAAATGCAGGCGGCGATTTATCCCTTGCTGCTCGGCGCCGTGTCGATCATCGCATCGATCATCGGCTGCTCGATGGTCAAGGCCAAGCCGGGCAAAAAAATCATGTCGGCGCTGTACACCGGATTGTGGTGGGCGGCGGGACTGTCGCTGGTCGGATTTGCAGTCGTCACCTGGCTGGTCATGCCACCGGAAATGCGGGTGCCGATGATGGGCTCGGCAATCGTCGGCATCGTGTTGACCGGCCTGATGGTCTACATCACCGAATACTACACGGGCACTGACTTCAAGCCGGTCCAGCACGTTGCGCAGGCCTCGACCACGGGCCATGGCACCAACATCATTGCCGGCCTCGGCGTATCGATGAAATCCACCGCTTATCCGGTGCTGTCGGTTTGTCTCGCGATCCTGGTGTCGTATTGGCTCGGCGGTTTGTATGGCATTGCCATTGCCGCCACCTCGATGCTGTCGATGGCCGGCATCATCGTCGCGCTCGACGCTTATGGCCCGATTACCGACAACGCCGGCGGCATCGCCGAGATGTCCCACATGCCGGATTCGGTGCGTGCGATTACCGATCCGCTCGACGCGGTCGGCAACACCACCAAGGCCGTGACCAAAGGTTATGCAATCGGTTCGGCCGGCCTTGCCGCGCTGGTGCTGTTCGCCGATTACACCCACGCCCTGGATGCTGTTGGCAAAAGCACGTCGTTCGACCTGTCGAACCCGATGGTCATTGTCGGCCTGTTCATCGGCGGCCTGATTCCCTACCTGTTCGGTGCGATGGCGATGGAAGCGGTAGGACGCGCCGCCGGCGCCGTGGTGGTCGAAGTGCGCCGCCAGTTCCGCGATATCAAGGGCATCATGGACGGCACCGGCAAGCCTGAATATGACAAGGCAGTCGACATGCTGACCACGGCGGCGATCAAGGAAATGATTGTGCCGTCGCTGTTGCCAGTGGTGGTGCCGATTCTGGTCGGCCTGATCCTTGGGCCAGCCGCATTGGGTGGTGTGCTGATGGGCGCCATCGTGACTGGTATCTTCGTCGCGATTTCGATGACCACCGGCGGCGGTGCATGGGACAACGCGAAAAAATATATCGAAGACGGCCATCATGGCGGCAAGGGTTCGGAAGCGCACAAGGCGGCGGTGACGGGTGATACCGTCGGCGATCCGTACAAGGACACAGCCGGCCCGGCCGTCAACCCGTTGATCAAGATCATCAACATCGTGGCCTTGCTGATCGTGCCGCTGCTGCCGGCAACCGGCATGCAGTTCACAGGAGCACATGCTGTATCGTCGAAGCCGGCGATCAGCGCGCCCGCCATGACGGCGCCGGCCGCGCCCGTTCCTGCGGTGCTGCCAGCAGGCAAGAGTTAAATACAAACAGGTGTGGCAAGAGAAGGGCAGCTTCGGCTGCCTTTTTAAATTCAAACTCGCTACAATTGGCGAAGCTTTCCGTGTGTGTAAAGGCATGCAAGTTTCGCCATGATTATTCACTTGCCATAGAGGAAAAAATGCAAATCAATAACAACGTCTTCATCATTACCGGTGGCGCGTCTGGCCTGGGTGCGGCGACAGCGCGCATGATCGTCGACAATGGCGGCAAAGTGGTGTTGGCTGATGTGCAGCCCGAGGCCGGTGAAAAGCTGGCGGCTGAATTGCAGGGCACGTTTGTGAAATGTGACGTGACATCGGAAGCCGACGGGAAGGCGGCAGTGGAGGCAGCGCTGGCGCTCGGCACACTGCGCGGCCTCGTCAATTGCGCGGGTGTCGCACCGGCGGCGAAAACGGTAGGCCGGGACGGTCCTCATGCGCTTGATGTTTTCCAGAGAGCGATCAACATCAACCTGGTCGGCACCTTCAACATGGCGCGGCTGGCCGCGGATGTGATGGCGAAAAGCGATGCCAATGACCAGGGTGAACGCGGTGTCATCATCAACACCGCTTCGGTCGCCGCCTACGATGGCCAGATTGGCCAGGCAGCGTACGCGTCATCCAAGGCCGCGGTGGTTGGGCTGACCTTGCCGATGGCGCGCGATTTGTCGAGCAAGGGCATACGCGTGATGACGATCGCGCCGGGCCTGTTCGAGACCCCGATGCTGCTTGGCATGCCGCAGGAAGTGCAGGATGCATTGGGCAAGATGGCACCGTTCCCACCGCGTCTGGGCAAGCCCGCGGAGTATGCGCATCTGGCAAAGACCATCATTGAAAACGTGATGCTGAATGGTGAGACGATCCGCCTGGACGGCGCGATCCGGATGCAGCCGAAGTAATCGCCGCGTCGCCGTCACCTGTCATCGGGACACCTTGTGCACTTCAGGTCTACAGCGTTAACACTGGTGATCGCATTGCTGGCCGGCTGTGCCAGCGCGCAGAGCGGGCAGCAGGCGCCGGAAGGCGCGAGCGGCTATACCGAAAAATCCGGATGGACGGCGAAGAAGTTCATGGTCGCCGCCGCCAATCCCCTGGCAGCCGATGCCGGTTACCAGGTGCTGAAGGCGGGCGGTTCCGCCATCGATGCGGCAATCGCGACACAAATGGTGCTGGCGCTGGTTGAGCCGCAATCGTCGGGCATCGGCGGCGGCGCCTTCCTGATGCATTTCGACGGCAGCACGGTCCGCGCATACGATGGCCGGGAGACGGCGCCAGCCGCAGCCACCGAAAAATTATTCCTGGATGCCGACGGCAAGGTGATGCGCTTTCATGATGCCGTGGTCGGCGGCCGATCGGTTGGTGCGCCGGGCGTATTGCGCATGCTTGAACTGGCGCACAGGCAGTATGGCAAGTTGCGATGGGCGGTGCTGTTCGATGCTGCAATCAGGCTCGCCGACCAGGGTTTTGCGGTCAGCCCGCGGCTGGCGGCACTGCTGCAGGCCGATCAGCATTTGAAAAAAGATGCAGTCGCCGCGGCTTATTTTTACGACGCGGATGGCAAGCCATGGCCGGCGGGCCATGTACTGAAAAACCCTGAGCTGGCGCAGGTGTTTCGTGACATCGCCAGTGGCGGCGCCGATGTGTTTTATAAAGGCCAGATTGCGCGCGACATCGAAGCGAAAGTGAAAGGCCATCGCACCAATCCGGGCCGCCTGACCGCTGCCGATATTGGCGCATACCAAGCGAGGATCCGTGGTGCGATTTGCACCGACTACAGGCGTTGGACCGTGTGCGGCATGCCGCCGCCATCGTCAGGCGGCATCGCTATCGCACAGATGCTCGGCATGCTGGAAACCCGCGATATCGGCCGTTACCCACCGAAGGATGGCGTGCTTGACGCCACAGGCGTACATTTTTTTTCGGAAGCGGGGCGGCTCGCTTACGCTGATCGTGCACGTTATGTCGCCGACACTGATTTTGTGCCGCTGCCAGGAAACAGCGTGAAGCCTTTGCTCGATAAAAAATACCTGGCAACACGCGCGGCACTCATCACGGACAAATCGATGGGGCCGGCGAAACCTGGCGTGCCGCCTACGCTCAATCTTGTATCGGGGATCGACACGTCGCCGGAACTGCCTTCAACCTCCCATATCTCGATTGCCGATGCCGGCGGTAACGTCATCTCGATGACAACCACGATAGAAGATGCCTTCGGTTCGCGTCAAATGGTGCGTGGATTTTTGCTCAATAATCAGCTGACGGATTTTTCGATGGATGCCGCTGATGCGGAGGGGCCGATTGCCAACCGGGTGCAGGGCGGAAAGCGTCCGCGCAGCGCGATGGCGCCGACCTTTGTGTTTGAAAAAGGCAGCACCAATCTGATTCTCGCGACCGGTTCGCCGGGTGGCTCCGCGATCATCAACTACGTCGCCAAAGTGTTGGTCGGCGTGATGGACTGGGGCCTGGACGTGCAGCAGGCGATCAGTCTTCCGAATTTCGGCAGCCGTAACGGACCGACGGAGCTGGAGCAGGGCCGCGTGCCGGAGAGTCTGATAGAACAACTGAAGGCAAGAGGCCACAATGTGCGGGTCATGGACCAGACTTCCGGCTTGCAGGGCATCATGCGCATGAATGTCCGGGGTGAGCCGATATGGTTCGGTGGTGCGGACCCGCGCCGCGAAGGCATCGTGAAGGGCGATTGATGTCCGAGTGTACAGCGGCTGCGCCGCGCGTCTTTTTTTTGCGAATGCCAATCACACCAGGCTTCCCAAAAGGACAGACACCCTGCTAATCTCCCTGTATGGGGGCACGCAAAAAAACAGGATTGATACTGACGGGCGGCGGCGCTCGCGCCGCTTATCAGATCGGTGTGATGCAGGCGATTGCGTCAATCCTCACCGAAGCCGGGTGGGCGCCGGAACGTAATCCTTTCGATATCATCTGCGGCACCTCGGCTGGCGCCATCAATGCGACAGCGCTGGCGTGCCATGCCGATAATTTTGGCGAAGCCGTGCAAAAGCTGTCGCACGTCTGGGAAAAAATTGAGGTGGCGCAGGTGTACCGCGCCGATTCACTCGGCGTGATTCAGTCGGGCGCGCGGTGGCTGTCGCTGCTGTCTTTCGGTTGGCTGTTGCGTAAATGGCGTGCCAATCCGCCCAATTCCCTGCTCGACAATACGCCGCTTGTCACCTTGCTGCATCGCCTGCTGGATTTTCCGCGCCTTGACGCGGCGCTGACCAACGGCTCGCTGCATGCACTTGCGGTGACCGCATCCTCTTATACCGCGGGTCATCACCTGACCTTCTATCAGGCGGCGGCAAACATTCAACCCTGGAAGCGGATGCAGCGCTTTGCACTGGAAAGCCAGATCGGCATCGAACACCTGCTGGCATCGTCCGCCATTCCACTCATTTTCCCCGCCACGCCGATTTACTGCGAAGGCCGGCGGGAATATTTTGGCGATGGTTCAATGCGCCAGCTGGCGCCGATTTCTCCGGCAATTCATCTGGGAGCAAGCAAGGTGCTGGTGGTCGGCGCCGGACGCCTGATGGAGCCCGCGCGCGACACCAGTGAATTCGCCGGCTATCCGAGCCTGGCCCAGATCCTGGGTCATGCAATGTCGAGTATTTTCCTTGACAGCCTGGCGGTTGACATCGAGCGCCTGACGCGGATCAACCTGACCCTGTCGGTCCTGACCGAAGAACAGAAGGCCAATACATCACTGCGGGAAATCGAGATGCTGATTATTTCGCCATCCCAGCGGCTTGATGAAATCGCCAGCCGGCATATCGGCAGCCTCCCCCGGCCAGTCCGCACTCTGCTGGGAGGGATCGGCGCAACCGAAATACGCGGCGCGGCGCTGGCGTCGTACCTGCTGTTTGAAAAGAGCTACACCTGTGAGCTGATTGCGCTTGGGCGGCATGACACGCAAACACGCCGGGCCGACGTACTGAAATTCTTCGGCGCTGCCTCCCGCGGCGAACTGTCCCATGAAGACGATGTGATGAATATAACAACAGGATAGGCCGCATTCAGGCAATTCGGGTTGATTCGGCCTGTACAACACGTTACCCTACAGTATCGTAAATGTGTGATCTTGCTTGAGCAGTGTCAAAACGTAATCAGAACGTGAAATGACCGGTAGCAGCAGGTCGATGGGGGCCGTTTCTCCTGCCGGGTAGTCGCTTGCTGGTGGACTTGTTGCAAAAAGTGCAATCCGCCCGGAGGATTTACGTTACTGATCGGCGCGTCGAAGAGAATTGCGCATTCCCGTTATAGGATGTTTTATTGCTGGCGGCCGGCTGACTGGCTTGGAAAAATGTTATTACACGGACAATCCTTGGGTGACTTTCAATCGCATCGAAGAGTGGATAAGTGAATATATATACCCTTGCAACGCAAATAAACCGGCGCGAATCGATGCTCGAGCCCATAGCGGAATTGAGCCTGTTCAAATCCGTACCTTCCAACGTGGTGCAGTCAATCCGTGCCTTCCGCGTGACTGATTTGCAAGCTGAGGCGGCTCGCCTGGGCCAACATTTCCTTTATGCGCACTGCGCAGATGCGACGACCAAACAGCAGGTGCTCGGGGTGATTGCCGATGCGTTTCATTTTCCTAAACATTTTGGCAAGAATTTCGATGCGCTATCGGAATGCCTGACCAGCCTGGTGCACAAGGCGGGCAAACAATCGGGTTTTCTCGTGGTTCTGGAACAGTTGCCAAACACGGCAAAATTCGACAAGGAAGCACGCGAAACAGTACTGGACGTGTTTCGTGATGCCGCCGATTTCTGGGCCGACAAGAAAGTGGCCTTTCGTGTGTTTTATTCGTTTCAATAGCCCCGGCAACTCTTTCATTTGCCATGAGCCGACCTGTGTGTCGGCTTTTTTAATTTGCGGTACGGTACAATGCGCGCCATGAAAAGCATCGTTATCCTGATTTCCGGACGAGGCAGCAACATGGAGTCCATTGTGCATGCCGCGCAAGCGGAACAATGGCCGGCCAGGATCGCCGCTGTCATCAGCAATCGCGCCGATGCCGAGGGATTGGCCGTGGCTGCCGCATTCGGCATTCCCACAGCGGTGGTGGCAAATAAGGATTTCCCTACACGAGAGGCCTTTGATGGTGCACTGCAGCTGGCGATCGACCGGTTCGCGCCCGATCTGGTCGTGCTGGCCGGCTTTCTGAGAATTCTCACCGCGCCTTTGGTGCAACATTATGCCGGAAGGATGTTGAATATCCATCCGTCGTTATTGCCGAGTTTTCCAGGGCTGTCGACGCACCGGCAGGCGCTGATGGCGGGCGTCAAGGTGCATGGGGCGACAGTACATTTTGTTACCGCTGATCTCGATCACGGTCCGATCGTGACACAGGCTGCGGTCGACGTATCGCCCGACGATACGGAATCGACCTTGTCCGAGCGGGTTTTACAGCAAGAGCATATTATTTATCCACGTGCGGTACGCTGGTTCGTCGAAGGCAAGCTGAGCATCGACAATGGCCTTGTGCACGTGGCACAGTAGACATCGTATCCGCAAGACTATTTAATGAAGGAAGTCGCATGAGATTGCCACCTGCAATCGTTACCTATACCGAAGAGGTCTTGCGTGAAATTTTGCGCTTTACCGGCCCGGCCGACGTCACGCTGTCGCGCTATTTCCGCGACCATCCCAAGCTTGGTTCCCGCGAGCGCGGCGTGATTGCCGAAGGTGTGTATGGCTTGCTGCGCAATAAAGCCGTCTACACGAGTTTTGCCGAGTCCGGCAACGGACCGACGATGCGCCGCATGACCTTGCTTGGTCTGGCCGACGCGGCTGGTGTGGATGCACTGGGCGGCTTGTCGGAAGAAGAAACCGAATGGCTGACGCGGGTGATGGAAATCGACCGCAGTTTGCTGCCGGCCGCCTTGCGGTCGAATTTGCCGCAATGGCTGTTTGACAAGCTGGTGGCGCGCGATGGCGAGGCGGCGACCTTGCAGCTGGCGGAATCGCTGAACCAGCCCGCGCCGCTTGACCTGCGCGTCAATGCCGTCAAGGCCACGCGCGACGAGGTCATGGCTGCGCTGGCCACGGCGCCCATCCTGAGCGAGCCGACGCCTTATTCGCCGCTGGGTGTGCGTGTGATCAAAAAGCCGGCATTGCAAAATCTGCCGCTGTTCAAGAACGGATCCATCGAAGTGCAGGATGAAGGCAGTCAGCTGCTTTCACAAATCGTCGGCGCCAAGCGTGGTGAGATGGTCGTTGATTTTTGCGCCGGGGCAGGCGGCAAGACGCTTGCGCTGGGCGCAACCATGCGTAACACCGGGCGTTTGTATGCATTCGATGTGTCGGAAAAGCGTCTGGCGAAATTGAAGCCACGCCTTGCCAGAAGCGGTTTGTCGAATGTGCATCCGGTGCAGATAGCACATGAAAACGATGCCAAGATCAAGCGCTTGTCCGGCAAGATCGACCGTGTACTGGTTGACGCGCCATGCAGCGGATTGGGCACCTTGCGCCGCAATCCGGATGTGAAGTGGCGCCAGTCGCCGGCGTCTATTGTCGAACTGAACGCCAAACACACGGCCATTTTGTCCAGCGCCGCGCGCTTGGTGAAGCCGGGTGGACGGCTGGTATATGCCACTTGCAGCATACTCGATGAAGAAAATGAAGCGGTGGTCGCGCAGTTCATCGCGGCGCATGAGGATTTTGCGCTGGTGCCGATGAGCGATGTGCTGGCGGAGCAGAAAATCGAACTGGAAATGCAGGATTTCCTGAAGCTGGCGCCCCATCTGCATCAGACCGACGGATTTTTTGCTGCGGTTCTCGAGCGCAAAAAATGAGCTTGCGGTTTCCTATCGCACTCACTTTGGCCGGCGCATTTTTCCTTGCGCCCTCCGCGGGCGCATTCGACTCTGTAACCTTGCCGGTCGCTGCGCAAGGTACCTTGCAGGCGGCTTTTTCCCCGTGGGACAATGTTGAAGGCATCATCACCGGGGCAATCGACGGCGCCAAAAAACAGGTGCTGGTGCAGGCCTATCTGCTGACCAGCAAAAGAATCGCCGCAACGCTGATCGCGGCAAAGCAGCGCGGTGTTGATGTACGGGTGCTGGCTGATGCAAGGCAGCACTTCATTGTCGGCTCTTCCAGGCTGCCCGAACTGGCTTCCGCGGGCGTCGGCATCTGGCTCGAAACGGCATATGAAAACGCGCATAACAAGGTCATCATCATCGATGCCGACACGCCAGATGCAGCAGTCATCACGGGCAGCTTCAATTTCACGTGGACTGCGCAGCAAAAAAATGCGGAGAATGTCCTTGTCATCCGCAATAATCCGCCGCTCGCTTCCCGCTATGCGTTGAACTGGAAGCGCCATCAACAGGGTGCGACAGCCTACAAAAAATAAACATGATGCCCATCTCCAATCTCTGGTCCAGCTTGCAGGCCGATTTGTACAAGCCTGCTCTGTTATGGCAAATCGGCACAATTGTCGTCTGCATCGGATTGGGCTGGATTCTGGCGCGCATGGTGCGCGGCAGGCTTACCGCGCACGAAGCGCGGCTGCGTGCGGTACAGATGGGTGTCGACAGTTTTTCCAGGGTTTCAGCACCGCTGATTGCATTTGTGCTGCTTGTGATTGCCAGGCCAATTCTGGCGCAATGGCATCAAGTCAATCTGTTGCACGTTGCGATACCGCTGGTTGGATCGTTTGCATTGATCCGGTTAACCTTTTATGTCTTGCGGCAGGTGTTCGCCCATGGCGGCAGAGTCGGAAAACTCGTGCTGTTATTCGAGAAATTATTTGCTCTGCTGGTATGGGTTGGCGTGGCGCTTTACATTACCGGGTTGTGGGCGGACGTCTTTTTGTATCTGGAACAAACGGTGATACCGATTGGCCGCTACAAGACCTCTCTACTGACCATTTTGCAGGCGGCCGCCTCTGTGGCCGTGACCTTGATTCTGGCATTGTGGGCTGGGGCGATGCTTGAAGAACGCCTGATGCGGCTGGATACCATGCATTCGTCGCTGCGTGCCGTGATGGCGCGCATGGTCCGCGCAAGCCTGATTCTGATCGCGGTTCTGGTCAGTCTGTCCCTGGTTGGCATTGACCTGACCGTATTATCGGTTTTCGGCGGTGCGCTCGGCGTCGGGCTTGGTCTGGGATTGCAAAAAATTGTCAGCAGTTACGTCTCCGGCTTCGTGATCCTGCTTGAACGTAGCCTTGCGATTGGCGACATGGTAACGGTGGATAAATATTATGGTCAGGTGACCAGAATTAATACACGCTACACGATCGTGCGCAGCCTTGACGGTATCGAATCCGTCATACCCAACGAAATGCTGGTGGCAAGTCCGGTACAGAACTACTCGCTAAGCGATAGCAAATTGCGCATAGCGACCCAAGTCACCCTTGGTTATGAAACCGATATCGACCACATATCGCCCTTACTGGTCGCAGCAGTAGGGAGTGTCGCGCGTGTGCTGGACGACCCGAAGCCACAGGTATTGTTAATGAAATTCGGTGCGGACGGACTGGAATTGGAAATCGGATTCTGGTTCGATGATCCCGAGAACGGCCGTTCCCATCTTTTGTCCGAGGTTAATCGCGCGATTTGGCAGGTGTTGCAAACACAGGAAATTTCTGTTCCCTATCCGCAACGCGCGTATCGAATTATTGACTCTCGGCCCAAGGGAGAGGATGGTGCAGAGGCTGCTGCGGTGGCAGCGGACCTCATGTACCAGGCCAAAAAACGTTAAAAGCGGGTACAATCCTGTAGGGAAATTCCGATATGCGGCTGCTCGCGATCATGAATGCGAGAACGAAGCTGCAAACGTGTATTTTAACTTTGGAGCATGAATGATTTTAAGTGCAGTATTTGAGTCGGTACTTGACTTTCTGTCGAATGGCCTGACGCGTGCGACAGGCTGGCAAATATTTGCGTTCACCATGGTGGTGACGCATATTACGATTGCGGGGGTGACGATTTACCTGCATCGCTGCCAGGCGCACCGCGCGCTGGACTTGCATGCGATTCCAAGTCATTTTTTCCGCTTCTGGCTATGGCTGACGACTGGCATGGTCACCAGGGAATGGGCCTCCATCCATCGCAAGCATCACGCAAAATGCGAGACCGAAGAAGATCCGCATAGCCCGGTTACCCGTGGCATCAAAAAAGTATTCTGGGAAGGCGCAGAGCTTTATCGCGCTGAATCAAAAAATCTGGCGACCATGGAAAAATATGGCCACGGCACGCCCGATGACTGGATAGAACGCAATTTGTATAGCAAGTACAGCGCCATGGGCGTCACGGCGATGCTGGTCATCGACATCCTGTTGTTCGGCGTAATTGGTCTGACGGTGTGGGCAGTACAGATGCTCTGGATTCCGATTACCGCCGCTGGAATTATCAACGGTATCGGCCACTACTGGGGTTATCGCAACTACGACTGCAATGATGCTGCAACGAACATCATCCCTTTCGGCATCTTGATCGGTGGCGAAGAATTGCACAATAACCATCATACTTTCGGCACGTCCGCAAAGCTGTCATCCAAATGGTATGAGTTCGACATAGGCTGGATGTATATCCGGATACTGGAAATCGCCGGTCTGGCAAAGGTAAAGAAAATCGCGCCTGCACCCAAATTCAATCGCGAAAAGCTGGTTGCGGATTTGGAAACGTTACAGTCTGTTATCGCCAATCGTTATGATGTGATGGCCAAGTACACAAAATCAGTGACACACGCATGGCACGATGAAGTCGATCAATTGAGGGAAAAGTCCAAACTGGAATCACGCTTTCTCAGGTCCTCGAAAAAGTTGATGCAGCGCGAGCCAGGCAAGCTGGAAGCTCCGCAAAAACAGCAGTTGTCGGAATTGTTTTTGCATAGCAAAGCATTGCAGACCATGCACGAAATGCGGGTGGAGCTGGCCGCGATCTGGGAACGTTCTCATTTCAGCAGCGACCAGTTGTTGCACCTGCTGCAGGATTGGTGTTCTCGTGCCGAAGCCTCCGGGATCAAGTCACTACGCGAGTTTTCGTTACGCCTGCGCAGCTACGCTTGAAGCACCGATGTTGGATTATTTAAAAAGCCCGGGATCCCGGGCTTTTTTCATGTGCGACACCGGCACTGGACTGTATTGAGATATCTTGCGGCAAATGACATTGCAGTAAAAAAGCCCCGCACGATCAATATCGTGCGGGGCTTTTTTTAAGGCCAGAACAATTACTTGATCTTGGTCTCTTTGTACGCTACATGCTTGCGTGCCTTGGGATCAAACTTCATGATCTCCATTTTTTCAGGCGTCGTGCGCTTGTTTTTGGTAGTTGTATAGAAGTGACCCGTGCCTGCAGTCGATTCCAGCTTGATTTTGTCGCGGCCAGATTTAGCCATGATTATTCCTTTATTCTGCTAGTTAGACTTTTTCGCCGCGGGCGCGCATATCGACTAGCACGGCATCAATGCCGATTTTATCGATCACACGCAGACCAGCAGTGGACAGACGCAGGGAAACCCAGCGATTCTCGGACTCAACGAAAATGCGGCGATTTTGCAGGTTAGGCAAAAAGCGACGTTTCGTTTTGTTATTTGCATGGGAAACATTGTTGCCGACCATCGGCTTTTTCCCGGTGACTTGGCAAACACGTGCCATGGCTCACTCCTCAAAAATTTCCGAAATTGGAAAAACGAGAGTATATCTAAAAAACTTAAATTATTCAATGACTTGCGAAAAACAACTGTGTCTTGAAATATCCGTTTAATTTAACAATTTGGTTTTGGCAGCATTTACTGATCGTCCGCCGAGGGAGCTTACAAATGGCCATTTTCCGCGAACGAATACACATGCGCGCCGGCCACTATGAAATGGTCCAGTACCCGCACATCGACCAGCGCCAGCGCGTCCTTCAGCGTCTGCGTCAAGGTGCGATCAGCGGCACTGGGCTGCGATGTACCTGATGGGTGATTATGGGCGAGCAGGACACTGGCGGCATTATGCCCAAGTGCGGCTTTGACCACTTCGCGCGGATAGACGCTGGTATGGGTCAAGGTGCCGCGAAACAGCTCTTCCGAGCTTATGAGACGATTTTTTACATCGAGGAACAGTACGGCAAAGGATTCATATGGTTTGCCTCCCAATAGCAGTTGCAGGTACTGCTTGACTGCCTGCGGTGAACCAAGGACCACTCCGGTGCGCAGCTCCTCACCTATTGCCCGTCGTGCCAGTTCCAGCACGGCCTGAAATTGTGCAAATTTTGCCGGCCCCAGTCCATTGACGACCGAGAAGTCGGTCAGCGTTGCGGAAAACAATGCAGTCAACGAGCCAAAATGTCCAACCATGTCGCGCCCGAGTTCAACCGCATTTTTTCCCGCAACGCCAACCCGCAGGAATACCGCGAGAAGCTCGGCGTCTGACAGCGCTTGTGCACCATGCCTGATCAGCCGTTCACGGGGACGTTGTTCTTCAGGCCAGTCAGAAATTGCCATTGTTATCATTTCTAAAAAATTGAAAGATGATGAACTACGCACAGGGATCGGATGCGCAGCGCGGCCAGGGAATAATTGCCAGCGTCAATTAAGCGCTTTTAGTTTTTTAACGTAGCTTAGAATGATGGATTATCCCGACTTCCCGAATTTTCATGTCAAATTTATCATGTTCTGTTGTCACAGAAGCCGCACACCTGACTTTGCACTACCGTCTGGCGTCAATGGATGGCAGGGATATTGTCAGCACTTTTGCAGACAATCCCGCAACGCTGCAACTCGGCATGGGGCAGCTCGCCCCCTTTCTTGAAACCTGTTTGCTGGGTCTGCCTGAAGGTGCACATCAGACCTTCGATCTGGCGCCGGAAATGGCATTTGGCCCCCGTAATCCCGATTTGATTCAGCGGGTATCGCGCGCCACGCTGGCCGAGAACTCACAAATGGGCGAGGAATACAAGATAGGAGATCTGGTCGAATTCGCCGCGCCTGGCGGCGGGCAATTTGCCGGCGTCTTGCGCGAAATTAACGCCGAGGATGCGCTGTTCGATTTTAATCATCCTCTGGCCGGGCATCCTGTTAAATTCGAAGTAAAGATTATCGGGATACTATAAGACAATACCTTGAATGTCGATGTGGTGAAGTCTACCGACCGGTTATGGGAATAATGATGGATAAAGAAATACTGCTTGCACAGCCGCGCGGTTTTTGCGCCGGAGTCGATCGAGCCATTGAAATTGTCGCGCGCGCGCTTGCGCAGTTTGGCGCGCCAATTTATGTCAGGCATGAAATCGTGCATAACGCTTACGTAGTGGAAGATCTGCGCCGCAAAGGCGCTATCTTCATCGAAAAGCTGGAAGATGTGCCGGCGGGCAGTACTCTGGTCTTTTCTGCGCACGGGGTGCCGAAATCAGTCAAGGCGGAGGCCGTCAATCTCGGTTTGCGGGTCTTCGATGCCACCTGCCCGCTAGTCACCAAAGTACACGTCGAAGTGACCAGGATGGGACGGGAAGGGCGCGAAATCGTGATGATTGGACATGAGGGGCACCCTGAAGTGGAAGGCACAATGGGGCAGGCTGAAGGGAGCGTATATCTGGTTGAAACGGTAGCCGATGTGGAAAACCTGAAGGTCACGAATCCCGACATGCTGGCTTATGTATCACAGACCACCTTGTCCGTTGACGACACCGCCGAAGTCATCGCCGCGCTTAAAAGAAAATTCCCGAATATCATCGAGCCCAAGAAAGGCGATATCTGCTACGCCACGACGAACCGGCAGGAGGCCGTGAAATTCATGGCGCCGCAAGTCGAGGTCGTAATTGTGGTTGGGAGCCCGAATAGCTCCAACTCCAACCGCTTGCGTGAAGTCGCAGAAAAAAAAGGCGCCGCCGCCTATATGGTGGACAATGCATCACAAATTGATCCCGGCTGGCTGGAGGGGAAAACGCGTATCGGACTTACTGCCGGCGCTTCTGCTCCGGAAGTGTTGGTGGAAGCAGTGATTGCGCGCTTGAAGGAATGTGGGGTAAAACGTGTGAGGGTTCTGGATGGTGTGGAAGAAAATGTCACTTTCCCGCTCCCTAAAGGCTTGAGCGGTGCTGTCCCCGAACGGCATTAAAACCGAATTGAAATCAGTACTGACCAAATGAGAGAGTAATGTAATCAATGGCCCATGCTGAACGAAATGAAGTACGGTGGCGTCATGGGTAGCCATATCTTGACTTCACACTCCGCAAGCATCAGCGGCACCACGGATTTTTATCCTGGTGCCGCTTTTGCTATCTGAAAGGAATTTTGTTTTAATCTGCACTTCCGGCCACTATAAAAATCACCACATCTGGGCATTAATTTCTGAGAGAGCGAGCAGACCATGGATATATTTATCCAACAAATCATCAACGGCCTGGTTTTAGGCAGCATGTACGCGCTGATCGCACTCGGTTACACGATGGTGTATGGCGTTCTCAATCTCATCAATTTTGCCCACGGCGATGTGCTTATGGTGGGCGCGATGGCTGGACTCACCATTCTCAAAATGGTGAACAGCGTTGCTCCGGACTTGCCGGGCATCGTCAAACTCATGATTGCGATTGTTGGTGCGATTCCTGTGTGCGTCGCGGTCAATCTGCTGATAGAGCGTATCGCCTACCGGCGTTTGCGCAATGCGCCTCGCCTGGCGCCATTGATTACCGCCATTGGCGTATCGATCCTTTTGCAGACGTTTGCCATGATGATCTGGGGACGCAATCCGCTGGTCTTCCCGCAGGTCATGCCAAGCGAGCCGATTGCGATCATGGGGGCGCTGATTACGCCGACGCAGGTAATGCTGTTGATCATGGCCGCGGTGTCGATGATGGTTCTTGTGCTGCTGGTCGAAAAAACAAAAATGGGGCGGGCTATGCGCGCTACCGCAGAGAATCCGCGGGTCGCTGGCTTGATGGGTGTTGATTCCAATCGTGTGATCGTGCTCACTTTTGCAATTGGCGCGGCGCTGGCTGCCATTGCCGGCGTAATGTGGGCAGCAAACTATTCGTCAGCCCAGTTCGCGATGGGTTTTGTGCCCGGCCTGAAAGCATTTTCGGCGGCGGTCCTGGGTGGCATAGGCAACATCTATGGGGCCATGATAGGCGGCATCTTGCTGGGATTGATCGAAAGTCTCGGCGCCGGTTATATCGGTGACCTGACCGGCGGTTTCCTCGGCAGCCATTACCAGGATATTTTTGCGTTCGTTGTACTGATTATCGTATTAACCTTGCGACCGTCCGGCATCATGGGCGAGCGTGTGGCTGATCGCGCCTGAAGGAGATCGTCATGGCACATTATTTCGATATGAAACGCAATCCGAAGAAGGCCTGGATCAGCATGTTTGTGCTCGGCGCCGTCGCGATTATCTTTCCATTCATCGCCGCCAATTTCGGTAATTCCTGGGTGCGCATCATGGATATCGCGCTGCTTTACATCATGTTGGCCCTGGGCTTGAATATCGTCGTAGGCTTCGCCGGTCTGCTCGATCTCGGATACATCGCCTTCTTTGCGATTGGCGCCTACATGACAGGCTTGCTGGCATCGCCGCAGTTTGCGGTGGTATTGGAATCCTTCGTCAATCAATATCCGCCGATCGGGAATAGCCTGATCTGGTTTTTCGGGCCCGAGATTACCCAAAACGGCATTCACCTCTCGGTTTGGCTGATCGTCCCGCTGGGCGCCGCGGTGGCCGGGATTTTCGGCGCCTTGCTGGGTGCGCCAACACTCAAGCTGCGCGGTGACTACCTGGCGATCGTGACGCTCGGGTTCGGCGAGATCATCCGCATCTTCATGAATAATCTGAACGGTCCGGTCAACATCACCAATGGACCACAAGGCATCAATCTGATCGATCCGATCCGCATCTTCGGCGTGTCGCTGGGAGGCGAGGCCGGCTCACAGGCCACGGTGAAATTCGCGGGCCTGTCGATGCCATCGGTTAATGCCTATTATTTCCTGTTCCTGGGATTATGCATTGCGATTATTTTCATTTCCGCCCGCCTGCAGCATTCGCGGCTTGGCAGGGCCTGGGTGGCGATCCGTGAAGATGAAATTGCGGCCAAGGCAATGGGCATCAATACCCGCAACATGAAGCTGCTGGCGTTCGCAATGGGCGCATCGTTCGGCGGCGTTGCAGGGGCAATGTTCGCATCGTTCCAGGGGTTTGTATCGCCGGAATCCTTCTCGCTTACCGAATCGATCGCGGTGCTTGCCATGGTGGTGCTGGGAGGCATGGGACATATTCCCGGCGTGGTCCTGGGGGGCGTGATCCTGGCGGCCCTGCCGGAAGTGCTGCGCCACACGGTTGAGCCGGTGCAGATGGCGATATTCGGCAAAATCCTGATCGAAGCGGAAGTGCTGCGTCAACTGCTGTACGGCCTGGCGATGGTTGCCATCATGCTATACCGGCCTGCAGGACTCTGGCCCGCGCCCAAGCATGAGGACCGGCCCGATGCGGATATCGATCAGCCGGCAAAAGCAACCGGCGTAGTAGCGGCATAAGGGACTCTGGTGAGCGATCAAATCATTCTTAATATCGCAGGTGTCAGCAAGCGTTTCGGCGGCCTGCAAGCCTTGTCCGAGGTTAACGTAAAAATTGTGAAGGGACAGATCTACGGCTTGATCGGTCCCAATGGCGCCGGCAAAACGACGTTTTTTAATGTCATCACAGGTTTATACCAACCCGACACCGGCAGTTTTGAATTGGCGGGCAAACCTTATTCACCTTCAGCGCCGCATGAGGTGGCGAAAGCGGGCATCGCTCGCACATTTCAGAACATCCGCCTGTTCGGCGAGATGACCGCCCTCGAAAACGTGATGGTCGGCCGGCATGTACGCACCCGCCAGGGGGTGTTTGGCGCGGTATTCAAGCACAAGGCGGCGCGTGAAGAAGAAGCGGCGATTCACAGGCGTGCAATGGAGTTGCTGGATTTTGTCGGCATTGCAAAATTTGCCGAGCGAACCGCAAGATTTCTCTCCTATGGTGATCAGCGAAGGCTGGAAATTGCCCGTGCTCTCGCCACTGACCCGCAGCTGTTGGCGCTGGATGAACCAGCGGCCGGCATGAATGCGACTGAAAAACTCGGGCTGCGGGAACTGCTGGTCAAGATCAAGGCGGAAGGCAAAACCATCCTGTTGATTGAACATGACGTCAAATTGGTGATGGGATTGTGTGACCGGATTACCGTTCTGGATTATGGCAAACCGATCGCCGAAGGCGTGCCGGCGGATGTGCAAAAGGATCCGGCGGTGATCGAGGCGTATCTGGGAGGATCTCATTAATGATTCAAAATGAGAAAGCCTTGTCAAGCGTCGAGAACGTGTTGACGGTGAGCGGTCTGAAGGTCGCTTATGGCGGCATCAAGGCAGTCAAGGGCATCGATCTGACTGTCAACAGGGGGGAACTGATTACCCTGATCGGCGCGAATGGCGCCGGCAAGACAACTGCTCTGAAAGCGATTACGGGCACACTTCCGGAATGCAAGGTCGAAGGCCATATTGAATATGCCGGGCAAGCAATCAAGGGCCTGAATTCGTTTGAACTGGTGAAAAGGCATCTGGCGATGGTGCCGGAAGGGCGCGACGTCTTCACCCGTATGTCGATCCATGAAAATTTATTGATGGGTGCTTATACCCGGTCTGACAAGGCAGGCATCAAGGACGATATTGAAAAGTGGTTCACCATCTTTCCGCGACTGAAGGAGCGCGTGGCACAGATGGCAGGAACCTTGTCGGGTGGCGAGCAGCAAATGCTGGCGATGGCACGTGCCCTCATGAGTCACCCGAAACTGTTATTGCTGGATGAGCCGTCGATGGGCTTGTCGCCGATCATGGTCGAGAAAATTTTCGAAGTGGTGCGCGCTGTTTCTGCGCAAGGCGTCACGATTTTACTCGTTGAGCAAAATGCAAAGCTTGCACTGCAGGCGTCGGATCGTGGATATGTGATGGAATCGGGGTTGATTACGATGACTGACAACGCAGATGTCTTGCTGGATGATCCGCGCGTGAAACAGGCTTATCTGGGGGAGGGGTAAGCTACTTGAATCCTGTACGATAAGCAAATCAACCGCCTTGCAGGATCATCCGGCAAGGCGGTTTTGATTTCCGGGGATTATATTCTGGTGCGCCAGAATGCCCAACGGGATAACAAGCGTTCGCTGCTGGAGTGCGCCTCTGTCAATGCCGGCCCGGGTATCAACTTGAGTATGGCCGGGATGCCGAATGCGAGCAAGGTGACATCATCTATCCAGCCCAGTACCGGCAATGCATCCGGGACCAGATCGATAGGGCTGATCACATACATCAGCAGCAGTGCCGCGGCCAGTTTGACGAAGAGTGGTGTGGCAGGATGACGGCACGCATACCACAAGACCGTAATTTCACGACCGGTTGCCTTGAATATTCGAAGCAAGCGAGAGAACATGGCAATCTCCTGAAGTCCTGCATGAAAGAAGTATTCACATCAATGTGGGGTCGCGGCCAAAGATTTAAAGCCGTCAGTGCTTATTAGCCTTGTCAGGCCCAGTTTTTTCGCGGACGTAAAAAAAGCCCGGCTCGATTTTTCGCGAGCGGGCTTTTTACTTAAGCATCGACTTGACCTAGATCCGACCCATTAACAAAAGTATCAGAAGAACCACAACGATCAAGCCAACGATACCACTCGGGCCATATCCCCAGCTTTTACTATGCGGCCAGCTTGGGAATGCGCCGATTAATACCAGAACCAGGACGATCAAAAGAATTGTGCCAATGCTCATGTAATGCTCCTTTAGTTATTGTGTGTCCTGCCGATTCAGATCGGACGAACGTTTTTTTTGAACGCTACCTCACGTGGCTCGTGTGCTGCACGCAAGATGGATAAGAGTCATTAATGAGTCCGTTTCAACATACGAGAAACTCAAGATCGAAAAAAGGGTATCAACGGTTTTTCAACGCGCCATTGACTGAACTGGCACGAACCGATGATCTGCCGGATCAGTAACGATATACGCGGCCGTTTTCTACACGAACACGGCTGCCGATACTTAAATCCGCAACCGAGTCTTGCGTTACGTTGAGATATCCGCCGCTATCGATGCGCACGCCGACCTGATAAGCCTGGCCTGCTTGTGCCTTGTTGCGTTGTTCAATCTGGTTGCCCACTACCGCGCCGCCTACGACGCCCGCAGCAGTTGCGATGGTGTTACCAGTACCGCCACCTACCTGGTTGCCAAGCAAACCACCGACGATGCCGCCGACTACGGCGCCCGCTCCGATGCGTCCGGCGCCGGTATTGGTATTGACAACCTGGATGGAATCCACCACGCCATAGCTGGTGCCATATGTCTGCGCAGTTGTTGGGCTGGTCTGGGCAGGGGATTGATAAGGTGGTGTTGCGCAACCGGCGAGGAATGCGCTGGCGATAATTGCGGTAGCTGCTAACGAGTGGTACGTTTTCATGATTGATCTCCGGATAGTGGAATGTATGGCAAGATTATTCCCAATATCCGGCATGGTCTGTACGGTGCCGCACTTAAATAATTTCATCATCGCCAACGCGCACCAGGTATCCGTATTGTTCCTGCGTAGGCAGGTGCTTGACTGGGTGAGATTGTGAAGCAAAGCGCCCATCTGCCAACTGTCGAATTTCCGGGGGCACCTCTGTTTCCAGGAGGTCGAATCGTCAGTCACTCACTCAAGAATCGTTGCACCGGAAAGCCGACGCACATGAGCAGATGCCGGTGCCGTCGAGTGCATTCCACTGCATCCCGGTGCGCAGCACCAACATGATGGCGTCCATGGCTGCACGATTGGACACGGGCGGCCGGCGGCATCCCAGCGGATTCGGTTTGGGTGCCGGCAGCAACGATTCAATTTGTCCCCAGAGCGCATCGCTCAGGCGATAGCCGTCGTCTCTCTTGCTTGTTTCATGGCTAAAGGCCACAGCCCAAAAGCCGCATGCGCGCCCTTCGGGCTGGCAAGGATCAGGCTGCCTTCTCGAAGGCCAGCTCGCCATTTTTCACATCGACGTGAATCACATCCTTCGGGCCAAACCGGCCTTCCAGGATCAGCTTCGACAGCGGATTTTCAATTTGCTGCTGGATGGCGCGCTTTAATGGCCGCGCACCATACACCGGATCGAAACCAGCCTCGGCGATTTTCTGCAGGGCGGCATCCATCTTTTCGTGCATCACCGCCAGCTTTCATCGACGCAGGGTTTAGGCGCCTCGCCACGGCTTTGCGCCAGGGTCGGGTAGTCGGTATACCCTTTCGCGCCGCCGCCGTAAAAGGTGCCGGGGTCCGGGGTATTCAAGGCCGCGCACTGGCGAAACCGCTCCGGCAAGTCGGGCGTGGACAGGAAGCCGCGGCCGAACCCGATCAGGTCAGCCTTGCCTTGCGCAAGCCATTCATTGGCGCTGTCATGGTCGAAACCGCCGGTCAGCATCAACTTGCCCCGGAATTTCCTGCGGATCATGTCAAGCATGCGCATGGCGGCGGGATCGGGTGCGGCACCCTTTTCGAGCGCGGCGGCGGCCGGGTTGATGACATGCAGATAGGCAGGGCCGAACGCATCCAGCCGCTCGACGATATGCCCGAACGTGGCCTCCGGATCGTCGTCGCTTACATCGTTGAAGGTGCCCAGCGGCGACAGCCGCACGCCGACCCGCTCGCGGCCCCAGACCTCGCTGACAGCCGTCGTCACCTCCATCAAAAGGCGCGCCCGGTTCGCGGCCGATCCGCCGTACTGGTCGATGCGCTGATTGGTCTTGGAGCAGATGAACTGGTCGATCAGGTAACCGTTGGCGCCATGCACTTCGACGCCGTCGAAGCCGGCTTCCAGCGCATTCCTGGCGGCGCGCAGATACTGGCCGACGAGGTAGGGCATTTCCTCGGTCTGCAGGGCGCGCGGGGTGACGAACGGCACCAGTTCGCCTTCGCCCATGTCGTTCTCGATGAAGGCCTCGCCGCTGGGGCGGATTGCCGACGGGGCGACCGGCAGCATGCGGTCCGGCTGCAGCGCCGGGTGCGAGATGCGGCCGACATGCCACATCTGCAGGAAAATCAGCCCTCTGGCCGCATGCACGGCCGCGGTAACCAGGCGCCAGCCTTCGACCTGCTCCCGGCTATGAATGCCCGGCGTCCAGGCGTAGCCCTGTCCCTGCATGGAAACCTGGGTCGCCTCGCTGATGATGAGGGCGGCCGAAGCGCGCTGCGCGTAATACGCGGCAGTCAGAGGAGTCGGGACATTGCCGGGCTGGCGTGCGCGCGAGCGGGTCAGCGGGGCCATGACGATGCGATGGGGTAAGGAGTAGGGCCCCAGCGTGATGGGCTGGAACAGCGGCTCCGAAGCGGTCGGGGGAGCGTCCCTGGTCGGGGCGGCTTGGGTTGACGCGGACATGATATTTGCCTCCTGAGAATGCGGAACGGAAGATTAATGGGTGGAATATGCGGCCGCCGGCATGCCTGCTTTCAATTGCGGCAGTACCTCCTTGCCTATTTCCTCCAGGACCGCGCCGGCATCGCGCGCTCCATATTTCAGATTGAGGATGACGTGGTTGACGCCGATCGCGTACAGCGCATCAAGGAAACGCAGGACAAAATTGCGCCCACCCCGAAAGCCCAGATGAATCGGTGTCGGCGGCTGGTCGGGATTGTCGGTGAGATCGACATAGAAGGATTGCACGAAAGGTTTGAACGAGCCGGGTGCGACGGCTTCCACCGCGGCGCGCCAGTGCGACACCACTTCCACCTGGCGTTCGATGCCGCGCGGATAAGTGATCCAGCCATCCGCATGCTGCGCAATCCAGTCCAGGCGCTGTCCGCTATGGCCGGTGACCAGCATCGGCAGCCGGCCCGTCGGTTTCGGCACCAGATCGGCGCTGCCGTACAGTTCGCCATAAGATGAACGCACGGTCGGAAACTCATTGTCCAGCACGGTGCGGATCACTCTGAGGTTTTCGCGAAACAGGGCGGAGCGCTGTTCGAAGTCGACGCCGAATGCCGGGAACTCCACCGGCCGGTCGCCGGACGCGAGGCCCAGAACCAGGCGCCCGCCCGACAACTGGTCGAGCGATGCGGCGGCTTTTGCGGTGTGCAACGGATGGCGCAGCGGCAGAACGATGGAACCGGTGGCCAGCGCAATCTCGCGTGTCTGCGCCGCAATCCAGCCGAGATAGACCCAGGGATCGAATACCTGTCCGATATCGCCGAAGCTCGGGTCGCGCAGCGGCACATCGCGAAACCACAGGGCGGCGAAACCCAGTTCCTCGGCACGGCGGGCAAGGTATTCCTGATGCTGCATCGACGGCTGGTCGCGCTCGAACGCCTCGATCGGAAAGAAAACGCCCAGCGTAAGCCGGTCTGGCGCGAACATGCGCCGGAAACCCTTCATGTCACTGGGCCTGGCGTCCCTGTTGGGGCTCAGCATGTTGGCGGTCGCCATGTCTTTCTCCGCTCTGAGTGATGATCCGGTTTTGCTGTATCTAGCAATTCGCATGCCGCAGGCGTGATGCGCCAGCGGGACGGCAGTCATGCGCCGGTCCGAATTTTGCAAGCAGGGTTTGTAGATCTACGGATCTGCATTGTTCAATCGGAGCTTCGCTCCACTTTTTTTCCAGGAGTCAGTCATGAATTTAATCAGACGTGATGGTTCGCAAGGTTCGGCATACCGCCCCAGATCGCTCGACGACCAGGTAGGGCGGATAGTGGAAGATATGTTTGAAGACCTGTTTTCTTCTACGCTCATGCCTTATTCTTCCGTGTCAAGAACCGATCAGGATGTGATCACTCCGCGCGTGAACCTGAGAGAAACGGACAAGACATATGAACTCGAAGTGGATATACCCGGCATCGAAAAAGACGACGTCAGAATTTCGATCGAGAACCGGCGCGTGACGATCGAGGCGGAAGAAAAAATGGAAGCGACGTCGCCACAGGGTGAGGGCCAGGCACAGTCGGGGCAGTCGGGACAGCCCGCGCAATCGGGGCAATCAGGACGGCAGGGACAGCAGTCCCGAATGGAACGCTACTACAGAAGATATGCCGTCAGTTTCATGTTGCCCGCAGAGGTTGATGACACCAGCGCGCAGGCGAGGCTGGAGAAGGGGGTATTACGGCTAACCCTCCCGAAAAAACAGGCGGCGCAGGCCAAGAAGCTCACCGTCCAGTAACGGGCTGTTCGGGTCGCCGCACGGACATGAAGGATGATCATGGCCCATCAGCAAGTCGAATACAAGGGATATGTCATCCTGCCGATAGCCATCCCCGAAGGTGAAGACATGGTCTTCGAAGGATATGAAATCTCGAATGCGGCGGTTCAGGATGCATTCGCCTGGCTCGCGTTGCCTCCCGTATTCGGTTGTGCAACGGTGACCAAGGCCGGACGCAGCAATCTGTCCGCGATCAGATAACCCTTCTGCAGCACGTTGACGACGGTATTGGGCGGCTGGCCCGAAGGCACCATGGAGATCGCCTGATGCCTGTCGGGATCGAACCGGTCGCCCGGCTTCGGATTCACTTCCGTCACGCGGTTCTTCTCGAACGCCGACGCTAATTGCTTGAGCGTCATGTCGACGCCTTCCCTAAGCGTTTCCACGGATGGCGTTTCGACCTTGAGTGCCATTTCCAGGCTGTCCTTTACGGGCAACAGCGTTTGGGCGAAGTTTTCGTTCGCGTATTTATGCGCGTTGGCGAGGTCTTCCTGTGCGCGCCGGCGCAGGTTTTCGACTTCCGCCTTGGCCCGCAAAAAGGCGTCCTGCATTTCGGCAAGGCTGGATTCCGCCCGCGCAAGCTGTTCGGTCAGCGGCGGTTCGCCGGCGCGCGCTTGCTCGTCTTGCTGAGGCGCCACGTCGGGCTGCGAAAATGGCTCCGCAACAGCTTCCCGGTTCCTCATGTCGTGTTGGTTCTGCATCAAATCACCCCCAGCATATATCGGCGATCGCCGCCTTTTGAAAAATGAAAACGGGAATGCTCTCCCGTATCGTGTCATTACGTGCCGTTCGGCGACGGCAGCTCTGCCATAGCCGAGCGGCGTGAAGCGGACCGGCCCCTTCCCATGGCATGACCAATGCAGTCGCATTGCAGGATGTGTACCAACCCGAAGCAAGCCGCCTGATCGATGCGCGGCTGCCGGCATGCCCGATCCGCCGCCGCGCTTGCCATGTGAATTGCAACGTATCTTGCACGGGCAAGTTGGAAGTGGGAGAGTGGGTATCAATTCAATGATCTATAGCCAGACCGGGGGCTACATGGGCCTGTCGTTCACCATTCCCATCGATCTGGCCATGGACATCAGCAAGCAGTTGCAGGCCAGCGGCAAGGTAACCCGCGGCCGCATCGGCGTGCGAGCCCAGGAATTGAACGCCGAAGTGGCGGCATCATTCGGTCTGAAAGAGCCTAAGGTCTGTTTGAGAAGCTGCTGCGCGGTTCGAAAGGAGGTCTGGGGAGGTTTGCGGTGCGCTGCCGCGCACCGCAAAATTTGCACTATCCAATATCAACAAGTTACTTGCTTATTCACCGCGCACCATTTGCGTAGAGCATTTCATTTGCGCGCGTACTCAAAGGGCGGCAGCGCCTTCAGCGCAGCCTTCGTGGCTCCCGGCAGAACCAGCTGCTTTCCTTCCAGCCTGATCTGCTCCATCGGTATGGCCACGTCGTTCTTTCCGATCCCGAGAAATCCACCGACGCCGATAATGGCGAATGAGGCAACCGGGAGTTTTGCATCAGTGGACCGGGTGAGGATCAAGTCTTCGATTTTCCCGATTTTCTCCTTTTGATCGTTCGTCACGGTCTTGTCCAGCAATTCCTTTTTTGCGCTCCATCCGTGAATCACTGCTTCCATTTCCACCACGGCGACCCCGAGCGGCGCCTTGCCTGCAACCGGCGGACTCGCCGTACCGGATGCGCCAGAGCTGGACGTGCCAGCGCCGGACGTGCCAGAGCCGCCAGGCCGATCCTGCTGGGCTGCTGCGACACCGGAGAGAAGATACAGGATGGTAGTTGCGGTAATGATGAGTGGACGGTTCATGGCGATTTCCTTCACGATGGATTTTCCTTTCGGACAGTGACGATGCCCTTGCACAAACATGCGGGCAGGCGACAAATCCGGATGAGTATTCTTATCGCTTGACCTGCTGTTGCCGAAAGGGCCTCCACACCGCCATTCTGGGAATGACGGCATCATGCAAACGCCAGCAATTCGCATGCCTTGAAAACAGGCACTGGGACAGCATGAAGATGCTGATGACATGAAACCGCCGTGGCAGAAAACGGTGCCGCACTTGGCGATGAGCGGGTCTTTCCGATCATGTCCTGTCGCTATCGAAGAATCCGCGCGATATGCATTGTGTATCTGTAATTAAAACACGTGACGCAAGTGGGGCCGACCCGATCTTTTTCAGGCTTGACGCAGCTTGCTGAGAAACGCAAAAGCACCGGCTGAAAAAATTACCGAAAAATGTAAGCCTTACCAGGGCGTGGCTAATGCCTGAGCAGGTTTGTTTGTGCTCTGATGAGAGCGGATTCGTATCCGCACTTTTGATCGCCGCAGCGTCGGAAATTCATGGCCGATTATTCCGCATTCATGTGACCGATCGTCGCATGCTTCATCACTGGGCACGGAAGCGTACCCATTAAATCAAAACACTTGCTCATGTGCAGGCGAAGCAAAGAGCGGCACAGGGTTCTAGCAAATGCCGTGCCCTCATCAAGGCGGGATATCGTATGCGCTTCTCCGGACTACAAGATGCCTCCCTTCCGGCTCGAATGCGAACCCTACACCAAGCTGAAGTCCGCTCTAAAAAATCTCCTCTGAATACGGGGATCCGATAAATATGGCCTTCGGCCGCAAAGCATGCGTGAGGGAAAAGGAACGAAGCGTTCTCCGCGAGTCCGACAGTCCACAATCCACTTCAATGCAACCTGCGCGGATCGCGCCGGCGCCCTTGCACAACGCGTCAGGAGATGGACGAACGCCGCATTCCCACACGCAATGCCTCCCGTGCTGGCATATCAATTGCGAATGACAGGCTGTCCGGGACCGCCTCGCGGCGGAAGCCGGAGCAAAGCCAGGCTGCGTGAATATTGATGTGAAGGAGGTTATCGGGATGAAGGAAATGCTTTCGCGATCCTGGCGCATGCTCGCATTGCGAGGTGCGATCGCCATTCTGTTCGGCGTGTTGGCGCTGGCTTGGCCCGCCCTGACGCTGCTGGCATTTGCAGCCCTCTTTGCCGCCTATGCGCTGCTCACCGGAGTGGTACTGGTGGTCGGCTCCGTGAAAAGCAGGAAAAGCAACGAGGACTGGTGGCTGCCGCTCATGGTCGGCGTGGTCAGTCTCGGCGCGGGTGTGCTCGCGGCCATACATCCGGGCCTGACCGCGCTGGTCCTGGTCCTTGTGGTCGGAGCCAATGCAATGGTTACTGGCGTGCTGGATATCGCTACCGCAATACGCTTGCGCAAGACCATTCGGAACGAGAGACTGCTGATCCTGAACGGTGCCGTATCCATCGCATTCGGCGTGCTGGTTTTCCTGTTCCCCGATGCGGGGGCGTTGGCGCTCGTCTGGCTCATCAGCTTTTATGCGATCCTCAGCGGCATCCTGCTGCTGGCATTCGCATTCCGCATGCGCGCCAAGACCAAGGGGACGACCGTGGAGACAGACAGGCGGACCATACCGGACCGGCGCATGTCGGCAGCCCATCCTTGACCACCGGGAGAGGGCCTGGAGGGCCGGGTTTGGGCGGACGCCGTCCCCGCCGGCAATGCATGGTCAATCCATGTCCGCCCATCATTCAGACAATGGAGAGACTTCATGGCCGTATCCAAACTTGAAAAGCCGAAATGGCATGCTTATTTCGATAACATGTCGAAAGTCCTCGACGGCAAGCGCGTTGAAATCGAAGTCGATGCGCTTGCCATCGGCAGCCAGATCGAGGCCGAATGGCTGCCTCTGCTGGGTATTACCTATGATCCGAAAGACGACATTGTCGAAGTTGCGCTCGAAGGACTGGATCATATGATCCACAAGCCGCGCGACGTGTTCGTGGATCAGACCGCAGTTGACCTCAGCAGCGTGGAGGTGGTCGATAACGACGACTTCCGGCACATCATCAAATTGCGCGATCCCTTGATGCTGCCGCCGCCGTGATCGCCCGGCACGCGGATCGCCGCGGTGCCGGAAGTGGCGAGCATAAGCCACGTATTGACTATTTATTGCGTATTTTCAGGGATTGCCGGCCTTGTTGCGGCATGACAGATCGAACTCGGGCGCTGGCCAGGGAGAGATCTGCAAAGTGCCGGAGCAATGGCCGATTTTGTGGGACTTTGCACATAGGAGCTTTATCATGAAGTCAGATAGCGAGATCAAGAAAGATGTAGAGGCTGAACTGCAATGGGATCCTGACGTCGATGCAACCGACATCGCTGTCACGGTCAAGAATGGCGTCGTCACGCTGGCCGGGTTCGTACCGAGCTATAGCCAGAAATTCCAGGCGGAGAGGGACGTGAAGCGGGTCGCAGGGGTGGTCGGCGTGGCCAACGATATCGAGGTGCGGATACCTGCCGTGGACCAGCGGCCGGACCCCGAGATTGCGCGCGATGCGGTGAATGCGCTCAGCACCCAACTTCCGGTCTCGTCGAAGAGCATGAAGGTGACGGTGCATGACGGGTGGATCACGCTCGAAGGCGAGGCCGAGTGGTATTACCAGAGGGAGCGGGCCGAAGAGGCGGTGCGCTCTGTGAAGGGAGCCAAGGGCGTGATCAACATGATCGAAGTCAAGCCGAAGGCCACGCCGAGCGAAATCAAGCGCAAGATAGAAGAGGCGTTCAAGCGCAGCGCCGAGGTAGATGCCAACAATATTCAAGTCGAAACCACTGACGGCCAGGTCACGCTCAAGGGCACGGTGCATTCCTGGTTCGAGAGGGAAGAAGCCGAGCGGGTGGCTTGGGCTGCACCGGGGGTCAGGAAGGTGGAGGACCGGATCACGATCAGGCCATGATGCGAAGCCATGACGCAATTGCCGAGGCATTCCCGGCGGGCGTCCGGCGCGGGCAAAGGCCAGCCGCTCCATGAATCGAATGAGGGATCTGCTTCAAGATAGGCCAAGTGGAACATCACCCTTTGCCGTACCTGCGCGAGGCCTTGCTGTTTCTCGCACTGGCCGGCTTTCTCATTCCGCTGCTGCAGCGCATGGGGGTGAGCCAGGTATTGGGTTTTCTCGCAGCCGGTGCGCTGGTCGGCCCATATGGGGCCGGGCTGTGGGCCGACGAGTTCCCATGGCTTTCCGTGGTTACGTTCACGCGGGTCGAAGGCATTGCCGCGCTAGCCGAGCTGGGCGTGCTGTTCCTCATGTTCACGATCGGGCTGGAGCTGTCCCCGGCACGGCTGTGGGGGCTGCGTTACTGGGTGTTTGCCGCTGGCATCGCTCAGGTCTGTTTTTGCACCGCGATCATCGGCGGTCTTGCCTATCACTTCGGCAACCCGCTTGAGTCGGCCCTGATTCTCGGCTTCGTTTTGTCGCTCTCGTCCACGGCCGTGGTCATGCAATTGATGACCGAACGCCATGCCGTGGGTTCCGCGCTCGGCCAGGCCAGCTTTTCCATCCTGATGCTGCAGGACTTGGCAGTGGTGCCGCTGTTCATCCTGATCGGAGCCCTGGAAAAGGGGGAACCTGAAAACCTGGCGGCAACGCTGGCGCTTGCGCTGGCCAAATCGCTGGGCGCGGTGCTGCTGATCTACTTATGGGGACGAAGGGTGATTCGTCCGCTGTTCGTGTTCTTCGCCAGGCATCACCAGCCCGACCTGTTCATGGCGCTGATTCTTCTGAGCACGCTGGGGATTGCCAGCCTGACGTCGGTGGCCGGACTGTCGATGGCGCTGGGCGCCTTTCTGGCCGGCCTGGTGCTGGCCGAGACCGAATTCCGCCACGAGGTGGAAGTGACGGTCGAGCCATTCAAGGGCTTGCTGATGGGATTGTTCTTCATGACGGTGGGCATGCAGATCGATGTTCGCGAAGTGGTCCGCGAGCCGCTCTGGATCCCGCTGTCGGTGATCGGCCTGTTCATGACCAAGGCGGCGGTCCTCAGCGTGATTTTCCGGATAGGCGGATTCGGCTGGGGGCATGCGGTCGAGGGCGGCCTGCTGCTGGGACAGGGCGGCGAGTTTGCCTTCATCATTGTCGGCCTGGCCGTATCGGTGCGCCTGCTCGAACCGGCGGTGGGCCAGTTCATGATGCTGGTGGTTGGCCTGAGCCTGTTCGCGACGCCGCTTGCCGCGCTGGCCGGGAGCCTGTTCAGGCAGTGGTGGGAGCGCCGTCAGCCCGCGCGGGCGCCATCGCCGGACGAGCCGGCCGGTGGCCAGGTCGTCATTGCCGGATTCGGCCGGGTGGGACAACTCCTGGCGCAAACTCTTGCCGAGCTGGACATACGCTTTGTCGGCATCGAAATCGATGCGCGCCTGGTCGCCCGGCTGCACTCGAGCGGCATGCCGGTCTTCTTCGGCAACGCGGCACGCACCGACATACTGTCCAAGGTACAGGCGGAGCGCGCGGCGGCAATCGTGGTGACCGTGGACCAGGCGGAGGCGGCGCGCGATATGGTCCGGGCAATACGGCGGCAATATCCGCATGTGCCATTGTTTGCGCGTGCCCGCGACGAGCGGCATGCAGTCGAGCTGAAGGAAGCGGGCGCCAGCCTGGCCGTGCCGGAGACGCTGGAATCGGGCCTCCAGCTATGCGCTTTCGTATTGAACACGGTCGGGATTCCTGAAGAAACCGTGGCGCGCGTGGTGGAGGCCGAACGCGGCCGCCGCATCGCCATCCTTCAGGGCGGCGCGGAATGGAAGGGACGCCAATCCGGTGCAAGGCGCGGGCTCGGCCGATGAAGCCGGTGCGATGCGTAGCCGCAGACCTTCGGGTCCGGGACTTGCATCGCTTCGACCACTTCGGCCCACCCGTCGGCGCATCGATGAAACAGATGCCAGCGATTTTTGGAGGATTCCAATGAGCGACTTTCTACATATTGTCTGTCCGCAGGCCCGCACACAGCGTGCGTAGGAAAATGAACGGCATGGAAGACTCAGGCCGGCGGCGAATGCCGGCATCCGGCTTCGGCAGCGAGCAACAGCTGCGGGAGGTGCTGGACAGCCTCAACCCGTCCGTGTTCGTCGGCCTGTTGAGCGTTGACGGCATCCTGACCTACGCCAATCGGGCAGCTATCGAAGCGGTGGGAGCAAAACTGGAAGACGTGCTGGGCAAGCCGTTCGACGCCACGCCCTGGTGGAGCTTTTCGGAGATATCCAGGAAAAGGCTGCGCGACGCGATCCAGTCCGCCGCCAACGGGGTGACTTCCCGCTTCGAAGTTCCTTTCCGGAATGCGCAGGGGCAGGTACGGACCGCGGATTTCACGCTGTACCCGGTATTCGGCCGCCACGGCGAGGTTGCCTATCTGATTCCGTCGGCGCGCGATATCACGCAGCGCAAGCTGGCTGAACATGCGTTATGCGTCACCCAGTTCGCCATGGACAACGCGTCCATCGCGATACTGCAGCTGGCTCCCGATGGACGCATCCTGTATGCCAACAATTCCTGCGCGCGCCTGCTCGGCTACCGCGGCAATGATCTGCTTGACCTGCGCATCTCCGACATCGACGCCCAGTTGCCCGCGGCCGAGTGGTCCGAGCGCTGGAAGGAACTGAAACAGCGCGATACGCTGCGGTTCGAGTCGGTGTACAGGCATGTGGACAGGCATGAGATTCCGGTCGACGTCTCAGCCAGCCACATCGAATACGACGGCGAAGAATATTGCTTTTTCCATGCGGTGGATATCACTGAGCGCAAGACGGCGGAAAGGCGCATCTATCACATGACCCACTATGATGCATTGACGGGCCTGCCTAATCGCACTTTGCTGACCGAGCATCTGCAGCAGCTGCTGGTGCGCGCGGAAGCGAACCGGCAGCCCGTCACCGTCATGGTGATTGGCCTGGACCGGTTAAGCCTGGTCAAGGAAGCGCTCAGCCATGCCTGCGCCGACGAGGTGTTGCGCAGCTCGGCACGAAGGATCGTGGATTGCGCGCGCGGCGTGCACATGGTCGCGCGCCTGAGCGCCGATGAATTCGCGATGTTGATCGCGCCCGATCCGGCCGACACGGCCGACACGGCCGACACGGCCGACACGGCCGTGCCGGTGACGCTGGCCCAATGCGTACTCGAATCGATGGCCGCGCCGATTTCAGTCGAGCAGCAGGAGATCTTCATCAGCTGCAGCATCGGCATGGCCACCTATCCGCAGGATGGCGATACCGCCGAGGAACTGCTCAAGAGCGCCATTACCGCGCTGGGTAGATCGAAGCGGCATGGCGGCAATGCGATGCACGTCTATTCTTCAAGCTCGGAGAGCAGGAACCCCGGCCGCCTGCCGATGGAAACAGCGTTGCGCAGGGCGTTAAAGCGCGAGGAACTGCTCATCTATTATCAGCCGCAATTGTGCCTGTCCACGGGAAGAATCTGCGGCGTGGAGGCATTGCTTCGATGGCGGCATCCGGAAAAAGGGGTTGTGTCGCTGGCAAGGTACATTCCGATCGCCGAAGAAACCGGCTTGATCCTCCCGATCGGCGAATGGGTGCTGCATGAGGCCTGCACCCAGTTTGGCGTGTGGTCGCGGGAGGGGCTCACGGCCGGTCGCATGGCCGTCAATCTGTCGGCGCGGCAGTTCCGGCAAAAAAATCTGGCCGGCCGGCTGGGGTCACTCCTGCACGATTGCGAAATCGATCCCGATGCGCTGGAACTGGAGCTGACCGAATCCATGCTCGTGGATGACGTCGAGGCGGCAATGAAAACCATGTCCGCCCTTAAAGGCATGGGCATTCGTCTTGCGCTGGATGACTTCGGCACGGGTTACTCAAGCCTGAGCTACCTGAAGCGGTTTCCCATCGATACGCTGAAGATCGACAAGGCATTCGTGCGCGAAATCTCGACGGATCCCAGAAGCGCCGCCGTAGTCGACGGCATCATCACCCTGGGGCATCGCCTGGCGCTCGGCGTTCTTGCTGAAGGAGTCGAGACTGCGGAGCAGCTGTCCCTGCTGTACGACAGCGGTTGCGACACGGTGCAGGGTTATTTGTTCTGCCGGCCTTTGCCGGCGGAACAGCTGACCACGCTGCTGCGCGAGCCGCCCACGGATTTCCCCTTGCAACGCGGCCAGAGCTGCAAGAAGGTGATGTAGTCGTCTAGAAGTCCGTCAAGCTGGCGGCTTGCGGATGGAAAAAGATCGCCCGGCCCGGCTTTTGCTCCTCGTTGTCGACTCGGCGCAGGCGGCATATCCGGCGCGCTTGGAAGTTGCGAACGTTTAATGAGGTGCCATAATGTCCGATCTGAAAGTTCCAGTTACATCCGATGATCATGTGCAAGGGGATCCGAAGGCCCCGGTCACTCTGGTGGAGTATGGCGATTACCAGTGTCCATACTGCGGAGCAGCCCACGTGGTGGTCAAAGTGCTGCAGCAGCATTACGGCAAGGATCTCCGCTTTGTATTCCGTAATTTCCCCTTGACCCAGATTCACCCGGAAGCGGCACCCGCCGCCGAAACCGCGGAATTCGCCGGCGCCCACGGCCACTTCTGGGAAGCGCATGACGCACTCTACGAAAATCAGACGGCGCTGGGTCTGCAATTGTATGAAACCCTCGTCAAAGAACTCGGTCTGTCAGCCGCGGAGCTGCGGCAGGCGCTCGCCGAACACACCTATCTGCCGAAGATCCAGGCGGACTTTGACAGCGGTGTGCAAAGCGGAGTAATGGGTACGCCGACATTTTTCATCAACGGCGATCTTCATCAGGAAGGCTCGGACCTCGGATCCATGGCCGCGGCGATCGAGGCTTACCGGCGAAGTGCCGGTTTGCATCGCAGCGCGCGCCGCAGCATGTTGTGAACGGCTTCTCCACTGATATCAAAAGATTTTTTATCAGACCGTTCCGCTGCTTTGAAGTGAATACAGTGAATGGCGTATGACTCAGGCATCGGGCCGATCTGCTCGGCATCCATGGTCCGGCCTGACCGGAGGAAACGCATGGCAAGCAAATCTGAGGAACGCCAGTTTCTCGCCAGAGAAAGTCCCGAGGACCTGCAGGTCGCCAGGACCGAGGGCAGCTCTCTTTTCGACGACAAAGGAAAACAGTATGTCGACTTCATGATGGGCTGGTGCGTCGGAAATTTTGGCTGGGGCAATGCGGTGTTGCTGGAAGCGGCGGCGCAGTTTGAAGGTCCCGATTATGTGTATCCCGGCTACTCATATGCGCCATGGGTTGAACTCGCATCGCTGCTGGTGTCGATTTCGCCCGGCTCGTTGAAGAAATGTTTCCGGGCCACCGGCGGTTCGGAAGCCGTCGACCTTGCCTTGCAGGCGGCCATGCTGCACACCGGCCGGTCGAGGTTCGTTTCGGTGGAAGGAAGCTATCATGGCAATACCATAGGAGGGCTGAGTGTCGGCTCCTCGGAACACCGGGAAGACTGCAAGAATCTGCTCTCCCGCTGCTACAAGGTCAAACCGCCACTGAATGCGAAATCGCTGGCGCGGGTCGAGGCGCTGCTGAAAGGAAGAGACGTCGCCGCATTCATCATGGAGCCGATCAGCATCAATCTCGGCGTGCTCATTCCCGAACCCGAATTCATGACTGGCCTTGCGGATCTGTGCAGGAAATACGGCACGCTGCTGATCATGGACGAAGTGGCAACCGGCTTCGGCAGGACAGGAACGCTGTTCGCGTCGGAACAGTTCGATATCGAGCCGGACATCATGTGTGTGGCCAAAGCGATCACCGGCGGGCTTGGAGGAATGGGCGCGATGATCGCGACGGCGCCGGTGGCGAAATCCATGGAAGATAAAGGGCATTTCTATTCCACTTATGGCTGGCACCCGCGCAGCGTCGCCGTCGCGATCGCGGCGCTCGGCTATATCGCAAGGAAAAGTCAACGCTTACTGAAGGATGTCGCCGGGACAAGCGCGTATTGCCGGCAGCGATTGATGGAGATGCGCTTTAAAAAACCGGCAAGTTGCCGGATTGCCGGACTTGCGATCGGCGTGGACTTCGGCGATGAAAGCCATGCTGCGAAGGTTCAGGCGAAATGTCGGCGCGAAGGACTGCTGGTGGCGAACGAAGGGGAGAGCCTGCTCTTGCTGCCGGCGCTGAACATCGATCAGGACGCAGCCGCGCAGGGTTTGGACATTCTTGAACGATGTGTATGACGCGGCATTCGGGATTGGCCGAAGCGGTGATGAAATCCGATTTGATCGTTTAGGGTGTCAAGCAGACACTGTGTAATAACTACCGGGCAGGCGTAATTCTTACAAACGATTGGCAAGCCGATGCCTTGAGCAGTCGCGTATTTTGTTCGCGAGCCTGCCTGTTCGGCACTGGCGATGTTGCATTTCCCTGCTGTGCCGGGAATTCCTGTTTCGCCAATGGTGTCCGCCACCATGCAGACATGTGACCGGCCTTCGACACGCTGCTCAGGCATTACCGAAACGCTCGGTCACGTCAGGCCGGAGCGTCGGACCGGTTCCGGTTTTTAGCAATCCGTGTGCCGAAGCATTGAACGGAACGGGCGATCATTTTCATGAAGGGATGCGATCTGTCGGCCTTCTGGCCCGGTTCGAATTTTGCATTCTTCTTGCGCCTTGCGGCTTCCCCCAGGCTCCGGCAAGGCGCGGATGGTCGGATGATGAGGCCAGCGGTGTACTCGGAGGAATAAATGCAGGAACAGTCCGGAGCAGACCGACCGCCGCTCGTGAAAGTCTGCGGCCGGCGCGGTGCGGCCGAGGGATATGCCATCCGCGATTTTCTTTATCGCTGCGATATTCCGTTCGAGTGGATCGAACTCGATAGCGATGAGGCGGCGCGCTCTGTGGCGAAGGTCCAAAGCCTGAAGGATTCGCGGTTGCCGGTTTGTATATTCCCGGACGGCACCCGCCTGGAATGTCCGACCATCCGGCAGATCATCGAGAAACTGGGATGGTTCGCCAGTCCGTCGCGCTCCGAGTACGATGTGGCCATCTATGGCGCCGGGCCGGCCGGGCTCAGCGCGGCGGTCTACGGCGCCGCGGACGGCCTCAAGACTGTGCTCGTGGAGCGCTGGGCGCTCGGGGGCCAGGCAGGCAGCAGTTCCAGGATCGAGAATTATCTGGGATTTCCCGAGGGGATCAGCGGCGCGGACCTGTTCGCGCGCGCGCGCGACCAGGCGGTCAAGTTCGGAGTCGAAATCCTGCTGGCGCGCAAAGGCGTGCGCGCCGAATTTCAGACGGGGAAAGGAATCGGTTATCTGGAGGACGGCACCCGGATCGTGGCTCACGCTTCGATTTGCGCCACCGGCGTCGAATACCGCCGGCTCGGCGTGCCCGATGAAGACAGGTTTCTCGGGGCTGGCGTGTACTACGGCGCCGGTGCCAGCGAAGCGACGCTGACCAGGGACGAGGACATCTATATCGTGGGCGGCGGCAATTCGGCAGGCCAGGCCGCGATGCACTTCGCGCAATTCGCCCGGCGCATCTGCATCGTGATCCGAGGCGAGTCGCTTCAGAGCACGCTGTCGCAATACCTGGTCGACCGCATCTGTTCCACCAGGAATATCTTCGTCCTGCGGCGCACCGAGGTGGTTGCCTTGCACGGCCGCGAGGTGCTGGAGGAAATCACGCTTGCCGACCGAAAGGACAACCGCGAATACAAGGTGCCAACCCATTGGCTGTTCGTGTGCATCGGCGGCGTGCCGCAGACGGACTGGGCCACCGAAGTCGGCATCGAACGCGACAGCGCAGGCTATCTCCTTACCGGGCCGGACCTGCTGCATGGCCGCGAGCGGCCGGCCAATTGGCATCTGGACCGCGACCCGTATCACCTCGAAACCAATGTCCCGGGGGTGTTTGCCGCCGGGGACGTGCGCCACGGGTCGGTGAAACGGTGCGCATCCGCCGTAGGCGAGGGAGCCATGGCGATAGCGCTGGTGCATCGATATCTGTCGAATTGCTGAACGGCCGCCGTCGGCCACTACTCCCGGAGATTGCAATGGCACAGGAATGCACTCATCTCGACCAGATCAGGATCACCGATACCGACAAGCATGTCTGCGAAGACTGTGTCAAGACAGGCAGCAGCTGGGTGCATTTGCGGCTGTGCCTTTCATGCGGACATGTAGGATGCTGCGATTCATCGCCTAACAAGCATGCCAGCAAGCATTTCAGAACCTCGGGCCATCCGCTGGTGCGCTCCATCGAGGCGGGTGAAACCTGGGTCTGGTGTTATGCTGATCAAGTCGTGGCGGGAGAAATCGAGAAGTGACAGCCTTCCGGACCGGGCGCCGGATAGCGGCGCCCGGTCCAGACTGGCGTGCCGGCAGTCCCGGATCGTACTTACATCAGTTCATCGAAGAGGCGGAATGCGCGGTCCCAATGCTCCGGCAACGGGTTTTTCATAGTCGGCTCGATAATCTTCAGGCTATGCGCAAGGGCGACGCCGAGGCCGCCGGCGACCTCCGGCAGTTTCGCGCGCGTGTCGTCGCTGTACTCGAGGTCGAGCGGCGGCAGCGGCGTCATCTGGTCGAGAATCCCCTCCAGATCGATGTCCTCGTTGATGCCCCGGAAGGCGTGTATGTTCTCCTGCAATCCCTTCGTAACCGGCAGGTCGAACGGTTCAATGACGTCGCGGCCATTCGCCTTGGCATGGGCCTGGCCCAGTAACAGGAGGTCATGCGTCTTGTGGGCGATGAATTCTACGTAGCGCCGCAAGTCTTCCTTGTCGACATCGAGGCTCGCGGCTTCACGGAAAAGGCGCTCGAACTTGGGTATGCTCATCAGTACCATGATGCTGCTTCCTTTCATGTAAATCGTGGCTGAATCGGACGCGAAAATCGTGCCGGTCCGGCGTGGTGCGCCGCATTGCCGCCTTCTTCCGAAAGCCTTGCGGTTTTCAGCGAACTCGCGCACGGAAGTTCTGCCTAACATTTGGCGTGTCCTCTTGAGCTTCGGCACAGGTCTTCAATGAAATACAAGGATTATTACCAGGCTTTGGGCGTCGATCGGACTGCATCGGAAGACGATATCAAGAAGGCGTACCGCAAGCTTGCGCACCGATATCATCCGGATGTTTCCAAGGAGTCCAACGCCGAAGAGAAATTCAAGGAAATCGCCGAAGCCTATGCCACGCTGAAGGATCCTGAAAAACGGCAGGAATATGACAATCTGGGCAGGCATCCGGCCGGACAAGATTTCAATGTGCCGCCCGAATGGCAGCAACGTTACGGCGAGGGCTCTTCGGCCTTTGACGATGTGGATCTGGCCGATATCCTGAATGCGTTCAGGGCGGGCGGCCGCGGGCGCGGGCGGGCAAGCTTTCCCATACCCGGCGAGAACTATGAAGTGACCGTCGCGGTCCCGCTGGAAAAAATCTACAGCGGCGGCGACACCGATGTCACGGTGGAACTGCCTGAATACGACGAGCATGGCCTGCCGCACCGCGTGCCGCATACTTTCCGCGTCACCATTCCCAAAGGCGCGACGGAGGGACAGCGGCTGCGCCTGGCGGGCAAGGGCGGACCGGGCCGCAACGGCGGCAAGCCTGGCGACCTGTACATCGTCCTGCACATCGCGCCGCACCCGCTGTACCGGGTGAGCGGGCGCGACCTGTACCTCGATCTCCCTCTCGCGCCATGGGAAGGCGTGCTGGGCGCCGCGGTCGAGGTCCCGACCCCGGGCGGTCCTGTCGAACTCAATATCAAGCCGGGCACATCCTCCGGCCAGCGCCTTCGTCTGGCCCGGCGCGGGCTGCCGTCGCCGGGTGGCGGCGCCGGCGATCTGTACGCGGTGGTACGGATAGAGGTGCCCAGGAAGGTCGGCAAACACGAACAGGAACTGTATGAGCAGCTTGCCGCCGCTTCGGACTTCGACCCGCGCAAACACTTCAGGGAGGCGGCGAAATGAAAGTCGATGCCACGGAATGGATCTGGCTGAATGAGCAGGCGATCTGCTCGGCCCAGAATCTGGTCGAAGTGTCCGGCTTGGCGCATGAATTGCTGGACGACCTGATAGAAAACGGCGTCATTGCACCGGTCGATGCCAATGCGCAGCCGCTGTCGTTCCCGCTCCGGTACGTCGTTGTCGCGAGCATGGCGCGCAGGCTGCGCGACGACTTCGAGCTTGACCGGCATGGCGTGACCCTTGCGATGACCCTAATGCAGCGCATCGAAGAACTGGAAATGGAATTGAACGCGGTGCGCGCACGGCTCGGTCATGGCAGGCCGAATCCGGGCTGAGCATGCAAGCCGCAAGAGCGTTGCTGCGAAGCTCAGGATGAATCGCTCCGCCCAGCATCAGCGGCATGAGCCGGCTCACGATCCGGAGTCCCGACCGGTTGCCTACGGCCTAGAATCCGCGCTGAAACAGTCGCACTCCCAGGCGCTGTGCTTCATTCCTGGGGATCGGAGTCGCCGGTTCCGCAACCTCACCTTTGACCGGGACGCCTTGCACTGCCTGGATCGGCAGCGTCGGCTTTTCTTCCGTGTACCAACTGCGTTCGCGCTCGATTTCATCTTCCGTCATGGCCGCTGCCGCAGGATCGAATCCGGACCACCCCTGGCGACGCCAACGCGAAGAAATTTCGTCAACGTTGATCGGACGATGGCGCGCCATGATCTCCATGGCCTGGTCGGCTTCCTGATCGTTGTCGGCGTTGGCCATCAGCACATAGCTGCCGCGCCGCACCGCTTCCAGATAGATATCGCGATTGTTATGGTCTTGGCCGAACAGCGCGCGAAAAAATTCCGGCATGGTCAGGCGGTTCGTAGACTGGTCATCCAACTGGTCGAGTTCCCGCAGAGCGGCTACCCGCCCAGCGGGGGTGTCTTCAATCGGAGCGAGATACAATTTGTGCCGGGGAAATCCGCGGGAAAGCAGATCATGCAGCGCAACTTCCGCGCGAGAGTAGGCGTCATAGATTCCTAGTACCGTGTATGCCATGATGAACTCCTGTTTCGAACAATTTTTCCGCCGCCGCATTCCGCATCGGCCGGCTTTTTTCCGATCGGACCCGCATTTCAATGAGACATCAATACCGGCACCGTCATCGATTTGAGAACGGTCCGGGTGGTGCCTCCCAGTACTATCTCGCGAAAGCGGGAGTGGCTATAACAGCCCATCACCAGCAAATCAAAACCGTCATTGACGGCAAGCGATAGCAGCGCTTCGCCGACGTCACCCCCGGTCGATGGCGTTGTCACCTGTACGTCCGCGCCGTGGCGGGCAAGATAAGTTTTCAGGTCGGTTCCCGGAGGTATGCCGTAAAGACCGGATGAGTCGGGTGCGGGATTGAAAATCACGGCCAGTACCTGCTTTGCGCGCTGGAGCAGAGGAAGCGCATAATGTACAGCCCGCTTCGCTTGCCGACTCGCATTCCAGGCGATCAGCACGCGCTGCCCGATGTTTCCATATGCTCTGGCGTAAGGCATGATCAGGGTTGGCTCGCTGCTGTTCACCGCTACCTGCTCATGAAAGTCGGAATCGACGAACGCAGCTTCCTCGTCCGGACCCGGCTGGCCCAATATCAAGAGATCGCAATAGCGCGCCGGGACGCTGAGCGCCTCGACGCCATAGTCGTCGATCACCCGCTTTTCAAATGATTGCACGCCGATCCGTAGCGCAATATTCTCGGCTTGCTTCAACGCATTGTCCGTCCGCTGCCTCAGCAGCTCGAGACTGGATAAATCCAGGACAGGTGCACCGTTCATGGAAACGGCTAATGTCTCATTGATGAATTTACTTACGCCGGTCAGTCCGGCGGCGATCAGGTGCGCGTTCTCGCGCGCCGCGATAGTGGCTGCCGCCTCGACGCGCGCATTCAGATACTTGCTGTCGGTGACCTGCACCAGGATGGTCTTGTAGAACATGTGAGTATTCCTTTCTCTCGGCTGATGCCCGCTGCTTCCGTTTTACCACTGGCAAAACTGCCGCCACACCACGGCCTTCTTTGCCGGCATCGCGGCACGCTTCAAATCACCTCCAGCGGACGTTTCTCGGTCGGTGGTGGGAAAGCGCGGTCCAGCGCGGCGAAATCGTCGCTCGAAAGCGGAATGTCCAGCGCGACGCGGTTCTGTTTGACATGCCCGGGCGAGCTGGCCTTCGGGACAGCGATTATGCTATCTTTTCGCAGCACCCAGGCCAAGGCTATCTGCGCCGGCGTGGCGGAATATTCTGCGGCAATGCGCCGCAGTTCGGGGGTGCCCAGCAGACGGCTCTGCTCCAGTGGGGAATAAGCCATAATGGGGATGTTGCGCTGCTCGCACCAGGGCAGCAGATCATATTCGATGCCGCGCCGCATCAGGTTATAAAGCACTTGATCGGTCGCGACGGCCGACCCGCCTGACAAGCCGACCAATTCCTCCATATCCGCAACATCGAAATTGCTGACGCCCCAATAGCGGATTTTTCCCGCGCGCACCAGTTCATCGAAAGCTTCCAGTGTCTCCGCCAGCGGTACCTGGCCGCGCCAGTGCAGCAGGTAAAGATCGATGTGATTAACGGCAAGCCGGCGCAGGCTCCGCTCGCATGCCTCAACCGTTCCACGCCGCGTTGCATTCTGGGGTAGCACTTTGGTGACGAGGATAGCATCGTTCCTGCGTCCGAGGATTGCCTTGCCAACGAGTTCCTCGGCCGCGCCATCGCCATACATTTCGGCGGTGTCGATGACTGTCATTTCGAGGTCGAGGCCGAACCGCAGCGCGTCAATTTCGTTCTGACGGTTTTCCGGATGTTCGCCCATGCCCCAAGTGCCCTGGCCGAGCACCGGCATTTCCTCGCCGGATGGAAGTTTGGTTTTGCGCATGATTGCTCCTATCGTTTTTACTCTTTCATTGATCGAAATGCGTCGATCGGTGCGCATGCAGGATGGCCCTCGACGCGGAGCCACGGCCGCCGGATCGCGGGCGCGGCAGAATGATGCAGAACAATTCCCCGCAGGTTGCTTGCGGCGCGGCATCGCGCCGTGCGGCGGGTAGTCCGAATAGCGACATGATGATTTTCAACCTCGGCCGAAGAGAATCCGAAAGGAAGAAGGTGGATGAGGCATGCATCCTGGGAGATTAACGGGGTCACACTATCTTAAGCACAACCTTTCCGCGCACGTGGCCGGCAAGGACCATATCGAGCGCGTTCTGTGCTTCGGCGAACGGTACGATGTCGTGAATCGCGAGCTGCAGGACGCCGTCGTCGAACATACGGGTCACCTGTGCCAGGCGGGCGCCATCCCCGCGCACGACATAGTCGGAAATGATTTCCACCCGAGGCCGTTCCACCGATACCGCACCCGGCAGATCGACCATTTTGCCGCCATCCTTGATCGCCCTCACATACTTGTTGGCGTCCTCTGCCTTGACACAGTTGAGGACCTTGTCGACCCCGCTCGGAAAACGGGCAAGGATCGCTCTGGCCACATCCTCCTCAGTGTAGTCGATCACTATTTCCGCGCCCAGATCGGTCAGGAAATCATGATTGCGCCGGCTAGCCGTCGCCACCACCCGTGCGCCATGGACGGATGCCATCTGCACTGCCAGGTGCCCGGCTCCGCCGGCGGCAGCGGTAATCAGCACGATGTCGTTTTCTCCCACGTGGAGCAGGTCGTTCAATGCTTCATGGGCAGTCAGGCCCACGATCGGCACCCCTCCTGCCTCTACGGGAGAGATCGACGTCGGCACGCGCGCGACGTAGTGTTCAGGCACCAGCATGTACTCGGCCCAGGCGCCATTGTCGGCCAGCGGATAGCTGTAAGCATAGACGAGCTGGTTCTTGCTGAAGTCTTTGACCGCGGAGCCTACCGAATCAATGGTGCCCGCTCCGGCCAGGCCGAGCACCAACGGAAACGGCCGCTCCATGTCCCATTCGCCTGTGCGCACCAGTTCATCCCAATCGCCGACCTCGGCGCTGCGCATCTTTATCAGGACATCGCGCGGCCCTGGTTTGGGAATGGGAAGATCCTCCATGAATACCATGGACTCGCCGTAGCCATTGATTGCCCAGCCGCGCATTGTTTCTGTCGAAGGTTCTGTGTTGCTCATGGGTGATCTCCTGTCAGGATAGGGTAATGCTTTTTCGAAAACGGACTTGCGGAGCGGCAGTATTTCCCTGCCAATTTCCCCACACTCCTTTGTCTATGGATACCGCATGACGGTCGCAGGTATCCTTCCGGCGGCGGACCGTGGCGCTGCCCCGGAAGAAGGCCGGCAGCTGTCCATTGGCAAGGGTTCTTGCCATCTCGTTGTTTTCGGAACCGACCGCCTCAAGAGAGTCCTGAACCGCTTGCACATGCTGCGCAATCTTGATGCGCAACTCCTGCAGTGCATCCGTGCCGGGAAGCGGGCCCGACAACAGCGACCTCAGCGAGCGCTCCGGGGAGGAGGTGTGCGGCAAGCGGCTGCATGCACTCAATGCACCCAAGGCACTCAATGCAGATAAAAGACGGATGGCCCGCCAGGCCAAGCAAATTATTCTTCGATACACATCGAGTGTTTCCGCAGGCGAATAGAAAATAGGATGGGCAGTGTCGGATCATCATAGATCATGCACGTGGTGCATGCCAGTGTTCCTTTCTGTGCACGATATTCAGGAGCCTGCCATGACCGTCCGCTTTGGCTGCGTGAATCTGCGGGGTCGAGTTTGCGCCTGGCCGGTCGCTGCCTCGCGCCGCACCGTTTTGGCAAGCAGGGAATGGGCCGGCCAGCGCATTCTGAAGCGGATGAAAATTGCGGACCCGATTATTCAGCGAACGATTTCTCATGGGCGCCACCCGATATGCGTCGATTAATCTCTCATTCGTAAGAAAAAAAATTTAACATCGGCCGGAGTGGGCGGTCTAATCGAACTCAATCCCAAAAGGGGCGTTCCGCCGGACGCAACCGAGCGCTGAATGCTCGCGAGGAACGCCGTTCGGGACACTGCTTTCTGCCTTTGGCCTTTCCCGCCATTCCTGGGATGCGATGAATTCATGGAAGTAGAAGTACGCAGGAGGTCGATATGGCATATCAAAGCGTAAATCCATACGATGGGAAAGTTCTCAAGACTTTCACTGACGATAGTGACGAGCAGGTGGAACGCGCACTGCAGAACGCGGAGCAAGGCTTCGATACCTGGCGGAACATGACATTCGCGCAACGCGCGAATGTGCTCAGGAATGCGGTCGGTATTCTGGTGGCGCGCAATGACGAGTTCGCCCGCATGGTCACGCTTGAAATGGGCAAGCTCATCAACGAAAGCCGCGGCGAGGTAAGACTCTCGGCCGAGATCATCGACTACTTCGCCGGGAACGCCCAACGCTTTCTCGCCCCGGAAATTCTTGCTTCCGCTGCGGGGGAAGCCGTGGTGAAGAGTCCTCCGCTCGGCATGCTGTTCGGAATCCAGCCGTGGAATTTTCCGTACTACCAGCTTGCGCGCTTCGTGGCGCCAAGCCTGATGGCGGGTAATGTCGTGCTGGTGAAACATGCTTCCAATGTACAGCAATGCGCGACGGCTTTCGCTGATCTGTTTGCCGAGGCAGGCGCGCCGGTCGGCGCCTACACTAATCTGCGGGTCACGAAAGAGCAGATCGCGCGCATCATCGCCGATCCGCGGGTGAAAGGCGTGGCGCTGACAGGAGGCGAGGATGCGGGCACGGTGGTCGCCGCGCAGGCCGGCAAAGAGCTGAAAAAGTCCACCATGGAACTCGGCGGCAGCGATCCTTTTATCGTGCTGGAAGACGCCGACCTCGACCAGGCGGTCAAGTGGGCGCTTTGGGGGCGGATTCACAATGCGGGCCAGAGCTGCGTTGCATCGAAACGTTTCATTGTGGTCGAACAACTGGCTGACCGCTTCCTTGACCGGTTCAAGGCGGCGCTGAGCAGCCTGAAAATGGGCGATCCCATGGAACCGGGAACGACGCTCGCGCCGTTATCGTCCAGGGAGGCGCTCGACAAATTGAAAAAACAGGTCGAACGGGCAGTTGCGGCTGGCGCCCATGTCGAAATGGGTGGGAAGCCGGTGGAGGGAGGCGGCGCCTTCATGCAGCCGACCATCCTGACTAACATAAGCCGCGACAATCCGGCGTACAACGAGGAGTTCTTCGGCCCGGTCGCATTATTCTTCCGCGTTGCGGACGAGGATGCGGCGGTAAAACTTGCCAACGACACGAAGTATGGTCTCGGCGGATCGGTTTTCACCCAAGATATCGAGCGCGGCAAGCGCGTGGCCGACAGGATCGAGTCCGGCATGGTGTTCATCAACCATCCGACGTGGACGGCCCCGGAACTGCCTTTCGGCGGCGTAAAACGCTCGGGATATGGCCGCGAGCTTTCCCATATCGGGATTCAGGAATTCGTGAACAAGAAACTGATCAGGGTGGTGAATACCGATGCGCCGCCGTGATTGCCTTCACGGATCCATGCCAGAGTTGCATTCTTTCTTTTTTCAGGTAGTGGGCGCTTCAAGCCGAAGCCCAAGATGACGACAGCCTTGCGGATCGGCTAACCCACCACTGCGACATTGTGGAAACCGGCAATGAATCATACCGGTTCAAGCATCGCTGCTAACCTGGATGAAAAACCGGGTCAACTTTGCGTGGAAATTGACATCTGGATGAATCGCCCCTGCCGTTCATTCCAGCGGCCTCGAACGCTTGTCGTCTCTTTCCCTGACCAGCCAATAGACAATCCCAAGCGCCACAGTGGCGCTCGCCAGCGCCGCGATGGTCGCTGCGTCGGTGGAATGAATATCCAGGATGATGAACTTGCGGCTCAAGGCCAGCAGCGCGATCAAAATGACGGTCTTGACCTGAACGATGCCTTCGGCGCGCAAAACGACGCGAATAATCGAGTGCTTGAACTCCAAGGCGATCAGCAGCGTCATGATCATGCCGAACATTGCCTGGAACACCTCGTGATCCAGCGGATCAAGCGCTCCGCCAAGCATTGGCGGTATGAGCCGGGTCACTAGCTGCAGCATTGCAATAGCGATGACCAGGGCGATGACCAGGCTCAATACGAGCACCACGACTTGTTCGAAACGCTGGTACAGCGTCATGAATGGCCAGTTCTGACGCGTCTCTTTTTGCAGGCTATGTGATTGACCCTGGTCTGGTTTCATTTCGCTTCTCCTTTTTCCGGATTCACTTCATCGCCGAGTCGGCCGTTCCATCTACATAAACGAGTGGCCGCATCCTTTCAAAAAAGGCGAGCAAAATGCAGGGCATGATTTCCCGATGCAGCGTGCTCGATGTGTTCTTGTCTTTATAGGCAGCACATAACGGGCGAGCAAGGAAAATGTGTGCAAGCTGTCGCGTTCCGCCTCTGAATAGGGGAAGGGCTTTCATCGCGCAAAAAATCGACTATATTGAAAAATCCGTCAGAATCCCGTACAGAATTTTTGGAAAGCGCGCCGAGCCTTGTATTGTTCCGGCATTCCAAAGAATTTATTGAGCGGCTTGTTGATCCTGTCAGCAAGCCGTTTTTATTCAGGCCATGGGCAACTTGAACGCGTCTTACAAGAAAGCCGCCGGTTATTTTGATGAAACGTGACCGCGGATTCCGGCAGCCGATGTTTGGGCAGGCGCGATGCTAAGGGGCCAGATGAAAGGAACTGCAACTACTGAAGAACACATCCCAAGACAGCGCATCAGAAAGGGAAAAGTGGCCACCCAGCGATTTCTTGGTGGGAAGATTTATGAGCGTGCGAAGAATTGCGATAGACACGATAAGGGACCTGCTCCGGCTGAAAATGGACACGCAACTCTCGCATGGCCAGATTGCGGCGGTGTTGAGCATCTCGAAGGGAGTTGTCTCCAAATACGTAAGCCTGGCGGCGAAAGCCAATCTGGATTGGCCGACAATACGTTTTCTTGATGACGCTGAACTGGAAAAAAAGATCGATGCCGTTCGTTCAAAACGGCCATCCTCGTATGCCGCGCCGGATTACGCCCGGATACATCATGAACTGCACAGCAAGGGCGCCACGCTATTGCAGTCGTGGGAAGAGTATAAGTCTGTGCATGCCGGCCAACGGACGCACCAATACACCCAGTTCTGCGAACGTTATCACCACTTCGTCGGACACCTCAGGCATTCGATGCGCCAGCACCACTGTGCCGGAGAGAAGCTGTTCATCGACTTCGCCCAAGGCACGATTCCCCTGCAGGGCGGCGGCAGCGCTCGCCTCTTCGTTGCGGTAATGGGGGCATCCCGGTTGACCTTCGCCTGCGCCACGGCCAGTGAATCGATTGGGGACTGGATCGAATCCATGGAGCGGGCCTTTCTGTTCTTCGGCGGCGCCCCAAAATTCATTGTTCCCGCCAGCAGGCAGGCGATGATCGCCGAACCCGAAGCGCATCGGCCGGGCAGTAACAAGGATGTGCTTGGCTTGGCTCGCCATTATGGAACATCGATGCTGCCTGCGCGCCGCACCCGAGCCCTGCGCGAACCGAGTGCGGCATCCGCGGTGCAGGTCGCCATGCGATGGCTGCTGAAATACCTGCGCCACCAGCATGAGTTGGTCGGCATCGAAGAAGTCAACCAGGCTTTGCAGGCTCTGACGGAACGGTTGAACCAACTCCCGGTCAAGAGGCTCCTTCATAGCCGGGCCGGTGCCTTCGCCTTATTGGACGCGCCACTTCTGTTCCCAATGCCGCGCGCGCGCTATGACGCCCTAAAGCCGCCCGCGGACAATGCGCGGCTGCTCATGCGGCAGGAAAAGAAAAAGCCGGGGGTGCTGATGGTGAATGATACGCAAGGTATAGCCGCTTACCTGCAGGATGCCTTGTACGGAGAGTACGAAGTCCTTTCGGTTTCCGGGGAACCGGAGGCGCGGCGCATGGCTGCGGAGCGCAGCCCGGACCTCGTAATGATCGACACGGCAACGTCGAATCCCGGGGCGCTGATCAGCAGTCTGCGTGAAGACGGCGCTACAGCAAGGACATCAATTTTTCTGATTTCGGGAGATGACGGCGATAAGAACCGCATCGCGGAGATGAACGCCGGCGCCGATGACATCATCGCCAGACCGATCACATTATTCAGGCTTCTGTTCAAGGTAAGCCGCCTGCTGGAGCAGGCAAGACTGCGCCGTGCACGACTGCACTGCGAGGAGGGGTGTGTGGAAAAGGCATCGATCCTGGATGCGCTCAATGAGGGCTTCATGTCGGTTGACGCCGATTGGCAAATCACCTATATGAACCCGGTGGCCGAAAGGCTCACCGGCTCGTCCCGCACTACTGCGCTGGGGAAGAGCTATTGGGAGTTGTTCCCATCAATGCTGGGAACAATCGCCGAACGTGAACTGCGTTCCGCAATGGGCAATCGTCTTCAGACCACGCTGGAGTACTACAGCGAATCCTACGGCAATTGGCTCGAAATGAGCGCGTTCCCGCTCGGCGAAGACGCACTCGTGCTGCGTGCCAGCGATATCACTGAGCGCAAACGGGCCGAAGAAGCCTTGCATGGCCCCGGAGCGCGATAGAATTTCAAGCGGGGGGCGATAAACCAGTTGCGCGAACTCGGCATGATCCACCTCTTCAACCCGCAGTCGGAAGAACTGGAGATCGTCGCGCATGGAACCCTTCGCGGTATCCATGTAACACACAATGTAGCACGCGGGGCAGGGAGTTGTGAGACTAACTCCTTGATTTTATTGGATTTATCAAGGATAATTGGTCCCGCCGACAGGAATCGAACCTGTATCTAGCGCTTAGGAGGCACTCGTTCTATCCATTGAACTACGGCGAGACGCTGGTAACTGAACACATATATATTTCAAGATACGCCCGAGATTATAGCCGACACTATCGCGAAGAACAGCGATCATGTTGCCGCTATCGGTACAATGCGGGCTTCATTCATTCAATTGGCTGACCGCAGTAGCGCGCTGGCCATACAACATCAGGTATTTATGGCAGTCATTTCTCTCTCCAACGCACAACTCGCGTTCGGTCACGTCGCCTTGCTGGATCACGCAGAATTCTCTCTTGAATCAAGTGAACGTGTTGGCCTGATCGGGCGTAACGGCACGGGCAAGTCCTCGTTGTTAAAAATTATCGCCGGCATGTCCAAACTGGACGATGGCCTGTTTGTGATGCAGCAGGGGATCAAGATCGCCTACGTCGATCAGGAACCCCATTTTTCTTCCGAGATGTCGGTATTCGATGCGGTTGCCGCGGGCATGGGCGAGATGCAGGGCTTGCTGGCGGAATACGACGCCTTGACCGGGCAATTCGGTGGCGACAATGATGATGAAATCATGGAGCGCATGCATGTCATCCAGACCAAGCTCGACGCCGCCGATGCATGGAATCTGAACAATCGGGTGGAGACCACGCTGGACCGCCTGAATCTGGACAAGGATTCATTAATGGGCACCTTATCCGGCGGAATGCAAAAGCGTGTTGCGCTGGCATGCGCACTGGTCAGCGCGCCCGATGTATTGCTGCTCGATGAGCCGACCAACCATCTCGACTTCACTTCGATCATGTGGCTTGAAGGCTTGTTGCGCGATTATAAAGGCAGCGTGCTGTTCATCACCCATGACCGCAGCTTCCTGGACAACGTAGCGACCCGCATCATTGAACTGGACCGCGGACGCTTGTTGTCCTTCCCCGGCAATTTCAGTGCCTATCAGGTACGCAAGGCTGAACAACTCGAAATCGAAGAAGTCGAAAATGCCAAGTTCGACAAATTCCTGGCACAAGAGGAAATCTGGATACGTAAAGGCGTACAGGCTCGCCGCACCCGTGATGAAGGACGGGTCCGGCGGCTGGAGGCATTGCGCCTCTCGCGTAGCGCACGCCGTGACCAGCAAGGCCAGGTCAAGCTGGATGTGTCGTCGGGCGACCGCTCCGGAAAAATCGTCGCCGAACTCACTGATGTCAACAAGGCATATGGCAGCAAGGTGATCGTCAATAATTTCAGCGCGACGATCCTGCGCGGTGACAAGGTCGGGTTAATCGGCTTGAATGGCGCAGGCAAAACGACGCTGCTCAAACTTATCCTGGGAGAAGAGCAAGCCGATTCCGGGAAAATCAAGCAAGGCACCAAGTTGCAGGTTGCCTATTTCGACCAGATGCGTGCGCAACTGAACGAAGAGGCCAGTTTGGCCGACACCATCGCGCCCGGCAGCGATTGGGTCGAGATCAACGGTCAGCGCAAGCATGTCATGACCTACCTGAATGATTTCCTGTTTGCGCCGGAACGTGCGCGCTCTCCCGTCAAATCCCTGTCCGGCGGCGAACGTAATCGCCTGCTGCTGGCCCGATTGTTTGCCAAGCCGGCAAACGTACTGGTGCTGGATGAACCGACCAACGATCTGGATATCGATACGCTGGAATTGCTGGAAGAATTACTTGAAGATTACGAAGGCACGGTATTTCTGGTCAGCCATGACCGCACATTCCTGGACAATGTCGTGACCCAGGTGATTGTCGCGGAAGGCAACGGATTATGGCGGGAATATATCGGAGGATATACCGACTGGGAGCGGGTGCGTCCGTCCAGCACGCAGATGACGACAGCGAAGGGTTCTGCAAAAGGAGAGCAGAAGCAGGAATCGAAGAGCGACGTCTCTGCCGCCGCGCCCAAACAGAAAAAGCTGAGCTACAAGGAGCAGCGGGATCTGGATGAGCTGCCGGCGTTGATCGCCAAGCTGGAGGCGGAGCAGACGGCAATCTCCACCAAGCTGGCCGATCCTGATCTTTACAAAAAGCAGGCGGAAGAAATTCAGCGGCTTAATCAGCGCTTCGCCGAGCTTGATAAATTGCTGATGGATAGTCTTGAAAAGTGGGAAGTCATCGAAGCGCGTGCAAAGGGTTAATAATATTGCTCGCTTGATTTTTGTCTGAACGATTGCTTCGGCTGATCACCGAAGTGATTGTTCAGTTCAATTTTTTACATGCGTTCCGTAGCGCCGGCAATCTGTCGCGCAAAGCGTCGGCATCTGCTGCATCGGGCCGTTTCGCCAGATACGCTTCCAGGTCGTGCAAAGCGGCTTGCGGACATTCCAGATTTGCATACGCCAGCCCACGGTCACGCCGCTCGGTAATCTCATCCGGCAACAGGATCACCAATCGCTGTTGCACCCCCAGCACACGCTGCCAATATGGATGTTCAACAAAAAGCGCTTTCAAGTTGCGTAGCATGCGAACCAGAATTTCGCGTGGATGGGCTTCCTGCAGGTAGGTAGCCAGCGGTATATCGGTGGGGTAATTCTGTTGCGCAAAATAAGGTTCGAGTCGCTCCTCGAGTTCTTCGCGCGACAAACTCACGCCATTAAACGGGTCGAGGATAATGTCGCCAGACTGGATTGATAATTTCATCAGGAAGTGTCCGGGGAAAGAGATCCCCTTTACATCCAGTCCTACCTGCTGAGCCAGTTCCATATACACCACGGCAAGCGAAATCGGAATGCCACGGCGTGTCATGATCACACGATGCAGATAGCTGTTTGCCGGATCATAATAATCGTTGACGTTACCGGCAAACCCGAGCTCCTGATAAAAGAAATGGTTGAGCAAGCGCAGTTTTTGTACATGCGAAGCATCGGAGGGCAATCGGCGCTTCAGCTTGGCAGCAAGGATATCAAGTTCAACCTGCGATGCCGCCAGATCAAGCTGGGGGTCCACATCCTGCGCAATCGCCAATGCCGCTTCAAACAATGGAATTGAATCGTCCTGCTGCACCAGAGCGGCAAAATAATCGAGTGATTTGATCATCATATAAAAATCATCATAGTTCCATGATGCCGGCAAAAAAAGACATGATTGGTAACCGGCTTGGTCAAGCTTGATGCATATCAGGCAGAAATACGTTTGAAATCCCTGAAGCGGAATCCCATGGCGAGCATTGCGCCAAAGTAGGTGGCGCCGCAAGCCGCCATTACGACAAGCAGGGCGCCGATGCGTTGGAACGGATGTGCCTGCAATGCGATCCAGTTAAAGTGCCCGGCCGTCCACATCGCCACGCCGGCGAGCAGAAACAGCGCGCCCACCAGTCTGCAAAAGAACAAACCCCAACCTTGTCGGGGGACGTAGATTCCGCGCTGGCGCAAACCCCAGTAAAGGAAACTGGCGTTGAGGCATGCTCCCACACCTATCGACAGAGCCAGCCCGGCGTGTGCAATCCAGGGCACGAACAGCAGGTTCATCAGTTGCGTCGCGATCAGTACGCCGATCGCGATTTTCACCGGGGTTCTGATGTCCTGCCTGGCATAAAAGCCGGGCGCGAGAATCTTGACAAGAATCAGGCCAATCAGGCCGACACCATAAGCGATCAGAGCTCTGCCAGTCATCGCCACTGCTTGCTCATCAAATTTACCATAGTGAAACAACGTCGTCGTAATTGGTTCTGAAAGTACAATCAATCCGACCGCAGCTGGAAGGGCAAGGAAAAATGTCAGCCGCAAGCCCCAGTCAAGCAACGCGGAATACTCAACCGTATCGCCATCCGAATGCGCTTTGGATAAGCTTGGAAGCAAAATTGTTCCAAGTGCGGCGCCGAGCAATCCTGTAGGCAGTTCCATCAGCCGATCGGCGTAGGATAACCAGGACACGCTCCCTTGTTCCAAATGCGAAGCGATGTTGGTATTGATGATCAGACTGATTTGTGCGACCGAGACGGCGAATGTGGCCGGAACCATTTGTTTCAGCACACGGCGCACGCCCGGATCGCTCAATGCGATTCCTGGGTTCAACGAGAGGCGGGGCAGCATGCCAATCTTGATCAGCGCGGGGATTTGAATCGCCATCTGCAATATTCCGCCAGCAACCACAGCGATTGCCAGCGCATAGATCGGCTGTTCCATATGCGGCGCTACAAAGAGTGACGCCACTATGAAGGATAAATTGAGCAGGACCGGCGTAAAAGCCGGGATTTTAAACTCGCGCCAGGTATTGAGTATCGCACCCGACAAGGCAACAAAAGACATGAAGCCTATGTAGGGAAACATGATGCGTGTCATCACGACGGAGGCGTTGAATGCATCCGGGTCGGATTTAAGGCCGGTCGCGATGAAATACACAATAATCGGCGCCGCGGCAATGCCGAGTGCACACGTGACGAGCAAAGCCCAGGCCAGGACGGTTGCTACATGATCCGTCAGTTCTTTTGTTGCGCTATCCCCTTTGCGATGTTTGTATTCCGCAAGAATTGGAACAAATGCTTGTGAAAACGCACCTTCGGCAAATAACCGGCGCAAGAGGTTAGGTATACGGAAAGCGATGAAAAATGCGTCCGTGTAGGCGGAGGCGCCAAAAGCGCGTGCAATCAGAAACTCGCGGATCAGGCCGGTCACCCGGGAAAGCATCGTCATGCCGGAGACGGTAGCTAGTGTTTTATGCAAGTTCATGAGGCGGAATTATAGTTGTTCAAAGTGTCGCGACGGATTGCGCCGGATAGGACAGAAGGCGGACTGCCGGGACGTCGCTTAATATGAATGACGTCGCAGGTACTTTTAATCTTACGGAAGTATATTCGATTGCTCTCGCATGTGGCCTTTGCAGCCTGTTTCTGCCTGTTTGTATTGATAGCCGGGAGGGATTTGCCCATTCCTGGAAAAACCGTTATAATCCGTGGCTTTACAGAATTCTGTCCCGCAGTGTTACAGCATCTGCGCACGCATCCGACCACGTTTTAGGAAATATTCATGGCAAATACCGCACAAGCGCGCAAACGCGCTCGTCAAGCAGTCAAGCAAAACGCACATAATTCCAGCTTGCGTTCTACATTGCGTACCGCGATTAAAGCCGTTCGCAAGGCGATTGACGGCGGCGATAAAGCTGCAGCTTCGCAGGTTTTCCAATCGTCCATCTCGACGATTGACCGCATTGCTGACAAGAAAATTATCCATAAAAACAAAGCTGCCCGTCACAAGAGCCGTTTGGCTGCTGCGCTGAAGGCTTTAGCCTAATCAAGTTTGCTGTGCTTCCTGTAGTATCGATACAGGAAGCAGGGCGGAAATAAAAAACCCGCCTGACTCATGTCAGGCGGGTTTTTTATCGTCTGAGTTCGGCCAGCGTGACCCGGCACTCTTCCTTTTGGCTGTCAGGTTTCTACTTGCGTCCTTGCCTGACGCCAGGCAATCCTTCAATAACACTTCCCGGTTTTATATTCTTCTGCTTGAACCAGCCTTCATTCATTTCGAGCGCATAACGCGCCGGCTTCGTGGCGCAATGTGATTCGAGAGTGTGAGGTTTCATATTTTCAATATTGACGATTTTGCCATCCTCGTCGATAAATGCAACCGACAATGGAAGAATCGTATTTTTCATCCACATGCATACACTGGCGGGCGCCCCGAACACGAACACCATTCCTTCGTTTTGCCCCATTTTTTCCCGGAACATCAAGCCCTGTTGCCTTTCCGACTCTGTGGCTGCCAGCTCTGCCTGGATTCTGTGCATACCCGCCGTTAGCGAGATAACTTGAAATTTTTGCTGGGCTATTGTGGGGACGGTGATTAAAGCTGCAAAGGTCGCGGCAATCATGCTGCGGGAAAAGCGGGATGGCTTCACGGTTCGACACTCGTAAAATAGTTGGAAATTGATGGAAAATGAGTGTAAACGAAAAAAGACAGGGCACGCCTGTCTTTTTGTATTGCTTGTTAGCTAATTAATTGGCTGAGCCAGGAACGGAAGCAGCTTTCTTTTCAGATGCGGCACCAGCTGCAACGCGTTTTGCTTTCTTTTCTTTTTTCGCTGCTTTTTTCGCTTCTTTTTTAGCGGCTTTGGCAGCCGGGTCTTTTGCTGCGGCAGGAGCGGCAGGCGCTTTTGCTACTGCTGCATCAGCAGGAGCAGCCATAGGAGCGGCGGAATGGCTGGCAGCAAAAGCGGAAACAGCGAACAAACCAGCAACGAGGGCAGCGATCAGGTTTTTCATTTTTGTGTCCTTCAAGTTAACATGTGGATAAATTGATGATTCTTGTGCATCAATCCATTTAACGGTCTACAAGATTCCTGGTTGACATTCATGTTGCAAAATTCATGAATAAATTAATAATTTTCGCTCAGCAAGGAAGAATGTAATTTTTACACCACATTGCTATGATGCACACTCTTGTGCCATTCCCTTTGCTGGGTTGCGGATTTATCCATGCCTGTTCGTTCGTTTCTCCTGATTACCGTTTTCACCGCATTGTGCAGCGCGATCCAAGTGGATGCGGCCCCCTATCTGCCTGCTGCGGACAGCCAGATATTAGAACGCCTGCCTTTCAAGCCCTCCGACCCGGTGGCCCGTGAAATGGCGCAGTTGCGTGCTGAAATATTGCGTAACCCGCGCAATCTCAATGCGGCGGTAACACTTGCACGACGTTACTACGGATTGGTGGCGGAAGAAGGTGATCCACGTTTTCTCGGCTACGCGCAGGCCGCACTCGCACCTTGGTGGGACATGGATTTGCCTCCTGTCGAGGTTCAGGTGTTGCGGGCGAGTCTGGGCCAATTTCGGCATGATTTCGATGGTGCGGTGACCGATCTGGGCAAAGTGATCGAGCGTGAACCGCGTCATTCACAAGCGCGTTCGCTGCGCGCCACGATCCATATCGTACAGGCTCGCTACGAACAAGCCGGCGCGGATTGCCGCGCATTGAACGGCGTGGCCAGCGAATTGATCGCTATCGGTTGCGAGGCAATGGTAAACGGTCTGACGGGTAAAGTTGCCGGTGCGTATGACAATTTACATGCGGCGCTCAAACGTCACCCCGAAGCGCCCGCCAGCGATAGATTGTGGGTATTGCTTCGTTTGGCGGAAATGGCGCAACGCCAGGGGCGCCTTGACGTTGCGGAGGCGCACTTCAAGCAAGCTTTATCACTCGGTATGACGGATACGTTCTTGCTGGCCGCTTACGCCGATCTGCTTCTGGATCAAAAACGTCCGGCGGAAGTGGTCGTGATGTTGAAGGACAAGATCCCGTCTGACACGCTGCTGCTGCGTCTGGTTTTGGCGGAAAAGATGTTGAATCTGCCCACCGCAAACCAGCGGAGGGAAACCTTGGTCGCCCGATTTTTGGCGGCGCAGTTGCGAGGCGATACGGTGCATCAGCAAGAAGAAGCGCGTTTTGCGCTGGAGGTGGAAAATGATCCAAGGAAGGCACTCGGACTGGCCCAGGAAAACTGGAAAGTACAACGAGAGCCGCGCGACGCACGTGTTTTCCTTGAAGCAGCGCTCGCCGCAAAAAATCCTGCGGCGGCACAAGCCGTGTTTTCATGGCTCGACAAGAGTCGCATCGAGGAACGCCATCTGATCAGTCTGGCGCAGCAACTGAAGGGGATGCGGCAATGAGGCGCCTGCTCCTGTCATGTCTCTTTTTTTTCCATGTCCTGAATGCATATGCGCACAAGCCCAGCGACAGCTATCTGAAGTTGGACGTCCAGGATAATGCCATTGCCGGCCAATGGGATATCGCGTTGCGGGATCTGGATTTTGCGATCGGACTCGATGCCAATGGCGATGGTGCAATCTCCTGGGGTGAAGTACGCACCAAACATGCTGATATTGCTGCGTACGCCATGTCGCGCCTGCGGTTATCCGCGGAAGGCAAGACATGTCCTGCGCAAGTGACTGCACATCTGATCGATGATCATACCGATGGCGCTTATGCGGTACTGCGCTTCAGGGCTGAATGCCCGGCCATTCTGCAAAAACTGCAGGCGCGTTATGCATTGTTTTTCGATATCGATCCGCAGCACAAAGGATTGTTGCGTCTTCAATACCAGGGTGCCACCAGCACCGGGATCTTCAGTCCGGATAAGGCGACGCAAGCGTTTTCGCTGAGCCAGCCTAGCAGGCTGACCCAGTTCATCGATTATGTCCGCGAAGGCATCTGGCATATATGGATCGGCTTCGATCACATTCTTTTTTTGCTGGCGTTGCTATTGCCGGCCGTTATGTTCCGCAAGCAGCACAAATGGGAGGGGGGTAAAGCCTTCAAGCCAGCCTTATGGGCGGTGCTTAAGATAGTCACTGCTTTCACGTTAGCGCATTCAGTCACCTTGAGTCTCGCCACCCTGGGCGTCATTACCTTGCACTCGCGCTGGGTGGAATCGATCATCGCAGCCTCGGTGGTGCTTGCCGCGCTGAATAACGTTTTTCCGCTTTTCAGTGAACGGCGTTGGATGATGGCGTTTTTATTTGGCCTGATCCATGGTTTTGGTTTCGCCACCGTACTGAGCGATCTCGGATTGCCGCAAGGCGCACTGATCCTGTCGCTGGTTGGCTTCAATGTGGGGGTTGAACTGGGGCAGGTCGCGATCGTCGCGGCTTTCTTGCCAATCGCATTTTCAATGCGGTATACATGGTTTTACCAGCGCATCATTTTGCAGGCGGGCTCAATCGTGATCGCTGTTCTCGCATTGGTATGGCTTTGCGAGCGTGCACTGGATTTGACGTTAATGCCTTTTTAAATAACAGGTGCGGAGCATTCAGTCTCTGGTAAAGCCGAGAGTTGGCACCTCGCGCCACTCACCAGGCCAGAGAGGGTGTGTTTCCAGGGAAAAAGGTCCAATTGCCGACCGTATCAATCGCAGGGTCGGCAATCCGACTGCCGCAGTCATCCTGCGCACCTGGCGGTTTTTACCCTCGGCCAGTGTTATCGCGAGCCAGCTTGTCGGCGTATCACGCCGCTGCCGAATGGGCGGATTTCGCGGCCATAGCCATTCAGGAGGCAGGATCTGTTTTACCCGGCAAGGTTGAGATATGAAATCGCCCAGGTCCAGAGGATTCCGTAACCGATTCAGGCGCGTTGCGTCCGGCTCGCCTTCAACTTGCGCCAGATAGGTTTTTTCCTGTTTATGGTCAGGATGGCTGATGTTATGCTGAAGTCGGCCGTCGTCAGTCAGCAGCAGCAAACCTTCGCTATCGGCATCGAGGCGTCCGGCTGGATAGATTGCCGGAATATCCAGGTAATTTGCCAGGGTTTCGCGTGTAGGGTGTGCTGAAAACTGGCACATTACCTGAAATGGTTTATTGAACAAGATGAGCGGCATGCGAGGTTTGTGTAAGGTGCAAAACGTGCGTTGATTGTACTGTTTGTGCGAGTTGGGCTTACAAATATCAATGCCGTCGTGCGACTCGCCCGCAGCGTAAATATGTTGCAAGAATATGGTATGTCGTAAAATTCTAAGGCATAATACAAAACACACTGTCTTATGTCTTATATAAGACTGGTATTTTGACTGAAGTCATTTTCAAAATACAATTCATTTCTTTTCCGCCTTATCTCCGGAGACAACGATGGTTCAACATATCAAAGTGCCAGCCGATGGCAAGCAAATCACCCTCAACGCTGATTTTACGTTGACTGTTCCGGACAATCCGATCATTCCATATATTGAAGGTGATGGCACCGGTGTCGATATCAGCCCGGTCATGATCAAGGTAGTCGATGCAGCGGTGGCGAAGGCGTATGGCGGCAAGCGCAAGATAAGCTGGATGGAAATTTATGCGGGTGAAAAATCCACCAGGATATACGGCCCCGATGTATGGTTGCCGGAAGAGACGCTGAAGGCCGTCAAGGATTATGTCGTATCGATCAAAGGCCCGTTGACCACGCCAGTCGGCGGCGGCATCCGTTCGCTCAACGTGGCATTGCGCCAGGAACTGGATCTGTATGTTTGTTTGCGTCCGGTTCGTTATTTCAAAGGTGTTCCTTCACCGCTGCGTGAACCTGAAAAGACCGACATGGTCATCTTCCGCGAAAACTCGGAAGATATTTATGCTGGCATCGAATGGCAGGAAGGTTCCGAAGGCGCCAAGAAAATCATCGCTTTCCTGATCAACGAAATGGGCGTCAAGAAAATCCGTTTCCCGGAGACATCGGGTATCGGCATCAAGCCAGTGTCGCGTGAAGGTACCGAGCGCTTGATGCGCAGGGCCGTTCAGTATGCGATTGACAATGACAAGCCATCGGTGACCATTGTTCATAAAGGTAACATCATGAAGTACACCGAAGGTGGCTTCCGTGATTGGGCCTATGAACTGGCCCAAAAAGAATTTGGTGCTGAGCTGATCGACGGTGGTCCGTGGTGCAAGTTCAAGAATCCAAAGACTGGCAAGGAAATCATTGTCAAGGATTCGATCGCCGATGCGTTCCTGCAGCAGATTTTGTTGCGTCCCAATGAATACAGCGTCATTGCCACACTGAACCTGAATGGCGATTACGTTTCCGATGCACTCGCAGCGCAAGTTGGCGGCATTGGTATTGCTCCAGGTGCAAACCTGTCTGACTCGGTTGCAATGTTCGAAGCGACCCACGGTACTGCGCCAAAATATGCGGGCAAGGATTATGTGAATCCAGGTTCCTTGATTCTTTCCGCTGAGATGATGCTGCGCCACATGGGCTGGGCGGAAGCGGCAGATCTGATCATCAGTTCGATGGAAAAATCAATCAATGCGAAGAAAGTCACTTACGACTTTGCGCGTTTGATGGATAGTGCAACCCAGGTTTCATGCTCGGGTTTTGGCGAGGTCATGATCGAACACATGTAATTTGTGTATCGAAACAAGCAAGAATCAAAAAGCCGGACTTGTTCCGGCTTTTTGATTGGCGTGCCCGGCGTGGGCACCCTTCGGGTGTTGCAAGTCCTTCCTTGAGTCAGGTTATTGCCGACTGCTCCAGTGCAAAACGTATCAGCGCAGCCTGTCCCTCAATTCCACATTTTCGCTTGATGTTCAAGCGATGGGTTTCGACCGTCCGCACACTCAAGTCCAGTTCGCGCGCGATATGTTTGTTCGATCTGCCATTGGCGATTCTGCGCAATATTTCTTTTTCGCGTGGAGTCAGCAATTGTGCCGGCGCCATCGGGCGGGACAATTGTTTTGCCAAGCCCGGACTGTAATAGATGCCTCCGCTCATGACAGTGTCAATCGCCATGATGATGTCAGTGGCAGGGGCATCCTTGAGCACATAACCACGTGCGCCCGCCTGAATCGCCTGCATTACATACTCGGCCTTGTCATGCATGCTCAGCATTAAAATGGCGATTTCCGGATATTGCGTATTGAAGCGGCCGGTCAGCTCAATCCCGTTCAATCCGGTTAAATTGATATCCATTAAAACCAGATCGATCGATAACACCGCCGCATGTTGTAAAGCTTGATCCGCATTGGCCGCCTCGGCGACGACGGAAAAATGCGGAATCGTTTCAAGGCGGGCACGCAATCCATCCCGCACCAACGGATGGTCGTCGACCAGAAGTATGTGTACGCAGGGACGATCCGGCATGGGTGATCCGATCAGTTTCGAGGTAAAAGCGCAATGAGTCTGGTGCCTTCGGGAGACGAATCCAGATCCAGTTTCCCGCCAGCCGCCTCAAGGCGCTCATGCATGTTTCGCAGACCAATGCCGCGTTTCGGATGTTCAGCAATGCCAGCAACATCGAATCCCTTCCCGTCATCGGTCACGGTAAGTCTCAGGCAGGTGGCATTGCCCTCAAGTGCCACAGTGACTGTGGAGGCGTTCGCATGACGTTTTATATTGGTAAGGGCTTCCTGGGCGATCCGAAATAACACGGTATTGCTGACATCGGTCAGGCCATCAGTCGCGCCAATTGCCGTAAACGCTGCAGGAAGCGACGTTGATAGCGCGAATTCCTGCGTCAAATGATCAAGAGCTGCCGCCAAACCGAGGTCATCCAGAATGGCTGGCCGCAGATCATGGGAAATGCGACGTACTTCACCAAGCACATCATTCAATTGGTTGGCGGCACGATCGAACGCCCTGCGTGCGGATTCATGCTGGTCAGCATTTCCCGTCAATTTGGCAATGCCTGATTCAACTTGCAGCTTGATCGATACCAGCCATTGGCTAATGCCATCATGCAGGTCGCGCGACAGTCGTGCGCGCTCGTCTTCCTGGGAGCGCACCACACGTTGCGCGAGCGCCTTCAACTTTGCATCGGCCACACGGTATTCGCTGATATTCAGCGCCAGTCCAGAGAGGGCGATCAGCAATGCGCTCGCAATGGCGATACCTGCGATCCATAACATCGTGTTGTGGATATTGCCTGAGCTTTGCGCGTCGATCCTGGCCAGCGCCGCATCGACATCGTCGAGATAAATGCCGGTACCGAGCATCCAGTTCCAGCGCTCGAGCATGACGACGTAACCGAGCTTGGGCACAACTTTACTGGCGGAAGGCTTTTTCCACATATATCGCACCAATCCCCCCCCGGATCTTGCACGTTCCGTCAGCCGCTGGATCGTAAAACTGCCCTCCGAGTCCGTCAGGTTCCACAAGTTACGGCCTACCAGCTCCGGTTGACGCGGATGCATCAGGTTGGTGCCACGCAAATCGTAAATGAAAAAATAACCATCATCTCCATAATCAAGTTTCGCAAGAATGGCTTTTGCCTCGTTCAGCGTCCTGGAATCACTGCGCCCGGACTCGTATAGATGGGCTATTGAGCGGGTGCCGAGGGCAACATAATGTTTGAGTTCAAGTTCTTTGCTGGCGAGGTACGCTTGCTCCACTGATGAGTGCTGTTGCTGCGCGAGCGATGTTGCCTGATGACGCACGGCGAGTGCAATCGCACATAAGGCCAGGATCAATGGCGTAATTGCTAGAAGCGTAATCTTTTGACGCAGATTCATCCGTTAACTGTACTGTCATTTACATTGGAATTCAGCGTAGCGCCGCCATATGTGAATTTAGTGTGGCTTTTGTGTGCCTATGCGTGATATTTGCGCCAGATTCAGACACATGACGAAGCGCAAACATGTCAACGCATAACGTCTCTTTGAATTGATGAGGCATAAAAAAAACCCCGCGGTTGCGGGGTTTTCTCAAGAGCGCCTGCTTATAATCAGGGGGCTTGAATGTTTGAAGCTTGCTTGCCTTTAGGGCCTTGCGTGACTTCGAACTGAACTTTTTGACCTTCCTTCAAAGTCTTGAAGCCATTCATCTGGATTGCGGAGAAATGTGCGAACAAATCTTCACCGCCGTCATCCGGAGTGATAAAGCCAAAGCCTTTGGAGTCGTTGAACCACTTGACGGTACCTGTTGCCATAAAAGCGTCTTTCAAATTTTAACTAATCACACGAGCCGTAAAAGCAAGAAGCTTCGCGTAACGCTGCCCCCTCTTATAACTTGCTCTCTTCATATCAATTAGTGCTTAGCCGCACTTATCAATAATTACCATTGTTTGCGCAAAAAATAAAAAAGTCAAGAAAATTTCTGGGGATACAAATTTTTTTATGTGCCATCGCAAAAAACAGCACTTGATTTAGAGTTTTCCAGCGTCATCTGCGCTCTAACAAGAAAGCGCGTAATATCAATATAAATATCACACACCGCACATTTTGCGCGTTGCGCACGCAGTTGAAGGCATTAGAATAGACGCATGGCAACTAAGGACGAGAATGATACTGTTATACAGCGGAAAGAGCAAAAACAAGAGCTCAAGCCGCCCCCCATGTATCAGGTTTTTTTACTAAATGATGACTACACGCCGATGGAGTTTGTCGTGGCGATCATTCAGGAATATTTTAATAAGGATCGCGAAACCGCGACACAGATAATGTTGAAGGTGCATCGCGATGGGAAAGGTATGTGCGGGTTGTATCCGAAAGATATCGCCAGTACTAAAGTCGAACTCGTATTAACCCACGCTCGAAAAGCAGGGCACCCCTTGCAATGCGTGATGGAGGAAGCATGATCGCTCAGGAATTGGAAGTTAGTTTACACATGGCGTTTGTCGAAGCTCGACAGGCGCGGCATGAGTTCATCACCGTTGAACACTTGTTGCTGGCGCTTCTGGATAATCCATCCGCTGCGGAAGTTCTGCGTGCGTGCGCCGTCAATATTGAGGATTTGCGCAAGACACTGGCAAATTTTATCAGCGACAATACGCCAACAGTGCCTGGTGCGAGTGAAGTCGATACGCAGCCGACCCTTGGTTTCCAGCGTGTGATTCAACGCGCCATCATGCATGTGCAGTCCGCCTCCAATGGCAAGAAAGAGGTAACGGGTGCAAACGTGCTCGTCGCGATATTCGGCGAGAAAGATTCTCATGCCGTTTATTATTTGCATCAGCAAGGCGTGACCCGCCTTGATGTCGTGAATTTCATTTCGCATGGCGTTCGCAAGGATCAACAGGCAGACTCCCAGAAAGCGCCTGATGGCGCCGAGGATGTGCAGGCAGAAGGCCAGCAAAAAGAAAGTCCGCTGGATCAGTTTACGCAAAACCTGAACAAGCTTGCGGCAGAGGGGAAAATCGATCCCCTGATTGGCCGCGAAGCTGAAGTCGAGCGTGTAATCCAGACGCTTTGCCGGCGCCGCAAGAACAATCCGCTGCTGGTTGGCGAAGCCGGAGTAGGCAAGACGGCGATTGCCGAAGGCCTCGCATGGAGAGTGACGCAGGGCGAAGTGCCTGAAATCCTGGCAAACGCAGTGGTGTATTCGCTCGACATGGGAGCCTTGCTGGCCGGGACAAAATATCGGGGTGACTTCGAGCAGCGCCTGAAGGCTGTGCTGAAGCAGCTTAAAGACAATCCCAATGGCATTCTTTTCATCGACGAGATTCACACCATCATTGGTGCGGGCTCAGCATCGGGCGGCACGCTTGACGCATCGAATTTGTTGAAGCCGGCGCTCGCCAGCGGCCAGCTTAAATGCATCGGCGCGACCACCTTTACGGAATTTCGCGGCGTGTTCGAGAAGGATCATGCGTTGTCACGCCGGTTTCAGAAAATCGATGTCAATGAGCCGACCGTGGAGCAGACCGTACAGATCCTGCGCGGCCTGAAGTCCCGGTTTGAAGAACATCATGGCGTGAAGTATTCTGCGTCGGCGTTGACTTCTGCCGCAGAATTGGCGGCGCGATTCATCAATGATCGTCATCTGCCTGACAAGGCAATTGACGTGATTGATGAGGCGGGTGCGGCACAACGCATCCTGCCAAAATCGAAGCAGAAAAAGACGATCGGCAAAGCCGACATCGAAGACATCATTTCGAAGATTGCCCGCATTCCGCCGCAGTCCGTCAATCAGGATGACCGCAGCAAACTGCAAACGATAGACCGCGACCTGAAGAATGTCGTGTTCGGCCAGGAGCCGGCGATCGAAGCATTGGCGTCGTCGATCAAGATGGCGCGTGCAGGTTTGGGCAAGACCGACAAGCCGATTGGTTCATTCCTGTTTTCCGGCCCGACCGGTGTCGGCAAAACCGAGGTGGCGAAGCAGCTTGCGTTTATTCTTGGCATCGAACTGATCCGTTTTGACATGTCGGAATACATGGAGCGGCATGCAGTAAGCCGCCTGATCGGCGCGCCGCCGGGCTATGTCGGATTCGATCAGGGTGGTTTGTTGACTGAAGCCATCACGAAAAAGCCGCATGCGGTATTGCTGCTGGACGAAATCGAGAAAGCGCATCCGGATATTTTCAATATCCTGCTGCAAGTGATGGATCACGGCACGCTGACTGATAACAATGGCCGGAAAGCGGACTTCCGTAATGTCATCATTATCATGACAACGAATGCTGGCGCCGAGAGCTTGCAGAAACGCTCCATCGGATTCACCGACAAGAAAGAAGCCGGTGATGAGATGGCGGATATCAAGCGCATGTTCACGCCGGAATTCCGTAATCGGCTGGATTCGATCATCAGCTTTGGTGCTCTTGATGAGGAAGTCATCCTGCGGGTGGTCGACAAGTTCCTGATGCAGCTCGAGGAGCAACTGCACGAGAAGAAGGTCGAAGCCATCTTCACCGACAGTTTGCGTAAATTCCTGGCGAGAAAGGGATTCGATCCATTGATGGGCGCACGTCCGATGGCGCGCCTGATTCAGGATCTGATACGTAAGGCGCTGGCGGATGAACTGCTGTTCGGCAAGCTCGTCGCCGGTGGGCGCGTTACGGTTGATATGGATGAAAAAGATCAGATCAAGTTGGAATTTGTGGAAGGCGATACTACACCACCGGCTGCACCGCAGGAAACTGTCGAAGTCGAATAATCCGGTAGCGTCGCAATAAATAAAAGCCCGAATCACGAAAGTGGTTCGGGCTTTTTATCGTGTATCCGTCATCTTGAATGACGGTCGAATCCGGACAGGTCATGCCGACCGGTTTTTTGTCAAGGCAGCAGCGGCGTCCTGGTGGCCTGTTTGGCTTTTACATCGACGATGATCTTGTCCATTACGGCCGAACGATAGACAGTAGACGGATGAATCGCAGTGTAGCCATTCAGTACGGTGGCTGGATACTGATTCGCCAGGCGCTCCCAGAACCCTTTTGCCTGATCGATGCTGTAACCCGCACGCGCCACCATGTACAGGGATAGCGTATCCGCGGCGGCATCCAGCGCTTGTGGTGTTGGCCTGACACCGGACATCCCCGCCATCGTGCTTAGGTCCGGACGGATGCGAATCAAGTTGTCGATGATGTCGCCGACGGTCGCGCTCATGTTCTGTTTTGTCGCATGCAGCAATGAATTGTGCGCCATTTCCTTGGCCAGGATATACGCCAGTTCATCATCGGTTCGTGCGAAATTCAGCATGCCGCGCGTGATCATGACGCGCCGGCCATCGTTGTACGCATTGACGTTATCGGCATTGCCAAGTTCGATGCTGTACGCGCAGGCACGTGTGAGCGGGACGGTCACTGGTATGGTTGTGCCATCGCGCATCACCGTCAATTTGATGTTTGGGCGATTGCCGACCAGAGGCGCAAGGATGGTGGCTGCCTGGCGTTCGGCGTTGGGGCCGGGCGGAATCGTCTTGCCTTCAGCGGCCAGCACCTTGTCGCCGCGTCGCACGCCAACACGCGCGGCGCCGCTACCGGCCAGTACGCCCGTCACCTGCAATTGTTCACCCAGTCCCAATGCGGCTTGTGCCGCTTCAGCCAGCTCGGCGGAATAGGAGTATTTATTCTTGGCCGTGAAGCCTAGCAGGTTGCGCGCGTTACCCTTGCAGAGCTCCGGGTTCTTGACCAGGATCGGCGCCGCTACCCGGTACAAACGGTCTTGCTGTGCCGCCATCGCCCGCAACATTACATGCTCGGCAGTTTCCTGTGGAGTGACGATAACAGGCTGCGTCGGTGAAGGTAATTGACCCTGCGGCACTGGTTGTGTGGTCTGGGTCGCACATCCTGCAAGTACCAGTGCCCCAGGTAAAACAACGGCATACAGCAATGCTGCGGGTCGTGTAAAACCCAATGCAATTTGTTGGACCATGCGACGCATAAATATCTCCATTATTGTTTTCCAGTGCTGCCAAAACCGGCGGCACCACGCTCGCTGGATTCAAATTCTTCCACGATGTTGAGTTCTACTTGTAGCACCGGAACGATGACCAGTTGCGCAAGACGCTCCATCGGGTTCAGGATGAATGGTATCCGGCCGCGATTCCAGGTCGATACCATGAGTTGGCCCTGGTAATCTGAGTCGATCAGGCCAACCAAGTTCCCCAGCACAATACCGTGCTTATGGCCGAGGCCGCTGCGCGGCAGGATCACGGCAGCGTAGCCAGCGTCGGCCATGTGTATCGCCAGGCCGGTCGGGATCAGATGGGTGGCGCCGGGTTCGATGGTCAGCGGCGCATCTATGCATGCGCGTAAATCCAGTCCTGCACTGCCGGCGGTCGCATAAGCAGGCATGTGATCCTTCATGCGCGGGTCGAGGATTTTGACGTCGAGTGTTTTCATGTTCATCAGTAAAGTAACAGCGGTATGGATTAGTAAGTATGGATACAGCGTAATCCGCGTCAGAGGCGCCGGGCGATCTCGGTAATCAATTGGCGTGCGAGTTGTTGTTTTTCTGCACGTGGGAAATTTTTGTGACCCTGATCATCAAACAGTATCAACTCATTCTGGTCCAGGCCGAATGTTTTCGGGCCGAGATTGCCGACCAGAAGAGGGATGCTTTTTTTCTCGCGCTTGGCTTTGCCGTAGCGAAGCAAGTCTTCCGACTCTGCTGCAAATCCCACGCAATACGGTTTGTTCGGCAGTGCGGCCACCAGAGCCAATATGTCAGGATTTTGCTCGAAGGCGAGCTGTGGCATGCCCCCCGAGCCTTTCTTTAATTTCTGCTCGCGGGCATTGGCAACACGCCAGTCGGCAACCGCGGCGACAGCGATGAACACATCCTGACCGTCAATGTTCGCCATCACAGCGTCATGCATCTGTTGCGCGCTGAGGATATCGATGCGCTGCACGCCGCCAGGCGTTTTAAGAGCGGTAGGGCCCGACACCAGCATGACATGGGCGCCGGCTTCCTGCGCGGCACGCGCCATCGCATAGCCCATTTTGCCGGACGACAGATTGGTAATGCCACGCACCGGATCAATCGGCTCAAAGGTCGGACCCGCGGTAATCAGGACATGTTTGCCGGCCAGTACTTTGGGCTGGAACGATGCCACTACCAGTTCCAGCAACTGCTCGGCTTCGAGCATGCGGCCCATGCCAATTTCGCCGCAGGCCTGGGCGCCCGCATCGGGCCCCAGAATAATGATGCCGTCAGCCTTCAGTTGCGCGACGTTGCGTTGCGTCGCCGGGTTTTGCCACATTTCCACGTTCATCGCCGGCGCAATCAGCAGCGGCAGTCCAGACGGCCGGGCCAGGCACAAGGTCGACAGCAGATCATCACAGGTGCCATGGGCCAGCTTGGACATGAAGTCGGCCGAGCAGGGCGCAATCACGACTGCATCCGCATTGCGCGTCAGGTCGATATGCGCCATGTTGTTGGCGATGCGCGCATCCCACTGATCGGTGTAGACCGTCTGATTGGAAAGCGCCTGCATCGTAATGGCGGTGATGAAATGCGTCGCTGCCTCTGTCATCACCACTTGTACCGAAGCACCCGCTCTGCCAAGAGCACGGGTAAGTTCAGCGGCCTTGAAACAGGCAACACCGCCAGTCAGTCCGAGAACGATTTTTTTGCCGGCGAGGTCCATCGGATCTCCTTGAGTAATGAGTGTAACAGCGCGCTCAAATGTTTTTATTTATTGACCCGCCGCAGCTCATCAACGACGAACAATACCGCGCCGATGCAGATTGCGCTATCGGCCACGTTGAATGCGGGCCAGTGCCAGCCACGAATATAAAAATCCAGAAAATCGATGACATGACCATAGAGGACACGGTCGATCAGGTTGCCGACCGCGCCGCCAAGAATCAGCGCCAGCGCCCAGCAGAACAGGCGTTGGCCCGCATGACGTTTTAACAGATAGAGGATCAACAGCGAAGCCGCAATTGCGATACCGGTAAAAAAATAACGCTGCCAGCCACCCTGGTTGGACAGGAAGCTGAAGGCAGCGCCTTTGTTGTAGGCCAATACCAGGTTGAAAAATGATGTGATTGGTCTTGACTGCCCGTAGGTGAGCATCTGGCTGACCGCGATCTTGGTGACCTGGTCGAACAACACGATGATGGTGGCAATGCCCAGCCACGGCAGCATGCTGCTGGCCCGGGAGGAAAAGCGATTTTTACTGGCCATGTTTTTATTTTTTCTACACAAGGTTGATTGCTGCCACAGCGGCTTGCGCCACCGTGACAGGGCTGCGTAAATGTTCAGGCAAAGGTGCGGGTTTCACCGGCGCCAAACAGATTCGATACACAACGTGCGCACAGGCCAGGATGCTCGGCATGCGCACCGACATCGGCGCGGTAATGCCAGCAGCGTTCGCATTTTGCATGTGCGGATGCGGTGACGATGACCGCTTCGTCCGCGCCATTCGCCACTTCCGTCACACGTGCCTGTGACGTAATCAGGATGAACTTGAGATCATCGCCGAGGCTGGCGAGCAGCGCATATTTGTCGCCGCTGGCCTTGATGTCGACCTCGGCCTGCAGCGATGAACCGATAGCGCCGGCAACCCGGACGTCTTCGAGTTGTTTGGTCACGTCGGCACGTACTTCCCGCAGCAAGGTGAACTTGTTCAGCAGCGCCTCGGCATCATCGACGGCAGGCAGGGTGTAATAGGTCTGGGTGAAGATGGTCTGATTGCTCGCCGCGTAAAGCGCCGGGCTGGCGAAGACTGACCACGCTTCTTCCGCCGTGAACGACAGGACAGGCGCCATCACGCGCAGCAGCGACTGCGTGATGTGCCAGATTGCGGTTTGTGCAGAGCGCCGGGCATGCGAGCTTACGCCGCCGGTGTACAGGCGGTCTTTCAAGATGTCGAGATAGAACCCGCCCAGATCCTCGGAACAGTACATCTGCAGTTTCGACACCACGGGGTGGAATTCATAGACCTTGAAGTGCTGCAGGATGTCCGCTTGCATTTGCGCCATGCGCGCGATTGCATAGCGGTCAATTTCCAGCATCTCGCTCACCGGCACCAAATCGGTGGCCGGATCGAAATCGGACGTGTTCGCCAGCAGGAAGCGCAGCGTGTTGCGGATGCGGCGATAGCTTTCCACCACGCGCTTCAGGATTTCATCCGAGATCGACAGCTCGCCCGAATAATCGGTCGATGCCACCCACAGGCGCAGGATTTCTGCGCCGAGCGAGTCGGATACCTTTTGCGGCGCAACCACGTTGCCCTTTGACTTGGACATTTTCTTGCCCTCGCCATCGACCACAAAGCCATGCGTCAGCAGCGCCTTGTAGGGCGCGCAGCCATTGAGCATGGCCGATGTCAGCAGCGACGAATGGAACCATCCCCGGTGCTGGTCGGATCCTTCCAGATACAGGTCAGCCGGAAAGTGCGACTGCTGCGCATGTGAGCCGCGCAGCACGGTCTGGTGTGTGGTGCCGGAGTCGAACCAGACGTCCAGCGTATCCTTGTTCTTCACATAGATTTCCGCCTCGTCGCCCAGAAGCGTTTTCGGATCGAGCGTGTGCCATGCTTCGATGCCGCTTTGCTCCACCAGCTTCGCCACTGCCTCCAGCAGTTCTGGCGTGCGCGGATGCAGTTCACCCGTTTCCTTGTGGATGAAAAATGCCATCGGCACGCCCCATTGGCGCTGGCGTGACAGCGTCCAGTCAGGGCGGTTCGCAATCATGCCATGCAGGCGCGCCTTGCCCCAGCCCGGGAAAAATTCGGTTTCTTCAATGCCTTTCAGCGCGGTTTCCCGCAGCGTTGGGCCGCCATCCTTCGGTGCTGCATCCATGCCGGCAAACCACTGCGAGGTGGCGCGATAGATGATCGGCGTCTTGTGACGCCAGCAATGCATGTAGCTGTGCTCGAACATGACCAGCTTGAACAGCGAGCCGGCTTCTTCAAGTTTGGCGCAGATGGGCTTGGATGCTTCCCAGATGGTCAGGCCGCCGAAAAACGGCAGCCAGGACGCATAACGGCCATCCCCCATCACGGGATTGAGGATGTCATCGTCCTTCATCGCGTGCGCCTTGCACGAGATGAAGTCATCGACGCCGTAAGCAGGGGCCGAGTGCACGATGCCGGTGCCGGTATCGAGCGTCACGTAGTCGCCCAGATAAACCGGCGACAGGCGGTCATAACCCTTGTCGGTGTCGGCCAGCGGATGTTTGAAGCTGATCAGTGACAGCGCTTCGCCCTTGCAGGTAGCGATGATCTCGCCTTCAAGACCGTAGCGCTGCAGCGATGGTTCGACCAGATCCTGCGCAAGGATCAGCAGCAGCGGCTCGCCATTGCGTGTGGTCTGCACCAGCGCGTAAGTAATTTCCGGATGGACGTTCAACGCCTGGTTGGCGGGGATGGTCCACGGTGTTGTGGTCCAGATCACCACATAACCCTTGTTGGTCGGCAGTTTTTCCAGGCCAAATGCTGCCGCGATTTTCTCTGGCTGCGCAAACGGGAAACCAACGTCGATGGCCGGGTCGCGCTTGTCCTGGTATTCGACCTCGGCTTCAGCCAGCGCGGAGCCGCAATCGAAACACCAGTTGACCGGCTTCAGGCCACGATAGACATACCCTTTTTCGAGGATGGCGCCGAGCGCGCGGATTTCATCGGCCTCATTTCCGAAGTCCATCGTCTTGTATGGATGGTCCCATTCGCCCAACACGCCGAGGCGGATGAAATCCTTCTTTTGCCGTTCGATCTGTTCGGACGCGTATGCACGCGATTTGGCGAGCACGTCTGCCGTCGGCAAACCTTTGCCGTATTGCTTTTCAATCTGGATTTCGATCGGCATGCCATGGCAATCCCAGCCTGGCACGTATTGCGCATCAAATCCATCCAGCTGGCGGGTCTTGACGATCATGTCCTTCAGCACCTTGTTGACAGCGTGGCCGATGTGGATATCACCGTTCGCATATGGCGGGCCGTCATGCAGGATGAATTTCGGGCGTCCTTTCGACGCCTCGCGGATTTTTTGATAGAGCTTTTTTTCCTGCCATTGCTTGACCCATTGCGGCTCGCGCTTGGCCAGGTCGCCGCGCATCGGGAATGGCGTTTCCGTCATGTTGACCGGATATTTGCTTGGAGCCTTGCTCGCTGGTTTGCTGGGTTTATTATCGGACATGTGTTTTCTTCAAGATGTTCTGGGGATCTGACAACGTCTGTTGTATGTGGGTGGATGTCGTCTGATCGTCAAATTCGGTCGGTTGCGGAAATCGCGGCATTGCCCCGCTGCCTGAAATAGGCGCGCGCCTGCTCCGCATCGCGCGCAATCGCCTCAGTTAGCGTGGGCAAATCGATATACTTTTCTTCATCACGCAATTTCTTCAGGAATTCCACCCGTATCAGTTTGCCGTAACATTGTTCCGCGTAGTCGAAAAGATAAGTTTCAAGCAGCACACGCCCGCTGTCGTCGACGGTGGGCCGCACGCCGATGCTTGCCACGCCGGGCAAAGGCTGCTCCGCCAGGCCGTGCACCCGCACCACGAATATCCCCGTAAGTGCCGGGTGCTTGTGCGCGACCCGCAGATTGATGGTCGGAAATCCAATGGTCCGCCCCAGTTTTTTACCATGGATGACATGGCCCGAAATCGTGTACGGATGTCCGAGCAATTGCTCCGCCTGCGCAAAATTCCCCTCTGCCAGGGCGGCGCGCACCGCCGATGAAGAGATGCGCACGCCGTTCTTCATCACCGCCGGCAGCGCCTCGACATGGAATCCGTAACGCTTGCCAGCCTCGATCAGCATCGCCATATCACCGGCACGTTTTGCGCCATATCGAAAGTCTTCGCCAACAATCAGCCATTTGACATGCAGTCCCTGCACCAGCACTTTCTCAATGAAGTCCTCTGCCGACAATGCCGCAAAATGGGCATTAAAATGTTCGACGATAACGCGATCGACGCCCGCATCGGCCAATGACTGCAACTTGTCGCGCAGGGTGGCGATGCGGGCCGGCGCCCGGCTCGGGTCACCGGCCAGTTGCGCAAAAAACTCGCGCGGATGCGGTTCGAAGGTCATTACCGCCGACTCCAGATGCAGTCGTGCCGCAGCCTCGCGCATGCGTGTCAGCAGCGCCAGATGTCCGCGGTGTACGCCGTCGAAGTTGCCGATGATTAGCGCACAGGGTGCGCGGGCTTCGGCATTGGGTAGTCCGCGAAATACCTTCATAGAGTGGCCAGATGGGGGAAACAGTTGCAAAGCTTTCGATTATAAAGGCTTTCGAGTGGTTTTCCGTGCCAGACATCAGGTTCTCGTTCCGCCACGCAGGCCGGGAGCATGATGGTTTTTACAAGGACAAGGGTTGTTGCCGGTAATAATCCGACAGCAGCCGATATATTTCCGGGTAATCAGCCGCCAATGGTTGCGGCCGGACGAAGAAAGATTCGGATGCCACGGCAAAAAATTCCGCCGGATGGGTTGCGGCATAGGGATCCATCGGTAGCGTGGCGATCAGTGCATCATAATGCGCGGCATTCGCCGGCTGGTCGAGGTCGAAATCTTCCGGGAGTTGGCCGTCCAGCGCATAGACGCGATTGATAAAGTGCGCATAGCCAGTCGAAAAAGATTGTTGCCATGATTTTACGTCCGCGCCATGGTGATAGGCGTCAAGAAAAGGCGGACAACCATTGGCGGCACCCCGGCCCATGTCGATCTTGTGCGCAAATTCATGGATCACCAGGTTTTGCCCGGCAGTGACGGCTTGCGTGCATTCGGCGTCTTCCCAGGACAGGATGACTGCGCCGCCCGCTTCCATTGCTTCGCCGGCGAGCGGTTCGCGCCATTCATGGACAACACCGGCCTCATCGACCTCGCGTTGCTGCACGACGAATGCCGAGGGATACACAATGATGCCCGCCATGTCGTCATATAGATCGAGCGTCAGGTTCAACACGATCAGGGAAGCCTGGATGGCGATCAGCACGGCGATTTCGTCAGTGACTTCAAAACCGCCGGCGCCGGTGATCGGTTTTTTGTCGAGCAAGGTTTCCGACAGTGCTTTCAGGCGGTCCAGGTCGCTTGCGGACAATCGCTCCAGAAAGTGCAGACGCTGCACGCAATCCTGCCATAACGGTTCGGGAATGTGCGGTTTGTTGCGCGGGAAAAGTCGGTGTAACCATCGCATGAATATCATTTTCGCGGAAATTGCCTCATTCTTCAATGATGGCCAGCGGGCGAGTCGCTACTGGATTGCCGCGTCACATTTCTCCCCAAACCGCATTGATTGCCGCCAGCGCAGCCAATCCCGCCGTTTCTGTCCGCAGCACGCGCGGGCCCATCGATAAGGCCAGCACGCCCTGCGTGCGCGCCGCGTTCTCTTCGGCCTCTGAAAACCCGCCCTCGGGACCGATCAGCAATGCCACCGACTGCGGCGGATGATGGCGCGCCCAATCCGACAAGGATTGTTCCGCACGCGGGCTCAGCAGGATGCGCAGATGCAAATCATGCTGCCCGATCCAGCTGTTGAAATCAGCCACTTCGGCCAGGTGAGGCAAGCGATTGCGGCCGCTCTGCTCGGCAGCCGACACAATGATGCCTTGCCAGTGCGCCTGCTTTTTTGCAGCGCGTTCAGATGACAATTTGACAACGCAGCGTTGTGCGCTGAGCGGCTGGATGGCAGTTGCGCCCAGTTCGACTGCCTTTTCAACGATCCAGTCCATTTTGGAGGATTCCGGCAGGGCCTGCGCCATCGTAATGGCGTAGCGAAGTTCGGCTTCACGTGGCGAAAATGCCTTGATCTCGGCATGAACGCGCTTTTTATCAAGCGCGGAGACCGTCGCCGTATATTCGCCGCCTTCGCCATTAAACAAGGTGATGTGATCCCCTACGGCCAGGCGCAGGACAAGTACATGATGGGCGACATGGTCCGGCAATGTCATGACAGCGCCGATGGCAAGAGGTTGTGCGCAGTAAAAACGTGGCATGAATAATCCGTTAATTTGTTATCCGAGACGCGCGTGGCGAGCGTTTGATATATCGCATCCGTTCCGCGGTGCAAGCGTTTAGAGTAAACGATGTTTTGGCGGCAAGTGTGGCCTGATCCCGGTATTTTGCCTGTCCGGGCAGCTAACGGCGGTAATTTCGGATTTTATCTCGATGCGTCACTCTGGTAAAATGCTAGGCTTTGCGGAAACCAGTCTTTATCCGCGTCCGAGCCTCGTCATCTATCCTAATTATCATGACTCCCATTCTTTCGACCAACAAAATGGCCAATGCAATCCGTGCATTGGCGATGGACGCTGTACAAAAAGCCAATTCTGGACACCCCGGCATGCCGATGGGAATGGCGGATATCGCTGTTGCACTGTGGCAGCGTCATTATCGGCATAATCCCGCCAATCCGCGCTGGATCAATCGCGACCGTTTTGTCTTGTCGAATGGTCATGGCTCGATGCTGCATTACGCGCTGCTGCATCTGAGCGGATATGACCTGTCGATGGACGAGATCCGGAATTTCCGCCAGATGCATTCGAAGACGCCGGGCCATCCGGAAATCGATGTGACGCCCGGGATTGAAACCACCACCGGCCCGCTGGGCCAGGGCCTGACCAATGCGGTCGGCATGGCGCTCGCCGAGAAATTGCTCGCGGCCGAATTCAACAAGCCCGGTTTTGATGTCGTCGACCACCACACCTATGTTTTTGTTGGCGATGGCTGCCTGATGGAAGGCATCTCGCATGAAGCCTGCTCGCTGGCCGGCACACTGGGGCTTTCCAAGCTGATCGCCCTGTATGACGACAACGGCATTTCGATCGATGGCCGGGTCGAAGGCTGGTTCCTCGACGATACGCCCAAGCGCTTTGAGGCATACCATTGGAATGTGATCCGTGATGTCGATGGACACAATGTCGACGCCGTCGATGCGGCGATCAGGCAGGCAAGAGAGTCTGACAAGCCGACCCTGATCTGCTGCAAGACTGTCATCGGCAAGGGTGCGCCAAACATGGAAGGCACGGACAAGGTGCACGGCGCCGCGCTCGGCGACAAGGAAATCGCTGCCACGCGCGAAGCCTTGGGCTGGAGCGCTGTCCCATTCGAGATTCCGGCCGATGTATATGAAGCATGGGACGCCAAAAAATCAGGTGCGCTGCTGGAGCAGGACTGGAATGGCGCATTCAAGGCCTACAGCGAGCGTTATCCGCAAGAAGCGGGCGAGCTGCTGCGCCGGATGAAGGGCGAGTTGCCGGCCAAGTTCAATGAGGTGGTGAATGTGTATATCGCGTCATGCCTTGAGAAGAAGGAAACGATTGCAACCCGCAAGGCCAGCCAGAATGCGATCCAGGCACTGGCACAGGTATTGCCGGAATTCCTCGGCGGTTCCGCCGATCTGACCGGTTCCAACCTGACCAACTGGAAAGAGTCGGTCGCGGTACGTGCTGACCAGCCAGGCAATCACATCAATTACGGCGTGCGCGAATTCGGCATGAGCGCGATGATGAATGGCATGGCACTGCATGGCGGTTATATTCCGTTCGGCGCCACCTTCCTCACTTTTTCCGATTACAGCCGCAACGCGTTGCGCATGGCCGCGCTGATGAAAATCCGCTCGATTTTCGTCTTCACGCACGATTCGATCGGCCTGGGCGAAGATGGCCCGACCCACCAGTCGGTGGAGCACGTGTCGAGCCTGCGTCTGATTCCGAATCTGGATAACTGGCGCCCATGCGATACGGTCGAGTCCGCTGTCGCGTGGGAACAGGCAGTCAGCCGCCAGAATGGTCCGTCGACGCTGATTTTTTCACGCCAGAATCTGCAGTATCAGGAGCGCAATGCCGAACAGGTGGCCAACATCAAGCGTGGCGGCTACGTATTGGTGGACGCCGCCGATGCGAAGGCGATTCTGATTGCCACCGGCTCCGAAGTGGAACTTGCTGTCCAGGCGGCCAGAGCGCTCGCCGAACAGGGCGTGCCGGTGCGGGTGGTCTCGATGCCAAGCACGGATGTGTTCGAGCGCCAGGATGCGGCGTACAAGGCCAGCGTGCTGCAAAAAGGCTTGCCGCGTGTGGCCGTGGAAGCCGGTGTCACCGACTTCTGGTACAAGTATGTCGGCCTGGAAGGCGCCGTGATCGGCATCGACACCTTTGGCGAATCCGCTCCGGCGGGTGTGCTGTTCAAGCATTTCGGGTTTACGACCGAGAAGGTCGTGGCCGCGGTGAAATCGGTTCTGGCTTAAGTCAATTCAATCCAATCCAACTACCTTCGGGAGAAAACCATGACTATCAAGGTTGCAATCAACGGCTACGGCCGCATCGGCCGCAACATCCTTCGCGCGCATTACGAAGGCGGCAAGAAAAACGATATTCAAATTGTTGCGATCAACGACCTTGGTGATGCCAAGTCGAATGCGCACCTGACCCGCTACGATACTGCCCACGGCAAGTTCCCCGGCACGGTCGAAGTCGATGGCGACAACATGATTGTCAATGGCGACAAGATCCGCGTATTCGCACAGCGTAATCCAGCCGAGATTCCATGGGGCGAACTGGGCGTCGATGTCGTGCTCGAGTGCACCGGCTTTTTCACCACCAAGGAAAAAGCATCCGCGCACCTGAAAGGCGGCGCGAAGAAAGTGATCATTTCCGCTCCGGGCGGCAAGGATGTCGATGCAACGATCGTGTATGGCGTCAATCACGGCGTGCTGAAAGCTACCGATACCGTCATCTCCAACGCGTCCTGCACCACCAACTGCCTGGCGCCGCTGGTCAAGCCGCTGAACGACAAGATTGGCCTGGTCAACGGATTGATGACCACGGTCCATGCGTACACCAATGACCAGGTGCTGACCGACGTGATGCATGAAGACTTGCGCCGTGCCCGTTCCGCGACACAATCGATGATTCCGACCAAGACCGGTGCTGCCACCGCAGTTGGCCTCGTCTTGCCGGAACTGAATGGCAAGCTGGACGGTTACGCGATCCGCGTACCGACCATCAATGTGTCGATCGTCGACCTGTCATTCATCGCTGCGCGCGACACCAGCGTTGATGAAGTCAACAAGATCATGAAGGAAGCATCGGAAGGCGCGTTGAAAGGCATCCTGACTTACCAGACCGAACCGCTGGTGTCGGTTGATTTCAACCACAATCCCGCATCGAGCAATTTTGATGAAACCCTGACCAAGGTATCTGGCCGCCTGGTGAAAGTGTCGTCGTGGTATGACAACGAGTGGGGTTTTTCAAACCGCATGCTCGACACCACTGTGGCCTTGATGTCGGCTAAATAAGCGGCATTGTGCAAGACTGAAAACCGGCTGGAATATCACCAGACCGGTTGACGAAATAAGGTAGGGAGCAGCGGCCTTTTCGATTTGGCGCCGTCTGATGACATTTGTCTAGATGATGATGGTGCAATGATGGCCGCTGCGTATTCTTTGGAACCGAGACGAAAATCTGTCGGGGCCTACGAGCGTGGCTCGTGCTCTCAAGTAGAGTTTGCCGACGTCTTTGGTGTGAGCCTCGCCATCCGTTTCTCAACGCCGCCGCCTGCGAGCATGTCATCGAGCGCGACACGTAATGACCGTCGATGGGACAACCGATAGCGCGGTGTTCCAGGCATATGTCACGCAGGTTCTCGTGCCGGCGCTGCGCCTTGAGGACATCGTGATCATGGATAATCTGAGTCCCTACAAAGTCGCCGGCCTCAATTAAGCCATTGCGGCAGCCGGTGCCCGGCTCCTCTATTTGCCGTATTCGCCCGATCTCTCTCCAATCCAAAATTGCGGACCTAAACTGAAGTCAATCCTTCGCAAGGTCAAGGCTCGTACCCGCGACTTCAAGCGCGGACCATTTCAAACCACTGGATAGTACGCTGATTGGCAGTCCTCGGCGCCTCGGACATTACCTCTGCCAGTGTTTGGCGCTTTAGTTCCTTTCTCCAGGCGTTTTCCGCGCGGCGTATGGCGGAAGTGATTGCACAAGGTTTTTTACATTCACTCATGGGCACAGCGCCTGTTCCCTTCTGGCGGATTTCCGTGCAGCGAAATGCACCGTCTGAGCCTTCCACTGCGTCAATGATTTCCAGAAGGCTTATCGTTTCGGGCGAACGGGATAGTCTGAATCCACCGCGTTGACCCGCGGTCGACACAAGAACATTAGCCCGGACAAGGCTCTGCAGGCATTTGTTGAGATAGGAAGGGGACAGGCCAAACTTGTCAGCCAGCTTGGACGTGGAGATGATTTCGTCCTTACCGATCCATCCGAGCGCGACACAGCAGTGAAGCGCCCATTCAACACCTTCGCTCATTTTCATTTGGCAGACTCCGATGAATTTCCGATGAATCAGGACTATACATATCTAGATTCATGTTGACAACAATAAAGATCTGATCATAGAATCGCATCGTCTTTAATCTAGATATTATATATCCAGATTGAATGTGTTCAAAAACTACAGGAGACAAGTCATGAAATTCAGAAAAATTCTTGCCCGCGGCGTGACAGGCGCTTTTGCCCTTGTATTGACCTCAACCGGAGTGCAAGCGCAAGAGGCGTTGAAGATCGGCTTTATGGCGGAGCTGTCCGGCACCCAGGGCGCACTAGGGCAGGATATGTATGACGGCTTCATGCTGTATGTGCGCAATAACGGCAGTAAACTGGGCAACAGGTCTGTCGAGGTGATCAAGGCAGATAGTCAGCTCAAGCCGGAGGTTGGCGTTCAGCTTGCCGACAAGCTGATTGACAAGGACGGCGTGAGGATTATTACTGGCGTCACGTTTTCTAATGTGATGTTGGCCGTGCATGGACCGATAACGCAGCGTAAGGTTTTCCTCATTGGTTCAAACGCCGGTCCCAGCCAGAATGCCGGCAAAAGCTGTTCACCTTACTTCTACAGTACCTCCTGGCAGAACGATCAGCAGTCGGAAGTCGTCGGCAACTACGCTACAACCAAGGGCTACAAACGAATCGTGACCCTCGTGCCCAACTATCAGTCAGGATTTGATTTTGTGACTGGATTCAAACGATTTTACAAAACGCCTCTGGTTCAAGAGATATATACACCTCTAAACCAGCAGGATTTCTCGGCGGAGTTGTCCAAGGTGATATCCCTCAAGCCAGATGCTGTCTTTGCATTTTATCCAGGCGGTCTGGGCGTCAGCTTCCTTCGGCAGTATCAGCAAGCCGGTCTCTTGGGGAAGATCCCTCTGCTTTCAACTTCAACCACTGACGCCATCAATTTGCCGGCTCAACGTGAGAGCGCTCTTGGCGTGATCACCGGTACCGCATGGGGACCTGATCTCCCCAACGCAGCCAACAAAAAGTTCGTTGCAGATTTTGAGAAGGCATACAACCGTATTCCTTCGCACTATGCCGCGCAAAGCTACGACAGTGCGCAGCTTCTTAACTCCGCCATCGCCAAAGTCGGTGGAAATGTGACAGATGACCTTGCTTTCATGAAGGCGCTCAAACAGGCGGATTTCCCTTCGGTACGCGGTAAGTTCAAATTTGGGAACAACAATTTTCCTATTCAAGACATGAATGTCTTTGAAGTTTCGAAGGATGCAAAGGGTAGGGTCAGCCTCAAGACAATCGCTACTCCGCTCAAAGACCACAAGGACGCCTACTATCAAGAATGCCCTCTGAAATAAAAGGCGGTGACTCATGGAATTTGAACTTGCCGCGACGCAGGTCCTTAATGGCCTGCAACTGGGTGTCTTGTTGTTCTTGCTTTCGGCGGGCCTGACCCTTGTATTTGGGATCATGAATTTTGTGAACCTGACCCATGGTTCGCTTTACATGATGGGCGCTTATTTTGCGGCTGCCACGTTCAAGGTTTCTGAATCTTTTGCGCTGGCTATCCTGGCGGCAGTTGCCGGCGCATTGGTTCTGGGCCTGATCATGGACAGGGTGGTGCTTGCCGGCCTCTATGCGCGGGACCACCTCGATCAAGTTCTGGCGACGTTTGGATTGATTCTTGTATTTAACGAAATCGTCCGTTTCCTCTGGGGTTCTGCCCCAGTGTATATCAATACACCAGATTTTCTGAGCGGGACTGTCAATATCTTGGGTTTCCCCTATCCGTCTTACAGATTTGCGATTATCGGTGCTGGTCTGTTGGTTGGCGTTTTATTGTATTTATTAATCAGCAAGACCCGGATCGGAATGCTCATTCGTGCGGGTGCTTCGGACGCGGAGATGGTATCCGCTCTGGGTTCAAACATTACCTTGCTCAATAGCCTTGTATTTGGCGTGGGCGCAGGGCTGGCTGGACTGGCTGGTGTGATGGCAGGTCCCATCCTTTCTGTACAGCCCGGCATGGGTGAGCCCATTCTTGTGCTCACGCTGGTGGTAATCGTTACCGGAGGCATCGGTTCCATACGGGGCGCTTTTTATGGCGCGCTCATAGTAGGGTTGGTCGATACACTTGGCCGGGCATTTTTCCCTGACATTTTTAGATCCCTGCTCAGTGCGTCTGCTGCTCAGGCCGTCGGCCCAGCAGTGGCATCAATGTCCATTTACCTGCTTATGGCGGCCGTATTGGCGCTGAAACCCCAAGGTTTATTTCCAGTGAGGCACGCATGAGCGCAAAGATTGGACGAAGAACACGCAGGGTCCTGCCAGCCGTGGTTGTACTGGGTTTGTTTGCTGTGCTCCCGGTACTGCTCTGGTGGGGCAATCAGACTTTCTATCTGGGAATCGTTTCAAGGATCATGATATTGGGACTCGCCGCCGTGGGACTGAACCTGATTCTCGGATATGGCGGTTTGGTTAGTTTTGGCCATGCCATGTATTTGGGAATCGGTGCCTATGCGGTTGGGATACTCTCTGCCAATGGATACGATTCTGCCGGCGCTCATGTGCTTTGGGCGTTGGGAATCGGTCTGTTCGTATCCGCTCTGGTTGGCTGGATATGTCTGAAGACCGAGGGGATGGCGTTCATCATGATCACGCTGGCTTTCGGCCAAATGTTCTATTTTCTGTCCATCAGCCTCAAGCAATATGGTGGAGACGATGGGCTCCCTGTCGTGAGCCGCAGCAAGTTGCCGTTGGTCGATACCGCCAATCCCTATTCGTTCTACTACCTCTCTTTTGCGATTCTGCTTTTAGTGCTGTTTATTTGCTATCGCCTGGTCAATTCGCGCTTTGGGTTTGTGTTGCAGGGCTGTAAGCAGAACGAGCGCCGCATGAAGGCGCTGGGTTTTGATACCTACAAATTCAAGTTGCTGGCGTACGTGCTCTCGGCAGAAATAGCGGTAATCGCGGGCGTGTTGCTGGCCAACCTTGCGAAGTTCGCATCTCCGTCTTACTTGAACTGGACCCTATCCGGTGACCTGATCCTGATGTGTGTGTTGGGCGGCGCATCGAGTTTGATTGGTCCGTTAATAGGTGCCGCAGCTTTTGTGGCACTCGAAGACTTCCTGTCTACGATGCCAGTACGCCTGCCGGGGGAGTGGAACGATCTGGTTACAACCCACTGGCTTGGCATCTTCGGCGTGTTTGTCGTGCTTGTTGTCATATTCGTTCGTCGCGGCCTCTACGGGGTGCTGCAGGAAAGGGCTAATCGTGCGTGAAGTCCTGCAGGTAAACAACCTTGTCAAAAGGTTTGGCGGACTAACCGCAACAGATAACCTCAATTTCTCTCTACGGGAAGGCGAAATACATGCGGTGATTGGTCCAAATGGAGCGGGCAAGACAACATTTATCCATCAATTGGCGGGTGAAATCGCTCCCACTGCCGGCTCCATAGTTCTAGAGGGGCAAGAGATTACGAGATTGCCTGTGCATAAACGAGCGTTGGCAGGCATAGGCAGGTCTTACCAGATCAGTTCGGTCTTCAAAAATTACACAGTACTTCAGAACGTCATGCTTGCCGTCCAGGCAGCGCAGGGTTCCAGCTTCAAGTTCTGGAAGCCTGTGATGTCTGACAAACAGCTGTTTGAACCAGCAAATGCAATTTTGGATAAGACTGACTTATTGCGTGAGGCCAATGTCCTGGTCGGGAACCTTGCTCACGGGGTAATGCGTCAGCTTGAAATAGCCATGGTACTTGCCATGCAACCGCGTGTTCTGCTGCTTGATGAGCCCATGGCGGGCATGAGTCACAGCGAATCTGGCGATATCGTAAAGCTGCTTGCCACGCTGAAGGGCAAGTACAGCATTGTTCTGATCGAGCACGATATGGATGCTGTTTTTGCCTTGGCGGATCGCATTTCCGTTCTTGTTTATGGACGCGTCATAGCTTGTGGCACACCCGCAGAAATTCGTGGCTCCAAAGAGGTAAGGGAAGCCTATTTGGGAGATGACCATGAATCCGATTAACGACACGGTAGTGGGACCTTCGTCCTTGCCGATCCTCGATGTGAGAGACGTACAAACTTCTTATGGGAGTATTCAGGCGCTTTTTGGCATCGATATCCAGATATACCCCGGTGAATGCATCACTCTGCTGGGCCGAAATGGCATGGGCAAGTCCACCACAGTCAAATCAATCATGGGGATGCAATCTTGTAAATCTGGAGTCATTAAATTCTTCGGCGAAGACATCAGTGCCATGAAGTCTTACAAGGTAGCCCAGGCCGGCATAGGTCTGGTGCCAGAGGGACGGCGTATCTTCCCAAATCTCTCTGTGCGTGAAAACCTCGTGGCGACTGCGCACGCCGGTTCATCGACTGGGCCTAAATGGAAGCTGGATGAGATTTATTCATTGTTCCCGAGACTGAGGGAGCGGGAAAAGAACCTGGGTTGCAACCTGTCTGGTGGAGAGCAGCAGATGCTTGCAATCGGACGTGCGCTCATGACAAATCCGCGCCTGCTGATCCTGGATGAAGCGACAGAAGGACTTGCTCCCCTTGTCAGGGAAGAGATTTGGGCATGCCTGTTGAAGATCAAAAGTCTTGGCATCGCACTCATTGTTATTGATAAGAACTTGAGGCCGTTGCTGAAGCTGGCGGACCGGCACTACGTTTTTGAAAAGGGGCGCGTGGTATGGAGCGGAAATTCCACTGAGCTTAAAGCAAGTCCCGAACTTGTTGAAAAATATATCGGGATGTAAATCCCTTGATGTGAAGGAATCGGAATGAAAGATATCGTCGTATTGGGTGGAGGTTTCGGAGGTCTGTGGAGTGCTTTGGGTGCTGCACGAAAACTGGAACAGTTGGGGTTGAGCGCCGAAGACGCGCAAATTACCTTGATTGAACGCAATGACTACCACTCCATCAGGGTGCGCAATTACGAAGAAGATCTGGACTCCTATATCGTCGAACTGGACAAGGTACTCAAACCTGCAGGTGTGAATCGTCTCCGGGGTGAAGTGGTGGATGTAGATTTTTCAGCACAGCTGGTTCATGTGCAGACTGCTGACGGATTGCGGAAGGTGCCTTATGATAAGTTGGTCTACGCTTTGGGCAGCAAGCTGTTTAGGCCGGAAATTCCAGGTCTTGAGGATTTTTCTTTCGATGTTGATACCTATCAGGCCGCAAAGAAGCTGAAAAAACATCTGGCAGATCTTGCACTTGCCGAGGCCCGTCCTGGAAGCGATACAGTACTGGTCATCGGCGCCGGCCTGACCGGGATCGAAACGGCAGCAGAGATGCCCGCACGATTGCGTGAGTTCTGGAAAAAAAGAGATCAAAAAAACCGTCGTGTCATATTGGCAGATGTCGCACCGGTGATCGGGTCAGATATGGGGCAAGAAGCACAGGCCGTAATTGCAGAAGCTTTGCAGGCACTCAATGTCGAAATGTTTCCCGGCATCAAGGTCACATCGGTTGACGTCAGGGGTGTTACCCTGGCTGACGGGAGTCGGCTTGAAGCTGCAACTGTCATTTGGTGCGCAGGCATGCGTACCAATGCCTTGTCCAAAATTTTTCCTGTCAACAAAGACCGTTTTGGACGTGTAGAAGTTGATGAATTCATGCGTATCAAGGGCATGAACAATATATATGCTGTTGGCGACGCTGCATCGGCGTTGCTGGATGAAACGCACACCTCAGTGATGTCCTGCCAGCATGGGCGACCTATGGGAAGGTTCGCTGGGCACAATGTCGTAGCCGAACTGTTCGATCAACCTTTGCTACCCCTGAAAATTGACTGGTATACGACGATCCTCGACCTAGGCGAATGGGGGGCTGTGTACACCACTGGTTGGGACAGAAAAGTTGTATCTATTAAAGACGAAGCGAAATTGACTAAACGGACCATCAATGGGCAACGTATTTATCCGCCACAGAGTGGTGACCGTGAAGAGATCCTGAGCGCGGCAGCTCCAGTAATTCAAGCACCTCCAAAGATATACCGTCACTAAAGTATGGGTCGCGTTAGTCGCTGATACGGATTTCACTGCAGCTTCCCCGCTACTTGCCGCGGTATTCGCCCGATCTCAGGCAAACATATCTGCAACTTGCAGGATGGAGCAGCCCATGTTTCAGGATTGCTGACCAAAAATTGCCGCCCAAAGCCGTTTCACACTGTCGATTTCCTGCGCGATTCCTTCGGCTTCAACCCGCGCCCGCTCTTCTCCTTGCAAGCGTATCTGGTGTTGCAGCCTGCGAAACGTCCGGTAGGCATGTGCCACTTTGCCTGCCAGTTGCGGGTCGATCAGCCCCAGCTCGCCGCTCAGATTCAATAGCGCGATATTGCCAATATCCCCGGTCAGTTGCGGATATTGCGGCGCGTGGTTGAGCACCAGGAACTGCACGATGAATTCGATATCGATCATGCCGCCGGCATCATGCTTGAGGTCGAACAGCGTGGTCCGGTTCGGATGCGCGTCATGCATTTTCTGACGCATCGAACCAATTTCCCGCTTCACCTGCGCGGTGTCCCGCGGCTGGCGCAACACGGTTTCCCGCAGCGCCTCAAAGCGCGTGCCGATCGCCGCGTCGCCGGCGCAAAAACGCGCGCGTGTCAGAGCCTGGTGTTCCCACAGCCATGCCGACCCGGCCTGATACTTTTCAAAGGAAGCGAAGGACGACACCAGCAAACCGCTGGCGCCATCCGGGCGCAATGCGGTATCGATGTCGAACAGGTTGCCGGCTGGCGTATGGCTGGTCATCCAGGTGATGAAACGCTGCGCCAGCTTCGCATAATTCATGGGCGCATCGGGGTGGTCGTCATCGTATAGGAAAATGACGTCGAGGTCGGACGCATACCCGAGTTCCTTGCCGCCGAGCTTGCCGTAAGCGATCACGGCAAAATTCGGAATGTCCTGGTGCCGGGTCGATATCGTTTGCCACGCCGCCTGCAAGGTGGCGGCAACCAGGATGTCGGCCAGCGAGGTCAGATGATCCGCGAGCCGTTCGACACTCAGGTCGCCTTCCAGATCCTGCGCGAGCAAACGCAATAACTGGGCATGATGCAGTTCGCGCAGCACGTCCATCTGGCGTTCCGTATCGCCGGGTATCGCATCGAGTTCACGTTTGCAGTCGGCCGCGAAAGCCGCCCAGTCGGGCGCTGTTTTAACGGTGTTGGCGTCCAATAATTCATCGAGCAATAACGGATGCCGCGTCAGGTATTTCGCCGCCCAGTCGCTGGCGCTCATCATGCGAATCACACGCCCCAGCGCAGGCGGGTATTCGGTCAGCAGCGCGAGGTAGGAGGCGCGGCGTGCGATCGTTTCGAAAAAATCGAGCAAACGCCCCAGCGTCGCCGAGCGCGCCTTGGGAACAGAGGCAATGATCGGCAACGCACTGTTGACCAGCGCAATCAGCTGGTTGCGGCTGGTTTCCGGCAGCGATTGCAGTCGTGATGATTGCCAGGTCGTGAGAAGCCGCTTCGCCGCCGCAGGCGCGTCATCAAAACCGAGCGTGGTCAGATGTGCCGTGACGGTTTCCAGATTGTCCACATCCGACAGCACGGCAGCGACGTCAGCCTCGTCAAGTGTCCGGTCAGGGGACGATTTCCCGTTCTTTTTGTCGTTGAAGATGGCGTCGAATTGGGCCGCCACCAGGGAACGTCGCGATTCAAGTGCGGCCAGCAGCGCGGGCACATCGGAAAATCCCATCATGTTCGCCACTGTCTGGCGATCGGCGTCATTTGCGGGCAGCGTGTGGGTTTGCGCGTCGTCCAGGTATTGCAGCCGGTGTTCGAGATTGCGCAGGAATGTATACGCTTCAAGCAGTTGCGCGACCACCTCTGGACTGAGCAGGTTCTTTTCCGCCAGGGTGTGCAGCGTGGATCTGGTCGAGCGGTCACGCAGCGCCGCATCGCGTCCGCCACGAATCAGCTGGAATACCTGCGCCAGAAATTCGATCTCCCGAATCCCGCCACGCCCGAGCTTGACGTTGTTGCTGCGGTCCGGATGACGCGTTTCCTGGCGCGCTACTTCGGCGCGAATCTGCGCGTGCATGCTGCGCATTGCATCGATCGAACCGAAGTCCAGATAACGCCGGTAGACAAATGGATGCACGATGTTTTCCAGCGCCGCGATATCCGCCGCGGCGCCGGTCACCGCACGCGCCTTGACCCATGCATAACGCTCCCACTCGCGGCCCTGGACAATCAGATATTCTTCGACCATGCCAAAGCTGGCGACCAGCGGGCCCGACCCGCCATTCGGCCTTAATGCCATGTCGACGCGGAAAGTGAATCCATCCTCGGTGATCGCCGACAGGGCCGCGATCAGTTTTTTCCCGAGCCGGGTAAAAAATTCATGATTGGACAAGCAGCGCTGGTCCGGTGACGAGGCCTGCGTTTCGCCATCTTCCGGATAGACGAAGATGAGGTCGATGTCGGAAGACACGTTGAGTTCGCCGCCGCCGAGCTTGCCCATGCCGAGAACGATCATTTCCTGGCGGGCGTCTGACTCTTCACCGATCGGTGTGCCGTGGATGGCGATGGTTTCGGCGGTCAGTGCGGCAAGATGGGTCTGAATCGCAAAATCGGCAAATGCCGACATGGTATCGACGACCTCGGCGAGGTCGGCGCGTCCCTCCAGATCGCGTGTGATCAGCGTCGCAATGACCAGATTGCGCAGGCGTCGCATGGCAGCGGGCAAGGCGTGTCCCGCAGCTGTTTCATTTTGTAATACTTCAGCAAAAACAGTGCGGCTCAGCGATAATCGCGCAAGGTCCGTCACCATGTCGGCGCGGCCGGCTTCCGCATTAATCCAGCGCAAGCAGAACCGCGAAGCAAGGTTGCCGGTCAAATGGGTGTTGGTTGTCATAAACAGAAGAGAAGCACGAGGGGATGATGCATTCTAAGTGGTTTTAGACATTCCCGGCATCATGCTGACGCGTTCCATGCGAATATGGCAAGCGGGTCGCATCCGCCGCGCATGCATTTTCATTCACCAGGCGTTTCATTTACCCCACTGATTGATGTCCATTGACCAATACAGCTTAGGCCGGGCAGGAGCACAGGTAGCAGCGTTTTGGCGCGCAACCCTGAATGGCTATCGTGTACTCAATAACCTGACGCATCACACGCTTGGCATGTTGATGACCTTGATCGTGGTCGTCTATTTCCTGTTCTGCGGATTATTCCTGACCTTGCGCTACGTGGTGCTGCCTAACATCGACATGTACAAGGCGGAGGTTGAACAACTGGCGACCCGGGCGATCGGCCGGCCCGTCTCGATCGGGACGATCCATGCGTCCTGGCGTGCATTAAATCCCCATTTATCCCTTAATAACGTTGTCATTCGAAACAAGGAGGGCGAGCCGGCGCTCAGCCTGCCGCAAGTATCGGCGACCTTGTCATGGTGGTCGGTGGTTGTCGCCGATCTGCGCCTGCACACGCTGGAGGTCAGCCGCCCCGACCTGGATATCGAGCGCGATAAAGACGGCAAGTTTTTCGTGGCCGGCATCCTGCTTGATTCCGGAAAAAATACCGATGGCAAAGGGCTCGACTGGGTGCTGTCGCAACGGGAAATTGTCGTCCGGGATGGATGGATACGCTGGAATGACGATAAACGCGGTGCACCCGAGCTGGTGCTGAACGGCGTGAATTTCGTATTGCATAATCGCTGGCGGCGTCATCAGATGGGATTGCGGGCAATACCGCCGGCGGAATTTGCGGCGCCGATTGATGTGCGCGCCGATTTTCATCATCCGGCCTTTTCTCAAAAAATTTCCGATTTCACGCAATGGACCGGCGCCATGTACGCTGACTGGCGGCAGTCGGATCTGGCGGTCTGGAAAACGTACTTCGATTATCCGGTCGAAGTCCAGCAAGGCAAGGGATCGGTGCGTGCATGGCTGGAATTCGATCGCGCGAAAATAACCGACTTCACGGCCGATCTTACCTTGTCGAATGTGTCCACACGATTGCGCAAGGATCTCCAGCTGTTGAACCTTGTCCATGTCAATGGACGCGTGTCGGCGCGTGCGGACTTTGCCAGGGCCAAGGAGGATGAATCGAATTCCGGGATCCCGAGTCATGCGATCGAGTTGACGGATTTTTCGCTGGAGACCACCGATGGCCTGAAGCTGCCGACGACCACGATCAGTGAAACCTACGTCGCTGCGACACCGACAGAACTGGAAACGACCGAGATAAAAGCGAGCGCTCTCGATTTGCACACGCTGGCTGATTTCATCGAGCATTTGCCCTTGACCGCTGTCCAGCATAAGTTGCTGGCCGACTTTTCTCCGCGCGGGCTGTTGAAGAATTTTGCCGCCCGATGGAAGGGGCCTTATCCAGGCATGTCCGCATATGACGTCAAAGGAGACTTCACCGGATTGAGCATGAACGCCCAGGCGCCGCGTCCGGCGCAGGCGAAGAACGGGATGGCGCCGGCGCAAGCGGCGGCGCCTGGCGTGCCTGGATTCGAGAACCTCAGCGGAAGTGTCGCCGCAAGCGACAAGGGCGGCACAATCAGCCTCGCCTCGGATAAATTGACCTTGCGTGTGCCGGGGTATCTGGCCGATCCGGTCCTGCCTTTCGATCAACTGAACATGCGTGCCAAATGGGACTTGCAGGACAAGAAAAATCTGCTTGTGCAGATTGACAGCATGGACTTTGCCCGCGAGGGCCTGGTGGGTTCGCTGTCAGGCAAACATTCGAGAGTGCTGGGCGCGCCGGGGGACAAAGCACGCGACACCATCGACTTGTCGGCGAAAATCCTTGAACTGGATGTCAAGACGATCGCCCGTTATTTACCGCTCAATACGCCCGACAGCTTGCGCGACTGGCTGACTGGGGCGCTGAAAGAGGGGCGGGCACGAGATGTCGCACTTCTCATCAAAGGCGATCTTGCGCAATTTCCATTCCGTTCCGTGCGTGTTGGGGATAATCCTGCGGGCGTGTTTTCAGTCGCCGGCAAGATCGACAATGGCAGGCTGAATTTTGCGCCTGGCCATTTTGCAAAAGACGGCAAGATACCTTTATGGCCCGTGATCGAGGAAATCAAGGGCAGTATCACTCTCGATCGGACCCGTCTGGAAATCAAGGGTGAAAGCGCCAAAATCTCTGGAGTGGCATTGTCAAATGTAACGACGACCATTCCGGATCTGCTGAGCACGGATCGCCTTGTGGACATCGCCGGCAACGCCAGCGGCGCGCTGCAGGATTTCGTGCGTTTCACCAATGACAGTCCGGTGGCGGAATCGATTGGCCATTTTACCGATGACACTAAAGCCAGCGGCAATGCAAGGCTGGCGCTGAAACTGCAATTGCCCCTCGCGCGCCTACCGGACACCAAGGTACAGGGGACACTCCAGTTTGCCAATAATGACGTTACGCTGCAGCCTGACATTCCGCCACTGATGCAAACCGGCGGCGAGCTGAAATTTTTTGAAAAAGGGTTCAGCCTGAACCAGATCAAGGCAAATTTCCTGGGTGGGCCGGTAACCGTTTCCGGCGGAACCGAGCGGGATGGCACGACCATGATCAAGGCCGATGGCAGCGTCACCTCGGAGGGGCTGCAGAAAACATTTCCGACGCCGGCGATCAAGCGCCTGTTTCAGCAAGTCACGGGCGGCACCCGGTATACCGCATCGATCAATATAAGGAACAAGCGTCCCGAGATCATTGTTGAATCCGCCCTGCAGGGAATTACACTGAATTTTCCGGCGCCGCTGCGCAAGGCGGCCACCGAAAGCCTGCCACTGAAATTCGAACTGGCCAGCGTTGCATCGAATGATGCATCATTGCTGCGCGATGAAATGAAGCTGGCACTGGGGACTGCGATCGCCGCACGCTATTCACGTCAAAAAAACGCAGGGAAAAATGCTGAATGGACAGTGGTGCGGGGAGGCATCGGCGTCAATGTGCCGGCACCCCAGCCGGACAGCGGTGTAATTGCCAATGTGAGTCTGAAGTCACTCAACATCGATGCGTGGCGCAACAGCGTCTCAACGATTGTCGGCAATGACAAACCGGCAGACACCGGACCGGCGTCGAACGGGCTCGGCATTGCGCAATATATCGAGCCGGAAGTTCTTGCCGCCCGCGCGACCGAACTCATCATCATGGGCAAGAAGCTGGATAACGTTGTGGTCGGCGCCTCGCATCAGGGTAGCGTTTGGCAGGCCAACATCGATTCCGAACAGGCATCCGGCCATGTGATGTGGAACGAATCCCGGTCAGGGCGCGGCCTGGGACGTGTGACTGCCCGCCTGGCGTCGCTCATCATTCCGCAATCGGAAGTAACCGGCGTCAGCGATCTGCTGGAAGGGAAAAACGAATCAACGCAAATTCCCGGTCTGGATATCGTTGCAGAGAATTTCGAACTGTTCGGCAAGCGCCTGGGACAACTGGAACTGATTGCCAATAATGCGCCGGGTTCCGGCGGGCGGGAATGGCGCATTAGCAAACTGTCGCTGGTGAATGACGATGCCGCGCTCAAGGCTTCCGGAAAGTGGATTACGCGCGAAGGTGTCAGCGTGTCCAGCCTGACTTACGGGCTAGATATCAGCAATGCCGGGAAATTGCTGGAACGGTTTGGTTTTGCCGGCGTGCTGCGCGGCGGCAAAGGCAAAATGGATGGCGAGGTGACCTGGAACGGCTTGCCTTTTTCGATTGATATTCCGAGCCTGTCGGGGCAGTTGAATCTGGATATCGCGGCCGGGCAATTCCTCAAGGTGGACCCGGGTGCGGCCAAGCTATTGGGTGTCCTGAGCCTGCAATCCCTGCCGCGCCGGCTCACGCTCGATTTCCGCGACGTGTTTTCGGAAGGTTTTGCATTTGATGGCATCGTCGGTACGGCGTCGATTGCGGATGGCATCATCAAGACCGACAATTTCAAGATGCGCAGCGTGAATGCAGTGGTGGTGATGGATGGTTCGGCGAATATCGCCAGGGAATCCCAGAACCTGCGTGTGGTCGTCATTCCTGAAATCAATGTAGGCGCCGCATCGGTCGTATATGGACTGATCGTCAACCCGGTCATTGGCCTAGGGTCGTTCCTGGCACAATTATTCCTGCGCGATCCCCTGATGCGCGCATTCACTGTCGAATACCAAATCACAGGTCCGTGGAAAGACCCTGTCATTACCAAGCTCGGAAGTAAAACCGGCACTGTTCCGAATGCTTCAGGTGATCCTGTGAGTTCGTTGAAATGAAAGGACAAACATGATTGACAATGCCTTTGCAGTCGCTGCCGTGCAGATGGTGTCCACGCCCGTGGTTGAAGAAAATTTCGCTGCCGCGCGGCGGCTGATCGGAGAGGCTGCAGAACAAGGCGCAAAGCTGGTCCTGCTGCCGGAATACTGGCCGGTCATGGGCATGCAGGAAACCGACAAGCTTGCCATCGCGGAAGCGCTTGCCGACGGCCCGATCCAGAGATTCATGTCGGATATCGCACGCGCGCACCAGATCTGGCTGATCGGCGGGACGCTGCCGATGGTGGCGCCGGAACCGGGCAAGGTGTTGAATACGATGCTGGTATATGACCCGGCCGGCGAGCGCATCGTCCGTTATGACAAGATCCATTTGTTCGGTTTCACCAAAGGCGAGGAATCCTACGACGAATCGCGCACCATCGTCCCCGGCAGCGAAGTGGCAACTTTTGACGCGCCATTCGGCAAGGTCGGCTTATCGGTGTGTTATGACCTGCGTTTTCCGGAGCTTTACCGGGCGATGGGCGACTGTGCACTGATCGTCGTGCCTGCCGCGTTTACTTACACCACGGGCAAGGCGCACTGGGAAATCCTGCTGCGCGCGCGGGCGATTGAAAACCAGTGTTATATCCTTGCCGCCGCACAGGGCGGAAAACATCCGAACGGTCGCCGTACCTGGGGCCACAGCATGCTGATCGATCCGTGGGGCGATGTCAAAGCGGTGCTGCCAGAGGGGGAAGGGCTTGTAATTGGCGACATCGAACCTCATAGTCTATTAAAGATACGTGAAAATCTGCCGGCTTTGAAACACCGCAAGTTATAGCAACTGGCCCTGGCCAACGCTCCGGCGGCAAGATGCTCTACAATCCAGTAATCTCCTGAAATAACCAAACCGCGCCACTCGTTTCGCGAACGCCATATACCATGACTCCTTTTGAACCGAATATCCAAACCCTTGCGGTTGCCCGCGACATCCTGCTGACGCCGTTTGGCCTGGATGAATCCAGGCTGATCAAGGTGCTCGGCACGATGTTTACGCATCGGGTCGATTACGCAGACCTTTATTTCCAGTTCACCAAGAGCGAAGGCTGGAGTCTGGAAGAAGGCATCGTCAAGACCGGCACCTTCTCGATCGACCAGGGGGTGGGCGTGCGTGCGGTATCCGGGGACAGGACCGCATTCTCCTACTCGGATGAAATCTCCGAACGGGCGCTGCAGGAAGCCGCTGCCGCGACGCGCACGATTGCGCGCCAGGGTGCGGGCAAGATCAAGGTTGCTTCCTCCATCCAGGCCGTCGGCGGCCGCTCGCTGTACCTGCCGAACGATCCGCTCGCGTCGCTGGATGCGACCGAAAAGGTGAAGTTGCTGGAAAAGGTCGAGCGCATCGCGCGCGCCAAAGACCCGCGCGTAGTGCAAGTGATGGCCGGCCTGGCCGGAGAATACGATGTGGTGCTGGTGGTGCGCAGCGATGGTGTGATCGCCGCCGATATCCGGCCGCTGGTGCGGGTGTCGGTCACCGTGATCGCGGAGCAGGATGGCCGTCGCGAGATGGGCAGTTCCGGCGGTGGCGGACGCTACAGTTATGCCTATTTCTCCGATGAGCTGCTCGACACCTACGCCAGTGAAGCTGTTGCCGCCGCGCTGGTCAATCTCGATGCGCGGCCGGCCCCGGCCGGCCCGATGACCGTGGTGCTCGGGCCAGGCTGGCCAGGTGTGCTGTTGCATGAAGCGATCGGCCACGGCCTGGAAGGCGATTTCAACCGCAAGGGTTCCAGCGCATTTTCGGGCCGCATCGGGGATCGTGTGGCCGCCAAGGGCGTCACGGTGGTCGATGATGGCACCATCGCCGACCGGCGCGGTTCTCTCAACATGGATGACGAGGGCAATCCGACCCAATGCACGACACTGATCGAAGACGGCATCCTGAAGGGTTATATTCAGGACACGATGAATGCGCGGCTGATGAAAATGCCGGTGACCGGGAACGCCCGGCGTGAATCGTTTGCCCACCTGCCCATGCCGCGCATGACCAATACCTACATGCTGGGCGGCGACAAGGATCCGGCCGAAATCCTGGCATCGGTGAAAAATGGGCTGTACGCGGTCAACTTTGGCGGCGGCCAGGTCGATATCACCAACGGCAAGTTCGTGTTTTCAGCGAGCGAAGCCTATATGATCGAAAATGGCAAGGTGACCTATCCGGTCAAGGGCGCCACGCTGATCGGCAATGGTCCCGATGTATTGAACCGGGTGTCCATGATTGGCAATGACATGCGGCTCGATTCCGGCGTTGGCGTCTGCGGCAAGGAAGGCCAAAGCGTGCCCGTTGGCGTCGGCCAGCCGACCCTGCGCATTGATGGTGTGACGGTCGGCGGCACGGCCTGACAGAGGCGTGGCAAACCTGACAAGGCGGGCGGAGACAACGCAGCTGATGCTTTCGCTTGCCAATCCCGATTATTTATTGCACTATTAGGTCACATTTTATTCGGCACCAGACCAGACCAATGACTTGCGCTCGATTTTTCTTTTATTTTTACTTTAGCTATTCCAGCCCAACGGCGGTGGAAAAGCGGTAAGTTCACGTAAAAGCAACACGATAAACGAGACCAACCGAATTTCTTGAAAAACCGCCAGTGATGGCGGTTTTTTTATTTCACAAATTTAAAACTTCACACTGGAGATACCATGCCGCGCACCGATGATTTACGCATCAGGGAAATGAAAGAACTGACACCACCTTCGCACTTGATCCGGGAATATGCCTGTTCGGAAAAAGCGGCTACGACAGCCGCCAATTCGCGCAATGCGCTGCATCGGATCCTGCACGGCCAGGATGACCGCCTGATGGTCGTGATCGGACCGTGCTCCATCCACGACACCAAAGCGGCGATGGAGTATGCACATCGGCTGGTCGAGCAGCGCGATCGTTTCGCCGGCGAACTGGAAATCGTGATGCGGGTCTATTTCGAAAAACCACGCACCACCGTCGGCTGGAAAGGCCTCATCAACGATCCGTACATGGATAACAGTTTCCGCATCAATGACGGCTTGCGCATGGCGCGCGAACTGCTGCTCAATATTAACGAGCTGGGCTTGCCTGCCGGGACGGAATTTCTCGACGTGATCAGCCCGCAATATGTGGCTGACCTGATCAGCTGGGGTGCGATCGGCGCCCGTACCACCGAATCGCAAGTGCATCGCGAACTGGCTTCAGGACTGTCTTGCCCGGTCGGTTTCAAGAACGGTACGGACGGCAATATCAAGATCGCTGTGGATGCCATCAAGGCGGCGTCGCAATCGCACCATTTCCTGTCAGTGACCAAAGGCGGCCACTCCGCCATTGTCTCCACCAACGGCAATGAAGATTGCCATATCATCCTGCGCGGCGGAAAAGCACCTAATTATGATGCCGCCAGCGTGGACGCCGCGTGCAAGGAGATCGCCGCAAATGGACTGGCCTCGCGTCTGATGATCGACACTTCGCATGCGAACAGCTCGAAAAAACCTGAAAACCAGATCCCGGTGTCCGCCGACATCGCACGTCAGGTTGCCGGTGGAGAGACGCGCATCGTCGGTGTCATGATCGAGTCGCATCTGATCGCAGGCCGCCAGGATCTGATACCCGGCAAGGAACTGACCTATGGCCAGTCGGTAACGGATGGCTGCATTGCCTGGGAAGATAGCATCGGTGTGCTGGAAGGTCTGGCGGAAGCAGTCAGGCAGCGCCGCCTCGCCGGGGACCCGGACGCCTGAACAGCCAAACCGGGCACGTTCTCCGGCGTTTCCGGAGAACGAAGCCTGTCAGAATCGTTTGGTCAGTGTCATCTGGTGACCATCGCGCCGCATCTCGGTCCGATTCAGGAATGACATGCCAAGCAGCGCGGACGACAATCCGCCTTCGAGGACACTTGCATCAACCTGGTTCAGTTCGAGCGTGCCGATGCGCACGCTGTTCAATTTGACCCGATACGCGGACACGACGCCATTGGCGGTATTCATGTAGGCGATCTCGCCTTTTTTGTAATCTATTCCCAGGCGCACCGCATCGGCGGCCGGCAGGGCAATTACCGTGGCGCCGGTATCGACCAGCATCGAAATGGTGCCGCCGTTGATCTGGCCATGTGCGATGAAGTGGCCGCGGGTGTCGGCTTGCAAGGTGATGGTCGACTGGCCACCGGGTACGATGCGGTTGATGTGCTCTCCGATCGTGATGGTCTGCCGTTTGCCATTCATTTCGATTGTTGCCGACGTTTCATTGGCGGATATCAGCTTGACGCCTTCGGCGATTGATTTGCCCACTGCATACGTCTTGGGCGCTCCCCCATCGACCACCAGCACCGCCTTGCCGGGGAAGAGGCCAACTACGCCAATGTCGGCTGCATGCGCACACAAGGCAGGCAGGACAAGACAGCCAGCGAGGATCAGGTTGCGCATGAGGACTTCCTTAATCCCGGAAATTATTGAATTCCAGCGGCAGGTCGGCCACTTCCTTGCGCAGAAGCGCCATGGTTGCCTGCAGGTCGTCGCGCTTGGCGCCGGTGATGCGTACGGCGTCACCCTGGATGCTGGCCTGCACCTTGGTTTTGCTGTCCTTGATGATGCGGACAATTTTTTTCGCCGCTTCGGTCTCGATGCCGTTTTTGATCTTGATTACCTGTTTGACCTTGTCGCCACCAATTTTTTCAATTTTACCTATATCGAGAAACCGGACATCGACGTTGCGTTTGACCAGTTTATTGGTCAGCACGTCCCTTACCTGGCTTAACTGGAAATCGGAATCGGCAAACGCGGTCAGGTCGCGCTCCTTCTGTTCGATGCGGGCGTCGCTGCCCTTGAAATCAAAGCGGGTAGAGATTTCCTTGTTTGCCTGGTCCACGGCATTCTTTACTTCAACCAGATTTGCTTCTGAAACTACGTCAAACGATGGCATGTTTTTTCCTTGGAGCATATGGAGGCGGGTTGAACACCCTTTCCTGCGGTATGGAGTGAGATTGTTAATTGCTTAACCGATTATTCTAGCGGACAAAAAACCGGGTGGCTATAGGCATGAGGACATGGCGCATTAATCCGATGGAAAAAGCCGGGTTTGCCACCAATGGTAGTACACCGCAAGCACAGCGGATAGGGGCCGTGGGGGAAAAAGGTTTGCAAGAATCATGCGTCGGACACTCTTTTCTCCTGCGATAACGCTATAATTGTTGCGTTATGACCGTTGCTATCCAACACAACTTCTCGTTACAAAGCCTTAATACGTTTGGCATCAAAGCCAATGCACATGCGTATCTGCGCGTCGTCGCTGCCGAGGATTTGCTGGTAATTAAATCCAGCAGGGCGTTGGCGGCATTGCCCCGGCTGGTACTGGGAGGCGGCAGCAACATTCTTCTTACCCGTGACTTTGCTGGCCTGGTGCTGCACATGTGCAGCGAGGGCATCGACATCGTCGGCGAGGATGCCAATGCCACTTATGTGCGTGCCGCAGCCGGCGAAAACTGGCATCGGTTCGTGCAATGGACCCTCGATCACGGTCTGGGCGGCCTGGAAAATCTGTCATTGATTCCGGGCAGTGTCGGCGCCGCTCCAATTCAGAATATCGGCGCCTACGGTGTCGAGCTAAAGGATTGCTTTCATTCCCTGCGTGGATTTGATCTTGAAACGGGGACGCTGTTTACGCTGGATAAAGCTGCCTGCGAATTCGGCTATCGGGACAGCATTTTCAAACATAACCTGCGCAACCGCACAGCGATCCTCGATGTCACCTTTGCGTTGCCGAAGCAGTGGCAGGCAAATATCGGCTATGCCGACGTGGCGCAGGAATTGGCTTCCCTGGGCCTGACGACGCCGACGGCGCCGGATATCAGCGCAGCAGTGATTGCCATACGCACGCGTAAACTGCCTGATCCGGCAGTGATCGGCAATGCGGGCAGCTTTTTCAAGAATCCGGTGGTGCAACCTGGACATCGTGACGGTTTGCTCAGGCGTTTTCCGAATCTGGTGAATCATGCGCAAGCCGATGGCACTTTCAAGCTTGCCGCCGGTTGGCTGATCGACCAGTGCGGATGGAAAGGGAAGAGCGCCGGCGCTGCAGGCGTCTATGAAAAACAGGCGCTGGTGCTGGTGAATCGCGGCGGCGCAAGCGGACAGGATATTGTCCTGCTTGCGCGATTGATCCAGGCCGACGTGCAGGCGCGTTTTGGCGTGCTGCTGGAGCCCGAGCCGGTATTCGTCTGACTGTCCTGGCGTTTTACCCGTAGTGGCAGACGTAGTCGACCGTCTCCAGCGTCTCGATATCAAAACTGGAATTCCCCGCCACTTCAAAACGCTGGCCGCCTTCAAAGGTTTTCCAGCTATCTTCGCCTTTGAACCGGATGCGGCATTTACCCGCATTCAGCTCCATGATTTCCGGCGTGCCGGTATTGAAGGTCAGCGATGACGGAAAAATCACGCCTATGGTGACCTTGACGCCATCCTGAAGAATCACCGTGTGTGATACACATTTCCCATCAAAATAGATATTGGCTTGCTTGACTACGGATACGTTGTCGAACTGAGTGCTCATGTCTGTCTCTTTCATGAAAAACAAAATCAAACTTGAAAAAGGGCCCGTTTCGGGCCCCTTGAAATCAATTGCAAATATGGCTTAATTGCCGCGCTTGGCCCGTGCGATCGCTGCAATCCGCATGCGCAAGGCATTAAGCTTGATGAAGCCGCCCGCATCTGCCTGGTTATAAGCGCCGCCATCTTCGTCGAAGGTGGCGATGTTCATGTCGAACAGCGAATCGGTCTTCGAGTCGCGCGACACCACGATCACATTTCCCTTGTACAGCTTGACGCGCACCCAGCCATTGACGCTTTGCTGCGTGTGGTCGATCAGCGTTTGCAGCGCCAGCCGCTCCGGCGCCCACCAGTAGCCGTTGTAGATCATCGATGCGTAACGCGGCATCAGATCGTCTTTCAGGTGGGCGACTTCACGATCGAGCGTGATCGATTCGATCGCGCGGTGCGCGCGCAGCATGATGGTGCCGCCCGGGGTTTCATAACAGCCGCGCGATTTCATGCCGACGTAGCGGTTCTCGACCAGGTCGAGGCGGCCGATGCCATGTTTGCCGCCCAGGCGATTGAGTTCGGTCAGGACTTCGGCAGGCGACAAACGTTTGCCGTTCAACGCGACAATGTCGCCTTTTTCGTATTCGATGTCGAGATATTCCGCTTCATCGGGCGCCGCTTCCGGGCTGACGGTCCAGCGCCACATGGATTCTTCGGCTTCCGCGCTCGGGTTCTCGAGATGGCGGCCTTCGAAGCTGATGTGCAGCAGGTTGGCATCCATCGAATAAGGCGCGCCGCCGTTCTTGTGTTTCATGTCGACCGCAATGCCGGCATCTTCCGCATATTTGAGCAACCTCTCGCGCGACAGCAGATCCCACTCGCGCCATGGCGCGATGATCTTCACTTCCGGCATCAGCGCATAAGCGCCCAGCTCAAAACGCACCTGGTCGTTGCCTTTGCCGGTCGCGCCATGCGAAATGGTGTCGGCGCCGGTTTCGCGGGCGATTTCGATCAGGCGCTTGGCGATCAGCGGACGGGCAATCGATGTGCCCAGCAGGTATTCGCCTTCATACACGGTATTGGCGCGAAACATCGGGAAGACAAAATCGCGCACGAACTCTTCACGCACATCGTCAATATAGATATTCGACGGCTTGATGCCGAATTTCAGCGCCTTCTGGCGCGCCGGCTCCAGCTCTTCGCCTTGCCCGAGATCGGCGGTGAAGGTGACGATTTCACATTGATAATTGTCTTGCAGCCACTTCAGGATGACCGAGGTATCAAGGCCGCCGGAATAAGCCAGGACAACTTTTTTGGTATCGCTCATGTTTCTCTTTCTTCAATCAACAGTTCAACAAATAGTGTAATCGGCCGGTCTCAGACCCGGCCCAGGACCAGGTATTCAAGCAATGCTTTTTGCACGTGCAGCCGGTTTTCCGCCTCATCCCACACCACCGATTGTGGTCCGTCGATGACGTCGGCAGCCACTTCCTCGCCGCGATGCGCGGGCAGGCAGTGCATGAACAATGCATCGGGCTGGGCGCGCCGCATCTTGGCTGCATCAACGATCCAGCCATCGAAAGCCAGCAGCCGCGCCGCGTTTTCTTCTTCAAACCCCATGCTGGTCCAGACATCCGTCGTGACCAGATGTGCACCTTCGCAGGCGTCCGCGGGAGAGGGGAAGAATGTATAGCGTGTATTGTCCGGCGCCACCAGGGCCGGGTCTATATCGTAGCCCTTCGGCGTCGAGACATTGACGTGAAAGCCGAATACCTGTGCTGCCTGCAGCCACGAATACAGCATGTTGTTGGCATCTCCAATCCACGCCACAGTCTTGCCGGCGATCGAACCGCGATGCTCGATGTAGGTAAATATGTCCGCCAGCACCTGGCAGGGATGATGTTCGTTGGTCAGACCGTTGATGACCGGCACGCGCGAATTGGCGGCGAAGCGGTCTATGATTTCCTGGCCGAAGGTGCGGATCATGATGATGTCGCACATGCGTGACATGACTTGCGCCGCATCCTCTACCGGCTCGCCGCGGCCAAGCTGGCTGTCGCGGGTGTTGAGGTAAATCGCGGCGCCGCCGAGCTGGTGCATGCCGGCTTCGAAGGACAATCGGGTGCGGGTGGAATTTTTTTCAAACACCATCACCAGCGTGCGGTCCTGCAGCGGATGGTAGGGTTCGTAAGCCTTGAATTTTTCCTTGATGATGCGCGCGCGTGCGATCACATGCTCGAACTCGCCAAGCGTAAAATCAGAAAACTGGAGAAAGTGTTTGATTGCCATAAATGAAAACGGCAGCAAGGGTGGGACCTGCCGCCGGAATTTGTAACTGCTTCAATTATAAGGGATTTTTTTTCTAAAAGACACTTATACGGGTCAGCGTCCTAATTGCTCACCCCGATGTGCGTCAATACAGCTTTTGCGACGCCTCGTGCAGCAACTGCAGATACAGCGCATGGCGCATAGTCGCAATTTTGCCTTCTTGCAATGCAGTGCGTACCGCACACTCGGGTTCACGGATATGGTGGCAATTGTAAAATTTGCAGTGTCCCAGATACGGCGCAAATTCGGGGAATGCGCGTTCCAGCATGCCTTCACTTAACTGGTACAGGCCGAATTCCTGGAATCCGGGCGAGTCGATGATGGCGGTATCGGCATCGATTTTATACAGGCGCGTGAAAGTGGTGGTGTGTTTCCCGGTATCGAGCGCCGCGGAAATTTCACGCACGGCAATGTCGGCATCCGGCACCAGCAGGTTGATCAGCGATGACTTGCCCATGCCGGACTGGCCGATCAGGATGGTCGATTGGCCGGACAGCAAGGGGGCGAGTATTGCGCAAGTCGCCTCGGGTGCGGCACGGGCCGACACCTCATGCACCGGATAGCCGAGTCCGGTATACAGCGCCAGTCTCTGGCGGGTCCGGTCCAGCGATTCGGTCACATCGATCTTGTTGAGCACGATGCTGACGGCGACACCCGCCGCTTCGGCCGCGACCAGCGCGCGGGAGACCAGGTCGTCGGTAAAGCCGGGTTCGGTGGCGACGACGATGAACAACTGCGTCACGTTGGCCGCCAGCAGTTTCGATTTGTACTGGTCCGAACGGTACAGCAATGACTTGCGTTCGGCGATAGCTTCGATCACACCCTGGTTCGGCGATGTCAGCGTGAGGTTGACGATGTCGCCGACTGCGACATCACTTTTCTTGCCGCGCGTGACGCACTGCAATTTCATGGTGTCGCTTTGCGCCAGATAATGGCGGCCGTGCGCGGCAATGATGGTGGCGGTAAGTTTGCTCATCGGTCAAGCAAAGGATTGCTGAAAAACCGCATCCACCTTGGCTGCGCAAATGAAGTCGTTTTCGGAAATGCCGCCGCGTCCGCCGTTGACCGAGTGGGTATCGAATTTCACCACACATTTGTTGTAGGTGACAACCAGTTCCGGATGATGATCTTCGGCGTGGATGACATGCGCAATGGCGTTAACAAAATCCAGCGTGTCATGGTAATCCTTGAATCCGAATTTCCTGACTATCTTCCCATCCTGCAGTGACCAGGCGCTGAGCGCCGACAGATAATCGGCGATTTGCGCGGCTGTCAGCGCAGTCTGGTGGGGAGTGCATTTTTTTTCGAGCAGTTCAGCAATGTTTGCCATGATTCGTTTCAGTGAGCGAGCAGTTTATTGATGCGCAAGGTCGCGGGTGGATGCGAATCGTAAAACGCGGAGTGTAACGGATCCGGGGTCAGCGTTGATGCATTGTCTTCATATAACTTCACCAGCGCCGACACCAGATCGGGTGCGCTGCTATGGGTGGCGGCAAACGCATCGGCTTCGAATTCATGCTTGCGCGAACTGATGGACATCAGCGGCGACAACAGGAATGTGAATACCGGCAGCACCAGCATGAACAAAATCAGCGCCATCGCATCATTGCCGGCTCCCAGCATCGGCTCGACGCCCAGCCCGGTATAAAACCAGGTCTGCGTCTTCAGATAACCCAGCAGCGCCAGAAAACCGAGTGATATCGCGAACATCACGACAATGCGCTTGACGATATGCTTCAGCTTGAAATGTCCGAGCTCATGCGCCAGCACTGCTTCGATTTCATGCGGTGCGAGACGCGACAGCAAGGTGTCGAAAAACACGATGCGCTTGTTGGCGCCGAAGCCGGAAAAATAGGCATTGCCGTGGGCGCTGCGTTTGGAGCCATCCATGACAAACAAACCCTTCGATGCGAAGCCGACCCGCTTCATCAGGTTCTCGATGCGGGTGCGCAGGCTGTCATCCGTCAGCGGCGTAAATTTGTTGAACAATGGCGCAATCACGGTCGGATACAGCACCAGCATCAACAGCTGGAAACCGCACCAGACGAGCCATGCGTACAACCACCACAACTCACCTGATTTTTCCATCAGGGTCAGGATCACCCAGATCAGCGGCAAGCCGATCGCCGCGCCAAGCAAGGCGCCCTTCACCATGTCGGCGAAAAACAGGCCCAGGGTCATTTTGTTGAATCCGAAACGCGCTTCCAGCACGAACTGCTTGTAATACTCGAAGGGCAGGTCGATGATGCCGGAAATGACGGCAAAGGCAAGCAGCAAGCCGATTTGATAGGTCATGCCCGGGCCGGTAATATTCAGTATCGTCACCGATAGCCATTGCAAGCCGCCCAGTAGCGTGAATCCGATCAGCACCGCCGCATTTACCAGCAGCATCCACAGGCCGGCCTTGGTTTTTGCGACTGTGTAATCGGCGGCCTTCTGGTGTGCGCTGAGCTGGATTTTTTCGGCAAATTGTGGCGGAACAGCATTGCGGTGCGCGAGGACGTGGCGAATATGCCGCGACCCGAGCCAGAAACGAACGGCCAGCGTGATCGCCAGAAAACCAACAAACAAAACTGAAAACACGTGTGAATACATTCTGTGCCTGTGAGAAAATGGCGAATACCAAAGGAAAAATCAATTATGTCACAAGCTACCGAACTCGACGCATTGCCAGCGACGCCAGCGCGTCCAAATGAATTTAATCTGGTGTGGGTCGATATGGAAATGACGGGGCTGAATCCGGACACTGACCGCATCATTGAAGTGGCCGTGGTGGTCACCGATTCAAACCTGAATATCCTCGCTGAAGGACCGGTTTTTGCAATTCATCAATCCGATGAAATGCTGGATGGAATGGATGCCTGGAACAAGGGCACGCATGGCCGCTCCGGCTTGATTGATCGGGTCAAGGCGTCCACCGTCAGTGAAGCGGATGCCGAGGTGGCGTTGATTGCTTTCCTCAAGCACCTGGTCCCGGCCGGCAAGTCGCCGATGTGCGGCAACACGATTTGCCAGGATCGGCGTTTCATGGCCCGCACGATGCCAAAACTCGAATCATTCTTTCATTACCGGAATCTGGATGTATCGACGCTGAAGGAATTGTGCAAACGCTGGAAACCCGAACTGGTCAGTGGCTTCAAGAAACATCAGAAACATACCGCGCTGGCAGACATACTCGAGTCGATCGAGGAACTGCGGTATTACCGCGAGCACTTCATCAAGGAGTGATTGCCGGCTTTTTTCAGCAGTAAAAAATGGTCCCGATGGAAACTCGAACGGATGTGGACTGATCAAACACACATCCTCGCTTATTCTACAGAATCATGAATACTCCAGCCTATATTTGCGATGCAATCCGCACCCCCTTCGGCCGCTACGGCGGGGCTCTTTCCTCAATCCGCGCGGACGACCTGGCCGCGATTCCGCTGATGGCACTGATGGTGCGCAATCCGCATGTCGACTGGGAGCAGGTCAGCGATGTGCTGATCGGTTGCGCCAACCAGGCTGGCGAAGACAATCGTAATGTTGCCAGGATGGCTTGCCTGCTGGCCGGCTTGCCGGTGGGTGTGCCGGGGGCGACGATCAACCGGCTATGCGGTTCGGGACTGGATGCGGTTGGCAGCGCCGCGCGGGCGATCAGGTCGGGCGAGGCGGCCCTGATGATTGCAGGCGGCGTCGAATCGATGAGCCGCGCCCCATTCGTGATGGCCAAGGCCGAGGCGGCGTTTGCGCGCAGTGTCGAGATCCATGATACGACGCTTGAGTGGCGTTTCATCAACAAGCTGATCCAGACGCAATACGGGGTCGAATCAATGCCGGCAACAGCGGAAAACATTGCCCGCGAATTTGGCATCGACCGTGAGTCGCAAGACCGGTTTGCACTGGCGTCGCAGACGAAAGCGCACGCAGCCCAGAAGAGCGGTTATTTCGAGCGGGAGATCACGCCGGTAACAATCACACGCAAAAAAGATGACCCGATCATCGTCACCGCGGATGAACATCCGCGCAAGACTTCGCTCGCCGCGCTGGCACGGCTGCAGCCGGTTGTTGCTGACGATGGCACCGTGACCGCGGGTAATTCATCCGGCATCAATGATGGCGCCTGCGCGCTGCTTCTGGCGAGTGAAAAAGCCGCGCAGAAATGCAGCTTGCTGCCGCGCGCGCGGGTGCTTGGCATGGCGACCGCCGGTGTGCCGCCCAATATCATGGGCATCGGTCCGGGACCCGCGGCACGCAAGGTGCTGGTGCAGACCGGGCTGAGCATGGAGCAGATCGAGGTGATCGAACTGAATGAAGCGTTTGCGGCGCAAAGCGTCGCGGTGCTGCGCGACTGGGGTTTGCAGGATGACGACCCGCGGGCGAATCCGAATGGCGGCGCCATTGCGCTCGGACATCCGCTTGGCGCATCCGGCGCGCGCCTGGTGATGACGGCGATCAACCAGTTGCACAGGATTAAAGGACGCTATGCGCTATGTACGATGTGCATCGGCGTGGGGCAGGGGATTGCGATGGTCATCGAGCGCGTCTGATAGGACAAAGCGAATCGATAATGCGATCCACCAAAGGGCGCGAAATTTTTATTCTTTCGTGGTGATTCAGCGAGCCAGGGGGATATCGACGTTCTTCTCGTGCCAGCGGGAATCCAGACTGAGCTTGCATCACGATGACTTCATCCCAATCCCATCAGGCTTGACCAAAACGCTCAGCTAAGCCGCTTGAATGGATAAAGTCCAGCTACGCTGCGCTCGGTTCCGCGCCGCAGCACTTCTTGAATTTCTTGCCGCTGCCGCAAGCGCAGCTATCGTTGCGACCGATCTTCGGTCCATCATTCTGCACCGTGGTGACTGCCGATTTACGATGCGGTAACCAGTAGCGATGTATTTCCGGAATCGCCGCTTCGATTTCCACCGTCAGCTTATGGCATTTACCCGGGTCGTCGACCAGCACCAATTCTTCTTCTTCAATTTCTTCCGCGCCCAGCAAATAAATTGGCCGCAACAGCGGCGCAATCGGCGCGCTCCAGATCGGCTCCCACGCATCGGCGCGCAATTGCACGCCTTCCAGGAAACCCCACGCCCACGCTTCGCCATCGAGCACGGCGCGGCCCTGCCATTCATGCTCGCAGAAAAGCGGCTCGAATTCCTTCGGCGCCACTTCCAGCGTGATCGCGATTTCATTCATGAAGCGCGCGATCAGTCCGGTGATCCGCTCGAATTCCTTGTCCGACTTGAAGGTCGGCGCATCGTCCGCCTCGGGACCCCAGACGCGGGGGAGCCATTCGAGAAGCGGGACCGTTTCGGGTCCGATCGCGATCGCGGTCAGATAACCGTGCAGTGAATCCATCGCCATGCCGTCGTCGCCGCAACGGTCGGAAAGCAGGAATTTGTCTAGTTCGTTGAATTCTTTATCGGAGAGTGGCTCGTCGAGATGCATAGGGAGGGTATAGGATGAAGTCAGATACCCGGTAGTGTAACGCGTTGCGGCAGTGTGCCGGTAGCGTCATTTGCCAGGCACCCGTCCCGCTTGCCGATTGACCCGTACAATGGCAGGCATGAATGATTCCCCACTTTCCTTCGCCACGCTCAGCCCGGATCTGGTGCTCGATGCGCTGGACAGCGTCGGCCTCTACAGCGATGGCCGCCTGCTGGCGCTGAACAGTTATGAAAACCGCGTCTACCAGATCGGCATGGACCAGGGCCCGCCGCTGGTGGCAAAATTTTACCGGCCCGCACGCTGGTCGGACGCTGCCATCCTCGAGGAACACACTTTTGTGCAGCAACTGGTGGAGCGCGAAATTCCGGTGGTGCCGGCCATGTCGATCGCCGGCAACACGCTGCATCAGTTCGGCGGCTTCCGTTTTTCCGCTTTTCCCAAACATGGCGGCCGTGCGCCTGAACTCGAGGATCCGGCAACGCTGGAATGGATGGGGCGTTTCATCGGCCGCATCCATGCGATTGGCGCGCTCGAGCCGTTTCGCGAGCGGCCGGCACTCGATATCGCCAGTTTTGGCGACGAGCCGCGTGAATATCTGCTTGCCAACGGATTTATTCCGCCGGATCTGGATGCGGCCTATCGCAGTGTTGTTGCGCAGGCGCTGGACGGTGCGCGGCGCTGTTTTGACAGGGCTGGCCAGAGTGCTGTTTTGCGTCTGCATGGCGATTGTCACGTCGGCAATGTATTGTGGACCGGCGCCGGGCCGCACTTCGTCGACTTCGACGATAGCCGGATGGGGCCGGCAGTGCAGGACCTGTGGATGTTATTGTCGGGTGAGCGGGCCGATATGGTGCGGCAGTTATCCGATCTGCTGGCCGGTTATGAGGATTTTTTCGATTTTGATCCACGCGAGCTGCACCTGATCGAAGCCTTGCGCACCTTGCGGCTGATCCATTATTCAGCATGGCTTGCGCGGCGCTGGGATGATCCGGCGTTTCCGGCGGCGTTTCCATGGTTTAACACACAGCGCTATTGGCAGGACCGGATTCTGGAGTTGCGCGAACAGGTGGCGCTGATGGATGAACCGCCGTTATGGCCGGCATGATGACTGTAAGGTTCAGGCTGGCGGCGCGACCTAATATTATTTACTTACTCACTTGCACACCATGGAAAAAATTCGTTTCGGCGTAATCGGCGGCAGTGGCCTGTACAAGATGGACGGGCTGGAGGATGTGCAGGAGATTGCAGTCCCGACGCCGTTCGGCCAGCCTTCGGACGACATTGCGATCGGCACGCTGGAAGGTGTACGTGTTGCCTTCCTGGCGCGGCATGGCCGCAGCCATTCGGTGCTGCCGGGCGACATTCCGTTTCGCGCCAATATCTGGGCGATGAAAAAGCTTGGCATCGACTACCTGCTGTCGGTATCGGCAGTCGGTTCGCTCAAGGAAGAGCTGGCGCCGCGGCACATGGTGCTGCCGGATCAATTCATCGATATGACCAGACAGCGCAGCGGAACGTTTTTCGGCGACGGCGCGGTTGCGCATGTCAGTCTGGCGCATCCGGTCTGCAGCGCGTTGAGCGGCTTGCTGGCGCAGGCCTTTGCCGATTGCGATCTGCCGGGAGCGACGCTGCATCGCGGCGGCACCTACGTCTGCATCGAAGGCCCCGCTTTTTCCACTTTCGCCGAATCGCAGCTGTACCGTTCATGGGGCGCCTCGGTGATCGGCATGACCAACATGCCGGAAGCGCGGCTGGCGCGTGAAGCGGAGATCGCTTATGCGACGCTGGCACTGGTGACCGACTTCGACTGCTGGCATCCCGGCCATGCGGCGGTCACCGCCGAAATGGCCATCGGGAACCTGATGCACAATGCGGTCAGTGCACAGGCGGTGCTGCGTGCCTGCATCCGACGCCTGGCTGCAAACCCTCCGCTGTCGGCCGCGCACAATGCACTGGCCCATGCGCTGGTGACACCGCCGGCGGCAATGCCCGCTGCCGCGCAGGAGAAACTGGCGCCACTGCTGCAGAAATACAAGTGAGCGGCGAACCGTGTCCAACTCTCGTCCGACACTGAAACAGGTTTCCGTTTATCCTTGAATAAAATTTAACTGACGATTCAATTATGCGCGCCACGCTCCCCCTGCTTGCCAAAACCGATTTCCCGCCGCTGCGCCGCAATCAGGTGGCGGATACCCTGCAGGTCAATCTTGGTTACACCTGCAATCAGACTTGCCTGCATTGCCACGTCAACGCCGGCCCCAACCGTACCGAGCAGATGGATCTTGCCACCGTGGAGCAGGTGCTCGATGTGCTGCGCGCCGGGCATGTCAAGACACTGGACCTGACCGGCGGCGCGCCCGAGATGAACCAGCATTTCCGGTATCTGGTCGAATCCGCCCGCGCACTGGACGTGGCGGTGATCGATCGCTGCAACCTGACGATCCTGGAAGAACCCGGATATGAAACGCTGGCGCAATTCCTGGCGCAACAGCAGGTGCAAATCGTTGCCTCCCTGCCTTGCTACTCGGAAGACAATGTCGACAAGCAGCGCGGCAAGGGTGTATTCGAAACCAGCATCCGCGTGCTGCAAAAGCTTAACGCCTTGGGTTATGGCGCGGCGGACTCCGGCTTGCAGCTGCATCTGGTCTACAACCCGCAGGGACCTTCGCTGCCGCCGCCACAACAGGCGCTTAAAGCCGATTACGATAAATTTCTGGGCGAGAATTTCGGCATTTTCTTCAACCAGCTGTTCACCATCACCAATATGCCTATCCAGCGTTTCGGCAGTACGCTGCTGTCGCATGGAAAATTCAATAGCTACATGCAATTGCTGCGGGAAGCGCATCAGGATGCCAACCTGAAAAGCGTAATGTGCCGTTCGCTGATTTCAGTGGACTGGCAAGGGTATCTGTATGACTGCGACTTTAATCAGATGTTGGGTTTGCCCTTGAAATCCCATGGCATGGGCCGCATGCATCTGTCGGACCTGGTGAAAAACCAGCTCGAAGGAAATGGCATCGTGGTGGCCGACCATTGCTGGGGTTGCACGGCCGGCGCCGGCAGCAGTTGCGGCGGCGCACTCGCGTGATTTCTCCAAGGAGTGCAGTGTGAACAAGAAGCGCCTCGGGCTGCTGCTGCTGGTAGCGGCAGCCGTTGCCGCATTTTTTGTGTTCGACCTCGGGCGTTTCCTCAGCCTGGAAGCAGTCAAGTCGCGGCAGCAGGAGTTGCAGACGTTAACCCGCCTTTATCCGTGGCAGAGCGCCGCCATTTTTTTCATTGGCTATACGCTGTCCACCGCCTTGTCGATCCCCGGCGCGACCATCCTGACCCTGGCCGCCGGGGCGATTTTCGGATTGTGGTGGGGCAGCCTGATCGTCTCGTTCGCCGCCAGCATCGGCGCCACGCTGGCCTTCCTGGCGGCGCGATTCATCCTGCGCGATTCGATCCAGCAGCGCTTCGGCGACAAGCTCAAATCTTTCAATGACGGCATCGCCAGGGATGGTCCGTTCTACCTGTTCACGCTGCGGCTGGTGCCGCTGTTTCCCTTCTTCCTGATCAACCTGCTGATGGGACTGACGCCGATGCGGGCCTGGACCTTTTACTGGGTCAGCCAGATTGGCATGCTGGCCGGTACGCTGGCGTATGTGAATGCCGGCACGCAGCTGGCGCAGATCAGCTCGGTCAAGGGCATCCTCTCGCCCGGCCTGGTGTTGTCATTTGTCCTGCTCGGCGTCTTTCCGCTGCTGGCGAAGAAGTCGGTCGACCTGTTCAAGGGACGCAAGGTGTATGCGAAGTGGCCGCGGCCGCGCCGCTACGATTACAACATGGTGGTCATCGGCGGCGGCTCGGCCGGACTGGTCACCGCTTACATTGCGGCGGCGGTCAAGGCGAAGGTCGCATTGATCGAGCGTGACAAGCTCGGCGGCGATTGCCTCAATACCGGTTGTGTGCCATCAAAGGCGCTGATCCGTTCAGCCAGGCTGATGTCGGAGATCGGCAGGGCCAGGGAATTCGGTCTGGCATCGGCGACAGCGCAGATGGATTTCGCCAGCGTGATGGAACGTGTGCAGCGCATCGTCAAGACGATCGAGCCGCATGACTCGGTCGAGCGTTACACCGCGCTGGGGGTCGATTGTGTCGCGGGCAGCGCCAGGATCATTTCGCCGTTTGCCGTTGAAGTGACGGCTGCGGACGGCAGCCAACGCACGCTGAGCACCCGCAACATCGTGATCGCCGCGGGCGCACGGCCCTTCGTGCCGCCGATCCCCGGACTGGCTGAACTGGGCTTTGTCACCTCGGATACCTTGTGGGCGTTGCGGGAATTGCCGGCGCGGCTAGTGGTGCTGGGCGGCGGTCCGATCGGCTGCGAGCTGGCGCAGGCATTCGCGCGGCTCGGTTCGGCAGTCACGCAGGTGGAAATGGCGGACCGCATCATGCTGCGTGAAGACCCGGAAGTGTCGGCGCTGGTCGAAGCGCGCTTTCGCGCTGAAGGCATTCAGGTGCTGACCGCGCACAAGGCAAAACAATGCGTGCTTGAAAATGGCGAGAAGCTGATGATTGCCGAACACCAGGGCAGGGAGGTGCACATCCCGTTCGATCTTGTGCTGTGTGCGGTCGGACGCACCGCCAACACCAGCGGCTACGGCCTGGAAGAGCTGGGCATCAACCTCACCCCGGCGCGCACGGTCGACACCAATGAATACATGCAGACCCTTTATCCGAACATCTTTGCCGCCGGCGACGTCGCCGGGCCTTTCCAGTTTACGCACGTCGCCGCGCACCAGGCCTGGTATGCAGCGGTCAATGGCCTGTTCGGGCGTTTCAGGAAATTCAAGGCCGATTATTCGGTCATTCCCTGGGCTACGTTTACCGAGCCGGAAGTGGCGCGGGTCGGCCTCAACGAGCAGGAAGCGCGGGCGCAGAATATTCCGCATGAAATAACCGTGTTCGCGCTCGAGGAGCTCGACCGCGCGATTACCGACCAAGCCGCGCACGGGTTCATCAAGGTCCTGACGGTGCCGGGCAAGGACCGGATCCTTGGCGTGACGATAGCCGGTGAACATGCGGGCGACCTGATCGCCGAATATGTGATGGCGATGAAACATGGCCTGGGACTCAACAAGATACTGGGAACGATCCACATCTATCCGACGCTCGCCGAAGCCAATAAATATGTGGCGGGCGCCTGGAAACGCGCGCATGCGCCGGCGAGGCTGCTGGAATGGGTCAGGCGCTACCATGCGTGGCAGCGCGGCTGAGCCTTGGCATGAAGTCGCGTTTGTCGATCATCATTCCCGTCCTCAACGAGGCGGCCGGCATCGCCGGGCTGTTGACCCAGCTGACTGTTTTACGGGAGCGCGGTGCGCAGATCATCGTGTGTGATGGCGGCAGCAGCGACGGCACAACCGCATTGGCGGCGCCGCTGGCCGATCGGGTGCTCGATTGCACACGCGGACGCGCACATCAGATGAATGCCGGTGCGCAGGCGGCTGACGGTGAGGCGCTTTTGTTCCTGCACGCGGATACCACATTGCCGGCCGATGCCGATGTTTTGATTGAAGCGGCACTGAGCGATCACCTGTGGGGCCGCTTCGATGTGGATCTGGCCGGCGCCCATCGGCTGCTGCCGGTGATTGCCACGATGATGAACCTGCGCTCGCGCGTGACCGGCATCGCGACCGGCGATCAGGCGATGTTCATGCGGCGCGAGACATTCAGGCAAGTCGGCGGTTTTGCCGCAATGCCGTTGATGGAAGACATCGAGCTGAGCGCGCGCCTGAAGCGCGCAGGCCGTCCGGCCTGCCTGCGCCAGCGTGTCTCCGCTTCCGCCCGCCGCTGGGAAAAAAACGGCCTCTGGCGTACCGTGTTCCTGATGTGGCGGCTACGCCTTGCCTATTTTTTCGGCGCCGATCCGCGCCGTCTTGCTGTTGCTTACGGCTACGGTTCCGGCAAATGAGCGGGTCCTTTCATATTGCAGTTTTTGCGCGGGCGCCGGTGGCCGGGGAGAGCAAGACGCGGTTGATACCCTTGCTGGGCGAGGAGGGCGCCGCCGCCGCGCAGCGCAAGATGTGCCTTCGTACACTGGCTACCGCCTGCGCCGCCGCGCCTGGGAATGTGTCCTTATGGACTGCGGGTGATGGCGGACATCCATTCTTCACGGCGTGCGCAAATCGTTTTGCCGTCGATTGCCATGCGCAGTGTGCCGGCGATCTCGGCATGCGCATGGCTGACTGCCTGCGCCGGCTTTTGCGCAGGCACGATACGGTGCTGTTGATCGGCACCGATTGTCCGGTCCTGGCGCCGGCTGACCTGCACTGTGCCGCGAATGCACTGCAGCAGGGTGCGTGTCTGGTTTTTACGCCGGCTGGAGATGGCGGTTATGTGCTGGTGGGTGCGCAGGAACATGAGGACGGAATCGATGCGGCATTTTCACAGGCGTTCCGTATGGTTGACTGGGGCACGCCGCAGGTGATGGAGCAAACACGGTCCCGATTGGCCGGGATCGGCTGCGTGTGGAGCGAGTGTCCGACCTTGTGGGATGTGGATACGCCGCTTGATTATGTCCGGGCACGGCAGGCGCAACTGTTGTAGCTGCCCGGTCAATGCGCCATCAATACCGGTAGTGTCATCGACTGCAGTACAACCCTCGTGACTCCACCCAGCAATATCTCGCGGAAGCGCGAATGGCCGTAAGCACCCATCACGATCAGATCCGACGTCCGGTCGGACGCCAGCGATAACAAGGCGGTGCCGACATCGAGGTCCGTCTTCTGCAAGGTGAGCACGGTTTTGATGCCGTGCCGCGCAAGATAGGCTTGAATGTCGGTTCCCGGTTCCGCATTCGGCAGCAGCAGTGATGCGTGGGCATTAAATATCACGATTTCCACGCCGGTGGCGCGTTTGAATAGCGGCAGAGCGCCGGCGACGGCGCGTGTTGCTTCCATGCTTGCATCCCACGCAAGCAGCACCTTGCTGCCGACCTGATCCACATGTCCGGTGTAGGGCACGATCAGCACCGGCCGGCCGCAATGCAGCACCACATGCTCGGGAAAATTTGGCGTCACTCCGGGCGTCGGTTCGTCGGGATCGGTCTGTCCGATCACCACCAGGTCGCAGTAACGGGCCAACAGGTTGATGCCGCTGCCGGCTTCATCATCGGCCACGCGCTTTTCAAGCGAGTCCAGGCCTGCCAATTTTGCGATCGCCTCAAATTCCGCCAGCGCATGATCGGCGCGCTGGCGCAAGAATTCCAGATGGGCAGCCAGCGTAGGATCTTGCGGCGGAACGCCATCGTTTCCATAAACGAAGCGGGAGATGCCGGTCATCGCAGCGCCGATCAAATGCGCTTTCTCAGCGCGGGCGATCATGGCGGCAAGCTTCACACGTTGCGCCATATGCCTGGATTGATCAACGTGCACCAGGATTGTTTTGTAAGCCATGGCTGGTTCCTCTTGCAACACTTGCTCATCAATGTCGTCAGCGTAGGTCGTTACAGGGAGGTAGTCCAGAAAGCAGGCATTTCGCAAGATGCTCATTGCCACATGTTTGAGCGGCGTCAATCAGTCCAAAGTCCGCCGGTACCTGCCAAGCGCGATGATGCCCGCAGCCAGCATGAATACAGCGATCGGCCACAAGTCGGGCACGATGGCGGCGAATGTATTGCCCTTTAAAAGAATGCCGCGCACGATGCGCAGGAAATGCGTCAGCGGCAATATTTCGCCAAACATCTGTGCCCACACCGGCATGCCGCGAAACGGAAACATGAATCCCGACAGCAGCAGCGATGGCAGGAAAAAGAAAAAAGTCAGCTGCATTGCCTGCAACTGGTTTCTGGCAATCGTGGAGAAGGTGAATCCGACCGCCAGGTTGGCCGCCATGAACAGCACCAGCGCCATCGACAACAAGACCAGGCTGCCGACCATCGGTACGTCGAACAGCAGCCTGGCCGCAGCCAGGATGACAATCACCTGCACGTAGCCGATCAGGATATAAGGTGCGATTTTTCCCACCATCACCTCGACCGGCAGCGCAGGGGTGGCGAGCAGATTTTCCATCGTGCCGCGTTCACGTTCGCGGGTCATGGCCAGCGAGGTCATCATCACCATGGTCATGGTCAGGATCACGCCGATCAGTCCCGGCACAATGTTATAGCGCGACAATGCCTCCGGGTTGTAACGGCGCTGCACGCGTACCTCGAAGGGCAGATCGGTCGTCTGCAGATGCGCCAGCGCGCCGGTCAGGTCGCGCGACATGGTCTGCCTGCTGATCCGGTCCACTGCGGCCAGCGCATTGCCGGAGGCGGCCGGGTCGGTGGCATCGGCGGCGAGCAGGATGGCGGGATGTTCGCCGCGAATCATGCGGCGCGAAAAATCGGGCGGAATCACCAGTACGAACTGGACCCGGCCTTCCGCCAGCAGCCGGTTGGCGTCCGCTTCGCTGCGTGCCTGTCCGGTGATGCGGAAGTAGCCCGAATTCTCCAGGCCGGACAAGAAGCTGCGTGAAAATTCGCTGTGGTCGGCGATGACCACCGCCACCGGCAGGTTCCTGGGATCGGTATTGATTGCATAGCCGAACAGGATCAGCTGCATGATCGGTACCGCGACCATCATCGCAAAGGTCAGGCGGTCACGCCGGATCTGGCGGAACTCCTTGATCAGAATGGCGAGAAAACGCGACCAGTTCATGGCCTGTCTTGCGTGTAATTGTCGGTGGTGTCCTGCATCAGCGCGATGAACACATCTTCCAGGTTCGGTTCGACTGTCGTCGCCTCGATGCCGCGCGCCAGCCAGGGTGCAAGCGCGGCGTCCAGCTCGGCTTGCGATCGTGCGCCGACGTGCAGTGTGGCGCCAAAGGATGCCACGGTTTTAATGCGCGGATCGGCACGCAATGCCTGCGCCAGTGCCACCAGGCCGGGACCGCGGATCTCGCAGGTCACCAGCCCGGCGCCGGCTATCAGTTCGGCGGCTGTGCCTCTTGCCAGCAAGCGCCCGTACGAGATGTAGGCCAGCGCATGACAGCGTTCGGCCTCATCCATGTAGTGGGTGGACACCAGGACGGTCAGACCACCGGCGGCGAGTTCATGCAAGCGGTCCCAGAAGTCGCGCCGTGCCTTTGGATCGACGCCGGCGGTGGGCTCGTCGAGCAGCAGCAATTGCGGGTCGTGGAGCAGGCAGGCGGCCAATGCCAGCCGCTGTTTCCAGCCGCCTGACAAGGCGCCGGCCAGCTGGCTGCGGCGGCTGCTCAGGCCCAGCTGTTCCAGCGTCAGGTTGACTTTGGCATCACGTCCGGGAACTTCGTAGACGCGCGCGATGAAAGACAGGTTTTCCTCGATGCTGAGGTCTTCATACAGACCAAATTTTTGCGTCATGTAGCCGACCTGGCGTTTGATCAGCTGCGCTTCGCGCCGGAGGTCGTAGCCGAGGCAGGTGCCTTCTCCTTCATCCGGTGTCAACAGGCCGCACAACATCCGGATAGTGGTCGTCTTGCCGCTGCCGTTGGGGCCGAGAAAACCGTATATGGATCCTTTTGGCACACGCAATGCGACATGGTCGACCACGGTGCGATCGCCGTAACGTTTGGTCAGGCCACGCACATCGATGGCCGCTGCGGTGTCCTGTGCGGTCACGGCGATTTCCCGGCGAGCCGGATGTCGAGCGGTTGCCCCGGATGCAGCGCGGCGGCTTGCCCGGGGACGGGTCTTGCTTCGATCATGAAGACCAGGCTGGCGCGATTTTCCTTGCTGTAGATGAGCGGTGAGGTGTATTCGGCTTCGCGCGAGATATAGCTGATGGTTGCCGGGACCGGCGCACTGCAGCCGTCGCATTGCAGCACCACGTCCTGGCCGAGGCGAAGCGCGCCGACTTGCGGTTCGGGCACAAAAAATCGCGCCTTGATATTCTGCGGTGGCAGCAGGCTCACCACGGGACTGCCGGCCGGTACCCATTCACCTTCGCGGAACAGCACGTCGGCAACCTCCGCCGCGACAGGTACACGGCGGGATTTCTGTTCGAGCTGCCAGTCGGCCTGCGCCAGCTGTGCCTGCGCGGTTTTCACCTCCTGTTCGGCGGCGTTGATTTCATCCATGCGGGCGCCGAGCTGCGCTACCCGCAGTTGCGCGCGCAATTCATTCATGCGGGCCCGGTCGCGTTCGACAGTCGCCATGGCGTCATCGAGCCGTGCCGGCGACTGGAATTTCGCTGCGGCCAGTTCCTGTTGCCGCTTCAGGTCGGCCAATGATAATGTCAGTGCGGCCTGCACTTGCGCCAGCTGTGCATTGATGGCGGCAATTTCTTCCGGCCGCCTTCCTTTTTTCAGGTTGGCCAGTTGGGCGATTGCGCGCTGCACCCTATATGCTGCTTCGTCACGCGCGGCGCGTTCGTTTTCCTGTTCCAGCACGAAAGCGGGCGCGCCAGTCTCGGCCTTGTCGCCGCGCTTGAGATACAGCCGCGTCAGCGTGCCGGCGATCGGACTGGCCAGGCGCACGTAGTCGGCCTCGGCATAGCCGGGGAAAAATCCGGCTGGCTGGTCGGTGCAGGCGGACATGCTGCCCGCCATCGTCGCAAGTACGAGGAAAAGCCGCGGCAAGGCCCCGGCCTGGGTACGGTCTCCGCTGGAGTCAGGAAAAAACTTCATGAGGATCCAATACGAATACGATTTCCTGCCAATTGATGCAATAATCCGGGAAGAAATTCAGGGACCCGGTATGGCTATTCCTGAACCACCACTTCCCGGCAATAAAAATCAACACAAGGCGCCCATTGGCTTCGCATTCTTCGAAAAATACCCTGGCTACCCTGACGATCGCTGCGATCGGCGTAGTGTACGGCGATATTGGTACAAGCCCGCTGTACACGATGAAGGAAGTGTTCTCGAAAGAACACGGACTTGCCCTTAACGAGGCAAACTTATTCGGTGTTGTGGGATTGATCGTATGGGGTCTGACAATCATAGTCTCCCTGAAATATGTATCGCTGGTCTTGCGGGCTAACAATAATGGGGAAGGCGGCATCATGGCGATGGTGGCGCTTGCGCTATCGGCGGTCACCCGGCATTCGCGCTGGTATTATCCAGTCACCCTGGTCGGCCTGGTAGGGGCCGCGATGTTTTTCGGTGATGGCGTGATCACGCCAGCCATTTCGGTATTATCGGCAATCGAAGGTCTTGAGGTGGCGACACCGGCCTTCCGGCCCTACGTCGTGCCCTTGACTGTCGTGATACTCGTGGCCTTGTACCTGTTGCAACAGAAAGGGACGGCGGGTATCGGACGCTGGTTCGGGCCGATCATGCTGGTCTGGTTTCTGGCGCTTGGCACCATGGGAATTATTAACATCGTGGCCAATCCCGAGATCCTCGCAGCGCTCAATCCGATTCACGCGGCAAATTTTCTCATGCGTAACAAGTGGCTCGCTTTCGTCGCGCTCGGTGCCGTCGTGCTGGCGTTTACCGGGGCCGAAGCGCTGTACGCCGACATGGGGCATTTTGGCAAGAGACCGATTCGGCTTGCATGGTCTGCCGTGGTCTTCCCCGCACTCACGCTTAATTATCTGGGACAGGGGGCGCTGTTGCTCGCGAACCCGGCCGCCGTCGACAATCCTTTTTATCAGCAACTGGGACCCTGGAGCATTTATCCGCTGGTAATCCTGTCGACCGTGGCCACGGTGATCGCATCCCAGGCAACCATCTCCGGGACTTTTTCGATGACCCAGCAAGCCATCTCACTCGGCTTCCTGCCTCGCATGCGAGTGGTTCATACATCGGAGAGCGAAATTGGCCAGATTTATATTCCATTGGTCAATTGGATGCAATGCATAGTCGTGATCATGGCCGTCATCGGGTTTGGATCATCTTCCAATCTGGCTGCCGCCTATGGCATCGCGGTCAGCGTCACCATGCTGATGACGACCATCCTGACATTCTTCGTACTCCGCTATAAATGGCGGTACAACCTGCTGCTTTGCTGGGCTGCCACCGGATTCTTTTTCGTGATCGATATCACGCTCTTTTCTGCGACGACACTGAAAATTCTGCACGGCGGCTGGTTTCCGCTGGTGCTGGGTGCGGTCATGGTGATGCTCATGCTGACCTGGAAGAGGGGGCGCGAACTGGTATTCGACAATTTGAAAAAACATTCGATTCCAATCAATGATTTCCTGCAGTCGCTTTTCATCGCGCCGCCACACCGGGTAGAAGGCACCGGCGTGTTCTTTCGTGCGGAAGGTGATGGCGTGCCGCATGCAATGTTGCATAACTTATTGCATAACAAGGTCTTGCATGAACGTACCCTATTCCTGACTGTCTACAATGCCTCCATCCCCTCGATTCCTGAAGCCGAACGCATCAAGGTGCAGGCGCTGGGTCATCAGTGTTTCCAGATCGATGTGCATTACGGCTTCAAGGATGAGCGGGATATCCCCGCTGCGCTCGAATTGTGCAAAAGCGCGGGGTTGGAGTTCGAAATGATGTCGACTTCATTTTTCATCGCACGTCAGACCGTGATTTCCACGGTTGGCGGCGGCATGGCGATGTGGCGCGAATCGGTTTTTGCGGCCTTGTCGCGCAACGCCCGGGATGCTGCCGATTATTTCAGGATACCTACCAACCGGGTCATTGAGTTAGGAGCGCAGGTCGAAATATGACGGTCATTTCACCGGGTGTAGTCGAGTCGCCCGCAAGCGGGGTCATTAACTGCGCGGTGTACCGGCAGGGCAGCAAGCTGCGTGATATCGGCGTCTCTGAAATCAGCGAAGTGCTGCAACAGCCCGATACCTTCGTATGGGTCGGGCTGCTCGAGCCGAGCGTGGAGCTGATGCGGCAGATGCAACAGGAGTTCGGCCTGCATGAACTTGCCGTCGAAGATGCCCAGATTGCCCATCAGCGGCCCAAGCTGGAAGAATACGGTGACACGCTATTCCTGGTGCTGCAAACAGCCGAGATGCACAGGACTAAAATCCATTTGGGAGAAACGCATATCTTCCTCGGACCCCGATTTGTGGTCACGGTGCGGCATGGTTCATCAAGCGGATACATGAAAGTCAGGGAACGATGTGAACACATGCCTGAGCGGCTAAGCTATGGACCCGGTTACGTCCTGTATTCCATCATGGATTTTGTGGTCGATCACTACCAGCCCATCATGGATGTGATGGAATTGCGCTTCGATGAACTGGAGCAGGAACTATTCAAGCCGGAAATCGACAAGGACAATCTGCGCAGCTTCTACAAGCTCAAGCATGAATTGCTGAAGCTGCAGGGGGCGGCATTGCCGCTGCTCGAAATCTGTAACCAGCTCCTGCGCTTTCACAGTGAGATCATCCCCAGGGAAACCCGGATCTATTATCGGGACATTCTCGATCATGTTACCAGGGTGACCTCGACCATAGACCGCTTGCGCGAGATGATCAACGCCGCAATGCAAGTCGATCTGGCGCAAATCACGATACGGCAAAATGAGGTGGTGAAACGACTTGCCGGATGGGGGGCGATCCTGGCGATACCGACCATGGTGTTCAGCCTGTACGGCATGAATTTCAAGAACATGCCGGAGCTCGACTGGAAGTGGGGTTATCCCCTGGTCCTGGGCGGGATCGGCATCGGATGTGTGCTGCTGTTTCGGCGCCTGAAGCGGGCCGGCTGGCTTTAACCGCGATCCGCAGCGCTGTCGGCAATCAGCAAATCGATCAGGTCCTTCGCAAATGCAGGCAGGAGCCGCAGGCTGCGCACGCAGATCTGCAGATCGCGTACCGCCCAGTCGTCCGCGAGGGGAATGATCCGGATTGCCATCGATTGCGAATGTTGCCGTGCCGCTGATTCCGGCAATACGCCAATGCCGATGCCGGCTTCGATCATGCGGCAGAGCGCCTCGAAATTGCCGACCTGGATCCGCAGTTTCAGCGTCTTTTTCCGCTCGTTGGCAAAACGTGTCAGAAAGGCATGGATGGCACTGGCTTCAATCAGGCCGATGTAGTCCGAGTCCAGGGTTTCTTCGAAGCGCACCGATTTTTTTTGCGCCAGAGGATGGGTCAGCCCAGTGGCGAGCATCAGCCGGTCTTTGCGATAAGGCAAAACTTCCAGGCCTTCGGTGCGGACCTCGCCGGCGACAATGCCGATGTCGGTGGTGCCTTCACTCACTGCGCGCACGATATCGTGGCTCAGGCGCTCGCGCAGGTCGACATTGACATCGGGATGTGTTGCCAGATAGGTCTGCAGCACGGAAGGCAGGAACACACTGATGGCGGAAGTATTGGCAGCGATGCGCAGGTGGCCCTTGACGCCCTGCGCATATTCCTGCAGGTCGCCGTGCAGATGCTCCAGCTGCTGCAGCACCACGCGTGCATGATGCAGGAAAGCCTGGCCCGGCGGCGTAAGCGTAACGCCCTGGCTGGTCCGATACAGGAGCTTGATGCCGATGCTGTCTTCGAAATTCTTGATCCTCAGGCTGGCAGCCGGTAACGACAGGTGGGCGCGCTCGGCGCCGCGGGTCAGGCTGTTCGCCTCGGCGATATGCACGAACAGTCTCATGTCAATCAGATCGAAATGCATGGTCATTTGTCAATACTGCTTTGCGTATCCGCGGCAGTGGCGGCCGAGGTTAACGAAAGGCTAAGCCCGTGTTTTCAAGATACGAATTGTAGCAAACCGGCATATCGGGCAAGCTGTCGTTCACTTACCTGCGTTAACCTCAAAAGGCATCAGCATGAAAATCGATTACCTGCAGACCTGGATCGGGAAAATCGAGTCGGCCGCCGATCAAATCGCGGCCACGCCGGTTGCGGCGATGTCGGGATTGCTGGATCGGGATGATCCGTCCCCGCAGTCCGGCGACCCGCTGCCGCCGCTGTGGCACTGGATGAATTTCCTGCCGGTCCACCGGCAGTCGGCAATTGGTCCCGACGGCCACCCGCTGCGCGGCCATTTTCTGCCGCCTGTGCCGCTGCCGCGCCGCATGTATGCCGGCGGCCGTCTCCAGTTCCACCATCCTTTACGTGTCGGTGACGCCATCACGCGGGTGTCGCGGATCGTTGATGTCAGCATGAAAGAGGGGCGCACCGGCCCGCTGGTGTTTGTGCTGGTGCGGCATGAAATCAGCAATGCCGAAGGTGTGGCGCTCACGGAAGAGCACGATATTGTTTATCGCGACAATCCGAATCCGGATGATGCGCCGCCAAAACCGCAGGCGGCGCCGCTCGGTCATCAGTGGGTCCGCGAGATCCACCCGGACGAGGTGCTGCTGTTCCGGTATTCGGCGCTGACACTCAATGGCCACCGCATTCATTATGACCGCCGCTATGTTACCGAGGTCGAAGGCTACCCGGGCCTCATCGTCCACGGGCCCCTGATCGCCACGCTGCTGTTCGACCTGCTGCGGCGCAATCTGCCGGATGCGACGGTCACCAATTTCAGCTTCCGCGCGGTGAAGCCGCTGTTCGACATCACTTCCTTCTCGGTCTGCGGCCGCCTGGAAGACGATGGCAAGACCGTCAGGCTGTGGGCGAAAGATGCAGACGGCTGGCTGAACATGGAAGCAAGCGCGATTTTGGCTTGAACAATTTCGATTCATTGAATACCAGAGGAGCAAGCCCCATGTTGCAGACAACCGATCAATATCAGGATATCCGGGACGCAGTACGTGCGTTGTGCGCCGAATTTCCAGCCGATTATTTTCGCCGCGTCGACGAGCAGCGCGGTTATCCGGAAGAATTCGTCAATGCGCTGACCAAGGCTGGCTGGCTGGCCGCGCTGATCCCGCAGGAATACGGCGGCTCCGGCCTGGGGCTGACTGAAGCGTCGGTTATCATGGAAGAAATCAATCGTGCCGGCGGCAACTCCGGGGCTTGCCACGGCCAGATGTACAACATGGGCACGCTGCTGCGGCATGGCTCGGAAAAACAGAAAGCGCTGTACCTGCCACAGATCGCCAGCGGCGCATTGCGCCTGCAATCGATGGCGGTGACCGAGCCCTCCACCGGCACCGATACCACCAAGATCAAGACCACCGCAGTGAAGAAAGGCGACCGCTACGTCGTCAATGGCCAGAAGGTCTGGATCTCGCGCGTGCAGCACTCCGACCTGATGATCCTGCTGGCGCGCACCACGCCGCTGGCCGAGGTGAAGAAGAAATCCGAAGGCATGTCGATTTTTGTCGTCGACCTGCGCGACGCCATCGGCAATGGCCTGACCGTGCGGCCGATCCTCAACATGGTCAACCACGAAACCAATGAGCTGTTTTTCGAGAACCTGGAAATCCCGGCGGAAAACCTGATCGGCGAAGAAGGGAAGGGATTCAAGTACATCCTCGACGGCCTCAATGCAGAGCGCACGCTGATCGCCGCCGAGTGCATCGGCGACGGTTACTGGTTCATCGACAAGGTCACCAAATACGTCAATGAGCGCGTGGTGTTCGGCCGCCCGATCGGCCAGAACCAGGGTGTGCAGTTCCCGATCGCCCGCGCTTTTGTCAATCTGGAAGCGGCGAACCTGATGCGTTACAAGGCTTGCGAACTGTTCGATGCGCATCAGCCTTGCGGCACGCAAGCCAACATGGCCAAGATGCTGTCGGCCGAGGCGTCGTGGGAAGCGGCCAACGCCTGCCTGCAGTTCCACGGCGGTTTCGGTTTTGCCTGCGAATACGATGTCGAGCGCAAGTTCCGCGAAACCCGGCTCTATCAGGTTGCGCCGATCTCGACCAACCTGATCCTGTCGTATGTGGGTGAGCACGTGCTCGGCATGCCGCGTTCGTTCTGACCGGGGAACCTCATGCGCCCACTCGACGGCATCACCGTTATTACGCTCGAACATGCGATCGCCGCGCCGTTCTGCACACGCCAGCTGGCCGATCTCGGCGCACGTGTGATCAAGATCGAGCGGCCCGGCGGGGGCGACTTCGCGCGTGCCTACGACGATCGGGTGCACGGTCTGGCGTCCCACTTTGTATGGACCAACCGCTCCAAGGAAAGCCTGACGCTCGATGTCAAGCATGCGGCCGCCGATGCGATCCTGATGAAGCTGCTGGAGACCGCCGACGTGCTGGTGCAAAACCTGGCGCCGGGCGCGGCGGCGCGCCTGGGACTGTCGCATGAGGCCCTGCGCGAACGATTTCCGCGCCTGATCGTGTGCGACATATCCGGCTATGGCGAGGATGGTCCCTATCGCGACAAGAAGGCCTACGATCTGCTGATCCAGAGCGAAGCCGGCTTCCTGTCCATCACCGGTTCACCCGACGAGCCGGCCAAGGCCGGCTGTTCGATTGCCGATATTTCCGCCGGCATGTATGCCTACACCAATATCCTTGCGGCGCTGATTCAGCGCGGCAAGACCGGGCATGGTTCACGCATCGAGGTATCGATGCTCGAGTCGATGGTCGAGTGGATGAGTTATCCGCTTTATTATGCGATCGACGGCGCGTCACCGCCGCCGCGTGCCGGCGCCGCGCACGCGACGATTTATCCGTATGGTCCGTTTCGCGCCGGCGACGGCAAGACGATCATGCTGGGATTGCAGAACCAGCGGGAGTGGGAAGTTTTCTGTCTTCAGGTGCTGCAGCAGCCGGCGCTGCTGGCCGATGTGCGTTTTGCCTCCAATGCGGCGCGTGCCGCGGCGCGGGAGGAATTGCGGACCATCATTCTCGGCGTCTTTGCGCAGTTGACGGCAGAGCAGGTGATCGAGCGGCTTGATGGCGCCAACATCGCGAATGCGCGCATGAACGACATGCACGATCTGTGGGCACATCCGCAATTGGCCGCGCGCGGCCGCTGGGTGGAAGTGGAGACATCGGCCGGCACGGTGCCTGCCTTGCTGCCGCCGGGCATGCCGGGTGCTTATGCGCCGCGCATGGATGCGGTGCCGGCGCTGGGCGAACATGCCGAGGCGATCCTGGCCGAACTCGGCTACGACCGCGACGCGATTGCCAGCCTGCGCGCGCAGCACGTTATTTAGTGATCAATCAAAAAAGGAACTTACCATGAGTACTCAGCCTAGCCGGGACCTGGCGGCCTTCGCCGCAAATTTGCGTTTCGAGGATATACCGGAGCCGGTCGTACGGCGCACCGAAGATTTGTTCCTCGACTGGTTCGCCTCCGCCCTGGCGGGCAAAGGCGCGCGGCCGGTTGAAATGACTGACTGGTTTGCAAAACAAATGGGACCGGCTTCCGGCCCGTCCGAAATTCTGATTTCGCGTCGCTGCACGACACCGCTGTTTGCCGCCATGGTCAATGCCGCATCCTCGCATTTTGCCGAGCAGGATGACGTGCATAACGGCTCGGTATTCCATCCCGCCGCCGTGGTGTTTCCCGCAGTGCTTGCGGTCGCGCAATCACTGGGAAGCTCAGGCCGTGATTTGCTGACCGCGGCAGTTGCTGGATATGAGGTCGGAATACGGATCGGCGAATTTCTCGGCCGCTCGCATTACAAGATTTTCCATACCACCGGCACGGCGGGCACGGTTGCCGCAGCGGCTGCGGTGGGCCACCTGCTCAAGCTGACGCCGGAGCAGATGCTGCATGCGTTCGGTTCGGCAGGCACGCAGGCGGCCGGCTTGTGGGAATTTTTGCGTGATGCCGCCGATTCGAAACAACTGCATTGTGCCAATGCGGCCGGCAATGGCTTGACGGCAGCCTATCTCGCCAGCCAGGGTTTTACCGGCGCAAAACGCATACTTGAAGGTGCGCAGGGCATGGCGGCGGGCATGTCGACGGATGCCGATCCGGCGCGGCTGACCGATCGCCTGGGCGAGCGCTGGGCCACGGCGGAGACCTCATTCAAATTTCATTCGTCGTGCCGCCACACACATCCGGCCGCCGATGCCTTGTTGCAGGTGGTAAGCGAGCATGGCATTCGTATCGATCAGATCGCGCTGGTTACCGCGCGCGTGCACCAGGGTGCGATCGATGTGCTGGGTCCGGTGGTCAATCCGCAGACGGTGCATCAGGCAAAATTTTCAATGGGCACGGTACTGGGGCTGATCGCCCGCTTCCAGTGTGCCGGCCTGGCCGAGTTCGATACATACTATAACGATGCCGACATTGCCGGCTTCCGGGACAAGGTCGAAATGGTGCTGGACGACGAAGTCGATCAGGCTTATCCGGCGCGCTGGATCGGCAAGGTGACAGTAAAAACCACGGACGGCCGTGTGCTTGAGGGACGTGTGGATGAGCCAAAAGGCGATCCCGGCAATACCTTGACGCGCGACGAACTGGAGCAAAAGGCATTGCGGCTCGCAAAATTCGCCAGTGCGGCTTCGCCGGCAGAAATGCAGCAGCTGTTCACGCAGATTTGGGACATCACGGCGGCGGAAAAGATACCGCGCTTCATGGCTTGATCACTTGAACGATATGCAAGGACGCCTGATGCAAAACCCGATGTCCCGTTCCTATCTGTTCGTTCCCGGCAATCGTCCGGAGCGTTTTGACAAGGCGTGTGCGGCCGGCGCCGATACTGTCATTGTCGACCTCGAAGACGCTGTTCCGCCCGACGAGAAAACCAGCGCGCGTGAAGCTGTCGCCAGGTGGCTGTCACCCGCGCGAGCTGTGTTAATCCGCATAAACAGCGCGGACAGCGAATGGTTTCGTGCCGATGTGGAATTGTGCCGCATGCCGGGCGTGGCGGGCATCGTGCTGCCCAAGGCTGAACAGGTTGACGACCTTGGTTTCATCGCCGCCAGGACTGCCGCATCGAGCATGATTTTTCCGTTGATCGAAAGTGCGCAGGGTTTCTGGAACGCGCTAGCGCTGGCCAGGGCAGAACGGGTGCAGCGCTTGTTGTTCGGCTCTATCGATTTTCAGGTTGATCTGGGCATCAATGGCGAGAACGACGAACTGCTGTATTTCCGTTCGCAGCTGGTGCTGGTATCCCGTCTTGCGGGTATCGGGGCGCCGGTGGATGGCGTCACCACCGCGATTGACGATGTGGCGCAACTGCGTGCGGACACCTTGCGCGGCAAGGACATCGGCTTTGGCGGCAAGCTGTGCATTCATCCGCGGCAGGTGGATCCGGTCAACCAATGTTTCAGTCCCAGCCCGGCGCAGATCGAGTGGGCGCAACGGATTCTGGCTGCGGCTGCACTGGCAAATGGCGCGGCGGTCGCGGTCGACGGCAAGATGGTTGACCGGCCGGTGATTCTCAAGGCAGAAACGATTATCGGAATGGCTGAACGTTTGAAAATAACAGCGGCATGAAGACCGTGTACTCAGGCCGAATTATTGTCGCAGGTCTGCCGGAACATCGATATCCAGTCTGATACCCCGATCTGCCACCTCGACCGCCGTTACCGGATAGCGCTTGAGCAAATTGCGGGCTCCTTCATCACCGCTGAGCCGCAATAATTCTGGCAAATGTTTGCGGCTGAATGCGATCGGATTGCCGCGCTGGCCTGAGCAGGTAGGCGCTGCGATATCGGCGCCGTTCCTGATGGCGTTGATCAGCGCCTTGATACTGTCCGGATGAACATAGGGCATGTCGGCCAGGGCAATCACCCAACCCGCGGCATCGGCAGTGTTCAATAATCCATGGACCAATGATGCGGCCATTCCTTCTTCGGCACGCGGACATTCCGTGACTTTGCAGCCAAGCATTTCCAATTGCGCAGCAAACCCTTCCGCGCCCGGGCGCACAACTGCTACAACCACTGGCAACGCCGCCAGCAGATTTTTTGCCGACTTAATCACCACGAGATCTCCGCCCGCAAGCGGCTGCATCAGCTTGTTTTGCATGCCGGTCGGATCGAAGCGTGAGCCTTTCCCGGCAGCAAGCAAAATTCCTGCAAATCCTGGATTATTGTCTTGGTGCACAGGGGTAGATAGATGTTGAATTCAGGATAAAAAGCCACCTGAAATTAAGCTTTTCGATGAGCATGCAGTATAAAACATTCCATCATTCAGGGAGGACGCCGATTCCTTCAGAGTGGAGTTCAACGTACATGCGGCAAAGCAACAAAAGCTGTTTCTTTCATCGCTTTCTTCCGCCAGTGCAAGATTCAAATGCGCAACATAATGCTGATTGGAAATCAACTTTGGATTTCTACCTAAAGTGTCGTTTTTTTGTGATAAAAATAGCATTCCTTTAATGCACTTTTTTTGTCTTGTCACTTATACTTGGTAAAAAATATGCGTGTGCTATTAATAACAAAAAATAGATTTTAATTTTTTCGCATTATCAATTTCGATAACGCAGGAATTCCAGTTGTCCTAACTCCGTAGCAGCGGTTTCAGGAGTTTCATGCACAAGCATAGTATTCAATTTTACGAAAATGACACATTCCTCGCCAGGAGTGTGTGCGAATTTATCTCGCCGGCGTTATTGGCTGGAGACAGTGCAATTATTATCGCGACTCCAGCCCATCGCAATGCAATTGAAAAATTACTGGTACAGAACGCAAGCACCAACGGCGTCACACATCCCGACTCTTCCGGCACGCTCCTATCCCTTGATGCAGATGAAACCTTGTCGAAATTCATGGTCGATGGATGGCCCGATCGCACCTTATTCAAAGATCTGCTTGGCGATACCATCACACAAGTATCCAAAAACCGGACACTGCGCGTACGCGCGTTTGGCGAAATGGTCGCTCTCCTTTGTGCCCAGGGTCAGGTCGAAGCCGCGTTGCGGCTTGAAGAGTTATGGGGGGATTTGTCTGACTTTCATGCGTTCTCTCTACTGTGCGCTTACCCTATGCATCTTTTTCAGAGCGAAGGGCAGACACAGCGGTTTCATGCAATTTGTGCCGCACACCCGCATGTAATTCCATCAGAAACCGATGAAGAAATACCAGCAAGCCCCGAGAAACTTCATCACACAATTGCCAAGCTGCAGCAGAAGGCCCGTGCCCTCGAATTCGAAGTAGAGCGGCACAAGCAGGCCGGGCAGGTGCTGAGCAATCTGGCAGCGCATCAGGAACGCATCAAGGAAGAAGAATGCAAGCGTATAGCCCGCGAAGTTCATGATGAATTGGGCGGCCTGCTCACCGGCATCAAGGCGTATGTATCCGTGGTGATCGAGCGGGCCGCGAGCGCCGGTGCGGCGCCTGACAAACTGCTGGATGAGGCATCTCAACTTGCGGATGACGCCATTGACACGATGCGGCGCGTAATTGGTGATCTGCGGCCAAGTGTATTGGACCAGCTTGGTGTATGGTCGGCGCTCGAATGGTATGCGACACAAATCGAGGAGCGCACCAAATTGTCGTGCGAATGCCGGATTCACGAAACAGCGGCTGCCATCGAGACCGATCCCGAACGCAGCACCATGTTGTTCCGCATCGTACAGGAGACGCTAACCAATGTGATCCGCCACGCAGGAGCATCGTCCGTGACGATCCGTGCGATACGGCGGGGTGACTTCATCGAGGTCGAAATTCAGGACAATGGCAAGGGGATAGACACTGAGCGTCTGCTCGATCGCGAGTCGTGGGGCATTCAAGGCATGTACGAGCGAGTCCGCCCCTTCGGCGGCGAGCTCAAGATTGTCGGCATGCCGGGACTCGGTACCAATGTCACTTTGCGTCTGCCAATGGAGATTGGTCATGTCCAGTAGCAGAATCAAATTGTTAGTGGTCGATGACCACGCGGTGGTACGAAACGGTGTGCGGCTGATGGTTGAATCTGCGGAAGATATTGACGTCACAGGCGAGGCTGAAAATGCACAGGATGCGCTGCGTTTGTTGCGTGAACAATGTTTTGATATCGCACTGGTCGATATTGGTTTAAGCGGCAAGAACGGTCTCGAACTTCTTAAAGCAATCAGAGTCGACAAGCCAAAACTTGCAGTCCTGATTTTTAGCATGTACGCGGAAGAAGCTTACGCTTTGCGTGCGCTCAAGCTTGGCGCTGCCGGGTATCTGACAAAAAACAGTCCGGCGCCGATCATTGTTGGCGCGATCCGCAAGGCCGCCTCGGGCGGCAAGTATATTAGCCCCTCACTGGTAGAGAAATTTGCAAGCGTGATGGGCGGTGGACGGCTGGCATCTCACGAAACGCTTTCCGACAGGGAGCTGGAAGTTTTAAAGATGATTGCCTCTGGCGAAAGCCTGGTGCATATCGCTGCAACACTGCATTTAAGTCCTAATACGATTACTACCTACCGTACACGCATACTCGAAAAAATGAGTCTGAGCAGTAATGCAGAGCTGGCACGGTACGCTCTTGAAAATGGCTTGCTGATGTAAATCGCGGGTCTTGATTCTTACAAGTAACTTGTACTAGTGCAAGTTACTTTCTACTGTAAAACATTGCCGAATATCATTCAGTATTCCCCTACAAAATTATTGAGCGATCCCCTATAGCGAACCCTTTTTTCTTCACAGATACTGCAACTGTAGTGCTGTAACACCATCATTTCAAATTAATATTTTGTATACCGGAGGCGCCAAATGGTCTCGCATGAAACGGATACTGATTCGCGAAACGGACTGTGGTTTTCGATCGAAATAGATGAAGAAGAATTTGTAGCGTTCGTGACCGCGCAAGCTCTCGATGAACACTTCAATGCATCTAAAAACAAGGATAGCCGCCGGGTTGCTTACCGACAAAACCGGAAAACGATAGATTCAGTCGCACGCCGGAAATTCTTCAGCGGATTTCCTCGTCCTATCAGTTTAGGCGTTGCTGATTTCTAAGTACCCAGCCAAAATAAATCGGGAGAAGGATGTAGCTCTGATCGAGCCCGCCGAGGGGGCACAGTGCTGAGTACCGCCCGGAATAAATTGGGGATCTGCGACCAAACGGGTGTTCTGGCTTTTTTTATTCCAACAAGGACCACCCTGCGGCGCGGCGCCAATCGTTGCAGCGCCGCTCTCGCTCAGACGACGCTATTGACCAGCGATCCAATGCCCCGAATGCGGATTTCAACCGTGTCGCCCGGGTGGATCGGCTTGACGCCGAGTGAGGTGCCGCAGGCGATGACGTCGCCCGGACGCAGGGTCATGCTGCGCGACACTTCGGCGACGATCTGATGCGGATTGAAGGCCAGGTCGGAGACCGGGTAATTCTGGCAGCAGTCGCCATTGATGTATGACTCGATGCGCAAGGTCAGCGGGTCGACGTCGGTTTCCACGCAGGGGCCAAACACGCTGAAGGTGTCGTAACCCTTGCCGCGGGTGTACTGCGGGAAGGTGGCATCACGTCCCACCACGTCTTGCGCGGTAACATCGTTGATCACCGTGTAGCCGAAAATGAAATCACCCGCCTGCTGCTCTGTCACGCCTTTGCAGCGGCGGCCGATCACGATACCAAGTTCACCTTCCAGCACCACACGTTCGGCTTCGCCGCGGGGGATGACGATGGCGTCGCCGCCGGTGATGAAACTGCTGGCTGGTTTCAGGAACCAGAGCGCCTCTTTCGGCGTCTCCCGGTTGAGCTTGGCGATCTGTTGTTTTGAGTTGTTCCACAATGCGATCATTGCGCCAGGACTGGTTGTCGGCAGCAGCCTGATGTCGGCCAGGGCGACCGAGACGCCGGTTTCGATGCGTTCGCCAAACATGTCACCCTTTTGCACCCGGACACGATCGTCGCCGTCCATGACGCCAAACTCGACGGCGCCCTTGTATTCAAATCGAACGAATTTCATCGCTGTTTTCCCTTTCAGATGATTGCTTTGGCGATCAGGGAGCCGCCGCTGGCAACAAGAATGGCTCCCACAAATTTCAACATTGTTTCCTTGGATATATTCAGATGGACCTTGTTGCCGAGGTACAGGCCCGCCATCATCGGCAACAGCGCGGCGGCAATGGCAAGCTGGGTATCCGGCGCAAACAACAGGCCGGTAAGCGCGAACAGAGTCAGGCGCAGGCCGCCATCGAGCACGAACAGCCAGGAGAACGTGGCGCGGATAGCGGTCTTGTCCTGCAGGCGGTGCGTGAGATAGATGATGTACGGCGGTCCGCTGGTGCCAAACAGCGCCCCTGCAGTGCTGCCGATCAGGCCGGCCGGCAGCGCCCACAGCGCCGATATGTGCCCTTGCGGCTGGATGCCCAGCACGTTGCGCATGCCGAAGTACATCACAAAGATTCCCATTGCCAGCAGCACCGCGACGGAAGGGAAACGGATCAGCGCGAATACGCCGAACGCAGCGCCAATCGCACCGAATGGCAGAAGACGCTTGATCTCCGTCCAGTCGGCCTGCTTGGCCGATGCGCTGCCGAGCAGGAACGACGCGATGAAGTCCATTGTCAGAATCAGCGGCACCACCAGTTGCAGCGGATAGGAGAACGCCAGCAGCGGCACAGCGATCAGGCCCGAGCCGAAGCCGGTGACGCCGCGGATGAAATAGGCGCTGAGAATGACAACAAGCAGCACTGCGTGTTGGGAAACGAGTTCGAGATTCATGAAAGCAGGGGCCATGTTGGCAAGATGGAATATCGGCGCCGTCAGGCGGCGTAATCGGTACTGATGATCGACTCGAGCGCGCCGGGCCAAAAAACGTCCCCAATCGGCTTCGGCCGTGAGATCAGATAACCCTGTGCGTAATCAACGCCGAATTTCCTGAGCATGTCGAGCGTGGTGTCGTTCTCGACCCACTCGGCGATCGTCTTGATGCCCATGACATGACCGATGTCGCTGATGGCCTGAACCATTGCCGCGTCAATCGGGTCTTCCGCCATGTCGCGTACGAAACTGCCGTCGATTTTGAGGTAGTCGACAGGCAGGTTTTTCAGGTAGGCGAACGAAGACAAGCCGCTGCCGAAGTCGTCGAGCGAGAAACTGCAGCCCATGGCTTTGAGTTCCTTCATCAGTGCGACCGCATGGGTCAGGTTGGCGATCGCCGCCGTTTCCGTGATCTCAAAACAGATGTCGCGCGGGCACACCTTGCTGCGCGCAAACTGCTGGCGCAGGAAACCCAGCAGGCTTTCGTCGGATAGCGAAATGCCGGACAGGTTGATGGACACGGTGAACGGGTTGTCGCGAGCATGCTGCTCGGGCCGCCTCTCCAGCGCCTCGAACACCATCGTGATGACTTTGCGATCGATGGCATGCATCATGTTGTAGCGCTCGGCGGCCGGGATAAACGCCATTGGCAGCACCAGATTGTCGTCTTCATCGAGCATGCGCAGCAGCACTTCGCAGTGGCGCCTGCCACCTTTGACTTCGCAGTGGCCCTTGCCACCTTCGATTGCGACGATATCCTGGCAGTACAGCACCAGACGGTCCTTTTCCAGCGCATTGGTGAGCTTGGACACCCACAGCATTTCGCTGCGCCGATGCGCCATTTCCTTGTCGCGCGGCGCGGCCTCGACCCGATTGCGGCCATTGTCCTTGGCCTGGTAACAGGCCGCATCCGCCAGCGCCAGAATGTCCGTGTTGTTGTTGCCGTCGCCCTTGATCACCACCACGCCGATGGAAACACCGACGTTAAACAACTTGTCTTGCCAGGCGAAGCGGAATTCGGAGACGGTGGCACGCAGTACCTCGGCCAGATCCATCGCCTGCTGGGCCTTGCAATCCCTGAGCAGCACGCCGAACTCGTCGCCGCCCAAACGCGCGAGGGTATCGGAAGCTCGGACGCGATTGTTAAGCAGTGCACTTAAGCGGCGCAGCAGTTCGTCGCCGGCCAGGTGGCCACAGGTATCGTTGACGATCTTGAACTGGTCCAGATCCATGTACAGCAGCGCGTGCTCGCGATCTTCTCGCTCGGCCGAATCGACCAGCGCATCGAGGATGCGCGCGAATTCGCGTCGGTTCACCAGCGAGGTGAGCGAGTCGTGCGTGGCTTGCCAGGTCAACTGGCGCGCCATGTTGTGCGATGTACTGACGTCGCGAAATACCAGCACCGAGCCGATCACCTGGTTCTCGCGGTCGCTGATGGACGCCCCGGTAAGCTGGATCGGGATCTGGTCGCCCGCACTGGACACCAGTACCGCATCCTCCCGCACGCCATCGCTCGATGGATCGCGCACCAGTTTATCGATCGGATTTTCGATCGGTTCGCCGGTCGCCTCGTTGACTGCACGGAAAACCGTGCCAAGCTGATGGCCATGGGCCTGACGCGACGACCAGCCGAGCAGCTTTTCGGCGACCGGGTTGAGGAATTCGACGTTACCCTGGGTGTCGGTAGTGATCACTGCGTCGGCGATCGAAGCCAGCGTGACTTGAGCACGCTCGGTTTCCTTGAACAGTGCCTCCTCGGCCTGCTTCTGGCGGGTGATATCACGGATCACGATAATCTCGCCGATGTGCACACCCTGGCCTTCATACAGCGGCGAAGTGTTGGCGAAAATATCGAGGACGGCGCCGTCTTTGGCGCGATGGCGGGACTCGAATGACCGGGACTGGTTAACATCCTCCGCTACCAGATAACCGTCAGCCCCGGGCTGATATAGCATATCCGTCGAACGGCCGATCGCTTCCTCGGTGGTCCATCGGTAGAGTTCGGTGGCAGCGGCGTTCCAGCTCGTGATCACGCCGTCACGGTCAGTGGTGATGATCGCCACGCTGGACTGCTCGACGATCAGTGCCAGCATTTTGTTGCGGGCATCGGTCTCGCTGAGCGAGTGCAGCAAGGTCTCAATGTTTTCCGCCATGCTGTTGAACGCCTGCACGCATGCAATCATCTCAGGCGGACCGGACGGCGCCATCCGCGCCGAGTGGTCTCCCTGACCGAAACGCCGCGCCGCCGCGCCGAGCGCATACAGCGGCCGCAGCGCGTTGCCGACGGTCGCTATGGTAAACGCAGACAGGATGCCGATGCACAACAGCAGGACTTCCAGCTTGTCCTGCAGCGATGCCCAGACGTTGTTGATAGCCGGCACCGCAGTCAAGCGCAGTTCCACACGGCCGTAGGTCTGGCCGCCCACGACGATTTCTTCGGACTGCTTGACCGGCGGCAGATTCAACCACCGTTGAAACCACTGCGGCGCTTTGAGTCGCACGTCGTTTTCGGTGCTTTCGATGCGGTTGCCGCGGCTGTCGACCCAGCTGATGTGAACGATGTGGGGCTGCTTGATGCGCACGTCGAGCATCTGCTGGATCAGGCTGTAGTCGCCCACCACGGCCGGTTCGGCCAATGCTGGTGTCATGAATTTGATCTCGTAATCCAGGCGGTCCTGCAGGTCATTGCTGTGAAACTTGATCTCGCTTTGCACTACCAGCGTGAAATAGGTGGCGCCCAGCATGGTCAGCACTAATCCGGATACCAGCATCAGGCGCGCCGACAGGGAGAGGCTTTGCCACATGCGTAACGGTTCTGGATTGACCCGCAGGCTCATTAGCGGCCCGCTTCCACCGGACTGGTGCGGTAGAGCTGGCGCACGTTGTTGAATTCGGCGTCGCGCGCGGCGACGAAGCCGAATGGCGAGTTCAGGTGAAACAGGCGGGCGGCTTCCGCCAGAATCTTTCGCCCCTCGGGGGCGTCGGACATCGAAATCAAGGCATGCCGCACCGCGCTTACTTTGTCCTTGGGAACGTCCGGATGCGCCGACAGCGGTATATCCAGGTACTCTTCCGAACGCCACAGCACGCGGTAGTCAATGTTCTGTCGCTTGGCATACGCATGCGCGACCTGTGAGTTCACGGCAGCGGCCACCGCGCGCCCGGAGACCATTTGCGCGATCGCCCCCTCCTGGGTGCCGGCGAAGAGGGGGTTGACCTTGACGCTGGCGCGCACCAGCATGTCCATCGGCACGGTGTAACCGACGAAAGCAACTTGCGACGGGAAGACGACTTCCTTGCCCCGGAGGTCTGCCACATCGCGGATTGGCGAGTCAGCCAGCACGATAATCTCGCCGCGGATAGGAGGCTGGTTCGGGCGCGCGAACACCGAATAACCAACGCGGTCGTTCTGGCGGGTGAAATTGTGGTTTGAATAGATGAACGCGTACTCGCCTCGCTGAACCATTTCCGCATGTTCGGGGCCGGTCTTGGCCAGTTTCAGCTCCAGAGGCACACCGCTGCGCTCGCCGACGTAGCGCAGGATCGGGTTCCAGAACTGGGCTGCCAGAAGGGGGCTGCGCTGGCTGATCACACCAAATGACAGCGGCGCGGAGTCTGCCGCCGCAGCCGTCGCCGCAAAACAGGCGGCGAGGAATGACAGTACGACTTTGGAGAATGAAAAATTGTTCATGGCATCTTCCCAGCCCCTTTGTGGTTTCGTTATGACTATTGTTTAAGTAATCCAACACTTTCCCTGCGGCAATAAAATCATTCTACACTTTCCGCAAGGCAACACTTCTTTTTTTTGATAACCAACAAAGCAGGGGGATTGATGCCCATGCTGCAAAGACAGGGCGGCTGACAGAAGGGGATGGCAGGGTTACCTGCTTGAGAGTGGAGCAGACCAAACGTCTGATCGAAGTCAGGCCATGAAGTAAATATTCACAAGCCGTTTATTAAAGCAGTTGAAGCTGGCGGACTTTCGCATACCGTGACCACTCATCTGGTACAGGCAGGAATTACACAAAATGGAATTTACAAAAAAGAAAAAGGGTCATGATTTCTCATAACCCTTCTTTTTACTACTGAATTTCTGGTAGGCCGTGCGGGATTCGAACCTGCGACCAACGGATTAAAAGTCCGCTGCTCTACCAGCTGAGCTAACGACCCGAAAGACCGCAATTATAAGCAACTACCAAGGCGTCTGTCAAATCCAGCTTCCATATTATTTAATGAAATCCGGATTTCATTCTCTTTCTCACCGGAGAGCCGCCTATCCGAAAGGCATGCTACTTGATCAAAGGCAGGCGTTGCCTCGCCGTTTGCGCAACGGGTGAGCCCGGGTATTGCGCGATCAGTTTTTCAAGCGCCGCCTTTGCTGCCACTTTATCTTTCAATTCCGAATATGAACTTGCAATGTTCAACAGCGCATCCGGTGCTTTCGGATTGTCCGGATAGTTGACCACGACGGTTTGCAGCGATGTAACTGCGTTGCGGAAGTCACGTTGTGCGTAGTAGGCATTGCCTAGCCAGTAGTGCGCCGATGCGGCAAATCCCGATTGCGGATAACTGCGCAGGAAATTGGAAAAGCCCATGCCGGCATTCTTGTAATCACCGGCCTTGAATAACTCCAGGGCCGCATCATACGTCTTCTGCTCGCCAGGATGGATGTCGACCTCCCTGCCGTCGACAGTGCCTTTTTGCGGTTCCATTTTACGCAAGCGCCCATCAAGGTCAGTGTAGAAATCCTTTTGACGGCGCTGTTCATTGGCCAGTTCGTTGGCAAGCACCTCAATTTGCCCGCGCAGTCTGGCGATCTCGCCGCGCAGCTGCTCGTTCTGACTGGCCATATCAAGGCCGATGGTTTTATCCGCCTTGTTGTCGATGCGTACCGAGAGAGCGTCAATCCGGCCGCGAATGTCCAGAATCGCGCGGCGTGCTTCATCGTCATCGAACAGGCCGGCCTTTGCCTGTACCGGCGCGTAACAGAGGGCGGCTGTGAAGGCCGCCACGAGTGTCGATTTGATCAGCGTTTTCATAAGCATCAATAGACGATGTCGGAACGGCGGTTTTCTGCCCACGCCGCATCATCACTGCCGAGCGCTTTCGGTTTTTCCTTGCCGAACGAGACGGCCTCCATCTGCGCATCGGATACGCCTAGCAGCGCCAGCGATTTGCGTACGGCTTCGGCGCGCTTCTGACCCAAGGCAAGGTTGTATTCCCGGCCTCCGCGTTCATCGGTATTGCCCTGGATGACGATCTTGCGGGCCTTGTTCATTACAAGATAACGGGCGTGAGCTTCCACCACGGGTTTGAATTCATCCTTGACGATATAACTGTCCAGATCGAAGTAGACGCTGCGCCGGGCGAGGATGCCTTGCGGGTCGTTGATCGGATCCGATGACGGTGCAGCGGTGACCGTCGACACGCTGCGCGGATCGACACTGCCTTGCTGGGCAGGCATGGAGGAGCGGGCCGCCCCCGCACGATCTTCGACCGGCACGTTCTTATCGTCCAGCTTGACCGATGAACACGCGCTGAACAGCAGGGCGCTCGATAGGATGATGGGTAAGGTAATTTGAATGCGCATGTAATTCTCCTTTTGATTATCCTGCGTTATTTCATGAAGGGGCCCCAGGTCGGCTCCCTGATGTCACCAGCCTGGGTGGTCAAGCGATGCTTTACGCGGCCATCCACGGAGACCACCGCGAGTGAACCGCGGCGGCCGGACTCGGTCGCGTACATGAGATATTTGCCGTTAGGCGAAAAGCTGGGTGATTCATCTTTGACCGTGTCGGAGAGTCGTTGTTCTTGCCCGTTTGTCAAATCTAGCACAAAGAGCTGAAACCGGCCGTCGCGGCGCGAGATGTAGGCGAGGTTCTTGCCGTCCGGTGAAATGCGTGGACTGATGTTGTAGGTGCCGTTGAAGGTGACGCGACTGGCGTCTCCGCCTGACGCATTCATCTTGTAGATCTGCGGGCCACCGCTGCGGTCACTGGTGAAATAGATACTTTTCCCATCGGCTGAAAACTGTGGTTCGGTATCGATGCCATTGGTATTGGTCAGGCGGCGTAGATTACTGCCATCGGCATCGACCATGAAAACCTGGGTCAGGCCTTCACGCGATAACGCCACTGCCAGTTTCGATCCGTCCGGTGACCATGATGGCGCCGAATTGCTGCCCTTGAAATTGGCGACGACAATGCGCTGCCTGGTTGACAGGTTCTGTACGTAGACCACTGGCTTCTTGTTCTCGAAGGAGACGTAGGCGACTCGCGTGCCGTCCGGCGACCAGGCAGGCGAAATGATCGGCTCGTTGGAGCGCAATGCGACATTGGTGCCTTCGCCATCGGAGTCGGCGACTTCGAGCCGATATTCGTTGCCGACCTTGGTGACGTAGGCAATGCGAGTGGCGAACGAGCCGCGTGCGCCGATCAGCTTTTCGTAAATATCATCGGCGATCTTGTGTGCGGTGACGCGGGTGTACTGAGGTGCCGCCGCCAGTGCCAGGGCGGACAGTTGCGCCGATTTGACGGTGTCGAGCAGTTTGTAGCGGACATCAAAGCGGCCGTCGGCCAGACGTTGCACGCTGCCGATCACGAGCGCATCGGCGCCGCGCGATTTCCACTCGCCATAGTTGATCTGGGAATTTTCGGACATCGCATTGCCGGTATCGATGATCTTGAAGAAGCCGCTGCGCGCAAGATCCGACTTGATGATGGCGGTCACCTGTTGCGGTGCAATCGATTCATCGGCGAAACCGGCGATCGCAATGGGGATCTGGTTGGCGCCGACGCCGGAGGTTTCAATTCGCAATTGGGCATGTACCAGGGTGCTGATAGTCATGCCAGCGATGGCGAGGCCGCGTAAAAATGAAATTTTATTCATGAGTTATTGGTCCTTCGGTTTATGGCTGCCGATAAAACTTGAGGGTACCGTACCGGAATTATCCTTCGGGTAGGGTTGGGACTTTTCAATCGCGCGCCGCACCGCCTCATCAAATCCCGGTACGCCTGATGACTTGGATTTGCGCATCCCGCTGACTGAGCCGTCGGGTAATAATTGAACCAGATACTCTACCGGAAGATTTCCGGACAAATTGTCGGGTACATTAAAAACGATATTCGATTTGATCTTGGCAGCGATGCGATTTATATAAGCCGCATCAGCCTTCCCACCTTGCGCTTTGGACGCGCTGCCAGTCCCACCTGTGCCCGCCTGGCTCTGAATGCGATTCATATCCTCCCGAAGGCGTGCGTCGCTGGCAGCGATGTCAGCGGCTTCGGCGGCGGCGGCCTTGCGCTTCTTTTCCGCCTCGGCCTTTTGGGCTTGTTCCTCTGCGCTTTTCCGCTTGGCGGCGTCAGCTTTTTCTTTGGCGGCCATTTTCTGCTGCTGCTTCTGCTGTTCCAGTTTCGCCTCGCGTTCTTCTTCCAGGCGTTCTTTCGCTTCCTGCTGCTTGCGCTTTTTCAGATCCTCTTCCCGCCGTTCTTTCTCTTCCTGCTGCTTGCGTTTTTTCTTTTCCTGTTCGAGTGCGATATCCGCCTTGGCGACCGGGGCTTGGGTCTCACGTGGCTTGGGGATGTCCTTGGCGACTGGTTTTGGCTCTGGCTTTTCTTCCCGTTGCGGTTGTGGCTTTACTTCCGGCTTCACCTCCGGCTTCGGCTCTGGCTTTACTTCCGGCTTTGGTTCTGGCGGCTGTGCCCGTGGTGCAGCTGCGAGGGGCTGAGGGCTCCACACTTCGGCTTCGACGGCAACCGGCTCCTCATTCTGCCAGCGCACGCCGAACCAGAGCAATGCGAACAAGGCGGCATGCACCACTACCGCCAACACAATCGCGCGCCAGCGGCCGGCGTCATTGGGTACCTTATAGGGAGTGCTGTCAGTCATAAAAAATCATCACCTGGTCGCAAGACCCACGCGATCTATGCCGAGTTTTTTTGCTTCCGAAATCGCCTGGATCACTTCGTCATACTGGATATCCTTGTCAGCCGAAATCATCAGGGGAAGATCAGGATTGGTCCGATGCAGCACACCCAGCTTGCGAATCAGATCGGCGCGGCCGGCGGCCGGGTCGGCTTTGCCCGCGCCGTTCTTTTGTCCGTTAATGCTGATGGTAGCGGTCGTATCCGCCTTCAGATTGATCTGGATATATTCGGATGGGGGCAATGTGGACTTGCCCGCGGTCGGCAAATTGATCACACTCGGATTGGTCAGCGGCGCCGCCACCATGAAAATCACCAACAGGACCAGCATCACGTCGATGTAGGGCACGACGTTGATCTCGGACTTGAATTTGCGGGTGCGGCCGCCGCGCAGCGATGAGGAGGGATTTGGCATCAGCGCGACTGCCTCTGGAGGATATTGGAAAATTCCTCGATAAAACTTTCAAAACGGATGGCAAGACGGTCGATGTCGTGTGAATAACGATTGTAGGCGACCACCGCGGGGATGGCGGCAAACAGGCCGATCGCAGTGGCAATCAGTGCTTCGGCGATGCCGGGTGCGACTGACGCCAGCGTCGCCTGCTGCACATTGGCCAGTCCCCGGAACGCGTTCATGATCCCCCACACGGTGCCGAACAAACCGACATACGGCGACACCGAACCGACCGATGCCAAGAATGCCAGGTGCGATTCGAGTGCATCCATTTCGCGCTGATAGGAAGCCCGCATGGCGCGCCGCGCGCCGTCCAGCATGGCGCCAGCGTCGATTACATCCTTTTGTGAATATGAGGCCTTGGCTTTATTAAATTCACCCATGCCGGATTCAAAGATGCGTTCCATCGCGCCGCCGGATCCATTACGTTGGCGCCGGCTGGACGTCGCATCTTCATATAACGCACCAAGGCTGCCGCCGGACCAGAAAGCCCGCTCAAAGTCTTCGGTCTGCGCTTGCGCGTTCCGGATGGCAAACATTTTGCGGAAAATATAAGTCCAGCTGATCACCGACACGGCTAGCAAAAGCGCCATGACAAGCTGCACGATCAGGGAGGCGTTGGTGATGAGGGATAGGAATGAAAGATCTTGAGTGACGGTCATGTAGGTTGATGTAGTAGTTCGGTGCGCGTTAATTGTATCCGCAAAATCCATGCATTTCGCCAATAAGATCTTGCTTCATCGGGTCTTGATGCGATCTGAGCTGTTGGCATCCAGTGGGCCACCGGGCGCCGGACCTCCCATCCGCGCATTTTTTGCGACATTCGTCGCAGTAGCCATCACAGGGCAAATCTGCGCTTGAAACCGCAGACCGTTACGCAGGCGGGCAGCATGCTGCCCTCGGCGACCCCCCACCGAATTCCCTGCTCCACCCTCGCGAGAGCCGGGCTATCGCTGTGGTTCTTCCTTTTTCTGACGCAAAAAAATCATTGGATTTTTTTATTTGCGTACTTTTGTTACCAAATGACCCATCAGAACCCCCGCTACGAGGCTTCCTTTATTATTTTCAACACGTCGTCCGGGATTGCTGTCGGGCGAAACGATGCCGTATCGACGCAACCTACCTTGATCCGCCCGGCTGCAAGCAACTCATGGCCGGTTTCGGTTATGCGCCACGCTTGTTGTACAAAATGCACCGAAGCGCGCCCAAGGCGTTCGACAACAACACTTACTTTGAGTTCATTATCCAGTTTGGCCGGCGCATGATAGTCGACCGCGGTACTCTTTACGATGAACATGACGTGATGTGTTTCAGTTAATTTCTGTTGACTAATGCCAGCAGCTCGCAGCCATTCGGTGCGGGCGCGTTCAAAGAACTTGAGGTAGTTTGCATAAAACACTACACCTCCGGTGTCAGTGTCTTCATAGTAGACGCGCAAAATCCAACTGAAATTGTCGATCATTGTGTATTTGTCCGTTTACCAGGGCTCTTCCCGGCGTGCAGATGCATGTGCGCGCCGAATGGATTCTTCTGTAATGAGAAGAGTGCCAAAATTGTAGCCGAAAGGGTCGCAACACCGGAACCGATTGTTTCGGGAAGCGGTTGTGCGATAGAAATACAAGAGGAGGCTCGGGTGGCTCCCGGCCTTGGTATTACCAGGACAGGTTTCCCCAAGCCCGGGTACCGGACGAGTTGATGGATATATTGCCATCGAGGGACTGGGTCGACCCAGTGACCGGGGTCGCAGTCAATGTGTAGGTTTGGCCGGAGGTGGCGGGAGTCACTGTTATGTTGTATTTGTTGTCGCTGCTTTTGCCTGACGTCTTGCCGAGGCCGCCGTCCGATCTTCCATTGTAATTATTCGTCACACTGGCCGAATAGCCATTTGAATTCAGATAAATTTTTTCCTGAAGGTTGGCGAGTTCGGTAAGCTCCGCCATTGCCGCCTGCCTGCTTGATCTGATGACATAACTGCTGTAGCTCGGATAGGCTATCCCAGTCAGTATCGCAATAATGACCACGACTACCATCAATTCGATTAGTGTGAAGCCGCGACCAGGGCAAGGTTTTCCAATGGTTTTTTTCATGGTTGGTTCCGTGTTGTGCTGACCTTTTCTGCGCGAATGTTTCATTGATCGTGCCTGTGCGAATTTTTCTTCAGCGGTCGAGGTGATCTAATTTCGCAAGAGTTCATTCCAGGATATCCGTCCTGTTTTTGAAGAACTGCGTTTTTCATCCCCGCCCGTGTTAGGCAACTGGCTCTGAGGCGGAGGATTTGGATTCTGACCCACTGTCGGAGCGGGGATCTGAGAAGGGGCAGTTGTTGAAGGAGGCGGCGCAGGCGCGGGCGCAGGCGCAGGCACAGGCGCAGGCGGAGTTGGGGGCGGAAGCGCAGGCGCGGGCGCAGGAGCGGGCGCAGGCGCGGGAGCAGGTGCAACAATCACGCCAAAGTTGCCGCCTTTCGGATCATCGGAACCGGTCGCCGGTGTTCCGTCCCTTGAGGATGTCAGATCCGGCGGAGGGGTCTTTGTCCAACCGGAGTCCCCATAACATGCATGGTGATGCCAATAAACAGCGTATTCCGCCAGAACGAATTCTTCGAATTTCGCGGCCTTCACCCGGTAGCCGTATTCAGGGCGTCCGGCTACATTTTGCTCGAGTGCGTCATTTGGCGTGTTGGCCTCGATAATCTGGAATACAAGTGCGCCGTTGCGGCGCACGCCGGTATTGACGCTGTTCGTACCAGGACCATCGGTGCCGTTGGCGGGGGGGGTGACCGGATGGAACAAGGTGGCGTTCAACCCGCCAGGAGTACCTGAGCTATCCCACACGCAATTATAGATGGTCGGATGCAGCCCCACCCTTGTGTCATTATTTCCCAGCCAGTCTTTTGCTGACATTGCGTCAACCGGCATATTAAAAACAAAGTTTCTGATCGTGGATCGGTTGTAAGTCGTCAGCAGGTTCACGTCCAGCGTGTTCGAACTTGTGAAGTCTTTTACCGGACGATATGGATTGTCGCCAATTTTCAGCTGCACGGCCGGATTCAGGTATTGGTTATGTACCAGTAGCTTGAAATTTGTCGTGGTGCTGCTAATTGCGTTAGCCAGGTTATATCTTGGTTCACTGGCGTTAAGCATGTTGATTCCAGTGACATTGTAAATATCATCATACTGGTGCTGGTGAATAATATTGACCGGGCATAAGGTAATGCTGTCCGCTCCTCCCTGGACAGGGACGATGGTCGCGGGGATTGTTCCGCCCGATGTCGTGATGCTGATGGTTCCGTTGTAAGCGGGGCCCGCAAGGTTGGCCGCGATGTCTACCCTGATCCCGTTATCAGTCGCATTGTATGTATCGTTATACTGGTTCCGGACTACCCAGTCCGCCAGTTGGGAAGCGTTTACCGACGGCGGATTGCCACTGACGATCACTCTGGAGCCGACCTTGATGGTCAGGCTGGTCAGGTTCACCTTCCCTGAAAAATTAAAGTTGATCCACCCGCTGCCTCGTGTGGTGTGGTGTCTGCAGAGGGTCGGCTGTCTATAGGTTAAATCAATATCGAAATGGCCTCTAGCGACACCTCTTTCCGGAATGGGGCCAGGCGTCAGAATTGCCGGTGGCGGTGTTTCTTCGACAGCCGGTGGGATTGTGGGCGGGGGATCAATGGGGGGCGATGGTGTCGGGATGACAGGCGGTGTTGCAGGGGGCGGCGGTGAAAGCACATCCGGGTTTTCATTCAAGAACGTGATGTTCAGTGATTGCAGCTCCAGCAGAATCGGATGGGAAGCGACCCCCATGTTGATCAGTTTCCCTGCGGGGATGCCAAGGCTACCCTCGATCGGATCTCCCACGTTCCTGGGCGATTGCGGACGATCGGCCTCGGTGTATTTGACCCTGTCCGCATCATTCAGCAGCAGGTCTCCATTCATATCGAAGAATGGTGAATTTTCAGCACCGCCGGAAAGGTAATTGAGCTCCATCAGCCAATTTTCACCAGTGGGTGAATTGGCAGTTCCGGGGATAGTCGGATTGTAGGCGGTGAAATAAAATCGACTGTTTTCCTGGAATACGCCGTCGCCAATAATGCGCTCTCCCGGGGGTAGCGCGACCTTCCATCCCCTGTTTCCACCCGCCGTCCAGTTCGGCTGATTATTTGTCCCAAGCACACGTACCCTTTTGCTGGCATCCCCGAGGGTATACAGTCGTTCGGCCAGTGTCTGTGTCAACAGCGTTTGATTGGTGGCGGGAGCGCCGTCCCATATGCCGTACGCATAATGGACGGTGTTGTCGGTCGCGTCGGCAGCCGATAACATGCGCCCGGTTCCGAACGTGACCATGTAACCGCCTTCCGGATGGCGACTGGCGGCGGGCGCCGCGGTGATGGCTTGGGCGGGAGTGGTTTGGTGCAGCAAGGTTTTGGTCCAATTTGCCTTGTCGCTTGAGCTCAGGTCGAATTTCCACAGCCTGCCGTTCAAGTCGCCGGCATAAGCCTGGACGACGACGCCGTCGCTGTTGGTGACGAGAAAAGGGGATGACAAGCCATTGTTGGGATCGAGCGTGGCGCCCGGCGCATCCACGGAAATTTCGCGAACGAGCTGGCCTGTCTCGATCGAAATGATGAACAGGGATGCCTGGCCGGTTCCATTGTTGTAACCGTTGCCGGCGATTGCCACGTAATCGCCGGTACTGAGTTTGGCGATTTGCGGGGTACCGTAGGTATAGCCAAGATTGGCGTAAGGCATCGCACCCGGGGTATTGGTTTTATCAGGCGTGATTTCCCACAGGATTTTGTTTTTTGCGCTACTTTCACTGTCAGGCCTCGGGCTGGTGACATCGAGCGCAAACAATCCCTTTCCGCCGGCGCCCAGGCCGCCCACCAGAATAGTCTTGCTCACGGTTGTATTGTCGGCCGCACGCGTCCTGACATTGCCGACACTGATGCCGCCGTCAACGAAGTAGGTGTGTGTGTATGGATGTTGCGCAAGCCGCTTCAATCCGGGAATCAGCATTGAAGGAATGTAGGCCCACAATTCCTTGCCACTTCCAGGTCCGGTTTTTGACGCGTCGAAGACATGCAGCATGCCGTCGTTCGCGCCGACGAAGAGTACCGGACTGCCACCATTTGGCAGGTAATGCGGACGAGAATGGATGATGTCGCCCAGTACGCTGGAGCGCTCCCGCAAGCTTCCGGCTGGCAGTTCGTTCGAGCGGTCTCCGCGAATGAAATTAAGAATACGGGGCCCGTCGGTGTCATTGCCGATGGATGTTTTCTGGGCAGTCGACAGCTTGTCCCAGCGGAATTCTATGTTGGTGCCGTCCTCTTTCATCGTGACGACGTTGCGGCCAGTGTCGTAATTCTGCTGGTCCAGCTTTTTAGCCGCACCGCCACCCCAGAGTTCGCCATTCTCATTCATGGCGCCTGTTGCTGAAAGCGGAAAGGCAAGAACATTGCCACTCCAGTCATCCCTGTCATATTGGGTACGGAACAGAACCTCATTGCCGCTGCTTATCAGCAAACTGCTCGATGTCACTGGCCCGACATAACCGATAGGATGGTTGCCCGGAACGACCGCCGTGGCGGCTAGCAGATAACCCGCGACAGCTGCAGAAAACAGTGCGGCCGCCGCAAAATACAAGGTTTTTTTTCTCATGGTGGCTCCCGCGACCTAGTTATAGTCAGAGCACAATTTTTGCTCCACATCAAAACATCTGACACTGAATATGGTCTGCACGAATCTCACTGAGCCACGTGCGCTTTCGCCCCTGGCAATAATCCGGTACAAGTTGATTCTTGTTTTATCGTTACTTGAGCCCTCTATCGACTTTCCGCTTGCAATACGTTCAATCAGATAACGCGGCCCTGCCGAAGCGACGGCTAATGAATTGTTGTCGTTCCAGCTCATTCTGAGCGGATCCCTGTCACTGCTGCTCCCGTTCAGGTGACCTGCAGGGTAGAGATGAAGATCGTTGGCGCCGCGGGCAGTGAAAGCTGCCTTGCTAAAATTGGTGCCGGTTTTCAGCCACGTTTCGGCTGCGGCGACCGCTGTTTCCGCCTGGTCCAGTGCTGCAGTCTGGTATTGCAGATTTCCTGAAATTTTCAACTCGCTGCGGGCGACCATGATGGCAACCAGCCCCAGAATCAATATGGCAACCAGCAATATTGATGTTGTAACGAGGACTGCGCCCTTCTGCCTGGCGTGTGTGTGGATCAAGTCGATGGGCATGCCGTAGTCCGGAACGAGTCAATGATTTCGAAGCTGGACGACCGTGCTGAACACTTCGCGGCGGAATCCATCGGCGGGAGTAATGGTCTGATTTCCCAATACATAAACGGTGTTGTTGGTATAGCCTGGTTCGGGGACGCTGGCGCGTACCAGCAGCCAGACGCGTACAGCAACGACGTTTTCCCACTCGCTTGCGATACCCGCGGCACTGATGGAATTGGCGTCGTAGAATTGCGTGGTGCCGTCTGTCTTGAGTCGACCATATTGCAACTGGATATTTTCGATATTGCTCGCCACTACTTCCTGGGTCATTGCAGGGTCAATGACTGGATCGGGCGGGGCAAGCCGGATCCGCTTCAGTGCGGGAATCCGGGGCGTTTCGCTGGCGTCGCTGGTAAACGGGCTGATGAAATACACCTTGGCTTCAAGCGGATAATCGGTGACGGGTGCGGCATCGGCAAAGCGGGGCGCCACTGCGTTGACCTGGTCCCCTCTGAACACTTCGCCACGCTCGTAAGCCGAACGTAAATACATGCCTTTGGCCTGTGGCGCTCCGGACAATGGCGTCAAGCCGGCATGGCGTACCACCAGGATATCGCCAGTCGCGTAGCTGGCTGCTCGAATACATGTGCCAACGTATGGATTTGTGTCGTCGCTGCCGAAGATGGCCCCGTCCAGATCCACTGCAAAACCGTCGCTGCAATCATTGGTGATAAGCCCCAGGGCCGTGGTTGGTACTGAGTTCTTGGCCCAGGTGTGACCACGGTATCCCGCATGCATCAGGTCGCGCCGCAGGACTTCCATGGCATAACGCCCGTTGGTCAGAATTTCCGATGTGGCGGCGTTGGTGCGTTCACTCGACGAACTGGCAAGGTACAGGCCTGTGACGCCAAGCACTATCAACAGACTTAACGTCGATGCGATCATCAGTTCGATGATGGTAAGTCCTTGCTGCTTGTGATGAAAAATTGATCGAAGTGGGCTGTTCGCGCTCATGATCCTGCCCGCTATGGTTGAATGACTCTGGTTGCAACATATTGCAAATCATCGAGTTCGCCCGCTGAACCGTAGATCGTCCTGTCGCGCCGGTCGCGCCATCTGATCACAATGTTGTAAGTGGATGGCGCTGCGATTGTGTTCGTGATGTCCCAGGTCGCACTTTTCAGGGTGTTGCCGATGCGCGTATTCCATTGCGCAATGTCGTAAGCGGCAAGCTGGACCGGGTTGCAGCTGACTGCCTTGCAGTCACTGCCGACGGACGGTGGAGCAGCCGTGGTTGACGAACTCACATACGCTCCAGCGATTGCCCCGGTTTTATTGGCCTCTATCCGTTCGCCAATTTCTGTGGCCAGGAAGATTGCCTGGGTCCGGTTCGCCGCACTCTTGGACATTTTCAGGCTGTTGAGTTGCAAGTTTGCCGCACCCAGCATGGAAATCGCGATTACGGCCAGCGAAACCAGCACTTCCAGCATGGAAATGCCGGACCATTTTCGCGTGGGAGAAATCTGATGAAGATGAAGATGCATTTTTTCAATTATTCAGTTGGTGCGGGTACCCTTGATCAGGCCGGTTGCTGCCATCGTGATGCTGCGCGATGGGGCGCCGCGCTCGGCGCCCGCCACTATCGTTATGGTCAGGGGTGTCGAGCCGACTGCGCCTTGGCTGCCTGTCGGATTGAAACCGATCGGGGAAACCGGACCTGTGATGCGGGCAATTCCGTTGTTGACAGCTTTTTCACGGCGGATCGGGTTTGGCATTGTGTCGGCCGTCGGATCGCACGTGTTGTCAGCATCGTTGTCGTAGCACACAATCCATCCTTCGCTACCCCAGTCGGCGTCTCTCCGGCATGCGGCACCGGCACTGTCGCTGGCGCACACCAGCACCCGGGCATTGCGTTTGATTGCTTCACTGCGCCCTTCCTGAAGGCTCGATACAATCGTGGCAGAGAGCGAATTGAGCCGGACAGTCTTCAGAAAAACTGTGAACGACGGTATGGTTATTGCCAGAAGAATTGCTGAAATTAATATCGTGATCATCAATTCCACCAACGTAAAACCAGTCTGGCAATGTCGGTTTTTTCGTTTGTTGCTTGTTTGGCGTGGCATGTTGAGCACCTCGATCCTGCAATTCGTACGCGACTTCGATTGCTTTCATTGTAAGCTTGATAATGTCTTTTTTACAATTATTTGCGCACTTTGTTGCGTCATGGCCGCGGCCACGCGCCTTTCCATGAATTTTTATTTTTATGTGGAAATAAGATTTGCGAGAACGCTGCCGACGGTGGCTTGCCAGCAGCGCCAGGTTTGCTTGTGCGTCCGGTGTCCGGCCGAAATAGCAAGGAGACGGCTTTATTGTCGCGCTCCGATTACAGTGCAATTCTTGCCCAATTCAAGCCCATAACTTACAATGCAGGACCATTTCGTCTCACGTGACTGGCGAAAAAACCGGGTAATCCACTCTCCCGGTAAAGATGGGCATCCATCGGGAAGCGTGAGATTTCAACAGCCGTGCGCCTGGGCAGCCAAGATATGGCAAGTACGTTTGAGGCTGCCGTCATTCCCTTTTTTGGCCCTCATTCGATTGAGACACTCTCTTTATCCTTAATCGACTGGAGAATTCCATGTTTGCAAAAGACCATACCATCGCCAAAGTCGATCCTGAACTTTGGGCCGCGATCCAGCTTGAAAACACCCGTCAGCAAGAACATATCGAACTGATCGCCTCCGAGAATTACACCTCGCCTGCCGTCATGGAGGCGCAAGGCTCGCAACTGACCAATAAATATGCCGAAGGTTATCCGGGCAAACGTTATTACGGCGGTTGCGAATTCGTCGACATGGCAGAAACGCTGGCGATCAATCGTCTGAAAGAATTATTCGGCGCCGAAGCCGCCAACGTGCAGCCGAATTCCGGCTCCCAGGCCAATCAGGGCGTGTTCTTCGCCATGCTGAAGCCCGGCGATACCATCATGGGCATGTCGCTCGCCGAAGGTGGTCACCTGACCCATGGCATGCCGCTCAATATGTCCGGCAAGTGGTTCAACGTCGTTTCCTACGGGCTCAACGACAAGGAAGAAATCGACTACGACGCCATGGAGCGGCTGGCGCACGAAAAGAAACCCAAGCTCATCATTGCCGGTGCGTCCGCGTACGCCTTGCGCATCGATTTCGAACGTTTCGCCAGGGTTGCGAAAGCGGTCGGCGCCTACTTCATGGTCGATATGGCGCACTATGCGGGACTGATTGCCGCCGGTGAATATCCGAACCCGGTACCGCATGCCGACTTTGTTACCTCCACCACACACAAGTCGCTGCGCGGCCCCCGTGGCGGCGTGATCCTGATGAAAGCCGAGTTCGAAAAAGCCATCAATTCCGCGATTTTCCCCGGCATTCAAGGTGGTCCGCTGATGCATGTCATCGCCGGCAAGGCGGTAGCGTTCAAGGAAGCGTTGACGCCCGAGTTCAAGACTTATCAACAGCAAGTCGTGAAAAACGCGGACGCGCTGGCAAAGACATTGATCGCGCGCGGCCTGCGCATCGTGTCGGGACGCACCGAGTCGCATCTGATGCTGGTCGACCTGCGTGCGAAAAACATCACCGGCAAGGAAGCGGAAGCGATCCTCGGCTCGGCGCACATGACCTGCAACAAGAACGCGATTCCGAACGACCCGGAAAAACCATTCGTCACCTCCGGTATCCGTCTGGGTAGCCCGGCGATGACAACCCGTGGCTTCAAGGAAGCGGAAGCGGTAATTGTCGGCAACCTGATCGCCGATGTGCTGGACAATCCGCATGATGCAGCGACCATCGAACGCGTCAAACAGGAAGTCAGGAAATTGACCGCCGCTTTTCCGGTCTACGCGGCAAAGTGATGTTAAAGCAAATGCGGCGGTGGGCCAGCCGCATTTGCTGTCTTGTCAATCGGCAGTCAAGACGCCACCTGTTGTGGAAGCGTCTTGTTTTACAGACTGCCGGTTGCAAAATTTGTTAAATGATAATTATACTTGCCGAGAATTTAATACTTTTTACAAGCCGAACTACCTGAATCGCGGCCAGCGCAATGAAATGTCCTTTCTGCCAGCACGAAGACACACAAGTCCTCGACACCAGGGTGTCTGAAGAAGGCGATAGCATTCGCCGCCGGCGTCGCTGCAGCAAATGCGAAAAGCGTTTTACCACCTACGAACGTATCGAACTGGCGATGCCTGTCATCGTCAAGAAAAACGGCAGCCGCACCGAATTCGAGCCCCTCAAATTGCGTGCGAGCCTGATGCTCGCATTGCGCAAACGTCCCGTATCCGCCGATGCGGTTGACGCCGCCATTCATCGCATTGAAGAAAAACTGCTTTCCAGTGGAGAGCGTGAAGTGATGTCCGGCCAGATCGGCGAACTGGTGATGCGCGAGTTAAGGCGCCTCGACAAGATCGCGTATATCCGATTTGCCTCCGTCTACAAAAGTTTTGAAGATGTCGCCGAATTCCAGGATGCGATCGCCGAAGTCGGCCGCGAAAGAAAAATCCCCAGTTCCTGAATGTGAGCCTGCAACAGCAGCTCGACGAAGCTGCCTTAATTTTGGCAATAAAGTTGTCTTTAAAATAATCATTGAGTGTGCTTGTACTGATCATGCTGGCCGAGGGGTTCGCGCGAGCGAACGCCACGTTTTCTCGATAATGGTTTGCCCAGGGCTTAATGCCGCACAAAAAATATGACAGAACCGAATGAAAGCGGTTTCACTCTGGTGGAGATCATGGTGGCGGTATTTATCCTTGGGATAAGTGTCATTGGTATCGCCGCCATGCAACTGCATGCTCTGCGGACAACGCAGCAATCCGCTTTTCAGTCCACGGCAATTGAACTTGCATCCGAAATAGCCAATCGGATGCGAGCCAATACGCACCAGATGAAACTGGTCGATAGTCTCAACCCTTTTCTGCACCTTGATTTTCAGTCCGCGACACACACTGCCATGCCGCCACGCGTGTCCTGTTACACATCGGACTGCGATGCCGCGGAGTTGGCCCAATTTGATATCCATGAATGGAAGCGGCGCATCAAGGCTGAATTGCCAGGCGGACGGATAAGGATTTGCCGGGATGCCAGCCCATGGGATAGTGCCGCCGGCGCATTCCGCTGGGCTTGTTCTTCGCCCGGGAACGCGGAAAATAACACATCACTCGTTGTCAAGATCGGCTGGCAAGGCAAGGGTTTTGCTCCCGATGGCAGCCTGTTGAAGGGCAACAGCAAACATTTCCCACCCAGCGTGGCGGTCACAGTTGAGCCGACGCCAAATTGAATGTGCACGTCGTCACGGACGATATGGGACAAGCCGCGACATGAGGGAATCGGCGAGCAATGCGCAGCGCGGCGTGAGCATGGTGGAGTTGATGGTGGCGCTCACCCTCGGATTATTGGTGGGACTGGCAGCCACAGCGTTACTGATCATGACCAAATCTGCGTATGTCACTCAGGAAGAAGGCTCCCGCCTGCGTGAGACTGGCCGCTCCGCGATGGAGGCGGTTTCGCGTGCCGTGCGCCAGGCGGCCCATGAAAACTGGGACCGGGAGGCAAGCGCCGGTGTCAACGATGCAGACCTGGTCGACAGTATCAGCGGACTCGATGCAAGCAGCCTGAAAGAATATGAAAACGGCATTGATTACCCTTTGGCCAGATCGGTCAACGGCAGCGACGTGCTGGCTGTACGCTTCACCGGCAGCGGCCTGGGGCCGTACGGTGATGAAACCATGTTCAATTGCGGCGGCTTCGGTGTTGCCGAGGTGGAGCGGGGCTGGAGCATTTTTTATGTCGCTGCGGACAAGAGCGGTGAACCCGAATTGCGCTGCAAATACCGCGGCGTCAGCAACTGGAATTCGGAAGCGATCGCGCGCGGCGTCGAATCGTTTCAAATACTGTACGGGATCGATTCCGATACCGACGGTCTGCCGAACCGGTATGTGAGTGCGAAAAGCATCGAGGAACTGGACAAGACGCTGGTGCTGGCCGGTCCGAATGCCGCTGCCAGGTCGCTCGACAAAAACCGTAAAACCCATTGGAAAAAAATTGTCGCCGTGAAGATCGCGCTGCTGGTACGCGGATCACAGAATGCAAAAGCGGCAGCCTCCGAAAACCGGTTCGACCTGTTTGGAAAATATTATTCGGATATGCATGGCGCGATGGATGAGGGTGTCAGCATCGACGATTCAAAATTGACTGCCGCTACCCGCAACCGCCTCAGGAAAATTTTTACATCGACGATTCATCTGCGTAATCAGTCGGGCGGGGGAGCAACATGATGGCTCGCGGAATGAATAAGTATAGGCAGCAAGGCATTGCTTTGATAATTTGCCTGTTGATTCTGATTGTCGCCTTGTTGTTAGGCATTTCCGGCGCGCAGATTGCGTTACAAGGAGAAAAAGCGTCGCGCAATGATCGCGACCGGCTTATTGCATTCCAGGCGGCTGAGGCAGCGTTGATGGATGCGGAAATGGATATCGAACATTCTCCTGATCCGGCAAGAACACGCAGCGCGATATTTTCGCCTGATAAAACGGACGGATTTGCCGACGGCTGTGCACCCGCAGTATCCGGGAAATTTCTTGGGCTCTGCCAGCGGGCTTCGGCGGGAGCCCCGCCAGTCTGGCTGACCGTCGATTTCCTCGATGACGACGCCTCGACAGCAAGGACGGTGCCGTACGGACGATTTACTGGCCAGGCTTTTCAGACGGGACAGGGATCGTTACCGGCCCGGCTGCCCAGATATATCGTCGAACTGATGGTGTACAACAAGCCGGGTGAAAGTGCGGACATGTCCGGCAAATCCTATTTCTATCGTGTTACGGCATTCGGCTTCGGGGCGCGTGAGTCGACGCGAATCATTTTGCAGACTTTCTATCGCAAGGACGTGTGATGGCGGGACAGTGGGCATGAGCGGTCGGTGGCGAGTGTCGATCGCGACAGGATTGACGGCCATCGCCGGATTCGATTCCTCGCATGCGTTCGCCGTGCCCGAGGTAAAACTCGCAAACCTTCCTTTATCCGCCAGCAGCGGCAATGTGCATCCGAACATGCTGCTCAGCCTGTCGCTGGAATACCCGACGATCGGTATCGCCTACCGGGCCGATGAAGGCAACTACAACAGGACAAGCGAATATATCGGCTACTTCAATCCCCGCAAATGCTACCGCTACATCGGCGGTAACCGAAACATCAATGACGGGTATTTTTCGATACGTAAAAATGCCGATACGGCGTATGAATGCGGTGGCGATTCCTTCAGCGGCAATTTCATGAACTGGGCCTCGTCTTCCGTGATCGACCTGCTGCGCTATGGTCTGACCGGTGGAGACCGCATCGTCGATACGCCGGGTCAGACGATCTTGCAGCGAGCGGTATTGAAGGAGGAGTTCTACGCCAACCCTCGTTATTTTCCCCGCAGGATACTGAGGGCGAGCCCCCATTCAAGCGCCCCAAGCCAGGTCACGCCATTCAATCCTGACACGCTCTACATCGTATCCTGCCGCAATCGCATACTGTTCAGCGATTCCCAAAATAGCGGCAACAATTGCGACACGCCCGCATTTGACAGGAATGGTGTGCTCGCAAAAACAGATAAAAGGCTGGGCGACTATCTGGTCAGGGTTCAGGTGTGTGACAGTGCCGACGGTTTGCAGCGCACCGACCTGTGCCAAAAATATGGCGCTGCCTACAAGCCCGTCGGCACGATTCAGCAGCATGCCGACAAGATCCGCTTTTCCGCAATGGGATATCTGCTTGATGATTCAGCTACCCGATACGGCGGGGTGTTGAGAGCGCCCATGAAATATGTAGGCGCAAGAAAATTTCTTGCGCCCGGTTTTAATGACATGGCCAACGATGAACTGGAGTGGGATCCCGCAACCGGCATGTCTTATGCCAATCCTGACGACAAGCACAACCGCAGCAGCTCAACATTGAATAGCGGTGTCATCAACTACCTGAACAAGTCGGGCCGATCCGGCGTGTACAAATCCCTCGATCCCGTGGGCGAATTATTTTATGAGGGCGTCCGCTACCTGCAGGGAAAGCAGCCTTCCTCGCAGGCGAGCGCTGGAATGACCTATCCGATGAAAGACGGTTTCCCCGTCATCGAGACATGGAAGGACCCGGTAACGACCGCATGCCAAAGAAATTACATCGTCTCGATTGCCGATGTGAATACGAACTGGGATCGCTACATTCCAGGCAATATCCGTACAAGGGCAAACGGCGCCACCGCCCATGATGCGCCGCGCGCAGCCGAGGCAGCGGTCCCATCAAAAACCCCCGAGCTTGATGTCAGGTTGTGGACACGCAAGGTGGGTGAAATGGAAGCAGATCTCAGTGGTATGTATGCCAATGCGGCGCCGCGCCCCGATCTGGCGAATCTGCAGAACATGGATACCGGCGAAGCCGGGCATGGGTCCTATTACATGGCGGGACTGGCCTATTGGGCCAATACCAATGACATACGGCTTGATAAACCGGTTCGGATAAAAACCGTTGCGATCAATATTGATGACGGCGGCAATACCCATTTGTTGAAACCCGGATCCAGCCAGCTTTACCTGGCCGCAAAGTATGGCGGCTTCACCGACAGGAATAACGACGGCAATCCTTTCGTTACCCTGGGGGCTGACGGCAAGAGGAGGATGGCGCGTGAAGACACCGAATGGGATGGCAACGGCGACGGCATTCCCGATAATTATTTCCAGGCTGCGCAGCCAAACGACATGGTGCAGTCGATTCGCGGATTGTTTGCCTCGGTCGCCGCCGCAAGCGTGAGCGCGGCCGGCATCACGTTGTCGGCAAGCAGAATATCGACTGACGGCGCATTCATTTTTCAGGCCGGTTTTGACCCGTTCAGATGGAGCGGCAGCCTCAGCAAACGCGCGCTGCGGATCGATGCCAACGGTGTTCTCACGATAGCGCAATCCAGCGATTGGGATGCCGGTGTCATTTTAACGAGCGGGAAGGGAAAAATGCCGCATCCGACACCGGAGAACAGGAAAATATTTACCGCAAAAATCAATGATGACCGGTCGATCTCGACGGTGCCATTCTTATGGTCCGATTTGACAGCCGGTCAGAAGGCAGTGCTTGATACCTCCCCGGTTGACAATGCCATTGATCATCTTGGAGAAAAACGCCTGCACTATTTGCGTGGCAAACGACATCTCGAGCAGGGTAATGCTGACGGCATTTTTCGCGCCCGGCATTCTGTCCTGGGCGACATCATCAATAGCAGCCCGGTCCATGCCGGCGCGCCTGCGGCGGCAGTGCAGGACCAGGCTTATCGAAAATTCTTCGACGAGCACCAGTCGCGGCCCGGAGTGGTATATGTCGGCGCCAACGACGGCATGCTGCATGCCTTTGATGCGGCAGATGGCGAAGAGTTGTTTGCTTATGTGCCCAATGGCCTGATACACAAGCTTAACCAGTTGACCGCCCCGGGATATGTTCACCGGCCGTATGTGGATGGAGCGATCAGCGTCAGTGACGCGCTGGCAGGCGGCGAATGGAAGACGGTGCTGGCATCGGGCATGGGCGGCGGAGCGCAAGGCATTTTTGTGCTGGATGTCAGCAACCCGGCGCGCTTTGGCGCAGGCTCCGGTGTCATCATGGAATTTACCGATGATGATGATGCCGACATGGGCAATATAACCAGCGCGCCTCTGGTGGCAAAATTCCGGACGAAAATGACGAACGGCGTTCCAGAATACAAATATTTTATTGTCGTCCCCAGCGGATTTAATAACTACAAGGATGACGGTCCCGGAAAATTTAATGACAAGGCGCCGGGCGTATTGTTTCTTTTCTCGTTGGACAAGAGCCCCCAGGCGAAGTGGAAGTTGAATGTCAATTATTACAAAATCAAAGTGCCCGCCATGGATGCCGGCATGCAGAGTGCGCTCGCCTCTCCAGCCCTGGTGATTGGCAATGACGGTGCGGTACGTTATGCGTATGCAGGAGACCTGCAGGGGAATTTATGGCGTTTTGATTTTACCGGAAGCGCGCCGTGGACTGCTGCGCTCGGTCCGACGCCGGCGAAGCCTCTTTTTACTGCCATGGATGTCAATCAGCTTCGCCAGCCGATCACAACGCAGCCGAAAGTCGTATTTGCCCCTGGCCCTGGTGTTGTCGTGTTGTTCGGCACAGGAAAATTTGTTGAAGACGCCGATGCAGCGCCGGGCAATTTCAGCACGCAGTCGTTTTACGGCATCCACGATACGTGGAGCAAGGAATACAAGGTCACGTCACGACATGAACTGGTTGGAAGGTCGCTGGCGGCAAGCCCTGCCGACAGTCATGGCGTGATGAACATCAGCGGCGAGCATTTTTCCTATGCGGCGGCCGGCGGTGAAAAGAAGGGCTGGTATGTCGATTTTGCCGCTTCTCGTACGACTGGCGAGAGAAGTGTGAGCAATGCTCTGGTGGCAAGCGGCTGGTTGTATTTCAATACCCTGATTCCGGGCAGCGATCCTTGCGGCATCAGCGGCGGGCGATCGTATGCGCTCAATACGCTGACCGGTTTGACGCTGGGCGGTAGTGCGACCGGCTATCTGTCGGAAGTCGGATTGCTCAGCTATCCGATCCTGATCGAGATGGAAACACAAACAGGAGAACGCGACGCGATCGGCCGTCGCATCGTGAAGAAAAAACACACGATATTAAACTCCGGACCCGGTGGCAGGAAGGGCAATATTGCAGCGTCGCCTGGCGGATCCGCTGCGCTTGTTTTGCCGGCGGGACGATTCAGCTGGCGTGAAGTCCCCAACTGGCAGGAGTTGCATGATGCATTCAAAAAGAAATAGGCGGCGCGCCAGGGCAGGGCAGCAGACTGATCATGGATTCAGCATGATCGAGCTGTTGGTTGTTCTCGTCATTCTGGCAATCCTGGCGGCGATTGAATATCCGTCATACAAAGAGTCGGTTCGAAAAGCCAGGCGGGCGGAAGGACGTGCAGCATTGCTGGCTCTCATGCAGCAGCAGGAGCGCTATTATTCACAAAACAGCACCTACGTTGCGTTTTCTTCAACGGCTGAAAATGGCTTCAAATGGTTTTCAGCGGAGAGCGCGGCATCCAGTTCCTATGAAATCAGTGCGGCGCCATGCAAGGACGACACGATTCAAAATTGCGTAGAGCTGACGGCAGAACCGGGAACGCCAAAGGTGAACGCGAACTACAAGGATGAGATCTGCTGGAATCTGTCATTGACAAGTACTGGCATCCGGAAGGCCTCCGGTGCCGCTGCACATTGTTGGTAAGTCGGATGAAAAGGTTCAGGGGGTTCACCATTACTGAACTGATGGCGGTGCTGGTCATTGCGGCAGTTCTGCTTGGTATCGGTATCCCGGGATTCCGCCACCTCATCCACAACCAGAAAATAACGGTTACGGCCAACGACTTTTTAGCCGCCGTCCACCTGACGCGCTCCGAAGCGATTCAGCGGGGCGCGCGCATCGATCTGGTGCCGGCCGGTGACGGCACTGACTGGGCCAGGGGTTGGGTGGTGCTGATCGATCGTAATGCCAACCAGAAAGCGGATGGCGGAGACCAGGTCATCTACACGCACGGACCGGCGCCCGATGGCATATCGATAGCGGCTGCGTTTACCGATTCAAAAGTACAATACCTAGCCTATAACGGCACTGGACGTACCCGGACCAATGCCAATAGCCAGGCATCGCAAATGGGGGCATGGCGATTTTCCATTGACAAGCAGGAAAGGAAAATTGTAGTCAATTTTCTGGGACGTCCGCGCCTGTGCAATCCGCAGACGGATCCCGCGACTTGCTAGAATATACTGTGAAATGCTGTGGCGATTGACGCCCTCCTTATTAATCACCTTGAAGAATTCCGTGGAAATTACGAACGACGTACAGGGCATCACCCTCGCTTTACAGTGCGCTTCCCGGGGTTTGTTTACCACCTCGCCGAATCCCCGGGTGGGATGTGTGATCGTCAAGGACAAGCGGGTGATTGGTGAGGGCCATACCCAGCCCGCCGGACAGGCGCATGCGGAAGTGCAGGCGATGGCCGATGCGGTCCAGCGCGGATTCGACGTGCGCGGCGCAACCGCCTATGTCACCCTTGAGCCCTGCAGTCATCATGGCCGCACGCCGCCTTGCGCCGATGCGCTGATCAATGCCGGGCTCGCAAGAGTCGTCGCCGCGATTGCCGATCCCAATCCGCTGGTCGCAGGGCAGGGAATCGCCAGGCTGCAAGGCGCGGGCATCGAGGTTGTCTGCGGAGTAATGGAGCAGGAAGCGCGTGAAATGAACATCGGCTTTTTCTCCCGCATGCAACGCGGCACGCCGTGGGTGCGGATGAAGGCCGCGGCCAGCCTGGATGGCAAGACGGCGCTGCACAATGGGCGCAGCCAGTGGATTACCGGGCAAGCCGCGCGTGATGACGGACATTGGTGGCGTGCCCGCGCCTGTGCCATCCTGACCGGCATCGGCACGGTCAGGGAAGATGATCCGCAACTGAATGTGCGAGCCGTCGGCACCACCCGTCAGCCGCGCCGTATCGTCATCGACAGCGATCTGCAGGTCAGCCCGGACGCGCGCGTGCTGGCCGGTGGCGGCACCTGGATTGTGGCGGCACGCTCGGATACCGCAAAAGAGGCGATCCTGCAAGAACGCGGCGCCGAAATTATCCTATTGCCGAACGCGCAGGGCAAGGTTGACCTGCCCGCGCTGATGCGGGAACTTGGCCGGCGGCAGATCAATGAACTGCATGTCGAAGCCGGTTTCAAGCTCAATGGTTCGCTGATCCGCGAAGCCTGCGTTGACGAATTATTACTTTATCTGGCCCCGAGCCTGATCGGCGATGCGCAAGGCCTGTTCGACTTGCGTGCGCTCGAGTCGCTGGACGGCAAACGTGCCTTGTCTTTTCACGAGGTCAAGCAGATCGGCGCGGATTTGCGTATCCTTGCCCGTTTTACCTAGCCAGAAATACACCTATGTTTACCGGAATTGTCGCCGCCATCGGCACCATCACTACACTTTCCCCATTGGGCAATCAACCCGATGCCGGCCTGCGGCTGGCGATCGATGCCGGCGGACTGCCATTGGCGGATGTGGCGCTCGGCGACTCGATCGCACTCAATGGCGCCTGCATGACGGTCGTCGCCAAGACCGACACCACGTTCGAGGTCGACGTCTCGCGGGAAAGCCTGAACTGTACCGCCGGTCTCGACGCCGTGGGCGAGGTCAACCTGGAAAAGGCGCTGACCCTCGCAGACCGCCTGGGCGGCCATCTGGTGTCGGGTCACGTCGATGGCTTGGGCAGGGTGCTTGAATTCATGCCGGTCGGTGAATCATGGGAGCTGAAGATCGAGGCGCCGCGCGAGCTCGGGAAATATTTTGCCTACAAGGGATCGGTGGTGGTCAATGGCGTATCCCTCACCGTCAATCGTGTCACCGATACGGCGACCGGATGTGAATTTTCGATCAACCTGATACCACACACGATCGAAGTCACGACACTCAAGCATTTGAAAGCAGGCAGCAAGGTCAATCTTGAAATTGACTTGATCGCGCGTTATGTCGAGCGGATGCTGAGCTTGTCTAAAGACATATAATAAATCGTTTAAAATCAATAAGTTAATGTTTTATCTGTCTATTGCCGTCTTGTAATGTACAAGAAAATGGCGGTATTCTTGACGGTATTATCTTACCGTTTAGAAAAATACCGTCATCGCGCTCACCGGCCTCAAGATCAGAACCATTAAAGCCGCCAGCCAGGCGCAAAAAATATCGGATTCGGAAGGGCTGTATCTGTATGTCACGCCGAACGGAACAAGATCCTGGCGCTTGCCTTGGGATGGGCTCTCGCGATAGTCGCGCATGTGATTTTCCTTAGAAGCGTTCCATGGCGCGCCATGCGCTGGCGTCGCAAAATGAGTAGCTGAAAGAGCGCGTGGAAAGGCTCATGCGAGAGAAGGGCATTCTCTCTCGCCCGTCACTCGCAGCCTTGCAAGCTTACGATGGCCTCCTGCCATGCCATCACGCATTTCACGATCAGTTCGACAGCATGCGCAGCGTCTCACGGATAGCCATGCCGCCGCCGGCGATGATCGCAGTGAAGTAAATGATGGTCGCGATATTGGCCAGGTGGCCGAGCGGGATGCAGACGCCGTCGCGCTGCAGCATCCCGATTGCGATGCACAAGACTGCAATGGCGGGCAGCGTGTTGCTGAACGGGATAAGCCCGAACGGCGCCATCAGCAGCACCGCTGCCAGGATCAGCGCGCAACTGTTGATCTTGCCGATCAAGCCCTCGGATGCCAGCCAGGCCAGGCGATTTGGACGGCTTACCCGCTCCAGCCTTTGCAGCCATTTGAGCGCGCTATTGAGCGCGGGACGCAGCTTGTCGGATGACACGACGCGGTTCATGAATGACTTCGGCAGCCACAGGTTGCGGCCGAGCAGGCGGCTGATGCCGATCAACAGGATGGCGGCGCCGAACACGGTGCTGACGCCCGGAATCGATACCGGAATCAGGAAAACCAGCGAAAGCAGACTGGCCAGCAGCAACAGGCTGTCCTTGCCGACCAGTTCCAGAATCTCGCTCAGGGTCACGCCGTCCGGCGGCAGTTGTTCGATCACTGTCCTGATTTTTTCTCCGGGAGAATTCGTCGCTGCGTTGGTATCTTGTTGCTGATTCGGATGAAGGGAATCCACTTGAGTCATTTCCTTTTTAGCGATGCTGGTTTGAAAAATATGCATGACGGGGTTTCCGTCTATGGCTGGCGCCGCCGCCTTTTGTGCCAGCGCAGGCGCACCGACAATTGCCATAGCAGGCTGACCGCAACATATCCAAGGATCGCGGAGACGGTGGCGATGATCGCGAGTCCCAGCATGAGCGGAAGGCCGAAGCTTAAAGCCCATTCGATAAACAGCGGAAAGGATCGAAGCGCCTGGCCTAACTGGTCATAATAATTTTGCGCATAGCCACCGCCGGCAAGGTGCCTGACGTCCTCGTCGGAGGCGGTAAGAAAACTGCCGAGCCGGTATGCGGCATAGTAAAGCGGCGGCACGGTGAGCGGGTTGGTTGCCAGGGTGGCGAACGCCGCCACCGGAAGGTTGACCCGCAGCGCAATGGCGCCGATAGCCGCCAGAAGTATTTGCGCAAACGGGCTCAGTATTCCGAAAAGCAGGCCCACCGCCAAGCCGCCGGCCACGCTCTTGCGATTGAATTGCCACAGAAAATGGCGGTCCAGGTAAGGCGCAAACGGCTTGAGGAACCGATACTGCCGCAGTGATTCCCCCGTCGGCATGCGCTTGAAAAATCGATGACGCCGCACTACATCCTCCTGCAATGATTAAAGGCGAGGCCGCCGCTGCCGAAGCAGGCTCGCGGTGATGTCCTACACCAGCATGATGGTCCGGGCGACAGCCGCAGCCTCGCCAGGTGGAAGCGTCAGGCCAGTGGCGGCGGTTTGGTTATCTGCGGGAACAACAGATGCCGTGAAGCCGGCGCATACGGGGGATAAGAGGACACCAGCAGCACAGGCAGAGACTGCGTGGCTGAACCGAGCGATTCGCAGGGGTCCGCGTCGGCCGGTAATTCTTCGAGGGTGTCCGGATTGGCCGCAAGCTCAAAAGCAGATGCGCCATGGTCTGCCGCGTCGGCAAAAACTGCATGCCCGGTGATCTCCATATGTACCGGTACAGTGCGGTCCAGCGAGCCTGCGTAAGGCGGCAAGGGAAACAGAAAAATTAGCAAGATGACGAGAACGCGTCTCATACAATCCGGAAGGAATGAACACCGCCGCAGTATAGCAGTGGCCCCGGAGAACTGCATACAGGCAGATGACGGCATGAAAATTTCGCATTGATTTATTACTGCATGAGCAGGCAGAATCGGAACAAGCTGCCTGTCGGATCGCGCAAGCGCATGAGGGCCAATCAACTACAGGGAGAAGCATGATTAAACATATAGTCTTATGGCGGCTGAAGGAATCCGCCCACGGCAACGACAAGGCGACCAATGCCCGGCTGATCAAGGAAATGCTGGAAAAATTGAACGGGAAAATTCCCGGCTTGCTGGCGCTTGAAGTCGGCGTGGATTTTTCGGCGAGCGACGCCAGCGGCGACCTGGTGCTGTACTCCGAATTTGCGAATCGCGCAGCGCTCGACGCTTATCATCACCATCCGGAGCATGTGGCGGTCGCGCCGTTTATTCTGGAAGCGCGCAGCGAGCGCCGGGTAGTGGATTACGAGCGCTAAAGGTTAACGCGACATTCGACACCGCCTGCGCATGGCGCGGATCGCCCTGAAAGAGGCTAGCCTTCAAGCCAGGGTGAATAACAAAGACCAGCCCCGACGCCAATGTCGATCTCGGCATCCCGCTCGTGTTCAATGCGCGCGAGCGTATCGTATTCATCGACAGCTTTGCCGATGCGGACAGCGCCATTACGCCCGATTCCGTAGCCCCGATCTAGTCGTCAGCGATAACACGTAAAAATTTTTTTGACCGATTTCGATACAATCCAAGAATCTTGGTATACCATAATACAAGAAGACATTTTGAGGGCGAAAATCCGCCAATTTTATTAGGGAGATTGTGATGAATACTAAAAATAAACATATGGTAATCAAGGTGTTGCGCCGATTGACGGCCGGTTTTGCCGCATCCTTGATCGGATCGTCGGCAATGGCCGCCTGGCCGGAAAAGCCGATCACCATGCTTGTTCCGTTTGCGCCCGGCGGCAGTTCCGACAACATCGCGCGCAGCATTGCCCCGATGCTTGGCGAACGGCTTGGTCAGCCGGTGATCATCGAAAACGTGGCAGGCGCCGGCGGCATGCTGGGCACGCAGAAGGCAGTGCGCGCGGCGCCGGACGGGTACACGATTTTTCTTGGCTCCGGCTCGGAAATTCTGATCAATAAAGTGATTAATCCGAAGCTCGAATATGACGGCATCAAGGATTTGTCGCCCGTTGTCTTTATCGGCACAGGCCCGATGGTCCTGGTCGGCAAGCCAGGACTGCCTGCAAATTCGGTGGCAGAAGTTCTGGCTCTCGCGCGTGCGAAGCCTGGCTCGCTGAACTACGCATCGGCTGGCAACGGCACGCCCATGCATGTCGCCGGCGAACTGCTGAAAATGCGCGCCCATGTATCGATGACGCATGTCCCATACCGCGGCTCGGCGCCGGCATTGGTTGACCTCATGGGCGGCCAGGTCGATCTCAGCGTCGCTACGATCAGCGCGGCGAATCCGTACATCAAGTCGGGAAAGATCAAGGCTTATGCAATCACCAGTGCCAAACCGTCCGAACTGGCGCCCGATATTCCTGCGATGGGCCAGATGAAAGGGCTTGAAGGTTTTGATCTGGGCGTTTGGTTCGGATTGTTTTTGCCAAACAAGACATCACCTGAAATTCTGCAAAAATTCCAGGCGGCGTCGCAGCAGGTATTGGCCGACCCGACTGTTCAAAAGCGTCTGGCGGAGCAAGGCATCAGCGCTTCCGGCGCTCCGGCGGCGGCGCTCAGCAAATTCATGGCGGCGGAAGTCGAGAAATACCAGGCGGTCGTCAAAGCGGCCAGGATTACTGCTGAATAAGCGCGATGCCCATGCCAGGAAAAGGCGCGTCGTCAACGATGCGCATGAATGGAATTACGGACTGCCACATGAAAAGAAGCGGGCGTTTTCCATACAATGGTTTTGGCATGCCCGCATGCCTCATGACTTTCATTACGCTGTATTTTTACAAGGAAAACAAACATGGCTGAGATTCGCAAAATAGTCACTTACGCTGAACAGACATTGATCGAGGGCGGGAAGGCTGCAGCCATACCATTGAGAATGTTTGCAGCGGCCGCAGTGTTGAAGAATCCGTGGGCAGGGCTTGGCTTTGTAGAAGACCTGAAGCCAGGCATCCATGCGGTCGCCCCGGTGCTGGGTGAGCTGTTGACTTCCGAAATCATTCGCATGGCCGGTTCCGGAGACGTCATTGAAGGATATGGAAAAGCCGCGGTGGTCGGTTCGAATGGTGAAATCGAGCATGCATCCGCACTGATCCATACTTTGCGCTTCGGTAATTTCTATCGCAAGGCAGTAGGCGCCAAGAGCTATCTGAGCTTCACGAATGTGCGCGGCGGACCCAACTGCTCGATTTCCATTCCGATGATGCATAAAGGCGATGAGGGAATGCGTTCGCACTACCTGACCTTGCAATTCTCCATTAACGATGCTCCCGGCCCCGATGAAATCGTGGTTGCGTTGGGCGCCTCGATCGGTGGCCGGCCGCATCACCGGATCGGTGACCGCTATCAGGACCTCAAGGAGCTGGGCAGCAATGAAGCGTGAGGCCACACCACAGCAGGCGCCGGTAGCGACGGGCGTAATCAATGGTACGGCCTATAGCGTCCATGGCGCCGGCGAACCCGTGGTGCTGGTTCACGGCGTCGGCATGGAGCAGGCGGTCTGGACCCGTCAGCTGGCCTGCCTCGCAAGCGAGTATCAGGTCATCGTCTACGATTTGCTCGGCCATGGCGCCAGCCAGGACCCTCCCGAAGACGCCAGGCTGGCGCACTATGGGCAGCAGTTGAAAATGCTGCTTGATCATCTTGAGATTGAATCCGCAGCCATTGTCGGGCAATCGATGGGCGCGCTGGTGACCCTGGAGTTCGCGCTGACCTATCCTGAGCGCACCAGGAAAATTGCTACGGTCAACGCGGTATTCATGCGCACGCCCGAGCAGCGCGAAGCTGTCCTTGCGCGGGCGCGCACGCTGCGGGAAGTTGGTGTGGCGGCTACGCTCGACTCGACAATCGAGCGCTGGTTCGGCAATCCGGTGCCGGCGGAGCTGCAAGCCGATGCCGATCTGGTGGCAGGTTTCATGAAGCGGGCCCATCCCGCAGGCTACGCCCGGAGCTATCAACTGTTCGCCAGTGCCGACGCTGCGCATGCCGAGGGCTTAGCCAGGCTGGCAGTGCCCGCGCTCTTCATGACCGGAGAGTTCGACCCTAACTCTTCCCCGGCAATGTCCGAAGCGATGGCCAGACTGGCGCCGAATTCAAGCGTCGAAATCATAGAGGGCGCGCGCCACATGATGGTGTTGACTTCCGCCGAGCGCGTTAATCAGGCGCTGCTCGCATTTCTGAAGAAGCCCCACGCCGTCGCCGCTACCGAGTGATCCAGCGTTCCGGCCGCGTGACTCCGGTCGCGCGGCCGGAACGCTGTTCGGCCCCGGATTTGCAGAGCCAAGTCCCTTCATCCCAAACCGCCTTCTTGAGATCGATCCCGTGAAAATCTGTACCTACCAGGACCTGCTTCAATCGCGCTGTTATATCGACGGCAAATGGCTCGACGGCGCGCAGCGCCTCGATGTCACCAATCCTGCCACCGGCGTTGTCATCGGCAGCGTGCCGATGTTCGGCGCGGCGGAAACCCGCGCGGCCATCGACGCCGCGCATACCGCGGGACCGGGCTGGCGCAACCGGACCGCAAAAGAACGTGCAGGGCTGCTGCGCCGCTGGTTCGACCTGGTAAGCGCAAATGCCGAGGTGCTGGCGACAATACTGACTGAAGAAATGGGCAAGCCGCTCGCCGAAGCAAGAGGTGAAATTGCCTATGGCGCGTCCTACATCGAATGGTTTGCCGAGGAAGCCAGGCGCGTCTACGGCGAGGTGATTCCGACGCCACAATCCGACAAACGCTTTGTCATGCTCAAGCAGCCGGTAGGCGTCGTCGCGGCGATCACACCATGGAATTTCCCCAACGCGATGCTGGCCCGGAAGATCGCTCCCGCCCTGGCTGCCGGCTGCACGGTGGTGGCCAAGCCCGCCGAACAGACGCCTTTATCCGCGCTGGCGCTGGTCAGGCTGGCCGAGCTTGCCGGGATCCCGCCGGGCGTGATCAATATCGTGACCGGCGATGCTGTGGCCATCGGCCTCGAACTTACCGGCAATCCGCTGGTTCGCAAACTCACATTCACGGGCTCCACCGAGGTCGGCAAGCTGCTGATCCGGCAATGTGCCGACACTGTCAAGCGCATGAGCATGGAGCTTGGAGGAAATGCGCCTTTCATCGTATTCGATGACGCCGACCTGGATGCGGCTGTAGAAGGCGCCCTCGCTTCCAAATTTCGCAATGCCGGCCAGACCTGCGTGTGCGCCAATCGCTTCTATGTGCAAGCGGGAATATATGAGGCATTCACCCAAAAACTGACCGCGGCGGTGCGAATGCTCAAGGTCGGCAACGGAATGGACGCCGGGGTGACCCAGGGTCCGCTGATCGACGTAAAAGCGCTTGCCAAGGTGGAAGCGCATATTGCCGACGCGCTGGAACATGGCGCCGCCATCATGACCGGCGGCACGCGGCATGCACTGGGAGGATCATTTTTCGAGCCCACCGTGCTGAGGGATGTCACGCCCCGGATGCGCGTTGCAAGGGAAGAAACCTTCGGTCCGCTGGCGCCGTTGTTTCGCTTTACCGATGAGGCCGATGTGATTGCGCAGGCCAATGCCAGCGATTTTGGATTGGCGGCCTACTGCTATACTCGCAACATCGCGCGGGTCTGGCGTGTAGCGGAGGCGATCGAGGCCGGAATGGTGGGCATCAATACCGGTCTGATCTCATCGGAAGTGGCCCCTTTTGGAGGGATGAAACAGTCCGGCTTCGGAAGAGAGGGATCCCGCTACGGAATTGACGACTATCTTGAAATCAAATACTTCTGCCTGGGCGAGGTAGACAAGGATTAACGGTGACTGCCAAAGAGCCTGGTTCCCTTAAAGTAAATCGCACTGCAAAAACCTTGCGCGAGCTGTCGCTGGAAAAAATGCGCGAAGCCATTCTGAGCGAACACTTCAAGCCGGGAGAGCGGCTGGTCGAACGCCATCTGTGTGAACAGCTCGATGTGAGCCGGTCGATCGTTCGTGAAGTCCTGCGCCATCTCGAAACCGAGGGACTGGTCGAATCCATTCCCCATCAAGGTCCGGTGGTGGCTACGCTGGACGCCGACCAGGCCGCTCAGATTTATGAAATACGCGCTCTGCTCGAAGGGCATGCGGCCCGGCTGTGCGCACAAAACGCGAGCGACGAAACAATAGAGCATCTGGATGAGTTGAATAAAAAAATCCAGGCCGCCTTTAAAGACGAGAATTATCATGAAGTGCTTGTGCGAACCTCGGCGTTCTATGAGGCGATGTTCGCCGGGACCGGTCTTGCGATCGCGTGGAGCGTCGTGCAATCGCTCAATGCCCGCATTAACCGTTTGCGCGCGGTGACCATCAGCACCAGGGGACGCGGAACCGAGGCCGCCATGGAAATGAATGATATTGTCGACGCATTGCGCCGGCGCGATCCTCAGGCGGCGCAGGATGCATCGCATGCCCATGTACGCCGCGTTGCCGGGATAGCCGCAGAGAAGCTGGGCAAGACCGGGAAATTCCGCATCTGAGAGGCGCCTGGCCTGCTGGAGCGGGTGAAGGGAATCGAACCCTCGTCGTAAGCTTGGGAAGCTTTCGTTCTACCAAACCGCTTTTCCGGCGTGAGCCACCGGTCTCAAAAGGCTTCCGCTATGGGTTGGGGGTCGCAATCGCGCATACAACAGGCCCCGACAACTTGTCTGAGACTATCGAGCTTGCGAAGGATCGGACGCTGGGCGAAAGCCGGCTGGCGCTGCTTCTGGCAATCAAACGTGCTCGCAATGCGGAAGCGCGTCAAGCGATCGATGAGCCAAGCAAAGATCCAGATCTCGCAACGGAAATCGCATCGTGGAGGCGTAGCAAGTAGGCTGTCGAAGCGCGATTGTATGCCGAAACTGTTTTTTTCTGTCACCATTAGCAGTATGCGATTTCCACAACCAAGCACAATCCACATAGCCGTGTCTTGGGCAGCAAGAGTCGTTGGCGCCGGATACTGGGGGTATGCGCTCTACGCCGTCTATCTAGGTCGAGTGCGAGTTGGGTCGAGATCAACTGATGTTGTTATTGAACTCGCCGTTAGCCCCGGTCCTTTTGTGTCGGCTGTTTTGCTGTACGTCGGTGGGGGCATACTGTGCTTTTGGATTGCGAAGCGGATTGCGAATCACTAACCAGGGCATCTCGGAAAAAGCAAAGCAAATTCCGAAAAGCAGACGTTTAGCCTTAATGTCTGCAATCGACCCTGAACTGTCGGTCAAAGCGATTTCACGAACGTTTCCTACGCCAGCAATAGCGGCCTGCCAGTATCATGAGGAGGGTTGGCACTGCTACATCAGCCGGTCACTTGTCTCACATATAGGGTATTATTCTGCCAACTTTCTTGTGACAACATGCCTTCAATTTGTCCGGACAGTCCACAAGACTCGCGCCATCCTTACCAGATTCTATTTGCCCTGGCAGCCGAGGTAGTCCCTAGTTTGTACTGCACTCATCAATGGTACCCAGCGCTTTGGCGATTTATAAAATTAATCACTCGAAACGCATATGAATAAACGAAGCGCTCTTTTCGCGGCTCTTTCCCTCTGCCTGAGTTTGGCTAGCGCACAGCCTTTTCCGAACGCGAGTCCCGTCGACAAAATCGCGGTTTACCTCATCCCGTCGGAGGGCTTTCCAGAGGAACTATCCACATCGCTCGCGCGAACGCTGACGAAGGAGACGGGCTTATGGGTCAAGTCTTCCCTGCGTATTCCGGCGACAGACATGTCGCCACTTCCCGGAACGAACCAGTACGCTCCGGAAGACTTCTTTGCCAAAGTGCTTCCGCGCGCCAAGGCGTTGCCGGAAACATCGCCGCGCACCTATTACGTCATACTCACGACGCGCGACATCAACTCGCGCAGTCAGAACTTCAGATTTCAATTCTCCTCCCACAGCCCGATGCTGAATGCCTCAGTCGTGTCTTTGGTCAGGCTTCTTGGGTACGCCGATGGAGTCGCGGTTCTCGATGCTGCGGCGGTAACCCGGCTGCACAAAATGACGAAGAGGGCCATCGGCGAAATGCGGCTCGGCTGGAAGCGTAGCGACGACCCGAAAGATCTGATGTATGCGCCGATCATGGGCATTGAAGATCTTGACCGCATCGGTCTCGAGCACACCCCGAAGTGAGGGAAGCCCTCAGGCTGCGGATCTCTTCATCGAGGGCTGGCCATGCATAAGATCTTCCGCAGGGGACGTCTATTGAAGTTCGTCTGCGGCGCGATCCTGGCCGCTGCGACCGTGGCAAATTTCTTTTTTGCCGGCGAGCTTATCTTCCGGGAAGCAGCGAACTTATGGTACGGACACGCCAGCAAAAACTGGGAGCGTACGACCGGAACCATTGAAGCCTCGCTCGTCCGCACCGAAAAGCACAGAGGGACGGTATACATTCCGATCGTGAACTATCGCTATGCGGTCGATGGTCGCGTTTACCGTTCCAGTCGTATCGAAGCCACTGGCAACTTTGGTCCGCAGCGCGCCTATATGCTCGCACGCAGCTATCCGGAGGGTGCGGAGGTTACCGTGTTCCATGACCGTGAAAGCGGTCTGTCCGCCCTGGTGACCGGGGTGCGGATAGAAAGCTATGTCGGGCTTGTGGCAGGCTGTTTTTGGTTACTCATCGGAGGGCTCCTGGGGCTTGCGCTATATGAACTCTTCAAGACACCGGAAACTGAATTCGACGCTGAATGGCGCCTAATTCGTCGGGACGGTTTTACGAAGGTGCGCGACATGAGCCCCGTGGAGCGCGAACGGCGCATACGGTTTGAATTGGGTGTAGAAAAGGAGATTGCCGAGCGAAAGAGCGAGATGGCGAGGAGAAAGGCTGTTAAATGAGCCACCCCCAAAGTTACTGCGCACAATAGGCACCGCCTGACGCCTGAGCAATGTCAACGTCCGTATGCAGCGAAAGCCGTCAGCTAGCCTTGTTCGTCTAGTGGATCTAATCAAATCGACGATAATTTACGGTATAGATGACGGTATAAGTTCAGATGCTAAAAATTTCTTTAATAAAATCAATTAGTGGAAAAATTCTAGACTTGATTGCGCGTTACGTGGAGCGGATGCTGTCGTTGTCCAGATAATTTCGCAAACGCGAGCTTAAGGGCTTTCGCTCGCAGCTAAAAGAGCATGGATCGAAGAGGGCACTTCCCCCCGCATGAGCATTCGTTGGAACACCTCATATACATCAGTTTTGGAGCCTGCTTTGCGCAAGGTATCTTCGTCGTTGAACCAGACGTAAACAATGAGCTGAACCGGGCTTGTGGCAAAGCGGAAGAAGAGGTGGTAACGGTCGGGCATGCCCTTCTTGACGCGCCGCCAGTAGGCGTATTCCTTGCCCAGCGTCTTGCCTAATCGGAAATCGGGGTGATCGGGTTTGGCCGGTACAAGCTGCGTGATGCATTTGTACACTGAGGCCAACAACCGGGTTTTGGGGTGCGACTTGTATTCGTTCGGGTTTTGTTCAGCGAGATTGATGACGGCTTGCTCAAGTTCGTCCAGCGCTGCCTTGAACAGTTTGAAGTAGAAAAGCTGCCATGTAGCTGTAGGCATGTTTGACGGCACAGTGCATCCGCCTCAGTGCTTCGAGTCGTCGGTACTGACTCCTTCGACCAGTTTGCCGATACGGGCAAGCTGGTCGCGATCTGCCGGCTCGATCAAATCGGGATGGTCTGCCATCTGCTTTTCGAGGAATTGCAGGAACCCGAGCATGACCGGATCGCCGTCTTCATCCTCGCGGGGACGTCGAACGGTGCCTTTTGCGGACAGCAGAACTTGACCATCCGCCAGCACCGTAGCCCGCACGTCGCCGTTGAATTCGGGATGCGCCTTGAAGAAAGCAGCGTCGAGCCGGATACCTTTGGAGTTGCCCACAGGCGTCACCTTGCCGTTGTATTGCTCCGAATTTGAACGAGTAGGGGATGCCATCACGGTTTCCATTATGTGGTTACGTAAGTGAGTACATTGTACGAGCCTTGTTGGCGACCGTCCATACTTGCTGTCGCGGATTTACGGTGGACTTGGCCAGGGCTCCATCCATCCCCCAATTTATTCCGGGTGGGTACTAAATCCATTAAAATAGCGGACTATCCAGGATTCCATTCATGACTATTTCAACAACTCAAGAGATTATTAGCGAATTACGCGCCGGCCGCATGGTCATCCTCGTCGATGAGGAAGATCGCGAAAACGAAGGCGACCTGGTGCTTGCCGCCGAATTCGTCACGCCGGAAGCCATTAATTTCATGGCTAAATTCGGGCGTGGTCTGGTCTGCCTGACCTTGAACGAAGAACGTTGCGAACAGTTGAACCTGTCGATGATGACCTCGCGCAATGGCACGTCGTACGGCACCAATTTCACGGTATCGATTGAGGCGGCGGAGGGTGTTACCACAGGCATTTCGGCCGGCGACCGCGCCAAGACGATTCAGGCCGCAGTCGCCAGGAACGCCAAACCCTCGGATATCGTCCAGCCAGGGCATATTTTTCCGCTCAAGGCGCAAAAAGGCGGTGTGCTGATGCGTGCCGGGCATACCGAAGCCGGTTGTGATTTTGCTGAGCTTGCCGGCCTGACGCCCGCCGCTGTCATCTGTGAAATCATGAATGATGACGGCACCATGGCGCGTTTGCCCGATCTGATCGAATTCGGCCGCGAGCATGGTCTTAAAATCGGCACGATTGCCGATCTGATCCACTATCGCAGCCAGAACGAAAGCATCGTCGAACGCATCGCTGAACGTACCATGAATACGATTCACGGCCCATTCAGGGCGATCGCCTATCGCGACAAGCCGAGCGGCGGCGCGCATCTGGCGCTGGTGCATGGCGACCTGCAGCCGGAGATTGAAGTGCTGGTGCGGGTGCATCAGCCGGTATCGATTCTCGATCTGCTCGAAACGCAAGCCACTACCCACTCCTGGAATATGGCTTCCGCCATGGCCGCCATCAAGGCGGCGGAGCGTGGTGTCATGGTATTGCTGAACTGTGAAGAGTCGGCTGAACAGATGTTTGCACAATTCGAAGCGCTGAACTCGTCGACCGTCCGCCCTGTGCCGCGGGCGCGCATGGACTTGCGCACCTATGGTATCGGCGCGCAGATTTTGAAAGACCTGGGTGTCGGTAAAATGAAGCTCCTCGCCAGTCCGCGGAAAATGCCATCGATGACAGGTTTTGACCTCGAAGTTGTTGGTTATCAGGCGACGCCGAATAGTTAATTAATTGCGCATTTTTGTGAGCTGTGAAATTGTCTGAATTTCGTTGTCTTGCATTGTTCAATCGTTTTTCTTCAATGAATAAGCAAAAGTCACGCGCCCAGGCGCAGTAAGGAAAACCATGACGGTAGGAATGTACGAAAAAAATCTGGAAGGGCAAGGTTTGCGCATCGGTATCGCCCAGGCGCGTTTTAATGCCGATGTTTGCCATGGCCTGGTGTCGGCGTGTCTCGCTGAACTCAAGCATTTGGGTGTGGCAGACGAAGATGTGCTGCATGTAACGGTGCCGGGCGCACTGGAAATTCCGCTGGCTTTGCAAAAAATGGCGGAAACCCAGCAATTCGATGCGCTGATCGCCATCGGCGCGGTAATTCGCGGAGAGACGTATCACTTCGAACTGGTGTCGAATGAATCGGGCGCCGGCATCACCCGCGTCGGACTGGACTTCGGTATTCCGATTGCCAATGCGGTGCTGACCACCGACACTGATGAACAGGCGGAAGTGCGCATGGCCGAAAAAGGCGCGGATGCTGCGCGAGTCGCGGTCGAAATGGCAAATCTGTCGATCGCGCTGGAAGAACTTGCGCAAGCCGCCGACGAAGAGTAATGGATATGGGGCTGACTATTTTTCAGCCCTGTCCAGCACGTAAATCATTCATGTTTTTTTGATGGTCCGGATGTTTCGGGCCAAAGTTGTGAGCCATGACCCAAAAATCTCTGCACGCCAACCCAAGCAAGAGCCGCACGCCGCGCCACCGCGCACGTGAATTTGCGCTGCAAGGCCTCTATCAATGGTTGCTGAATAACGAGGATGCGGGTGCGATTGAAGCGCATATCCGCGAAGCCCACGGCTTCGACAAGGCGGACGCAGCCCATTTTGATGCACTGCTGTATGGCAGCATCAAGGAAGTTGCCGACTTGCGGTCGAGCCTGACGCCGCTGGTCGACCGTCCGCTTGCACAGTTGTCGCCGGTTGAACATGCGGCGCTGCTGATCGGCGCCTATGAGCTTAAAAATCACATCGAAATTCCGTACAAGGTTGTCATCAACGAGGCGGTCGAGCTGACCAAATCATTCGGCGGCATCGATGGACACAAATATGTCAACGGCGTACTCGATAAACTCGCCGCCAGGTTGCGCAGCGTGGAAATTGCTGCCGCACGAGGTGCTTGAGTTCCCGTTCGGGACTTCTAAATACTCCATTCAATGACTTTCAAGCATCTGGCATCCCGCCTCGATCACATCGCGCCGTTCCATGTAATGGAGCTGGCGAAAATGGCCGCTCAACTGGAACAGCAGGGCCGCCACATCATCCATATGGGCATCGGCGAGCCTGACTTCAGCGCCGCCGCGCCGGTGATCGAAGCGGCAAGCCGCGCCATGGCAGAGGGCCGGCTGCAATATACGTCGGCAACCGGACTGCCGGCGCTGCGGGAAGCGATTGCAGACCACTATCGTCAGGTATATGGACTGACGATTGCTCCCTCGCGCATCATCATCACCGCTGGCGCGTCGGCGGCATTGCTGCTGGCCTGCGCAGCCCTGGTTGACAAGGGGGCGGAAGTGCTGATGCCAGACCCATCCTATCCCTGCAATCGGCACTTTGTTGCTGCCTTCGATGGCCAGCCCAGGATGATTGCGAGCGGGCCGGAGCACCGTTTCCAGTTATCGGACGAGATGGTGCGCGCGCACTGGAGTTCCGCCACGCGCGGTGTGCTGCTGGCATCGCCCTCCAATCCGACCGGCACTTCGATTGCCGCCGATGAGCTGCGCAAGATTGTGGCGACGGTCAGGGAAAACGACGGCTTCACCATCGTCGATGAGATTTATCAGGGCCTGACCTACGATGCGCCGCCGTTTTCCGCGCTGTCGCTGGGTGACGATGTGATTGTCATTAATAGCTTTTCCAAGTATTTCAACATGACTGGCTGGCGTCTCGGCTGGCTGGTCGTGCCGGAAACCCTGGTGCCGCAGATCGAAAAGCTCGCGCAGAATCTGTTCATTTGCCCATCGAGCATTGCCCAGCACGCAGGCATCGCCTGTTTTGCGCCCGAGTCGATTGCCATTTACGAGGAACGCAAGGCGGAATTCCGGCGCCGCCGCGATTACATCGTGCCGGCGCTGCGCGAGCTCGGTTTTACGGTGCCGGTGACGCCGGATGGCGCATTTTATGTATATGCCGACTGCAGTGCCTTCACCGCGGATGCGGATCAGCTGACGATCGACATACTGAACCAGGCTGGGGTCGTGATCGTTCCCGGACTCGATTTCGGCCCGTCCACCGCCCATCAGTATGTGCGGATATCGTACGCGACATCGATGGCGAATCTGCAGGAAGCGGTAGAGCGCCTGAGGAAATTCTTCGCCGTTCGCGCAGTGACCTGACGAGCAGGCACGGTAGCGGGAATAAAAAAGGAGCCGCAAGGCTCCTTTTCAGTTCACGGATGCAGCACAGGTTCCAGATTCAGCTGGCCAGGCCATCCGGTCCGGTGGTTGGAGACGCCACCGCTTCGAGCAGCGGCTCGGTTTTAGTTTCAATCATGCGTGGCGGGGCTTTCCTGGTGGCGCGTGCAAGCGAGGTCGTTGGAACAGTTTTACCTGTCGCGACTTCCTTCAGGCGCCGATATTCCGCCAGCACCTTGGAGCCGTAGCCTGAATCGGTCTCGAAAGCGGCCGCGCCTACATACATTTTCAGCCCTGCTTCGACCGAGCCGCCGCGTTTCACATAATCTTTCAGGATCAGTGAGCCTACCTTGATATTGGCGACCGGATTTAATGCTGCCTTGACGCCGCCCAGCTTTTTAAACTTCTCATGATGTATTTTTGACATGACTTGCATTAATCCCTGCGCGCCGACCGGGCTTTCGGCAAAAGGATTCAAGCCGGATTCGATCGCCATGACGGCAAGGATCAGTAGTGGATCAAGCTTGATTTCGTTCGCGCTGGCATAGGCTGCCGACACCAGCATGTTGGTTGCATCGCCAGCAACGCGATAACGCTTGGCAAGCCAGGTCGTGACGCGCATTTGCTGGGGGTCCGACACTGCAGCCTTGCTGTCTGTCTCGATATTCAAATGCTTGTGGAGGGCTGGAGCGAATGCTGGAGCGGACGCCTTGGGTTCATGCATGCTCACCTGCGTCAGCGGCGCTGTCGATGGTGTTATCACATTGTCGGCAACGGCAGGCGCCACCGGAACCGATTCCTGCGCCACGGCTTCGGAAAATGGAGAGAGTGCCTTGACGTGATCCGTCAACTCGGGTTTAACGAATAAAACCGCCAATGCGGCGATAGCGGCTATCCCGGAAATGAGCAGGGTGTGATGTGCAGTAGTTCTGAAACCATTTACGGTGTCAGCGGCGATAGTCGCCCAAACACTTGACTGACTGACAACCTGTCGTCTAGTGACGATCAGCCGCCGTGAAAATCGATTCAACATTGTTTCTCCTGAACTTATCGCAGCACATGCAAGAACCCAATACAGGCTATTCTTCTAGATGCTTGACATACCGCGAACCAGAAATATCGTCTGTCGTCGCATGGCGCGGTCGGCAGACGCCGGAGTTGTTTTTACTGTCCGTGCACTATGTGGCCGGCAGAGTTGAACAACTTTTTCGGGGTAAGGCTGACGCCTTATGAAAACAATCCTTAAAATGTCATGTGGAGCCCCGGCCCCCGTGTACTGATTTGGTGTGCTACTGGTGCAGCTTTGGATTCCAAAGGCCAGCGTCCTCATCAAGTTGCGCGAATTGTAGGAGGCCGTTTATATCAAGTCAATACTATAGAAATTAATTGTCATTACTTTTAAGTATGAAGAAACACGGTGCGGCGCAACAAAACCGAATTAAATCAGTTACTTGGAATCGTTATTCAACGAATGGTTCCATCAATTAAAAGTATTAAAAAATATGAAATACGTGGATTTACGAGATTTTATTGCTCAATTGCAAGAAATTGGCGAATTAAAGCGGGTAATCACGCCGGTTTCCCCCTATCTGGAGATGACGGAGATATGTGACCGTACCTTGCGCGCAGGCGGCCCTGCCTTGTTGTTTGAGCAACCCGCTGGACATGACATGCCGGTGCTCGGCAATCTCTTCGGCACCACACGCCGCGTTGCGCTTGGCATGGGCGCCGACGATGTAAGCGAGTTACGCAAGATCGGGCACGTGCTGGCGATGTTGAAAGAGCCGGAGCCGCCGAAAGGCTTCAGGGACGTACTTGGGCTTGGCTCGCTGGTGAAGTCACTCTGGGACATGGCGCCGAAGGAGCTGCGCGCCGCCAAGTGCCAGGACATCGTCTGGGAAGGCAACGACGTTGATCTTGCACGGTTGCCGGTCCAGCATTGCTGGCCCGGCGATATTGCGCCTCTTATTACATGGGGGCTGGTGATTACCAAAGGGCCGCACAAGAAACGGCAGAACCTGGGCATCTATCGCCAGCAAGTCCTCGGACGCAACAAGGTCATCATGCGCTGGCTCGCGCAACGCGGCGGTGCCCTGGATTTTCGCGAGCATTGCATCGTCAACCCTGGCCAGCCCTATCCGATCGCGGTTGCGCTAGGCGCCGATCCGGCAACGATATTGGGTGCAGTCACGCCGGTGCCCGACAGCCTGTCGGAATACCAGTTTGCCGGCTTGCTGCGCGGCGGCCGCACCGAACTGGTCAAGGCCCTGGGCAGCGAACTGCGTGTGCCGGCCTCGGCCGAAATCGTGCTGGAAGGGCATATCTATCCGGATGACTCCCATCCGAGCGGATATGAGATGGCATTGGAGGGACCATTCGGCGACCATACCGGCTATTACAATGAGCAGGACTGGTTCCCCGTATTCACCATCGATCGCATCACGATGCGGCGCGATCCGATCTATCACTCGACCTACACCGGCAAGCCACCCGATGAACCGGCGATCCTGGGCGTGGCGTTGAATGAAGTGTTCATCCCGCTGTTACAAAAGCAGTTTTCTGAAATCCTCGATTTTTATCTGCCGCCGGAAGGATGCAGCTACCGGATGGCAGTCGTGCAAATGAAAAAAGCCTATCCGGGTCATGCCAAGCGTGTGATGTTCGGCGTATGGAGCTTCTTGCGGCAGTTCATGTACACCAAGTTCATCATCGTGGTCGATGAGGATGTCAATATCCGCGACTGGAAGGAAGTGATCTGGGCAGTCACCACCCGGGTCGATCCGATGCGCGACACCATGATGGTGGAAAACACGCCGATCGATTATCTGGATTTTGCGTCGCCCGTGAGTGGACTGGGCAGCAAGATGGGCATAGATGCGACCAATAAATGGCCAGGTGAAACAAGCCGGGAATGGGGGCGCACGATCGAGATGACTGATGAAGTCAAATCCAGGGTGGACCGCATCTGGCAGGAACTCGGCATTTGACTCCAAAATAGACGGACATCAAATTTCAAACTGCGCGGGCGGCACATTGCTGTTAAAATTCGTGCTGGCGGGCCCCTGCGCATTGTGGCATGGCCAATCTGGTCAGGTCGGGAACGAAGCAGCCACAGTCATTTACCACAAGTGCCGTAGACAAGGCTCGCCTCTTTCGTTGCATCGCACGAGGCGGCCTGCAGTCCTGTAGCGCACATCCTCAACTCCCCCATTACCATCAGACCAGCACATCGCATGATTGAATTTGTGGCGGCGATGGCGTCAAGACCCTTTCCAACCGCCTAAATGCAGCGGAAAAATGGTTCAGGAAGAATATGTTATGCTGGCTCACGGCGCTCTTGACAGACTGGTAGCGATGACGTAATGCCTCTGGCAGGCATGCCTTTCGTGTTGCACGACGCCTCTTTCATTTCAGTAAATTACCTCCATCATTCCTTATGCGTTTGACCCGTAAACATTTTTTTATCGCAGCAGGTGTGCTGTTGCTCGGCATCGGCGCTTATTTCGGATTGCAAGGCAAGTCTGATACCGCCGCAAAGCAGCCGCGCAACCCGGTACAAGTCATCAAGAGTGGCCTTGCCGAACAAAAATCAATTCCGATTACCGTGCATGCAAATGGCTACGTGACTGCGTTGCAGACCGTGGATGTGCGTCCGCAAACCCAGAATATCGTGCGTGCGGTCCATGTTACGGAAGGTCAGGACGTGCGTGCGGGACAGCTGCTGTTTACGTTGGACAGCCGCAGTGAAAGCTCCGATGTCGCAAAGGCGGAGGCACAAGTTGCACGCGATCGCGCCGACATTGCCGACGCGGAGGCTGCGCTGAAGCGCAATCAGGATTTGCAGGCCAAGAATTTCGTGGCACAGGCGGTGGTTGATAACGCGCGCAATAAGCTCGAGGCGCTACGCAGCACGCTGAAAGCAAATCAGGCCGGCGTCCAGTCGAGCAATATCGCGTTAGGCAAAAACCTGATCAAGGCCAGCATCAGCGGCCGCATCGGCGCCATTACCGTACACCCGGGCAGCCTGGCGCAACCAACCGGCACGCCAATGCTGACGATTTCGCAACTCGACCCGATCAGCGTCAGCTTTGCGGTGCCGGAGCGCGAACTGGCACACATCATCGCAACCTACCCAAAGGGCGACGCACCGGTCGTTGCGCAACTGGCCGGCGCGCAGCAGGTCGAAGGCAAGCTGGTTTTCATCGATAGCGCAGCCGACACCCAAAGCGGCACCATCAAGATGAAGGCGCAATTCAGCAATCCAGGCCGGAAAATGTGGCCGGGCACCTTCGTCAATGTGAGTCTGGTATCGCGCACCTTCCCCAATGCGGTCGTGATCCCCGCACAGGCAATCGTCACGGGCCCGGTTGATAAAATTGTCTACGTGGTGCAACCGGATGAGACAGTCAAATTGCAAAAAATCGAAGTGATCACGATTGAAAATGGTCAGGCCGCGGTCTCCGGACTCAGCGCGGGTACCAGGGTCGTGATTGAAGGCGCGCAGAACCTGCGGCCCGGCACCAAGGTAAAGGAAATGCAGGCTGCGTCGGCGAATGGGAAAAACAGCAGGGGTGACAAGAAGGGCGCACCGCAATAAATCTGTTGATTCCAACGCCGGGCAGGTTCATCCGTTCAGCATAGACAAGATAAAGTAAACGTGAATATTTCGGAACTCTGTATTCGCCGCCCGGTGATGACCGTGCTGCTGTCGATCGCGATCGTTGTCGTCGGCATGTTTGCATACAACAAGCTGCCGATTGCCGCGCTGCCCAGCTATAACACGCCGGTCATCAATGTCAGCGGCTCGCTGCCTGGCGCCAGCGCGGAAATCATGGCAGCCTCGGTTGCAACGCCGCTGGAAAAGCAATTCTCGACCATTTCGGGACTGGCGACGATCAGTTCAACCAACACGCTGGGCAACACCTCCATCACCCTCGAATTTTCGCCTGACCGTGATATCGATGCCGCGGCAGTCGACGTGCAGGCGGCGCTGCTGCGGGCGCAGCGGGGCTTGCCGGACGAAATGACCTCGCTGCCGGCCTATCGCAAGATCAATCCGGCGGATGCGCCGGTACTGCTGCTGGCGCTGACCTCGCCATCGATTTCCCTGTCGGACCTGAATGATTATGCGGAAAACCTGATTTCGCCCTCGCTGTCGACCATTGAAGGGGTCGCACAGGTATCGGTGTTCGGTCAGCGCCGCTACGCGGTTCGCGTAAAGGCGAAGCCGGATGAGCTGGCCGCGCGCAACATGACGATGGATGACCTGGCGCAAACCATTCGATCGGCCAATGCAAACAGTCCGGTCGGCGTACTCGACGGGCCACGCCAGAGTCTGACCTTGCAGGCCAACCAGCAATTGCGCAATGCCGAAGCCTTCGGCAATCTGGTCATCGGCAGCCGGGATGGTTTGATCACTCGCCTGAAAGATGTGGCTGAGGTCGAAGACAGTGTTGAATCCACCAAGAGCGGCAGCTGGGCGAATGGCGAGCCATCGATCGTGCTGGCAGTGCAACGTCAGCCCAACGCCAATACAGTCGCCGTAGTCGACGCGGTCAAGGCAACCCTGCCGCAATTCAAGACGCAGATGCCAGCGTCGATTGATGTCAGGATAATGAACGACCGCTCGATGTCGATTCGCGAGGCAATCCACGATGTGAAGCTGACCTTGCTGCTGACGATTGCCCTGGTGGTGCTGGTTATTTTCCTGTTTCTCAAGCGGCTGACGGCAACCATTATTCCGGTGCTGTCGCTGCCGATTTCATTGATCGGCTGTTTTGGCCTGATGCATAGTCTCGGCTATAGCTTGAACAATATTTCCTTGCTTGGAATTACCATCGCGGTCGGCCTTGTTGTCGACGATGCAATCGTGATGCTGGAAAATATCGTGCGCCATATCGAGGAGGGCATGGAGCCGATGGCGGCGGCACTCATTGGTTCGCGCGAAGTCGGATTTACGATTGTTTCCATCTCAATTTCGCTGGTCGCCGTGTTTATCCCGATTTTTTTCATGCCGGGTGTGATCGGCCTGATGTTCCACGAATTCGCCGCGGTGGTATCGCTGGCCGTCCTCGTTTCCGCCGTCGTCTCGCTGACGCTGGTGCCGATGTTGTGCGCCCGGTTTCTCAAACCTGAGTCGCATGAAAAAGATAACTGGCTGAACCGATCCTTCGAACGAGGTTTCAATGCGGTGCTGGCTTTCTACACACGGACGCTGGACTGGTGTCTGAAACGAAGCCGGATCGTATTGCTGGTCGCGCTCGCCACCTTCGCGATTACCGCGCTGCTGTTCGTCAGCATCCCCAAAGGCTTTTTCCCGAGCGAGGACATCGGACAGATCAGCGCCACGATTGAAGGCCCTCAGGATGTTTCCTATCCCACCATGGTGAGGCTGGTACAGACGGCGGCCGACATTATCCAGCGCGATCCAAACGTGGAAAGCGTGACCTCCAGGGTCAGCAGCGGCAACACCGGCAATATGTTCATCGGCCTGAAGCCGCGCGGCCAGAGAAAATCGATGGACGCGGTGCTGGAGCAACTGCGCCGTAATGTGAGCGGCGTTGCCGGTGTTTCTGTCTTCCTGACGCCCGTGCAGAATTTGCGGCTCGGCGGCCGCCAGAGCAAGAGCCGCTTCCAGTATGTGCTGCAAAGCGTGCGTGCCGATGAGCTGACGACGTGGGCAGAACAGCTGCAGACCAGATTCCGGGCCGATCCCATCTTTCGCGACGTGACCAGCGACTCGCAACTGAAAGGTTTGCAAGCGGTGGTGGATATCAATCGCGACCGGGCCAACGCCGCGGGTGTGCAGATTCAGGATATCCGTACCGCCTTGTACAGTGCGTACGGCGATCGCCAGGTATCCACTATTTTCACCAGCAGCAACAGCTATTCGGTCATCATGCAGGATGCGAATTCGGGGCAGCAGGATGAAAGAGATCTGAGCAAGATCCATGTGCGCAGCAAGACTGGCGCGCTGGTGCCGCTGATGAGCCTGGCCAGCGTGAGCCGCACAGCAGGACCGATTTCGGTCAACCATCAGGGGCAGCTGCAGGCAATTACCATCTCGTTCAACCTCGCGCCCGATGTGCCGCTGGGCGACGCCACCAAAAAGATCGAGGAAATCAAGACCTCGCTGGGGCTGCCTGCCAGCATCATCACCACGTATGCGGGCGATGCCGCAGTGTTCCAGTCGTCGCAGGGCAGCCAGGTTGCCTTGCTGTTGATGGCAATCGTCGTGATCTATATCCTGCTGGGCGTATTGTATGAAAGCTATATCCATCCGCTGACGATTCTGGCCGGACTGCCGTCGGCTGCCGTCGGCGCCTTGCTGGCCCTGCGCCTTTTCAATTTCGAACTGACGCTGATTGCCACCATCGGCATCCTGATGCTGATCGGTATCGTGAAGAAAAATGCGATCATGATGATCGACTTCGCGCTCGATGCGCAACGCAATCGGGAGATGCTGCCGCTGGAGGCAATTCGCACCGCCTGCCTGCTGCGCTTCAGGCCGATCATGATGACGACGCTGGCGGCCCTGGTGGGCGCACTGCCGATTGCCCTCGGACTGGGCGCCGGCGCCGAGCTGCGCCAGCCGCTGGGTGTGGCCATCGTCGGCGGCCTGCTGGTATCGCAGGTCATCACGCTCTTCATTACGCCGGTGATTTATCTTTACCTCGATCGCTTCAGCGGCACGGGTCCGTTGAAGCTGGGGTCGGATCAGGCAACCCGCCCGGTTGCCGAACCCGAACCCGCTTAAGCTGGCCAGGCGCGCTCAAGGATTGTCTGTTGCATCGCTGTTGCCGACAGCGTGCCGTACACGCGGCCACATTCAGCATCGGCGCGGCTCGAAATGAACGCGTCGGCGATTGCCGCCGGCGCGTGCTGCAACATCAGGCTGCCTTGCACCGCAAGAACCAGCCGCTGCACAAATCGGCGTGCCAGCATTTCCCGTTGTTCCGGCGGCGTCGCCAGGTCGGCGCGCAGCGCAGTGACCACACCACGCAGTCCGGGATGGCCAGCGGCGGCTTCGCTCAATTCATCCAGCAACAGCAGAAACCCTTCCGCTTCGCGCTCGACCGCGCGCAGCACATCCAGGCACATCACATTGCCCGAGCCTTCCCAGATTGAATTGACCGGCGCTTCACGATACATGCGCGCCATCGGCGCGTTTTCCACATAACCGTTGCCACCCCAGACTTCCATGCATTCACCGGTAAATTCAAGCGTGCGTTTGCAGATCCAGAACTTGGCGGCAGGCGTCACGATACGGCGCCATGCGCGCTGCAACGGATCGTCCGGCGTCTCGAAAGCGCTTGCCAGGCGCAGCATCAGCAGCGTCGCCGCTTCGCTTTCCAGCGCCAGGTCGAACAGCACGTTGCGCATCAGCGCCTGCTCGGCCAGCGGCCGTCCGAACGCGCTGCGGTGCCGGGCATGGTGGGCGGCCTGCACGAATGCGTGGCGCATCAGCCCGGCGCTGCCGATCACACAATCGAGCCGGGTGTGGTTGGCCATCTCGATGATGGTCGGTATGCCGCGTCCTTCTTCCCCCACCATGATCCCCCAGGCGTCCTGAAATTCGACCTCGCTGCTGGCATTGGAGCGATTGCCGAGCTTGTCTTTCAGCCGCTGTATCAGCACCTGGTTCTTGCTGCCGTCGGGACGCCAGCGCGGCACAAAAAAGCAGGACAGGCCGCCGCCGGTACGCGCCAGCACCATGTGCGCATCGCACATCGGCGCGGAAAAAAACCATTTATGGCCGGTCAGTTCATAGGCGCCGCCGCGGCCTTCAGCGGCCAGCGCGCGGGCGACGGTGGTATTGGTGCGCACATCGGAGCCGCCTTGCTTTTCAGTCATGCCCATGCCGATCAGAATGGATTTTTTCTGCTCCAGCGGCAGATCGCGCGGATCGTGTTCGCAAGAAAAAAGCTTTGCCTGCAAGGTCGCAAACAGCGCCGGCTCCTGCCGCAATACGGGGATCGCGGCAAACGTCATCGTGGTCGGGCACAGCGCGCCGGATTCGATCTGCGACTGCATGAAATAAGCGGCAGCGCGCGCTACGTGCGCACCGGGCCGCGCCTGCATCCACGGCAAGGCATGCAATCCCTCGCGCCGCAGCAGGCCCAGCAAGGTGTGCCAACTCGGGTGGAACTCGACCGAATCGATGCGATTGCCAAAGCGGTCGTGTGTCGCCAGTTCGGGCAGGTGCCGGTTGGCCAGCTCACCCAGATGCAATGTTTCCCTGCTGCCGAGTTCGGCACCGAAGCGGATCAGATGATGGGCATGCCATGACGCCTGCCCACGTTCGACGCCGGCGCGCAGCGCCACGTCGCTGGTGAAAATATTGTAGTCCTGCAGTGGGGGGACCTGGTTGGTCACTGCATGGGTAGGCCATTGCATGGTTGTCATCCTTGTATGCGTTGTTCCGGCAATCATTATTGTCCGCTGCTTCATGAATGCCTTGGTTTTTTATTACAATTGCAGCATAAATTGCATTCTGCAAGCACGGTCGCGACACTCCGCCGTTGATCTATTCAAAGCTTGGCCGGGTGTCAGGTAAAATGCTGTTTAACCCACATTCCGGCGTCCTCATGTCCTATCAAGTCCTTGCCCGCAAATACCGCCCGAAAAGCTTTGATACGCTGATCGGGCAAGAGCACGTCGTGCGGGCGCTGACACATGCGCTGGATCAGCAACGCCTGCATCACGCTTATCTGTTTACCGGCACGCGCGGGGTCGGCAAGACCACTTTGTCGCGCATCCTGGCAAAGGCATTCAATTGCCAGGGCATCGACGGCAATGGCGGCATCACCTCGCAGCCATGCGGCGCATGTGATGCCTGCACCGCAATCGATGCCGGCCGCTTCGTCGATTACATTGAAATGGACGCGGCGTCCAATCGCGGCGTCGACGAAATGGCGCAATTGCTCGAGCAGGCGGTGTATGCGCCATCCAATGCGCGCTTCAAGGTCTACATGATCGACGAAGTCCACATGCTGACCAACCACGCGTTCAACTCGATGCTGAAGACGCTGGAAGAACCGCCCGAGCACGTCAAGTTTATTCTGGCAACCACCGACCCGCAAAAAATTCCGGTCACCGTATTGTCGCGCTGCCTGCAATTCAACCTAAAGCAAATGCCGCCCGGGCATATCGTCGCGCATCTCGACAATATTCTTGGGCAGGAAAACATCGCGTTCGAGACGCCGGCGCTGCGGCTGCTGGCGCAGGGCGCGCACGGCTCGATGCGCGACGCGCTGTCGCTGACCGATCAGGCAATCGCTTATGCGGCCGGCACGGTGACGCTGGAAGCGGTGCAGGGCATGCTGGGTGCGCTGGACCAGTCGTTCCTGATCCGGATGCTCGATGCGCTGGCGGCCCGGGACGGCGCCGCGATGCTGGCGGTGGCCGACGACATGGCCACGCGCAGCCTGTCCTACAACGCCGCCTTGCAGGATCTCGGTTCGCTGCTGCACCGGATCGCGCTGGCGCAGACTGTGCCGGCCGCCATTCCCGAAGATTTGCCGGAACGCGAAGACGTGATGCGGCTGGCTGCCGCCTTTGATGCCGAAGAAGTCCAGCTGTTTTACCAGATCGCCGTGCATGGCCGCAATGAGCTTGGCTTGGCGCCGGACGAGTACGCCGGATTTTCAATGACACTGTTGCGCATGCTGGCGTTCCGGCCGGGCATCGGCGCTGCCGAAGCGCGGCCTGTTGCGCCAGCCTCCGCGCCGGCGCGGCCGCCAGCCGCCCCCGTCACGGCAAGATTGAGTGCCACCGCGTCGGCAGTCGCAACAACCGCGCCGGTGGCCCGACCCGCAAATATCAGTCCTGCGCGCGCGGCGCTGGACGCGGCACGCGGCATCAAGCGTCCGCCGCCGGCCGCGCCTGCGCCCGCTCCCGTGTCGGCCCCGGTGCCGGACAAACCGGCGTTCAGCGATGCGCCGCCTTGGGAAGAGGACGAAGAGCAGGCGAGTGCGGCGCCGGCATTCTCCAGGCCGCCGGCTCAAAAAAAAACTGAGCCCGAACCGCAATCAGCACCAGAAACCGCCGCCGCGGCTCCGGCCCCGGTTGTAACGCGCAAGCCGCCTCCGGAACCGATCGCGCAAGCGCTGAAGCTGCACCCCGTTGCGGCATTGGGCTGGGACGGCAACTGGCCGCAACTCGCCGCCGCGCTGCCATTACGCGGTGTGGTCCAGCAACTCGCGCAGCAAAGCGAACTGACCCGCTGCGGCCATGACAACGACAGCGGCAGTGGCCCTGTCCAGTTCGATTTGCGTGTGCCGCTCGGGACGCTCTGTTCACCTGCCAGCGTCGAGAAGCTTGCCGCCACATTGACGGAGCATTTCGGCCAGCCGGTGCGGGTCGGCACCGAGATCGGTGCAGTGCAGCACACCGCCAATGCGCAGGCGCAGGCCGAACGCGCGGAACGCCAGCGGGAGGCCGAACAGACCATGCACAGCGACCCTTTTGTGCAGACCTTGATGCGCGAGTTTGGCGCGACGATCGTGCCCGGCTCGATCAAACCGATTTAATCTACAACATAGGAGTACGACCATGATGAAGAACCAGTTGGCAGGGCTGATGAAGCAAGCCCAGGCAATGCAGGACAACATGAAAAAAGTGCAGGACCAGTTGGCGCAGATCGAAGTCGAAGGCCAGTCCGGCGCCGGCATGGTCAAGGTCGTGATGACCTGCAAGAACGATGTCAAGCGCGTGTCGATCGATCCGTCGCTGCTGGGCGAGGACAAGGACATGCTGGAAGACCTGGTCGCCGCCGCCTTCAACGATGCGGTGCGCAAGGCGGAAGTCACTTCGCAGGAAAAAATGGCAGGCATGACTGCCGGCATGCCATTGCCGCCCGGGTTCAAGATGCCGTTTTAATGTCGTTGAACCGAACCCGCAGAGATATCGTGAAATCCCCCTCCAGCCTTGAATTTCTGACCGAAGCACTGCGGCGATTGCCCGGTGTCGGTCCCAAATCGGCGCAGCGCATGGCTTACCACCTGATGCAGCATGACCGTGAAGGCGCTGCGCTGCTGGGGCGCGCGCTGTCGCTGGCGGGGGAGAAGATTCGCCATTGCGAGATGTGCAATACCTTCACCGAAAACGAGATTTGCGAAACCTGCCTCGATCCCGAGCGTGATGCAACGCTGCTCTGTGTGGTCGAGACGCCGGGCGACCAGATGATGATCGAGCAAACCATGACGTACAAGGGTTTGTACTTCGTGCTGATGGGACGCCTGTCGCCGCTTGACGGCATCGGCCCGAAGGATATTCATCTTGAAAAGCTGATTAGCCGCGCCACCGACGGTGTGGTCACGGAAGTCGTCCTGGCAACCAATTTCACCAATGAAGGTGAAGCGACGGCACACTACATCAGCGAGACGCTGAAAGCGCGCGGCCTCAAAGTGAGCCGCCTTGCGCGCGGCGTCCCGGTCGGCGGCGAACTCGAATATGTCGATGCCGGCACGATCGCCCGTGCAATGCTGGATCGCCGCACGACTTAAACCTCTGAAATTTGTACTGCTCCGCAATGGATTTTTGCATCGACTAAGGTATGATGCGAAACATATGGCGCCCGGGTAACACTCTGGCACCCTTTATAAAAAGATTCCATCTGGCGCGATTTTGCCACCTGCCGGGACCGCCGCTCATTCCGAGCATCGCTCCTGGTCAGGCAAGCAGTTCGCGGGCCAGCATGACAACCTCGGAGACAATATGAGACTGACCTGGAAACAATTTGCAATCGCGTTCGGCCTGTTCTTGCTCGGCTATCTTACTTTCAACAGCAATGTCTTCGCGCAGACACTGGAAAAACAAAAGGTCTCGATCGCGGTCGGCGGCAAGAACCTGTTTTACTACCTGCCGCTGACCATCGCCGAGCAGTTGGGATATTTCAAGGACGAAGGTTTGCAGGTCGAGATTTCGGATTTCGCCGGTGGCTCCAGGGCCTTGCAGGCATTGGTCGGCGGTAGCGCCGATGTGGTGTCCGGCGCCTACGAGCATACGATCAGCATGCAGGCGAAAGGCCAGCCGATCACGGCATTTGTGCTGCAGGGACGCGCGCCGCAGATTGTGCTCGGCGTGTCGAACAAGTCCATGCCGAACTACAAGTCCCTCGCGGATTTGAAGGGCAAGAAAATCGGCGTCACCGCGCCCGGTTCTTCCACCAACATGCTGGCCAGTTTTGTGCTGGCCAAAGCCGGCCTGAAGCCGACCGACGTCTCCTTCATCGGCGTTGGCGCCGCGTCGGGCGCGGTGTCGGCAATGCGTTCGGGCCAGATCGATGTGATCTCCAATCTGGATCCGGTCATCTCGATGCTGGAGCAAAAAAATGAGATGCGTGTCATCGTCGATACCCGCACGCTGAAGGACACCGTTGCCGTATTCGGCGGACCAATGCCGGCCGCGACGCTGTACACAACCGCCGCTTTCCTTGAAAAAAATCCGCAGACCGCGCAGGCGCTCACCAATGCCATGGTGCGCGCATTAAAATGGCTGCAGAAGGCAGGTCCTTCCGACATCATCAAGGTCGTGCCTGAAAGTTATCTGCTCGGCGACCGTGCCTTGTATCTCGATGCCTTCATGAAAGTGCGTGAAGCGATTTCACCGGACGGCACGTTCCCGGCCGACGGACCGAAAACGGCGCTGAAAGCCTTGCAGGCGTTCGACCCTGCGATGGCAGGCAAGACCATCGACCTGTCCAAGACATTCACCAATGAGATGGTGAAAAAGGCAAACGCCAAGTACAAGTAAGCGCAGCTGGCGCCGCAGCGCGGCTGCCAGCTGCAACCTGCATCAATTGCAGTCGCTTGCCGCGTTCGCGGCAAGCCGCATTCCGCCACTTCGAGAATGAACCCCATGACTCCTGCAATTTCCTTTGAAAATCTAAGCTGCACTTTCATCTCCAAGGATGATCGTTCGCAGCGCTATACAGCGGTAGCCGATACCACGCTGGCGATCGCGCCAGGTGAATTCGTGTCCGTGGTCGGTCCGACCGGATGCGGCAAATCGACCTTGCTGAATGTCGCCGCCGGCCTGCTCCAGCCTTCCACGGGCAGCATCAAGGTGTTCGGCGAGGAACTGGTCGGCATCAATGCGCGTGCCGGCTACATGTTCCAGGCGGAGGCGCTGATGCCATGGCGCAGCGCGCTGGAAAATGTGACGGCCGGCCTCGAATTTCGCGGCATGGACGAGGCGGAAGCGAACAAGCTGGGTGAAGAATGGCTGGCCCGCGTCGGCCTGCAAGGTTTCGGCGACCGCTATCCGCATCAATTGTCGGGCGGCATGCGCAAGCGCGTCGCCCTGGCGCAGACATTGATACTCGATCCGGACATCATGCTGATGGACGAACCATTCTCCGCGCTCGATATCCAGACCCGCCAGTTGATGGAAAACGAAGTGCTGGATTTGTGGAATGCGAAAAAGAAGGCCGTCCTGTTCATCACCCATGACCTTGATGAAGCGATTGCGATGTCGGACCGGGTGGTGGTGCTGTCGGCGGGACCCGGCACGCATCCGATCGGCGAGTTTGTCATCGATCTGCCGCGGCCGCGCGACGTGGCCGAGGTGCGCATGCATCCGCGTTTCATTGAATTGCATGGACAGATCTGGGCCGTGCTGCGTGATGAAGTGCTCAAGGGATATCAACAACAGAAGCGGGCGGTGTAAGCATGTGGAACGCAATCAAACCCAATTCTAAAAACCTGCGCATCTGGCAGGTTCTTGTGCTGGTTATTTTTTTCGCGCTCTGGCATGGCTTGACGCGCAATCCGCAAACCGCCTTCTTTTTCGGCGAGCCGATCAAGGTGATGGTCCGCATCTGGCAATGGTTTACCGTCGGTAGCGGCAGCCTGGACATCGGCTGGGGTGATTTCACCCTGTTCACACTGCATTTTCCGGCCGAGATTTATTCACACCTGCTGATCACGCTGACGGAAACCATGCTGGCATTCGGCATAGGCACATCGTTCGGGTTGGGTGTCGGTTTGTGGCTGGCATTGTCGCCGCTGACTTCCGCGATTCTCGATCCCTACATCAAGGCTGCCAATTCGATGCCGCGCGTGATCCTGGCGCCGATTTTCGGCATGTGGTTTGGCCTCGGCATCTGGTCCAAGGTTGCGCTGGCGGTGACGCTGGTATTTTTCATCGTGTTTTTCAACGTCTATCAGGGTGTCAAGGAAGTCAGCCCCAACGTGCTGGCGAATGCCAGGATGCTGGGCGCCAACGGGCGCCAGTTGCTGCGCTCCGTCTACCTGCCATCGGCTACCTCATGGGTGTTTTCCAGCCTGCATACGTCGGTGGGCCTGGCCTTCGTCGGCGCCATTGTCGGTGAATACCTGGGATCGGCGCGCGGCGTCGGTTACCTGATTTTGCAGGCGGAGGGTACCTTCGATATCAATACCGTATTTGCGGGCATCCTGGTGCTGACCGGATTTGCGCTGGTGCTCGATACGGTGGTTGGACTGGTCGAAAAGCGCCTGATGAAGTGGCAGCCGAAAACGGGCGAGACGGAAAAACTGTAGGGTTTGCAAGGAATGGCGCCGACGGGAAATTTTTTCGCGGTGTCACCCTTCAAGGAATATTATTAAATAACTATTGAATGAGGAAGATAAAAAATTGGTCTGCCCTCGAAAATCCTCTGGTAACATCAGCCGCGGGTAGCGGCCAAAAATCGGACGATCGCTTGCAAAAGCGGGTGCAGCGGACTCACTTCTTGATAGAATGTAACGAGTGGTCGCTGCGGATTGTCTGACCGGAAGGCGTGACGCCAATTTCACGCATGATCGTGAAAATAAATTTAAAATAATGGAGATAATATGAAAAATCTGAGCCGCATCATCGTCACCGTGGCTGCCGTTGCATCCGCCTTCTCCGTGCACGCAGCCGATTACCCGACCAAAGTCATTACGATGGTCATCCCGTTCGCCGCCGGCGGTCCGACCGACGTCGTGGGCCGCATGCTGGCGCAGTCGATGGGCACCAACCTGAAACAACAGATCATTGTCGAGAATACGGTTGGCGCCGGCGGCACCGTCGGGGCCGCTCGTGTCGCCCGCGCGACGCCGGATGGCCACACCCTGTTCCTGCATCACATTGGCCATTCCACCGCACCGTCGCTTTACCGTACGCTAAGTTACAACTCAATCGACAGTTTCGAGCCGATCGGCCTGGTGACGGACGTGCCGATGATGCTGGTCACGCGCAAGGATTTCCCGGCCAAGGACCTGAAGGAACTGGTGAGCTACGTCAAGGCCAACAAGGACAAGGTAACCCTGGCCAACGCCGGCATCGGTTCCGCCTCGCACCTGTGCGGCATGCTGTTCCAGACCGCCATCGGCACTAACCTGACCACGGTGCCGTACAAGGGGACCGCACCGGCGATGAATGACCTGATGGGCGGTCAGGTCGACATGATGTGCGACCAGACCACCAACACCACCGGTCAACTCAAGGGCGGCAAGATCAAGACCTACGGACTGACGACCAAAACCAGGCTGGGCTCATTGCCAGAGGTGCCGACGTTGAACGAAGCGGGCATGCCGGGTTTTGAAGTGGCGGTGTGGCACGGTCTGTATGCGCCGAAAAACACACCGAAGGCGGTGGTGGACAGGCTCTCCGAAGCGCTGCAACAGGCGTTGAAAGATCCTGCGCTCAAGGAGCGGTTCTCTGGCCTGGGCACCGAGCCGGTGGCACAGAACCGAGCCACACCGGCGGCACTGCGCACGCATCTGAAATCGGAAATCGATCTCTGGGGACCGATCATCAAGAAAGCCGGCATCTACGCCGACTAAGCAAACCAGGCTCCCGCCCTTTGCCCTCAGGTGATGGCGGGAGTGTCGATTCCATCCTTCATCCGGACACGCTTGCGATCCTGACAGCAGGGACTCCCTGCTGATCAGATATCAGCGCAATGCGTCAATCAGTTTTTCCAGCTTGACCGCATCGGCGCAGAACTGGCGGATACCTTCCGCCAGTTTTTCCGTGGCCATCGCATCGTCGTTCAGCATCGTGCGAAATGCCTTTTCATCAAGCGTCAGTTTTTCCAGATCAGCCGATTTTGCTGCGTCGGCACTCAGCTTGCGCGTCACCGGCGAATCATTTTCCGCCAGTTTCTGCAATAGCTCGGGGCTGATGGTCAGCAGGTCGCAGCCGGCCAGTTCAATGATTTGCGACGTGTTGCGAAAACTCGCGCCCATCACCTCGGTCCGATATCCGAACTTCCTGTAATAGGTGTAAATGCGCTTGACCGATTGCACGCCGGGATCGTCGGCGCCGGTGTACTCCTGGCCTGTGGATTTCTTGTACCAGTCATAAATGCGGCCGACGAAAGGAGAGATCAGCTGCGCACCGGCATCGGCGCAGGCGACCGCTTGCGGCAGGGCGAACAGCAAGGTCATGTTGCAGCGGATGCCTTCCTTTTCCAGCACTTCGGCGGCGCGGATGCCTTCCCACGTCGAGGCGATCTTGATCAGCACCCGTTCGCGCGGAATGCCGGCGGCTTCATACAGCGCAATCAGCGACCTGCCTTTGTCGACCGTTCCCTGCGTATCGAACGACAGGCGGGCATCGGTTTCAGTGGAAACACGGCCCGGAATGATTGCAAGGATTTTCCGGCCGAACACGACAAGCAACTGGTCGATGATGTCGGTCGTGGATTTGCCTGCATGGTCGCGCACTGCCTGTTCCAGCAGCGGCTTGTATTCTTCTTTCTGTACCGCCTTCAGGATCAGCGACGGATTTGTGGTCGCGTCACGCGGCGCGAAAGCCTGGATCGACTGGAAGTCGCCCGTATCGGCAACGATCGTGGTGTATTGTTTGAGCTGTTCTAGTTGATTCATGGTGGCAATGATGAACGCTGTGGATTGAAAGGGTATTGTACGCAATGCTGTTCACGGGCCACTACGGTTTTTCCGGCGTGTGCAGAAACGAATCAAGTTGCATGTCGATGCGCTGCAACGCCTTTTGCGCGGCCTGCATTTTTTTGCGGAATTCCGGTCCGCGTTTCAGGGCCAGGCCGACCGCCAGGATGTCGATCACGACAAGATGCGCCAGCCGCGCGGAAATCGGCGTGTAGGGATCGGTTTCGAAATGCAGGTCGATCGCCACCAGCACCGTGGCCAGTTCGGCAATCGCAGTGCCGCTGGGCGCCAGCACGATGATGTCGGCGCCGGACTTGCGCGCCAGCTGGACGCTGTGCAGCAGCGCGGTACTGGAACCGCGCTGCGAGATGACAACAACCGCATCGCCTTTTTCCAGCAGCGCCGCCGAGATGCTGTGGATATGCGGATCGCTGTACGCCACGGTCGGCACACCCGCACGGAAAAACTTGTGCTGCGCATCGGCGGCGACGATGCCGGAACTGCCCTGGCCATAAATTTCAATTTTATTGGCGCCGGCCAGCACGTCGAGCGCGCGCTGGACCGCCTCCGGCTTGAGATTATTGCGCAGGTCAAGCAGCGCATTGATCGAACGGCTGCAGATCTTGTTGACCAGGTCGGATGCCAGGTCGTCCTGCAATGGCGGCTGGTCGGCGCCCGGTGGCGCCAGCGCCAGGCCTTGCGCCAGCTTCAGCTTGAATTCATGCCAGCCGTCATAACCGATCGCGCGGCAGAAACGCACCACGGTCGGCTCGGATACACGCGCGCTTTTTGCCAGCGCGCTGATGTTTTCGGCGATCGTCAACTCGGGATTTTCAAGCACGGCAAGAGCGACCTTTTTTTCCGATTTGGACAGCAGGTCGAGTTGGGTGCGTATCGAGTCGAGCAGCATGGAGTTTACACTTCAGGCAGCGCTTCTTCGCGCCATTGCAAGCCATCGCGCCCGATCAGCGCGCTGGCGGCGGCCGGGCCCCAGGTACCGGCGGTATAGGGGATCGGATCATTGTCTTCCTGCTCCCAGAAATTCAGGATCGGTTCGACCCACTGCCATGCCGCTTCCAGCTCATCGCTGCGCATGAACAGCGTCAGCTGGCCGCGCAGCACATCCATCAGCAGGCGCTCATAGGCATCCATGCGGGTTGCCTTGAAGGTCTCGCGGAAGTCCAGTTCCAGGTCCACCGGCTTCAGGCGCATGCCGTCGCCCGGCGTTTTTGCCATCAGGTTCAGATGCAGGCCCTCATCCGGCTGCAACCGGATCACCAGGCTGTTCGGTTGAAAGCTGCTGGCCGGTTGCGCAAAAATGGAATGTGGCAGCGGCTTGAAGCGCACCACGATTTCGGCCAGCGAATCGGCCATGCGTTTGCCGGTGCGCAGGTAGAACGGCACGCCGGCCCAGCGCCAGGTATCGATCTCCGCTTTTACCGCGACAAAGGTTTCGGTGCGCGACTGCGAATCGGAGTCCGGCTCCTTGCGATAGCTGGGCACCGCGACGCCGGCAACATGCCCGGAGCGATACTGGCCGCGCACCACATTCTGCACCAGCGTGGTGGGCGTAAACGGCTTGAGCGAACGCAGCACCTTGAGCTTTTCATCACGCACCGCGTCGGGCGTGACCGACACCGGTGGTTCCATCGCGACGATGCATAACAATTGCAGCAAGTGGTTTTGCAGCATGTCGCGCAGCGCGCCGGATGTTTCGTAATAACCCATGCGATTGCCGACGCCGATTTCCTCGGCAATCGTGATCTGCACATCGGAGATCCATTCGCGCCGCCAGAGCGGCTCGAACATCACATTGCCAAAGCGCAGCGCCAGCAGATTCTGTACCGCTTCCTTGCCGAGGTAATGGTCGATGCGGAAGATCTGCGATTCGGAAAATACCCGGCCGACTTCCAGATTGATCTGCTTTGCGCTTTCCAGATCGCGGCCCAGGGGTTTTTCCAGCACGACGCGCGAGTTCGGCGTCGCCAGCCCGCATTCGGCGAGGTTGTGGCAGATTTTTGCAAACAGGCTGGGCGGCGTCGCCAGATAGAACACCCGCGTCAGCGCCGGATCGGCGCGCATCGTGTTCACCAGCGCCCGGTACGTGCCGGGATCGGTCGCATCCAGCGAGACATAGGAAATGCGCGCGCAGAACGCTTCCCACGCAGCCGGCTTCAGTGATTCAGCGGGAATGTGAGGTTTGGCGGACTCGTTGACCTCGTGCAGGAATTCTTCGGTGGTCCAGTCATGCCGTCCCACGCAGACCAGGCGAGCGCCTGCCGGCAATCCTTTGGTCCGCTCAAGTGCATACAAGGCAGGCAGCAGCTTGCGCATTGCCAAGTCACCGCCGCCGCCAAAGAGTACAAGGTCGAAGTCTGAAAGAGCCATGAGCAGAAATTGTTGTCTTGAAATTGAAAAATTATCCGGTGTTCCGGAAGCGCATCGTGCTTATTCTACCGTGCCGCCCTGGCACGGGCGATGAGTCCATTGGTCGAGCTGTCATGCGATTCGGGCGCTTGCGTCCCATCCAGTTCGGCCTGGATGTTTTTAGCCAGCACCTTGCCGAGTTCAACGCCCCACTGATCAAAACTGTTGACGCCCCAGATCGCGCCTTGCACAAACACCTTGTGTTCGTACAAGGCGATCAGCGCGCCCAGCGCCGCTGGCGTCAGGACCTCCATCAGGATCGTATTGCTTGGACGATTGCCGGGGAAAATCTTGTGCGGAACCAGCGCCTCGATATCGGCGTCCGGCATCTGCTGCGCGCGCAGTTCGGCGCGTACTTCGTCGCCTGACTTGCCGCGCATCAGGGCTTCCGATTGTGCAAAACAATTGGCCAGCAGCGCGGCATGATGGCCGTCGAGCTTGTGACTTGGCTTCAGTGCGGTTATGAAATCAACCGGGATGACATCGGGACCCTGATGCAGCAACTGGAAAAATGCGTGCTGGCCATTGGTGCCGACGTCGCCCCAGATCACCGGACCGCTGGCGGTTTCGAGCAGCGATCCGTTCTTGTCGACCCGTTTGCCATTGCTCTCCATGTCGAGCTGTTGCAGATACCCAGGGAAGTGTGCCAGGTCCTGATGATACGGTGCGATCGAAATCGATGTGCTGCTGGAAAAATTGCGATGCCAGATGCCGACCAGCGCCAGGATGGCGGGCATGTTCTTTTCCAGCGGCGCCGTCCGGAAGTGCTGGTCCATCACATGCGCGCCGGCCAGGAAATCGGTGAAATGATCAAAGCCGACCGCAATCGCGAGCGACAGGCCGATCGCCGACCAGATCGAATACCGGCCGCCGACCCAGTCCCAGAATGGAAACATGTTTTCAGGATCGATGCCGAATTGGCGCACGCCGCCGGTGTTGGTCGACACGGCGACAAAGTGCCGCGGCAATGCCGCCGCTGTCGTTTGGTTCAGAAACCAGGCGCGGGCCGATTGCGCGTTCATCATCGTTTCCAGCGTCGTGAATGTCTTCGAAGCGATGATGAACAGCGTGGTTTCCGGATTGAGCCTGGGGAAGAGCGCATCCAGGTCGTGGCCATCGACGTTGGACACAAAATGCATGGTCAGCCGCGGATGGGCGAAGGAGCGCAAGGCCTGGCATGCCATTTTCGGCCCGAGATAAGAGCCGCCGATACCGATGTTGACGACATCGGTAACCGGCTTGCCGCTGTAGCCCAGCCATTGTCCGGACCGCACGCGCTCGCTGAAGCGGCCGATGCGGTCGAGCACCGCATGCACATCTTCATTGATATCTTGCCCGTCGACCTGCAGCGCACTGCCGCGCGGCGCGCGCAGCGCCGTATGCAGCACGGCGCGCTGTTCGGTAGAATTGATTTTTTTACCGCTGAACATGGCATCGCGTTGCGCTTCCACTCCGCGTTCGCGCGCCAGTGCAAACAGCAGTGTCATCGTCTGCTGGTTCAGGCAGTTCTTGGAGTAGTCGAGAAACAGACCGGCCGCGTCAATCGAGAACGCAGCAAATCGCTGCGGGTCTTGCGTGAACAGTTCCCGCAATCGCCATTCCCGGCTGGCGGCATGATGTGACTTGAGCGCCTGAAAAGACGCAGTGGAGAGCAGGTCGGAATTGCGCATGATGGTTGGTGTAAAGATGAAATTTAACTTAACTATACATTAACTTAAGGTAATTCCACTACAAATTATTTTACCTGTAGGCCGGCTTCTCTTGATGATTCATCTTGATGAATTTAATGGTGAATTTCAGGAACTATTTTGTACGGAAGATAATCTATGAAGCCAACCCGCCGTCATAATCGGGATGTGGGCTGCCTCGGCGTCCGATTTTATGTAGTATAATTTCACGTATCCCCCCAGCAAGGATTCGATCATGTCACTTCATCCTGTCTTGTCTGCGCTGACCGCGCGGATCGTGGAAAGGAGCCATCCTTATCGCAGCGCATACCTCGGCCGCCTGGAAACAGCGCGTCTTCAGGGCGCGCAGCGCGGCGCCTTGTCCTGCACCAACCTCGCGCACGGTTTTGCCGCTTTTCCAGTCAACGACAAGATGAAGCTGAAGCAGCAAAAAGACCCGTCGGTCGCCATTGTTTCGTCCTATAACGACATGCTGTCCGCACACCAGCCCTTCGAACGCTTTCCGCAGATCATCAAGGATGCGGCGCGCGCCGCCGGCGGTGTCGCCCAATTCGCCGGCGGCACGCCCGCCATGTGCGACGGCGTGACGCAGGGCCAGCCGGGCATGGAGCTGTCCCTGTTTTCACGCGACACCATTGCAATGGCCACCGCGGTTGCGCTGTCGCACAACATGTTCGATGCGGCGGTGTATCTCGGCGTCTGCGACAAGATCATACCGGGGCTGCTGATCGGCGCACTGCATTTTGGACATCTGCCGGCCGTATTCATTCCGGCCGGGCCGATGACCAGCGGCATGTCCAATCCGGAAAAATCGCGCATCCGGCAACTGTACGCGCAAGGCAAGATCGGCCGCGACGCCTTGCTGGAAGCCGAAGCGCAGTCTTATCATGCGGCCGGCACCTGCACCTTCTATGGCACCGCCAACAGCAACCAGATGCTGATGGAAGTCATGGGCTTGCACCTGCCGGGCGCCGCTTTCATCACGCCGAACACGCCATTGCGCGACGCGCTCACCGCAGCGGCCGCGCGCCGCGCGGTCGAGATCAGCGCCCTGGGCAAAAACTATCTGCCCGTCGGCCGGGTCGTCGATGAAAAATGCATCGTCAATGCAATCGTCGCATTGCTGGCGACCGGCGGCTCGACCAATCACACGCTGCACCTGGTCGCGATTGCCAAGGCCGCCGGTATCGTGATCGACTGGGACGATTTCAGTACGCTGTCGTCGGTGGTGCCGACCATCGCCCGCATTTATCCGAACGGCGATGCCGACATCAATCATTTCCATGCCGCCGGCGGCACCGGTTTTGTCATCCGCGAACTGCTTGATGCCGGACTCTTGCATGAAGACGTGACGACGATATTGGGCCAGGGCTTGCGCGCGCACTGCGCCGAACCGTTCCTGCAAGAGCAGACGGTGATCTGGAAAGAAGCGCCGAAGACGAGCGCCGATGACACTGTCTTGCGCAGCGCGAAAGAGCCGTTTGCCGCCGATGGCGGCTTGCGTCTGCTGTCGGGCAATCTGGGCCGCGCAGTGGTCAAGGTGTCCGCGGTCAAGCCGCAATACCGCGTGGTTGAGGCGCCGGCGATGGTATTCAATTCGCAGGAAGAGTTCATGCATGCCTACCATGCGGGTGAACTGAATCGCGATTTTGTCGCGGTGGTGCGGTTCCAGGGGCCGCGCGCCAATGGCATGCCGGAGCTGCATTCGCTGACGCCGGCACTGGGCAGTCTGCAGGATGCCGGGCGCCGCGTCGCATTGGTCACCGATGGCCGCATGTCGGGCGCATCCGGCAAGGTGCCGGCGGCCATCCATGTGTCGCCGGAAGTGTTGGCTGGAGGACCGCTGGGCCGTGTGCGTAATGGCGACATGATTCGCCTGGACGCGGAAGCGGGCATACTGCAGGCACTGGTGCCCGAGGCGGAGTGGGCGGCGCGTTCCATCGCGCAGGCTGACCTGAGCTCCAGCCATGTTGGCATGGGACGCGAACTGTTTGCGATGTTCCGCAAAACGGTCAGTGCGGCCGAGGAGGGGGCGACGACCTTTGATTTGCCAATGCCGGTGGCGCCGGTTGAACCTGTGGTGCACGTTGCTGAAGTGCGTGAAGCAGAGCCATTCAACGATGAAGATAACCTGATCAGAAACCCGATATGAAACAAACAATGACTGTGCTGGAAATCATGCATGCGTCGCCGGTGATTCCGGTGATCGCCATCGATGACATCAATCATGCGGTGCCGCTGGCGAGGGCGCTGGTTGCAGGCGGCATCCGGGTGCTGGAAGTGACGCTGCGCACGGTGCACGGCCTGGCGGCGATTGGGGCGATTGCGGAGCAGGTGCCGGGGGCGATCGTTGGTGTCGGCACTTTGACGCGGCCGGAGGAGTTCATTGCGGCGCGTGATGCGGGCGCGGTGTTTGGCGTGTCGCCGGGTTTGACGGGCAGCCTGATCCAGGCGGCCAAATCCAGCGGACTGCCGCTGCTGCCGGGGGTGATGACACCGTCCGAGGTGATGGCGGCGCGCGAAGCTGGATTCCGGCAATTGAAATTATTTCCTGCGGTGCCGGCTGGCGGGACAGGCATGCTTAATGCGATTGCGGGGCCTTTGCCGGATGTGATGTTCTGTCCTACCGGTGGCATTTCGCAGGAAAACGCTGCGCAATTCCTGGCTTGTAAAAATGTGGCTTGTGTTGGGGGGTCTTGGCTGACGCCTAAGGATGCGCTGGAGGCGGGGGATTGGGAGCGGATTACGATGCTGGCGCGGGCGGCTAGCGGGTTGCGGGGGGCGTAAGAACAGCGGGGATTATTATGATGGTTTGCCCTTCGTTAACCCCAACACGTTTTGCCCTTCGTGGATGCTGTCCGGGTCTCGCCCCGGCGGCGA
>JAZKDW010000042.1:0-13179 GCA_040387375.1 Pseudomonadota bacterium
CGAACAGGACGAACATCACCCCCGCCCAGAAATCCTTTTGGTTTTTGATTCTCATCTGATTGTCCCGTCGACTTTTACTTGTGTTGAAATTGACTTGCGAAATAATTGTGTGATGCCAGTTGCCTGGCACCGCCCCAGGCGATTGGGCAGCTCCGCGTTTTGCCTCCAGTCAATCAAGACTGGTTGCGCAAAATAACATGTTTAAGACCGCCAGTCTGCAAAAACCATACGAATACATAGGATGTTTTTCACTTGTACTCGAGTGGCTGGTTCCGGGTCTTTTTTTGTCAGCTTCTTGTCAGGATTTCTTCAGTTCGATGACAGATTCCAGGCCAGTCAGGCCTGGATCCGTTCACCCGTGTGCCTGCCGCAAATGGCACGGACGTGGATACGTGCCATCTGTCGCAGTCAGGGGCGGAATGATTGTTGGAAGTGCAAGTTTCAAGACTGCCTCAATGTCGCGTCCAAGATGAAGAGGACATTGCGTGCGGCGCGTCTGCCAGAGGCCTACGCAGTGAATGCGGCGACGGTCACGCCTCGAACAACATGGCGATCGATAAAGCTGGCGACAAGACCGTCGCGCTTGGCCTGTTCAACAAACTGCCGGAGGAAGTCAACGCCTGCGACACACTCCTTGCGGGTGCCGACCGCCTGCAGTACGGAAGCAAATTTCCCGTCAAGGATGCGCGATCCGGGAATTCTTTCGGCATCGGCCACGAGACGCGGCCGCAAGCCTGAAAGAACTTCCAGCTTCTGGTCCACGAATTTCTGGAATGATTCTTCAATGCTGTCCGACTGGATCAATTTCGCCTGCTTCAAATCGCGCTTCAGGACCAACTCATAGGCGCTGTTTTTAAAGGCCGACACACGCACGCCTTCACGATCGACCTCAGCCATGCTCTGGATCGGCGAGTTCGGCGGCACCAGATAGCTGGATTCAATTTCGAGATAAGCGTTCGTGAAACTGATATGGCTTTCCCGCGCCGGGTCGGTTCCGAGAAAGGCGATGTCCCATTCATTCCTTATCACCGCATCCGCCATCTCATGGGGGCTGGCGTAGGCAACAAACTCGATCTGAACGCCAAGTGCCGTGGCAATTTCCCGAGCCAGATCAGGCGCGACGCCGGTCGGTTGCCCGGCTGACGAGCCTGCATTGACGATTAAAAAATTTGAATGGTTCAGGCCCACACGCAAAATCCCTGTGGGTGCGAGGTCGGCCTTTGCAGCTTGAACTGAGCTTGTTTTTTCGGTCATCATATTTTTCCAAGAGGATAGTGAACGATGCAATTGTACATGCGCCACAAGCAAGACGCCCGGGGCCTCACCATGCGCGCGGCGGTTTGACTGAGCTTGATTTTTCGCGTGAGCCTCGCCACTTGATCAATGAATCCATCCTTGCTTTCATTGGTACGGTACAGCACAATGCGGCACCGGTCACCCCAATCGAAAGATAATTTCCGATGCATGTTCTCCTGGTGGAAGACGACGCGATCCTCGCTGATGGCATCTCGCGCATCCTCAAGTCGCAAGGGATGGCGGTCGACGTCGTGGACAATGGCAATGCTGCCGACGTGCTGCTGCAGCTTGCGGAAGTCAGCGTAATGGTGCTGGATATTGGCCTGCCCGGAATAGACGGTTTTGAGGTGGTGCGGCGCCTGCGGCTGCGGGGAAGCGCCCTGCCGGTGCTGCTGCTGACGGCACGCGATGCCGTCGATGACCGGGTCCATGGGCTGGAGGTCGGTGCGGACGATTATCTTGTCAAGCCATTCGCCGCCCAGGAACTGGTAGCGCGACTGAAAGCATTGGTGAGGCGCAGTTCAGCCAAGCCGGCCATGCTGAACGTCGGTGCGCTTTCGCTGGATATTTTTGCCAAACGGGCGCGCATCAATCTCCAGCCAGTCGAACTGTCGGTGCGGGAGTGGGCCGTCCTCGAATATTTGATGCAGCAAGCGTCGCGCGTGGTCTCCAAACAGCAGATTATCGATGCGATTCTGCCATGGGGCGAGGCGCTCACGCTCAACGCGGTTGAAGTATATGTCTCGCGGATTCGGCTCAAGGTAGCGGACGCGCGTATCGCGATCCGCACGATTCGCGGCTTTGGGTACATGCTGGAGGAAGTCGATTCGTGAATTCAAGCATACGCCTGAATCTGCTGAAATTGCTGGCCCCACCTTTATTGATCATCAACCTGCTTGGCGGTGGACTGACCTACTGGCTGGCCTGGGAACCGGCGGAGATGGCGTTTGACCAGAGCCTTGCCGATGCCGCATGGGCGCTGGTGCCACGCTTGCGGGAGATGGACGGCCTGGTCCAGATCGATTTGCCGCAGCAGGCCGAGCAGATACTGCGTGTCGATCGCTTTGACGAGATTTATTTCACGGTACGGGATGCTGACGGCAAGAGCATTGCCGGCGACAAGGATTTTCCGGCGCCTGTGCTGCATACCCGCGGAATGACGCCCGCAGCCTATGACGGCAACATGCGCGGCGAACCCGTTCGCCTCTTCGCGCTGAAAATGAATATCGGGAACACGCCGGTCTATATCGGCGTGGCGGAAACACTGCGCAAACGAACCCGGATCAAATCAGTCATGCTGGTAGCCTTGCTTTTGCTGGAAGGCGTGCTGACTTTTGTATCGATGCTGATCGTCTGGTATGCGGTCACGACCGGCTTGATTCCTCTCAAAAAAATGCAATCGGACTTGAATTCACGCAGCGGCGACGAACTGTCGCCGGTGAAGGATGAGGCTATCCCTTCGGAACTCAGCCCCGTTGTGCATGCAATAAACGGCTTGCTCAGTAAAGTACAGTTAGGCGCCACGGCACAGCAGAATTTCCTCGCGAACGTGGCACACCAGCTTCGCACGCCGCTCGCCGGCCTGAAAATGCAGATCGAATGGCTACAGCAACGCTACGCTACCGAAGCGGAAACGGCGCAGTCTGCCAGCAGGATGATGTCTTCCACCGAGCGGATGATCCGGCAAACCAATCAGCTGCTGTCACTTGCCCGGGCCGAGCCGAGTCAATTCAAGAAAACGCGTCTGGAGATGGTGGAACTCGACAAGCTCGTGGAAAACGCGATCCAGCATTTTGTCGCCGAAGCAGACAAAAAGGAGATCGACCTGGGATTCGAGCTGCAGCCGGCGAAGGTGAAGGGAGATCGTTTCCTGCTGCGCGACATGATGGAAAACCTGATCGACAATGCCTTGCGTTATTCGCCGCAGCGCGGCACTGTCACGGTCAGTTGTTTTCAAGCCGGGAGCCAGGGTGTTTTCGCCGTGGCCGACTCCGGCCCGGGCATTCCGCCCGCGGCAAGAGACTTGATATTCGACCGTTTTTACCGCCTCGATGACAAGGTCGCAGGCAGCGGATTGGGACTGGCTATCGTACGTGATATCGCCAAAGACCATGGGGCGGAAATTACCCTGACCTCAGGTGAGCATGGTGAGGGAACGACGTTTTCAGTGCAATTCCCCGCCTGATTTTTCATTCACGGCCTGGCCGGCTTCCGAAAAAAAGCGGCCGCTGGACAAATGCGATGGTGCTGATGACGGCGGCATGAAAGATCGCATAACGAATGAAAAGCTCGGTGCTGGCGGCGTAATGCTCACGATCGCTGCTGAGCAGGAACTGGAGAGCCGAAAATACCTTTCCGTACTTGATCACGAATTGCTCTGTCGCCAGCGAGAGAGTGAAATACGCCAGCGGGAATGACAGGATCAGCAATCCCGCCAGCCACAGCGGCGCCCATCCTGCACTTCTGCGGCCGCTGGAAACGACGGCGAGCGACGAGCCGGTGACCGTCAAAATGATCAGGAACACCATGAACAGGAAGCTGGCGCCCAAGCTGCCGGAATGTGCGATGAGTTCGGTCAGGTTGTCGGTTGCCGCATTGGTGATGACGACCCAGTGCAGGACCGGCAGCAGGACCACTGCCCGCAACAACCAGTTGAACAGGCGGGAAAATGGCGCCAGTCCGAAGAGCGCACGGCTTGCCATCGCGGATAATGCGAGCGCAACTGAAAAAATGCCAAACAAGGCGATGAAGCGGCCGATCAATTCCCACTCCCATGGCAAGCCCAGAACCGGCGACGCGGCGATTTTCTCGATCATTTCAAGCGGAACGGCGAACCGGATCAGGATCCAGGCAACAACGGCATGACACGCGACCATCAGCACGAACGGCCATCGTGTCGCCGACACATGGTCACGCACGGCGATCCAGGCAGGAAATCCGATGGTCCAGCAGGTAAAACCGGCAAGCAAGCCAAGCGACAACAGCGGATGATCGGCGACCAGCAGCTTGCGCACGTTATAGGGCGCATGCGACGAATGTGTGACGAACCAGAATCCGGCGACCAGCACCACAAAAATGGCGGCCATCGACGGCCACATGCGGCCGGAAAAAACAGGCCGGTCCGGCGCCGGCTCCGGCACATGCGGCATTGCGGCAAGGGGCATCTCACCCGGGCCCGCGCTCAGGATCCTGTACATCATCAGGTACCCGGCCAGCGCGCCCGCGGTCTCCAGTATCCAGTCGGTGATATCGGCGTGTTTACCCGGCAGTAATGCCTGTCCCGCTTCGATGCCGAGGGCGGCCAGCGCGAGGCCCGTCAGTACCCAGGCCAGGTGCGGGCGGCGTGGCAATGCGATGGCAAGAACGAGTCCCAATGGAAAAAAGAACCCCGTCTTGTGCAGGACCTCGGTAACAGCCCGATATTCCGTCCCGTAGTAATAAGCGATGAAAGGGACTTTGAAAAACCCCGGCACCGCTGCGCTGGCCGCCTGCTGGCTGAATTGAAAATTGAACGGATACCAGAACACACAAGCGAGAACGGCAAGCCATATAACAATCAGCGCCAGCCATGGTCCGCGGCGGCGCGGTGCGCCACTGTTGCCGGCCATGGACGCGAATATCGCCTGTTTTTCTTTTACGAACAGATTTGCGAGGGCCACGCCGGCGGATGCGCCCAGTGCGGCGGTAATGATCTGAGTCACGTTGCTGACGCGGGAGTATACAAACAGCTGCAAAAACTCGAGCAGGACCGCGGCGCCGATGACCAGCAAGAGTATCGATAATGGCTTCCTTGACGATGACAGCCGCCACAGGAAAGCGGCGGGCGCCCAGATCGCCATATCGCTGACCAGTCCATAAAATTCCTGGGCGGGATCGGCGAACACAAAACCAAACGGTATCAGGATGACCCGCCCCTCCCGCCACTTGTGATAGATCTCCACCGGACTGATCGTCAGATCCAGCGGCAGCAGGTTATATCCGAACAGGAAAAACAGATACACATACAGCAGGCGTTGTGTGGTGCCCCGATTGCCTTTTGCCGCCAGCCAATCGCACACAAAGCGCGACATTCGTTCGCCATGACTCCACCAGAGCACGATCCCGATGCCCGCGCCGGCGGTTTCGGCCACGATGTCATTTTGGGAGACCGTGCGCGGCGGGAAAAACAGCTGGGTGAATTCGATGCCAATACTTAATGCGGCACAGGTGGCGAGGATAAAAACCGACGCCAGTATCCTTGCCCCCCAATTGCGGGGATGCCACACGAGGCCGAGCCAGAGAAAGGCCAGCGGAATGAAAAGCAGTATGTTTGCCACCCAGTCAGCGCGCGACTGGATGCCAAGATCGAGATAACGAATCCGGGAAAATGCCAGCCGGGCTTCCTCCCAGTTCCGGTGATGGAAATCGAGCGGCACAAGGCTGCCGTAAATGACAAATGCCAGGTACACGATCCCTGCGGCAAGCAGGTACTTTTTTTGAAATCCGCCGGTTGCTGGCGGGGTCATGATTGTTTCATTGCAGGCATCGCACGTTGAGAGTCTTCTTGCTATTCGGCTTGCCGGCATCTGGCTGCCAGGCGACCGAAACCGTCATGTGGCGCCTGACAAAAAGCTAACGCGGCCGGGTATCTTATGGTGCCCGCACCCTGATCGTCAAGTTCCTGTGCCGGCCCGGCCAGACAGTAAGAGACACCCAGCCGTGTCGTCCGGAAAACACAGATTCTGCTTTACAAGAGGAAAGCCTGGGGATCGTCCCACTCACTATGCTATCGTTTCCAGCAAGAAAACAACTTCACGAGCCGCAGCAATTTTGACATTCAGGGGAATGCACATGACCACAATGACAAAAAACATGGCGCTTGTCATCTGCCTGTTGACGACAGGCGCAATCGGGCAAACGTTGACGCAAAATCTGCCGCAGGAAACGCCAATGCCAGGACCGGGCGCCAATACGAAACCTTCCGGCAAGGCGGCACTGTGCGAATCCCTGGCCCAAAAGCTGAGTGCGCTTGATGTGATGGCGAAGCAGACGCAAAACGCGGAAAAACAAGCCTCGATAAGTGACGAAAAAAAGAGAGGGCAAGCAGCTCGTTCCGAAATGAAATGCTAGTGTCCGAATGATTGTTTGCACCACCTGAAGCCGGCGCCTGCGGTGATTTTGCACTACACCAAGGCCGGCAGCGGTCAGTCAGGCTGCTGTGGTCCGGCAAGGTCCGTTGACGTTTCCGCTTCGTCCGGCAATTCGGCGGCCAGCCTTTCCATGCCGGCCAAGCGTTTTTCATCCAGCAGGAACGCATTTGCCGCAGCGCCCTGCATGATCAGCTTCTCGTGCAAGCTCATCCCGGCACGAGGATCCATTCCCAGGGTTATCATCTTGTTAAAAGCCCATTTGTCGGCTTCGTCGAACTGACCGGCCGCAATGCCGTTGATGCCCGACAGCGAGGCTCTGTTTGCCGCTGCCCGTGTCATCAGGGACGCCGCCTGTCCCGCAAGCTGGACGGCAGCGACCTGACCGGCCGACGAAGTCCCGGCGGCGGCGGCCGCGCTTCGAGCTGAGGCGGAAGCGCCGCTGGTGCTAACCCCGAGGGCGATCATGGTGATCCACTTTATGCCGCCCACCATGACCGCGTATGTTTTCATCCGCGCGCCGGCCTGTTCCGACAGTCCCTGTGTCCACAAAACAATCCATTCAGCTTCATCCGGGGTCAGCGGCTGATGAAAAATTTCCAGCGGATGCACGGATTCCGCCCAGTGATAGTTCTGGAGCCCTGCCTGGAACGGCGAAGCGATCACGGAATAACCTCGGCATAGCCTGATCGGTGAAATCATCACCTTCCTGCCGGAGGCAAGCTTGAGCGAGAACGGTTCACCGCGATCCCGGGCGTCCATCAGCTGACTGACCAGCTTGAGCGTATTGTGGCTTTTATAACCTGCCACTTCGGTGACGACGTCCCCCGTTTTCAGTCCGGAAGACAGGTCCGCGCCAATGACCATCAAATTCTCATTCACGCCAAGCGCACGCACCCAGGCAATTTTTACATCCTCGTTTTCGACGCCATAAGTTGTCATCGCCACAAAGGGCAACTCGTATTGGATGTTGCAGTTCGTATCGTGGATACCCGCAGCCCGCACAATCGCCGGACGCAGGGCCGCCGCTGCGGCGCCGTAGGTTTCCATTTCCGACAGGAGCCTGGCATCCAGCTTCCGGCCATCGTCCACTGTCAGCCTGGTGGTCGCGCATCCTGTCAATATAGTGAGGACAATCGCGGCAATTAACGTTGTGATCGATCGCGTCATCGCATGTTCTCTACTTTTTATAATTTTAGAGATCTCACGTCACGCTGACAATAAGACTTAAGTACCCACCCGGAATAAATTTTGGGTGGGTACCAATGACTTCTCCCATCTTGCCCTGTTACTCTCACGCCAACCACCTGCATGCCGACGGGATATTCGCCAGCCGGGTCAGGCGCCACGTTCAGAAGATGTAAGCAAAGGCGACACCAAGCATCCACTGGTTGGCGTCACCGCGGCGGTCCACCACAGGGCTGTCCTTGGCATCGCCAAGCAGGCGCTCATAACGGCCGGCTAAGCTTAACAGCCATTTTTTGTCCACCAGGGTAGTGAGACTAAAGGGAATCTTCACTGAAGTCACCCCACTGTCAGGTTGGTATTCTTGCCCTCCGAGCCTGGCGAAGAGATCGAGGTCCGTGCCGACGACGCCGAAGTACTTGCGGTTAAAACTACTGCTGGCGAAGAACATGCCGATGCCGATGTTGCCAATGATCGGCCGCCCGCCCATGGTCTTTTGGAACGGATGGACATAATTTACGCGCAGATTGCCGGTAGCGCCGTCGTACACGTCATTTGTATTGCCCATGACGTCGCCGCTGAACACGACCTTGTGGAGTGGCCGGTTGACGTCCAGGGGCATGTGATAGGCGGCGAACAGACCCAGCTCGGTCGCGCTGGCAATGGGCCTCATCCGCTGGACGACTTCGTCGTCGACGTCGTCATCGCGCCTGGCACGCGACCTGAGCACCAGCCCTGCACGCACATCCGTCCGATCGACCAGGTTCAGCGTCAACTCCGGTCCGAGCAATTGCACGTAGCGCTTGCCGCCAAACGTATAACGCACGATCGGAGCGACGGCGCCCTGGTAGTCTTGTGAGCCGTAGTAGTCCGGAACCGCGAAGAGTCCGAGGCCGACAAAGTTCAGTTCTTGCGGGAACTCGAGCGGAACCACGTCCTGCGCAAGAACGATCGGGGAGACCAGCAGTGCAACTGTTGCGGCAAGGGTGCTGCTGAATAGCTTGAATTTCATTATGGCTCACCTCATGTTTTAAAAAATGACATTAGCGTCGGCGTCGGCGCCGTGCTCTCTCATATGGTCGACGAACGCACGCTCATGCGCAGCCATCAGCGCGTCGTGGTCGTTGCCATCAACAGGCTCTCGCTTGAATGTTTGTCCACTTTTGCGGGAGCCATCTTTCATTGCACGAACGGCCCATGGTACGTGGACGGTCGCCGCATCGGCTTGTGCCAAGTCAATGCAAGGGAGATCGGCCAGTACGCGAAACAACGGATCTGAAATTGCAGTTTTGCGATGGAAAAAAATAGGCTGGAACCCTGTAACGGCCGCGCGAGATCGTTCGCCATGCACGGCGGAATTCTCTTCTTCAGTGGTGAAGATTGCAGGGTGTACATCCTACGTTTTTATGCAACGTTTCGCCGCCACCGCGCAAAAATGGCGGCACCATATTCACGCGACAGCCTCCTTGGCGCGCACCGGACAACCTGCCTCTCTGTTGTACAGAAAAATTTCTGGCAAACCGATGCGAAATGCATTCCAAAAATACTTCCGAAACGAAGGCTGCGACAGGTCAAACTTGTATCGTACCGAGGCATGTCGACAAATGCACTCCGTCTAAAATTCACCCAATAATGTAACGCCCGAAAACGAGAATCCGGCAATCCATTCATGACATGCGGTAATGACAGATAGCGGTATCGCGTGCCCGTGCATATTGCACAAAACGTATCTGATCAGCTTCCACATCCGACACTGTAGTGTTTGATCCATTGCTACCGATAACCACTGATTCATGAACCTATGACCTGTTCAGACATCCATCCCCATGACGCCAGATATTCCGCATATGGCAGGGCGATCGCTCAGCGCCATCGGGCGAAGAGCCCATGTGCAGGAGGCGCTCCGTTGCTTGCCGCACTGCTGGTCCGCGCCGCCTGCTACTGCGAAAGCCACGTTAAAAATTACACTATCGATACAAAGGAAATACAAGCATGTCTACCACTCCAACGGTCTTCCTGGTAGACAATGAGCAGGCCGTTCTCAATGCATTGAGCCGCTTATTGATAGAGGAAGGATTCGCACCCCGAACTTTCCGTTCGCCGGAAGCTTTTCTGTGCGCGCACGATCCGGCCACGCCCGGCTGCCTGGTCCTCGACATCGAGATGCCCTACCTGAATGGCCTTGCGCTGCAGCGGGCACTGCAGGCATCCGCGTGGGAACGCTTCATCGTCTTTATCACGGGACACGGCGATATCGCTACCAGCGTCGAAGCAATGAAAGCCGGCGCAGTCGATTTTCTGACCAAACCGATCGAGGACAGGGATTTTCTTGCGGCCGTCCGAAACGCCATTGCAAAGGATCAGGTGGCCCGCGAAACACGAGAGGAACTGCAGTCGATCCGGCAGCGTTTGGCAAGCCTCACGCCGCGCGAGCGCGAAGTGCTGCAGCATGTAGTCGCCGGTCAGATGAACAAGCAGATTGCCGCCGATCTCGGCACAGCGGAGAAAACCATCAAGGTTCACCGTGCTCGCATCAAGAAAAAGATGGGCGTCGGATCGGTGGCCGAACTGGTGCGTTTGACCCTGCAGATCCCCCTCGGGACGAGTCTGGCTTCGGGCCTGCCCCGAACTGGCAGTGCTTATGCATCGCGGGGTCGAGAGTGAAGCTGGCAGGATTCTGAAATCAAAGTCCGATCAGGCCCAGGTAAAGATAGATGCTGGACGGCCCCCCGTTAAGCACACGGCCGAAGCCCAGGTAAAGAGGGCCGACAGGTGTTTCTCCACCGAGAAAAACCGAGAAAGCGCGTTGCCAGCCCTGCAGATTGGTTTCTGTGAAACGTTGATCGACCTTGCCCATTTCCAGGGAAAGGCCCGTCCGCAAGTCGCCGGTTATACCGAGCGGCATTTTTCCTATAATCCGTTCTGCCCGGACGCTGCCGAACCGGATCTTCCCGCCAATAATCTGATCCGCGGAATATCCGGACAGCCGAAGGAAACCTCCCAACGCCTCGGCGTCAAAAATAGGCAAATTTCCTTTCGGCGAATCGACGTAGTAAAGCCGGCCGCTCAATGTGTGTGGGGCCCAGGTCTTCGCGGCCCGAAGATCCATGGAAAGCTTGCTGTAGTCGAAATCCCGCGCTGAAAAAAAATTCACTTTTGCCGCCCAGCCCCTGGTCGGGAAGTAGGCGCGATCCAGCTGGTCGATATCGAGGTCGGAGATCCAGCCTTTGACGGTTCTTTCCCCGGTGGGCAAATTTGCCGCTCCGGTTGAGATCACGGTGTCGAATTGCCTGAATTGCCAGCCGAGGCGGGCCTGGCCGAATCCGCCCGCGTTCATGCCGACATTGGCGGCGGCCCTCTTTTCAATGACCCGATACTCGGCAATGCGATCGTCGTCCTGATAGAGATTGATGTAGTCCCTTCTGAGTGCAAGTAGCGGCTCAACGAAGAAACGCTGCTTCGCATCGAGCGGCTGGTAGAACTCGGTGAAGACCGCGGACCTCTGGCCGATGTCGATGCCGGACAGCGATTCTCCCCCCAGGCTATTTAACCACCGCTTGTGGTACGCCCCCCTGAGGACAAACTGGTTCGATTCATTCGACGTCTCCAGTTGCATGCCGAAACGCAGGTAATTGGGTCCCCAGCGCTTTTCAGTCGGCGTGATGCGAAGGATGTTGCGCTCGCGCGTAGTGAGCACGCTGTAATCGACGTTTTCGTAATAACCATCTCCATAGATGCGCCCAAGATCGCGGTCCATCTGTGCGGTACTGAGCTGATCGCCCGGCCGCACATGCAGGTGCCGCGTTACCGCTTCAGGATTGACGCGCGTGAGGCCGGCGATCTGGACTTCATCGATACGCGGCACCAGCCGCGGCGCTCCTTCAACCTTGGCCCGCCATGCGATGTATTCCGAATCCGGTACGGCATAGGCCTTCAATTTTTCAACCACGGCATCGGCCGCCGCGCGCCCGCGCGCCGTGGCTTCGCGGTATTTTGCGAAATCAGCAGCGGTGATCCCCTCGAGATCGGGCGTGATGAGAATATCGTCGGGCTTGAGCGACGCCAGAGAGGCCTTGGCGTTCTGTGACGTAAGAACCCCGATCATCTGACTCGAGACAGCCCGGATGGAATTCACGTCTTCCGGCTTGGCCAGGGGCGAGCCGACATTGACCGCGATCACCACATCGGCATTGCAGAGCGACCTCACCTCGCCAACCGGCAGGTTATCCACCAATCCGCCATCGACGAGCCGTCTGCCGTTGTACTCTGTCGGCGCAAGCAAGCCGGGGACCGACATGCTTGCGCGCATGGCCGCGCTGAGATCGCCCTCGCGGTAGGCGACACGGTCGCCGTTGCCGATGTCAGTGGCGATGATGCCAAGCGGCAGGCCCAGGCCCTCAATCGTGCGGACGCCCTTTTCCGCGCCGACCAGCGTATTGAAAAAAAGCTTGAGCTTTTGCCCCTGGATGAACCCCTGAGCGGTGCGCACGCCCTGCTCCGTCACGCCCAGTTCCAGGCCGGGATAATAACTCTCGGCCAAGCGTCGTTCCCGATAATTCAGTTCGGCACGCCCGGGGTTGTCTTCGAACAGGTCGTTCCAGTCCACCCCCGACATTCTTTCCGTCATCTGTTCTGGCGTCAAGCCGCTGGCGTAGGCGCCGCCGATCAGGGCGCCCATGCTGGTTCCAGTGACACAATCCACCGGTATCCGCAACTTCTCGAGTACCTCGAGCACGCCGATATGCGCGGCCCCGCGCGCCCCGCCACCGCCGAGAACGAGTCCAATGCGCGGACGCGTCGTGTCGGCCAGCGCGGAAGAAAGCGAGGCGCCGGCCAGCGCCACCGCGGCGAAGGTCCGGGCAAAGGGCAGATAAGGAAACGACAGGCAGAGACAGTTTTTTTCGAATCGACCAACGGTTCTCATTAAAAACCTTCCCGGGATGATGGTGTCATGTCATTTTTCCCTCGTGCGGGATACTGGGGCAGAACCAGTTGAATCATTTTTCAGCGGCCGGGTTACCGAGGTACAAATCATCCACTGGCTGGGTGCCATGCCAACCTGGAGTTCTGCAGACGCTGCCAATTGTGACTGTCAGTAGTGTAATGGCGGATCACCGCAAAACATGCCGGCTCATCATTGAGGCGTATCAAACCAGTCGTTCGTCCACGCGAGAGTTGCCGCGCGTCTGCGCAGGCTTTGCAGGCATGGCCGCCCGCACCGCCTTCCCTACTCCATGAACCAGCCATGACTCACAATCAGCGACTGCCCCGTGAGCGCATTGGACGGGAATGAGGCGAAGAACAACGCCACTTCCACGACATCCTGCACCGTCGTGAACTCACCGTCGACGGTATCCTTCAGCATGACGTCCCTGATGACCTCGGCTTCCGAAATGCCCAATGCCTTCGCCTGCTCCGGAATCTGCTTGTCAACCAGCGGGGTGCGGACAAAACCCGGAGCGATCAGGTTGGCGCGCACATTATGCTTCGCTCCTTCCTTGGCCATCGCTCGGGTCAGACCCTGAGCCTTCCCCTCAAACAGATACAGCGAGGGCCATCGAGCAAAGCAAAG
>JAZKDW010000043.1:0-31141 GCA_040387375.1 Pseudomonadota bacterium
GCTGGCGTCAGGACCTAAACCTGGTGCGTCTACCAATTTCGCCATCCTCGCGGGAATTTGCCTTCAGACAAAAGCAAAGGGCGACCTCAAGTTGAAAATACGGTCGCCCTGCTTTGCCGTTTGATGCTGGCTCTTCAACTTCAGCCGGTGATTTTACTGGATTTTTCCATTGAACGCGTCGCTTTTTGACAGAATACTATTGATAGCAGGAGTTGGAGAGCCCTGCCCGCCCGCGGGCGGCAATTGTCTGGCATGACGGGAAACAGCGTGTCATGCCGGCCTCCGGACCCTGAACCATGCCGCATACAAGGCCGGCAAAAACAACAGCGTCAACACGGTGGCGATGATCAGTCCGCCCATGATCGCCACCGCCATCGGCCCCCAGAATACCGAACGCGAGAGCGGTATCATCGCCAGCACGGCCGCCGCCGCGGTCAGGATGATCGGCCGGCAGCGCCGTACCGCCGCTTCCACAATCGCGTTCCATGGCGCGGCGCCGGCGGCGATTTCCTGCTCGATCTGGTCAATCAGGATGACCGAATTGCGGATGATCATGCCAAACAGCGCAATCACGCCGAGTTGCGCGACAAAACCAAACGGCCGCTGCAGCACGAGCAATGCAATTGCCGCCCCCGCCACACCCAGCGGTCCGGTCAGGAACACCAGCAGCGCCCGCGAGAAGCTGTGCAACTGCAGCATCAGCAGCGTAAAGATAATGAAGATCACCAGCGGCACATTGGCGGCGATCGACTCCTGCGCCTTGCCGCTATCGGCCGCGGCGCCGGCCAGTTCGATCTTGTACCCGGGCGGCAGCGCCTTGCGCAAGCTGGCCAGTTCGGGATCAATCTGGCTGGAGACGGTGGGTCCCTGTATGCCATCGGTCACGTCCGACTGCACGGTCACTGCCCATTCGCGTCCTTCGCGCCACACTACGCCGGGTTCCCACACGAATTCCGGCCGCGCCAGTTGCGACAGCGGCACGGATTTGCCGGAAGCCGTCCGGATGTTCGCTTCGTTCAATGCCGTGATAGTGGAGCGTTCCTCGACCGGCTGCCGGATGACGATATCGATCAATTTGTCATCGTCACGAAATTGGCCGATGGTGGTGCCGGTCAGTATCGTGTTCGCGGTGCGCATCACGGTCTGCGAACTGATGCCGAGCGCACGCAATTTATCCTGGTCGAGATCGAGACGCAGCACCTTGACCGACTCATTCCAGTTATCGTTGACGCCGCTCGTGTTCGGGTTGGCGCGCATGATGTCCTTCACCTGGTCGGCGATCGCACGCACCTTGGCGACTTCGTTGCCGGTGACGCGGAACTGCACCGGATACGGCACCGGCGGTCCGTTCGGCAAATACTTGACGCGGCCACGCACCTCGGGAAAATCGGTCTTGAACATCTCGACTATCTTGCGCCGCAATGTTTCACGCGCCTTCAGATCCTTGGGCAGCACGACGATTTGCGATACGTTTGTCTGCGGGAAAATCTGGTCCAGCGGCAGGTAGAAACGCGGGCTGCCGGTGCCAACGTAGGTGGTGATGCTTTCAACACCCTCCTCTTTTTTTAGCAGACGCTCGAATTTTTTTGCCTGGGCCTCGGTTGCCGCGAATGCGCTGCCTTCCGGCAGCCACAGCTCTACCATGAGTTCCGGCCGGACAGAGTCAGGGAAAAATTGCTGCTCTATGAAACGGAAGCCGAATATGCCCAGCCCGAATGCGCACAGGGTCAGCAGGATCGTGGTCTTGCGCCAGTTCACGCACCATGTCACCGTCCTGCGGAAACCGTTGTAAAACGGCGTGTCGAACATCTCATGATGCACCCCCGCTGCCCCAACCGGCTTGACCTTCAGGAGTATGTAGCCGATATACGGCGTGAACAGCACCGCGGCCAGCCACGAGATCATCAGGGCCAGCGCATTGACTGAAAACATCGAGAAGGTATATTCGCCTGCCGCCGATTTTGCGAGACCGATCGGCAGGAAGCCGGCAGCCGTAATCAGGGTCCCGGTCAGCATGGGCATCGCGGTCGACGTGTAGGCAAAGGTCGCGGCGTCGAAGCGCGAGAATCCCTCTTCCATTTTCCGCACCATCATCTCGACGGCGATGATGGCATCATCGACCAGCAGGCCGAGCGCGATGATGAGCGCGCCCAGCGAAATCTTGTGCAGATCAATCGAAAAGATGCGCATGAACAGGAAGGTCACCGCCAGCACCAGCGGTATGGTCAGCGCCACCACCAGCCCGGGCCGCACATCGAGGCGGAACGGTTTGGTATGCAAGCCAAGCGCGACGAAGCTGACAGCGAGGACGATCAGCACCGCTTCAGTCAGCGTCGCCAGGAATTCGTTGACCGACGAGGCAACCGCCTTGGGCTGATCGGTGACCCGCTCGAATTCGATGCCGACCGGCAGTTTGCCCTTGATGGCATCGACGGTCTTTTGCAGATTCTTTCCGAGATCGATGATGTTGCCGCCCTTTTCCATCGATATGCCGAGGCCGATGACTTCCTTGCCGTTGTAGCGCATCTTGTCTTGCGGCGGATCCTTGAACTGGCGGGTGACAGTCGCAAAATCCCCGAGCCGGAACGTGGTGCCGTTGGCGCGCAGCTCGAGGTTTTCCAGATCCTTGATCGAGGTCAGCGCGCCGGTGACGCGCACTTGCAGGTTATCGGTGGGCGTCACCAGCACGCCGGTCGGCTCCACTGAATTCTGCGTATTGATCTGGCTCACGATCGCATCAAACGAAATGCCGAGCTGGGCGAATTTCTTGTGAGAGAATTCGATGTTGATTTTCTCGTCCTGCACGCCGTACAGCTCGACCTTGGCGACGGACGGCACACCCAGCAGCTGTTGCCGCACGAGGTCGGCATACTCCTTTACTTCCGCATAGGTAAAACCATCGCCGGACAACGCGAAGATGGAGCCATACGTATCGCCGAACTCATCGTTGAAAAACGGGCCCACCACACCGGCCGGCAAGCTGCCCCTGATATCGCCGATCTTCTTGCGCACCTGATACCACGATGCCGCCGTGTCCTTCGGCGGTGTCGATTCGCGCAACTGCAGGATGATCAGCGTTTCCCCAGGCTTGGAGTAGCTGCGGATTTTATCGATGTAGGGTGTTTCCTGGAGCTTTTTTTCCAGTTTATCGGTGACCTGCTCCGCCATTTGCAATGCGGTCGCGCCCGGCCAGTTTGCGCGCACCACCATGGCGCGGAAAGTGAATGGCGGATCTTCATCCTGCCCCAACGCGCCATAACTCAGAATACCGCCGAGCAGCAGCACGACGATCAGATAACGGGTAAGCGGAATATGTTCGAGGGCCCAGCGTGAAAGATTAAAACCGCCCTTCATTTTGCTGCCCCGCCAGCGGGCGCGGTTTTGCCGGCATCGCCGGTCGCCACCTCGTTACCGAGGATGGTGACTTTTTGCCCTGGCTTCAGTAAATTGACGCCCGCCGTCACGATCGTCTGCCCGCTGGAGACACCCCCGGCCAATAAAATATCGTTGCCCGATGGCGCGCCGACCTGCACCGGAACCAGCTTCACTGCCCCGCTTTCAACCACCCACACTGACGTTACTCCCTTGACCTGCAGCAGCGCGGTCAGAGGCACCTTGATCATGGCGTTGGCGCTCTTGGCGGCAAAGGTCACATAGGCCGTCATGCCGAGCCGGACCGCGTCAGGCGCATCCGGGATGGCCACTTTTGCCTGGTAGGTGCGGGTCGCCGGATCGGCAACCGGGGACAGCTCGCGCACGCGGCCGGGAATGCTTTTTTCGGGATCGGCCCAGACGCGTACCCGCACGTCGCTTATCTGACGCAGCGTCTCGACCTTGTCTTCGGGGATGCCAATCACCACCTCCTTGTCCCCTGTCTGAGCCACGCGGACTACGGTGGCGCCGGCCGTGACGACCTGACCGACCTCGGCATCGATGCTGGTGACTACACCATCGACATCGGCGGTCAAGGTCGAATAGCCGGCCTGATTCGACTGGTTCTGATATCCGGAGCGCGCCTGATCGTAGTTTGCCCGCGCCGCCTTGTAGGCCGTATCCTTGGCTTCCAGCACGGCCTGGCTGACGAAGTTTTTCTGGCGCAGATCCTGATAACGCTCGAATTCCGCTTTTGCCAGCGCCAGATTGCTGGCCGCGCCCTGCAGCCCGGCACTGGCCTGGGCCTGCAATAATCTCAGATCCTGGGGATCGAGCTGCACCAGAAGCTGCCCGCGCTTGACCGTGCTGCCGACCTCGACCTTGCGCGCGATGATCTTGCCCCCCACCCTGAAACCGAGCTTCGATTCGATCCTGGGACGCACTTCTCCGGAATATTCAGCCAGTACGTCGGCATTATTCGCTGCCAGCACGATGGCGCGCACAGGGCGGATTTCCTCGACTTTTTCAACCGGTTTCGAACACGCCGCCAGGAAAGCCGTCACGGCGATCACACTCAGCAGGCGCGAAGGCGGGCTTATCCCGGAGAGCGCGCTCGGACGCGGTTGTTTTAGGACAAGCATGTTTTTTCCTTTAGTATTCGCGCTAAAACCGCAAGTGCACGTGAAATACAATTGACTCTGGTTGGGCACAGGATTTACTGACTTTTGGGTTAGTAATTATAAACAGGATGCAACACTAATGCATATGACTTTCTAGTCAGTTAAAACATGTCAATAGAACATTACGAAAATTTCCCCGTCGCCTCGGTCCTGCTTCCCGCCCGGCTGCGGCCCGCCGTCGAAATCATTTATGCGTTTGCCCGCAGCGCCGATGACCTGGCAGATGAAGGTGATGTGCTGCCTGAAGCGAGGCTGGCTGCGCTGACCGCGTATGAAACCGGTCTGGACCGCATCGAACGCCATCAGCCGGCCGGGTCGGCGCTATTCCAGGCCCTCGCCGGTGTGGTGCGTGATTACGACCTGCCCCTGCAACCCTTGCGTGACCTGCTTTCGGCTTTCAAGCAGGACGTCGTAAGCTCGCGGTTTGCGAGTTTTGCCGGCTTGCTTGATTATTGCCGCCGTTCGGCCAACCCGGTCGGGCGCATGATGCTGCATCTGTATCGCGCGGACGAACCGCGGAATCTGATCGATTCCGATGCAATATGTTCCGCTCTGCAATTGATTAATTTTTGCCAGGACGTTGCGGTGGATTGGCAAAAGGCCAGGATTTACCTGCCTCTCGAAGATCTGGCCCGCTTTGGTGTGACGGAGACACAGTTGGCAAGCGGCGACATCGACGATGCCTGGCGAGCGCTGATGCAATTTGAAGTCAGCCGGGCACGCACGATGATGCTGTCAGGCGCACCGCTGGCATTACGTTTGCCGGGACGCATAGGCTGGGAACTGCGGCTGGTGGTTCAGGGAGGATTGCGCATTCTTGATGCTATCGAAGCGGCGGACTACGATGTATTTCGTCGCCGGCCAAAACTGGGCAAGAGCGACTGGCTGCGCATCACATGGCGCGCCATCCGGATGAAAAGCGGATCGCATCCTGCTTCAGGTTTGCCAGCAGCCGATAAAAAATGATCGGGTCCGCACAATAAAGTTCCTTTGTCGGCTAGCATAGCGGCTTTCATAGAGCACTCAAGCCACCGCTTATCCATATGTCTCCCGACGAATACTGCCAGCAAAAGGCCGCGCAAAGCGGTTCCAGCTTCTACTACAGCTTCCTGTTCCTGCCGCCCGAACGCCGCCGCGCGATTACCGCGCTGTACGCATTTTGCCGCGAGGTCGATGATGCGGTCGATGACTGCACCGATGCGGCGGTCGCCCGCACCAAGCTGGTCTGGTGGCGCAAGGAAGTCAACGCGATGCTGGCCGGCAATCCGACCCATCCGGTGACCAAGGCCTTGCAGCCGCATCTTGCCACTTACTCTCTCGACGGCAAACATTTGCACGCGATTATCGACGGCATGGAAATGGATCTCGATCAAACCCGCTATCTGGACTACCCGGGACTCAAGCGCTACTGCTGGCATGTCGCCAGCGTGGTCGGGATCTTATCGGCGAGCATTTTTGGCGCCACGCGCCCGCAGACACTCGAATACGCTGAAAAACTGGGACTCGCCTTCCAGCTCACCAATATCATTCGGGATGTGGGCGAGGATGCACGCAAGGGACGGATTTATTTGCCGGTCAACGAGTTGCAGCGTTTTAATGTCACTGCGGCCGACATCCTGAATGCACGGCATAGCGAGAATTTCGAAAAGCTGATGCGGTTTCAGGTGGAACGCGCGCAGCAGGCTTATGTCGAGGCATTCGCGCTCTTGCCGGCCGAGGACCGCCGCGCGCAACGGCCCGGACTGATCATGGCGGCAATTTATCACGCCCTGCTTGATGAAATCGAACGCGACGGTTTCCACGTCCTGAACCAGCGGATTTCCCTGACACCGATACGCAAGCTCTGGCTGGCGTGGAAAACGTATGTCCGGGGGTAAGTCGCAGAAGATTGCGATCGTTGGTGCGGGCTGGGCCGGTTGCGCGGCAGCGGTCGAACTTGCCGGCCATGGTCACCGGCTCACTGTTTTTGAAGCCTCCCGCACGCTCGGCGGCCGGGCGCGCCGCGTGGAATTCGATAACGGGACGCTGGACAACGGCCAGCATATCCTGCTCGGCGCTTACACCGAAACCCTGCGTGTGATGCGAGACGTCGGCATCGATCCCGAGCAGGCATTGCTGCGCCTGCCGCTGCAGATACGATATCCGCAGGGTTGTGGCGGCATGGATTTCATCACCGCCCGCCTGCCCGCCCCGCTACATCTCGCGGGCGCATTGTGGCGCGCGACCGGCCTTGAGAAAGACGACAAGCTGGCCCTGCTCCGCTTTTCCAGCACCGCACGCTGGATGGGCTGGCGACTCCATGACGATTGCAGTGTCAGCGAGTTGCTGGACCGTTTTGACCAGACCGATCGCCTGATAAGGCTGATGTGGCGTCCGCTTTGCATCGCCGCACTCAACACACCGCCGGAGCGGGCATCGGCGCAAGTTTTCCTGAATGTTTTGCGCGACAGCCTGGGCGGGCGCCGCGCGGCGTCGGACATGCTGATACCGCGCGTCGATCTGACCGCATTGTTCCCGCAGCATGCAGCTGCCTTTGTCGAACGCCATGGCGGCACGGTCCTGTTGGGCACCGCGGTCAACACGATCAGGCGCGACGGGCAAGGATGGCGTATCGAGGCGGACAAGGACCTTGTATTCGACGCCGTCATCATTGCGACGCAGCCTGGACAGGCAGCGGCCCTGCTGGACGGCTGGTCCGAACCAGCAGGTGTAGCCGGCTTCAGCCACGAACCGATTACTACCTGCTATCTGCAATATGCGCCGTCGGTAAAGCTGACACAACCGTTCTTCGCCCTGCTCGATGACGAAGCGGCAAATGAATGGGGACAATTTGTGTTCGATCGGGGATATCTGGATGCGGCACAGTCCGGCATCCTGGCAGTTGTTGTCAGTGCGTCGACCGCAGCCATCGCGCTCGGACATGAAACGCTGGCGGCGGCGGTTGTTGCCCAACTGGTCAAGGCGTTCCGGGAGCCGGCGCTCGCCAGCCCTCAATGGACAAAGGTGATTTCGGAGAAGCGTGCGACGTTTTCGTGTACACCGGGATTGCTGCGGCCGGGGAATGTCACCAGTGCCGCAGGCTTATTGATCGCGGGCGACTACACTGCGAGCGATTATCCGGCAACGCTGGAGTCGGCGGTGCGCAGTGGCATACAGGCTGCCCGTGCACTAAGTACCCGGCCGGGTGCTTGGCTAGCTGGACATTAACCATTCAAGCGGCGTAGCCGGGGGTTTTGGTCAAGGCTGGCGGGATCGGCATGAAGACATCTTGATGCAAGCTCAGTCTGGATTCCCGCTTGCGCGGGAATGACGGTAGTAATTGGGTCGAGCTCCACTCTTACCACCGTCATTCCCGTGAAAACGGGAATCCATAACCCGTCAGCACGGGAGGCGCTCAAATCGCCTACTCATGTTCCCGCATCTTGGTAAACGCTTCGTCGATACGCTCCACCGCAACGATCGTCAATCCCTCTATCTTTTGTTTCGGCATATTCGATTTCGGAATCAGCGCAATCGAGAAGCCCAGCTTCGCCGCTTCGCGCAAGCGCTCCTGGCCTCGAGGCGCCGGCCGGATTTCACCCGCCAGGCCGACTTCGCCAAACACGACCAGCCCACGCGGCAACGGCCGGTTGCGCATCGATGAATTGATTGCCAGCATGACAGCGAGGTCGGCTGCCGGTTCGGTGATCTTGACGCCGCCGACCGCATTGATAAAGACATCCTGATCGAAGGCTGCGATTCCCGCATGCCGATGCAGCACCGCCAGCAGCATTGCCAGACGGTTCTGCTCAAGGCCGACTGACAGCCGGCGCGCGTTCGGAAGATGTGAGGTATCGACCAGCGCCTGAATTTCCACCAGCAGCGGCCGTGTCCCTTCCTGCGTCACCATAACGCATGAGCCCGCAACCTGCGTGTCGTGCTGCGATAAAAATAGCGCCGAAGGATTCGATACGCCCTTCAGGCCTTTTTCCGTCATGGCGAACACACCAAGTTCATTCACCGCGCCGAAGCGGTTCTTGACTGCCCGCACCAGCCGGAAACTGGAATGGGTGTCGCCTTCGAAATACAACACCGTGTCGACGATATGTTCCAGCACACGCGGACCGGCCAGCGCGCCTTCCTTGGTCACATGGCCGACCATGATGATGGTGATGCCCGATTGTTTGGCGACCCGCGTCAGTTGCGCCGCGCATTCACGCACTTGCGCGACCGAACCCGGCGCCGAACTGAGGGCATCGGAATAGACAGTCTGGATCGAGTCGATGACGGCAACTTGAGGTTTGTATTCGGCCAGCGTGTTGAGGATCTTTTCAAGCTGGATCTCGGCTTGCAATCCAAGGTCCCTGGCATCGACCGCCAGGCGTTTTGCGCGCAGCGCGATCTGCGCGCCGGATTCCTCGCCGCTGACGTACAAGGCTTTTTTTACGCGCGACATGTTCGCCAGCGCCTGCAGCAGCAAGGTCGATTTGCCGATGCCGGGATCACCGCCGATCAGCACCACGCCGCCCGGCACCATGCCTCCGCCCAGTACACGGTCGAATTCTTCAATGCCGGTCCCAAAACGCGGCACGTCGATCGCTTCTATGTCACTCAGGCTCAAGACCGGCGCTGATTGCGCCAAACCCTGGTGCTGGGTCGAAAAGCGGTTGCCGCCGGTGTCGATGATCGTTTCGACCAGCGTGTTCCACTGGCTGCAGGACGGACACTGGCCCGCCCATTTGTTGCTGACGCCACCACATTCGGTGCAGGTGTAATTGGTTTTAGCTTTTGCCATCAAGATTGAAAACAGGTCAGGTTGATCATTGGTCCTGGCGCACGATGACTTGCACACGCGGCGCCAGTGCGCACATCAGTTCATAACCCACCGTGCCGGCCGCATGCGCGACGTCGTCGATCGGCAGCGATTCGCCCCACAAGGTCACCGCGCTGCCCACCCCCGCATTCGGAACCGGCGTCAGGTCTACCGTAATCATGTCCATCGATACACATCCTGCGACCCGGGTCCTGATGCCATCCACCAGGACCGGCGTCCCCGTCGGCGCATGGCGCGGATAACCATCCGCGTAGCCGCATGCGACAACACCGATCCGGGTGGGCTTGTCGGCGATGAATTTGCTGCCATAACCGACAGCCTCACCTGCCGGCACATCTTGCACGCCTATGATCCTGCTGGTCAGAGTCATGGCGGGGAGCAGGCCGAAATCCTGCGCAGTCTTGCCGCCCGGCGTGCCGCCATACAGCATGATGCCGGGACGGATCGAGTCCGCAGCCAGCGTGGGGATCATCAGGCCCGCAGCGGAATTGGAGACGCTGCAGTGTTCTTCCAGTCCTTCGGCCGCGGCGCGAAAACGGCGCATCTGCTCCGTCCATGGCAATACAGCATTGGCATCATCCTCGGCATTGGCGAAGTGTGTCATCAATGTTATGTTGCGCACCTTGTCAATCGCCCGCAGCCGCGCATGGGCAGCACGAAAAGCATCCGGCTTGAAACCCAGGCGGTTCATGCCGCTATTCAACTTCAGGTGCACATCGACAGGCGCTGATAACCCGGCTCTTTCGAGCATCTCCAGCTGTTCGATGCAATGCACCGCTATATCGAGCCGGCAGTCGGCCACCGTCTTCAGATCAACGGCGTCGAAAAAACCTTCAAGCAGCAATATTGGTTTTTGCCAGCCCATCTCCCGCAATCGCACCGCAGCATCAAGTTCTATCAAGCCTAATCCGTCGGCCGCCGCAAAGGCGCGCATGCCATTCGCCAGACCATGGCCATACGCGTTCGCCTTGACAACTGCCCACGTCTTTGCCAGCGGCGCGCAACGCCGTGCGACCGCCAGATTGGATTGCATTGCGGCGATATCAATAGTAGCAAGAAGCGGTCTTGGCATGAGAGTAATAGTAATGGAAACGACTGCGAAAGCAGAAGGTGAATGTGATGACGTATTTTACCGGACGTGAACAAAAGGTTCGCGCGCAAATCCCTTCTTTCCCCATATATTCATGGTATAAAGCAATCCGGAGACATCTCGTTACAACTTAAAATGCGAATGAATCGCGGCTTTTACACAATCATGGCGGCGCAGTTTTTCTCGTCGCTCGCCGACAACGCACTTCTGATCGCAGCAATCGCATTGTTGACAACAATGAGTTCACCAGCGTGGATGACACCGCTGCTGAAGCTGTTTTTTGTGCTTTCCTACGTGCTGCTGGCTGCGTTCGTCGGCGCATTTGCCGACGCCCTGCCCAAGGGCCGTGTCATGTTCATCACCAACCTGATCAAGGTCTTCGGTTGCGGCATGATGTTTTTCCACGTGCATCCATTGTTTGCCTATGCAATGGTCGGCTTTGGCGCGGCAGCCTATTCGCCCGCGAAGTACGGCATCCTGACCGAACTCCTGCCGCCGGAAAAACTGGTCGCGGCCAATGGCTGGATCGAAGGCTTGACAGTCGCGTCCATCATCCTCGGCACTGTCCTCGGCGGCGCCCTGGTAAATAACCGTGTCGGCTCAATGTTGCTCGCCTTCGATTTTCCGAGGATTGACACCGGAATCGACACGCCGATCGAAGCCGCATTGTGTGTGATCGTCTTCTCCTATCTCCTCGCGGCCTTGTTCAATCTGCGTATCCCCGACACAGGCGCACGTTATGCGCATCAGGAACGCAACCCGATCAAGCTGATCGTCGATTTTGCCGGCTGTTTCAGGACTTTATGGAAAGACAAGCTCGGACAGATTTCACTATCGGTGACAACCCTGTTCTGGGGCGCAGGCGCGACGCTGCAGTTCATCGTCCTGAAATGGGCGGAGAAATCCCTGAACATGCCACTCGACAAGGCGGCAATTCTGCAAGGTGTGGTTGCTGTCGGTGTCGCGGGCGGCGCTGTCGCCGCGGCGCGATTTGTGCCTTTGAAAAAATCGCTGTCGGTCATACCGCTTGGCATCGCGATGGGTTTTGTCGTCATCCTGATGACGATGGTGCACTCCGTGTGGATCGCTTATCCGCTGCTGGTCGTGATCGGTGCGCTGTCAGGTTATTTTGTGGTGCCGATGAACGCGCTGCTGCAGCATCGCGGGCACGTCCTGATGAGTGCGGGCCATTCGATCGCGGTGCAGAACTTCAATGAAAACATGTCGGTGCTGGCGATGCTGGTGTTGTACGCAGTGTTGGTCAAGCTCGATGTGAATATCAATATCGTCATCACCATGTTCGGCCTGTTCGTGTCGGGCATGATGTACTACATCATGCGCAAACATGCGGCCAATCAGCGCGAACATGATTCTTTGGCGCTGATCGGTGAACACAAGCATTAATTTATTCTTTTCACCACCGGCTGCATCTTTTCTCCAGCCCGCCTGCGCCAGTCATCGGGCACAATAAACCCACGGCTGCTTTCCAGCGCGTAGTCGCCCTGCTGCTGAAGCAGCGCAATCATCACCGGCATCGTATCGTGTGCAAAGTGGGCCGACAGCTTGTCCTGAAGCGTCTGCCTGCTCAATGATTCCGCATGAGGCACTTTTGCCGGCGCCAGCCAGCTCAGGCGCGGCAGGTCGATGTAACTCTCCGCGGCCTTTGCTTCAAGTTCGGACTGCGTGCACCAGAATCCCCTGCAATGGAGCGCGGAAACACCGAGAGATCCGAGCGGCGGCGGATCTGCGCTGTGATAAAAAAGCCAACCTTTTATCAGCGCCTGCGCCGAGGAGACTGCTTGCGGCAAATGAATTTGTGCTGCCGGATGTTGTGCCAGCGCCAGTTGCCGGTTCAATATCTTGCTCATCTTGGCGCCAAGCGTATCCGCCAGATTCGGGCCGACGAAATAATCACCCTGTTGATCCGGCGTTGTGGCGGCGTCGGTCAGCTGCAGCAAGTAGAACTTGGTGGCGAACTCCCAATGCACCAGCGCCGCGCCCTCCCGCAGCAGGAAGTCGAATTCGCCAACCGTGTCGTTTTTCCCGGCCCTGACCTGGACACCATGAGCGACCAGCGTTCCCTGATGCTCGAAATAAAAAGCCATCAGCTTTTCCGCATACCGTCCGAGCCGGGTTTGACGCTGGACATCGAGATAGGCGTACAGCGCACCAGGCGCACGGTCCAGCCCGCCCAGCCACTCCGCCACCCCTGCCGCCGCGCCATTCGGCAAGGAAGCAATCCGTCCCTGCCATCGCCCTGCTTGCGGATCGAGCAGATCCGGTGCGTCCAGCAGCCACGCCAGCGCCCGCACATGAGGATCGTTCAGATGGTTCCAGCGGCGGTGAAATCGGGTTTGAAATGACTCGTGCGGCTCAGGGCTTGGTGTCATAGGCGTTCATCGCGAGACACAAGTCGCTCCACGTCTTGCGTTTATCCACGGGTTTGCGCAGCAAGTAGGCTGGATGGTAGGTAACAACCAGCGGCAGACCCGCATGGCTTTTGACCTCGCCGCGCAACTGGGCTACCGTGATGTCCTGGTCCACTCCGAGCAGCGAGACCGCAGCCGTCTTGCCGAGAGCAACGATGATCGCCGGCTTGAGCAGCGCGATCTGCCGATCAAGATAGGGCCTGCATGCGGCAGCCTCGTCGGCTGTCGGTGCCCGATCCTTGCCATCGGCGCCGACCGGGCGGCACTTGACTATATTGGCGATGTAGGCATTCTCGCCCCGCTTGAGCGACATCGCCAGCAGCATGTTGTCGAGCAGCTTGCCAGCCGGACCGACGAAGGGTTCGCCCTGCAAATCCTCATTGCGTCCCGGACCTTCGCCGACAAACAGCCATTTCGCTTTTTCATCGCCGGTACCGAAGACTGTTTTTGTCCGGCTCCTGCACAAGTCGCATCTGGTGCAGCCGGCCACTGCGGTCTTGAGCTGATTCCAATCCATCTCCGCAATCTCGGCCGCCGACGGCGCGTCCGCATTCACGGCGGGAAGCTCTGGTGAGGCGCCCCACGCGGATGATTGTGCTTTCTGCTCAACGGCTTCTGCGGGAGCGGCGGCGTCGGCTTGTGCCGCAGCGGCCGGCGCCATCGGCGCTCGATCTCGTTTTGTCCACAAGGGACCAACGCCAATCTCCTCGAGAAAAATCGTGCGGCGTTCACTTGCGGAAGTCATAGCGCCAACCTCATCACGATTGCGTCTTCACGCTGGTTTTCCGCGGCGGGATAATAGTTCTTGCGTATCCCGATTTGAGAAAATCCGTATTGTTTGTAAATGGCTAACGCGCGCACATTGGAGGGCCGGACTTCCAGCAACAGCGAATGCATGCCCAATTCCGATGCCAGCGTGCTCACCTTGTCAAGCAAGCGACGCCCGATGCCACGTCCCTGCAATTGCGCTTTGACGGAAATATTCAACAAGTGCGCCTCGTCTATCGCCATCATCATCAGGAAATAACCGACCAACACATGCTTTGCATCACGCACCACCCAGGTTTCATAACCGTTATAAAGAGAATCCAGGAAATTGCCGCGACTCCAGGGATGTGAATACACAGTTTCCTCGATCGCCAATACTTCATCCAGGTCGTCCGCGCGCATCCTTGCAAAATGCAAGAGCTGCTCCCCGGCCAGGATTGTTTGCTGCACTGAACTCACACCAGCACCTTTGCCAATCGCTCTTTTGTCGTCAGCGCAACCTTATTGCGCAAATACAGCGGCTGCGCGTCGCGCGCGATGATGGTATTGCCTTGCGCCAGTGCCGCGCTCGCCAGGCTGGCAATCTGTTCGGCATGCGGCATCACCGCAGCATGCGCGCCGATTGCATAAACCCTGTCGGCAAACGCTGCGGCGTATGCGGACATCCCATTGCCACAGGCGACCACTTCACCCACAGGCAATACGGCAGACGGCGCCGACAATGTCGGCTCGACAATCGTCTGCCAGCCATCCTGATACCGATATTGCGCCCAATAAACCTCGCCCATGCGCGCATCGAGAACAGCCAGCACATCGGTCGCGCCAGTTCTGTTACGCAAAGCTTCCGCCATCGCCTGCAAAGTGACAATGGAAATGACAGGAAGTGCCGCACCAAAGGCCAGACCCTGCACAATACCGCATGCGGTACGGACGCCGGTAAATGAGCCCGGGCCGGCGCCGAATGCGATGGCGTCACACTGTCCCAGTGCGATGCCGGCTTCGCCCAACAGGCTTTGTACCATCGGGAGGATGGTCTGGGAATGGGTTTGCACGCCGGATGATTCGCGGCTGATGATGCGGTCGCCCTGCAGCAACGCCGCAGAAGCAAGCTCGGTTGAAGTTTCGATAGAAAGAATGATAGACATCATCATATTTTACCGCGCCTGGAGTGCCACCCTTGGGTTAAGAAATACTGTACGGTAAAATAGCATCATGTCCAGCCTGACCTTAGACCTTCACAACCGCGCCCGCCTGTCTCAAACATTGACAGACGATGTATGGGTCGTCGCCTGCCTGTGTGCCGCCTGGTGCGACGTATGCAGCCAGTATCGGCCGGGCTTTGACAATCTCGCCGCACAACATCCTGACAAGATTTTTGTGTGGGTCGATGTTGAAGATCACGCAGATGTGGTCGGCGACCTTGATGTGGAAAACTTCCCCACACTCCTGATCCAGCGCGGTGATACGGTGGCGTTTTTCGGCACGGTGCAACCCGATCCGCGTCAGGCCAACCGGCTGCTGCTCGCGCAAGTGGAAAAAGACACTGCCGAACTCCACGCAGAAGCGCACAGCAGTACTGCACGCGAGGGCTGGCAGCGGGATTGCAATCTGCGCCTGCGCTTGAATGAAGCCGGAGGCTGATCTTGTCTGCACAGCCTCCCTGCTTGGCCCTCCACCCGCGCCCCAACCTTTTACCCATTCCCCAAACAGGAGAAACCGAATGACGATTTCCATGTATGCAGCTTCCGTTCCGGTCTTTAAACAAATGCTCAATAGCATGTCCGACATCCTGGACCTGGCTGAAGCGCACGCAACCGCGAAAAAAATCGACCCGAACGCATTGCTGCAAGCCCGCCTGTTTCCGGACATGCTGCCCTTTACCCGCCAGATCCTGATCGCCACCGATTTTGCCAAAGGCGCATGCGCACGCCTGGCAGGCGCCGAGATTCCAAAATACGACGATACCGAACAGACTTTCGCCGACTTGAAGGCGCGCATCGCCAAGACGATCGCCTTTATCGACACCCTTGCTGCCGCCCGGATTGACGGCAGCGAAGAACGGGAAGTCACGACAAGCTCTGGCCCGAACAGCAAGACCTTCAAAGGCCAGACCTACTTGTTGAGCTATGCATTGCCGCAATTTTTCTTCCATGTGACGACCGCTTACGCACTTCTGCGGCATAACGGCGTGGAAATCGGCAAAAAGAATTTCATGGGCAAATATTAATTGTCCGCCCGCGCGCTTCGCTCATGAAAAAAACCGGCCTCGGCCGGTTTTTTTATGTCAACGAAGATTGATTTGAACGCCACGACGTACCCCTATCCGATTTGTCCAAGGAGCCGCTCGATAACGTCGCTCGCCTGCCGCTGGCGCAACGCCCTCGCTTCTCGCTGCTCGGGCTCTTCGCCCTCGCCAAGCTCGAATTTGGCGACCGACACCGGGCCATCTTTGCGATAGCCTTCTGTTTTGTCGTCCTGTACGAAACGACTGCGCAGGACCGCCAGCGAAGCCTGGATCACCGCACCGTGCTTGCCGTCGCGTTCCTTGCGGAACGCCTCAGCGACTTCGTCAATTCCCTCGGGCGCATGCTCAATGCAATAGATCAGGTCGTGCGCATCCTTGCGCTCAAAACGCTGGTCGAACGCGAACGACTTCAGACAAGTAAAGCTGACAAGATTGGCATGCTTGATCTTCTCGGTCGCCACGCCGTTTCCGCCCAGCAATTCGGCCTGGATCTCGGTGATCTGGTGGAGGTCGAAAACGATAGACGAATGAGGAACGTTCAGTGCAGAAATCGTGCCCTCGGTCGGCAGAGGCTGCACCTTACCACCGGCGATGTCCGGCGCATCTGCGAGCAACTCCAGCACCATCAGCGCACCGTGTTCAGTGCGAGCTTGCCAACGGCAGGAGAGTTTTTTCCCGGCCTCGTTTTCGGCGCGCTCGAAGCCCATTTTCTTGAGGTTGTCCTCCAGTGTGTGGTACGCCTCGGTGTCGGCCAGGATTTGCAGGTCGATCACGATATCGACATCCAGTGTGCCGGCATGGGCGGGAACCACCGGAGGCCGGGCGGTGACCAGGTACCTCGGCGTGAGGCCTCCGACCAGATAGAGAGAGTCCTTCCACGGACCCAGACCGCGCAGCAACGTCACGAGGACGCGTTCGCAGTCGAGGGTGTACTGGTCGCTATAGCCATAGAGGGTTGCGGGTTTGGCCATCAGAAGTCGATCCTTTCTTTGCGGAGATGTTCGGCCATTTCTTTGGAGCGGCCTTCGCCGCGCAGCAGGTCGAGATAGACCTGGACTGGGCTAGCCAGCCAGATGCCGCCGACTTGTTCGCGGAACAGCAACTCACCGGGTGACTTCGCGTCGATGATTACCAGGTTGGCGCCTTCGTTGACGACGCGTGCGCCGAGGTCGGCGATTGCTGCGTCGGCGTTTGCTCCGATCAGCAAGCGGGTGCGCACCTGAGAGACGCTGGAAAGAAACGGCGCGTAGCGCTGCGCGGCGGCTTCGTGACTGATCGCGTACTCGGCATCATGGGCATCGAATACTTCGCCGACCCGCTCCAGCAACGCGTCCGCCTTCGTGGCGGGCACGTAGTAGCGACGCAGGTCCAGGGACCGAATGGATGCAAGTTGCTTCACCCACGCTTCCAGCAAGGCTGCGGGTTCGCGAAGGTGGCGCTCCTTGCTGGGCCCTTGTCCTCGGGATACCAGCCAGTCGAAACGTTCCAGCTCCGTCAGCACCTGTGAAGCGGTGGCCGGGGACACCAACGCCTGTTGCGCGAGCTCCTTGACGCCGAACCAGTCCTGATGTTGGACCAGCAAAGCGTTAAGCACCTGCGCGCGCCGTCCCGAGAACAGGGAGCGAACCGACTTCACAAGGGTCTTGGGCAGCGGCTTGTCGATGTAGAAATATGCCCCTGGCGCAGGCAGATAGAGGCTGCCGCCGCTGTCAAAGTACCCGACACGCTCATTTCTGAGCAGTTCCTTGGCTCCGGGAGAAATGGACTCAGCGACCAAGAGCGACAGGGGTTCCTTGCCCTGTCCCTTAGAACGGCCATGACTGGCTTCCTTGATCTGCCAGAGCACCTGACGGACGTCTCGTGGATAGACGGCTTTCTTGGCTTCGATCAGCAAGATGAAGGACTTGCCCCCTACGTTCAAGTCGATCTGGGCGTCATGCCTGCGGTCGACGGTCGAGCCAGCGGGTTCCCAATGATCCAGGTCGGCGTGTACCTCCGGCAGTTCCCGAATGGTTTCGAGAAACCGCTCGATCAATTTCCGTTTGGTCATGGAGGATTCAAGCATCATGATGACGGGCTTCTTTACTGTTCAGTGAATAAATGAATGTTAGCGAATATTCGGCGTTTTTTCAATATTTACTGTTCAGTGAATAAGCCTGTGACATCCCGGCGTGCCGCCGTCGGGCTCGCGGGCGTTGCCCCGCGCCTCATACCGCGTCGCGGCCATGCGGCTTTGATTCCTGATGCCTCTGGCCGTCTCTTGCCGGGCAATTACAAGAGCCAAGTGAGCTATGAAAAGCCACCCCAGCGAGAGGCATTACCTTCATAGGCGAAGTCACATCCTAAAGTACACTCAAACGCGCAGTCATCGAATTGCGCATTCGCATTTGGGGATCAACCTTTTATGTGTTGGTAGCATAGGATCACGGAGGAAGCGGCCGACACCCTTGTCGGTGTTGCCCCAGCTCTGGCACGCAGTGGGCCGCAACCGCAGGACTCCTATGTGGCCCCCAGCCGAGAACCCTACAGTGGGCTGAAGGCCCCAGAAACCAACCTGAACTATTGCTTTGTATTTGTTTTTCGCGCCATGTCCACCATCAAGAAAGGCTTGACAGCGGACATTTTTTATTTGATCACGCTCATCAGTTTGCGATCAGATTTCCTCGTACAGCGGCAGCGTCAGGAATTCCGCAAAGGATGGCGAAGTCGACATCTCTTCAAAAATCCTTGCGGCGCGGTCATACGTCGGCCCGGTACCCGCCAGCGCCTTCACTTTTACCAGCTCCTCCGGAATCATCGCACGCACCATGTCCGCGGTCACCTTGCGGCCATCGTCGAGCACACCCTTGGGGCTGCGTATCCATTGCCAGACCTGGCTGCGGCTGATTTCCGCAGTTGCGGCATCTTCCATCAGGTTGTGAATCGGCACGCAGCCATTCCCTGCCAGCCAGGCACCCAGGTAGTGGATGCCGACGTTGATGTTATAACGCAGGCCGGCTTCGGTGATCGGCGTCTCAGGCTGGAAAGTGAGCAGATCAGCCGCCGTAACCTTCACGTCCGGACGTTGCTTGTCGATCTGATTGGGACGGTCACCGAGGACTTTCTTGAACTCGCCCATCGCCAGGTCGACCAGGCCAGGATGCGCGACCCATCCACCATCGTAGCCATCGGTCGCATCACGCGCCTTGTCGGTGCGCACGCCACCCATGGCGATATCGTTCTTTTCCGGATCATTCTTGATTGGAATCAGCGCCGCCATGCCGCCGATTGCCGGCGCATTACGCTTATGGCAGGTTTGTAGCAGCAGCAATGCGTAAGAACGCATGAATGGCGCCGTCATCGTGACTTTTGCGCGGTCGGCCAGACAGAAATCCTTGTCCAGCTTGAACTTCTTGATGCAGGAAAAAATATAATCCCAGCGACCGGCATTCAGTCCCGAACTATGCTCGCGCAGCTCATACAGGATTTCATCCATCTCGAATGCGGCAAGGATGGTTTCGATCAGCACGGTCGCCTTGATGGTCCCTTGCGGCAAGCCGATTTCATTTTGCGCCATGATGAAAATATCATTCCACAGACGCGCTTCCAGATGCGATTCCATCTTCGGCAAATAAAAATACGGACCTGCGCCGCGTGCCAGCAATTCTTTCGCGTTGTGCACCATGAACAGCGCAAAGTCGAAGATGCCGCCGGAGACGCGCTTGCCATCCACCAGCACATGCTTTTCATCCAGATGCCAGCCGCGCGGACGTACTACCAGCGTCGCGACCTTGTCGTTGAGTTTGTAGGTCTTGCCGTTCTGTTCGAGGCTGATGGTCTTGCGGATCGCCTCCATCAAATTGATCTGGCCAGTGATCTGATTGTCCCAGTTCGGCGTGTTCGAATCTTCGAAGTCGGTCATGTAACTGTCGGCGCCCGAGTTGAAGGCGTTGATAACCATCTTGCGCTCGACCGGGCCGGTGATTTCGACACGACGGCATTCAAGCGCTTTCGGAATCGGCGCGATTTTCCAGTCGCCGGCACGGATGTGCGCGGTTTCCGGTAAAAAATCGGGACGCTCGCCAGCATCGAGGCGGGCAGCACGCTCGACACGCGAGGCCAGCAATTCCTGGCGACGCGGTTCAAATGCGCGGCTCAACTTGGCGACGAGCGCCAGCGCATCAGCAGTTAACACCGTTTCAAAACCGGGTTTGATGTCGGCCTTGATTTCCATTCCAGCAGGGAGTTGCAATTGGGTCATGAGTTGCTCCAGTTAAAAAGCGGTTGAATATAAAAATTAAATAGTGCGATTTTTCTCTATGAATTTTACTAAATCAGTCAGCGTGCGCCCTTGTCCATGCGGCTCGACGCCCAGTTCTTCCAGCGGTGCATCGGCGCGGTTTACCCAGAAGGTGGTGTAGCCAAACCAGGTGGCGCCGCAGACATCCCAGCAATTACTCGACACGAAAAGAATTTTCTTCGCAGGCAAGCCAAATACATCCGGCCCCAATTGATACGCTTCTGGCGCAGTCTTGAATTTTTTCACTGCATCGACCGACAGCAGATGACTGAACACACCTTGCATGCCGGCTGCCTTGACCACCGAGTCCAGCATCTGCGGATTGCCGTTGGACAGAATCGCCAGCTTCAGACCCTTGACCTGCAGCTCTTGCAAGACAGCCAGGTTTTCCGGAAATGCCTGCAATTTTGCGTACTGCCCCATTAACGCATTCTGCGCATCGAAGTTCAGGTCAAGCTGCAGCTTCCTGCAGCTGAAAACCAGCGCATCCTGCGTCACTTCCCAGAACGGCTTGTACATCGAGCACATGGTGCGCAGGCGCGTGTATTCGATCTGCTTGTCGCGCCACATCTCGGCGAGCGCAGCACCCCGCTGAGGGAATAATTTCTCCGCAAGCGCGCCAATCGAATACACATCAAAAAGCGTACCGTAGGCATCGAAGGCAATGGCTTGAATGGACATGTTGATTGGTGGCGAGGGCAGGAAGTTGCGTTGATAATGTGCCTAGTATATTGAACATAAATACGCATAAGTAGAACGTTTTATCACTTTATTATTGCGTTAAAGTCACAACTGAGTGAATATCCCTGGACTATGGATCAATTCAAACAAATTTCCACCTTTGTGGACGTACTCGCCAGGGGCAGCTTGTCCGCCGCGGCGCGGGCCGAAGGCATCGCCCCAGCCATGATCGGACGGCGGCTTGACGCGCTTGAAGAACGGCTGGGAGTCAAGTTACTGCAGCGGACCACACGCAAGATTGTGCTCACCAACGAAGGGGCGGCATTCCTCGAAGACTGCCAGCGTATTTTGCTTGATCTGGAAAACGCCGAAGCATCGGTATCGGAGCGCAGCGCACGGGCCAGTGGTCACCTGAGCATATCGGCACCCGCCGGTTTCGGCCGGCAGCATGTCGCGCCATTGATGCCCTCCTTCCTGTCTGAACATCGGGATGTGACGGTAACCTTGAATTTGAACGATCGAGTGGTGGACCTGATCGGCGAAGGCATCGATATCGCAATTCGTATCGCGACGCTGTCCGACTCAAGCCTGATCGGCGTCAAGTTGGCGGACAACAAACGTGTGGTGGTGGCTTCACCTGATTACCTGAAGCGCCATGGCAGACCGGTGTCGCTTGATGATTTGTCGACGCATAACTGCCTGGCCATGAGCAGCGAAGGAAGTCAGCGCGGCTGGACCTTTCGCCAGAACGGCAAGAATGTAACGCTAAAGGTGAGTGGAAACATGGTGTGCAACGACGGCGCCGTGCTGCACGATTGGGCATTGTCGGCCAAGGGATTGGCATGGCGCTCGATGTGGGAAGTCGGCACGGAAATCGAGTCCGGCAAACTGGTGACGGTGCTGGATGAATTTGCCGCGCCGGGCAACGATGTTTACGCGGTGTTTGCGCAGCGACAGCATCTGCCGTTGCGCATTCGTGTGCTGGTGGATTTTTTACGCCGTGTTTATGCACGGCCGGATTACTGGCGCCACACCTGAACGTGAAAAGGGCTTGATGGCGTGGAGCGCCTTCCCTGTCAGTGTGTGACGGGATCGGGATAAAGCCGAGCTTAGGCGCACAGACGAAAAAAATCCCCGGCAAGCCGGGGATTTTTTATGTCGCTTGATTCAGCTTAGATAGGCTGAATGTTCGAAGCTTGCTTGCCTTTAGGGCCAGCTGTCACTTCAAAAGAAACGCGTTGGTTCTCTTGCAGTGACTTGAAGCCGCTCGACTGGATAGCCGAGAAGTGAGCGAACAGATCTTCGCCGCCTTCGTCAGGGGTAATAAAGCCGAAGCCCTTCGAATCATTGAACCATTTTACGATACCAGTTGCCATTGCAATTCCTATTTCAGTTAAGTTGGGCATTTGCCCGATAGATCGTTTCAACCAAGTAAGGAATGACAGACTGATACTGCACCACTAGTACTCGAATCTCAACGATGACTCATTATACTGGATAAAATCAGAAATGAGTAGGACGAACATCAAGAATGGGTTGACGGCTTCAGGACAAGCCAGGCTAGCGATTTGGCCGATACCTTGCAGCCATGTTCATATTAAAAGAATAAGCAATAACTATATCAAGCTATCAACAGCTTCCGGAATCCGATTGTATCCTTGTGAACATCCCCTTCCCGCCGACAGACAAAAAACCTTGTCCTTCAGTGCTTATCTTTCAAGGACAATATTGGCTGATACCGCGTGACCGCATCGTACATTCGGATAATGGAATTTATTATGAGCCTGATTTCATCGTCGGCCATCAAATTTAATGTGTTTTTGACAGCACATTCCCCTTCTTTGGCGGGACCTCGGTTCATGTCGTCCTGCAAACGTTCGAATTGCTCTCGAATCTCGGCGGGCACATCCTTTTTTGAGAGTCGCATCAGGTGCAATTTATATGCCCTCAGAACACGTTCTCGTTGAGTATCGCCACTGGAGAGCGCGTACATCGCCAAATGAAAGCTTTTCCACGCAGATGACATATCAAGTTTGCAAATAATAAATTTTGATGAAATTCTGCACGTAACATCCTCCCGCCACAAAAAATCGAACCGGCTTCCGCCCGCGAGTATATACGATATGACAACCTTAATGACTCGCTTCCCCTGCGCATTCTTTTGTTTTCATAAATTAAATATTTATTACTATTAGTATATAAAGAATTTGTAAATTATAAACATTGGTTGTAATATCCATAATACGTTGATTCCCCAAGAATAAGTCCGATCTCTAATACGATTTTTATATGAACAGACGACAGCTTCTAATGTGTCGCTAATCTGCGAAAGTTATAAAGGATATGGACAGACAGACATGCCCTTTCCTAGCAATATGCCGTTATATAAAATATATTAATAAAAACCATAAGTAATAAAATTGCGGGACTGGTAACTGACGAGGGGAGGTATAAAATGGATATCGAGTGGCTTGAAGATTTTCTCAGCTTTTCAAATCTATCCAGCTTCACACGGGCAGCGCAAGAACGCCACGTGACTCAGTCAGCCTTCAGCCGCCGGATTCGTTCTCTGGAAGACTGGATCGGCACCCAGTTGATTGATCGGGACACCGTTCCACCAAAACTGACTGCTGCCGGTTATCTGTTTCGCGAAGTAGCCAGGGAAACTGTCCGGAACCTGCAAGATACCCGCCTCACTCTCGGGCAAAAAAAACAGGCATTCTCCGGTATAAAACTCTATGTTTCACACTCGCTCGCGCAATCATTTTTGTCTGACTGGATAGCCGAGTTATGGCAACGAATGATCAATTTTCAATTCGACATACACTCGGTTGACACTTATGAGGGATTGTTAGCCCTGTCATCCGGTCGCTGCGATATTTTAATGGCCTATTCGAGCCCGCTGGCGCCCTTGCCCCTTGATGAGACACTTTTCCCGTCTATCCATTTGGCAGATGACCGCCTGCTGCCGGTTAGCGCGCCGAATGCCGACGGCTCTGCGCGATACTCGCTCGCGGAACGATCCGACAAGCCCTTACCCGTGCTCGCCTTCCCCATGGAAACCTTTTTCGGTCGTCTGGTGAATGGCATTGTTCGCTTCTCCGGGGAGAACCGAAAGATCAATACAGTAATGCAGAGCCACAATCCCATGTCCTTGCATACCCTGGCACTCAATGGCATGGGCATATCCTGGCTGCCTGAACGACTGATCAGAGCCGATCTAGCCGCCGGGAAATTGGTTCTGGCGGGTAACGATAGCTGGTGCTGCCAACTCCAGATCAAGATTTATGAGTCCCAGGAAAAGATGAATACCTTGCAGCCGCACGTATGGGAAAGCATCAAGGTGATGCAGGAGTCTCAGAACCTGCTTGCACAATAGAGCGACCACACACCCGGAAAAAATTGGGCGCGTCTGCGTCTCCGGCGCTCCCGAATATCCGGCCATCATCAATAGGGGAAACTCTCATGAAAATAAATGTAAAGATCATTGGAGAGAACTTGTTTCGTGCGCTGACTCAGGACGCAGTCAGACCGGATTCTTCTTTCCCCACGCTGTTCAAGCAAAAGGAACTGATCGATTGGGAATTCAGCTACGTCGACGAGGATCTGAAACCCGAAGATTTGCTTATTTTTCCTGGCCGCCCTGCCGTACTGCTGATTGACGCAGGAGATACCAGCCTGATCGAAAAGATCCGGCGAATGGAAAAAGGAGGACTTCCTTCTCTCAGCTCCCCACTGGATTACCCGATTGTTTTATCACCGGTAATTGTCATCTTCCGCTCCACGGCGACACTCGAAGACATCGTTGACTTTCCCGACATGATCTCGGACTGGATGTTCGAACCCATCATGTTGCCGGATCTCGTGCGTAGAATATTTTCTTCACTCAGGCGAAAAAATATCCTGAAGACAGAGTTGCGATTTGGTCCGCTCACAATATCGCCGGAGTCGCGCATGATTTCATATTACGGCAACACAGTGCACCTGTCGCCTTCCGAGTTCGCGCTGGTTGAATTATTTCTGAATCAGATGGGGACCGTGATTCCAATGAGTGAACTGGTTCAGCTATTCAAATTGACAGGCAAGTCCACCGAAGGAAGCAATATTCGCGTCACTATTTTTCAACTGCGCTTGAAGCTGGAAACACTTACCAACGCTCAATTTACCTTGAGCAGTATTTATAAACGAGGTTATTGCCTGAAGCAGAAAATCAAACCCTTTCAGGAACCTGGGTCTGGCTCGATTGTGGCGAAGCAGGATCAGGGGGAGTATTTATTGGAAAACAGTGCTTGAGGAGAGTGAAACCTGCGCACTGCCAGGCACTAAAACGACGCCATGGCGTCTTAAGAACTGCGTGTCGCGCTTGCTTGGTGCTTGAGGCTTGCCGCCGTATCCTGGCAGGACGCAGTTGGGGATTTCCTGTCTTTGCGAAAACGCATCCAGGTGCCATCAATGGCAATCGAAACCATCGGAAAATATCAGCTCCACCTGATTGCTTATGAACTGCCCGAATCCGGCCGCTGGGAACCTTTTCTCACCATTCACAAATTTGACGATGACATCAAAGACTTCAAATGCATTGTGGAAAAGCATCGTGTTTCGGAACAAAAATTCGACACCTACGATGAGGCAATCGACCATGCGCGAAAAGCCGGAAATACACTGATCGAGACCGGTATTTTATAGCTGCATCCACAGATTTCATAGTCCTGAGCCCGACTTCATCCATTCATTCGGCGGATCCGATGGCTCAACGCAAACCCGGCCAGCGCAGTCTGAATCGATTTGTTTTGGTCAGAGCCGCAGACACTCACAACTTATTTTGGTCGGGTACTGAGCCAGGACCTGGCATTGGCGCTTGCCCAGACATCTCGTTTCGACGCAGCGCTTCATTGATCTCGGTGATCAGGTCGCTTTTCACTTTCAGCCAGGAGTCGAGAGCGTCAGTCCAGACGCGCAATTCAAATTCAAATGCATCGATCCCACGCTTGACGAACAGCACCTCGGGCGGTGGGTTATCGACAACTAGCTTATTTTCCTTGGCAATGTCGAGCAGCAGCTTTTTCAGCTCGCTCACGTCCACATCGGCCTTGGTGATGACGGGAACGGTGATTTGCCGCAGCTGGTTGGACAGCGTCCAATTGGTCACCTTGTCCGCAATTAATTTGCCGTTCGGGATAATCACTTCCGCGCCCGTCGTGCTATGCACGATGCTGGCCCGGATACCGATCCGCTGCACCCGGCCGATGACGTCATCGATCTGGATCGTGTCGCCGACCTTGATCGGACGCTCGAACAGGACTATCAGTCCGGAGACAAAATTATTCACGATATTCTGCAAACCGAAACCGATGCCCACGGTCAGTGCACCCGCGACGATCGTCAGCTTCGTCATGTCGACACCCAGCAGTCCGAGAGCCAGCACCAGGCCGGACAGCAGCAAGACATAGTGCAGTATCTTTGAAACCGCGTAAGGCAGGCCGCGATCGAGCCGGACATTCGGATAGACTTCCTCCTCCATGACAAAACGCACCAGCCGCGACAGGAGGATTGCGGCCCAGACGATCAGGAAGGCCGACAGCACCTGCCCTATCGACAGCGTCAACGAGCCGATGCTCAGCGAGGCGCGCCAGACCGCCAGCATGACATCAATCAGCGGCCGCAACAGTCCCGATATGTCCAGGCTCAGGCCCACCCATGCCAGGAATGCAATCCGTTTAAGCCAGAAATCAATGCGGTTCGTCAGCAGCATCCTGTGCCGCTTCACCATTCCCGACATGGAAATCGGCGGTACGTAGAGCAGCCCCTGGATGATCCCGGTTCCCGCACGTGTCAGCGCATACAAGACGATGGCCGCATAGGCGCTGCCGAGTACGGTGCGCAACATCAGCTCTGCCAGCCTTGCATATCCGCCTATATTCGCAATCAGCGCGATGGTGGCAAGCACCAGCGCCAGCCAGCTGCCGGAACGCATCACCGCCCATTCCGGCCGCAGTGCTTGTCGCCTTGACATGCGCAACACCCATCCCAGAAACAGGATGAGCAACAGGCCGTCCAGCAGAAAAATCAGTCTTGAGACGGCAGGAAGAGGCGCGAAGATTGCGCTTAATCTGTCGGCCAGATATAAACCGACGACTGCGTAGAGCACGGGGTAGAGGCTTGAATCGATCACCCGGCGCGCAAACACCAGCATGGGCGCCGCACCCAGGACACTGACAATGATCCAGACGGAATGTGGCGGGCCCGAATAAAACCATGGACTGGCAAGCAAGGCAATCAGCATTGCGCTGACCAGTGGCATATCGTACACCGCCCTGCTCCGCCGCAGATTGTCATCGGCTTCGCAAAGAGCGCTTATTTTCGATCGCACGTAGAAAAAAATTGCGCACAGTCCGAGGAAGAATAGCGCATGCAGCGCCATGCTTCTTTTGTGCGCACGCAGATACTCGATGGCTGCCGTGGTCTGGTTCAACAGGTTCGCGCCGGCCTCGTCCGAAAAGCGGTTGACGGATGCCTGCCAGAGCGCCGCATCCCAGAGCGGCGGACTGTCCCTGAAAAACAAGCGCGTCACGGCACGATCGCTTGCCTCGGCAAGCGACTCTTGCGACGCCGTAGCGCGGGCGCTCATCTCCGCCGACCTGCTTTGCAAGCCTAGCAATTTTGAGCGGTCGCGGAGCATTTTATCTTTCGTTTTTTCGATGCTGGCGCGGATGTCCTGCACACGTTCAAGCATCACCTGCGGCGCGCCGGCTTCCTTTGCAGTCTTGCTGGTCGCCTCCCATGTCGCAGCGAGCGCCTCGAGTTCCTGGATGTCGTGGTCAAGCCGAAGCGCGGCGCGGGTGAGGTCGCGCGTAATGGAAGTCGCGCGCAACTCGATGTCACTCCATTCCTTTTGCCGGTTGCGGATCGTTTCGAGCGCCGAGTTATTCGCCAGAATTTGCCGCAACTCCCTGACGCGGTACGATATTTCGCGCTCAAGCGCGGGAATATCCTCGGCCGCGGTGTCGATCACCTCGTCGATCCGGCTCCTGTTTTCAAGTTGACGCACGCGCGATATCGCTGTTTCCGCCTGTGCCGCTATATCCGGGACAAGTATGGTCTGCTTGTCCGCAGCGGCCGCGGGTGCGGCATTCTCCGGCGTCTGCGAAAAGGCAACCCCGCCCCGGCCGAGGATCAGCAGGAGAATCAGGATCTGAAGAAAAAAAAGTGCCGTCCTTGTCACGGTGTCACTTTTTATCCGCGACGCACTTTTCCGGAGATGGAACAGGCAGTCTCGTTTTCTGTTTGGCAGGTGTGATGTCTGGAACCATATCAGTCAAGACAATTTCATCCGGGATAGGTTCTTGAAATTGTGCTCAACGGAGAACCAGCGGATTTGCGGATCCGCAAACCTTAAAAGGGATCAACATGAGGCCAGCGCCGGGGCTGGAGCCGGATTCCGCCTCAGTAACGCTGGCCCAGCGCCAGCAGTTCCGCTATCGCTTCCCAGTGCGCCCGGCGACGCTCGCCACGGTGGCGGCGAGTTCGGACGGCTCCACCGGTTTTGACACGTGGACCAGGAATCCGGCGTGCAGTGCCCGCGTGCGGTCCTCGGAACGCGCGAAAGCGGTCAGCGCGATGGCGGGTATCAGCCCGCCCCTTGCCGCGCCAAGCGCACGCACCCGCCGCAGCAGCTCAAATCCGTCGACCTCCGGCATGCCGATGTCGCTGACCAGCACATGCGGCCGCTCCTTTTCAATCAGCATTAGTGCCTCGGCGGCAGAGCCCGCGGTCATCACTTCCGCATCACAATCGGCAAGTATCCGCTTGACGAGTTCGCGCGCATCGGTTTCGTCATCGACCACCAGTACTTTCAGCCCGGTCAAATCCGGGACGGCAAACACCGTGGAAGCAGCCTTCGGCGAAGTCGGATGCAAGCGCGTGGCGTTGGTCGACTCCCGGTGGACCACGGTGAGGGGAAGCTGCACCGTGAATGTCGCACCGCAGTTTTTCCCCGGACTTCTGACCAGCACGGTGCCGCCGTGCAGCTCAACCAGATTCCTGACAATGGAGAGGCCCAGCCCCAGCCCCCCATACTTGCGCGTGGTCGAGCCGTCCGCCTGCTGGAAGCGCTCGAAGACATGGGAAAGGAACGCCGGCTCGATGCCTGTCCCGGTGTCGGCCACGCTGATTTCGATGTGGGAGTTCACTCGTTCCAGCAGCACCTGCACCTTGCCCTCTTTCGGCGTGAACTTGATGGCGTTGGACAGAAGGTTCCAGATGACCTGCTGCAGCCGGCCTGGATCTCCCGACACCGGTCCAGCTTGCGGGTCGAGCAATGTGACCAGCTTGATGCCCTTCGCGACCGCTGCCGGCCGCACCGTATCCACAGCCGCTTCGATGAAAGACACCGGCTCTACCGGCTGAATGTCAAGGCGCACCTTGCCGGAAGTGATCCGGCTCATGTCGAGCAGGTCTTCGATCAGCTGGGCCTGCACGCGCGCATTGCGCTCGATGGTGTCGAGGCCCTTGTTGAGATCGGCCTCGCTGCGCATGCCGCGCCGGAGTATCTGCGACCAGCCGAGGATGGCATTGAGAGGGGTTCTCAGTTCATGGGAGAGTGTGGCAAGAAATTCATCTTTCATCTCGCTCAGGCGCTCGGCTTCGGCGCGCGCCGAACGCTCGTTCGCGAGCAGTATCTTGCGCTCGTCGGCCGCCTTCTGCGCGGTTTCGTAAAGACGGGCGTTGTCGATCGCGATCGCGGCTTGCGCGGCGATGCCGGTAATGATCCGTTCAGTTCGTTCGGTGAATATCCCAGGCTCTGGATGACCGAAAAACAGTCCACCCAGAACTTCTCCCGAGCGCGACGTCACCGGCACCGCCAGATAGCTGCGAACGGGAAGATGTCCCACCGGCAGGCCGGCATGGGGCGCATTTTTTCCATAGCGAGTGTCTGTCAGTACATCGTCGCACCGGATCGGGCCCGCGCCGTTGAAGGTGGGTCCGAAGAGCGCGGTCGCGCGCGGTTGTCCGAATTTTTCGAAAGCCTCCCGAGGCGCGCCGGAAAGCGTGAACAGCATGAGCGAATCACCGTCCTGGTTTTTGCTGGCGTAAAAAAAGGCGCCGCATTTTGCCCCGCTCAGTTGTGTGCCCGCATCGGTAACGGACTGCACCAACGCTTCCAGGTTCAGCGTCGAGGCGAGCGCCGTCCCTGTCTCGTTCAGCAGTTCAAGAATGCGCGTTTCGTCACGCAAGGCGTCTTCAACCCGCAGCCGTTCCGTGATGTCCCGATAGGTCCACACACGGCCGACGTTTTTCTGATTGACGACCTGGATCCTGGAAAAACGTTCCACGAACCTGCCATCGGCGAATTCCAGCAGGTCATAGGTTTCAGGGGGCGACGCCGCGTAGATTTCCGCAACCCGGTCAAGGAACTGCTGCGGACTCCTGATCTGCTCGCTGAAAAAGCGCGCAAGCAGCGGCTGTTCCTGACTCTCGACGATTTCTTTCGGGATCCGCCACATCTCGATCAGCTTCTCATTAAAACTGGTGATCTTGTAGTTCCCGTCAATCGCGACAATGCCGTCAGTGGTCGACTCCAGCGTCGCGCGCATCATCGCAAGCGATTGCGCCAGTTCCCCGGTCTTCTGTTCCAGCGCCTCCTTGGCCTGGATGAGCTCCGCCTCCGAACGTTTTCGTGCGAGGAGGATGCTCTGCGCGGTTTGCATGGCGACCGAGCGCAACTCCTGCTCTTCGTCGTTGTAGGTTGCCACTATCGTCCCTCGATTATTTTCGCCGCCAGCGCGGTGCCGAGCACACGTGCCCGGATTTTATCAAAAGCAGTGTCGCGGCTGGTGGTGGTGTCATCGCAGAACGGCGAAAATCCGCAATCGTCGGTGGTGCCCAATCGATCGGCCGGAATGTATTTTGCCGCTTCGAGCACCCGATCCCGGACTTCTTCCGGCGTCTCGACATGCGTATCGATCGGGGCGACAACACCGATAAAAATGCGTTGATCCGGTTTCATGTGATCCCGGATGATCTTCAGGATGCGCTCCGGATCCTTTTCACTCGCCAGCGCGATGTAAAAATTCCCCGCATTCAGTTCAAACAGACTAGGCAGCAATTCCGCGTAATCGATGTCCGCGCTGTGGGTCGAGTCGCGGTCGCTGCCCGGACAGGTGTGCACACCGATCCGAGCCCGCTCGGCGTCGCTGAACTGCTCGAGCACGCGGTTGTTCAGCGTGACGAACTGACGGAGCAGATCCCCGCTCGGGTCGAGCTTGAGCGCAAGTCGGCCCTCG
>JAZKDW010000043.1:31151-105012 GCA_040387375.1 Pseudomonadota bacterium
ATGCGGTCGTCGGCGGAGAATTGCGACAAGGCGAGATTGTTCAGGTCGATGAAACTGTTGAGCAGATTCCCGGAAGGGTCGATCTTGACCGCCAACCTCCCTTCGGTAAAGTCGATCTGAACCTTGTGCGCGCCTTTTTCCAGGCAGCGGCGAATCTCGGTTTCATGCTCGCGCAACAGGTCATTGATGAATTCATCGCGCGAATAGCCGGCAATGCCTTCGGCCGGATACATCAGGCTCAGCGCCGATGGGGAAATGACCGCCTGCTTCACCGGCACCTTGGCGTAGCGCATGGCGACATCGAGATAACTGTCTGCATACCGCATGTAACGAAACGGGCCGCTCGTGAGCCGCGGCATGCGCCGCACATGACCGGCGGCAAAAGGTATCTTGAAACCGTCGGGGGCGGTATTCGGCAACCCGTGTACACAATAGGTCCAGAAATTATGGTATTTCCGTTGCTCGCCGTCGGTGATGACCGGCGAACCCGTGGCCTCGAATCGCGCAACGGTGTCCTGGATCGCCGCGTCATACAGGGGCTCGAGCTGGTCGTCGCCCATATCTCCCCTGGCGACGGTCTCGATCAGGGAAAGGGGACGAGGGATACTGCCAATTGGCTCGGTTGGAATAGTCATTGTTGTCTCTGTCAACTCAAATTCAATAGCCAATCATCGGCACGCGCCGCGCGTGTGACTGTGCCCAATTTTAACCTACATGGCCGGATAGTATTTCGTTGCTGAAAACTGGCGTAATTCAACCCGGCGCCATGCCGCCTGGCAGTACATATCGGGTTGCCGATAACGGCGGAAAAACAAAACGCGCCATTCCAGGCGCGGCATCGAACCTTCACATTTTTCACATGTCAGATTTTTATTCTCGAATCGGATTTGTAACGCAAACGTTAACCTGAAGGAAACCAACATGTTAAACAGAGCTATCACCGTTGCCGCACTTGCGGTAGGCGGCGTCATCTTGTCGAAACAGCTCAGAAGAGCCCGCCACCACGGCATGGCCTCATCGATTGAAGAATCGATCGACGTCAATGTTCCAGTCAGCACCGCCTACAATCAATGGACCCAATTCGAGGATTTTCCAAAATTCATGGACAGCGTGCTTGAGATACGACAACTTGACGATACCCATCTGCACTGGCGCGCCAGAATCGGCGGCAAGGAAGTGGAATGGGACGCCGAGATCACCGAGCAGATCCCCGACAAACGCATCGCCTGGCGCAGCATAGGCGGCGCCAGGAATGCGGGCGCCGTAACGTTCCAGAAACTCTCCGATTCAAGCACCCGCATCACGCTGCAAATGGAGTATGACCCGCGAGGTTTCGCTGAAAACGCGGCCGATATGCTGGGCGCGGTAAGAATGCAGTTAAAAGAAAGTCTGAAACGTTACAAGGAGTTGGTTGAAAGCCGTGGGCAGGAAACCGGCGCATGGCGCGGCACTGTAGCCCAGGGCACTGTAGCCCAGCATTGATCGCATGAGTGAAGCGCGCCGGCCCGGATGGCCCGGCGCGCTGCCGGAAGGCGATCAAGATCGGAAAAGCCGGTCAGCTGCGGCCTCTGCCGGTAACACGCTCGGCGCCGTACCGCACGGCATCCTTCACCTTTTCCCATGTGCTGCCGGGATGACGCGATTCCCAGTCGCCGCGCAGATCGGGTTCCATTTCCGACCACTGCCGGTTCCTGTAGCGATCGCTGCCCGCCACCTGATAGCCATAACGATATGCATCGTCATAGTCTTCATACCTGCCACCCTGGCTACCGTAGGAAGTCTGCCAGTGGGTGCGGAAATCGCGGTCGTCGCCCATGGTTCCGCCGGCTCCTGACACGCCCATTTTTTCCACTTCGACATCGGTCCTGCGCACGCTGTCCTTGATCGTTTCCGTATGGTCGTGGACTTCCTTGCCGACCACAACTTCTTCCACTACCCGCGCTGTTTTGGAAACCACCGCTTCTTCCGCCGACTCGGTCATTTCCATCGAGCCTTCCTTGAACGCGGCCATTTCCGCTTCGCTGGCGGGATGGTCGACGGGATGACGCTCGATCGTTATTTCTTCCTCGCGCAGAGTGATGCTTTCATTGACAGGCGTCTCACTGACACGCTGGTAAATGCGCACGCCGCCGCGTTGCACCGCGCGCTTGCCGACCTTCAGTTCTTCCTGGATCACCGGAAGCGTTGCCGAACCGGTCTTGCCGGCAGCATAGCCGCGGCGCTCCTGTTCGATTTCATCCGCGGTCAGCATCGGCGCGGTTTCATCATAACCACTCCAGCCCCGGCTTCTCCAGTGGGTAGCCCGCTCATCGATATCGACGGGCTCAAAACGGTTCATGATCTCGACCGCCAAATCCGCCTGCGCTTCACTGTCGGCATGCGCGGTCAGTACGTAGCTGCCGCGCCTGACCGATTCCGCATAAACCTCATTCTGTTCCTTGTCTTCATCCATGCCGAACAGCGAGCGGAAAAAATGCCTGATGCCGGTGTGCTCCTGCTCGCTGCCCGTGGTTGCCGCAGGACGTTCGGATGGCGGATTGACCTGCACGCTGGCCGGGGAGAAGCCGGCGTCGATCAGGGTTTCATACGCTTTTTTAGCATCTGCATAATTGTCATATACAGCAACGACAGTGTTTTCCATGACCACACTCCTTGAAGAGGCATCACGCCAGGATGCCATGATTGTAAAAAAATGAATTTGTTGGCGCCATGTCGGGTCAGATGATTCACCAGGCAAAAAACCGAACTGAAAACAAGCGGCTTTCCTTGGCCTGAAAATGCGGAACATCCGCCGTAACGGTGTGTATAAATTGACTACCACAGGCACCAGTTGTTCCCGCGTTTTTCTTGATTGAAGCTTATTGTTTTTGCCGGAAACCGGCTGTGTAATTGACGTGCTTGATCATTCGTTTCGGAAATTTACGAAGATAAACAGAAAACGTACCGAACTCTTTGCAAACAGGTTGCCACATGCTCAAATCAACACTACAACCGGACGGAACGATCATGCTTGCCATCGGCGATGAATCGATCTCGCTCACGGCGCAAGAACTCGAGGAACAGATGGCGCATCTCGCGCAGCTACGCGCGAGCATGATGGACAGAGTGCCGGTTGAACCGCCACCAATTGGCAAAGTCATGGTTGATCCGCGGTATGCGGTGAGGACTGAAAGCCTGACAAAAACCTGCCTGCTGCGCATGCGTCACGACGGTTATGGCTGGCTCGATTTCGAATTGCCGCCACAGGAAGCATTGCACATGAAAAAAATGTGGATCGATATCGTACACAGTCTGGGTCTCGATCCGCCAGAAGAGTCTTATAACGGACCGGAACGGCGCAAGTCGAGGCCGCATTAATCTACAGATTTTTTATTGAAAGGCTGGCGATGCAAATACAAGTCAATACCGATGCAAATATCCGCGGGCGCATCACGCTGGCCGAACGAGTATCGGCTGAAGTGGAAGCGGCGTTGAGCAACTACGCCGAATACATTACACGCGTTGACGTGCATCTCGGCGATGAAAACAGCCACAAGGCCGGTGCCGATGACAAGCGCTGCATGATCTCGGCAAACATCGCAGGGCAGAAGCCGGCCGCTGTCACACATCATGCGGCCACGCTCGATCTCGCCGTGCAAGGCGCTGCGGAGAAACTGCAACGCTCGCTGGAAGGCATGCTTGCGCGCTACAAGGATCACACCGACCGCAGCACGATCCGCAAGGATGTGGAACTCTGAGAACCTGTGTTTGCGATGGCGCAGGGCCTATGCCTGGAACAGCGTCAGTTCCCAGCGTTTCGAACCTTCGTCGTGCCGCAGGATATACAGTGCGCCATCGTCGCCCAGCAGCTTGATGTACTCATGGCTGGCGGCGGGCCAGCGGTCGATGATTTCCATGACGGCGATGCGGCGTACGCCGATGGAAAACGCGCGCAAGCTGTTTTCCATTCCGGGGGCGGACAGATGTTCTACATGAACTTCAAACATGCCGGCACCTTCTTGTGCCCCAAGCCTTATTTCTTCTTCGGCACTTCAATCCGGGTCACGCCACCGGTTGCCGGGATCGGGTCGCTGGCCGGAAACGTCATTTCAATCGCATCGTCCAGCATCTCCTCCTCTTTCTCCTCCGGATCGTCCGAGTTAGTTTTTCGCTCCACAACATCTTTTGCCGACGCATCCTCTGGCGCCACATCCTTGGGCGTCACCGATGGCGAATTGTTGCCCGGCGACGAGTGCCGTTCGGACTCCTCTTGCTTCTGCTCTTCCTCACTTCTCTTCGGGTTCGACATGCATTGCTCCGATAAAATTGCAGATAGCGTGACTGCTGTATCTGGTTCAACTGCGACGCTTCCGATGCAAGAAAGTTTCAGTGTCTGCAGATTCTTCCCTCACTCCGGCATGCGGCTCAACGCACGATTCCGGTGCACCCGGCACGTTTTTCCAAAAACTGAAAGTCACCCACGGCAAACGGAATCCATCACGCGCATCATCGCAAAATGGTGTCCTTTTATTTATCCGATTAGTTACTCTAAGGACAAGAAATAGGCTACGCTATAGCATCCGTAATACAGTTCCCGACTGCCCGGCCAAGGAGGACCTGCATGGTTGTGAGTGTCATGTGCACTAGTGGTCCGTCACGCGCCAATTCACGGATTCTGCCGGTTGCTCGAAGGCGAGTGCGGCAGACCGCTTCGCTGCCCGCAAATTGGAACGTGACGAACCACTAGAAGGTAATCCATGCTGTTGACTCGCCTGCGTTTTTCCGTGTCAATCTCTGCGCTGATCGCATTGGGGATTGGACTGACAATAACCGCGCTGATGTTCACTGCGGTGCGCCGCATTGAATATGGCCGGCACCAGCTTGAGTTCAAACAAAACGCTGCCTTACGGCTGCTTGCTGTGAAGGAGGGCCTGGATGATGCGATTGCAGGCCTGCAAAGCATCAACCAGTTGTTCGCAACAGTTGATTCGGTCAGCCGTGAGCAATTCCATCATTTCGCCCAGCCGCTGCTGGCTCGTTATACTTACATACAAGCGTTCAATTACCATCGGCTCGTGCCGCTTGCCCAGCGGCCCGCCTACGAGGCGGACATGCGCAAGCGCTTTCCAGGCTTCAGTATAAAAGAGCGGCGCGACGGGATCATGGTGCCGGCCGGCGTGCGGCCACTCTATAAGGTGGTTGACTATCTCGAACCGATGAAAGGAAACGAAAATGCATTCGGCTTCGATGCCTCGTCTTATACGCTCCAGAACGAGGCGTTCAGACGCGCCAGCGAAACCGGCCTGCCCTCGGCCACCGGCCTGTTGCGTCTGATGCAGGAAAAGGACGCACAGCAGGGCGTGATCGTCATCATGCCGGTGTATCGGCATGGCGCCGTCCCCAAAAACGCGGCAGAGCGCCGTGAGGCGGTGACCGGCGATACCGCGGCGGTATTCCGCGTCGGCGACATGATCGCGAAAATTCTCACTTCGCGGGGATTCCTCGATCAAACCGCCATCGGCATGAGCGTGTATGCGGGTGATCGGCCGGACCCGGCGACGCTGGCCTTCCGCTACGGCGACGTCGCGGATCAGGCGCCGCGCGCTTCTTTATCGCCCGCCTGGTTATGGCATGACAACGGAGACTCCGTATCGGGCCAGATCGACATGGCGGGCACGCAATGGCACATGGTGGTGTCGGCGCGCCCGGCCCTGTTCATGTCAGGCGCCAGAGGCTCGTTGTATGTACTGATCAGCGGCCTGCTGCTCAGTTTTCTGGCTGCCGCGTATGTCTATGCGCTGGTCTCACGCTCGCTGCGCATCACACACATGGTAGACGAGCGCACCTCGGATTTGCGGTTTGCCAACCTGCGTCTAAGTGAGGATATTGCCTTGCGCGTGAGTACCGAGAACGCATTGCGCCTGCGCGAACGTGTCATCGAGGTCAGCGCCAACGCCATCATCATCACCAGCGCCGTGGCTCCCGACTACCTGATCGAATATGTCAATCCGGCCTTCGAGCGCATCACTGGCTATACCGCCGATGAAGTAACCGGCCGCAGCCTGAGGATATTGCAGGGTGACGACCGCGACCTGCAGAATACCGAAGCAATCCGCTCCGCGCTGCGCGAAAAGCGTGAAGGCCATGCGATGCTGCGCACCTACCGCAAGGACGGCAGCATGTACTGGAACGACTTGTATATCGCCCCGGTCAAGAATGAAGCGGGCGAGGTCAGCCACTTCGTGCTCGCACAATACGACATTACCGAATCCAAACGGTATGAGGCGGAGCTGGAGTTCCAGGCCAGCCATGACGCCCTGACCGGACTGGCTAACCGCAACCTGTTGCGCGACCGGCTCAAGCAGGCCATTGCCTACTCCGACCGCTACGGACATCCGATCTGGGTACTGTTTGTCGACCTGGACCGGTTCAAACTCGTCAACGACACGCTGGGCCACGAAATCGGCGACAAGCTGCTGAAGGCGATCGCCGAACGGTTGCTGGCGACAGCGCGCGAAGTGGATACGGTGGCCAGACTGGGAGGCGATGAATTTGCCCTGGTGCTGGCGGGGAACATTGATGAGTCCCTGGTGGCAGGCATCCTCCAGCGCATCATCGCCGCCATCGCGCAGCCATTGATGATCGGCGAACACGAGCTTTTCATGACCTGCAGTGTCGGCGTGGCGGTGTGCCCGAGCGACGGGCGCGATCCGGACACCTTGATCAAGAATGCCGATATCGCAATGTACAGGGCCAAGGAAATCGGCCGCAATACCTTCCAGTTTTACACGCCGTCAATGAATGAGAGATCGCAAGACCGCTTGCGTATCGAGGGCGACTTGCGCTACGCGGTCGAACGCAACGAATTTGTGCTGCATTACCAGCCGCAGGTCGATTTGCGCACAGGCCGCATCACCGGCATGGAAACACTGTTGCGCTGGCAGCATCCGCAGCTTGGCCTGCTGTCACCCAGCCGCTTTATTACGCTGGCCGAGGAAACCGGAATGATCATCCCGATCGGCGCCTGGGTGCTGCGCACCGCTTGCCGCCAGACCAGGACCTGGCAACTGCTGGGCAACGACGAGTTGCGGGTGGCGGTCAACCTGTCGGCGCGCCAGTTCACGCAAAAGGATCTGGTGCCGTCGGTCGCGGCAGTGCTGGAAGAAGCGGGACTGTCGCCCAAACACCTGGATATCGAACTCACCGAAAGCCTGGTGATGACCGATGTCGACCATGCGATCGGTGTCCTGCACGCGTTCAGGAAGCTCGGTGTCACCTTGTCGGTGGATGACTTCGGCACCGGCTATTCCAGCCTGTCCTATCTGAAGCGCCTGCCCTTGAATGTGCTTAAAATCGACCAATCGTTCATCCGTGACCTCACGGTCGACCCGGATGATGCCGCCATCGTGCTGTCGATCATCTCGCTGGCGCATAGCCTGCGACTGCAGGTGATTGCCGAGGGTGTGGAGAATGAAGAACAACTGGCTTACCTGCAGCGTCATGGTTGCGATGCGATGCAAGGATATTATTTCAGCCGTCCGTTGACGGCCGAGCAATTCACGCAGATGCTGCAGGAGCAGAAATGCCTGCCGCCGTCGGAGGTCATGCCGGGTGCCCTGCAAGATCAATCCAGCGGCACTGCCCGGCTGCGTCCCACCTCCACCGCCGACACCAGCGCTCCCTGATTCCCCCACGAACTCCGGATATACGACACCACTGCCGCGACTTCCTCATCATTGAGCTCGGTGGCGAATGGCGGCATGCCGTATGGCCGCGGATTGCCGCCTGTGCTCGGCGGGAAACCGCCGTTCAATACCATGCGGATCGAATTGATCGCCGCCGGCATCGTGATGGCGCGGTTGCCGGCGAGTGGCGGGTATGCGGGCGGCACACCTTCGCCGCCGGCCTTGTGGCACTCTGCGCAATGCTTTTCATAAAGGGCAGCGCCCAGCTTCAGCACCTGCTCGCTACCCTGTCCCTGGGTACGCACGCTGCCGCTGGCCTGTCCCGCCGCAGTTTGCGGCAAGGTCTTCAGATAACCCGCCATGGCATGGATGTCCGCATCCGACATGTGCTGAAGACTTTCACGCACGACTTCGGCCATCGGACCGAACACCGTGCTGCGCGCGGACACGCCGGTCTTGAGCAGGTCGGCAATATCCTGCACCTCCCAGCTCCCGAGTCCGGTTTCCGCATCCGATGTCAGCGACGGCGCATACCAGTTCAGCACCGGTATCAAACCGCCGCCCAGATCGCCTTTGATCCCGGTGGCGCCCAGCACATTACGATTGGAGTGGCAGGCGCTGCAATGGCCGAGCCCCTGCACCAGATAGGCGCCTCGATTCCAGTCTACGCTTTGCGTGGTGTCGGGCGCATACACGCCGGGCTTGAAATACAGCGCGCGCCATACCGCCAGCAGCATGCGCTGGTTGTAAGGAAAGCGCAGCGCATGCGGCCGATTGGCTTGCTGCACCGCCGGCAAGGTCCGAAAATACGCATGCAGCGCATCCGAATCGGCGCGGCTGACCTTGGTGTAATTCGTATACGGGAAAGCTGGATACAGAAAGCTGCCGTCCTTGGATTTTCCATGGTGCAGCGCACGCCAGAAATCATTGGCGCTCCAGCTGCCGATGCCGGTCGCGACATCCGGCGTGATGTTGGGTGAATGAATATTGCCGAACGGCGTGGCGATCGCACGCCCGCCTGCATAAGGCGTGCCGCCACGCGTGGTATGGCAGGCCATGCAATCGCCGGCGCGCGCCAGATACTGCCCGCGCAGCACTTGCTCAGCCGCATTGGCAACCGGCATGGCCGGCGCATCGATGTCTTTTTCCGGCATGAATTGTTTGCCGATGAAGATTGCGGGTATGCCGATCAGCAATACCACAAAAATCAGTATCAGTCGTTTCATGGCCGGCCCTCCGCAACGCTGCCGCATTGCAGCGGCAGCCGCCCCGCCGCCACGAGCAGCGGCGCGGCATCAGCCGGCACCGGCTGCGACGCCAGGTAAGCCGACACGGCACTGATGTCTTCCGTGCTGAGCCGAGCCGTGATCTGCGCCATGCAATCCGGCGCGGCGGCGCGCCGTGCGCCGTTCTTCCACGCACCGAATTGCGCGTTCAGGTAATCGCGCGGCAATCCAAGCAGGCCGGGAATTGCCGGCGCAATGCCGGTCAGCGTTTTTCCGTGGCAGGCAATGCAGGCGGGCACATTTTTCGACGCATCGCCGGCAATTGCCAGCGTGCGTCCCCGTTCCAGCACCGCAGGCGAAATGTTGAGCGTTTGTGGTGGCGGATAAGGCGGATGCTGGCTGGCGTAATAGTCGGCGATCTCGCGCAGGTACCCATCCGACAGGTGATCGACCATGTAGATCATCAGCGGATATTGCCTGCGGCCCTCGCGGAAATTAATCAACTGGTTATAGAGGTAACCGGCCGGTTTGCCGGCAATACGCGGGAAGTAACCCTCGCTGGTGGCCCGCCCCTCCTTGCCGTGGCAGGCGGCGCACGCCATGGTTCGCTGTTCGATTGTATTCGGCAGCGTTGCCTGGGAGAGTACCGGCGCTGCCCACAAAAGAAGCGGCGCGGAGATAAGACAAACCAGCGCTGACCGCGCTACACGAGACAACAACATTTCCGTCTAACCTTTCTGTATGGGTGCTGTCCCGACGTCCTGCATGACGCGTGCCAGGGGCAGGCGCCTTCCATTTGCCCGTCAGGACGTCTCCCATTTTATAGAGAACCACGCAGAATGACAGTGTCAGAAACCGTTGACAGGACCGTATCAGAAGGCCGCCGCAAGTCGTTTCATCCGGCTGGGTGCTTAAGTTGCCGCGCATCTTGAATCGATCGGGCCACCGACTTGCTGAAGACCCTGAATTTCTGTAGGGTTCAGCATCAGACTATTGGAAAGATTGCATATCATGCTTATTCGCGGCACCACGCCCATTCCGGGGACAAGCCCCGCATGACACGATACGAGGCGCTCGCCGACGACATGACACTCTCGATTCGCTCCGGGCTAATGAAGCCGGGCGACCGCCTGCCGTCCGTGCGCCAGTGCAGCACCAGCCGCGGCATCAGTGCCTCCACTGTTTTCCAGGCTTATTATCTGCTCGAGGCGCGTGGCCTGATTCGCGCCCGTGAACGTTCGGGTTACTACGTCGTCGGCGGCACGGCCAGCCTGCCCCCGGAGCCGGATATCGCGTCCGGTCCGGACGGCGCCTCCACTTCGCTTGACGTCAGCACGCTGGTGTTCGACATCCTGGAATCCAGCCGCGCGCGTGACGTTGTTCCTTTCGGCTCGGCCTTTCCCAGTCCACTGCTGTTTCCGCTCCAGAAGCTGGCACGCGTGATGGCATCCAGCGTGCAGCGCATGGACCCATGGAGTGCCGTCGATGACCTCTCGCCCGGCAACGCCAGCCTGCGGCGCCAGATCGCATTACGCTACCTGGCCGGCGGATTGACCGTCCGCACCGATGACATCGTCATTACCAACGGCGCACTGGAGGCGCTGAACCTGTGCCTGCTGGCCGTCGCCCGCCCCGGCGATGCCGTCATCATCGAATCGCCCACCTTCTATGCCGCCTTGCAGTCGCTGGAAAGGCTGGGCCTGCGCGCAATTGAAGTGCCGACCCATCCGCGTGAAGGAATCGACCTGGCGGCGCTGGCCATCGCGCTGGAACGGCATCAGCCAAAGGCATGCTGGCTGATGACCAGTTTTCAGAACCCGCTCGGATGCCTGATGCCGGAACAGAAAAAACGTGATCTGGTCGCGTTGCTGACGCGGCATGACGTGCCGCTGATCGAAGACGATGTGTACGGCGAACTCTACTTTGGCAGCAAACGTCCGCTGCCTGCGAAGGCATTCGACACGCACGGCCTGGTGATGCATTGTTCGTCGTTTTCCAAATGCCTGGCGCCGGGTTACCGCATCGGATGGGCCGCACCCGGACGTTATACGCAGGCCGTTGCACGACACAAGCTGACCACCACCTTGTCGGCTTCCGCCCCGGCCCAGGCAGCAATCGCGGACTATCTTGCCAAGGGCGGTTATGACCGGCACCTGCGCCAGTTGCGCCATACGCTGTCGGTGCAGCAAAGTGAAATGATGCAGGCGGTCGCACGGCATTTTCCGGCCGGCACGCAGGCTACCCGCCCGCAAGGCGGTTATTTCCTGTGGCTGGAATTGCCGGGCGAAGTGGACACGCTGGCTATTCATCGGCAGGCACTGGCCCTCGGCATCAGTGTCGCGCCGGGACCGATGTTTTCCGCGCAGCGCGGCTTTGCCAACTGCCTGCGGCTGAATTACGGTCATGTGCTGGATGAACGCGCCGAAGCCGCACTGGCAACGCTGGGTAGAATGGTGCGCGAACAGCACGTCACGGTACCCGCAAAGTCAGCGTAGACGCATGCGGAAGGTTTGATGGATAACAAATCTTCGATCCATCAGATCGGGCACTATCATGCGAGCAAGAAAAAAGCCCGCGAACCTTGCGGCTGCGGGCTAAACCCATCCCTTGGAAGGGAGGAGGAGACAGGTTCAATATAAGGCATGAAGCTGCCCTCCGCAATATGTACATTTACGGTATCGCGAAAATTTTTCACGCCATTACGAAAAGACCACAGTAATTTTACGGCCCGGAAATTCTGCTTGATGTTGACAAGCAAACTTCATCCGGACGGCAATAAAACCGGTGTTCTTCGAGTGATATTTTCCTTATCGGAAAAAACGTGGCGGCGTTCAAATATTGAGCTTCGATATCTTGGTGCCTTCCAGCGACAGGTTCGCCATCAGCCCGGCATTGGTCAGCACAAACGCCAGCACCGGGCCGGTAGCCGAGGTCGTATCGATCATGCCGTTAGCGCCGGCCTTCAATACCGCAACCGCGGCATCGACACCTACTGCCCATCCACTGCTGCTGCGGAATTTGGCGAGCGATTCCGGTGTCATGAAGAGGAAAATGATTGCCTTTGACTGGGCGCCGATCTGCAATCCGAGAGAGACGGACGTCAGACTGTAATATGACGGCGGCGCATCGCGTACGCGCAACTCTCCTTCGCCGTACTGCCCTCCTATGCCGAGTCCCGCGGTAATCACACGTGGGAATACGAGTACGCCGTGCGACTTTGCAACCATCTCGCGGGCATCCTTCGCGACTGTATAAAACCGGTCAAGCGTGGCATCAACAGCAACATGGATTTCGCGGCGACGAGTTTCGGCGTTCGCCGTGCCTGGTTGCGGCGTGGCCGTACAGCCAGCAAGAGCCAACCCGCCCGTTGCAAGCGATGCTGTCAAAAGCATGAAATCCCGTCTTTGCATCATGACCTCCAATAATGTTTTGTTATGGCGATGGAAACGTGATTCAGCATAAGACTTGTGGGTTTTCTTATGTTGATCGAGGTCACGTCCGACGGCAGTTTCTGCGCAGCGTTGCGAGATCCGCATTCATGCCGACTGCACTCTTCGGGGTCTTGATCTGCCGCAGATTTCAGAAGCTTATTTTTTGAACCGCGTGCCAGGCACTGGACTCCCGGATCGTGACCGCATACGCTGAATGAATTCACGGTTGGAGACAGGAAGCAGGCGTTTTTCATGTATTACAAAACAATTCTTGTGCATCTGGACGAGTCAAGGAATGTCGATCAGCGGATCGCGATCGCGGCCAGCATCGCCCGTGCCGACAACGCACATCTGACCGGTGCCGCAATCATTGGCCTGCAGCGGTATCTGTACGAAACAGTGGCCATGTTTCCGGACGATCCAGGCCTGGCGCCTTATCTGGATGAGCTGCGCCAACGTGCCGATAACGTCATGCAGAAATTCGAGCGGGAGGTCCGGGATGCCGGCCTTCCCTCATTTGAAGCCCGCCTGATCGCCGAGGCTCCGCCCGGCGACTTCTCCGAACTGGCGCGCTGCAGCGACCTGGTGGTGCTGGGACAAAACGATCCGAACGATCCGGCCATAGGCGTTGGGCCCGGTTTCCCTGACTATGTCGTCCTGCATTGCGCGCGCCCGGTGCTCGTCGTGCCGTACTCCGGACAATTCGATCGGCTCGCGGAGCATGTCCTGATCGCCTGGAACGGCAGCGTCGAAGCAGCGCGGGCGGTGACGCAGGCAATGCCGATGATGAGACGCGCACAGCGGGTGGAGGTGGTTATATTCAGGCGCTCGTCACAGCCGGCGCTGCCCGGCCAACAGGCGGGCGAGGACATCCGGCGTTTCCTGGCACGGCATGGCATCGATGCTCAGGTAATGGAGGCGGCGATTGAAGAGGACGCCGGTCACGCGCTGCTGCACCTGGCCCGGGATCGTGCGGCCACGCTGATGGTGGCGGGATGTTACGGCCACTCGCGGTTTCGGGAATTGCTGCTCGGCGGCGTATCGCGCACCTTGCTGCGGTCGATGACGGTGCCGGTGCTGATGTCGCATTAGAACCCTGAACGCCTGGCTCAGGATTTGTTGCCGCGCGCATCCCAGCCTTCCGGCCTCTTCAATTCAAAATTGACATCGGTAGCGGTCCTGCCATACCAGTCCGCGCCCATTCGCGACACCAGGTCCAGACGTAGCGGATCAACTTGGCCGCGCGCGTCCAGGATTGTCTCATCCACATGGCCAAACACTACCTCGCCCAGAATGATATGGCAGGAAGGACTAGCTTCCGGGTACGGCATGATCGACGCCACCCTGCATTCGAAGCTGGCCGCCACGCCGGCCACGCGCCGCGGCGCCACCCGCTCCGAGGGCAGCATGGCGACCTTGCACTGGTCGATCTCACTGACATCCGGCGCAAAGCCGAACGAGGTGTCGTTCATCTTGTCCACCATCGGAAAGGGCACCAGGTTAATGACAAACTCGCCGGTCTCCTGGATGTTGCGTGTGGTGTCCTTCAGCGCGCCGCCCCTGGGTACGACCGGTGAAATCATCAGGGTCGGCGGCGCTGCCGTCACCATCTGGAAAAAACTGAACGGCGCAAGATTGGGAATGCCGTCCCTGGAAATGGTTGACACCCAGGCCACCGGCCGTGGAACAACCGTCGAGGCCAACCAGAAGTAAGCTTTACGCGCGTCCAGCGCGGCGAAATCGATTTGCATGCGTAGTTCTCTTCAATGGACTGAGTTTCAAGATGGCCCCAGGGCCGCAACGAACGGATCCAGTGTACCGTTTGCAAGGAAATTCCGTTGGCGCCCGAACGGGTTGACCCGGCACAAGGCCCTGCGATTTTCAGCTTCCGCCTACAAAACGCTGATTATTTTTCACTTAGACTCGTCTTAAGTGAGGTAACGCACAGATGCCGGAGGTTCAATTGGATATATTGAAACTGTTTTTCCCAAGCCGCCCTTCCCCTCCCCCCTCAGGCTTGGGTTTAGCCCGTGATTGCACATGTTGCGATCACGGGCTTTTTCATTTTGCCGCGCGTTTCTGAACAACCCGGCCCGAAAGTTTCCGATGTCTTTACAAAAAACTGGCGTCAAAACAATCGTATTGATGAGCTTGCTGGGCGGCGCGCCCGCAGCCTGCCATGCAATCGATTCCCTTTCCCTGGAACTGGCAACCGGCAACCGGACGCAGGTGGCGCGACTGGGGGTGCAATGGGACTGGCAGCGCCAATGGCGGCGTTCGAACGGCAGCCATATCAGCGGCTACTGGGAGCTCAACTTGTCGCAATGGCGCGCCAGGCGCTTCCGCGGCCGGCCAGGGAATGTCGAGCATATTACCGAAATCGGGATCACGCCGATGTTTCGCCTGCAGCGCAATAACCGGCTCGGCCCTTATCTGGAGGCGGGCATCGGCGCCCATCTGCTGTCCAGGGAATACGATAACAATGGACGACGAATGTCCGGGCAATTCCAGTTCGGCGAGCGTTTGGGCGCGGGGTATGTATTTGCGAATCGTCTCGATGTGAGCCTGAATATCCAGCACTTCTCGAATGCCGGCATCAACCATCCGAATGGCGGCGTGAACCTTGCCGCGATGAATTTTACCTATCGGTTTTGAGTGCTCCCTGGCAGCATGAAATAAGCGCCTCTTCGCCATCGATTTGATATTGCACAAACCTGACAGCCCCAAAAAGACCAATCTGAATTGATTGGATTTACACAGCATGTCGCTCGTGCGTCAGTTCTGTCAATGGAGTGTCACCGTGAAATCAATCAACTATTTATGTGCTGCCGCAGCACTGGCGGTATCCGGCTATGCCAGCGTAACCCAGGCTCAGACCACCAACGTCTTCGATGTCCTGCCTTACCGCAATCCGCAAACCCTTGAGCAATGGATGAGGCTTGATGACGCACGCTTCCAGAGTCTGCTGGACAATCGTTTCGACCATGTTCACGTAGTCCTCGATCGCTATTTTCCGCCCGATCTGGTGATCGTCCCGATCCCGCTGGGATTTGCCGGACCGCAGCAGGCATGTCTGACTTACCCCTCCAGCCACGCGCCGCTCGCCTGTCGAATTTACATGGGCGACCTGATCGCCATCATGCTGACGAAGCAAAAGAAGGTACAGGAAAGTCCTCGAGTCAGTCCATTCGGCAGTGGCCCTGCAAATTAGTCGCTGGATGATCGACGGACCGGCGCCGCCATGACGCAGATCAATTACCACCCGGGTCTTCAATTGCATAGTGTCACCTTGCCGGAGGCATTCCTCCGATAGTGAATGCAGGGAGACTTGTGAAAAACAAAACCTTCAGCCGCGCTACCCTTTCGCAGCGGCTGGCTGCCGTGTCCGGTGGTGGCCTCTGGCGAACCCTCCCGGCCGATTCAAGCCTGTGTCTTGTGGAAGGCCGGCTTGCCGGCTGCAAGGTGATGCTGGTTGCCAGCAAGCCGGGCAGTTTCGGTGTGGACGAATGTGCCGATCTGCAGTGGGCATTGCAGCGCGGGCGCGCCACCGGCGTTCCGCTTTTGTTGCTGATCGACTCGGCAGGCGCCCAGTCTGGCGGAGAAATCCAGGCGCAGGGCTCGCTATGTGCGCTGCTGCGTGAAATGCTGGATGCGCGCCTGGCCGAGCTGCCGATGCTGGCAGTGCTCGGATCTCAGGTCCCCGGCGCGGCCAACATGCTTGCCAGCGCCGCCCAGCAATGTATCTATTCCCAACACACGCTGCTGGCGATGCCGGGTCCACGCCGACGGCCGTCGGCGCCGCAAAGCACACTGAACAGGATCCTCGCCCCTTGCCGCGCCGCCATCAATGACGCTGGCCGTCTGACTGAAGACGATCTCGATGCCTATGCAAATGCGGTGCGTGACTGGCTTGCCCGGCCGTTCGCGGCCAGCGTGACGCCTGATACATTGCGGCAGGAGCGCCAGCATCTATCGCAACGTTTGCCGGCTGCGGGTACCCATGCGCTTGACGGGCCTGTGCTCGAGGGCGACACGCTGCGATGCATGTTGGGCAGGCCATTCGGCGCCGCCGATGCCATCGCCCTGGCCGAACTGGCCGAATCGGCCTGTGTGACTAGCCGGGCGAAACCACTCACGATTGTGGTCGACAGCAACGGCCAGGATATGTCTTCGCCGCACGATGAAGACCCTGATCTTGCGCAGTATCTGATCCATATGGCGCTGTCGCTGCGCCGCCTGGCACGCGCGGGCCGGCAACTGCGTCTGACGGTAAAGAACGGGATCGCCGCCAGCCTGTATATGGCGCTCGGTGCAGCGGCGCCGACGGTTGAAATTGCACCCGGCGCCGTCATCTGCACATCATCTTCTGCCTCAGCCCTGTTCGGCAGCCCGGCGGAGGCACGCAACGGTTTGGGTGCCGTCATGTAGCTTCACGCGCGGCGGCCTTACGTAACATCATTCGCGCCCAAGGCGCATTCAAACAATTTTCAACAGAGGAAGAATCATGACCAACAAGAGAGAAGTTGTTATCGTCGGCGCAGTACGCAGCGCAATCGGTGCCTTTGGCGGCGCGCTGAAAGATGTCCCCGCGAGTGAGCTCGGCGCCACCGTGGTCAGGGAAGCCTTCAGCCGCGCCGGCGTGAATCCGGCCGACGCCGGCCAGATCGTACTGGGCAATGTGATCCATACTGAAGGGCGCGACATGTACCTGTCGCGTGTGGTGGGCATCAATGCCGGCATGGCCAGGGAATCTGCCGCGCTGACGCTCAACCGGCTGTGCGGCTCGGGTCTGCAGGCGATCGTCACCGCCGCCAACGCCATTCAGTTGGGCGACACCGACATCGCGGTTGGCGCCGGCGTCGAGACCATGAGCCGCGCACCGCATTCCACCCAGGCTACCCGCTGGGGCCAGCGCATGGGCGATGTCTCGATGTCCGACATGATGATTGGCGCGCTTTCCGACCCGTTCGGCGCCGGCCACATGGGCATCACCGCTGAAAACGTCGCCGAGAAATTCAGCATATCGCGCGAAGCGCAGGACGCCTTCGCAGTCGAGAGCCAGCGGCGCGCCGTTGCCGCGATCAATGCCGGCCATTTCAAATCGCAGATCGTCCCGATCGAACTCCAGAGCCGCAAAGGCACGGTCCAGTTTGATATCGATGAATATCCTAAGGCTGATACCACGCTGGAATCACTGGCCAAACTCAAGCCCGCGTTCAGGAAAGAAGGCGGCACGGTCACCGCCGGCAATGCATCCGGCATCAACGATGGCGCCGCCGCCTGCGTGCTGATGGAAGCGGGCGCCGCCGCCCGCGCCGGCATCCAGCCGATGGCGCGCCTGGTGTCGTATGCGGTGGCCGGGGTCGATCCGTCCCTGATGGGCACCGGCCCGATCCCCGCCGTGAAACTGGCAATGCAGCGCGCCGGCCTGAACCTCGACGCCATGGATGTGATCGAGTCCAATGAAGCCTTCGCCGCGCAGTCGCTGGGCGTGTGCAAGGGACTGGATCTGGACCCTGCCCGCACCAATCCGAACGGCGGCGCCATCGCACTCGGCCATCCGCTCGGCGCCACCGGCGCAATCCTGATGGTCAAGTGCCTGCATGAGCTGATCCGCACCGGCAAGCGCTACGGTCTGGTCACCATGTGCATCGGTGGCGGCCAGGGTATCGCGGCGATTATCGAGCGCGTTTAATTGAATTTCAGGAGCCCGTCAGTATTTTGAATCCGGATTCCGGTTTCGTGCGTACAAGAATCAGGGAGCAATATCGCCCACCCGTTTCTTGACCCGAATAAGGAGAATTACATGAGCAATCCGATCAAAATGCTGGCTGGCATCACCATCATCACGGGACTGGCAGCCTGCGCCAGCACACCCATGACGATGAAGGCCCCCGATGCGCCTGTCGCCGTGACAGTTCCGGCCGGTAACCGCCCGGTCATGACCGCGCTGGGCGCCGGCGACCTGAACTATGAATGCCGTGCCAAGGCCGGCATGGCAGGCGCCTTTGAATGGGTGTTCACCGGGCCTGACGCCGTGTTATATGACAAGAACAGGATGGCAGTCGGGAAATATTACGGTGGCCCGACCTGGGAATCGAAGGACGGCAGCAAGGTAACCGGCAAACAACTGGCCGTTGCCCCCGGTGCGGCAGGTGCGATTCCGCTGCAACTGGTGCAGACCGGTCCGGCCATGGGTGAAGGCGCGATGAAGGGAATTACTTACATCCAGCGTCTGAATACCGTGGGTGGCGTGGCGCCGGCGGATGTGTGCGGTGCGGGTAATGTGGGAGAGAAGAAACTGGTCAAGTATCAGGCCGATTACGTGTTTTATAAAGCGGCCATGTAATCTGGATTGTCGTTGAGCCTGGCTTGCAATGCCCCCGTTTGTGTTTGTACGGGGGCATTTTTTGGTGTAAAGCGCGGGATGATGTTGCAATTGACTGGAAAGCTGCCGTTGTAGAAAAGCAGATACAACAAATCCTGATAAAGTAGAATTTTTTATATTTATCCTACTTTAGCGACAAATATCTTGACCGATCATGCCTAAGAAGATAGGATTTATCCATTAAATCCTACTTTACTTAACATGCAAACCCTTCAAAAAATCGCCAGCACACTCCGCCATCGCCAGAAACTCGAAGGCGTCAGCCAGGAGCGCCTGCGTGGCGATGTAGGCGTGTCGCGGCAAACCCTGACGAATGTCCTCAGCGGCGAACACGACTACAAGTTGACGACCTTGCTGGCCGTAGCAGACCGGCTGGGATTCGAGATGGTGCTGGTGCCCAAGGAGGCTGCAAGCGGCCTCTCCACCACCACGCCCACCGCACCTCTGGTCAAGACCAGGGTACAGGCCGCGCTGGAGCGGCTTGAAACGCGCAAGCGGGAAGACAAGTCCTGATGAACGTAAAGGCGCTGGGTATCTACCTGGGCAAGGACCTGCGCATCGGCGTGCTGTTCCAGTACGCGATGCAGGGGGCGGACATCATCAACCGTTTTGTCGCCGATGAAAAATTCATCGCGCAGCCGCACGCGCCTACTCTGTCCGCATCCTTTGAAGCGGCCACCCCTCGCGAGCAGGAAATCTTCTGGCGCGATATTCGTGCAGTGCCCTTCAACGGCCGCTCGTCGGTGCGGGACAAGAGCTGGCTGCTGCCTTCGTTCTTCCAGAACCTGTTGCCGGAAGGTGTGTTCCGGGATCACGTGGCCGAGCTACGCCAGTGTGATCCGAAAGACCATTTCGAAATACTGGCGGCGTGCGGACGCGATTTGCCCGGCAATGTTTACGCCTTGCCGCTTGAATTGACGCGCGACCAGCTCGCAACCTATGTCACGCAGAACGCCGACGCGCTGGAAATGACGGTGACCGCGGAACCGATGGAAGAAGGCATGTCCCTGTCGGGTGTCCAGCCCAAGCTGGGCGTCATCAGGGAGGGCGACCGTTATGTCGGCCGAACGAAGGACCACGATACCCACATCATTGCCAAGCTGCCTGTTGTCGGCCAGCCGAACCTGCCGGAGCTCGAGCACCTGTCGCTGCAACTGGCCGCAGCGGCCGGGGTGAGCGTGTGCGAAGCGTACCTGGAGCCGCTCGAGGTACTGGCGGTCGAGCATGGCTACGACCTCGGCGATGCGAACGGCAAGACCAACTTCCTGGCCGTGATCCGCTACGACCGCTTTCCGGGCGGGCGCATCCACTGCGAGGATTTCGCGCAGGTGCTGGGCGAGATGCCTGAAGATAAATACCTGGGCGCGCAAGCCAGCTATCTGTCGGTCGCCGCGGCATTGCTGGGCTTTCCCAGCCTGGGCGAGCCGGCCGTACACGAGCTGTTGCGGCGGCTGATGGTCAATGAACTGCTGGGTAATTCAGACATGCATCTCAAGAACATCGGACTGCGTTATCCGGATGGCATCACACCCGAATTCCCGCCCGCTTACGATATCGTCGGTTACGCTGCATTAAGCAAACGATCCGGCCATGCCTTGCAGATCATGCCCCGGGAAACGCCCCCGAAACCGGGCAAGGCGCGAAGCGCCGAAGGAGGAAGGCCGGCCAAGCCATCCCTGACGCCGGCGGTATTACGCGCATTTACGTCCGCCCTGGGGATTCCGGAAAAGCCGGCCCAGCGGGTATTGCGGGATTGCGTTAAAGCGGCTCATGAACACTGGCCGGCGATGATCGGGAAATCCCTGTTGACCGCGCAGCAAAAGGAGCGCTTGTCGGCACATTTCCTGAGCCATCCGATGATTCAGTCCCTGGAACGACGGGTTCAGCTTGCCGCTGCACGCGATACGCCTTGTCCTAACCAGATGTGAACCCGGAAACAGCAATCGTGTGCATCGCTGCCAGCCGCGGCGCCTGCCGCAAGAGCGCACCACCCGCACAATCTTTGTCGTTTACAATCGACCTCATGGAAAATTTTGTACGAGGCTCACGTTGACACAACTCCCACTCTCCCCACGCCCCGCGGCCACCCTGATCCTGGTGCGCGATGGCGCCCAGGGACTCGAGGTATTCCTGATGCAGCGCACGCTGAAGGCTTCCTTCATGGCCGGCGCCTATGTATTCCCTGGCGGCGCCGTCGATGCGGCGGATGCCAGCGAACTATGGGAAACGCATGACGGCGCCAGCAACGATGCCAGCATCAGCCGCACGCTCGATGTGGAACGGGGCGGCCTCGCCTACCTGATCGCCGCCATCCGTGAATGTTTTGAAGAGTCGGGACTGCTGCTGGCCCGCGATGCGCAGGGCCGCACACTGGCCTTGCGCGATGCGGCCATCGTTGAAGAATTTTCCGCGTTGCGCAAGAAAATGAATGCAGGCGAAGTGACGCTGGCCGACATCTGCAGCGCCAATCGGCTGCAGCTGACGGTGGATGAGTTGATGTACTACGCGCACTGGATCACACCACCGGGTTCGCCGCGCCGTTTTGATACCCGTTTTTTCGTCGCCGTTGCGCCGCCGGAGCAAACGCCGACGCCGGACGGCACCGAGACCATCGACCATGTCTGGATCCGCCCGGCCGACGCCCTCGAGCGTCGCGGCCGCGGTGAAATGATCGTCGCGTTTCCGACGGGGCATACACTGGAACAGCTGGCCGCCTTCCCCGATACGAAAGCACTGATGGAGCATGGCCGCAGCGGTGCGGTGCTGGTGCGCGCGCCCTGGCCGTCCACCGGGCGCGACGGCCGCAAGATGCTGCTGCCGGAAGACCCGCCGTATGCCGAAGCCCGCAAGCTCGATCCGGTCGGCACTGGAAACGTAGCCGCCTTCATCACGCCTGGCGAGGTAGTCCAGCTGTCCAACAGGGTGCGCCGCATCACCGCCCCCAATCCCGGATTCATGACCGGTCCGGGAACCAACAGCTATCTGGTTGGCGCCGGCGGCGACATCGCGGTGATCGATCCGGGTCCGGCACTCGACGCGCATGTCCAGACCCTGATTGCCGAAGGCGGCGCACGCATCCGCTGGATCCTGACAACCCACACGCACATGGACCATTCGCCGGCGGCATGCTTGTTAAAAGCCCTGACCGGCGCCGAACTGCTCGGCATGCCGCCCCCCGATTTTGAACGTCAGGACCAGAGCTTCCGTCCGGACCGGATCCTGCGGCATGGCGAACGTATCGCGCTGGACGGCTGCACGCTGCGCGTGATCCACACGCCGGGACACGCGTCCAACCACCTGTGCTATTTGCTGGAAGAAGAACAGTTGCTGTTCACCGGCGACCATATCATGCAGGGCTCAACCGTTGTCATCAATCCGCCCGATGGCGACATGGGCGTCTATCTCGCGTCGCTGCGCTTGCTGCAAGAGGAAAACACCACATGGCTGGCGCCCGGGCATGGTTTCCTGATGGACCGGCCGCTGGAGCGCATCGAGCGCCTTTTGGGTCACCGCCTGGCGCGCGAAAGCAAGGTGTTCGACGCGCTGCGCCAGCGCGACGCAGCGGCCATTGAAGAATTGCTGCCGCTGGTTTATGACGATGTGCCGGCGCAGAGACATGTGATGGCGGCCAGGTCATTGCTGGCCCATCTGCTCAAGCTGCGGGCGGACGGCGCGGTGGCGGAAAAGGATGGTCAATGGTCGCTCGCATGACGGCGCCGGCCTGACAAAACAGGAAGCGCGAGCACTAAATTATCGCTCGCGGGCTTGAAGCAGCGGCATGACCAGCAAGCCGAGCAAGCCTGCAAAGGCGATTTTTTCGGCCGGGACAGTCGGCTCGGTCATCAGCAGGTTGATGGTGCCCAGGCATTCTCCCCTGAACACCACCGGCACATTGATCACCGATTGCAGACCCAGCCGGATGATCACGTCGTGGTCATCGAAGTCGGCCCGGATTGCGTCCGCGCCTTCCCCCACATAAATCCGCTTGTCCAGCAGCACCTGCTGTCCCCACGGCGTGCCGCGCTTCGCTTTTCGCCCTCCCGGCGGATAGGCCACCGGATTGGAGCTGTAGAGCCGCACCACTTCCATTGATGATGCATCGAAGCGGTTGACGGTACACAGGACATGGCGCAGCGTCGGTGCGGCAAACACCTCGAGCGCCGCGCAGACGCGGATGACCGGGTTTTCGGTCTCTGCGTAGGCTCCGGCGACGTCGCCGAGGGACGCCAGGACGTCCCCGGCTGAAGATGAAAAGTTCATGATGGAAGCGCGATCATTCAGCCGTGATGTTGAGTTCCCTGATCAGCTTTCCATAACGGTCCGCATCATGGCGCAGGGTTTTGCCGAAACCCTCGGGCGTTGATTGCACCACCTGCACACCCATCGCGGACATTTTTTCGCGCACCTCCGGCAGCGCCATGATACGGTTGATTTCACCGTTCAGGCGCATCGTCACGGCAGGCGGCATGTCGGCCGGACCAAAGGCACCGTACCAGACGGCCAATTCATATCCCGGCACGGTTTCAGCCACCGTCGGTGTATTGGGCAATAGCGGCGCGCGTGCGGATTCAGTCACGGCCAGGAGATTGAGCTTGCCGGTTTTGACATGGGGAAGCGTCTGCGTGCCAGCGCTGAACAACAGCTGGGTCTGCCCCGCGACGGTGTCCATTACCGCCGGCGCACCACCCTTGTAGGGAACATGCAGCATCTGGACGCCGGTGGCTTTTTCGAAGATCACCGCACTCAGGTGGTTGGTCGATCCGGGACCCGCGGTCGCATAGGCAAGTTTGCCGGGATTGGCCTTGGCATACGCGATCAGCTCCTTGACGTTCTTCGCGGGAACCGCGGCGTTGGTCACCATCGTATTGGTCACATACGCCAGCAGCGAAATCGGGGTGAAGTCGTCAACCGAGCGAAACGGCATGTTCTTGTACAAGGCATGGTTCATCGCATGTGTGCTCATCGATCCGACCAGCAGGGTGTAACCATCCGGCCTGGAGCGTGCGACGGCATGCGAGCCAATATTGCCGGAGGCGCCCGGTTTGTTCTCGACGATGACCGTCTGTCCCAGCGACCGCGTCAGGTGGTCGGCCAGCAAGCGCGCCAGGATGTCCGTCGATCCGCCCGCAGCCCAGGGCACGATCAGCGTGATGGGTTTTTCCGGCCAGGCCGCGTGTGCGATGCCAGCGCCAAAAGACAAGGCCAGCGTGGTTAATACAATCAGTTTTCGAAACAGTGGCATGTTGGATCTCCGGTGATGGAAAAGGGGAAGGACTTGAACCCAAAAAAATTTTTACTAGCGGCCGACCGCATAACCCTGCATGCCGCGCGCATTGGCGGCGGCGCGCAGCACCAGTCGGCCTGATGCGTCGCGTTCCTGGGTGCAGGCCGAAATCCGGCCTTCCGACCAGGGCTCTCCGACCTTGACCTCATGACCGGCTGCGCGTAATGCCGCGATCGCCGCTTCGCCAAACCGCGATTCCACGGTCACACGGTTTTGCACCACCGTGCGCGGCCAGAACGAACTTGGAAAATGGTCGATGTGCCACGCGGGCGCGTCAATCGCTTCCTGCAAGTTCATGCCGTGGACGACGTGGCGCAGGAAAAAGGCGACCGTCCACTGGTCCTGCTGATCGCCGCCAGGCGTGCCAAAGGCCATGTAAGGCCGGCCATCGCGCAGCGCCATGCATGGAGAGAGAGTGGTGGACGGACGTTTGCCGGGCTTCAACTGGCCAGGCACGCCATCGTCCAGCCAGCTCATCTGCAAGCGCGTGTTGATGGGAAATCCGAGTGCCGGAATGACCGGGCTGGAAGATAGCCAGCCGCCCGACGGTGTGGCCGAGACCATGTTGCCCTCGCGATCGATGACATCAAGATGGCAGGTATCACCGACGAAAATTTCGCGTTCGGCCCATTCCCTGACCGGCGGCAGCGCAGCGAAGGTCGGTTCACCGACGCCGAAACGAGTATCGGATGTGGCCAGCGTGCGCACGCCCGCCAGCAGATCCGGCAGCCGCGGCACGCGCCCGCCGGGCTGGCCCGGATCCAGTGCCGTTGCCGCTTTTGCGCCGATGCGGCCGTAGCGCGCCAGGCCATACGCATCCGACAGCAGTTCCGCGAGAGGCACATCGGCATGATCCGGATCGCCATACCACGCAAGGCGATCGGCCATGGCCAGCTTGGCGGCTTCAGCCAGCTGGTGCACGAACTCGGGCGAGTCCGGCGCCAGCGATTCCAGGCCGGCGTGCCGCAGTATCGCCAACTGCTGCAGGAACGCGGGGCCCTGCGACCACACGCCGCATTTGGCAACCGTGTAGCGCCCATAGTCGACGGTGGCAGGCTCTTCATAACGCGCCGTCCATCCAGCCATGTCGGCATAGCGCAGCAAGCCGGTATTACACTGGCCGGTCGTATCGCGCACCGCCTCTTGCGTATAAAAACTGTCGATCTCGGTCGCCACAAAACCGCGGTACCAGACATCCAGCGCGGCGTCGATCTGACGCACCCGATCGTCACCGCCGGCTTCGGTCGCCTGTTCAATGATGCGGGTATAAGTGCCGGCAATCGCGGGACTGCGGAACAATTCGCCCGCCGCCGGAATGCGGCCGCCCGGCAGCCAGACTGCGGCCGAGGAATTCCAGTCGCTGCGGAACAGGCTTTCCACCGCGACGATCGCCTGCACCACACGCGGCACCAGCGGAAATCCATCCCGTGCATAGTCGATCGCCGGACGCAGCACCTCCGCCAGCGACCAGGTGCCATAGTCGCGCAACATGGTCAGCCAGGCGCCGAACGCGCCCGGCACCGTTGCCGGCAGCAAGCCTATACCGGGCACAAGATCGAGTCCCAGCGCGCGGAAGTAATCAGGCGTGGCCAGCGCCGGGGCAACGCCCTGCCCGCACACCACACGCATGCGGCCCTCGCGTTGGCTCCACAACATCAGCGGCGCCTCGCCGCCCGGCCCGTTCAGATGCGGCTCGACTACCTGCAGCACGAAGCCGCCGGCTACGGCTGCATCGAACGCATTTCCGCCGCGTTCCAGAACCCCCATTGCGGTTTGCGAAGCAAGCCAGTGCGTGGAAGCAGCAACGCCAAAGGTGCCGCTGATTTCGGGTCGGGTCGTGAATGTTGACATGATAAAAGCGCGCCTTTCAAGTCGATATCAGCCACTATAATCCACCGCTATAATGAACTTCCGCAATTTTTTAATAGCCCCATCGCATTTTACTTATGCCTGAACCGACAAACCCGACCGACCAGCTGTTAAGCCGCCTGCTGTCCAGATTGAAGATGCGGCATCTGATGCTGTTGCTGCACATCCGGCGTTTCGGCTCGCTGACCAGAGTGGCGCAGGAACTGGCAACGACGCAGTCCGCGGTAACGCAAACCCTGGCGGAGCTGGAGGGCATGTTCGGTGTGCCGCTGTTCGTGCGCACGGGCCGCGGCATGCGCGCGACGCCGCTGGGCGAAATCGCGCTGGCGCGCGCCGAACTGATGATGCAGGATCTGGAGCACTGGGCACGGGAGATGGAAAGCGTGGAAGCCGGCTTTGCGGCGCACCTGCATGTCGGCGTGATCCCCTTTGTGTCCGGCAAGCTGATCTGCGACGCCATCCTCCACACGCACGGCAAGGGCGGCAAGCTGGCCGTCACCATCCGCGAAGCCACCAGCGATCAGCTGTTGCGGGCATTGCACGAGCACGAGCTGGACTGCGTGATTGCGCGCGCCACTGCGGCGGCCTGCATCCCGGGCATCGTCCATGAGGTGCTGTACCACCAGTCACCGCGCCTGATCACCAACCCCCGCCTGGCCGGCCATCTGGCTGCCTTGCCGCTGGATTGGGCCAAGCTCGCGCGTCTGGACTGGATATTGCCGTCGCCCTCGACGCCGATCGGCGCCATGGTCAACGACCTTTTCATCCGCTCCGGCGTCCGTCCGCCGTCGCCGCTGATCGAAACCTATTCTCTCAAGATCCTGGGCCACATGATCCAGAGCAGCGCGGCGGTAGTGTCGATCGTGCCGGCCGACATCGCCGACGAACTCGAGCGAACGGAGGGTGTAGCGTCGGTACCGTACAGACTGGATTGGCAACTGCCGCCGATTGCCCTGTTTCGCCGCCAGCGAGACATGCCGCTCAAGGTGGAGGACATGTTCGCGCAGGCCTTGAGAGAGCTGTGCATGCAATTCAATGGTGTACTGGGCAACCGGGTCAAGCCGAGTCAGGAATAAGGCTCAAGCTCTATGCCCCGGCAACAGGATCGGGCATGGTGCTCAGGCATCCTCAAGTGACTGAATGCCGATCCTGATCGCCTTCGATGAAAATCCCCGGTACGCAAGGAAGCGGTAAATCTTTGCTTTCAGCTGCGTAGTCATGCCGCCTTCCGCAACCCTGGATTTATATTTGGCAACCGCCAGCAACACACGCTCCTCTTCCGCGCCCAGTTGCTGCACCTGCGCCTTCGCGATATCGGCAGGAATGCCCTTCTGCCGCAAGGTCATTTCAATCCGCACATTGCCGGCCCGGTTCTCGACGCCGCGCGCGCGATGTTCGGCAAAACGGGTGTCATCCTGGTATTTGTTCGCGATCACGAAAACCATCGCTTCCTCCGCTTCCTCTTCCGAATAGCCGCGCGCCAGCAGTTTTTTGCGCAGGTTCAATGCGCTGTAATCCTGCCGGGACAACAGCCAGACCGCATACGACCTGGACGACTGCTCGGGTTTTGTCCTGGGCGTGCCGGCCGGCGGTTTTTCCTTGTACAGCGGTTTGCGGTCCGAGCTACGCGTAAATTCCCCCGGGATCGCGGCTTCTGTCTTGCGCCCGAATACGGACTTGCCCGAGCGCTTTTTTTGTTCCGAACTGCGGGTAATGACCGGCGCGCCGTTGGTATCGGGAGCCGCTGCCGCACGTTTTTTGTTGCCGAAGGTGGAATTGCGCTGGCCAGCGCCAAACTCGCCGGATGACGTCGATTTGCGCTGCTTGCGGTCGGCAGCCTCGATGTCGGCGTCGGTAATTTCCTCGGCCTTGCCGGTTTTGCTGTTGATGATGTACATGGACCCACGATTATATTGGATGTGCATCCAATTCATCGCAACACAACACGGCAGCGTTCAGGTCCGGCGATTCTGGTCCGGCGAGAAAGTGCGGAGGCCGGCCTGCTCCTCCGCATGCACGCGCCTATTTGGTGGTACCGCTGCCGGGTGGGGTTTCCGGAGTGGCGCCGCCGCTGGACATGCCGCTGCTGGCGCCCGCTTTGCCGGCCTGCATCTGCTGGGCCATTTTCAGATGCTGATCGACGACCGGCAGAGTATTCGTTACGAGCTGTTTCAGATCCGGGTCGCTTACCTTCGTCTCCGCCCGCTTCAGCAGGTCATACGTTTTTTTGTGTTCGCTCACGCCGCCCTGCGCTATGTAGCGTTGATCGAACGCATCCCCGGACAGCGAGCTTAATTTCTTGATCATTGACTGGTGTTTGCTATCCATTTCAGCCGGCAGCGTCACTCCCTTGACCTGCGCGACCTGCTGTAACTCCCTCTGCGCATTGGAGTGGTCATCGATCATTCTCTGCGCATACATCTTGACCTGGTCGTTTTGCGATTTTTCCAATGCCACTTTGCCAGCCGCGACTTCCATGAGATTGGCCTGTGTCATCCCACGCATCAACTGCTGATCAGCATTGGTCATTGCTTTGCCGGGTGTAGCGGGCATGGCGCTGCTGCCCGATTGCGGCGCCGGCGTTACCGTGCCGGCGCCCGGCGCGCTTTTCTCAGCCTGGGCATGAACCGCCGTGGTACCGAACAAGAATACCAGCGCGCTGACTTCAGCCATTTTTTTCAACACTCTGCCTGACAACATGGGAACCTCCTTTACTTTGATTGTGCAACATGGATCACCGGATTTTCTTGTTGATGTTCTTGCAGTTTTCATTACTCACTCCATCGTTGAATAAAAAAGTTGTCATGCATCAGGCAAGCCCGTTGCATGCGCCACCCGGAATCTGCCGCTAAAAACAGACTTGCTCATGGCTTTGCCTTGCCAGGCGACGGTGAACCGCTTTCATCGAAACGCTCGATCGACACCTGCTCCGATTTCAGCGCCACCTGCTGCTGCGCCCGTACCTCACGCCGATGCCGGGTGATGCGCACTTCTTCCTTCAGGCGCAACTGCTTTTCCACCACCAGCACTTCTTCAAGCACCGGCACCACCACCGTATCCCCTTCGTAACGCATCACAGGCTCCTGACCGCGATCGACTAACTTTCCGACAGGGATGCGTTCGACCTTGATCTCATCCTGCAACAAAGTCTGATCGACAAGCTGCTCCCGTTCCGTCACTGTCTTGTGTACCCGCACGCCGGCGCCCGTATCGACCACCCTGGTTCCAACGTGCAGTTCTTCCTGTATTACCGGGATGACGATTTTTTCCGACACCGTGGCATGGCCTGTCACCGAAGCAAAGGCGAACGGCAACTGATAGGCCCCCTCCTTGCGCGCTGACAACAAATCGAGCGGAACAAGCATCTCCGGGCCGTTATCGACACGAATCACAACGACGGCTTCCGCCTCGCTTGACGGCATCGAGACGATCTGCGCCTGCCTGCCCTCCGCATCGACGAGGCGATCGCCAACGACAGGCGAACGGGAACCAGAGGCATTATTGCTTTCCGGCGGTAGGGTCATCCGCAACTTTCATTTACATGCAAATCCGCACTCCGACTCCCCATGCAATTAGCAGGCCGGATGGTGAATACGGACATGAGGACGTAATGACAAAAAAATCGCTTACGTTCTTACGCATGGGCGCGGTAAAAATTGCAATGCCGCGGCATTTCGTTTTAATGCACATGGTGGTACCCTGCGAGGCAACTTGCCGAACACAAAGAGGTTGTAATGATTCCCCACTCAACCAGCGCCATCAAAGTGCTAACCTTCGACATCTTCGGCACGGTTGTCGACTGGCACAAAAGCATCGCCGCCGAAATCGATTCGATGCATCTCGGCGTCGATGGCGGTGTTTTTGCGCTGGCCTGGCGCGCCGGCTACAAACCCGCCATGCGCAAGGTCATGTCCGGCGAACTCGGCTGGACCCTGATCGACGACCTGCACCGCCGGATCCTTGACGAGTTACTTGAACAATTTGATATCCGCCAGCTTGACGAAGAACAGAAGCGGCACCTGAACAAAATATGGCACCGCCTCGACGCGTGGCCCGATTCGGTTGAAGGATTACAGCGGCTCAAGTCGCGCTACATGATCTGCTCTTTATCCAACGGCAATATCGGCCTGCTCGCCGGCATGGCCAAACATGCAGGATTGCCATGGGACTGCATTCTTTCCGCTGAAATTTTCCGTGCCTACAAGCCGGATCCATCCACCTATCTCGGCGTGGCGCGCATTTTTGATGTGCGGCCCGAGCAGGTGATGCTGGTCGCAACACACCACGACGACCTCGCCGCCGCCCGCGCCTGCGGCTTGCAGACCGCCTACGTGGAACGACCGCTTGAGCTGGGCGATGCGCGGCTCAAGGACGACAGTCCCGATCCCGCAAATACCCTGCATGCTGCGAACTTCCTCGCGCTGGCGGACTTGCTGGGATGTTGAAAACCTGTCTGCGCCGGCGCAGATTTATTCGATTGGCCGCACGTCCACCGGCTCCCCTGCAGCGTCGAATTTCTTCGCCAGCGCCACCGATTGGATACCGATGGTCTGCAATGCGTCCACGATATCATCGACATCGACCTGCAGATCCGCCTCCGGCCCCAGCGGCTTTTCAGCCGAAACCAGCAGCGCGCCATCGGCGCCGGCATGCAGATTTACGCGCAAAATAATGTCGCCCATGACATCGGCCGGTCCGATGACTGCGCTCACGTTTTCCGGAGCGGCGCCATGTGCCTGCAATCCCTGGTCCAGCTCCGACATCATCTGCAGCATGAAAAGTTCGGCAATGCCGCGCTCTTTCCCGCCGTGAAACAGGTCCTGGTATAAAAAATTGACCTCGGCTTCCCGGCCAGGCGCGACCAGGCAGGACTTCACCAGCGGCGCAACCTGTTCCGTCCAGCGCTGGAAACGTTCCGCCCGCTGGTCGAAATAGGCATCGGCAGCGGTTTCCTCGTCGGGCACCTGGTAAAACGGATCCTCACTCGCCTTCAGCGAGAAGCCGAGCAAAAAGCGCAATTCGACTGCCTGGTCACCCGGCTCGAAATGGCTGGCCGGCCAGCCGCTGAAACTGCGTTCGATGGCCGGCGCCGCCACCGCTTTTTTACCGCTCATGGACGAGTACACATCACGGATCATGTCGGTCAGATTGCTGAAGGTGATGCTGTCGATTTCATCCGGATGATAGGCATGGCTGACCAGCACCACACGCGCGTCATGGCTTTCCAGATGCGCCTTCTTGAAACTGGCGGTCAGCTGGTCGTAGGCATCCTGATCCTGGAAACACTCGCCGCTCACGAGCCCGCCGCTGGTATGCACGAACAGCGGTATCACGAAGGCATCCACCTCGACCACGCCGCCCTCTTCCCGGCGCATCACCAGCGTCTGCGATGCCTGTTCGAGATGCTCCTTCAAAAACTGGTACGCGCCTATGTCCGCATGCTTCGCACGCTCCAGCGCTGAATACAATATGTCATCTTTCTTCTGGTTCAGGCACTTCCTGACTAGCTTCCGGAAGTCAATTTCCTTCTGTTTCAGCGCCTCGGTCATCGTCTCGATGTCCTCCTGCTCGACCAGGTCCATTGCCAGATCGCACAGGGTTTGTGTCAGGGTGTCCGCGATATCCTCGGCCGAAGGGCCGGATTTTCTTGGTGCTGGTTTTTTGTTTTTTGCCATGATTGTTTTTTAAATTAAGACCGGGCGTCGTGCCATCCGGGAGGAGTTTACCCTGTTGAGGCGCATGCTGGCGATGAAACAACGGATGCCAAAGCGGTCGACTTAGGCTGCGCGGTGGTGTATCCTCCGCAATCCCCTTCGTGAACCAGCATTCCGCAAAAAAACCTTGACCCTCTCCGATGTCAGCCTGACATCACCGCACGGAGTCTCCTGAGGACGCATGAAAGACTATTACGCCGATCTCGGCATAGACGTTGATGCGTCGAATGCCGCGATAAAAAACGCCTACCGCAAAAAGGCATCGGAGTTCCATCCCGACCGCAATACCGCGCCCGACGCGCCGGCCCGGTTCCGGGAAGTCCAGGAAGCCTATGACCTCCTGTCCGATGCGGAAAAACGGCAGGCTTACGATGAAACCCGGCGCCGCAGCCTGGTGGAAAATCCGCTTGAAACCGCTGAACAAATCTGGAAGACCTACATGAACAAAGTGCTGCAATGAAGCTGTCCTATTTTTTTCAAGACCTGAGCAAGGCATACCAGGCTGAACTGGAAGACCTGCTGAGCGATTCCGAAGGCAAGAATGTCTGGGCAGCACGGCTGCGCGAAAAGCGTTCGCAATTTCCATTCCTGATGACGATGATCGAATCCGACCCGGAAATGGTTGCGGTCGCCTTCCATGGCGGCATCCGTTTCACCAGTCCGCATGCAATGACACTGCTGTCGAGCACCGAGCCGGATGAATTTCCGTCATGGGAAGAGTTGGCGCAAGCGGTGCATTTCGATACGGCCACGCAAAAACTTGCCGACACCGTGCTGCTGGAACGCGGCGGCGAGCGTTTTCTGATTACCACGGTCTGCCTTGAATACCTGCATGCGAAGAATGCCGGTTTTTCGAGCGCCGCGGTCGAGGATGACGCGGATGAACAGGACGTCGCCGACGAGCATGACGAAGGTGAAGGTGAAGAACACGATCTTGAAGAAGCAGGCGCCGAATGGCTTGCCGAGCAGGGTTTCGATCGCCGCAGCTAATCTTTTATTTATTGAATATTCATGACAAACGCGCTCGTAGTAAAAGCAGCAAACCTTATCCGTGCCGGCGATATCGAGGGTGCGGAATTCGCACTGGTCTCGCTGGTGGAAACCGAGGGTGATCTCGCGCTGGTCGCGGTGCTCGAGGAGTTGCCGCCGAAAGACCTGCTGGCCGTGATCCGCGAATATGACTCGTCGAAAGAATCGGTGGTCAATCTGCTGGTGACGCCGGAACAATTCGCCCGCGCCGTCGTGATGGAACGCCTCTATGGCGACCACACGCATGCCCGCCTGCGCGGCATGGTCAACGCGGTGCTGTTCCGCGACGACACGCAAACCGCCGACTTCATCCAGTGCATCGGCGACATCGACGGCGGCTGCGAAGCGCTGATCGATTATCTATCCGATCGGGACGAAGAAATCGTCCACTTCGCCACATACGACACCTTCAATATCAATCTGATGGAAGAAGGCGATGCGGTCGACAAATCGGAAGTCAGCGATCACGACTGGAAAGAACTGGCATGGCTGCTCAAGCATGAACATGCCGACATGTTCGAACAGATCTGGCCGGCGCTGAAGAAACGCCTGAAGGAACGCCTGCGTCTGGAAGCCGAACTGGAGCAGGAAGAAGAGCGCCAGATCAACCGCGAACAGATGGCGGACGAACAAGAGCAGCCCCGTGAGGAGAAAAAAACCGGCTCCGGTTCGGTCGAGGAATCGGCGCTGTAAAGATGACTGACGATATCCGGAATGTTGCCCTGGTCGACAAGCGGCCTTATTTTGAAAAGGCGCTTTCTTTTGGCGTCGCGAACCGCATCATCGATACGGCCAGATGCAACGCCATCATCACCGACGGCGCCAAGGGAACAGTGCAGGTTGCCGACCATTTCGGCAGCAGCCATCTGCATGCCGACCTCGACAATGCGCGCAAGCGCATCGTCAATCTGGTCAGCCTTTATCTGGAGGAAAACAGTGGTGGCAGTCTGGAACACGCGGCGGTGTCGCTGCGCGACAATAGCTTTCTGTCCCATTCGCGGGGCGGCAATGAGATGCTGAAAAATTTGCATGCAATGCCGGACTCCACGGTCTTCGGCGATGTGAAGGGACAGGCGCTGAAGGACTTCCAGAATGAACGCACGTTGTCCAAACCTTACTCGCTGACTGCTTATCGCAAGGAACGCCAGAAGCGCCAGCAGATTGCGGCAAACATCAAAGCGGCGTTATGGTTTGCCGACGACATGGGCACGGCAAGGTCCTCGCTGGATTTTATTGCCGCTGAAACCGTGATCCGCACCGCAATCCTGATGCGCCTGGGCGACGTGGAAGAATGTCCGAACCGCGGCCAGTTTGCAAAACTGGTCGATACCATCAGGACCAGGGCGCTGGCCGCTGGCAAGCTGCGTATTCCGAAAGCCATCCTGGCCGAGGTGCCCGAACAATATCGGGAGGTCGCCGACACGATCCGGCGTGAAATTGAAAAACATGATGCGCCGCAGCTGCTGGACGCGGGCATTGGGCTCGACGTCTTGCTCAACATGTTCGAGTCGCGTTATTTTGTGCGCGAAAGCGGCATGGAAGACGTCGATCAATTCGATGCCTATGTTTCGAAGGAATGGCACAAGGTTACCAAGGGCAAGGAAGACCCCTACTCGCGCCTGACGATATTCCTGTGTCTTGCTTCCGGCGTAAAGCCGAAACCGGCCATCTCCGATACCGAGGCAAAATCGATGGTGCGCCGCTTGCGCGAGCATGGATTCGATTCCGATGCGGTGTCGGCGTTCGTCAATGCCTGTGCGCCATTTGAAATCAGGGAAGATTTATTGTCGCTGTGGGAAGATGAGTTTTTGCCGGACGCGCAGGAACGCGTGCTTGATGAAGATGACACGAAGTACGTCCGCGCAATGCAGTTCCTGGATGAGAACTGCAACATCAAGGCGAAGGAAAAGAAATAATCCGGTGCTGCTGCCAGATGTGAAAAAGCCCGCGATGCGGGCTTTTCATTTAGCGGGCGGCAAGCGGCGCCGCTGATAACCGGCAGGTCCGGGACCGCGGTTTTCGATATGGCGGAACGTGATGCGTCCCTTGCTCAGATCGTAGGGTGACATTTCGAGCGACACTTTATCGCCGGCGAGGATACGGATGTGGTTCATCCGCATTTTTCCGGAAGTGTAAGCGATCAACTGGTGTCCGTTATCAAGATTGACACGGAAGCGTGAATCCGGAAGTACTTCGGCAACAAGGCCGCTCATCTCAATCAGTTCTTCTTTTGCCATTATTCATTCCTATCTAAAAGGGTTGCGCCTGCGGGGCACGCGGTGTCAGGATGCGCTTTGAAACGACCACCCTGTTTGTCGCGACGCACAAGATGGTCTGCGAGCGGGCTGATACGATTTCGCTCCCCTCACCTGCCTCAGATGACGGAAAAATCAAACGGTCTTATTGGGGGTTGCATATGCAAACGCCCGAGTGGCGCGACGATATACGTCGCGGATTGTCAGCACGCTGGAGGCAGTCAACACGCGTGCTACCGAAGGCGGTGAGAAATTCAGGACTTGCGTTCTGCCCCGGAAAAAGAGGGCGGCCTGTCGATCGGGTGCGACATTGTACCGCATTGCCGCATTTGGCGTCTTCCGGAAACGGGCAACACGGTTTCGTACGTGATTTTTACGCGCCCCTGGATGCCGTATCACGTTCCCGCGCGGCAGCCGCACCAGCAGCTTCCAGCGGAGGCTTCACACTTTCCATCGCGCCGCCACCATCGCAGGGAATCAGCGCTCCCGAAATGTAAGCCGCATACGGCGAAGCCAGAAAAAGTGCCAGATTCGCAATATCATCCAGCGTGCCGAAGCGCTTTAATGGCACCGCCTCCAGCGAACTGGTCCGCTCATCCTCATTACGCGCCATCAATTTGGTGAATCCCTCGGTACCATCAATCGGCCCCGGCGATATCGAATTGACACGTATGCCGTCACTGCCCCACTCCAGCGCCAGGATGCGCGTCACCTGATCAACCCCCGCCTTCGCGGCACCCGCGTGCACCTGGTAGCGCATCGGGATGGAGGATTGCGGCGCCGACAGGTTAATCACCGACGCTCCAGGCTTGCGAAGATGCGGGTAAGCCTGGCGCAGCACATGGAAGGTGCCAATCAGGTCAATCTCGATCACCACCTTGAAACCGTTCGACGACATGTCCCTGGCTTCGCACAGGAAATTACCCGCTGCACCGGAGACCAGCGCGTCCAGCAGTCCGAAACGTTCAACGGATTCCTCGAATGCGCGCCCTACCGCGTCAAAATCACGGACGTCGGCGCAAACGCCGTGCACTTGTGCGCCCGATTCCTTCAGCGCAGCCACCGCGGCCGCGACATTGTCCGGCTTGCGGCTGGCTACGGTCACTGCCGCGCCCTGCCGTGCAAATGCCTGCGCAATGCCGAAGTTAATTCCTGTCGTACCGCCAAATACAAACACATGCTTGCCTGAAAAATCAAAATCTACTTGCAAGGTTTTTCTCCTGATGCCTTGACGGCGTGTAAGCATGAATCGGCGGCAGGTGCGGTAAGGAACGACACCGCCGCCGACATTCCGGTCAATCAACCGGCGTTGTTATTTAAGCTGCACCACTTCGCCAAACTTCGCCCATTGCTTGCCGTCAAAGCGTATCGTCTGCATGGCCTTGATCGGTGCATAGTCCCTGGCGCTGGTATTGAGGCGTATGCCGGGCAGCAGCATCGACAATTCCACTTCCTTCAGGTTGGCTGCCTGCTTCATGATGTTTTCGCGGGTCAGGTTGTCGCCTGCCTGCGCCAAGACTTTCACCAGAGCCTGCGCGGATGCATAACCATAGACGTTGATCGTGTCCTTGATGTCGCCTTCCGGATAATATTTTTTCATGAACGCCAGGTATTCCCTGATCGCCGGATCATTGGCGGTCTGCATGTCAGTCGCATCCTTCAGCCAGCCGACCGAAATCAGGCCATTTGATTTGTCCAGGCCTGCGGGCTCCAGCACCGAGCTGACCGAGCTCGCGAGAAACGGAATGTATTGCGTTGGCTTCCAGCCGGCATCGGCGGCATTGCGTATCGCCTGCGCGGCAAATTTCGGCGAACTCACATTAAAGAACACATTGGCGCCGGATGCGCGCAGCGTGCCGATTTGTGAACTCACGGTGGCATCGGTAACTTCATACGATGCTTCGGCGACGATCATCTTCACCATGTCGCCCAGGCCGGCCTTGAAGCCCACCACATAATCCTTGCCGAAATCGTCATTCTGGTAAAGCACCGCGATCCTGGCGTTAGGTGAGTTCTTGCGGATATGTTCGGCATAGATGCGGCCTTCCAATTGGTAGTTCGGCGTGAATGCCATGCTCCATGGGAAGTTGACCGGATCGTTCCATTTGTTCGCGCCGCTCGAGAACAGGATGTGCGGAATTTTCCTGCCATGCACGTATTTCTGAATCGCCGAGTTGGATGGCGTGCCGATATTCCCGAACAGGAAAAGCACATTGTCCTGCTCCACCAGACGGCGCACCATCTCCACTGTCTTGGCCGGATTATAGCCATCGTCCAGCGAAATCATGTTGAGCTTGCGGCCGCGGATGCCGCCTTCATCATTGACTTTTTTAAAGTACGCTGCCTGCAGCTTGCCGATGGTTCCGTAGGATGAGGCCGGGCCGCTATAGGGCACGGTCTGGCCAAACTTGATTTCGGTATCGCTGGCCCCCTGGTCGTATTTCTTTTGCGCACTGGCGCCGGCGGCTACCAGCAGCATGCCGGCAATGGCGGCGAGTTTGAATAGTTCACGTTTCATCATGGTCTCCTTAAAATTCTTGTTTGATAGTTCGGTTCACGGCAAATACATCAAGCTGACTTCGGTCCAGCGGCCTCCTCTTGCAAAACGATATAAACGGATATAAGCGGATATAACCGCTGTGACCTCAGTTGCGGGCCAGGCGCTCCCTTACCTTCCGGATCAGTCCCGCCAACCCGCCCGGCATGACAAACACCAGCAGGATCAGCACCACGCCATATACCGCCCACGGCGCGGCTTTTGAAATTTTCTCGGCGGCGGACGGCACGAACATGATGAACAGCGCGCCATACAACGCGCCGGACAGCGTACCGACGCCGCCGACCACGATCCCCACCAGAAGGGAGATCGACAAAAACATCGTGAACGAATCCGGCGCAACATACTGCACCGCGATGGCCGACAAGGCGCCGCCGATGCCGGTGTACATCGCCGACACGCCGAACACGGTGGCCTTGTAATGCCGGTTGTTCACCCCCATGGTCTCCGCCGCCAGCGGATTGTCGCGAATCGCCGTGATCGCGCGGCCAACACCGCTGTGGAGCAGATTGCGCGCCACCAGGAACAGCAGCGCCATGACGGCAAACGACATCAGGTACAGCCACTGGTTGGAGCTGAGCGGCAAGCCGAACGGCGCTTCCGGCGTCATCAGCACAATGCCCTGCACGCCGCCGGTCCAGCCTTCCAGATGTTTGTACTTCAGCAGCTGCGGCATGGCGACACCGAGCGCAAACGTCACCAGCGCAAGATACAAACCCTCCAGCTTGAGCGCCGGCAGGCCGAACAGGTAACCCGCAACCAGGCACACCAGGCCGGCGGCCGGAATCGTCAGCCAGTACGGCACGCCGAACTTGTCCATCATGATCGCGGCGGCATAAGCGCCGATGGCGAAGAACGCGCCGTGGCCCAGCGAGATCTGGCCGTTGTAACCGGTCAGGATATTCAGCCCCAGCAAAGCGACCGCATACGAAAACACCATGGTGGCCTGGAACAGCACGTAGTCCTTGACGAGGAACGGGAAGGCCAGCACCGCCAGCAGCGAAATGACCAGCCACGCCGAAGCCGCCGGCCCGCGCTTGCCGGCGATCTTGATTGCGGCCGGCGCCAGGCTCTGATTTGCCGAATTCATGGTCTATACCTTCTTCACGATGATCTTGCCCAGCAGCCCGGAAGGGCGGACAATCAGCACGCAGATGATCAGCATCAGCGCGACCGACAGTTTCAGTTCGGTGCCCACCACGTAGGTGCCGACCAGGTTCTCGGTCACGCCGACGATGAAGCCCCCCAGCACCGCGCCGGCCGGGTTGTCGATGCCGCCCAGCAACGCGCCGGCAAACGCATAGATCAGGATCCCGGTCATCATGTTTGGATCGAGGAACACGGTCGGCGCCACCATCATTCCCGCCACCGCGCCGGCGGCGCCGGCCAGTCCCCAGCCCAGCATCAGCATGCGGCGAACGCTGATGCCGACCAGGCGCGACGATGCCGGATTCTGGGCCACCGCGCGCATCGCCAGCCCCAGCTTCGTGTAGCGGAAGAACAGGTACACCAGCCCCATCACCAGCAAGGTGACGCCGATGGCGCCGACCTCATGCGGCGACATGAAGTCACTGCCATACCAGGCGTTGACCGGGAACGGACTCGGGAACTGCTTGATCGTGTAGCCGAACAGCCAGCCGGCCATGCTGTGGAACAGCACCAGCAAGCCAATGAACACCACCACCACCGACAGCAATGGCGCCTTGCTCATCGGCCGGATCACCGCGACTTCGATCACCGCGCCCATCACGAACGAGATTCCGACCGTCAGCGAAAACGCAATCCAGTACGGGCATCCGGCCTGGATCAGCAGCCATGCGATATAGGTGGAAAACATCGCCATCTCCCCCTGCGCAAAATTTACCAGGTGGGTCGACTGGTAAATCAGCACCAGGGCCAGCGCAACGCTGGCATAAATGCCGCCGGTTGCAATGCCGGTCAATACTTGATGCAGGAAAGCGTCCATGATTGTCCTTGTCCTATTCGCCCAGATAGACGCGGCGAACCGCATCGTTATTGCGCATGTCCTGCGCGCTGCCGGCCAGCACGATGCGGCCGGTTTCCAGCAGATAGGCAGAGTCGGCCACCTCGAGCGCGAGCAAGGCGTTCTGCTCGACCAGCAGGATCGATACCTTGTCCTCGCGGTTGATGCGCCGGATGATCCCGAACAGGTCCTCGACGATCAGCGGCGCCAGCCCGAATGAGGGCTCGTCCATCAGCAGCAGCCGCGGACGCGACATCAACGCGCGTGCGATCGCCAGCATCTGCTGTTCGCCACCCGACAGCGTGCCGGCCTGTTGCGCACGCCGTTCCTTCAGACGTGGAAAATATGCATACATGCGCTCGAAGTCCGCCTTGACCGCCGACTTGTCATCGCGCAGGTAGGCGCCGAGCTTCATGTTCTCTTCCGTGCTCAGGCCGTGAAAGGTGCCGCGTCCGTCAGGCACATGGGCGACACCCATGCGCACGATCTGTTCGGTCGAGCGGCCGTCGGCGCGCTTGCCGTCCAGTTCGATGGAGCCGTCGCTGGTGGTCACCATCATCTGGCACAAGGCGCGCAGCATGGTGGTCTTGCCCGCGCCGTTGGCGCCGAGCAGCGCGGTGATCGAGCCTTCCTTCAAATGCATGTCGATTCCGTGCAGCACGCGGGTCTTGCCGTAGGACGCATGCAGATTCCGCACTGACAGCAAGTCGTTCATGCGCGGCCTCCCAGGTAAGCCCGGATAACTTCCGGATGCTGGCGCACGGCAGCCGGTGTGCCCTCTGCGATCTTGCGGCCGAAGTTCAGCACCACGACCTTGTCGGAGATGCCCATCACCAGGTTCATATGGTGCTCCACCAGCAGCACGGTGATCCCCAGCTGATCGCGGATGGCGCGGATGAGGCCGCCGAGGCTTTCCAGTTCTTCGTGATTGAGCCCGCAAGCCGGTTCGTCGAGCAGCAGCAGTTTCGGCTGCGCCGCGAGTGCGCGCGCCAGCTCTACCCGCTTCTGCGTGCCGAACGGCAGATCGCCGACGTTGCGGCTGGCAACCGCGCCAAGAGCAAGGAAATCGATCAGCTCGTCAGCACGCTGCGCCGACTGCAGTTCGACCTGTGCCGCACTGCGCAGGCGCAAGGCGGCGCGCAGGAAACCGGCGTGGTGCCGGCTGTGGCAACCCACCAGCACGTTGTCGCGCACGCTCATGCTGTGGAACAGCGCGAGGTTCTGGAAAGTACGTCCGATGCCGACACCGGCCATGCGATGGCGCGGCAGCCGGGACAGCGCATGGCCGTCGAATTCAATGGCGCCGTCGCCGCATTCATAGATGCGCGACAGGCAGTTGAACAGCGTGCTCTTGCCCGCGCCGTTGGGACCGATCAGGCCGCATATCTGTCCGGCCTGGATCGCAAACGACACGCTGTCGAGCGCGACGATACCGCCGAAGCGGACCGATACGCCTTCGACGGAAAGCAGCGGCTTGTCTCCATGATTACTCTTGTCTGGCGACATGGGTTCGATTTCTATTATTTCCGAGGGGCCACCGTGACTGCGCGCCGCGTCGGTATCGCGTCGCGCCGGTGTCGAGCCGCTACAATCTTTCGATGATCGTGACGTTGGCCATGCCGCCGCCTTCGCACATGGTCTGCAAGCCGTAACGCTTGCCGCGCTGTTTGAGCGCATGAATCAGGGTGGTCATGAGCTTGGTGCCGGAGGCGCCCAGCGGATGGCCGAGCGCAATCGCGCCGCCATTCACATTCAGGCGCGCCGGATCGGCGCCGGTTGCCTGCAGCCAGGCCAAAGGCACTGATGCAAATGCTTCATTGACTTCGAACAGGTCGATGTCGTTGATGCGCATGCCGGTCTTTTTCAGCGCCAGCAGGGTGGCCGGGATCGGCGCTTCCAGCATGATGACCGGGTCGTGGCCGAGCACCGTCATGTGGTGGATGCGTGCCAGCGGCTGGACGCCGAGCGCCTTCAGTCCTTTTTCGCTGACCACCATGACGCCGCTGGCGCCATCGCACATCTGGCTGGCATTGGCGGCGGTGACGCTGCCGCCCTCCATCAGCAGCTTCACGCTGGCGATGCTCTCGAGCGACGACTCGAAGCGGATGCCCTCGTCGACCGCATGCAGTTCCCCGCTGGCGATGCCCTCCGCGGTGCGTACTTCGACCCCGAGGATTTCTTCATTGAAGGCGCCGCCCCTGGTCGCGGCTATCGCGCGCTGGTGGCTGTCGTATGCGTAGCCGTCAAGCGCGTCCTTGCCCAGGCCATATTTCGTCGCCATCATCTCGGCGCCCAGGAACTGGCTGAACTCCGCGCCGTCATATTGACGCATCAGTTCCGCGCTCATGTAGAAACCGAGGCCATTCTTGCGCGGCAGGGTGCTGGGCATGAACATCGGCGCGCGCGTCATGCTTTCGACGCCGGCTGCGATCACCACATCCATCGTCCCCGACATCACCGCCTGTGCGGCGAAATGCAGCGCCTGTTGCGACGAGCCGCACTGGCGGTCGATCGACGTGCCAGGCACCGAATCGGGCAGGTTGGACGCCAGCACCGCATTACGGGCGACATTGTTCGACTGCTCGCCGGCCTGGCTGACGCAACCCATGATCACATCTTCGATCTGCGCCGGATCGATGCCAGTGCGCTCGACCAGCGCATTCAGGATCTGCGCGCCCAGATCGACCGGATGCCAGCCGGACAAGCGGCCGCCCCGGCGGCCACCGGCGGTTCTTGCGGCAGCGACGATATATGCTTCGGCCATGTTTGTTTCCTCTCAAATGGTGTTGCCGCAAAATCCAGTTTCAATGTGCCATTCTTGTCTGATCGCGTCCTGAATGCGTCGTCCAAAAAGACGATATTGCCGACTGCCTGCCGTCAGATCGCCTGGCCTTCCTGCAGGCGGGCGATGGTGCCGACCGGAATACCCCAGTCGGCCAGGATCGCCGCGCTGTGCGCGCCGGTCGCGGACGGCGCCGCCGGCATGGCCGGCGGCGTGCGGCTGAAACGCGGCGCCGGCGCCGGCTGCGTGACGCCGGCGACATCGATGAAAGTGTCGCGCGCCAGGTTGTGCGGGTGCCGCGGCGCCTCGTCCCAGTCCAGTATCGGCGCGAAGCAGACGTCGGTGCCTTCCATCAGCGCGCACCATTCGGCGCGCGGCTTGGTCAGGAATACGTCGGCCATCCGGTACTTGAGCATTGGCCAGCTGCGGGCATCCATCTGGTTCCGGAATGCCGCATCATCGATGCCGCCGAGCTTCAGCAGCAAGGCATAAAACTGCGGCTCGATCGAACCGATCGAGATGTACTTGCCGTCGGCGCAGGCATACGTACCGTAGAAATGGGCGCCGCCGTCGAGCAGGTTTTCGCCGCGCTGGTTGCTCCATGAACCGGCGGCCTTCATGCCGTACATCATGGCTGACAGCAGCGCGGCGCCGTCGGTCATTGCCGCGTCCACCACCTGGCCTTCACCGCTGTTGCGGGCGCTGGTCAGCGCGCACAGGATGCCAAACGCCAGCAGCATGGCGCCGCCGCCAAAATCGCCGATGTAATTGAGCGGCACCACCGGCGCTTCGCCGGAGCGGCCTATCGCATGCAATGCCCCGGAAAGCGCGACGTAGTTGATGTCGTGGCCGGCGGCATTGGCCAGCGGCCCATGCTGGCCCCAGCCGGTCATGCGTCCGTAGACAAGCCTGGGATTGCGCGGCAGGCAGACGCCGGGCCCCAGACCGAGGCGTTCCATCACGCCCGGACGAAAACCTTCGATCAGCACATCCGCGCGGTCGATCAGTTGCAGCACGGTGTCGGCCGCGCCCTCTTTCTTGAGGTCGATCGCCAGCGAACGCCGGCCGCGTGCGGTGACGTCGAAGCGGGCATCGGCACAGTCGGCCGCATTGCCCTTGTAGCGGTCGATCCGGATCACCTCCGCGCCCATGTCGGCGAACAGCATGGCGCAGAACGGCGCCGGCCCGAGTCCGACCATTTCGACTATCTTCAATCCGTGCAGCGGGCCTGCCATGTCGGTTCTCCCAAAGAGATTCTGCTACGCCGGCGAAGAGCCGCCGGCCGGTTTTTCAGCGTGGCGCCATGCGGATCGCACCGTCGAGGCGCACGCTCTCGCCATTGAAATAGCTGTTGGTGACCATCAGTTCGGCCAGCGCCGCAAACTCGTCCGGCGCGCCGAGACGGCGTGGAAAAGGCACAGATGCGGCCAGCGCGGCCCGGACATTTTCCGGCGCCGACTGCATCAGCGGTGTATCGAACAGGCCCGGCATGATGGTGTTGACTCGAATGCCTTCACCCATCAGGTCGCGCGCGATCGGCAACGTCATGCCGACCACGGCGGCCTTGGAGGCGGAGTACGCGGCCTGCCCGATCTGGCCATCTTCGGCCGCGACCGACGAGGTGTTGATGATCACGCCGCGTTCGCCATCGTTCAGCGGCTCCAGCGTCAGCATGCCGGCAGCCGACATCGCCGCGCAGCGGAAAGTGCCGACCAGGTTGATCTGGATGATCTTGTCGAAGGCCTCGATCTGGAAATGCCGCGGCTCCCCGGTATTCTTGTCCCGGCTGGCAGTCTTGAATGCATTGCCGACGCCGGCGCAGTTGACCAGAATCCGCTCCTGGCCATTAACTGCGCGCGCCCTGGAAAAACCTGCGGCGACGTCCGCATCCGATGTCACGTTGACTTTGCAGAACACGCCGCTCAGTTCACGCGCCAGCGCTTCCCCCTTCTCTTCATTCATGTCGAACAACGCCACCTTGACGCCATGCGCCGCCAGGCGGCGGGCAGTCGCTTCACCCAGGCCGGAAGCGCCGCCGGTGATTACGGCCGCGAGCGAGTCATTCAGTTTCATGCAATTCTCCTAAGTTTTCATTGGCTGCAGCTTGTTGTTCCGGGTAATAGAGGCCGCCGCTGGCCGCCATCTCGAGCATGGCTTTTGTCACGCGGCAGCTTGCATGCCCGGCGGCCAGGCGCACCACGGTGGCGAGGCCAAGCCAGTCGGCGTACTTGAGCGCGCCGCCGAGATAGCGGGGAAAGCCGATCCCAAGCAGCAGCGCCATGTCGAGTTCGGCCGCCGTTGCGACCACACCCTCTTCCAGCGCATGCGCCGCCTCGATCAGCAGCGGCAGCAACATGCGTTCGATGATGACTTCATCGGTAAATTCGCTGCGGCCCGCTGGCGCTATCTGCCGCAGCAGATCGCGGGTATCCGGCGCCACCGACCTCTTCAGCTGGCCGTAGCTGTAAAATCCGATGCCGTTCTTCTGGCCATGACGTTTGTGTTCGACCATCAGCCGTAGCGCATCCCTGCGCAATGGCGGCATGCGGTCCGCATGGCTGGCCGCAATCACATCGCTGACTTCGACCAGCGTATCGATGCCAATGAGGTCCGCCAGCGCCGCCGGACCCATCGGCCAGCCGAACGCCTCCATCACGCGGTCGACTTGCGCGAAGTCGGCGCCATCGGCAAGCAGCTGCACGAATGCGCGCATGTAGGACACGAGAATGCGGTTCACCAGGAAGCCCGGACTATCCTTGACGACGATCGGGGTCTGGCCCATCTCCAGCGCCTGCGCGACTGCCGCCGACACCGCGCCATCGCTGGTGTTGCTGCCCTTGATGACTTCTGCCAGCAACATCGGCTGGCCGGAAATTTCGGTCAGCAGTACCGGCATGCCGGCCCGGGCGCCGGCAGTGCCTCCAACCGGCGCGGGCGCATTGCGCAGATGCTGGCGCGCCAGTTTCCTGACCGTCTGTTCGTTGTGGAATATCTGGATCAATGAACCTGCCGCCTGGGTTTTTGCGACCGCGGCGAAGCTGTCTGCTTCCAGGGCCAGCGCACCCGCGCGGTCCCTTGTCGCCGCCTGTTCCATCATGTCGACGGCGATCGACGCCGCCGGTTGGTGGGGCGCGCTGGCAGCTGCCGCCGCGGCGCGGCCGGCCTTGAATGCCGCGTGCAGGTGTTTGGCATCCATTTCCAGCGGCTTGCGTTTGCGCTCCTGGCGCGCACGCCAGTCGATTTCGCCGGCCGCCGCCTTGCTCAGACACGCCAGCGCGGCCTCGCGCAGCAGCTCGGGCGCGCAGATTTCATCGACCACACCGGCCTCCAGCGCTGCGGCAGCCTGGTGCGGCTTGCCGCTCGCGATCCAGTCAATTGCAATGGCCGGCCCGGCGATGCGCGTCATGCGCACCGTGCCGCCCAGGCCTGGATACAGTCCCAGCTTCACTTCCGGCAAGCCGACCTGCGCCGCGGTCGACATCACGCGCAAGGCGGCGCACAAGGTCACTTCCAGCCCGCCGCCCAGCGCAAATCCGTTGATCGCCACCACGCTCGGCACCGGCAGGTCTTCGAAGGCGTTGGCGACCTCGTTGGAACGCAAGGTGGCCGCGCTCAGTTCCGCAGCCGGCAGCTTGAAGGTCGCGCCGAATTCATTGATGTCGGCGCCGACGATGAACACGCTTTTGCCGCTTGTTACCAGTACACCGCGCACGTCCGGCGCGGCGGCGATCAGGTTCGTCGCCGTACCCCATTCCCTGATCGTCAGTTGGTCCAGCTTGTTGATGTCGGCGCCGGGACGGTCGAAACACAGTTCGACAATTCCCCCTGCGAGCCTCGACAACTGTATGGTTTGACCCTGGAACACGATGTGCTCTCCTTTGAACATGGTGGCGGCATGCGCCTGTTGATCATAGCGAGTGTAATGAGGGGCGGCGGCCGCGGCCATCGTCGGAAGCGACGAATTGCACGTCCGCAGGTGGCCGCGGCCCAGTGCCATGCCGAAATACGCGAGACGGATCAGGGAATATCGCTGTAAGATAAATGAGCAGTTTTCCTGGTTCCCACACAGCGGTCTTCCGTGTGGCCGCATTTCGCTTACACCATCTTCATCATGACCGAACACAGTGGCGTTGCCCGAGTCGTCCTTTCCTCCAAGCTCAATCCGCCCACCACGACACCCTCCCAGGTCACCAGGACCAAGGTGCGCGACCTGGTTCGCATGTCGCAGTCGGTGAAGCTGATCCTGGTACGGGCACCCGCGGGTTTCGGCAAGACGACGGCGATGGTGCAGTGCCGCGCGCAGCTTGAAGAGAACGGCATCGACACCGCCTGGCTGACGCTCGACAGCGGCGATAACGACGCCTCCCGCTTCCTCGCCTGCCTTGCCGCCGCCGTAGCGCGCATGGGCGCGGAGCCGCCCGCCTATCCGGCCGAAACCGGCCAGCCCCTCGGCTTGTCACCGGGCGACATCGCGCTCGACATCATGGAACGGCTGGCAGCGCATACCGCGCCTTTCGCGTTGATCCTGGATGACTTCGAACATGTGCAGGAGCCGACCGTGCTGGAGCTGGTGCGCGAGCTGATCGACCATTTGCCGCGCCGCGGCCAGCTGATCATCGGATCGCGTGGCCTGCCCGACCTCGGACTAGGGCGCCTGCGCGCACGCGGACAATTGCTCGAAATCGACGCCGGCCAACTGCGTTTTTCGATTGAAGAGACGGTGGAGTTCTTTACCCAGCGCCGCAATATCGCCTTGCAGGAAGCGGATCTGTCGGCGCTGCATCACAAGACCGAAGGCTGGATTGCCGCACTGTGGCTGGCATCGATGGCGCTGGAACGGCATGAAGGACGCACCGAGTTCATTGCCCGCTTCGCCGGATCACACGAGGCGCTGGCCGACTATCTGGCCGACGATGTGCTGGCGCGGCAACCCGCGCACCTGCGCGATTTCCTGCTCCGCACCAGCATACTGCGGCATCTGAATGCATCGCTGTGCGATGCGCTGCTGGCGCGTAACGACAGCGCGCAGATGCTGGGCCAGCTGGAAGCGGCCAACCTGTTCCTGCTGCCGATCGAGGGTGTCGAAACGACTTACCGCTATCACAGCCTGTTTGCCGGTTTTCTTCGTGCGCAGCTGACACGCGAGATGCCCGATGAACTGCCGCGCCTGCATCGCGCGGCATCGCAATGGTATGAGGCGCAGGGCCGCCCGGTGCCGGCCATCGATCACGCGCTCGATGGCCGCTATTACGAACACGCGCTGACCCTGCTGTCACAGCACGGCGAACATCTGCTCGAAGAAGGCCGCATGCGCCTGCTGACACGCTGGTTCGCCGCGATACCGGAGCAAACCCTGCGCAACCTGCCGCTGCTGCAGATGGTGCAGGTGTGGGCCTTGTGTTTCACGCGCGGCCCGAGGGAAGGAATGGCCTTGCTCGAATCGTCGGCGTGCGCACATTCGGACGATCCGGCAGTGCGCAGCTATGTCCTCGCGCTGCGGCCCGCAATGCTTGCGATGATGGACCGCAATGAGGATGCGTACCGCGAAGGCACCGAAGCGCTGTCGAATTTGTCCCTGACGAAACCATTCGCGGACAGCGCGCTGGCAAACATGATGGCGTACATCTTTTGCCTGATGGGACAGCACCAGCAATCGCACAGGCTGCTCGACGCCGCGCGCCGCAGCCAGAGCGAAAGCACCAGCTTTTTCAACCGCATGTATTCCGAATCGATCGAAGGCCTGATCGACCTCGAGGAAGGCCGCCTGCGCCAGGCGACCGCACGTTTCCGCATGGCTGTCAGCTCGACCCATGCGGCGTCCTATACCCATACGCATGGCAACGCGTTTGCCGGTGTCCTGTTTGCGGATGCGTTGTATGAAGCGAATGAGCTGGGACAGGCGGCTCACCTGATGCATGTCTATGTGCCGCTGGCAAAGGATGTCGGCCTGCCCGACCACATGATCATCGGCTACCTGCGCCTGGCGCGCATCGCCTTCTATCGCGGCGACATCGACATGGTTTTCCAGTCGCTAACCGAGCTGGAATATGTGGGCCACCACCGGCAACTGCCGCGCGTGGTGGCGAGCGCAAAACTGGAACGCGCGCGTGTGCTCCTCCTGCAGGGCAACAAGCAGGCATCGAAAGAAGAATTGCAGCGCGCGAACGACCTGGCGATCTGGGACCGCGTGCGCGACTTGCGCATGCCGGCGCACGATCTGGAGTATTTCGAGCTGGGGCAACTGCGCTGGTATATTCATTTCGGCGACGCCGCAGGAATGCTGCCGCGGCTGGATGTCGCGATCGCGGATGCGGCGGCATCGTCGCGACATCGGCGGGTATTGAAGCTGAAGGTATTGAAGAGCCTGGCGCTGAAACGCAGCGGCGATCAGCGGGGGGCGCTGGCGACGATGGAGGATGTTCTCCAGGCCGCTTGCAAGGAAGGTTTCCAGCGGCTGATCATCGATGAAGGGGATGGTGTCGGCAGGCTGGTGCGCCAGTTGCTGGAATCGACTCGGGAAAAAAGCACGGGCCGTAGCGATCCGATCTTCAGCGAATATCTGCAACGGCTTTTGCAGGGCTTCGGGGCTGTCTCGGAGGAAGAGGAACCGGCGCTGGCGCCGCAGAACGGACTGGCCGAGCCGCTGACACCGAAGGAAATCCGCATACTGCTGCTGCTGGCGGATGGTTATTCGAATAGCGCGCTGGCTGAAAAACTGTTCGTTTCCGACAGCACGGTGCGCACCCATCTGCGCAACATCAACGCCAAGCTGAATGCGCAGAGCCGCACGCAGGCAGTGGCCATTGCGCGGCGGCTGGGGTTCATCCGGTAACGTGTATTGGTGCAGATTTCATCTGACAAATAAGGTCAGATTTGATTGAGGCTCAGACTTCGTCTCCGCCAGACACTTGCCAGTTCATGAATTTGAATAACCGTCAGTAGTCATTGACACCGCTAATCGTCGCATCCCGACTGCATCAGCGTCTGATGCATATCAATGCTGCGTTTCCCGCACCGCCACTCCCTGGAGAACCGCAATCTACAATGAAAATAACTTGCCGAGAATGTTTTGCTTCGATAGCCTTTTTGGCTTTTCAGACGGCAAGCACTTGGTCGGCGCGATGTCCCTCTGATCCTCGTGCCCGCCGGATTCCAACAGGAGCACTGCAATGCGACCCTTCGGCAAGTTTCAATCCTTTCTGCTGTCTGCGGCAGTGATCCTTGGAATTGTTCTGCAATGGACACCCGTTCCCGCTTACGCCTACGACCGCAACACCGACCGCCCGGGCGGCGACTACACCAGTTCCGAGCTGCCGAGCGCCGACCCGCGCTTGTGCGCCGCGCGCTGCGAGATCGACAACCAATGTGCGGCATGGAGCTACACTGCGCCAGGCGTCCAGGGACCGGCTGCCCGCTGCTCGCTCAAGAATGGCATCCCCGCCGCGGTCGCCAATAATAACGCCGCGTCCGACATTCGTCCGTTCGAATACGGCACCGACCGCCCCGGCAGCGACTACAGCAACTTCGAACTGCAGACCCCGAACCCGGCGATGTGCGCGGCGCGCTGCTCCAATGATGCGCAGTGCCAGGCGTGGAGCTACGTCCAGCCGGGCGTCCAGGGAACGCTCGCGCGCTGCTGGCTGAAAAATGCGGTGCCGCCCGCAACCGCCGCCGCTTTTGCCGTCTCAGGCGTGCGTTCATTTGAATACGACACCGATCGCCCGGGCAGCGACTACAGCAACTTCGAGTTGACGCAAGCCGACCCGGCTGCGTGCGCGGCGCGCTGCGCCGGCGACGCCCAGTGCCAGGGTTGGACTTACGTCATGCCAGGGGTTCAGGGACCCTCCGCCCACTGCTGGCTGAAAAACGCGGTGCCACCCTCGGTGGCCGCCGACTTCGCGGTGTCGGGGGTGCGTGCCCATGAGCCCGGCTTCGACCGTCCCGGCGGCGATTACAACAACTTCACCCTGGATGCGCCCGATCCGCAACTCTGCGCGGCGCGCTGTGCCGGCGACAGCCAGTGCGCGGCCTGGACGTATTCGAAACCGGGCGCCACCGTGGGCGGGCTCGCCAGCTGCTCTCTCAAGAACAGCGCGCCGCCCCAGACGCCTTCGGTCGTCGCGGTGTCGGGACTGCGCGCCGGCCCGCCTCAAGCTCCCCCGACGGGCCTGTGCCCCACCCCACCGAACTTTGCCGGCCTCTGGAATGAGGCCCGTGACCTCGGCACCATCGTGCTTACCCAGACAGGCAGTCGGGTTGAGGGCACCTACACCAACAGTGGCGGTGGCACACTCGATGGCACTGTCACAGGCTGTGTCTGGCAGGGCGAATGGATCAACAGTGACAAGGTGCGGCGCGGCACGTTCCGCGTGGTGCTGTCGCAGGATGGCAAAGCCTTTAACGGCACTTGGGAAACCACCGGCGCTGGCGGCAGGATCGACGCCACGAGGTGATCAATGCAGCGCTGCCGGTTCATGCATGAACGACGCCTGAGGCTTCTTTCACGATGTCGGCGTGCTTCCCAGCACAATGTCAAAACGTGCCGTGAGCTCACCCTGATGTTCCTTGCTGGCTAAAAACGGAACCATCACTGATGCGCGCTGCTGGGGATCACGGATGCTGCGCAAAACACCATCACGTTCGTTGAGCGGATGACCTTGCACGTACAGCTGCGTGGTCAGCAATTCGCGTCCACCTTTGAGTAATTTGACGTGGATATGCGGAGTGCGCCCCGGATACGGCACCGGTTTGATGGTGCGGAACCGATAGCCGCCATTCTGACCGGTTTCAAAGCGGCCAAACCCTTGAAAACCTGCATCGTTTCCGGCGCCGGCATCGCCTGAATGGATGTAATGCCCGTTGTGATCGACTTGCCAGATCTCGATCGCGACCCCACGCAAGGGATTGCCGTTCAGATCAAGAATGCGTCCCGTCAAAGAGGTAATCTCGCCTGCCGCCGGAGCCTTTCGGCCGGCAACAAGGACCAGATCGTTATCCTTATCGAGCGGCAGCTTGTCAGGATAAAACGGTCCTTCTGTTTGCGCCGGGGTCACGAGCAGCCGCTGCGCTAAAGCCGGTTTTGTGCTGCACGCCAGCGCACCGAGCAGCAAGCCATTCAACAAAACGCGGCGCCTGGTGTCATGTAGATGGCCTTCCGCCTGCGGGAGCGACCGGCCCGATCCGGATAAGGCTGGATTGAATTTTGGCATAGATGTTCTCCTCGGTATGTCGTTACTGTACCTGAGAGCGGGGAAAAACGTAAAAGGTGCCGGCTGGAGCAGCGGCACAATTCCCAAACGCGGACCATCAAGTCGCGGCAAAGGTTTAGCTGAAACCCGGTGTTCAGACAGCCAGTCAGGATAGGATTAAAATCTTTCCCTTCCGAATCAGGATTACATTTTTATACTATGAACATTCGTCGAGCCATTAAATCTGATTTTGCCGCCATCTGGCCGATCTTTCGGGCCGTCGTGGCGCCTGGGACAACCTATGTCTTCGCTGCAGAAACAAGTTATCAGGATGCATTTGCATACTGGTTTGCGCCAGAGGTCACTTCCCATGTCGCAGAGGATGGCGGACAGATCATTGGCATGTACAAGCTGGTTGCCAATCAGCGAGACCGTGGTTCGCATGTCGCCAATGCATCGTTCATGGTGGATCCCGACTATAGTGGCAAAGGCGCAGGAAGAGCAATGGGCTTGCATTGCCTTCGGGAAGCCAGGCGGGCCGGTTATCTGGCCATGCAGTTCAATTTTGTCGTAAGCACCAATGAAGCGGCGGTTTCGTTGTGGCAGAAGCTTGGTTTTTCCATCGTCGGGACGCTGCCCGAAGCGTACTACCATCAGCACCTGGGCTATGTCGATGCATATGTCATGCATCGCTTCCTCGATGATATACAAAGCTGACAAAATCAATCTTCACGTATCTGACGTCACAATCCTTACAGCGCACGCGAAATCACCTCCCTCATGATCTCATTCGTCCCGCCATAAATACGCTGCACCCGCGCATCGACATACATCCGCGCGATCACATATTCATTCATGTAGCCGTAGCCCCCGAACAATTGCAGACACTCGTCGAGCACCTTGCCCTGCATCTCACTGCACCATAACTTCGCCATCGACGCGCCCGCCGTATCCAGGCGGCCGGCCACCAGATCCTCGATGCAGCGGTCGATGAAGACCCGCGCCACTTTCACATTCGTCGCGATTTCCGCCAGCTTGAAACGCGTGTTCTGGAATTCGGCAATCGGCTTGCCGAAGGCCTCCCGTTCCCGCGTATAGCCCAGCGTCGCTTCATACGCTCCCTCCATCGCTGCAACCGCCACCGCGCCGACGATCGTGCGCTCATAAGGCAGATCCGACATCAGCTGGAAGAAGCCCTTCCCTTCCTCACCGCCGAGCAGGTTGCCGGGACTCACCCGCACATCGTCGAAGAATAGCTCCGCGGTGTCCTGCGCCTTGAGCCCGATCTTGTCCAGCAGGCGGCCGACCCGGTAGCCCGGCAGGTCCCGCGGCTCGACAATCAGGATCGACGTGCCTTTCGCCTTCTGCGCCGGATCGGTCTTGGCCACCACCAGCACCAGTCCTGCCAGATGACCGTTGGAGATGAAGGTCTTGGAACCATTGATCACATACTCGTTGCCGTGCTTTTCAGCGCGGGTGCGTATGCCCTGCAGATCCGAGCCCGCCGCCGGCTCCGTCATCGCAATTGCGCCGACCAGCTCGCCGCTCGCCATGCGCGGCAGATAACGCTGCTTCTGCTCCTCGGTGCCATGATTGAGCAGGTAGTGCGCAACGATGCTGTGCACCGATGAATTCATCCCCGACAGCGCGCGCCGCGCCATTTCTTCGTAGAACACGACTTCATGCCGGAAGTCCCCGCCGCCACCACCATATGCCGCCGGAATATCCGCGCACAGCAAACCGGCCTGCCCCGCCTTGCGCCACAACGCGTGGCCGACGTGTCCCCGCTGTCGTGCCGCCTCATCGTCAGGAACCATCTCGCGTTCGACAAAGCGGATGGCGGTATCACGCACCATCGCCAGTTCTTCGTTCATCCACGAAGGAGAGAAATCAATTGTCATGTCCGGGTCTCCACATCAGCCGCGCGCCTGGGGCAGGTCAGGCCCAGTATCGTCGAACCGGCCATTCCGTGCTTCGTCTCATCAGACGATTTTACGGCGTCGCCCACGGCCACTCCCACCCTGAAAAAATCGTCCGTTCCGACGACGCGCCTTGCCGGCCGCGAGATGACAATGCAAACTATCATGGTGGAAGCCTGGCACAGACCCGGTACGCAGTCCCGGCGCGCGAAACACCTGATAGTGCAACCCCGGATTCTCAAAATAACCAGAAGGAGACAAGCATGACCTACCCCGCCCTCGCACCGCCCACCCTCGGCACCCTGCTGCTGCGTGCCCTGGCGCGATACCCGCAGCGCACCGCTTTCGCCTGGGACGGCGGTACGCTGAGCTACCGCGCCACGGCCGAGCTGATCGGCCGCATGCAAAGCGTGTATGCGCAAGCCGGTCTGCAGCGCGGCCAGCGCGTCTGCATGCTGACGTCCAACCTGGCCACGGCCTGGTGTGCCGGCATGGCGGCGCTGTGCAACGGCATGGCCATCACCTGGCTGCATCCGATCGGCTCGCGCGAGGATCACCTGTTTCAGCTCGCGGACTTTGACACCGATGTCCTGATAGTCGATGCGGCGGTGCACGGCGCACGCGGCGGCGAACTGGCCGCGGCACGGCCCGGCCTGCGTGCGGTGTACACGATGGGACCGGCGGACTTCGGGCAAGACTTGCTGGCGGCGGCGGAACGGGCCGGCAGCTGCACGCCCAGAGACCTTGCGTTCTGCGACGACCTTTCGATCATCAATTACACCGGCGGCACCACGGGCCGCTCGAAGGGCGCCGCACGCGACCATACCGGCTACTCGTCCCTGCTGATGAATGTGATGGCCGATTTCGAACTGCCAGCCAACCCGCGCTACCTGCTTGTCGCCCCGATGACCCATGTAGCCGGCTCGAAGATCCAGCCGGTGCTCACGCGCGGCGGCACGGTGTACCTGATGAACGGCTTCGTGCCGGACCGCATTTTCGAGACCATCGCGCGCAACTCGATCAACATGACGCTGCTGGTGCCGACAATGATCTATGCCTTGCTGGACAACCCCGGCATGGACCGCGCCGACCTGTCCTCGCTCGAACTGCTGCTGTACGGCGCCTCACCGATGTCGCCCAGCCGGCTGATCGAAGGCCTGGAACGGCTGGGGCCGGTATTCTCCCAGCTGTACGGCCAGACCGAAGGATATCCGCTGTCAGTGCTGGGCCGCGCCGACCACGACGCCAAACATCCGGAACTGTTCGCCTCCTGTGGCCAGGCTACGGCGGGCACGACCCTGTGCCTGCTCGACGACGATGGCCAGCAGGTTGCCGCCGGCGAAGTTGGCGAACTCTGTGCGCGGGCGCCGCACGTGATGCAGCGCTACCTCAACCTGCCCGAATTAAGCGCTGAAACCCTGAAGGACGGCTGGCTGCATACCGGCGACATGGCGCGCGCCGACGAACGCGGATATCTATACATCGTCGACCGCAAGAAGGACATGGTGATATCGGGCGGATTCAACATCTACTCACGCGATGTCGAGGACGTCATCTCGACACACGCCGGCGTTGCCAGCGTGGCCGTGATCGGCGTCCCCGATCCCAAGTGGGGAGAAGCCGTGGTCGCGATCGTGACCCGGCGTGCTGGCGCCACCGTAACGGCCGACGACCTGGTGCAACTGGTCAAGGAGCACAAGGGTTCGCTGTACGCGCCCAAGCGCATCGAGTTCGTGGACAGCCTGGCTGTGACAAGCTTGGGCAAGATCGACAAGAAAACCTTGCGCGCACGTTATTGGGAAGGCCAGGAACGGCAGGTCGGATGATACGCTGACACCTGCTCCGGCAAGACGGCGATCACCGCGTTTTGCCGGCATTCATGTTCACTCATTACAAACCGGATTTCCATGAACAACCCAGACGCTCCTGTCATCCTGCGCCGTGAAGGCGCCGTCGCCTACCTGATAATGAATCGCCCGGCCAGCCTGAATGCCTTCGATATCCCGGCTTCCCTGGCGTTTCATGCCTGTTGCGTGGAACTGGCATCCGATACCAGCGTGCGCGCGGTGGTGCTGAAAGGCGAAGGAAAGACCTTCGGTGTCGGCGGCAACTTGGGCATCCTGCGCGACGATTCCGTCGTCACCGCGATGGAGCTGCTGGAACCGATGCATCAGGCAATCAAGCTGCTGGCAGGCCTGAATGCGCCGGTGATCGCCAGCCTGCATGGCAGCGTGGCCGGAGGAAGCCTCAGCCTGTCGATGGCATGCGACCTGGCGATTGCCGCGGATACCGCGCGCTTCAACCTGGCTTATGTCAACGTCGCGGTGAACTGCGATGGCGGTGGTTCATGGCACCTGCCGCGACTGGTGGGGCTGCGCAATGCGATGGCGATCGCCCTGCTTGGCGAAACCTTCGATGCGCAGGAGGCGCTGCGGCTGGGTCTGGTGAACCGCGTGGTGCCGGCGGCGGAACTGGAGCAGGCTACGGATGCGCTGGCGCAACGGCTGGCCAATGGGCCTACGCTGGCGGTTGGACGCATGAAACGGCTGCTGCGGGAATCGCTGGATAATGATCTGGCGACGCAGCTGGATCTGGAGCGGGAGTGTTTTCGGGGTAGTGCGGGAACGGCTGATTTTGCCGAGGCGCTGGATGCGTTTTTCTCGAAGCGGGCGCCGCGGTTTCAGGGGAAGTGATCGACACTTCAAATGCTCAGCTTGCCTTGGCTTTTTCAACTTTTACGGCTTTTGCTTTGACTTTAATCTTTCGAACAGTTGATTTTTCTGTTTTATCCCCATCCTCTTTCTCCAGATCTTGCTTGGCACCAGGCGCATGATCACGAAAATTCACAGAGGGAAGAATTATTTGGCCATACCAGGACCGACTGGTTATATTTGATACCATCTCTCTAATAATTCCATACAACATTGAAGCTGCATTTACCAGGCCTACATCGAGTCGCTGTTTTGGATCACGCTTGAATTTGTCGCCGAGTGAGGGAGCCTGCTCTGTTTTCCGCCACCTGGTCAGAGGCTCATGTCTTTCCCTATGCACTCAGCCCTCAGCGCATTTCGTCAGGCATGGTGATTCACACATAAACAATCCTCAGCAAATAAATCATGAAAAACAGTTCAAAAGGCGGCCTCGTATATTCCACCGATGTCGGACGGACATGTCCCGAATGCCGGCTTGCAATCGCGGAGTGCGTCTGCAAGGCCAGCGCCAGGGCTAAGCCTGCAGCCGACGGCGTGGTGCGAGTGTCACGCGAGACCAAGGGCCGGGGCGGCAAAAGCGTGACCGTCATCAGGGGATTGGCGCTCGATTCCATTGCACTAGCCATGCTTGGCAAGCAGTTACGCACGGCCTGCGGTTCTGGCGGGACAGTCAAGGATCGCGTGATTGAAATCCAGGGCGACCATTGCGACCTGGTCATGGAAACGCTTGGAAAGCACGGTCATGAAGCGAAGCGGGCTGGCGGCTGAAACCTGAAGCGGTTCGAGATTCACTGATTCCAGACAAGGCAAGACGAAAGGGCCACAGCCACAATTGTGATCAGGTGGAAATCACTCTAGTGGTGCCGAAGCAATACGCAGGATCCGACCATGCTGAACTATCTGGCCGCGCTACCCTCCCCCCTCCAGATAGCCCTCCATGTGGTCGGCTCCTTGTTGCTCACGTATCTGCTGATGGAGTTGATACATAGGGCGATCTCCTTCGACGTGCGGCGCCAGCATAATGACGTCATTGGATTCATCATCGGCGTGGTGGCGGTGTTTTATGGCCTGATCATCGCTTCCGTGCTGGTTATCGGCATCAGCCGCTTCGACCATGCGCAGCAGGTGGTGGAGAACGAGGCGAACCTGATCGGCGATGTCGTGCGCAACGCGAGGGCGATTTCGCCACAAATTGAAGGCCCGGTGAAACACCTGGCCGTGCAATACCTGGACGACATCATCTCGAAGGAATGGCCTGCGCAGAGGCAAGGGCAAAGAACCATCCTGGGGCTGCAGACGCTGACCGAACTCACACAGGCGATCAGCCGCTACGAGCCGCGGAACCAGCGCGAGATTGCATACTACGCACAGCTGGTGCAGACTATGAACAAGCTGTACGACGCCCGGCGCGAGCGAATTTTTCTCGCGGGTGAAGGAATCGGCAGCGAGGTATGGGCCGTCACCCTGGCGGGCGGCATCCTCACCATTTGTTTTGCGCTTCTGTTCGGCATCCGGAACCGCAGGGTACACTTCCTGCTGGCCTCGTTGCTGGCTGTTTCCCTTGCGCTGATCTTCGCGCTGGTAGCGATCTTTGACAGGCCGTTTCAAGGAGACATGGCGGCTTCCAACCAGCCATACCGGTTGATACGCCAGCAGGTTGCGCCGAATTAGCCGGGAGTGTGGATTGGATGATCCTTTCAATTTGCAGCGCTTTGTTTTTGCCCAGCAACCGGTAGTCGACAATGTGCTCGACGAACTACACGCCGGCCGCAAGCAAAGCCATTGGATGTGGTTTGTATTCCCGCAAATAAGAGGATTGGGCCATAGCGCCATGGCACAGAAGTTTGCAATCGCCTCTCTTGAGGAAGCCAGGGCGTATCTGCTGCATCCCATCCTTGGCATGAGGTTACGAGAATGCAGCCGTATTGTTGCAGACACAGAGGGACGCTCAATCAATGAAATATTTGGCGATCCTGACGACATGAAATTCCATTCCTGCATGACCTTGTTCTCAAAGGCGACAGAGGATAATGAAATTTTCAGGCAATGTCTACGCAAGTATTTTTCTGGCCAGGAAGATCCTCACACCCTGGCGCTGATTGGCGCCTGAATATTCTTGCATTGGGAAGACCATCCCAACTTCCTTTTCAAAGTACCAGCCGGCGTATGCAAACTAAGCGCGTCCGGTGATGTCATAGGAGATACGCCGAAACTGCATCAGTTTCAATCAGTGTAGTCATTCTTGATTGCTGCACCTGATGCCTGGGCGGAATTTCAGCACTGAGGAGGCGATCGTGAAGCGCCGCAAAGCCATTTTATTCGGCTTCGCCATTGTCGCGATGATTGCCAGCGGTTCGTCGTCGGCCAACGGACACCATCATTCTCATGGTTCAAGCGTCGGCGTCATTTTCAGCATACCGCTCACCGCCCCCTATTACTATCCGCCCAGCTATTCATATCCATCCTATTTTTATCCCGGACCGCCCGTCGTACTAGCGCCTGCCGCGCCGACGATTTACATCGAGCAGGAAAACCAAGCCAGGTCAACCAGCTACTGGTATTACTGCGGAAATCCGCAGGGCTATTATCCGTATGTGAGAAATTGCACGGAAAACTGGCAGCCAGTTGCGCCGCAATCCCCGCCGCCACAATGAAAGGAGGACATGGCCATGTCACCCGCATTGACAATTGCCCCGCTCCTTGCCGTCTTGTCACTTGCTGCGTGCACCAGCATGCCGAGCGGCCCCAACGTTCTTGTTCTTCCTGGCAGCGGAAAGAATTTTAATCAGTTTCGCGGCGAGGATTTTCAGTGCCGGCAATTCGCGCAGTGGCAACTGGGCGGGACGAGCCCCAGCCTGGCATCCAGCGACAGTATCGTCCGCAGCGCCGCCCTCGGTACGCTCCTGGGCGCTGTTGCAGGCGCAGCAGCAGATGGAAGCCATGGCGCCGGCGTCGGCGCCGGCGCCGGTTTTGCGCTGGGCGGCTTGAGCGGGACAGGCGCCGGCCAGGCCTCCGCTTATGGCGTACAACAGCGTTATGATCACGCGTACATGCAATGCATGTACGCGAGCGGCAACCGTATTCCCGTTTCTGCCGGTTTCGCGAGTGAGCCGCACCAGAGCTGGGCTTATCCACCGCCGCCCCCGCCTGCCGGCATGCCACCTGCCGGTTCACCTCAGCGTTGATGCACGCTATCAAGGATAGTAATAATAAGGCCGGTACGGATATACCCCAACCCCACTATGTTGTGCACGCAGCCCTACCATGCAATCCCTCCAGGCATTCGTGTCAAGCATATATCCCAATTTTTCACAGGCAGGACCATACACTTGCACCATACGTTCTGCTTCTCTCACCATGTAGGCAGATTCCTGTGCCGGGGTCGTGCAAGCGGCAAGATTTCCAACGATCAAGCCAATCGCAATAGGCATACGCATCAATCGCTCCTTGATGAATGGCTTCTTGTGCGACAGGTTGTTTAGTTAAATAGTTTTAGTGCCTGAGCATCGCTTGCCTTGATGGAGATCACCCATGAAGTCAGTTATTAAATTTGATGACCGCATGTGTGTGTGCATATTGCTTGCACATCCTGGGCTGGCTTCAGGCGATTCCAGAGGAAGCCGGGGGGCTTGCCGGGCGCGAGTGAAACAACATTTTGTTCTCGAGCAGACGGCGCCCGACCGTAGTTGCGCCGCCTGGGTTCCCGCCTGCGCGGGAACGACGATTTTGGGGCAATCCGGAATGTAGATTGACGTCTGAGTTGCTGAATTCCGTACCATCCAAACCGAGGACGATAAAGTCCGGGTTCATGCCACTTATCGCAGTCACCCGATTTTCATGGTCACACACTTTACCTGCGTATAGTGCAGTAGTGCCTCAACGCCCTTCTCCCGGCCGATTCCACTCTTCTTGTAGCCGCCAAACGGTGTTTCAACCCCGCCCGCGTAATACTCGTTTACGAAAACCTGACCGACCTGGAGCTCGGCCGACAATCGCAGGGCACGGGACAGATTGGTTGTCCATATGCCCGCGACCAGTCCGTACTCTGAATCGTTTGCGATGCGTAGTGCTTCATCATCATCTTCGAACGGAATGATCGTCAGAACAGGGCCAAATATTTCCTCGCGCGCGATCCGCATGTCATTTTTCACTCCTGTCAGGACGACAGGACGCACATACCAACCGTTCTGCTGATCGTCACTTTCCAGAACCCCGCCTGTAAAGACGCTTGCCCCCTCCGACGTCGCCAGGTCACAATACGATCGCACTTTTTCATACTGGGCGCGCGTGATGATCGGTCCAACCGTGGCGTCGTCTCCGCTGCCGACTTTTACCTTTTCCAGTTCGTGTCGCAGCTTGCTCAGGAAAACATCATGGATCGGGCGCTCGACCAGACATCTTGTGCCGGACGAACATGCCTGGCCCGCATTGAACAAGAAAGCTTTCATCGCCCCCTGGACGGCCTGATCCAGGTCGGTATCGGCAAAAATGATATTTGCTGACTTGCCCCCAAGTTCAAGTCCCACTGGAATGACGCGCTGCCCTGCGACCTTGCCGATCTCCTGGCCAATCCTCAGCGAACCAGTAAAAAAAATCTTGCGAACCAGGTCATGATTGACCAATGCCGCGCCCGCTTCCGGCCCGGTGCCGGTAACGACATTCACCACCCCTTTCGGCAGGCCGCACTCGTCAACCGCAATGCGGGCGAGCTCCAGCAAGGTCACCGAGGTAAATTCCGAAGGCTTGACAACAACGGTGTTGCCAGTGGCTAAAGCAGGTGCGATACCACGGCCAGCCTGATTCAATGGCGCGTTCCACGGCAAGATGATGCCGACAACGCCGAAGGGTTCGTGCCGCGTGAACGAGTGATAACCCGATCCAAGATCGATGGTCTGGCCATTATTATGATTTACCAATCCCGCATAAAACTCAAAGTAAGCTGCTGCGGTCTCGATGTCGGCGAGAGAATTTGGCAGGGACCTGCCAGTCTCGCGCTGATCCAGTGCCGCAAGTTTGTTACGGTGCTCCCTGATTTTCTGCGCGATCTTCGTGAGGATGCGCCCTCTGATAATCGGCCGCTGCGCCCGCCAGCTGGTCCAGGCTGCGCTGGCGCTGTCCACAGCAGCATTGGTGTCCTCCGCGGTTCCCTTCGCAATTTCAAAGGATTCCTCGCCGGTGCGCGGATCGAACTCGCGCATGGTCTGACCGTCAACCGGAGCGACAAACGCACCGTTGATGAAATGATTCCACTTCGTCTCCATCATTATTCCTTTATTGATCTGATCTTGCTGATTATCTTGTTTTTTCATGAACGGAACGGCGCCTGGTCAATTGCAAGGGCCAATACCCCTATCCCGATTTTATAACGAAGCGGTCGCTGATATCCACCCGTACCCCAGGCCCGGTCCGGTAGAATGCCTCACCCGCATACCCCTGGCCTTTTACCCTGGTACCTACATGATCATCGCCACCCATTCCGGAAAATTCCACGCAGACGATGTCTGGGCAGTCGCCGTACTCGACCTGCTCTTCCCCGACTGCAGCCTCATCCGCACCCGTGACGCCGAGCAGATCCGCAATGCGGATTTCGCCGTCGATGTCGGCGGCATATGGGATCCGCAAACCGGCCGCTTCGATCATCATCAAAAGGGATTTGAAGGCGCGCGGGAATCGGGTGTGGTGTATGCCAGCGCAGGCCTGGTGTGGAAGGAGCATGGCGCACGCTGCGTGATGACAGTGGCACGCGCTTCTACCGGACATGAACTTTCCCTCAGCGACGCGCAGGACATTGCCTACGCCATCGACAATGACCTGGTGCAGTACCTCGACATGTCCGATACCGGCGCGGCGAAAAGTGCGCCCGGCGGATATGGATTGTCGGCCATCATTTCAGGCTTCAATCCGAACTGGCTCGATGAACAGCGTGCGCGCAATGCCGCGGACGCCGACCAGTTGCGGATGAATCAATTCCGGCGCGCGATGGAATTTGTCACCGATATCCTGGTTAACGGCGTTAAATACCGCGTCAGCGCCATGCTCGCGGTAAACCAGGTGCGGCAATCGGAATTGCTCGAAGGGGGAAAGCTGCTGTTCCTGAAAAACAGCGCATTACCCTGGGCATCGGTGGTGCGCCGGGAAATGCCGGAGGTGCAGTTCGTCATCAGCCATAGCATCACCGAAGGCCGCTACATGCTGCACACGGTTCCCGCGGCGGCTGACACTTTTGAAGCGCGCAAGGATTTGCCGGCCGCATGGGCAGGCTTGCGGGATGAGGGGCTGGCCAGCGTCACCGGTGTGGCTGACGCGATTTTCTGTCACAACAACCTGTTCATTGCGGCCGCCGTTTCCTACGAAGGCGTCTTAAAAATGGCCCGGCTCGCGTTGGAAGAAAGCTAACGCCAGCATAGCAATGTTCGTCAAATGTTGTAATGATCGAGGGCGATCCTGGCCGATTCGGCAAGATCGGCGCCAATCAAACTGATGACCGGCTTCTCATCGGTTTTCGACGATTTTGCGTTGTGCGTTTTTGTGGCCAGTTCCTTGAGCTGCTTGCGCACGTGACGCGCCAGCGAACTCCTCTTGTCAGACTTGCTCAATTGGTAATGCCCCTGATACCGGAATCCATCTTCGAAAACGATACGGACGTCACACTGCTCGTCTCCGGAGTCGGATGTTCTGCCTGCCCAGTTGTCAAGCACCCTGTTGGCGGCTTCGATCGACGACACCCGCGCCTTCCATGGCATGCCGTGAACGCGCTGAATTACTATCCGCGAAATATCAACTTTTTCGCATACGCTGTTATCCACTGCTTCCTTCCTCTTGAAAAGATATCCCGGGAACTTAAATGATGCCGGTTTGACGATTTTCAAGGCGTACTGTCTGCCGGCGGCGAACACAGCGTTTGGACAAATGCTTGCATGATGGGTCAGGCGGCCGATGTAACCAATTGTCCAGCCTCAATCCGACGCCGCATCGCATGCCTAATATTGGAAGTGCAGCACAGCCCACACAATAATTTCCTGTGTCAAGAGCCTATTTCAATCCAGGAGGTCTCAATGAAAATTGCAAATTTCTCCAGAATAGCGGCAACGATCGTTCTGTCGTTCGCTTCGATCTCATCACACGCCTTTGTGTTCACCAACACGGGCACGACTGCCGGCAATCCCGCCTCCCCTGTATTTACGGTGCAAATCAGCCTGGCAGATATTGGGCAATCATTCACCGTTAATTATGCAGGGAGTGGCGCTTCGTCGGCCCTGGCAGCCACCAGTGTCTACACTGTCAACTCGCTTTCGCCTGGTCTGCTGAATTTGTCTCAGACGCTGACAAATCAGACCAGCGCCGCGCTGCAAGCGGCAATCGTCAGTTACGGATTCAGTGTGATTCCGAATGCCACGGACCTCACTCTGCTGAATACGCCGGCAATATTTACCTCGGCATTCGTGAACCCTGCCCCACTCCAGGCTTTCCCCGGCGGCTTTCAACAGATTGATATTTGCGGCGCTCCGGCGGGAGTGACCAGTTGCGAGGGTGGCCCCATCGGTTCCGGGCTGCAGTCCGGCAATCAGAGCGATACGATCAATCTTTTGATAGCGGGTGCCTTTTCGCCTGCGCTCGGCGCCTTGCCGTCTGTCACGCTGGATGCTTTTCCGATCCGGTTCGCGACCTCATTCGGCACGTTCGAGCTTGCCGGTACGCCGGTTGCCCGGGTTCCGGAGACTGCGTCAGGCGCGCTGCTGGGAATCGGGATGCTGGGTCTGGCTCTTGGACGGCGGCGCCGCGCCAAATCGGCGTCGATCTGAGTTAACGCCCCACATTCGCGGCCGGAAAAAACAGCTGCTGCCCATCGACCCGGAACGCAGCGATTTTTTTCTGCCCTTCATCCGACGTGATCCATTCAATCAACTGCATCGCACCCTTGTAGTTGATGTCCTTGTATTTGCCCGGATTGACCGCAATGATCCCGTATGGATTGAACATTTTCGGATCGCCTTCCACCTCGACCGCCAGACCGGTTTTACTCCGGTAGGCGCCGTAGGTCGCCCGGTCCGTCAGCGTATAGGCGCGCAATTCCGCCGCCATCGTCAGCACTTCCGCCATGCCCGTGCCGGCCGACACATAGGCACTGCCGGACGGCGTGATGCCGGCCTGTTTCCAGTATGTTTTTTCCATCTGGTCGGTGCCCGAGTTATCGCCGCGCGAAATGAATTTTCCGTTGCTGCCGGCGATTTTTTTAAACGCCGCAATCACATCCTTGCCGCCCTTGATGCCGGCCGGATCATTGGCCGGGCCGACAATGACGAAGTCGTTGTACATGACGTCGCGCCGGTTGACACCGTGACCGTCGGCGACGAATTTATCCTCGGACGGACGAGCATGTACCAGCGTCACGTCGACATCGCCATTCCTGGCCAGCTCCAGCGCCTTGCCGGTACCGACCGAAATGACCTGCACCCTGATCTTTGTTTTCGCTTCGAATGCCGGCAACAGATAGGTCAGCAGGCCGGAATTGTCTGTGCTGGTGGTGGTCGACAGCTTGAGCACTTGCTGCGCAAAAACCGGCGCGGTGAGGGCAAGGCTGCAGATCAGCGCGGCAGTCAGCCTGGGGGCGATTCGTTGTAACATGTTTGTCCATTTCATGTGCGTCAAGTTAACGATACTCAAGATGCCCATCCCGCAATTTCAAACGCTGCACGCCTGGCAGCCCGATCAGATCGCGGTCATGGCAAGCCATCACCACGCTGCTGCCGCCGCTGACCAGGCCCGGTATCAATGCGATCACCTGTTCGCGCGCGGGACCGTCAAGGTTCGACGTCGGCTCATCCAGCAGCAGCAGTTTAGGCGACAGTATTCTGGCACGCGCCAGCGCAATGCGCTGCTTTTCACCGCCCGACAATACCGCTGGCCGGCTATCGCGCAGATGCATGACGCCGGCCCAGAGCATCGCCTCTTCAACGCGCTGGCTTATCTCGGCTTGCGCCATGCCGCGCGCCGCCAATCCATAACCGATGTTTTTGGCGACGCTGGTGGAAAACATCACCGGGTGCTGATGCACATAAACGATCGCCGCACGCAAGGCCGCCGGATAAGGAGACAACCGCGCTTCCTGTCCAAGAAAGAACAGCGCCTGCGCCTGCGCCGGTTCCAGCCCGCTCAGGATGCGCAGCAGCGTGCTCTTGCCGACGCCGTTGGCCCCGGTCAGCACGTAGGCGCTCGCCGTTTCTATCGTCAGCACGTCGATGTCGAACAGCAAACGTCCGGCAAACTGTTTTTGCAGGTGCTTGATGGACAGCAGCGTGCTCATTGCGGTCCCTTCACGGCATGGGCGTCGCCTTGCAGCAGCATCAATACCGCATTGATCACCAGCGCAATCGTCACCAGCACAATGCCAAGCGCGATGCCCTGCGCGAACTCACCCTTGCTGGTTTCGAGCGCGATGGCGGTGGTGATGGTGCGGGTCTCGCCGGCGATATTCCCGCCTATCATCATCGCGCAGCCCACTTCCGAAATCACGCGGCCAAATCCATTGATCACCGCCGCCATCACGCCAAACCGCACTTCATGCAATACCGTCAGCATCACGCGCCAGCGCGAGGCGCCGAGCGTGATCGCGGTTTCGGCCAGGCGGCGGTCGGCGGCCTGCACCGCGGACAGGGTGAAGGCCAGCAGCACCGGCAATGCAATCACGACCTGACCGGCAACGATGCCGGTTTGCGAAAACAGCCACTGCAGGCTGCCCAGCGGTCCCTGGCGCGACAACATCATGTACAGCAACAAGCCGATCAGCACCGTCGGCAGCGACAGCGATACCTGGGCCAGCCAGATGACGATGCGCCGTCCCGGGAAAGAATGCATGGCGATCGAATACCCGGCCAGAACGGCCAGCGGGGTCGCGATCAGCAATGCAATGCCGGTGGTCTTGAGCGACACCCAGATGATGGTCCACAAGGCGGCATCGCCGGAGAACAGCAGGGAGAAGGCAGCGTGGATGGCGTCGGTCAGAACCATATGGACACCGGAAAATCAGGGATTAAAAATGGGAAGCAGACAGGCGGACAGCGCCAGCACGGGAGCGAGGCAAGGCGTCGGTCAGGCAACCTTCAGCGCGCCATCAAGCAGTTGCGGTTCGAACAGCAGGCGCTCCTTGCCCGTCAACAGCAGGAAGTGCTTGCCGGTGCAGCGCGCCAGCAGCGACATGCCGAGACGCTCGGCTACCATGTGGCCCATCTGGGTCGTGCCCGAACGCGAGAGCAGGAACGGGATGCCCATCTGCGCGCCCTTGATCACCATTTCGGAAGTCAGCCTGCCGGTGGTATAAAACACCTTGTCGTCGCCGCGCATGTCGTCCAGCCACATGCGCCCGGCGATCGCATCCACCGCATTGTGGCGGCCGACGTCCTCGACGAAATAAATCAGTTCGCCCTCAGCCGAAAACAATGCGCAGCCATGCACCGAGCCGGCCTGCTTGTAAATCGACTGCTGGGTGCGGATGGTATCGACAATCCGGTACAGCACGGATTGCCTGAGCCGCGCATCGGGCGACAGCTTGATCGAATCGACTTCATCCATCAGCCCGCCGAACACCGAACCCTGCCCGCAGCCTGTGGTGACGACACGCTTCGAGGTGCGCTCTTCGATGTTGGCGATGCCATTATGCGTTTTCACCGCTACCGCATCGACCGCCCAATCGACTTGCACCGAAGCGATATCCTCTATCGATTTTACCAGGCGCTGGTTGCGCAGATAACCGAGCGTCAGCGCTTCCGGCGCGCCGCCCAGCGTCATCAGCGTTACCAGCTCACGCTTGTCGACGTAGACCGTCAGCGGACGTTCGGCGGGAATCGCGATGGTCGACAGGCGGCCACGCTCATCCATTACCTCGACATCGTGTGTCAGGTGAATTGTTGCGCTGGATAAAACGGGAAGGAGCGGCATCTTGTCGAAGGCAGAATGATGAATATGATTTGATTATAGCGGTACAGGGCGGATGTTTTGCCCTGCACGCCATGCGCCCGACCTACCTGCCATTATTTTTTTGCTTCAGCCGGAGCCGGTGGTTTGCCCGCAGCCGGAACCGGCTGCGCATCAGCCACGCCGACCTTGGTTGCGGCCTGTGCAGCGACATACGGTCCGGGGTTCTGGCACGGCGGTATTGCCGCCGGCGCTGGTGCCGCCGCTACCGGTGCTGCGGCAGCCGGTGCTGCGGCAGCCGGTGCTGCGGCAGCCGGTGCTGCGGCAGCCGGTGCTGCGGCAGCCGGAGCGGCAGGAGCGGCAGGAGCAGCTGGCGCTGCGGCTGGCATACCTGCGGCCGCCGGACTCACCTGCGACCCTTTGGTCTTCTGGTAATGCGCGACCACCTTGTCCTGCGCAACGCACAACTGGTAAGCAGCGACCTTGTCGCTCCACCCAGCCTTGTCTTTCGCTTCGGCCGCCTTGGCTTGCGCCTCTTCGCTAGGCGGCGGCAATTTCGCGCCCGCAAGACCTGTGAGCGACATTCCGATCAATGCAATAAGCAATCTGTTCATACGCCCGTCTCCTTAAAGCGCTTTTACAGGCACGCCAATCTTGGCAGCACCCTCTTCGGTCCGGACGCGTGGCACACGTCCGTTGGCCACGTCGTCGTACCACAAGTCATGATGTTCCCGCGCCCAGGTGTCGTCGACATAACCGGTGCGCATTGCTGCATACGCGCCTTCCATGCCGATCGTGCCGATGTAGATGTGGGCGAACGACATGGCGGCAATCAACACCCCGCCGATCAGATGGATCACGTTGGCGATCTGCATGTTGCCGCGGGTGTACAGGATCCCTGGCACCAGCATGTCGAGCACCAGTCCCGATGCGCTCACGATCAGTCCGAGGAAAACGACACCGCCCCAGAACCAGAGTTTTTCACCGGCATTAAAGCGGCCGGCGCTGACATGTCCCTTGCCGCGCAATCCGCCCAGCCTGGAAAGCCATTTCAGATCGGACGCTTCCGGCAAATTGTCTTTCACGTAAATGACGAAGAACACGACCAATGAAATCGTGAAGACTGGGCCGACGAAGTTATGAATATTCTTGCAGGCAAACGCCACCCAGCCAAACAGGGTGTGGCCGAACAAAGGCAGGATCACGTGCTTCCCGAACAGCATCAGAAGTCCGGAGAACGCCAGCAACACGAAGGTGATGGCCACCGTCCAATGCGCCAGGCGTTCGACCGAGGTGAAACGTTCGATCAGGCGTCCGGTACGGCCTTCCTTCAGCTTGACCGGGCCGAAGATCAGGAACACCGCGGCGATGCCGACGACTGCCAGGATCAGCAGCCAGCCGCCAAGCATGGTCAGCGGTCCGTTGCGATACTGGCGCCATGCCTCACCCGCGGTCGTCGCGCGCGACTGGCCGAGGAATTGCTGCTTGGGCTGGATCAGCACACCCGATTCGAGCGCCGGCAGGCTGGAGTAGTTGTTGGTGCCTTCCTTGATGATGCGCCAGGTCGGCGACAGGTTGCCCGGCTGGTCGCGTGACCGCTCAGCCTGGTTCTGTTTCATGTTCAGGATGTCGCCCGACTGCACTACAGGAAGACCGGGCTTGGCTGCGGCAGGCATGGACGCCGCAGGCTGCGCCGCACTGACAGCAGCAGGCGCGGCGGCAGGCGCCGGCGTAATGACTCCCGAACTCTGTGCGATCGCTCCGCCGCCAATGGCGGCAAACAGCGACAAGCCCAATGCGAGATTGGCAAACCATTTGGTCATGATGTGTCCCCTCGTTGAGCGATCAGTTAACTTTTACGTACTCATCCTGGTATTTCGAACGGGTGCGCAACTGGGTTTCCCATGTTGTCTTGTCGCCGGGTGTCCAGCCTTTCACGACATGGGGATTCTGCGCGCCCTGCCAAGGTTTGCCATCGGCCTTGTTATAGGCCGAGGACATGACTTGCGGCTTTTCGCTGCACGCGGCCAGCAACAGGGCCGCCGATGAAATCAGTATCAGGCGCTTCATGATTTTTGCCCCACTGGTGGTTTGGCTTCCGGATTAGGCGCCAGGCCGTAGGCGGTGCCCCAGCCCCATACCTCGCCGCCCTTCCCGCGCCGCATCACGCGGTTGCGGAAGATATCGGCGATCGCATCGCCATCTCCACCGAGCAAGGCTTTGGTCGAACACATTTCCGCGCAGGCCGGCAGCTTGCCTTCCGCCAGGCGGTTGCGTCCGTATTTGTCGAACTCGGCTTTCGAACCGTCGGCTTCCGGACCACCGGCACAGAACGTGCACTTGTCCATCTTGCCGCGCAGGCCGAAAGCGCCATTGGACGGAAACTGCGGCGCGCCGAACGGGCAGGCATACGAGCAGTAACCGCAGCCGATGCAGATATCCTTGTCATGCAACACCACACCTTCATCAGTGCGGTAGAAACAGTCGACCGGACAGACGGCCATGCAAGGTGCGTCGGAGCAGTGCATGCATGCCACGGACACCGATTTTTCCTGGCCGATCACGCCGTCGTTGACGGTCACGACACGCCGGCGGTTCACGCCCCACGGCACCTCATGCTCATTCTTGCAGGCGGTTACACAACCATTACATTCGATACAACGCTCTGCATCGCAGATGAATTTCATTCTGGCCATTTATCTTGTCTCCTCAGCGTTATACCAATATCAGGCAACGATTTTTTCAATATTGCAGATTGTAGTTTTCGTTTCCTGCATCATCGTTACCGAATCGTAGCCGTAGGTCGTGGCGGTATTCACCGCTTCGCCACGCACCACCGGCGCCGCCCCCTCAGGGTAATATTCGAGCAGGTCCTTGCCTTGCCACCAGCCCGAAAAGTGGAACGGGATGAACGCGGTATCCGGCCCGACGCGCGGCGTCACCTGTGCCTTGACCTTGATCCGGGCGCCGGTCGGCGTCGCCACGATCACATATTCGCCGTTACGGATGCCGCGGTCGGCTGCGGCTTTCGGATTGATTTCGACGAAGGCGTCTTGCTGCAACTCGGCCAGCCATGGATTGGAGCGTGTCTCTTCACCGCCGCCTTCATACTCAACCAGACGGCCCGACGTCAGGATGATCGGGAATTTCTCATGCAGCTTGGTTTCGACGTTCTTCTGCTGCACCGACTTATACAGCGTCGGCATGCGCCAGAAGGCCTTCTTGTCCTCGTGCGTAGGATACTTGGCAACCAGGTCGGGCCGCGTGCCGTAGATCGGCTCGCGATGCAGTGGCACCGGATCGGGGAAATTCCATACCAGTGCACGTGCCTTGGCGTTACCGAACGGATGCACGCCATGGACCTTGATCGTCACGCGCTGGATGCCGCCCGAGAGGTCGGTCTTCCAGTTCTTTCCTTCGGCCGCTTTTTTCTCGGCCTCGGTCAGGTCATTCCACCAGCCCAGTTTTTTCAGCAGCAGATGATCGAACTCCGGATAGCCGGTGGTGATCTCCGAACCCACCGAATGAGACCCGTCTTCGGCCAGCAGGTTGACGCCGTCTTTCTCGACACCGAAGTTGGCGCGGAAGTTACCGCCGCCATCCATCACGTGCTTGCTCGTGTCATACAGGTTAGGCGAGCCGGGGTGCTTCATTTCCGGTGTACCGTAACAAGGCCATGGCAAACCGAAGTAGTCGCCGCTCATGTCATATCCGGTCGCTGCATCCTTGCCGCTCTTGCATTTCAGCGTCTTGACGTCAAACAGATGCATGTTGCGCATGTGCGCCTTTAGGCGCTGCGGGGACTGGCCGGTATAACCGATGGTCCAGCTGCCGCGATTGATTTCCTCCAGCATGCTTTCCGGTTCCGGCTCCATCATGCCGCCTTTGCCTGGCACCAGTTTTATCTTGGCCACCAGCTCCTTGCCGAAGCCCAGCTTTTCCGCCAGCTGATACATGATCATGTGATCGGTGCGCGACTCGAACAGCGGCTCGATCACTTTTTCGCGCCACTGCAGCGAACGGTTCGATGCGGTCACCGAACCGGAGGTTTCGAATTGCGTCGCAGCGGGCAGCAGGTAAGTGGCGCGGTTCGGATTCAATTCCTGTCCTTCGACCTTCATCGCCGCCATCGCCGCGGTGGCCGACGGATACGGGTCGATGACAACCAGCAGATCGAGCTTGTCGAATGCCTTCTTCATGTCCAGGCCGCGGGTCTGCGAGTTTGGCGCATGGCCCCAGAACACCATGGCCTTGACGTTGTTGTCCTGGTCGATCAGCTCGTTTTTCTCCAGCACCGCGTCGACCCAGCGCGACACCGTGGTGCCGGATTTTTCCATCATGGCCTGCGACGGGAATTGTTTTTTCACCCATTCGTAATCCACGCCCCACGCCGCGCACCAGTGTTTCCAGGCGCCGGTGGCAAGGCCGTAATACCCAGGCAGGGAATCCGGATTCGGACCGACGTCAGTCGCGCCCTGCACGTTGTCATGACCACGGAAAATATTGGCGCCGCCGCCTGACACACCCACATTGCCCAGCGCCAGTTGCAGGATGCACGATGCGCGCACCATCGCATTGCCGATGCTGTGCTGGGTCTGTCCCATGCACCAGACCAGGGTCGATGGTTTGTTCATCGCCATGGTTTGCGCGGCCTTGAACACTTCCGCTTCCGGCACGCCGCAGGCTTCTTCCACCGCCGCCGGCGTCCACTTCATCACTTCCGCCTTGACCGCTTCCATGCCATACACGCGGTCATTGATGTATTTCTTGTCTTCCCAGCCGTTCTTGAAGATGTGATACAGCATGCCGAACAGGTAGGGAATGTCGGTGCCGGAACGGATGCGGACGTATTGGTCCGCCTTTGCCGCGGTGCGCGTGAATCGCGGATCGACCACGATCATCTTACAGCCGGCTTCCTTCGCATGCAGCATGTGCAGCATCGACACCGGATGCGCTTCCGCCGCATTCGAGCCGATATACATCGCGGCCTTCGAATTCTGCATGTCGTTATAGCTGTTGGTCATCGCGCCATAACCCCAGGTATTGGCAACGCCGGCCACCGTGGTGGAATGGCAGATGCGAGCCTGGTGATCGCAGTTATTGGTGCCGAAGAAGGACACGAACTTGCGCAGCAGCGCAGCTTGTTCGTTGTTGTGCTTGGACGAGCCGACGAAGAACACCGAATCCGGACCGCTGCCCTTGCGGATCTCCAGCATTTTTTCGGCGATTTCCTTGTATGCGACATCCCAGCTGATGCGCTGGTATTTGCCGTTGACCAGTTTCATCGGATACTTCAGCCGGTATTCGCCATGGCCGTGCTCGCGCAGGGCAGCGCCCTTGGCGCAATGCGCACCCAGGTTGAGCGGCGAATCGAACACCGGCTCCTGCCGGACCCACACACCATTTTCGACGATCGCATCAACTGCGCAGCCGACGGAGCAATGGGTGCAGACCGTGCGTTTGACTTCGATCTTGCCGCCCGAGGCTGCGGTGCCGCTGGCGGCCTTGGCTTTCTGGATCAGTCCCAGCTGCGACGCCGCGATGCCGGCGCCGACGCCAATGCCGGAACGCTTGAGGAACATCCGGCGATCCATTGTGGGCAGCGCACGCGACAGGCTGTCTGCGAGACTGGACGAGAAACGTGTGTTCGAACGCGGGCCTGCGTGGCCCTTGCGAGTCAACAGCATGGAGTCACCTCGTGAGTTAGATGGTGGTGGTGCGGTAGTATTTTTTTACGTGCTCGGTCAGGCGGTAGCTCTTGCCCTCGGGCTCAGTGGGCGCCTCGGCCACTTCGGTCAGCGCTGGCGCCGCGAGTTTTGCCGCTACGCCTGCCGCAGCGGCCAATCCCAGGCCTGCGAAGAAAGACCGTCTCGCGATTTTTTTCTGTTCTGCCATGTCCCACCCCCGAATGTTCAGGCTGTAAAGCCTTCTGAAATAACCATGCACTCTTTTGGTGAAAGTATCACGAATTACTGCTGCATGTATGCAATAAATTATCGTGCTGCGCCGCGTCAGTGAAGCCATGCGCAAGTATCTGCTGCCGGCCTCAATGAAATCAGGCGAGCGCGGTGCCGCGAAACCTATTTCCCAGGCCATCTGCGTTCGTTTTTCTTACTATGACAAGAGCTGGTTCATGCCATGTCAAAGGCCTGCATTTCCACTTCAAAAAAACTGCGCGCGAGACGGGCTACCGGCAGATAAAAATTTACTTGCGGGTGCGCCTCTAGTGCATCGCACAAATTGGCCACCCAGGCCTGCATGTGGTCGCCAAAAAATTTTTTCTGCGTTGCCAGGTTGGCATGGAGGACATCATCCGATGCGATCAGATAACGCATGACCTCGCACAGTGCGGCAATATGGTCCTCGCTTTCAACCACGGCATCGGCGCGCTGCAAGCCGAGCCGGGCAAGATCGGTGCGTAGTGCGGCCAGCGGCTTCTCCATCAGGAAACCCGAGAGGTAGTACGAGCCATAGAGCATGACTTCCGGCTTGCCGACACCAATGAAGAGCTGTTCGTATTCTTCGCGTACCGTTTCCTGATTGGCGCCGCGGCAGGCTTTTACCAGATCGGCCCAGGCGCGCTCGAGCACACCGCTGCCCTGGTCCTGCGCGGAAGCGATGGTATCGAGCAGCGCCTGCGACGGCGGTGCGCAGAGCAGTGTCGCCAGCAGGCCGTACAGGTCGGCGCGGGCGGTTTCTTCGCCTTGATCGGGAGATTCAAACTTCAGGGGTTGGGCGGTGGTCATTGGAATTCTGGGCCTTTATTGTTTTGGAACTGGTGCTCGCTCGGTGCGCCTCGCGTTAAGTATTACTTTCAACTGCAAGCAGCGGGAACGACAGGGGGAATCTGGCCTGTCATTCAACTCGCGTTCATGCGGCCGCTTCAAACTACCGCCCCGTCATTCCCGCGCAGGCGGGAATCCATACGCCGCCCGCAGGACTACCGGGT
>JAZKDW010000044.1:0-40245 GCA_040387375.1 Pseudomonadota bacterium
TCACTGCCGGCAAGTCGCATCAGTGAGCTCTTTCCGCATCGCTGGACGCCAGAGACATAATCTTCGTCGTCAAAATTATTCCGTCCGGATGTGATTGTCGGATGCTTACGATGCTGCTTAGTCTTTTACTTTGAATTAGAACATGATTTGAAAGCGCTGCAACTGCGGTGCCTACAGTTCCGCGGCATAACACTATTTATAAGATCCTTGTGACTACCCTCGTTGAGGGAGCCACAATTCTAGGCGGGGTAAAAGACGATTGGACGTTGGGATGTAAATCGGTAGTTGTCAACGAAGCCGGCTTCCGTAAGTGGGCATTGAAAGGCTTGGGCCAGGTACCTCGAAAGTGGCCCGCCCGGTTCTTAGGGGGCGGTTTTGCAGTAATGCGCTGCTGCTACCCGACATAGGGGTATTATTCGCGCTTAAAAATCCTTATTGGAAATAATGTACTACGCAGCGCAGCGTAACATAACCGCCTTACACAAATCGAAGGTTGAAATGCCTTACTCCAACGTCGGTAAATCTTAATTGCTGCAAATGTCGCTTTCAGTCCTGTCCTACTAGACCAATAAAGTAGGTCATCTACCCTGGTAGATAATTCATTAAGCAACAAATTTTTCTCTCGACTCCCTTCAGGAAATAAATTTTGATTGATTATGCTTTCCAATGCCTTTATGGAGTAAGTGGTGTGCAATATGCTATTCCTGCCATTCGTGCTATTCGAAACATTAACTCCAGTCCGGTATATATTGCAGCTTATTTCATCAATGAAAATTGTCTTGTCGATGGAAGCAAGAAAAATAAACATTGCCCGATCTTCTGCGTACTTAAGCGACTCATCAAAAAAAATAGGTGTCCCGTCTATTATGCGTGGAAACATACATACGCTAGGATTAATAAAATTTCCCTTAATTAAATCATTGAACAATGTTAAGCTCATTACGCTAGCTTGAGATTCACTGGATAGCCCGCAATGTGACCGCGCTATTTTACGAAAGTCTGGTAAATGATTTTCGCTAAAGGCGAGTTCAGGCGTATCAAATACCCTTTGTATAGCCCCAAATAATAACGTCGCATCTGGGAAAAGCGCCGCTGCATTGAAAAGGTTGGCGATATGGTTTGGTAAAAATTCGTCGTCAGCATCAAGGAAAGCGACATATTTTGATTTCGCGGCTAGCATTCCAAAATTTCGTGCAGACGATACGCCTCCATTTTTTTTCTGTAAAACTATAAAAGTGGTTTTTGCGGAAAGCGGATGAGACTTGACTATTTCGTAAGTATCATCTATGGATCCGTCATCTACAAGTATCACCTCTGAAGGTAATAGCGTTTGGCGGACAATGCTGTCTAATGTGCGGGTTATTAGCTTTGCGCCGTTATACACCGGAATAATTACACTGATTGTCATAATTCATTCACTCAATTTGATTTTTCTTCTAATTAATTTGTAAATATCAATATCGAAATTTTTAGAAATAAAAAAATAACTACGTACCGTTTTACTACTGCTGCATCGCTCTTGAATACCGTTCTGTTCCTATCTCGGCAGGAACATCGCTAGTGCAGCGCTCTGATTCTTTAAAAAACTTCCGAATATTTTTTTCCAAGTAAATGATCCTTGCATCAACCTCTTTATGGGGTAATGCCATATTTACCGGTGCTAAGTACCCGGCCGGAATAAATTGTGAGTGTCTGCAGGCCTGACCGGTGCGCTGCGGCGTTACCCGGCCCTTGCAGTGCTAGCACTGCGACGGCCCGCGCGCCTTGCATCCCATCCGGCCAGGACCGTATCCATCTCCCAATTTATTCCGGCCGGGTATCGGTACTTAGATCATCGCGAAGCCGAGAGCCTTAACGCATGATTCGAATGAATAGCGTTCGATCACGAGCTTACGAGCTTTCTCGACCATTCCGTTCGCGTAGGCGCTATCTTGCAAAACACGAGTCAGGGCATCAGTGAAAGTCTGCGCGGTATCCGCCAATAGAAATTCTTCACCGTCTTCGGCTTGAATGCCTTCAGCACCAATTCGGGTAGACAAAACAAGACGTCCATACCCAAATGCTTCTAAAATCTTAATTCTTGTACCGCTGCCAGCGCGAATAGGAACCACGACAAAGTGGGCGTCTGCGTAATATGGCATCACGTCAGGCACATCAGAGAAGAGATCGAACTCCCCCTCCGTGCTTCTTTTGCACATCCACGACGGAGGTTGTTTTCCAACTACGCACAGACGTACCAATCCAGGCCCAAGTCGCCTGTCTATTTCTGGGAGTATTTCGGAAAGCAACCAACGAATGGCGTCTTCGTTTGGAGGGTAATTCAAAGTCCCGACGAACAACAGTCGGGTAACCTCGTTTTTTGAGTGTGGCGGCAACTGTGCACTGAGTCGAATAGTATTCGGTACAACATGAATTTTTCCTTTACCTAGCCGCCTCTCTAGTATCTCTTTATCTTGGTCGGAACAAATCAAGAGGCGATCCATCTTGCGAAATGCTCGGGCCTCGGCCATGGCCAATTTCCTAGATTCTAACCTTTCAAGAAAATAAAAGATTTTCCCTAGTGTCGCCATGCCGGCAATCTCAATTTGGCGTGCGAGCGACAGGGATTCAATATCGTCCATATCGAGAATCGCCTGCTTTGTTTTCAAAGCCAATTTACTTTCTATCGCATTCCAAACTGGCATCATATGCAACCTTGAAACCAATACGGAATCAAACTGTTGATCTCGGAACGACCCCAGGCTTTCAACGATTGTATCTACCGGCCAAATGGCAACGTTTTTAGGCTCTCTGCTCGCCAGACGTTGAAACACCTCTTTCGAGGTAATTTTCGAGCGAGGCGTCTCCACCTTAGTAGCGACATTACATACAACCACATTTGCACATCTCGACCGCCAGTATTCATTGATAGCCGAATTCGTAATAGCGGGATCAGTCGACACAATGAGTAGTGTTACTTGATGATCTTCGCATAATGCATCGACCAAACTTCCAAGCCGCATCGCCAATCCGTGCCCTGTCAAGAGGGGAATGGTTTTTGATATTACAAGGACTTTTTTAGTCGTCATCAAATATTCTTTTTAATTTTAGTGCCGTAAATGAGCGAGTGTCCGCAAGTTAGAGATTTCGCGCTAATCAGTATGGACGATTACATTGCGGTCAATGATTTTGATCAACTAATAGATTTTCCATTCGGAGTTTGAGTTTCAGATGTTGGAGTTCTCAACACGATAACTATTCCACTGCCATCTTGTTAAATGGTGCTATTTATATAGATTTCTTGATTTCTGGCGAGGTTTCTACTCGATTATCTTTTTCAATGCGCATCGTAATCCGAAGCCGGCTTAAATTCGGCTGTCCATTCCACTTCGCACCATCTCTCCAGTACCAACCATTCCGATGGCGGGTTTTCAAAAAATTACGTAATAGTTGAATGGTTAATCTGCCGCTTGAATTAAGAAGATAAGCAACGATTAGGATTAAGTTGCGTATTCAATTTGCGCGTTCCTCTGTCGAGTCGAATACGTAAAATAACCTGTAAAGATAATGCATTTATTTTCCCTAGTTATTCTTTTGACTAATGTGCTCAATAACTATATTTGGAATTGCAGATCAGAAATTTTATTCGAATAATACCTTAAGTTTCTTAAAAAAGAGACTTAAGGTAGGAAATTAAAAATTTTTGTTTTCAACTACCGTTGTTTTGCTTTGTTGAACAGCAAATTCCAGATCTAGACATAACAATAAATACGATTGCCTCGTTATGTCTTATATGTAAAAAGCAGTCTCAGCGCTGAATCGGATGAAGCCTAGGTATAGAAAATAGTGTTTTTCTAACGGCTTTGCACTTAACATGCGAAATCTTGCATACCGATTCCCATGGCCATAATCTATCTTGAAAAATAGCGCAACCGTACAGAATGTAACGCAGACATCAAATGCGGCGACAATGAATGACGCGTTACAGCCATTCCGGCAATCCACCCGATCGCAGCCCCAAAGCCGCCAATCATCAGCGGCAGCCACGGACGTGATGCACTATCCTGCCAGAAAATATTTACAGCCAAGGGTACGATGATCGTGCTTATGGTCACCAAGGCACTCTTGCCGCACCCGCGGACCACGTCAAACAAGCCAACATTAATCGTTTTGTGCAGGTACCACGAAACGATGATCAGCGTAATAAACTCCGAAAGAATGATCGCGATTGCAACGAATATCAATCCAAAGTAGGAAGCGATCAAGACAGCCGCAATGCGGAAAGGTTGTGCAATCAGCTGGGAATAGGTCGAGTTCCGTACTTGGCCATTGGCCACCATTACATGGCTGGCGAACATCGATATTGATGACACTGCGCCGGCGATGCAAAGCAATTCGACGATCGGAACGGATGCGTCCCACTGCTGGCCGTACAGGGTCCGTACTATCGGATAAGCAAGCAGCATCATCGTTGCGAAAAACGGCCACGTAAGCACGGTAAGATACTTTACCGATGCAAGATAAGGTTCAGCAAGGTCGCTTCCCTCCCGCCGCAGGCGGGCAAAATAAGGAAGAATCAAAGGTAGAAGCCCATCAGTTAACAATCTCGTAAATAACTGCACGAGTCCGTTGGCGCGGCTAAGGTAACCTACGGATGTCATGTCCATTATTTTGCCGACGATCAGGTCCGGTGCGTTGGTGCCCGCGGTGTTGGCTGCGTTTCCCAAGCTTGCCACACTGCCGAACGACAGGACTTTCTTGATATTCTTGAAGTGAGGGAGCCATGGCATCCCGGATGGTCGCAACAGGCTCGCAATAATGCCAATCGAAAGAATCCCGGCAAAATTTGCACCCGCCAGACTCAGCGCGCCAAATCCATACATGGCCAGCGATATCGCAACCGCTACATGGCAAAGCGTACTGCCAATGCGCATCACGAAGATCTTTTTAAGCTGCATCTCCCGTCGAAACAAGGCGTTATTAATTGCGCCAAACGGAGAAATGGCAAAACTTGCGGCCATCACCCAGAGGATTTTTTGTATTTCAGGTTTGCCATAGAAGCGGGCTACAATCCCGCTGCTCAATAGCAATATCAAGGCGACGCTCAATGCCAGGATGATGGCCACTCCCATCGCGGAGCGAATCTTTTCAGTGGTGAGTTCCCGCTCTTGAATGACGTACTGCGCTACACCAAAATCACGGAAAACATGAAGTACTGCCATCAGGAATGCGGCAACCGAATAGGTGCCGATGTCAGTTGGCGTCAATATGCGGGCGAGTACCAGCACCGCCAGGAAATGAATGAAAACCTCGAGATATTGTCCCGCGAAGGATATCCCGATGGCCTTTTTTATATTAATCATACGAAACAGATTTCTATGTTGATTTTTGCGAGAACCAGCTCAACAGGCGAATGCCAAATCTGAATGGCGTCGGATCCCAAGGCCTGCTGCGCGGAAGCTGAAAGGGATCGTTGTGATGTGTGGCTGCACCCTTGGCCGTGGTAAAGGCCGCAATATAACCAGCCTCTTTTACCATCTGAATATGCCGTTCGTTGAAATCCCTGCCCAGCTTGCCATTAGGATAGGCAAAAAAGCGTAGTGGCTTGCCGATGATGTTTTCCAGATGCTGCTTGTTTCCAAATATTTCCTCTCGAGCGTTATCGTCATCAAGAGCGGAAAGAATGGGGTGGGATATCGTATGTCCGCCAATCTCGACATTGGATTGCGCGAGATTCACAATCATCTGCGGTGTCAGCATCAGCCCATGGGGCAATGCAATGCCGAACCGCTCTTCCAGATTTTGCACTATGCCGAGACGGGTATCGGGCGGCAGATATTTGATTTTTTCCATCAGGCTTCTGACGGTCTGTTCACGTTCACTCAAGGCTTCGAGCTGGTGGACACCCAATCCTATATCCGACAGATCTATGGCGCCCGCCGGCAATTGCCGCATGACTTCCAGAATTCTGTCGTTCCACATATTGCTTTTGCTTATATAACCGGTCGTGACAAAAACGGTCGCGGGCAAGCCGAATTCCTTCAGGATCGGTAGCGCAAAATCGTGAATGGAGCGATAACCATCGTCAAAGGTTATACAAACAGCGCGCGGCGGTAGATTGTCTTCCGCTAGCGCCCGGACGGCATCATGAAGAGGCAGTACATTAAAACTGTCGGCCAGCAATTTCATTTGCCAGCGGAAGGTAACGACATCCGGTTCGGACTGAAGCACGGGGTCGGGTGTCTTGAGCACTCGATGATAATTGATGATGCATAAGCGTCTCTCCCGCTTTTTGCCGGGCGCAAAACTATCTCCGACGATGCGGATGAATCGAGCGCTCGGCCCCGTGGATCGTTTGTACGCTGTCATTTAGCTTGGTTTCATCCCTGGTCTTGTCAATGGCGTAGTTGTCGGGAGAACATTGCGCTTGTCAGGATTTAATTGGATAAGTACAAATTTTTGCAGGATGATCATCAAGGCGATAATGTCGTAGTACAAATCAAAATATGCCAGGGAAAGAAAAGCACCCCCGACCGCATAACCCACAATGCTCACCTGCAGCATCATCGCCAGATCAGCGGCCCATTTCAGTTCCGCATTACCCTTGCTTAAGTTCTTGATACGGGTGCCGGTGCGCCACACAAAAAGCATTAACAGGAGGAAGAGCAGTAACCCGATGAATCCATGATTTCCCATCACCTGAAAATAAATGCTGTGTGGTGCATGGACGTCAGTTGGAACTGGCGCATAGATCATGAACATGTCAGACGTAAAATTTCTGAAACCTCCGCCCAGGAATTTGTCTGATGCCACATTAAATGCAAAATGCCAGGCGTTAATCCGGCCCTGCGCGGAAGAATCGGTTTTGTATTCGCTGATGGTATCCATCCGGTCAAACCATTTGTCCGGCATGAACATCAGCACCAATGAAACCACGCCGATCAGGAACAGCGCGTTGCGCACCTTCTGGCCCCGTTTCAGCCACAGGAAAAACAGCATGGCACCGCCGGCAAGCAGGGCGCCGCGTGAATAAGTGCCGACAGCCGCGATCAATGTCATCAAGGCCAATCCTTTCAGGCCAAGCCGTACATACTTGTGCGTGGCATGCAGACTCAGATACCAGATGATGGGCAGCGTCGTGATCAGCGCCAAGGCTAGATCGTTGTTGTCCCGGATATTTGTGCCCGCCGGCCCGAATACGTTATTGGTGCCTCCTGATGCGACCGTAAAAATGCCACCCTTGAGTCCGTAAAATCCCAGCGATATCCCTAGCACCCATGCGAATGCGATGATGTCCTGCTTGGTGTTGAGCGCCATCATCGCGACGACCACCATCAGCAGCATCTTCATCGCCTGGCTCCAGTCGGCCCATGCCAGATCCGGCTTCATTGCGAAAAAAGTCGTCAGCGTGATCCACAGTGTAAAAAGGATCAGCGTGACTACAGTTGCATTCATTGGCAAACGCTTGGGATTTTTCGACATGGCCAGCGAAACCAGCGTCAGTCCCGCAGCGATCGCGGCAAATGGAAAATCATATGCGAACCCATAAGTCAGCCGATGCGGATTCATCAAACTGATCCATGTGAACAGCAGGACGCCAACCACCGGCCGCTTCGGAATAAAGGGCAAGATGCTGAAAATGAACAGGGTAAGCGCTATGTCACGCATCGCAACCCCGCCTGACGCAACTGCCAAAGTACCCGATGTGCACCCTTGTCATCATTTGCCCGCGACTTTGCTGACTACATACCTGAACTTCCCCGACTTCTCCGCTGGAATTTCCATGACGCTCTTCACCACGATCGACACGTCCTGCCCCAGCCGAGCCTTGAATCCCTGTATGATTTTTTCAATAATTTCTGGTGTCAGCTCACCCTCCGGCACCACCCATACATCGGTGTGATCCACGCTCTCCTGGACAATCTTGAAAGCGCGCACTTGCGGCAGGTCGCGCAGGATATAGATCAGCGCGAGGCCATGCATGATGGTCCCGTTTTTGGCGACCAGAAAATCCGTGGTGCGGCCCTGGATGTCTTTTAACAGGGGCAGTCCGCGGCCACAGGTGCAGGGCATGGGATCGAGCACGCCGATATCGCCGGTGCGATAACGGATGAACGGGAAATCGCCGGTGGCAAGATGGGTCACGACGATCTCGCCGGATTCGCCGACAGGAACGGCTTCTCCTTGCGGGTTCAGGATTTCAACAATGATGTCTTCGGCCGTGATGTGCATCCCGCCTTCCGGGCACTGGTGCGCAATGAAGCCGGCATCCCGTCCGCCGTAGCCGTTTGCGACCGGGCAGCCAAAGGTTTCGGTAATTTGTTCACGCTGCTGGGTGTACAGGCGCTCTGATGTGACGAAGGCTACCCGGATACCGAGATTGTCCATGCGTATGCCCTTCGTGTAGGCGTGGCGCGCGATATGGGACAGGGCCGACGGGTAACCGAACAGCATCTTCGGGCACCGGGCCCGGATCTCGTCAAGGAAACCGTCGAGTTTTGGCTCCGACATTTCAAATGCGGGCAGCAGTTTTGTGCGCAGTACCCGATCCCGCAATCCACGCACGCCGTCCTGCGCGCCAAGCTCGATCGGCGAACCCCAGACCACGATTTCGGCGTCGCCGATATCGACATTCCACCAGCGGGTAGCGCGCCATTTTGCAGCAACGTCGTGGCTTACACGTTCCTTGCCTATGTAAAAAATAAGCGGTTCACCACCGGAGCCGCCGGTATTGAAGCGGGACAGGCCGCGCGCGGTATCGGACTTGAGCGCGTCGGTGTTGGCGCGGATTTTTGACTTGTCCAGAAGCGGCAGGCGCGAAAGATCGGCCAGGGACTTGATGTCCTCTGCGTTGAAGCCAATTTCTTTGAACAGATCGCGGTAGTACGGGACGTGCTGCTGGGCATGTCCGAGCAATTGCCGCAAGCGTTCCAGCTGCAGTTCCTGCAGCTGCTTTTCATCCCACCACTGGGATGACTCCATTTGTTTGCGTATGGCGACACTGTCGTGTTTCTTGAGACGCTCGTGCAGGGGGAACAGCCAACCGGATATCAGTGACGTATATAAATCTGTTTTTGCAGTGGTGGTATGTTTCACGTTGGGCGCACCAAGGGGTTATTTTTTTTTGCCAGGACTTTTTCGTACACTTGCAGCAAGCGGTTACGGACTTGCGGCCAAGCGTATTGTTGCACGGACTCCATGCCGGCCTGTTGTATTTTGCTTGATTTGATGGGGTTGTTGAGCAGATCCAGGATCGCTTCGGCCATGGCCTTGGGGTCTTGCGGCGGCACGAGCAATGCGGTTTTTTCATGCTCGACCAGATAGGGCACACCGCCGACATTGGTGCTCACCACCGTGACGCCGCTGGCCAGCGCTTCGAGCACCGAATTGGGCATGTTGTCGACCAGGCTGGCATTGATCATGATGTCGGCCTGGCGGTACAAGGCTGCCATGCCTTCGTTATCGACCCGGCCGGTAAACGTGACTGACTGTGTCAGTCCGAGCTCATCCGCGATTTTTTTCAGGGCGGACAGTTCCGGGCCGGAGCCGGCAATCGTCAGCCGTGCGGCGGGAAACGTGCCTTGCACCAGGCTGAACGCGCGCAAGGCGGTCGCATTATCGTAAATTGGCTCAAGGTTGCGTGCCACCAGCAGGCAGGGGCCGCCGCGTTCCGCCGATGACCTGGCATCGCCGGCAGAAAATCGGCTGAGGTTGATGATGTTGGGCACCACCTCGGTGCTTACACCATGCTTGGCAAACACCGCATCAAGAAATCCGGAAGGAACAATGATGGCGTCCGTGCGATCAAGGCTGGGTTTGACCCAGAACAGCGCTTTGCCAAGAAACGTATCGGCTTCGCCGCCGCGGTAATTGACAACGACCGGTATGCCCCTGAACCTGGCGATCCAGATTGCAGGCGCGGCGAACAGGTGCCAGGACCAGCCGGAATTGGCCATCACGTGGAACAGCTGTACGCTGCCTGCCGAGCGCCACAGATGTGTCAGGTAAGGCAGCAGCCGAAACAGCGCACGCACTCCCTGGACTTTGCCGATCCAGAGTGGATGATAGGGACGATTGACCTGGATCACTTCCACCGTTGCGCCTTCGCCGCGCAGCAAGGTCGCCAGCTGCAGGGTCTGATTGGCCATGCCGCCGGAGGGCGGCGGCAGCGGGCCGATCAGGCCTATGCGCAGACCAGTCGCATTCACCGGCGGCTTTCCTTGCCGGTGAGGCGGCTGTAGATGTTCTTGTAGCGTGCGACGCTGCCGGGCCAGTTACGCTCGGTTTCGACAAAGCTGCGCGCGTCCCGGCGCAGCAGCGGCCAGCGTTCCGGCTGATTGAGCAAGTCAAGTACCTTGCGGGCCAGCGCGTCCGGGTTGCCGGCCTCGAACAGGGCGCCGGTTTTGCCATCCTCGATCAGCTCCAGGTGGCCGCCGACATCGGAGGCGGCTACCAGCCTGCCTTGCGCCATCGCTTCCAGGGGTTTGAGCGGCGTGACCAGATCGGTCAGCCGCATCTTGAGGCGCGGATAGACCAGCACATCGATCAGGTTGTAATAACGCTGCACCTGTTCATGCGGAACGCGGCCGGTGAAAATCACCTTGTCTTCGATATTCAGCTGCTTTGCCTGCGCCTTCAGCTGCTTGTCCTGCGGTCCGCCGCCGACCAGCAGCAAGCGCACATCGGGATTTTCCAGCAGCATTGCCGGCATTGCCTGCAAAAGAATATTCAAACCTTCGTATGCATAGAATGAGCCGATGAAGCCCAGCAGTTTCTTGCCTTCCAGGCCGAGGCTTTTTGCCAGTTCGGCGTCGGCTGTTTCGCCGACAGTGAAATTCTCGATATTGACGGCGTTCGGAATGACGGTGACTTTTTCCTGCGGTATGCCGCGCGCGACGATGTCGCTGCGCAGTCCTTCGCAGATGGTGGTGACCGCATCGGCATTCCTGATCGCATAACTTTCGATCGCGCGCGTGAGCCGGTAACGCAGTCCCCATTCGCTGCTGGTGCCGTGGTCGACCGCGGCGTCTTCCCAGAATGCCCTGATTTCATAGACAACCGGAATGCCGAGCTTGCGGCCGACGCGCAAGGCGGCGATCGCGTTGAGCGCGGGCGAGTGGGCGTGCAGCACATCGGGCTTGACGGTCTGCGCGACTTCCATCAGGCGCTTTGTGAGCCGGTTGATGACGGCCATCTGCTTCAGCACCGGTGCGTTTCCCAAAGGCGAGGTCGACTCCGGCGTGCGGAAGAAATGCCAGCCGTCGACATCTTCTTCCGGGCTCTTGAACGTGCCTTGCTTGGGGCTGGTGATATGAGATGTATCCCAGCCCAGCGCACGCTGCTCCGTCAGGATGGACAAGGTGCGGAAGGTATAGCCGCTGTGCAAGGGGATCGAATGATCCAGAATGTGCATGATCCGCATCAGGCTGCCCGTGGTTTATCCAGGTTGCGCAGGAAGGCTTCGAACATCAGCAGGGTCCAGAGCGGTGCGCTGTAGTCGCGCCTTCCCGATTGATGCTGGTCGAGCATCTCCTTCAGGAATTCGCGGTTGAACATGCCGGTATTGGCCAGGGTCTGGCCCAGCAGCGCATCGCTCAGCCTTTGCCGCAACGGGCCCCTGAACCAGCTTGCCAGCGGTATTGAAAAACCCATCTTGTCACGATACAGAATGTCGTCCGGTAAATAGGGTTGCAGGGATTTTTTAAAAACGTATTTGCCTTCGTTGCCGCGCAGCTTCATGGAGGCGGGCAGGCCGGACATCCACTCGACCAGTTTGTGATCGAGCAGGGGTACACGCACTTCCAGCGCATGCGCCATGCTGGCGCGATCGACTTTGGTCAGGATATCGCCGACCAGATAGGTTTTCATGTCGAGGTACTGGACCTGCGACAAAGGGTCTTGCGCCGGGCTTTTTAGCGCGTGGGCCTTTAATACTTCCACCGCCTCGTATCCCTGCAGGCTGCGTTTGAACGAATCACTGAACAGGCGGGCACGCATCTTGTCGCCCATGATCGAGATGGTGTGGAAATACCCTTCGACCGAATCGCGTGCGAGTGCTTCAAACGTGGATTTTGCGCGAAACATCTTCGGCGCCCAGTCGGCCTTTGGATACAGATTGCCGAGTGCGCCAAATACCGGTTTGCGTATGCCGATCGGTATGGCGGAGCGCAGACGTTCCTCGTGCATGTGCCAGCGGTAGCGCCGGTATCCGGCCAGATTTTCATCACCGCCATCGCCGGACAGCGCAACGGTGACGCGTTTTCTGGCAAGCTCGCACACCCGGTAGGTCGGGATCGCGGAGCTGTCCGCGAAGGGTTCATCGTACAGCGCGGCCAGTTCGTCGATCAGGTCGAAGTCATCCTTGTCGACCTGCTCGACATGATGCGCGGTATGGTAGCGGTCAGCTACCTTCTGCGCGTACTGGGATTCGTTGAAGGCCGGGTCGCCGAAGGAAATCGAGCAGGTGTTGACCGGATCCGTCATCAGGCCGGACATCATTGCCACGACGCCGCTGGAATCCACGCCGCCGGAAAGGAATGCGCCGAGCGGCACTTCGGCGACGAGCCGGATTTTTACCGCCTCGCGCAGCCGGACAATCAGTTCTTCCTCTGCCTCTTTTTCGCTCATTGGCGTGAGCGGTGTAAACGGCACATCCCAATATTCGCGCGATTCGGGAACCGGCTGGCCGACACGCAGGGTCAGGGTATGGCCGGGCGGAAGTTTTAACGCGGTCTTGAAAATCGTCTTTGGCTCAGGCACATAACCATAGGCGAAATAGTCCTCCACGGCCCGCGGATCCATTTCGCGGCCAAGGCCGGGATGGGCCAGCAGCGCCTTGAGTTCGGAAGAAAAGATGAACATGCCGTCGTTCAGCAACGCGTAATAAAACGGCTTGATCCCCATCCGGTCGCGCGCCATGAACAGGGTTTTTTTGTTCCGGTCCCAGACGCCAAACGCAAACATGCCGCGAAAACGCTGCACACATTCTTCGCCCCATTGTTCCCAGGCATGGACAATCACTTCCGTATCGCAATGGGTACGAAACGTATGTCCAAGCAACGCCAACTCTTCGGCCAGTTCCTGGAAATTGTAGATTTCACCATTGAACACAACAACAACGCTACCGTCTTCATTAAAGAGCGGTTGCTGTCCGCTGGACAGATCGATGATCGACAGCCGGCGATGGCCAAAACCCACGCCAGGCTCGACATGCTGTCCGCCTTCATCCGGTCCCCGGTGAAATTGAGTCTGGTTCATGCGCCCTAGCAGCTGTGGATCGATGTCCCTGCTGCCCCGGGTGTCAAACAGACCAACTATTCCGCACATGCTAATTCCCCTAAGTATTCGTCTTGTATGTAAAAACGCACGCAGTGCCGGCAGCTACCCTGCATGTCTGACTCATGTCTTGCCCAACACTTTGTCATACACGTCGATATAACCTTTTGTCATGGCCCGCATGGTAAACCCATTTTCAATCTGTCGTCGTGCCGCTTTGCCGTGGAGGCCGAGCAGCGCCGGTTGTCTGTAATACGTCAATAATGCTTCCGCAAGTGCATTCGGATCGCCCGGCGGCACCAGTTTTCCGTTCACGCCGTCGTTGACCAGTTCCACATTGCCGCCCACGCGGGTAGCGACCACGGGCAAGGCGCTGCACATCGCTTCCAGAATCGTATTCGAGATGCCTTCGCCGAGCGAGGGCAATACGAACAAATCCATTTCGCGCATCAGTTCGGCAACGTCGTCGCGATCGCCCGGAAGCCACGCCAGATCCAGTGCGCCCACGTTACGCAACATGTCCTTGCATTTCTCCCGGTCGACGCCGTCGCCGACAATCAGAAGACGCGCGCGGGCACGCGCTGCCGGTTCTTTTTCGAGCAAAATCAGGAATGCGCGAACCAGGCTGGGAAAGTCTTTTACCTCGGCCATTCTGCCGACGCTGCCGATGACAATGGCATCATCGGTAAAAAAACCGGGTGGGCCAAAATCGGCGCAGCGTGCCGAGCGCGGATGAAAACGCACGCTGTCGACGCCGTTATACACCTGGCTTACACGCGCAGGTGGCACACCGACTGTGTGGCCGAGCCAGCTCTCGAGGTCGCGGCTGACCGCGATAAACTGGCCGACCAGCGGTTTGATTGCCTTGCGCAGCAGATTGTATTTGCGATTGGTGCCGTGGAGGTCGAATATGTCGCGGCCATGCTCGCCATGAACTCGTGCACGCACCTGTGCCGCCGCTGCCACCACTTGTCCTTCCAGCGTTCCGAGGTTTCGTGTATGTACGATGTCCGGCTTCAGTCGCCGCAGGGTTTTGAAGAGCCGGAAATAAAGGCCGATATCGTTTCCCTCGCGCTTGTTCAGCGCAATGATTTCGACGTTTTCCCGCTTGATCCGCCTGGAGAAATCAGAATAGCCCTTCAGGCAGACGATCGCGTGGCGATAGCGTTCCGGCGGTATGTGGTTGATCAGGTTGACGAGCCCATTCTCAAGCCCGCCCACTCCCAGGTTATAGATCACGTGGACGATCAGAGGCGGCAAGCCGGTGTCCGGAATCGATTTTCCCGCATCATTGGCTTTTTTATCGGCCAGCGGCATCGGCCACTCCCTTGGCGATAGCCGGGGCCATGTCATTTAAAAACGCCTGCAGCGCCGGCACCGCTTCGTCCGCTCTTGCATCGTATGGCGCCGCAATGATGACTTCAGCGCCATCGTCGCCCTGGTTCAGCAGCTTGTGTTTTGCCAGCAGCATTTTCGCAATATAAGGGCTGGCGGTTTCCTCGTTGCCCAGCCGGTACCAGCGCCACACCAGCAGCTTTTTGGATGGCGTCAGAACCTGGTTTTGCGTTACCACCATCTGCCGTCCGACCATCGTGACGGTGCGCGATGTCTGGGCGACGTTATTCCAGCCCTGTTCATTTTCCGGCACCAGCAGATTGGCCGAGGTGATCAGTTGCGAACCGGGCCGCTGGTGATGGTATTGGGCGATGTGCACACCCACTACCTGGGCGTCGTTCTTGTAATGTTGTTCGAACCGGGCTGGTGTGCCCGCATAACCCGGTTTCCAGTTCGACAGCGGCGCCGCATCAGCCTGCCATTTTCCCGGCATGCCGGGTATGGCGATCGTGGCCGTCCTGGCCGCCGCGTTATCGCGGTCGAGATAGGCCGCATAGGCTGGCCAGATGAAGGCCACCACAACGGTCAGGATGGCAGCGGTGGTTGTGGCTTTCAAGGAGGCGGAGCTGCCGCCATGCGCGACAGCGGGCGCCGCCGTTTTGTCGACCGGCTGGCTGTCTTCGCGCCAGAACGATCCGACCCAGAACAGCAGCAGCATGACAATGCCGAAGAACACCCAGCCGTAAATGAGATGATCAAAACCGACCGCCATCGTCATTCCGCTCAGGTGGCCCATCATCACGATCATGTAGGCGCGCAAACCGTTGGCGATGATCGGCACGATGATCGCCATCGCAATGAACGCGATCCGGCGTGTCGTGCTCTGGTAAGTCAGATAGGCGTACAAGGTGCCGAGGGTGACTGACGCAATCAGGTAGCGCAGTCCGCTGCAGGCTTCCACCACCGACCAGTTACCGGTCGGCAGCATGAAAAAATTACCTTCCCGATAAATCGGAATGCCGGTCCATTGCAGCGCCATCACCGTGAAGTCGGCGGTGAAATTAATCAGCGTCGGTATCAGCACTTCGCCAAACGGCACGGCAAGCAGCAGGTAGGCGAGCGGAAAGGCCATGGCCCATGCCATGCGGATGCCGAGTATCGACCAGACCGTGACCGGTATCATGGCCACAATAAAATACTGCTGAAATACCAGCACGTTGGCCAGCGCCGCCAGCATCCAGCCGAAACCGAGAACAGCCATGACCACCAGCGCCAGCGGGTTTGGCCGGTGCGGCACCCTGGCCAATTGATCGCGCTGGTTCCAGATCATCCAGGCGCTGATCGGAACAATCAGGAAACAATGGGTAAAGGTTTCCGACCGCTCCCAGATCGACACCATGGACCAGACCGTCTGATAATAACCGGCGAGCAGGATGACAATTGCCGCGATGGTCAGCAGCGCGGCGGTTCTTGCATTATTGCGGCCGGCGGCAAGCGCCAGCCCGGGGGCGTAGGGGGCACTGGTCTGGTTGCTCATGCGGTTTGGCCTTTGATGGTGTCAACTTTGTTTTCCCGATTCACGGGTTCATGCACATCCGGCGCGAGCAAGGCATCGAGCCGGCTCAGGCTGCTGCTCCAGCTGTAATCGTCCAGCACCCGCCTGCGCGCCGCCTGGCCGATATGCGTGATCGATTCTGTTTTCAGCAATGTCAGGATCTGGTCGGCATAACCTGTCTCGTCGCTGGCGACAAACAGCTCCTCGCCGAGCACCGCGCGGATGCCTTCCATTGCCTGCGGCGACGCCACCACGGCTTTTTCCATCGCCATCGCTTCCAGTACCTTGTTCTGAATGCCGCGGGCAATACGCAAAGGCGCCACCGACAGCGCCGCATGCGCCAGGTAGGGACGGACGTCGGGCACCGAACCGGTTACGGTAATGCCGGGCAGGCTGCCCAGCGCCAGCACCTGCGGCGTCGGCCGTGTACCGACGATATAAAACTGGACCTGCGGCATCGCTGCGCGCACCGCGGGGAAAACCGAGCGGGCAAACCATTCCACCGCATCGACGTTGGCCCAGTAATCCATGGCGCCGGTAAACACCAGCACGGTTGAATCCGCCGGGTAGGGATTGGCATAGTCCGCCTGCGGCGAAAAATAATCGGCATCGACACCGTTATTAAAATAGCCGACTTTTCCCGCGGCCTGTGGCGCCAGTTGCCTGAACAAGGCGGCTTCCGCTTCGGAGACAAAGCTTGAGTGGTCGAACGCCGCCGCGACTTGCTGCTCGTAGCTCAGCAGCAGCCGTGATTCACGCCGGTAAAGCCAGCTCAACGGCCATGGCTTGGTGAGCGCGTACTGGCGCCATTTGTCCGAGTCGATGTCGACAAAGTCGATCACGCGCCTTGCTGATCTTGCATTCGTCACGTACTGCGCCATGGGCGATGAAAACACCAGCACCTTGTCGATAACCTTCGTTTGTAGGATGCCGTCGACCCAGGTCTGCAGGCTGGCGTTGTCATAGTAGGGCAGGCTCAGCGGCTGGTTCGTGACCAGTCCGGTCAGGCTGCGCACCTTGGCCGCCAGCGGATTGAGCCTGACGAAGCAGGTTTCGCCGCACAGGCTTTTGACTTTATCAACGTAGGTCCAGTCGTGCTCGTCATCGATGAAGGTGCCGAGGTGGACGCGATACCGTTCGCTCAGATGTTTGAGCAAATGGTACGAGCGGATCTTGTCCCCCTTGTTCGGGGGGTAAGGCATCCGGTGCACAAGGAAGAGCAGATCCTGCATGAAGTTAACCCAGGTTCTTGACGATATGCGGACCGATCATGTTGGCCACCGGGAGGGGCAGGCGCTGCCACATCTTGATGAACAATTGGTATTTTGGATTGAGCGGATTGTTGTCCGGCATTTCCTGTGCCGTGTGCAACTGGTATTCATAGTGCAGCGGCTGCGGCTCGAAACCCCAGTTTTTCTTGAAGTCGAAGGCGCCGGTGCCGAGCTTGCTGCGGCCGAAGTCGAACACCTTGTAGCCGCGCTCGCAGGCGCGCCGCATCAGTTCCCAGTACATGAAATCATTGCCGGCGACGTCGCGCGCTTCGCTGGTGCCGCCGCCGTAGTAGGGCAATACCTCATCGCGGAAATAAAAACTCATCACGCTGCTGACCGTGCGGCCATCCTTGGTGATGGTCAGTACTTCACAATCGTCGGCGAAGGTTTCCTTCAGCAGCCGGAAATATTTTTTGGAAAAGACGGGTGTGCCCAGTCTATGCACACTGGCCGCGTAGGCGCCGAAAAAACGGTCGACATCCTGGTCGATGCTGCCTTCCAGGCCGGCCTTGATTCCCTTGCGCACCATCGCGCGCTGCTTGCGCGGTATCGCCAGCATGTTCTTCTCAGGGTCGGGGTCCATTACCTTGCGAAAGGTGACGTACAAATCCTTCTTGAGCCAATCATCATGCTGCGGTGCGATGTTGTGGTATTCAAGATGCCCCACTTTCAACTTGGCCGCCAGGTCCTGCGCGGCGCGATCGAGTGCCTGCCTGGCAGGCTCGGACTCCGCCGCGATGCCGCCGTACACGCAGAAGGGCAGGGAGCTCAGCGAATGGCCAAACAGCCGGCTCTTTATTTCGGCCAGGCCGATCACACCTTCAATCCGGCCGTTCGATTCCGCATACATGAACCAGGTCTTGTGGCCGAAGGCGCGCTCGATCACTGTCTGCCATCCAGCGCGGTGAAAGAAGGTCGCTTCAGGACAGCGCATGACAAATTCATCCCAACGGGACAAATCCTCAGGCTTCAATAATTTGATCACAGGTGCGGCGGATGCGGCAGTCAAGGTGTCCTGAACCGGAAGCTCGTCTACTATTGAATTCATTGTTTACTCAGAAAAATGCGGTCCATGCGATCCCACTGGAAGTCATGCGTCAGGGCCTTGATGCGGGATTCCATGCGATCAAGATTGACGTAATGGCGGAACCGGGTTTTCATGCCGATGTTCTGCTGGCGCGGCTGGCCCGGGTCGAGTTCCCATGGATGAAAGTAGAAAATCGCGGGCTGCGCGTCCTGGTCATTCACACGCCGCATCAGCCAGCGCGACACCGAATAGGGCAGCAGGCGGAAATAACCGCCGCCGCCTGCCGGCAGGTTGCGCTGCATCAGCCGCACGGTGGTGATCGGCACTTCCAGCAAGCCGTCCTTGCCGTTCGGATAAAAGGCAAAACGCGGCGCATCCGGCATCCCATAATGATCATGCTGGATAGGATAAATGCTTGAGCTGTAGCGGTAACCGGCCTTCAGCAGCGAGTCGAGCGCCCACAGGTTACCGGTGCCGATTGAAAAACTCGGCGCCCGGTAACCGGTGACGGTCTGGCCGCCGATATCTTCCAGCAAGGCCTTGCTGCGGGTGATGTCGTCGTTGAATTCCGCAGCGTTCTGGTCGGACGCTCTCAGATGCCCGTAGCCGTGGCTGGCGAGTTCATGACCGTCATCGACAATCCGCCGCACCATCGCGGGATAACGTTCGGCGATCCAGCCCAGCGTAAAAAACGTCGCCTTCACTTCTTTTTCGTTGAGCAGCGCCAGGATGCGATCGATGTTTGCTTCCACCCTGCACGACATGGTCGGCCAGCTGTCGCGCGAGATATAGGGAGCAAAGGCCGACACCTGGAAATAATCCTCAACGTCGATCGTCATTGCATTGCGTATTTGTATTGTGGACATGAGTCCCTCTTTATTGACGCTTAACTGATTGCTTATTGTGCAGACTCGTTTGGCAACACCTTCGTAAAACCGCATTCCGCCCACTGGCGAATTATCTGCGCAATTCTTACCGCGGCCTTGCCATCCCAGAATTCCGGTACCCGGCCGGCTTTGCCGCCGGTGCGCATGATGTCTTCAAACGCGGTCAGGATGCCTGCCGGATCCTGGCCCGCCATGGTGTTGGTGCCTTCATCCACGGTAATCGGCCGTTCGGTATTGTTCCGGAGCGTGATGCATGGCACACCCAGCGCGGTGGTCTCTTCCTGGATGCCGCCTGAATCGGTCAGGACCACACGCGCATCTTTCATCAGACCCAGCATTTCCAGATATCCCATTGGCGGCAACTTCAGGATTTCCGGTACGTCGATCAGTTCGCTCAAGCCGAATTTCTCAACCATCGCACGCGTGCGCGGATGCATCGGGAAGATGACGCGCAGCTTTTTGCTGATTGTCAGCGTCGTTTCGAGCAGCGCCCGCAGTACCACCGGATCATCCACATTGGACGGGCGGTGCATGGTGAGCACCGCATAATCCTTCTGGTCACCGAGAAAAGAAGGCTGGTCTGCCTGCCGCGCGATGTGCGAGACGGGAACCGCTTTTTCCAGGTTGCGCAGCAAGGTGTCGATCATCACGTTGCCGACAAAATGGATGCGGGCATCGTCTATGCCTTCGCGCAAAAGATTGGCGCGGCCGGTGCGTTCGGTAATGAACAGCAGGTCGGAAATCTGGTCCGTCAGGATGCGGTTGATCTCTTCCGGCATCGCGCGGTCGAAGCTGCGCAAGCCGGCTTCGACATGAATGACCGGAATGCCTTTCTTGACTGCCACCAGCGCGCAGGCGATGGTGGAGTTGACGTCGCCCACCACCAGGATTGCCGATGGCTGCATCTCGTCGAGCACCGGTTCGAAGCGGCGCATCACATCCGCGGTCTGCACCGCATGACTGCCCGATCCGACTTCGAGGTTGATGTCCGGCGCCGGGATGCCAAGCGCTGCGAAAATCTGGTCATTCATCGCTTCGTCGTAATGCTGGCCGGTATGCAGCAGGCTTACGGAGAAACCCGGTCCGAGTTCATTCAGGGCCGCAATGATCGGCGCCATTTTCATGAAGTTGGGACGCGCTCCCACGATGCACAGGATGCTGTGCGGCTTGACGACGGCTACGATAGGCGTGGACATCAGTTATGTTCTTCCGGCAGGTTCTTGATTTTGGATGACCAGAGTATTTTCTTGAGCGCGTCGATTACCGACTGCATCGCACGCTCCATCTTGGCCATTCTTTCATCCATGTATTCGAGACCGCTGGACGGCAATTCAATCGACTGCGATGGCAGTTCGCCGAAACCCGCATCCGGCTCCTGCTGCCCGTCCGGCAATTTGTATTCCTGCTCGATATCGCTGATGACTTCCGCGACATGGGATTGATTCAATTCATGCAGTTCTTCGAGATAGCCCATCAATAACAGGCGGTCGCACAGCGAATTGATCTTGCGTGGAATGCCGCCGGTGAATTCATGGATGGCCGCGAAAGCGTCGTCGCTCAGCACAGGATCGTTATTCCAGCCCACGGTGTGCAGGCGATGTTCGATGTAGGTGCGCGTTTCGCCAGCGTCCATCGGGCCGAGGTGATAGGTCGCAATCACACGTTGCCGCAACTGCTGCATGCTCTGGCTCAGCAGTGTTTTCCGGAATTCCGGCTGGCCCAGCAGGAAGGTTTGCAGCAGCGAGTTTTCGTTGGTCTGGAAATTCGACAGCATGCGCAGTTCTTCCACCGTTTGCTGGCTCAGGTTTTGCGCCTCATCCACCACGAGCAATGCCCGCTTGCCTTCCTGGTCGCACTGGCGCAGGAATTTTTCGATCCGCGTCAGCAGGATGGCCTTGCTGCCATCTTCCACCGGCAGGCCAAACGCGGCAGCAACCATTTTCAGCGTATCTTCGGAGCTCAGATGGGTATTCACAATCTGCGCAGCGACGATCTTGCTCGAATCCAGGTCCTTGAACAGGTTGCGGACCAGAGTTGTTTTGCCGGCGCCGACTTCACCGGTGATCACAATGAAACCTTCGCCTTGCGACAGGCCGTATTCGAGATAGGCCATGGCGCGCTTGTGGCCCTTGCTGCCGAAGAAAAAGCGCGGATCGGGCTTTAGTTGAAATGGTTTCGCGCTGAGACCGTAATAGGCTTCGTACATCTGGCTCCTGACTCCACTAGAATTTCATTAAAACCGACGCGGCAATTGCGTTTTCGTTATAGGCGCCCGTTACGTCTGAAGACTGACGTGCGTGCCGCACTTCAACGATGCCGCTGAGCTTCGGTTGAAATCTTTTTGACATTGACACGCTGACGAGCTTGAGGTCTTGCTCCGCCCCGGTGGTTCTGAACTTTGTACGCGCATAAGAGGCGTTGAAATTGACGTTTGTCAATGGTGTCACCTTCCAGGTCCACAATGCGTTCGCGCCTCGCTGGCGGGTATTCGTGGTGGCTGTCTGGTTGATGCCGACAAATCCCTCCGCATTATTGGCCACGACTTGCGGATCGCGGAGCAGGTCGAACACACTGAGCACCACCGTATTTTTCGCGCCGGTAATGGCAACCGATGCCTGCAAGCTTTTTTGCAGGAAAATCTGGTTGGTAAAATAATTCACTGGCTGGCTGAGCGATGGCGGCAATCCGGTACGCGCAATAAAGTCATCCACTTCCTGCTGGCGCAGCGCCGCATCAGGCTGGCGCGACAGCAAGAGGCTGTTTAAAAAATCCGAGGTGCTGATGGTGGTTGGAAGCACCAGCTGCGATTGGGTGGTGGTGATGTCTTCGGCGTACTTCACGCGCCAGACCGACTGCCGGCTGCGCAGGCTGGTATCCAGTGAATAAGCGCTTCCATACAGGCGTCTGCCGGCGCTGGCGGCGATGCTGGTCCGCTCCGTCGGCCGCCATGCAAACCCGCCTGAATACGAGGGGCCCGCAGCATCGCCAATGATAGTGCTGTAGTTATATTTTTCGTATCCGGTCGATGCGGTCAGATTGAACTGCGGCGTGACAACGTATTGCAGGTTGAGTGACGACTTCGAGAAGTCCGCATCCTGCGCATCATTGAGCCGGATTTTCTGGCTGGAATGGCTGATGCCCCAGCCTAAAGTGCGGAAGGCAGGTCCGCTGTTCAGGGACAATGAAATGCCATCGGTCTGGCTGGTCGCCAGCGCGGTGTCCGCGCTAACCTTGCTATGGGTGTAGCGCAGCTCGGATGTCGCCGTGCTGCCGAAGTTATGGCGCAGGTAGGGACTGATCAGATATGTTTTAACGGTGGTGCGATTGTCGGTAACGCTGATATTCGATGTCGCTTGCGATCCTACCGGGGAAATGTTCTGCTGGTTGACGGACGCCGTGGTGTCGAGAAACAGCAAATCCTCAATCAGTTCCGCCTTCGCCCCGGCATCGAGGTCATGCTGCAAACGGTTGCCAGCGGTGCCATTGGCATAATTGTAGAAACGCATGGCATAACCGAGGTTGAGCTTCAGGCGCGGGCCGTCGGCGGTAATACTTACTCCGGGAGCCAGTTCCGTAACAAAGTCGCCCTTTTCCGCGCCACTTGGCGCCAGCCGGACATTGTCCGTATAAGTCGTTCGCACGGTCGCTTCGGGCACGATGCGTAATTCGGCGCCAAGCGCGTAGGGCGAAAACACCATCGTTGCCAGGGCAACGGTTGATGTCAGGGGAAAAGATCGCTTGCGAATTTCATCGACCCGCAAGCCTTTAGCCATAATAAAATCCATATTTTTCACCCCCTGGAAATGCGTTTGCCTTGTTATAGATCAGGTTGACGTTCGGGCAGGATTCCAGTTGATGAAGTGCGTTCTTGACCGCTTTCTGGGTTGTCTTTTCCGCTTCGATCACCATGACGATCTGTCCCATCTGACTTGCCAGCACACTCGCTTCCGTGGTCAGGAGCAGGGGCGGTGAGTCGAAGATCACGATACGGTCTGCGTAGCGGGCGGATATCTCATCGAGAAGTGTGCGCATGGCCTGGCTGGCCAGCAGCTCGGTGGCATGGCGGTGACTGGTGCCGGCGGGCAGGATGCTGAGTGTATCGACGTTCGTTTTCAGCATGACGTCGGCAACATCCAGGTTGCGGTCCAGCAGGACATCCATCAGGCCGGCGCCCGCTTTCAAGCCCAGGTTGCGCAGGATCGATGGCCGCGCGACGTCGGCGTCGACCAGCAAAACGGTATGGTCGAGTTCCATTGCGATGCTGATCGCCAGGTTAATCGCGCAAAAGGTTTTTCCTTCCCCGGGCAATGAACTGGTGACCATGATCAGATTGCTGCGTTTGGACGGTATTGCATCTTTTTTGAACGCCTTGTCGATCAGGGTACGCTTGATTGCCCTGAATTCCTCCGCCACCGCGCTACGTCCGCCGTCCGGCGTCACCATGCCCATCTCATGCAGCTTATCGAGGTTGAGTTCGACCACCCTGGAAGACGGCGTTGGCTGCTTGATCTTTGGCGCTTCAGTGACTACAGGACGTTCTGCGATGACAGCGGACTCGGGCGCAATAGCGCGGTCGGCAGCGGCAGCACGCTCGACGAGCGTGCGCCGTTCCTTTGCCGCGATCAAGGGTTCCGCGTCTGCGCCCGCAACATCGGGGCTGACGTCCTTTTCTCCCTTGCCACGCCCTAGTCTGCCGACTGCTTTTTCAATTATGCTCACCGCAACTCCTAAATTTTCGCTTCCGATTTTTACTTCTTATTGCTCAAGCCTGGTGTCCGCAGACTTGCGGCTCGCATTCCGGCGCCCCGGCTCAGGATTTGAGCAACATCATTGCCATCGCCCCGCTAAACAGCACAAGCAGTACGGCAAAAGAGCTGCCGAACGCCAGCATGCTGCGTCTGCGCCGCTGCTTCTCATGGTCGGTCCAATTCATGGATACCGAACCCAACACTGGAAGCGAGGTAATTTCCCGCAACTGCGCATGACTGAGGAAGGTCGGGCGTACCTGGCTTACCAGCAATGCAAAGCCCAGACCCGCCAGCAAGGCGGCTGCAAAGACGATACCGAACAGCCGCGGACGATTCGGACCGACTGGCTTGAGCGGAACGGTAGGCGGATCGATGATGCGGAACGACATCATTTCAGTCGTGGCGCTGAGGCTGCCGGACAATTTTGCGGCCTCGCGGCTCGAAATGAGTTTTTCGTAATTTGTCTTGTTTATTTCATAATCGCGGTTGAGCTGCGCTAACTGGGATTCGACTTCCGGCGCCGCATTGCTCAGTGCCCGCAGGCTGGCATTGCGGGAAGCATATTCATCTACCCGCGCCCTCATTGAGGCCACTCGTGCCTCGGCATCGGACAGCGCAACTTTAAGCTGCTGCAGCACCGGACTATAATTTCTCCCGATGCTGCCGGTGCTGGTTGGCCCCTGTTGTTTTGCTTCTTCGGCCCTGCGTGCCTCAAGCTGGGTGATCAGGCGTCTGGTCGAGACGACATCGGGATGGGCTTCCGTGTACTGGAGGCGAAATGCATCCAGGTTTTTTGTCAGGGTCTTGATGCGCTCGTCGAGTTCAGGGTTGACGCCAACAACCGCTTTCTCGTTTTCAGCAACTTTGCCGACTGGCTCTTCACTGGCAATTTGCCGTCTTACCGAGTTGCGTGCCTGCTCGGCTTCCGCCAGTTCCAGACGCGCCTGGCTCAATTGTCCAGCCGATTCGGCTAGTTTTCCGTTGTAATCGCCGGTTTTCCCGGAGACCAGCAGGCTGCTGTTCTTCAATTTGAATTCTTTCATCGCATTTTCCGCAGCGATGAGTTTTTCTTCATATTGCTTGATTTGCTGATCGATAAACCGCACGGCATTGGCCGAGTCCTGCTTTTTGTCGCCAAAACTGCCTTCGATGAAAATGGTCAGCAAGGACTGAACGACGCTTTTTGCGACTTTCGGATCGGCATTGTTGTACGTGATGGTATAGATATCATTGGTGATGGTTCCGCCAATCTTGATCTCTTTCATCAAATCAGTGACAACCGTTTCCGCGTCCTTGGCCGACTTGGTTTTGAGATCCAGATCCGCCATGCGTACGACACGTTCGACATTCGGGCGGCTCAGCAGAGTGCGGCTCATGATCGAGACCTGCTGCTCAACATTCGGAATCGTGGTCATTCCGGACAGCAAAGGCTTGAGCAGGCTTTCCGTGTCGACGAATACCCGCGCCGAGGCTTGATAGTTATCCGGGAGCTTGTAAATCGTGAGCCATCCACCAATAAGAATGACCCATGAAACGGCCATGAAGTACCAACGGTGTTTCCAGATTCCCTTAAAAAAGGAAAGTAGCTGGGTAATCAGTTCCTCCATCTTGCAAAGCTCCCGGTATCGGCACTGCTAAAAAATCGGACAACATGTCGCGGTTGAAAATAATTCCAACAAGGATGTGTCAGGAATTATACTCACTATTGCTCCAAAGCATTAACTTCTTGCGCTAATGCGCAGGATCATGTAGGAGGTTCGAATTGCGTGATTATAAATAAAAATCCTTCTTCCTTTGTTAATAGAATTGATTCTTTCCTATAGAATATGAAAAATTCAATAAAGTGCGCTAATCGGATTTGTGCCAGATTATAAGATCAAATCTTATAAATTTAGCCAAATATCCGTAGTTGGCTTGCGGTGCCGTCATAACCATTGCTAGAGGAAACCACGTGAATAATTTCAGTCTCAAAACAAGCAAGATTGTCGCTCGTATCGCCAGTCTGGCCGCCGTCCTGATCATCAGCGGATGTGCTGGCAACCCTCCCGCTGTCATGCAGATGGACGCCCAGGCGCCCGCGCATGAATATCTGATCGGTCCAGGGGACAACATCAATATCAATGTCTGGCGCAATCCGGAAGTGTCCCAGACTGTCCCGGTGCGGCCTGACGGTAAAATCACCACACCGTTAGTGGAGGATTTACCAGCCAGCGGGAAAACGGCAACACAACTTGCTCGTGACATTGAAAAAGTACTCGGTAAATTCATTCAGCAACCAGTAGTCACGGTCATCGTGACCGGCTTTGTCGGCCCATATGGACAGCAGATCCGTGTCATTGGCCAAGCTGCCAAACCCCAAGCCCTGCCTTACCGTGAAGGCATGTCCCTGATGGATGTGCTGATCGCCGTTGGCGGCCTCGCCGAATTCGCTTCCGGTAACAAGGCAAGCATTGTTCGTACCACTGAAGGCAAACAGCAGCAAATTGGCGTCCGGCTGAATGACCTGATTAAAAAGGGTGATATTTCGGCAAATATGTCGATGCGCCCGGGTGATGTGCTGATTATTCCGGAAAGCTTCTTCTGATTTGAGGTGCGGGGAGGGATCGGGCTCTAAGTGCTGCATTTTTTTAGTCGGGAGCTTTAATTCCAGATATAAAAAAACCCGTGCTCCTGCGAAGGAAAGCACGGGTTTTTTGTTTTCAGAATGACCAGATATCCGCATTCAACAGACCGCGGTCATGAGCCCGGGCGATTGGTTTTATATGTCGCCGCCACGATTGCCTTCATTTTTTCCGATCCAGAAATGCGCGAATGAATACGCTTGGAATCGCATAGGTGATCCCGCTCGGATTGGAAAGGACATTTTCCTTGGTGTCCTTGATAAAAACTTTATTGATAATCCCGAAGACTTCCCCGGTTTCAGGATCATAAAGTGGACTGCCGCTGTTGCCTGGATAAGCGGTGCCGTCGAGCTGGAATACGCTGTAAGCGGAATTGCGCAGTTGTGCAATCATGTTCGGCGTCAGCTTTTGCGAGTGTAGTGCGGGTGAGCTGATAGGCGTGATCGAGGCAATCATGGTGCGATGGGTCACGTGATGGAATCCGAGCGCCATGCCAATTGGAAAACCGGTAAAAACCAGTGACCGGCCTTCCTTGACGATGCCGGAATCGCCTATTTTCAGGACGGGCAAGGGAGCGCCACTGATGTTCAGTTGCGCCAGATCATGCTCGACATCCGTGTCGACGAGTGTGGCAGGCCTGAAATCGGTAGCGGCCCCTTTGCCCGTTATCACACCCATCACTTCATTGCTGCCGCCGGCGCCAATTGCCTTGACCACATGGGCGTTGGTAATAATGGTTTGTCCATTTCCGACTGCAAAACCTGTGCCTATGAAACGTAGCGCGGGGACACGCGTTTTTTCATAACTGGCAATGCCGACTACCGACGGTTTGATGGTCTCGATTGTCTTTGAAATGTCGCTTGCCCATAGCGGCGAGGCGATAAACGATAGGAACAGAAAATAAAAAATCGATCGGATTTGGTCGTGTGGAATACGCATAAGGTCCTGACATCGTGCTTTTCATGCAATTAAAAACCAGGCGGCACCTTTAATAATGCCGGGTTGAGCGATCAATATACCAAGGCATGTCCAAATTTGTTTTTGCTTAATGATGATAGGTTTTTGTGTGAATAAACTCAATACATGCCGATCAGAAGAATAAGCGCGTAATCGTAAGTTACAGTGCACATAATATGATCGTCCTTAATGATTGCTGAAAGTAACCGAAAGTACCCAGGAGTGACACGTCAATAGCAATAGCTGTTTATTTGACATCGTGGCCGGCTTGATCCATTAAAGTTTTTTGCGGGGATAGGAGCATAATTTTCCGAACGTTGTATAATCGTGCATACATGTCTTTGCAATTATTGAAATTTGTGATACCGGTTTTTGACATGCGCCTGGCTTGTTATGGGATTTTCTCGTAACCGGAGTGCGAAATTCAGTTACGTAAGCACGCGTAAAAGGGAATGCGAAATGAATAACAATAAAGAACAAAATACCAATTCTGACGAAACGTCCGCGCACGACATGGTCGTGAAACAGGGGTTGCGCAATGCGTCGCGCCGGCGGTTTACCAAATCGGGTCTGGCCGCATCGGGTGTGATCATGACGCTCGCAAGCAAACCTGTTTTGGGAGATGTCGTCTGCACCTCGCCATCCGGTTTTTTGTCCGTCGATACCAGCACGCATGGTCCCGCTCCGGTTTGCCTTGGAAGATCACCCGGCTACTGGAAAAACCATGTATCGAACTGGCCGATTGGCACCGATACCAAATTTTCCCGTATCTTCACATGCTCCCCAAATTCCAATTATAAAGACGTGACGATGCTTGATCTGCTTGATCCTCAGAAGTATGACAAACATGGACTGGGCAGGCATCTGGTAGCCGCGTACCTGAATGCAGAAATGAAATGGACGCCTTTCCTGCCGACGGAAAATATTGTTGCCATGTTTACAGAATGCCAGTCTCCCGGATATTACAAACCGACGGCAACGGTGCAATGGACTCCGGCTGAAGTTGTCGAATACATTTCTTCCACGCAGGCATAGTGAACGGTAAAGCGGTTTCCATTATTCCAGCGGGTTGAACTTGGCTTCGATATGGCATGCGCTGCCTGGGCATGCGCTCGAATGCCACGCATGGAATGACGAGTTCGTTTTTTATAACGGCTTGTCCGGGATGACCCACATACTTGGTCCACTCGCGGCACAGATGATTTTCCTGCTGCAGGAATCATCTCTCGACTCACTCTCGCTGGTAAATTCACTCACACTCAATTCTGAAAGCCCTGTTGAGGCTGACGATTTGCAGCAGGTTGAAGAGATTCTGTCCGAGCTTCATTCGCTGGCATTGATAGAGCGTTCCTGACTTTGAATCTTTCAGAATTAACTTCATCCGATTTCCTGTCCCGGATCAAGGGAGACGGAATAGTCCTCCAGACTGGCGCTTTCATTACGCGCTTGCAGACGTCGATTCCGGCTGTAATCGATGGCATACGCCTGCTCTATTCGGACTATGCGCTGGTGGAGGACAAGTCTTACGCTGATTTCCATGTGAGTCTTCAATATCCGTCCAATGCAAGGCGCTGGTTCAAGCCCCAGGCGCTTTTTCTGTTCGACGGCTTTGCGCCTTTTGCGCCGATGCCGCTCGATCACGCGTTTCCGGTGTTCGAATGGGGCCTTAACTGGTGTGTCTCCAGCCACGCCCATCGTTACCTGATCATTCATGCGGCCGTGATGGAAAAGGATGGGCGGGCTGTCGTGATGCCGGCGCCGCCTGGCTCAGGCAAGAGCACACTCTGTGCCGCGCTGGTCAGCCGGGGATGGCGATTGCTGTCGGATGAGCTGACGTTGATCAGTACCAGCGACGGCAGAATTTTCCCGATGCCGCGGCCGATCAGTTTAAAGAACCAATCCATCGAGATCATGCAAAATTTTGCGCCCGAGGCAACCTTCAGCAGGAAGGTGGCTGATACGATCAAGGGCACGGTCGCGCACATGAAGGCGCCCGCGGAGAGCGTTTTGCGTTCTTCGGAAGCGGTGCGTTGCGCATGGATAGTCTTCCCGAAATACGAAGCCGGCAGCGCACCCCGTCTGGAAAGCGTCCCGCAGTCGCGGGCATTCATGCGGGTTGCCGATAACGCATTCAATTACAGCATGCTTGGCGTCCATGGTTTCAGGGCGCTGGCAGGTGTGATCGACTCCTCTCTTTGTTATGATTTTACGTACAGTAATCTCGAAGACGCGATCGACATCTTTTCCACGCTGAAGCCACGGGATGCGGCATTGTGACGCGGCGCGGTCTCTTGCTTCAGGTTCTGAGCCAACCCGGTCTCATGGCGTCCTTGAGTCTTGCTGACTGGGATCTGCTGTTGCGGCAGGCGCGACGCGCCAACCTGCTCGCACGTCTGTATGGCCTGGCGGAAGAATTCGGCCTGCTCGACAGCATGCGCGCGCAAGCGCGAGAACATTTGCAATGGTCGCGGTTTATCCCGGAAAGGCACGCGCAAGCGGTCAATTGGGAAGTAACACTGATCCGCAAGGCGTTGGCAACCGTCGGCGAGCCAGTTGTCCTTCTGAAAGGGGCGGCCTATGTGATGGCAAAATTGCCGCCATCCAAAGGACGCCTGTTCGCCGATATCGATATCCTGGTGCCGAAGGGCAGCCTCGATGCAGTGGAAGCCGCCCTCATGCTGCACGGCTGGGCAGGGACCCTGGAGGATCAATACGATCAGCATTATTACCGTACGTGGATGCATGAGTTGCCACCCATGCAGCACATGCAGCGCTTGACGGTAATTGATGTGCACCATGCGATCCTGCCTGAAACGGCGTCCAGCCATCCTGACACCGCTAAACTGTTAGCCGCCGCCATTCCAGTGGACGGTCATGACGATCTGAAAGTGCTGGCGCCGACCGATATGGTTTTACACAGCGCGGCGCATCTGTTTCATGAAGGTGAACTGGAGCAGGGGCTGCGCGATCTGGTTGATCTCGATAGCCTTTTAAGGCACTTCGGCGGCACGCCGGATTTCTGGCAAGATCTGGTGCTCCGGGCGCGCGCGCTTGAACTGACGAGACCCTTGTTTTACGCTACCCGGTATTGCTCCCAATTTCTGCAAACGCCCATTCCCGCCTCTGCGATGGAAGGCATCAGTGTTTATGGTCCGGCCGCGCTGACACTGGCGCTGATGGACAAACTGTATTCGCGCGCGCTGATGCCCAACCATGCAAGTTGTTCGGACCGGTTGACAGGCCCGGCACGGCACGCGTTATATATCCGCGCGAACTGGCTTCGCATGCCGCCCTTGCTATTGGCAAAACATTTGTTCCACAAAGCATTCATTTCTCCACGTAAAAAATGACCTGAATTTCATGCTGTCGCTGATTTTCAGCACAGAAATTTGTGACAGGATGATTGTTTTGCTGCATTGCAATGTCGAAATAATTTACACAGGGCAATTTCAAAAAAGTTAATTCATTGATTTTAATCAATATTTATTTTGGGCACGAAAAATGCTTAATGTCATCAGATATTGAATGAAGTAGCGGGAAGTAAAACGGGGGGGTCCGATGCGAATGATGCGACGTAAGGTCAAACCAGGTTACCACTGTCAGTGACCATGCGTGCAGCAATGAGCAATTCGCCGGCAACTCCGTTATTCTCATTCCCCGCTACGGCGGGGTTGTCACTTCTGGGATCATATTAATACCGAGGCTCCATGTCAGTTATCGCATCGAATGGAAGAAATCAATGAACATGCAGACGCTTGCTCCAAAAAATACTTATGACCCCAATCGGCTGCTGGATGCACTCAAAGGCATACTCAGCCTGGAAAGCGATATGGCGCTTTCGAATGCACTCGAAGTGCCGCCGCTGGTCATCAGTCAGATTCGCCACCGGGGATTTCCCGTCAGTGCCTCGATCCTGATCCGCATGCATGACGTCAGCCGGCTCAGCGTGCGCGAACTGCGCGATCTGATGGGAGATAGGCGCAAGCAAATCCGCACCAGTTATGACCTGGCGTTTGTGCCGCCGCCGGACAGGCAGGTAAACCCGGTTCAAAAATCCCGGCTCCATTTGCTTTTCGTCTATACCGCGGTGGCGGCAATTTGCGCGATGATCGTTTATAAATTCTTGATTTGAACCATCCTGGTTTGCTGGCGTGGCAGCTGAAGTGCATGCAAGGGCGTTGCCCGGGGTGCAAGCTGCTGCAACGGGAAACCGTGCGATGCCGTAAAGCCGGATCAGGCGATTTATGGCATGCTGTCGCGATACTTCATACACTAAAATAAATCCATGCCAAAAAAAATCCTGGTCACCGGTGCGGCCGGCTATATCGGTTCGCATACCTGCGTCGAATTGCTGCAGGCTGGCTACGATGTGGTTGCACTGGATAACCTGAGTAACAGTTCGCGTGAGTCCATCTCGCGCGTGGAAAAGATCACCGGCAAATCCATCCCTTTTCATGAAGCCGATGTGCGTGAGCGCAGCAGCCTGGATGCCATATTGCGCGCGCATCCAATTGATGCCGCCATTCATTTTGCCGGGCTGAAGGCAGTCGGCGAGTCGGTCGCCAAACCGCTCTTGTATTTCGATAACAACGTGACGGGCACCGTCGTGTTGCTGCAGGCGCTGGCGGATGCCGGCGTCAAGCGATTTGTGTTCAGTTCGTCGGCTACGGTCTATGGCGATCCGGAATCGCTGCCGCTCAAGGAATCGGCGCGGCTTTCCGTCACCAATCCCTATGGCCGCTCCAAGCTGATGGTCGAGGAGATCCTGGAGGACCTGAGGCTGGCCGATGCGGAATGGAACCTTGGCGTTTTGCGTTATTTCAATCCGGTCGGTGCGCATGAATCCGGCACGATCGGTGAAGATCCGGCGGACGTTCCCAATAACCTGATGCCGTTCGTCGCCCAGGTTGCGGGCGGACGCAGGCCGACCTTGTCCATCTTCGGTAATGATTATCCGACTGTCGACGGCACCGGCGTGCGTGACTATATCCATGTCGTCGATCTCGCGCGTGGCCATGTCGCCGCCCTGAACCGACTGTTCTCGACCCATGGCAGCTACACGGTCAACCTCGGCACCGGTCGCGGTTATAGCGTCATGCAGCTTGTAAAAGCCTTTGAAGCGGCCAGCGGGTGCACGATCCAGTATGAAATCGGCCCACGCCGGCCGGGCGATATTGCCAGCTGTTATGCGGCGCCCGATGCTGCGCGCGAATTGCTGGGCTGGGTGGCGGAAAAAACCCTGGATGAAATGTGTGCGGACCACTGGCGCTGGCAGCGCCAGAATCCGCAAGGTTATCGCGCGTAGGCGGGGCGCTCAGCGCAGATTCGTGGGGTGGGGTTCGTAGGGTGGAAAAGCGCCAGCGCCTTCCACCATGTTCGATCACGGATAGCAATTGCGAATGCTGAATGGTGGAAGGCGCTCCGCTTTTCCACCCTACGAAATTTGCGGAATCAGCAGGGTTATCGCGCTATTTAATGCCGTGACGATTCATCAGGTCGTACAGCGTTGGCCGGCTGATGCCTAGCAGCTCGGCCGCCTTGACGATATTGCCATCGACCCTGGACAAGGCTTTCACCAGCGCCTTGTAGCCGGCTTCGTCGCGCACCTGGCGCAGATTGATGGCCTCTTCAACTTCTTCGCCGGTGGTCGACAATCCCAGATCCTCGGTTGTGATTTGCGGGCCGTCGGCCATGATCACCGCGCGCTTGATGCAGTTTTCCATTTCGCGCACGTTGCCGGGCCACGGATAATTCTCGATCACCGAAAGCGCTTCCGAGCTGAAGTTCAGCGCGGCACGTCCCTCCTTGGCGATGAACTTGTTCTTGAAATGATGCGCCAGCAGCGCCGCGTCGCCGACCCGGGCGCGCAGGGCAGGGATCGTGACGACGATTTCGCTCAGGCGGTAATAAAGATCTTCCCGGAAGCGGCCGGCAAGCGACATGTCTTTCAGATTCTGATGGGTAGCGCAGACGATGCGGACATCGACGGGAATTTCGGTGCGGCCGCCGATCCTCTCGACTACCCGCTCCTGCAGGAAACGCAGCAGTTTCGCTTGCAGCGCCATCGGCAGGTCGCCGACTTCATCGAGGAAAAAAGTGCCGCCGTTGGCCAGTTCTATCTTGCCCAGGGTTTGCTTGGCCGCGCCGGTGAACGCGCCTTTTTCGTAGCCGAATAATTCGCTCTCCAGCAGGTTTTCCGGGATCGCCGCGCAATTGATCGCAATGAAACGCTTGTCGTTGCGCGGACTTAGCTGGTGCAAGGCTCTTGCCAGCAATTCCTTGCCCGTGCCACTGTCGCCCAGCAGCATGACCGAGGCGGAGGAGGGCGCGACCTTTTCAATGCTGCGGCAGACCTTCAGCATGCCGGGGTCGCGGCTGACGATGCCGGCGACCGGTGAATCCGCCAGCGACTGCTGCATGGTCCGATTTGCCTGCTGCAACGCATGCAGGTAGAACGCACGTTCTATGATCAGGCGCAGCACATCCTGGTCGAACGGCTTTTGATGGAAATCATAGGCGCCCATGCCGATTGCCTTGACTGCATTGGCCTGATCCTGGTTGCCGGTCAGGACGATCACTTTCGTATTCGGGGCCAGCGCCAGGATTTGCTGCAGCAATGCCAGGCCTTCGGTTGAGCCATCCGGGTCCGGCGGCAGCCCGAGGTCCATGGTCACCACCATCGGCTCATGCCGGCGCAGTTGCGCCAGCGCGGTCTCACGGTCCCCGGCGACCACTACTTCATAGGCATCGAAGCCCCAGCGCATCTGCTTTTGCAGACCCGGATCGTCTTCGACGACCAGTAAAACCTGTTTTTCCTGGCTCACGGCATTCCTCTTCTTGTTATGCGGCGCTTGATACGCTCTCTTGCTCGAACTGATAAAGCGGCAGGGTCACCTTGAACGTCGTGCCTACCGATAATTGACTTTCGACTTCGAGTTTTCCCCCTAGTTCATGGACATACTCGCGGCTTTCAAACACGCCGATGCCCATGCCTGCCGGTTTGGTGGACTCGAATGGCTTGAACAGCCGTTCGCGAATGAATGTTTCGCTCATGCCGCGTCCGGTATCCCTCAACTCGATGACCGCGCTGCCATTGTGCTCCATCAGGCGAATTGCCACCTGCCCGTCGCGCGCAGTGGCTTCCAGCGCGTTCTGGATAATATGGCCGATTACACGTTCAAGGCGCGTTGCATTCGCAAACACCATCAGTCCCGGCGCGGCGACCTCGAGTGACAGCAGCGGTTTGGTGCTGGCCTTTTGCGCAACCGCATGCTGCAGCAGCTTGTCGATCGAGACCACGCCCGGCCTCTCGATCGATGACTCGCGGTTGAATTTTTGCAGCAGGATGCGCATCTTTTGTACTGAATGTTCAAGCGTTTCCAGCATGTCCTTCTGGAATTCCGGACTGTCCTTGTGCCGTTCGGCGTTCGATACCACCAGCGCCAGCTGCGACACCAGGTTTTTCAGATCGTGCACGACGAAGGTGGACATCCGGTTGAAGGTTTCAAACTGGCGGGCGACGGTCAGCGCATTGGCGGACTCCTGTTTTGCCAGGTAACTGGCGGCCTGGATTCCCGCGATTTTCAGCAAGTCCAGCACTTCCCAATTCAGGCTGATCTTGCTTCTCGGCCTGAACAGGATCACGAAGCCGAGCAATTCGGCATGCAGGATCAGCGGTACGACCAGCCATGCTTTCGGCAGCGCCGGCAGCCACTGCGGCAGCGTTAACCCTTCATATTTTTCCGGCGTGGTTTCGGCCTCTTGCAGGTCGACCACCCATTGGGTATTTTTCAGGAACTGGCAGAACTGGCTGTCCTGCGGCTCGGCATCGCTAGTCTCGGTCGTGTTCCAGTGCGCCATCGGCTCATAGTTCGCCGATTCGGTCCTCAGGTAAAGCACACCGCCGGGACTTTCGACCAGTTCCGCGATCGCCTCGACCACCCGTTCTCCGAGTTGCGGTCCCTCGACCGACAAGGTGCGGGTGAAGCGCAGCCATTCTTCGCGGTAGTCGTAGTTGTAGCGATAAAAGTGCTTGCTGAGATAGACCTTCAGCCACGAGCGGAACGCACCCGACGCGAGCACCGTCACCAGCAGGATCAGCGCGCCAAACAGGAAGGCCGCTTGCATGACCGTGCCCCAGCTGCCGCCGAAAAAATGCAGGTAGTAGCCGGCGGCCGCCATCGTCAGCAGGTAAATCGCGGAGCCGACCAGCACGACCGATTGAAACAGGATGCGGCGCGACATCGCCAGGCCGACCGTGCCCTGCGGATTGCGCGCGGCCGACACGGCAATCAGCGGCACGATCAATGCATTGACGACCCCTCTGGCGGTCCAGATTTCTGCATTGATGCGCGCGAACAAGATGGCATCGACATATAAATAAAAATCGTACGCAAACAGTCCGCCGATGCCGAAACAGGCGAATTTGATTCCCCAGCGCTCTTTGCCGGCTGAATTCTTGAACAGATTTTCTACCAGCAGCATGCCCATTACCGCCAGGGCCACACGGCCAATGCTGCCGCTGACCAGGCCGGCCAGGCCGCGCGCGTAGTCGATGCTCAGATACGAAATGATGGTGGCGGCAAAGATCACCAGATAAGCGGCCGCGACGATCGCAGCCGACGGCCGGTAAGTGAAGCCGTGAAATGTGCGAGTCTGCTGGACCGGGCGCAGAAGCGCGAGCAGGAACGCGGACCAGGCGGCGCTACGGACAATTTCCAGCAGGCTTGTCGACAGGGACATCACTATTCCCTGCGTCACCTGGTACGCCACCATGCTGGCCCATAGCGCGGAAAGGAAGCAGGCCAGCGCCAGCAAGGGCGCCTGCCGCCGGTCACGCCATCTGGTCAGCAGCAGCGCGAACAGGACGAGGAATGCGACGGCTGCTATGGAATAGCTGTACCCCGCGACGACGGTCAGCATTTAAGATATTCCGGGGGTCATCGGCTACCCTTGCCAAGGATGACTACCTGCAGGGTATCAATCAGAATAAGAAGATCGAGAAAAAGGCTATTGTTTTTGACATAGTACAAATCGTACTGCAGCTTTTGCACGGCATCGGCAACCGAGGCGCCATATTGGTAGCGCACTTGCGCCATGCCGGTGATGCCGGGTTTGATGCTGTGCCTGACGTTATAAAACGGGATCTCTTCATTGAGCTGCTTGACGAAGTAGGGCCGTTCCGGACGTGGTCCGACAAAACTCATTTCACCCTTGATCACGTTCAGGATCTGCGGAAATTCGTCAATGCGCAGCAGCCTGATGATGCGGCCGGTTCTGGTGGTGCGCGGATCGTTGGTGGTGGCCCATTGCGGTTTGCCGCCGGTCTCGGCATCCGCCCGCATGCTGCGGAATTTCAAGACCATGAAATTTACCCCGTCCTTGCCAACACGTTCCTGCTTGTAGAAGATGGGGCCCTGGTCTTCTATATAAATGAACAGGGCGGTGATCAGCAGAATCGGCAGGGCGACGATAAAAATGAGGACGCTGACGATCAGGTCGAACATCTTCTTGCCGAAAATACGCACATAACTTTGATCGAAGCCATTACCGAACACCAGCCAGCTGGGCTGCAATGAATCGACACGGATCTGGCACGCCTCGCGTTCGAAAAACGCAGCCGAATCGGTGACTTTGATGCCGCTCAATTTGCAGTCAAGCATTTCACGGATCGGGAATGCGCCGCCGCGCCGGTTTTGAACCGATACGATGATCTCGCCGGCATTGTGCTTTTTCGCCATATCCTTGAGTGTGCCTTCCATTGGCAACAAGGCTGATGCGGGAACGCAGGCTTCTTCACTGCCAAGCGGAATAAAACCGACGATATTATATTGATGGTGAAAGACATTGTCCTTGGCCAGGATGCCGCACTCTTGCGCCAGTGCGCCGGCGCCTAGAAACATGATGCGCGATTCCAGAAATTTTGACTGGGTCGATTTGAAGAACAAGGCTCTTGTGACCAGGATGGCGGGAATTGCGCAAAGAAACATGAAGCCCAATATGCCGCGGCCGAAATACAAATCAGGCAGCACATAAAAAATCAAGGTGATCAGGGCAAAGCCGAGCATGCACGACGGCATCAACCGCAAGAATGTATTTCTGAATCCCTCGCGAAAATTGATCTGGTACATGCCCAGCGCACTCATGCTGAACACCATTGCGCATGCAAACACCACGGCGGAGGGGAAAAAATCATCAACCTGCTCAGACACCAGGCGCGTGCCGTCAAAAAAACGGATGAGCACACCAAGGTAGGCCGATGTAATCAAAATGGCAATTTCGAGCAGAAGCAGAATGGAAACCATTTTTGAAACAAAGTGATTGGAAATCCGTAACATTTTCCACTCCGAGAATTGAAGATTACTTAGTAAAAGCTAAAGCAGTATATTGCACTCAGAAAAGTTTTTCTTATGTTCGGTAAAACACATGCCTGTTTCTTTTTTCAATGTGGTCTGCCTCCCGGAATCTAAAGCACGACAATTCAAACCGGTTTCCGCATTCATGTGCCCAGGCGCACCGAAATCCGTACTGGGTCCCGTTAAAATTTTTTACATCAACTGCCATAACTTACGGTAACGATTCCGCGACTTCTGGTGAGGTTTTGCCTGGATTCTTCATCAAGCGCCAGAGAAATCAATCCTTATCCGCGTATGTTTTACAGGAGCTTTTACATGGAAAAAATACATCGCTTACATTAAAAAACTTATTGGCAGAAATAATCGAATCCGCGTGAAAGGGCGAAGGTGAAAAAATCGCGCCAATCGGTCACATGGCAGCAGCGCAGGATTTGGGATGCACGCTTGCCACCGGAGCGACCATTACCAAGTTAATCGCTGCAATTGAAGCTAAAATCGGTGAGCAGCATACTGGAGGTTGAGCAGGTTATGTACCTGCCTGGACCTGTTGCATGTAGTCTGACTTTTGGCAACCTGATTGAGCAACAGCTTTACATCACGCCATCACGCACGGTATTTCTTTACACCGCGCGGCCCCGATATTCTATAGAAAGCCGGGCTTCATACGAATTAATTTTTTGCAAAATGGAACGATTTTCGGGCCAGGGCAATGGTTTGTGAAGAGAAGCTTGAGAAAATTCATGCCTTTTCCGAAGTGTGATGCACTGCCGTTAATCGCACGGTGTGCCTTGGTGCAAGAATTATGTGGGGAATGTACTGTCCAAGGCGGCCCTCTCTCTTGCATTGCGCCGATGCATGTCAATCGATTCCGGCGTCGGCATGGCGGCGGTACAGTATCTCAATCGGACCTTGCTTGTTTCGGGCAAGCCACCAGCGGCTGACAACTACCTGCAAGACCATGATCATGATAGCAATCAGTATCAATTGCGCTGGAGCGAGCTTGGCGCCGAGCCCCAGGCCTACGCTTTGCAGCAATATCACGCACAGGACCGACTGCGAAAGATAGTTGGTCAGCGCCATGCGACCCACCGGCGCAAGCCAGTTGCCAAGGTGGCGCATGGTCGGAATGCCCGCAAGCATCAGCGAGGCAACATAGGCGGCTGCGAGCAGGGAGCCGCCCAGCGGCAACAAGGCAAATGCGGTAAACAGATGAGGCGAGCCAAGAAGCGGGTTGATCGCTTCGTCCAGCGCCAGCCAGGCCCACAGCAGGCTGAATGGAATACCCAGCGCAAAGCCTGTCGACCGCACCCGGCGCCATAAGGCACGGTGGCGCCAGGGCCGGATCAGCCAGCCGAGCCGGATCGAAAGCGTGCCGAGCAGGAAGAGCACCATCAGATGCGGCAACAACAACACCGATTGCAGAGAAACCGACGCGTAATCGTTGAGCCGCCGCCAGGCTACCTCGGCAACCGTGCCCTCTGTATACACCGCGCGGGCCTGCTGCGCGGCGTCGATCAGGCTGATTCCAAGTGCCCGTGTAACGTCATCATCGCTCAGCGGCAGCGCCGTCAGCACGTTCAATACGATCAGCACAATCCAGGCGGCGGACCAAATCCATAAGGCCATGCGCACTTTTCTCAGGCGCGCGCCGGCGAACGGCAGCAGGAAAAATCCGGCGATGCCGTACACGGTCAGGATATCCCCGAACCAGATCAGCGTTCCATGCAGGACACCGCAGCCAACCAGCCAGGCGAGTCTGCGCCGATAGGTTTTCCTGACGCGCTGCCAGGTTCCGAGGCGGCGTTTCAGCGCGCGGGTATGCAATGCAAAACCGGCGCCAAACAGGAAGGCAAAAATCGGATAGAACTTCTGTTCGGCGATGAAGGCGACCATGAAGACGGCGACACGATCGTATAGCGACGCTGCGGCCGGCAGTACACCATAACGCAGCGATTCAAATCCCCAGACGAAAGACCAGATATTGACCAGCAGAATGCCGAACACGGCGATACCGCGCAGCGTATCGATGTGCGGTGCACGGAACGGGGCGGGTGAGACAGGCATGGGGTTTGTGCTCATTGCGGGGTTGGGGCGGGCATGCGAGGCTGGCGTTGATTGACGGATTATCGCGCAATCGGCTGGTGCGTGCGGTTGTTAAACGGGGAGCGTGTCCCGGTCGGTATAGTTACGTCTCAACGAGCAGTTGCAGGGTGGAAAACTGCACGCCTTCCACCG
>JAZKDW010000045.1:0-9069 GCA_040387375.1 Pseudomonadota bacterium
AACCCTCGTCGTAAGCTTGGGAAGCTTCTGCTCTACCATTGAGCTACACCCGCATTGGGGCATTTTACGTGGGTTTTGCAGCGTTCGGCAAACAATGAGGCAGGCTCGGCGGGGATCATCAACACGACCGGTTTCCAGGGCTTCGAATAGCGCAATGCAGTTCAACGCGATGCAATACCTTTCGATCCACCCTCGTCGCAGCCAGAAATTTATTGACAGAAATTTCATTAACAGTCTAAAGTACTGCTTATAGTTCTATTGGCTGAAAAGGAAATCTGTCATGGCTGCACAACCCGAAGGGGCATTGGCTGGAGTGAAGGTGCTCGACCTGACCGCTGTCTTCATGGGGCCGTCCACAACCCAGATGCTGGGCGACATGGGTGCCGATGTCATCAAGGTCGAATCGCCGGAAGGCGACGTGGTGCGCGGTGTTGGCCCGAACGGCGACCGCGGCATGGGGCCGGTGTTCATGAACGTGAATCGCAACAAGCGCAGCATCGTGCTTGATCTCAAGACCAGCGAAGGCAAGGCGGCGCTGCTCAAGCTGGCCGCCCAGTCCGACGTGCTGATCTATAACGTCCGGCCTGCCGCGATGGTGCGCCTCGGCCTTGGTTACGAAGAGCTGCGCAAGATCAACCCGCGGCTGATCTATGTTGGCACCTTCGGTTACAGCCAGCGCGGCAGGTATGCGCCCGAGCCGGCGTTCGACGACGCCATCCAGGCGGCGGTCGCATTGCCGCAGGCGGCGATGATGAACGGCAGCGACGTTCCACGCTATACCCCGGTCACGATCGTCGACCGCTCCGTCGGCCTTTACGCAATGGGTGTCGTCTGCGCGGCGCTGTATGCGCGCGAACGCACCGGAACCGGACAGTCCGTCGATGTGCCGATGTTCGAGACCATGGCGAATTACGTGTTGTCCGATCATCTTTACGGACATACTTTCGTTCCCCCCAGAGGCGATTTCGGTTATCCGCGCCTGCTCAACGTGCACCGGCGGCCCTACAAGACCAGGGATGGTCATGTATGCGTGGTGGTTTACACGGACGGGCAATGGAAAAATTTCCTTGGCCTGATCGGCAAATCCGCCATGATGGAAACCGATCCCCGATTCAAGGACATCGTGACGCGCACCACGCACATCGAGGAGCTCTACAAGCTGTTGTCGGATGAGCTGGAGGCGTGCACGACCCAAGAGTGGCGCGACGCGCTCACGCCGCTAGGCATCCCGGTCTTCGCGATGAATACCTTCGATACCTTGCTGGACGATCCGCATCTGCACGATATCGGTTTTTTCCAGGAAGTCGAACATCCGACCGAAGGGCGTATTCGCATGATGGCATGTCCTAGCGAATGGAGCGGCACGCCGCCCGCCATCCGGCGCCACGTGCCGCGACTGGGCGAGCACAGCCGCGAGATTCTTGATGAAATCGGATACCCGGAGACTGCCATTGCCGACATGTTCGAGCGCGGCATATCGCGCGAGCCCGGCGCCGCCGCCTGAATCGATAGCCGCATGACAAAGGAATCAAAAAGTGACCACTGAATTAATCAATGAAAAAAAAGACGGTGTGATGACGCTCACCATCAACCGGCCCGAACGGCGCAATGCAATGAACCCGGCAGTGATTGATGGCCTCATCGCCGCCTTTGACGAGGCCGATGCCAATCCGGATATCCGCTGCATCGTGCTGACCGGCGCCGGCGACAAGGCGTTCTGTTCTGGCGCCGACCTGCAGACCGGCAAGTCATTCGTGTTTGACTTTTCGTCACCCACCATATCCTTCGCCAACCTGTTGCGCCGTACCCGCGCCTGCTGCGTGCCGATCATTGCGCGCGTTAATGGCGCCTGCATGGCGGGCGGCATGGGTCTGCTGGCAATGGCCGACATGGCGGTGGCGAGCCCCCATGCCAGCTTCGGTTTGCCGGAAGTAAAGGTCGGCGTGTTCCCGATGCAGGTACTGAGCGTGCTGCAGCATCTGATTCCGGAACGGATGCTGAATGAAATGTGCCTGACAGGCGATCCGATCAGCGCCGCGCAGGCGCTGGAGCTGGGGCTCATCAACCACATCGCCGATCCGCTCGACCAGAAAGTCGACGCGCTGGTGTCGGGCATCTTGCGCAACTCGCCGACGGCGATACGGCGCGGTCTGTATACGATAAAACGCATCAAGAACATGAGCTTCGAGGAATCGATGTCTTTCACCGAAAGCCAGATCGGCCTGCTATCGATGACCGAAGATGCGCGCGAAGGGCTGCAAGCGTTCCTCGACAAGAGGAAACCTGTCTGGACCGGACGGTAAGCAAAACGCCAGGCCGAATGATGAATCTCCGCGGCGCGTGCGCGCCGCAATTTTTTCGGAGTAATGACTGATGACTGAAGCAGTGGAAAAGATCGTCCGTATCGGCGGCGCCTCGGGCTTCTGGGGGGACAGCAGTGTGGGTCCCGCGCAGCTGGTCGCGGCCGGCAATATCGACTATCTGGTATTCGACTATCTTGCCGAACTCACCATGTCGCTGCTGGCCGGGGCACGCATGAAAAATCCGGATGCGGGATACGCTACCGATTTTGTTACCGTCGCGATGGCATCGGTGCTAAAGGATGTGGTTGCAAAAGGCATCCGTGTGGTGAGCAACGCTGGCGGTGTCAACCCGCAGGGCTGTGCCAAGGCACTAGGCGAGCTTGCCCGTTCGCTAGGCATACCCGACCTGCGGATCGCGGTGATCGAAGGCGATAATGTATTGCCTCTGCTTGGTGAACTGGCACAGGAGGACGTGCGGGAACTCCAGAGCGGCAAGCCGTTGCCGGAGAAGCTGGTGTCGGCGAATGCCTATCTCGGCGCACTCTCCGTGCGGGATGCGCTGGATGCCGGTGCGCAGGTGGTGATCACCGGTCGCTGCGTGGACAGCGCGGTCACGCTTGGCGCGCTGATGCATGAGTTCGGGTGGCAGGCCAATGACTATGACAGGCTCGCCGCCGGCAGCCTGGCCGGCCACGTGATCGAGTGTGGATGCCAGGCCACCGGCGGCTTGCACACCGACTGGGAGTCAGTACCCGACTGGGCCAATATCGGCTATCCGATTGTCGAATGCCATGCGGACGGCAGCTTCGTGGTCAGCAAGCCGGAAGGCACCGGCGGACTGGTGAATTGCGCCACGGTCGGTGAGCAAATCCTGTACGAAATCGGCGACCCGGCCAATTACCTGCTGGCGGATGTCGCATGTGATTTTCGCCATGTGAGGCTGGAACAGCAGGGCAAAAACCGTGTCCGCGTAGCTGGCGCAAAAGGGCGCGCGCCGACGGCGTTCTACAAGGTGAGCGCGACTTATACGGCTGGTTTCCGGACTTCCGCCCAGCTGACCATCGTTGGCATTGACGCGGTGCGCAAGGCGCAAAGAACCGGCGCGGCGCTGATTGAAAGAAGCGCCGGGATTTTTGACAGAATGGGTCTGCCGGCGTTTACCGCGACCAACGTCGAAGTGCTGGGCGCGGAATCGACCTACGGACCTCTGGCACAGGCGGCCGGCACACGTGAAGCGGTGCTGCGCGTGACCGTCAGCCATTCGCAGAAGGCGGCGCTCGAGTTATTCGCAAGGGAAATCGCGGCCGCCGGCACCTCATGGTCACCTGGCACTACGGGCGCCGGCGGCCGGCCGAGCGTGTCGCCTTCGATTCGCCAGTTCGCGTTCCTGCTCGACAAAATGCGGCTGCAGCCGAAAGTGGTGATCGGGCCGGTCGAGATTCCCACCCTGATGCCGCCCGTCCCGCCCGCCGAATCGGCGACGCCGCTCGAGACGGACATGGAACAGGCGGCGTCGCTGGAGCCGGACGTCGAGGTGCCGCTGGTTCAGCTAGCCTACGCCCGCTCGGGCGACAAGGGCGACATTTCCAATATAGGTGTCATTGCGCGCACACCGGCCTTGCTGCCTGTCTTGCGTGCGCAGCTTGGCGCGGCGCGGGTCGCCGGCTATCTCGCGCACCTCGTCAAAGGACCGGTAACACGCTACGACCTGCCGGGACTGGGCGCCATGAACTTCGTGTGCGAACAGGCGCTCGGCGGCGGTGGCATGGCGTCGATGCGCAACGACCCGTTGGGAAAGGGCATGGCGCAGATACTGCTCAGCATGCCGGTGCGTGTTCCGCAAAGCATGGTACCAAAAACGTAAGCCGGCGACTGCGAACATCGGACAGCGACAAGGATTCAAGGAGACGGCTGCATGCTGGATTTTTCACTGACGGAAGAACAGGTCGCGATACGCGACACCATTACCAGAACGATCGCGCGTTTTGACGACGCCTACTGGCTGGCACGCGACCGCGACGGCAGGTTCCCCGACGATTACTGCAAAGTGCTGGCCGACGGTGGGTGGTTCGGCATCACGATGCCGGAGGAATACGGCGGCGCCGGCAAGGGCATCACGGAAGCCGCTGTCGTGATGCATGCGATTGGCGCGCTCGGTTCCGCTGCCACCTCCGCGGTCCACATCAATCTGTTCGGTCCGCAGCCCGTGGTCGTGTTCGGCACATCCGAGCAAAAGGCGCGCATGCTGCCGCCGTTGATCCGCGGCGAACATCGCGCCTGCTTCGGTGTCACCGAGCCGGATGCCGGCACCAATACGCCGCATATCAAAACCTTCGCGCAACGCAGGGGAGACCGCTACATCGTGCATGGCCAGAAGGTATGGATCTCGACTGCGCAGCAGGCGAACAAGATTCTGCTGGTGACCAGGACCTCGAAGCTGGAGGACTGCGCCAAGGCGACCGACGGCATCACGCTGTTTTATACCGATCTGGACCGCACGAAGATCGAGGTGCGCGAGATCGAGAAGATGGCGAGAAAGGCGGTCGATTCGAACGAGTTGTTCATCGATGGCCTGGAGATTCCGGTCGAGGACCGTATCGGCGAGGAAGGCAAGGGGTTCAAGTGCCTGCTGCACGGCCTGAACCCGGAGCGCATCCTGGTTGCCGCCTCCGCCCTCGGCGGCGGCATGAAAAGCCTGGACCGCGCGGTCAACTATGCGAAGGAACGGGTAGTATTCGGGCGTCCGATCGGGATGAATCAGGCGATCCAGCATCCGCTGGCCGAATGCTGGATGCGGCTGCAGGCGGCCGAGATGATGATGTGGAAGGCAGCCGCCCTGTACGACGCCGGCAAGCCGTGCGGCCTGGAGGCGACCGCAGCCAAGTATCTTGCCGCCGAAGCGGCGTTCGAGACGGCTCAGCGTGCGGTGCGCACGCACGGCGGATTTGGCTTTTCGAAGGAATTTCATGTTGAACGCGGCTTCCGCGAAAGCATGCTCGCGATGATCGCCCCGGTCTCCCAGGAGCTTGCGCTTTGCCACGTCGCCGAGCACGGTCTCGGGCTGCCTAAATCGTATTAATGGGACTTGGAATGTGGACAAGGTTCCGGACAAGGTTGGAAACAAAAACGAAGTGCATTCAAAACAAGGAGACAAGATGAAACGAAGAAGCGTTATTCTGATGGCGGCAATGGTCGGATTGGGTGCACTTTCCGGTGCGGCCTGTGCGCAGGCCAAATATCCATCCAAACCGATCAGAATCATCGTACCTTTCCCGGCGGGGAGCGGCACCGACGCGTCGGCGCGTTATGTGGCACAGCATATGTCCGAGCTTCTGGGGCAATCCGTGGTCGTCGATAACCGCGCGGGTGGCAATGGTTTCATCGCCGCGCAGGCGGTGGCGCAGTCGCCGGCCGACGGTTATACGATTTTTGTCACCACGATGACTACGCAGTCAGTCAATCCGCATCTGTACAAGAAGCTGCCCTACGATCCGTTCAAGGATTTCGCGCCGGTGGGGATGATCACCAAGTCGCCGATGGTTCTGGTTGTGCGCAACACCGCGGGCCAGCCCAGGTCGCTCAGCGAGTTGACGGCAAAGGCGAAGAAAGATGTGGGGAAAATCACTTACGCCAGCGGCAATACCTCGTCGCGCGTGGCGGCCGAGATGTATGCCAACCAGAGCGGCATCAAATTGCTGCAGATCCCCTACAAGGGAACGCCACAGGCCCTGACCGATGTGATCGGCGGTCAGGTCGAGATCATGTTTCCTGACCTGACACCCGCAGTGCCGCTGGTGAAGGATGGCAAGCTGCGCGCACTGGCGGTCACGGGTACAAGACGGGTTCCGGTCTTGCCGGACGTGCCGACGATGGCCGAGGCTGGCGTGCCGGTCGATCTGGTCGCATGGGCGGGCGCGCTGGTGCCGGCGGGAACGCCGCCCCAGATCATCAGCCAGCTCAGCGAAGTGATGCAAAAGGTGCTGTCCACACAGCAGGCAAAAGACTTTTTTGCGCGCTTCGGTGGCGAACCGACACCAAGTAGTCCGGCGGAAATGGAACAGTTCCTCAAGACGGAACTCGAAAGCTGGGGGCGCGCAATCCGGGTCGCCGGTATCGAAAAGGAATAACAGCCGATACAAGGCCCGTGCCGCCAGGTGCGGGCCAGGACTCCTGGCGCCGCCGCTCTATTTTGCGTTGCGCGATGACGGCGCAAACACGGAAGGCGGCATCTCCTGCACGCTTGATTTTGGCAGCACCATGTTCATCACGAAGGTATCGCCCCGGTACCATGACAATCCCGCATAGGCCACACGGCCGTCCTTGTCGACCAGTCTGCGCAGGATTTTCGCCACCGGCGAGCCCAGCGAATAGTGCAGGTGCTCGGACAGGATGAAATCGGCCGGTTCCACCGTCATCGTCTGCTCCAGCATGTCACTGATTTTGTCGTGTTTCATTACAAGACTGAGCAGCTTGTGCTTTTCGATTGCCCGTTTTGGAAAGCGTTTGAAAATCTCGGTGGCGACAAAAATACGCATCATGCCGAACGGCTGGCCGCGATGGAGATGCACCTTTGTGATTTCAGTGTAGCAATCGTAACTGGTTCCGCTGCCTGAAAATTCGGCCGGCAAGGTATCGGTCTCACCCTTGAACAAAATTCTGATTTGCTGATCGTCCGCTTCGGGACGCATTGCATCGAGCGATGCGCGCGCGGTTGCGGTAAGGGCGTCGCTCGAATCCCGCACGAAGGTGCCGCGGCCGCGACTCGATGTCAGCAGCTGCTCCTGGACCAACAGCGAGACCGCCTGGCGCACCGTGATTCTGCCGACCTTGAATTGCACGGCGAGGGTTTCGAAATTTGGCAACTGGTAGCCCGCTGCCCATGCATTCGATTTGATCTTGTATCGGAAAATATTGGCGAGCTGAATATACAGCGCAATATGTTTCGAACTGTCGACGCTCATGTCGGCCGGTTTGAAACGTGCGGAAGTATTCTGTTCATTCGCCATGGGAGGATTGTTGTTCGCAATGCCAGCAAGATTGCATCAGGCAATTCGCATTCGCCTTGAAACCCGCGCCAGCTGGGACAGGGCGGACTGGAATCGCTGTGTAGTTTAGCAGATACTTGCGCCGTGTTTTACGCCAATAAATTGGCGCCGTCTTTGTCTGCGGTCATGACTGGTGCATCGGCAACGGCAGGAATCTGACCTGGCATAAAAATGATCGGCACACATTTACCGGTTTGGCAGGCTGACAGGTAAATTCATATACACATACCGGTATTTTTTTCATGCTTGCGGCAGCGGCGGCACTTGTTCGGGCGCATCGGACAGACGATAAAACAAAGGCTCTCCCTCTTTTCGCACGCTTTCCTGGCATGGCTTCGCATCGGGCAAGCGGTACTTCACTGGCACATTCGGTGCATCGATTCGCCCCATCTGTTTACAAATTTGCGAGGCACTATCATGAAATTTTCCCATATCAAAGACTGGATGCGCCTGCTCCTCATCGCGAGCATGGCAATCACGCTTGCCGCCTGTGGTGGCGACGATAATGACAATGACAACGGCTTCTCGAGCAACGTTTCCGACGGCATGATGCTCGCCAGCGTCACCTTTACTGAGCCGGTTACCCAAGCTGCGACGGCCGAACTTGTCAATACGTATGCGGCAGTGCTGGACGCGTCGCAGACTGTGCCGGCTACCAACAGCCCTGCGGTCGGGGACGCGACAATTGTCTTCAATCCGGCCACGAGCCTGCTCACGGTGACGCTGATAACCAGTGGCATTGGCGGGACAGCGGCGACAATCCGGTCCGGTGCGCCCGGTGTCAATGGTGACGTGGCATTTACCCTGACAGAGGCTACGCCTGGAAGCGGCATCTGGACACTGGCTACGACGCTCACGCCTCTGCAGCTGGACACCTTCATCTCGGCACCTGGCAATTTTTACTTCAGCGTCAGCAGCGCGTCATTCCCCGAGGGCGAGATTCGTGGACAGATCTTGCCGTACCAGGCGGCGGCAACAAGCGGCACGGGTTCCAACGGAACGACTATGGGAGCACAGATAGCCAACGCCCCCCTGTTTTTCGTATCCGCATTAAGAGGTCCGCAGGAAGTGCCGCCGACAGCAAGCACAGCGGAGGGTGCCGGGGCGCTAAAGGTGGATCCGACGACATTGCAAATGGTAGCGGCTGTCGCCACCAACAGCATCGTGGCCAACGCTGCACACATCCATCTGGCTCCTCCGGGCCAACCGGGGCCGATCATTTTTCCGTTGACAGAGACTACTCCCGGGAGCGGCGTGTGGACAACACAGGCGACGTTGACGGCGGAGCAGCTCGATAATCTGCAATCCGGGAGTTATTACTTCAATGTTCATACCGTTGCCAATCCTGCCGGGGAAATCCGCGGCCAAATCTTTCCGGTGCAATTTGGACCCGGTGCGACGGGCGGTGGTGTATTTTCTGTCGGGAGCGACAATGGCACGGGCGTTTTAACAAGCACGGGCACGACTCCTACGGATACCAGTGCTGCGGCTTCTGATACCAATGGGTCTGACACTGTCGGTACGGGAACCACGGGTACAGGATCGTTCGGCACAGTCGCAATTGGAAGTGGTGCTACCGGCACAGACCCATTCCGTACGGGGGGCATCGGCACAGGCACGACTGGTACAGGCTCGACCGGCATTGGCACCACCACCGGCATTGGCACCACCACCGGCATTGGCACCACCACCGGCATTGGCACCACCACCGGCATTGGCAC
>JAZKDW010000045.1:9169-42361 GCA_040387375.1 Pseudomonadota bacterium
CCACCGGCATTGGCACCACTACCGGCCTCGGCACCACCACCCCCACCGGCATTGGCACCACTACCGGCCTCGGCACCACCACCCCCACCGGCATTGGCACCACCACCGGCTTCGGCACCACCACCGGTCTCGGCACTACCACCGGCCTTGGCACCACCACAGGTCTCGGCACCACGACAGGTCTCGGCACTACCACCGGTCTTGGCACTACCACCGGTCTTGGCACTACCACCGGCCCTGGCGCCACTACAGGTCTAGGCACCACGACCGGCACCATGACAGGTGCGGCACTATTCTGATTGTCCGCAGGACAGGCTCCTGTTTTGCCTGCTTCCAGATACAGGCAGGTCCGCTCCCTCACAGCGGGCCTGCTATTCCTTCATCATCGCCCGTTTCCAGGCTGATGTTCAGGACGGCTATGGGAAAACGAATCCGTGCTGATTCACCTTGCTGCGCTTCTGCATCACGAACGCGATGCCAAGTACCCGCCCGCAAGGAACAAGGATAAAATCACGGCATTGCATTTTCAATCGACCTGCGCTGACGCTGATGACAGAAACCGCCTCTCCGGCACTGAAGGAAATTTTCGACGCCAGCCGGTTTCGTCATATTGCCGAACAAACCGCTGCGATTCATCCTGCCTTCGATGGCGCGCAATTTCTCGCGCTGTCGCTGACCGGTCTCAACGACCTCTCGCTGCTGCAGCGGCTGCGCCGCATGACGGAAAGCCTGCATGCGACGCTGCCGGCCGATTATCGGCAAACACTGGGCATCCTGCGCCGGCTGGCGCCGCGCATCAATAACAATTTCGTGACCCTTGTGTTACCGGATTATGTCGGCCTCTACGGGCTGGATGATTTTGATGCCTCGATGGATGCGCTGAAGTTTTTTACTGGATTTGGCTCGTCCGAGTTTGCGGTGCGGCCGTTCTTGCGGCGCGACCTGCCCCGCACGCTGGCGGTGATGGAGCGCTGGTCGCTTGACGACGGCGACGCCGTTCGCCGGCTCGCCAGCGAAGGCTGCCGTCCGCGCCTTCCCTGGTCGTTTCGGCTGGAAGCGCTGATGGCCGACCCGGCGCCGGTCGCGGTTATCCTTGAAAACCTCAAGGCCGACCCCAGTCTCTACGTCCGCAAATCGGTGGCAAACCATCTCAACGACATCACCCGCGATCATCCTGCCTGGGTATTGGATCGCATCGAGAGCTGGCAGCTCGGCACGCCGCATACCGCCTGGATTGCAAAGCGCGCGCTGCGCACCCTGATCAAGAAGGGCGACCAGCGTGCGCTGGCGGTGATCGGCGCCGGCGCGGCACCGAAGGTGCGCGTGCACGACCTGCTGCTGTCCCCGCGGCAGCTCACTCTTGGCGGCCGGCTCAGCCTGTCATGCCGGCTGGAGTCGGCATCGTCCGAAAGCCAGCGCCTGGTGATCGACTACATCGTGCACTACGTAAAAAAATCCGGCGCCACATCGGCCAAGGTGTTCAAACTGAAGGAACTCACGCTCGGCGCGGGGGAATCGGTGTCGATCGCACGCGAGCAGCAGATCCGTGATTTCACCACGCGCGTCCATCACGCCGGACGCCACGAAGTCGACATCGTCATCAATGGCGAACGCCTCGCAAGGGATTTTTTCCACCTTTCCCGATAGCCGGATTGATTGGCGCCTGGCGGAAGTTTCTCCCGCACCGCAGGCTGGCCGGTATTCCACATGTTCTCCGCTGTTCACTGTACGTCCTATGCGGCCTAGCGTACAGAGGCGCCGGCCGAGACGGGTTATAAAGAGTCATAGACCCCAATCACCAGGAGTTCATGATGATCAAGAAATTGCTTATTGCTACCCTTGTTGCGGGATCGCTGGCCAGCGTCACGCTGCCTTCGACATCTGCCACCATCGTTGTACAAAGCGCGCCACCGCCCCTCCGTACCGAACGCATTCCACCTGCGCGACGTGGTTATGTATGGGTGCCGGGTCACTGGGATTGGCGTGGCAACCGTCATCAGTGGGTGAAGGGCACCTATGTGCGCGCGCGTCCTGGCTATTCCTATAACCAGCCGCGCTGGGAACAGCGCGACGGCCGCTGGTACCTGGAGCGCGGCGCCTGGGCACGCGGTGGCGGGGACCGGGATGGCGACGGCGTACGCAACCGCAACGACCGCGACCGTGATGGCGATGGTGTGCCGAACCGCCGCGACGATCGCCCCAACAATCCGAACCGCAACTGATAGTCGATACGCGGCTTCGTCATTATTCCTTGCCCGGCACGTAGTGCGGGCATTGAATGAATTCGCTCAGGAGAAAACATGAAAAAACTAGTCATAGTGCTTGCTGCCGCCGGCGGTCTTTTATCCGGATGCATCGGATACGGCGTTCCTTACAATAACGAACCGGTCTACCGTTCGGACCGTGGTGATCGAGACCGCGATCGTGATGGCGTTCCGAATCGGGCCGACCGTGATCGTGATGGCGATGGCGTTCGAAACCGCGCCGACAGCAATCCGAACAATCCAAGACGTTACTGAGGGATTCACGCAGACATGACACTGATACAGCAGCAAGCATCCATCAATTACAGGAGAATCAATCATGAATAAAAACCAGGTCAGCGGCGTAGCCAAAGACATTGCCGGAAAAGTTCAGGAAGGCGCCGGAAAATTAGTAGACAGCAAGGAGCAGCAAGCGAAGGGTTTGGCCAAGCAGGTAGAGGGCAAATCCGAAAAAGCGCTTGGTGATGCCAAGGAAATCGTAAAGGATGCGGTCGACAAGATTTAATTGTCACTCGTCCGCAAAGCCTGCCCGCTGAGTCACATCAGCCGGCAGGCTTTTTTGCGCCCTGGCAGCGCCGGCAGTCCAGGGCGGCGGCGGTTTTGTGTTCACGCTTATAATCAGCTGACCTGCCGCTTCTCCAGTGGCGCTTGCACAGACATCAACAATGAACAGATCGAACGATGCATCGCCTTCGTCCTGGTGGCCGACGGCGCTGGCCGGATTTTGTGCCACGCTGATCGGGCTTGGGCTCGGCCGGTTTTCCTATGTGGCGCTGCTGCCCTTGCTGATCGATGCGCAGTGGACCTCGACCGCCGGCGCCGCCCAGCTTGCCGCTGCCAACCTGATCGGTTACATGATAGGCGCGCTGGGAGGACACCGGCTGGCGCTGAAAACCGGCGCCGCCTGCACGATACGCGGCGCGTTGGTGACCGTGTTGCTGAGCATGCTTTCATGCAGCGTCAATTTGGGTCTGGAATGGTTATGGTTCTGGCGTCTGGCGGCCGGCATCGCGGGCGGCATGCTGATGATCCTGGCCGTGCCGTATGCTGCGAGCCGGGTGCCGGTCGCGGTGCGCGGAAAAGCGATCGGGGTGGTCTTCGCGGGGATCGGCGGCGGCATCATTCTGTCGGGTTTTGTAGTCCCGCTGCTGGGTGCCGAACATCCCGGCGCCGCATGGCTGGCGCTGTCCGCCTGTGTCGCGCTCGCCCTGGCATTTGCCTGGCCACGATTCAGCGCGCCGGAAACGCCGGCCGCTCCCGCGCCGCGTGGCCGCCTGATGCCGCGCGGCGCGCTGCTGGCGCTCTTGCTGGCCTATGCACTGGACGCGATAGGATATTTGCCGCACACCGTCTTCTGGGTCGAATATCTGGTGCATGGGCTGCACAGGCCGGTATCGACCGGCGGCATATTCTGGGCCCTGTTCGGCGCCGGTGCGGTGATCGGTCCGCTGCTGAGCGGTTATGCGGCGGACCGGTTCGGCTTTCGCAATACCCTGATTGCCTGCTTCGCCGTCAAGGCGCTGGCGGTGGGCTTGCCGCTGGTGTCGACGTCGACCTTCGCCTTGTTTGTTTCGTCGCTGGTGGTCGGAGCGCTGACGCCAGGACTGGTCGCCGTCGTATCCGGCCGCGTCATAGAAATCGTCGGGCCCGCGGCCCATCAACCCAACTGGGCGATGCTGACCTTCGTTTATGCGGGGATGCAGGCGCTGGCAGGCTACGCCATGGCCACTTTGTATGCGGCGACACATTCTTTCGATACCTTGTTTGCGATTGGCGCGGGGGTGCTTGGGGTGGCAGCGGTGATTCTGAGTCTGGGCGGGGAAAAGCGGAAGGAACGTGGTGCCGGCCTGGCCCGGTAAGCGATATGCGGTCAAGCCGCAACACGGATGCATCATTCTTCCAGGATCAGTCAAATTCGGGCTTACAATTTCGAGCGCCGCCATCGGTTGATGGCGGTTCAGTCCGCCAGGCTTTATCCGTCGCTTCCGGGTCAGCGGCTGTTCAGATTGCGCTTGAGCGGCGGACCAAACTTTTTCGAAAAATGCCCATGGCTTCGATGGTCCGAATCTATGTCAGGTGCAAGGAGCCAGCGGACTTCGACCGTGTTCTCCGGCACTTTCCCGCCGCCACAATCGAGCCGCCATCCGACTTTGCCAGTGTTCCCTTTCCGGACGACGGACGCATGCTGCCCGAACAGCTGGATCAGCTGTCCAGTGAAATGGATGCCGAGCTTATCTATCTTTCATTTTCCAGCGCGACCGATACACTGCAATTTACCCGCAGCGTGCGCGGGTCGGGCGTGCGCCATCTGCAGTATGGGATGTATGTGGAGAAAGGCCTGTGGGAAGAAGTGAGCGGCGCCATGGATGACTGGGAGGAACCGGTCTTCTTTGCGCACGACGTGCTGGCCGACATGGACGCCGAAGATCCGGAGCGCCAGCTTGTCGAGCGGATCTACGAACAGAGAGCCATTATTGCCGGAGAAATCTATCCGATGATTGACGCCCGCGACGCGGCTCGTGCGGCTGCGGTGCAATACCGGCTCAGCGATTGGCTGGGTGACTGGCTGGACACCGGGGGTGACAGCACGATGATCGCTGGTTGGGCCACAGTATCCAGTGAACTGCCGAAGAAAAAACCATGGTGGCGTTTCTGGTGAAGGTTTCTTGAGAAGCATGGAAGACACAGGATGATCGGCTGGCTTTGGATGATTTGCATGACCACCACGGCAGTCAGTTCTTTTTGGCTGCTTGGCTTTTTTCCAAATTCGCGTTTTAGCCCGATTCATCTTCTGTCAGTCTGGGTGCCGGTGTGCGTGGTAGCTGCTGTGCATTCCGCTTTGACAAACAAAATCAATCGACACAAGCGATTCACCGTCGGTGCTAATCTTGGGTTGATTGCTGCGGGTGCCGGTGCTTTGCTCCCGGGCCGGCTTGCCCATTCATGGTTGTTCGGCGGTTGAAGGAAATCGCGGCATGAACGTAAGTCATTCAGAGCTTTATCGAAGTCAAGCGTGGCGGGATCTGAATGAAGACATCGTGATTTGAATTCACTCTGGATTCCCGCCTGCGCGGGAATGACGGTAGTAATTGATACGACCTCCACTCTTACCACCGTCATTCCCGCGAACGCGGGAATCCATAACCCGCTAGCACGGGAAGGGCGCCGATAAGCGCTTTTCCACCCTACGAAACGGCAAGTGGCGGCCGCGGAGATTCATCCACATCTCACCCCGCCATATCATTCAAATGGCACGCCGAAAAATGCCCGGCCGCGACTTCCTTCAGCGCCGGTCGCTCCACCGTGCAGCGTGCCATCGCATGCGGACAACGCGGATGGAAATGGCAACCCGACGGTGGATGCAACGGCGAGGGGATCTCCCCTTTGGCCGCATAAAATTCAATCTTCTTCACTTCCAGCTTCGGCGCCGATGCCAGCAGCGCCTGCGTATACGGGTGATTGGCGCGTGAAAAAATCGCATCGGTGCTTGCGCTCTCGACTACCCGCCCCAGATACATCACGGCGACGCGGTCCGATACATGCCGGACCACACCGAGGTCATGGCTGATGAACAGATAGGTCAGGTTCAGTTCGTCGCGCAGCCGAATGAACAGGTTCAGCACCTGCGCCTGAATCGACACATCCAGCGCCGACACCGCCTCATCGCAGACCAGCAGAGCAGGGCGCACCGCCAGCGCACGGGCGATGCCGACGCGGGCGCGTTGGCCGCCGGAGAACTGGTGCGGAAAGCGCCCCAGCATCGCCGGCTCGAGGCCGACCCGCTGCAGCAAACCTTCCACGTATTCCTTCTGCTGCGCGGCATCGATCATCCGATGCACGACGGGCGCCTCACCGACAATATCCTGCACCCGCAGGCGTGGATTGAGCGATGCATACGGGTCCTGGAAAATCATCTGCATGCCAAGCTGCGTCCGCCGTTTTCGCGCCGCATCCTGGCGATCGATATCCTCGCCTTGCCACCAGCGGCTGCCGTCCGACAGCGCATGCAGGCCGACCGCCATGCGCGCCAGTGTCGATTTTCCGCAGCCTGATTCACCGACCAGGCCGAGCACTTCACCAGGCGCGATCGCCAGCGTCACATCCTCCACCGCGTGCACGATCTGCTCTCGGACGCCGGCGCCGAACAGCCCGGCGATCCTGGCTGCCGCATCCAGCGGCTTGACGAAACGCTTGCTTACCGCGCGCAATTCCAGCAATGGATGGACGGTCTCGCTCATGGCATCGGCTCCTCGTGATGAAGGATCGGATGAAAACAGCGCAACGAACGTTGCCCGATCTGCTCCAGCGGCGGTGTCACCTTGCAAATCTCGGTCGCGCGTTCGCAACGTGAGCGGAACGTGCAGCCGGTCGGCAGGTTCAGCAGCGATGGTGTCATGCCCGGAATCTGCCGCAGCGGCTGGCCGCGCGGATTGCGTGAGGGCGCGGAGGCGATCAGTCCGTTGGTGTACGGATGGCGCGGCTGTTCCAGCACCTCGCGCACGGTGCCGCTTTCGACGATCCTGCCGGCGTACATGACGCTCACCGTGTCGGCCAGGCCGGCGACCACCGACAGGTCGTGCGTAATCCAGATCAGCGCCGTGCCGGATTCGCGGCACAGCTTCTGCATCTCGTACAGGATTTGCGCCTGGATCGTCACATCGAGCGCGGTGGTCGGTTCGTCGCAGATGATGAGGTCCGGAGAATTCAGCAATGCAATCGCGATCGCCACGCGCTGGCGCATGCCGCCGGAGAACTGGTGCGGATAAGCCAGCAGCCGCTCGTCCGGGGCGGCGATGCCGACCCGCACCAGCGCGTCCCGCGCCATCGCCTGCGCGGTTTTCCTGGTGACCCTGCGATGGGCCTGGATCGCCTCGACCATTTGCGTGTCGATGCGCAGCACCGGATTGAGTGTCATCATCGGGTCCTGGAAAATCATCGCGATCCGGTGGCCGCGCACGGCGCGCATCGCGTCCTGCGGCAGGACGCGCAAGTCCTGATCCTTGAGCAGGATTTTTCCCTCGACGACGCGGCCGGGCGGGTCGACCAGGCCCATGATCGAATAGCCGGTCATCGACTTGCCCGACCCGGATTCGCCGACCAGTCCCATGATCTGCCCCGGCATCACCTCGAACGATACGTCGTCGACCGCGCTGACTACCCCGGCGCGCGTGGCAAACTGCGTGCTCAGGTGCTGGACGGATAGCGTCGGCCTGGTCATTGCGTTTGCAAGCGCGGATTGAGAACGTCGCGCAACTGATCGGCGACCAGGTTGATCGCAACCACCGTCACCAGCAAGGCGATGCCGGGAAAGAAGCTGATCCAGTATTTTCCCGACAGCAGATACTGGAAGCCGTTGGCGATCAGCAGGCCGAGCGACGGTTCCGTGACCGGCAACCCGAGGCCGAGGAACGACAGGGTTGCCTCCAGCGAAATCGCCGACGCCACCTGCAGCGCGGCGATCACGATCAGCGGCGGCAGGCAGTTCGGCAGCAGATGGCGCAGCACGATCCGCAGCGGCGACAGGCCGAGGCCGGTCGCCGCTTCGATGTATTCCTTCTTGCGCTCGACCATTGCCGTGCTGCGCGCGGTGCGTGCGTAGTAGGCCCACTGCACCGCGACCAGCGCGATGATGATCTTGCCCACACCTTGCCCGGTCAGCGCCAGCAGGATGAGAGCGATCAGGATCGGCGGGAATGACAGCTGGATGTCGGCGACCCGCATGATGAGCGCGTCGGTGCGGCCGCCGGCATAACCGGCGAGCAGGCCGAGCCCGAGACCCAGCAGCAGCGCAATCGCCGTGCTGGCGACGCCGACCACAACCGAAATCCGGATGCCGTACAGGATCGCGGACAGCATGTCGCGTCCTTGCTGGTCGGTGCCGAGCAGGAAGGTCAGGCTGCCGTCCACCGATTGTTTGCCGGGTTCCAGCCGCGAATCCATCACGTCCAGCAGCGCCAGGTCATACGGATCCTGCGGTGCGATGAAGGGGGCGAAGATGGCCGCCAGCAAGATCAGCGCCAGCAGCACGAAGCCGGCCGTCGCCAGTTTGCTGGCGAAAAAATTGCGCGTAAAACGCTGGAACGGCGTCTCGGCTTCGGCAATCAATGGGAGGGGTTCCATCTCTTATGCCTTCGCATCGGACAGCCGCACGCGCGGATCGAGCAGCGGGTACAGCAGGTCGACCACCAGGTTGATGACAATGAACAGTGCCACGATCAGCATCAGGTAGGCGACGATCACCGGACGGTCCAGCACGCGGATCGAATCGATGATCAGCTTGCCCATTCCGGGCCAGGCGAATACCGATTCGGTGACGATCGAAAACGCAATGATGGAGCCGAACTGCAAGGCGATCACGGTCACGATCGGAATCATGATGTTCTTCAGTACGTGCACGCCGATGATGCGGCTGTTGCGCAAACCCTTCGCACGCGCAAAGCGAACGTAATCCTGCAGCAGCGCCTCCTGCGCGCCGGCGCGCGTCAGCCGCACCACCAGCGCGATATTGAACAGCGCCAGGTTAAAGGCCGGCAGCAGCAGATGGCGCAGTCCGTCGGCGGTAATGAAACTGACCGGCACGCCGAACAGCAGCGCAGTCGTGCCGCGACCGCTAGCCGGCAGCCATCCGAGCTGCACCGCAAACACCATGATCATCATCATCCCGACCCAGAAGGTCGGCAGCGAAAAGCCGAGTATCGATATCGCCATGATGCTTTTGCCGGCGATGCTGTTGGGCCGCAATCCGGCCCATAGTCCAAGCGGTATGCCAAGCACGATCGCGATCACGATTGCCGACACCGCCAGCTCCATGGTGGCCGGCATGCGCTCGATGATCAGCGCCAGCGCCGGGGTCGAAAAAGCGAACGAGCGGCCCATGTCGCCACCGAGCGCATTGCGTATGAAAATGAAATATTGCTGCCACAGCGGCAGGTCGAGGCCGAAGGCGGCGATCGTGCGTGTGCGTTCGGCCTGGTCGGCATCCGGACTGATCAGGATGTCGATCGGGTTGCCGATGGCGTACACCGCCAGAAAGACCAGCAGCGACATCGCCAGCAGCGCAGCCACGCTTTGCAACAGCCGGCGGATGATGAATACAAGCATGGATCAGCAATCGCCGGCGGACCGGCCGGCCTTATTCCGGATGAAACTGGTGGGCAAAGGTGAACTCGTCGGTGCGCGCAGTGTACTTCAGGCCCTTGCGCATCGCCCAGGTCGCGTACTGGTGGTGCAGCGGAATCACTGCATGGTCCTGCAGCGCGACAGCGGCCGCTTTCTTCGCAAATTCCTGGCGCTTCGCCTGGTCCACTGAAGACAGCGAGGACTGCACCAGTTCATCGACCGCCTTGTTGCTGTACTTGCCCCAGTTCCAGCTGCCCCAGCCCGTTTCGGGATTGGGCGTGCCGACCAGCGTGCGCAAGCCGAAGTCGCCTGCCAGCGTGCCCCAGCCCAGCAATGACACGCTGAATTCGCCGGCGCGCGCCTTGCCGAAATAAACCGCCAGTGGCAGCGTTTCGACCTTGGTCTGGATGCCGACGCGGTTGAGGAATTGCGCCACGGTCTGCACTACCTGCTCATCATTGATGTAACGATTGTTGGGGCCGTGGATGGTCAGCGCAAAGCCGTTCGGATAACCAGCCTGCGCCAGCAATTTCTTTGCGCCTTCCGGATCGTAGGCCTCGACTTTCAGCGCCTCGTTATAACCGAGCACGCCGGGCGCGACGATGTTCGATGCCGGCACCGCCAGTCCCTCCATCGTGCGTTCGACCAGTGCCTTGCGGTTGATCGCCATCGAGATCGCCTTGCGCACGCGCACGTCTTTCAGCGGATTGGCGGCCAGCGGCTTGCCGGCCTTGTCGGTGATGAAATGCGGGCTGGCCGAGGACTGGTCAAGATGCCAGAAGATGGTGCGCCACGATATCTTTTGCTCAAGCTTGAATTTCGGATTGGTTTTCAGGTTTTGCAGATCGGCGGTCGGGATGCCTTCGATGGCATCGACGTCGCCGGCCAGCAGCGCTGCCAGCCGCGGCGCGCTATTGGTGATGATGCGGAAGCTGACCTTGTCCCACGCGGATTTTTCGCCCCAGTATTGATCGTTGCGAACGACGTCGATGCTATCGCCGCGCTTGAAGCTGACAAACTTGAACGGCCCGGTGCCGATCAGCGCCTTGCCGCTGTTGAAATCATCGGTGCTGGCGTTTTGCGCCGCCTTTTTCGAGACGATGAAAATCGTGCTCAGGTCGAGTGTCAGCGGACCATAAGGCGCCGCGGTTTTCAGACGCACGGTGAGCGGGTCGACGGCTTGCTTGCCGGTGATCTGCTTCGTGTAGCTGGTGAAAGGGCCAGGGCTGTTGGTCAGCGCGGCCGGGCGGTCGAGCGAAAAAATCACATCGTCGGCGGTCAGCGGCGAACCGTCGTGGAACTTGACGCCGGGCCGCAGCTTGAATTCCCAGGTGGTCGCATCCACCGCGCGCCAAGAGCTTGCCAGTCCGGGTACCAGCCGGCCATTGGCATCGACATTGACCAGCGCGTCGAACAGGTGCGATGAGAAAGCAATATTGGGCGCAATATTGAGGTAATGAGGATCGAGCGAAGAAACGTCGGCGGACAAGCCTATCTTGAGATCGGCGGCAGTGGCGGACAGAGTGAAGAGTCCCGCCAGCACGCTGGCAAGCAGTAATTTTGCATTGAAGATGGACATCGGACGCCTTTGCGAATGGTTGTTGATCAATACAGGGAGCGTTTCAGCCGGCAAGACGTTCCCGGACTGAATGCGAAGTGCAACAAGCTTTGTGAAAGTTCCCGCTATTGTAGAGCTATCCCGACAACTCGGCCTGCCGCAATCCTTTCGCGTGCCGCGATGGCGTGGAATCATTTTCAGGTGGCAAAAATTTCCACCCTTTTTTCAGCCGGCATCCAATTTTTGGCAGCATAATAAAGGTGGTATTTCAGGATAGCCACATTGCCATGCAGACCGGCATCCAAGCTTACCAATCATTCAAAAAAGGATTTATAAATGAAAATACTTTCCAGGCGCAGCAAACTTATTTTATCCGCATTCGCGGCGGCAACTTTTTCTGCAGCAGCATGGGCCCAGGCATGGCCGACCTCGACCGTGACCGTAGTGGTGCCATGGCCGCCAGGCGGTCCCTCCGATATCGCCGCCCGTCCGGTCGCAAAAAAACTCACTGATGCCCTTGGCCAGACTTTCATCATCGAAAACCGCGCGGGTAGCGGCGGCAACATAGGCAGCGCTGTGGTCGCCAAGGCAAAGCCGGACGGCAATACCTTGCTCATCTCGTCGAGCTCACCGATTGTCATCAACCCCAGTCTGTACAACAACATGACATTTGATCCGCTCAAGGATCTGGAGCCAATTACCAATTTGCTCCGGGTGCCGCTGGTGCTGGTTGCTCATCCATCGCTGCCTGCGAATAACCTGAAGGAACTGATACGCCATATCAATTCGCAAAAAGGTAAATTTTCGTACGCGTCGGCCGGTAACGGCACGCCGCAGCATCTGACCGGCGAATTGTTCAAAAGCTCGCTCAAGCTCGACATGGCCCATGTTCCTTACAAAGGTTCCGCGCCCGCCATTACCGATCTGCTCGGCGGGCATGTGCCGATCATGTTCGACAGCATGATCGCGATCATGCCGCATATCAAAAGCGGCAAGGTGAAAGTGATCGCCGTCTCCGGCGCGAAACGCTCTGCCTTGATCCCCGATGTGCCGACCTTCACCGAGTCTGGCTATCCCACCATCGTGTCGTACGCATGGTATGGTTTTTTTGCGCCGGCAAAAACGCCGAAGCCTATCCTCGCCAAGCTCAACACAGAAACCCTGAAAATCATGAAGGAGCCTGAGTTCCAGCGCATCCTGGCCGACACCGGATCGGATTATGTCGGCGACACGCCGGAAAATTTCCGCAAATTCGTAAAGGCGGAATCCGTGAAATGGTCCAAGGTGGTGAAGGACAGCGGCGCAACGGTTGACTGATCCACACACTGCCATCGCAGTGGATGCAAAATAAAATGGCCCGGTGTCAAACCGGGCCATTTTATTTTGCTGCCGGATTATCCGGCGACAATTCAGGTAAAGATCATTACAAGGATAATGATGAGGATGATGGTTCCGATGCCGATATACATGAAGATCTCCTGTGGAGGTTTGTTAGTTGGATGCCTGGATGGCGGCAATGTCAGGCGGCAGCCCCGACGCATCGGGACGCCAGTCGACGATCGTCGACAAAGCCAGCCCGAAAAAAAACAGGGCAGTGACGGTTGCAGTTGCGATTAAAAAAATCGCGCCTAGATTGTTTTTAATCGCGGTTATCATGGTGACTTCTGATTTATCTTCTGTTCAAACAAGGTGCTGCAACTGCGAGCATCATTAGCAAATTCCTCACTCGTTAAAACAATTATCCGCCCCGCAACAAATTCGCTCTGTGCGGCTACGCACACAGCAGGTAATAAAGCCGCTGCCAAGAAAGTGTTCACATGTTAAAAGGTCTCTCCCGGCTCTGGCTGCGCGGGCTTAAAAAGGCCGGCAAGGTTCAGAAGAGTCAAAGCAGGAAACTGGTCAAGAGCCTGCTTGCCGTGCCCGCCGCCGCCAGGCCCCCTCGCGCAAAACCCGTGAGCAGGAAGGCGCCCGCTGCAAAGGTGCCCCTCGGGCTGGCAGCGATCCGGCTGCCGGGCAAATGGCTGGCGTCCTACCATTCGACGTTTGCCGACGACGGGGCCCTGCCGGCGCGCCGGATGAACTACTGGCTATACCTGCCAGGCGCGGGCACGGCGATGCCGCCGCTGGTTGTGATGCTGCACGGCTGCGAACAGACCGCGGTGCAGTTTTCGCAAGGCACGCGCATGAATCAGCTGGCTGAAGAAAAAGGCTTTGCGGTGCTGTATCCGCAGCAGTCCCTGCGTGGCCATCCGAATCGTTGCTGGCACTGGTATGAGAAGTCGACCCAGGACGGCGGCGGTGATGTCGCCATGATTGCCTCCATTATCGAGAAGGTCGTGCGGAAACATGCGATGGACCGCAGCCGCGTCTACATAGCGGGATTGTCGGCCGGCGCATCCATGGCCAATATCGTGGCGCTGAATTTTCCGCATTTGATTGCCGCGGTCGGCATGCATTCAGGGACGGTTTTCGGCGCCGGGCATTCGCGCATGGGGGCCTATGCAGTCATGCAGACAGGCGCCGGCAAGCTGCTCGATGGCCCGATAAAAATGGTGATGGACCGTGTTGCGGACTTTCCGCCGATGCCGGCGATCCTGCTGCACGGTCAGGCAGACAGGGTGGTGCGGCCGATCAACCTGGCGCAGTCCGCGCACCAGTTCAGGATGCTCAACCGCCTCACGCCGCAAGGCGAAAAACCGGTCGCGCTCAAGGCCGGCGGAAAACCTGGCAGCCGTCAACCGGCGCATGCGTACAAGATCTACGATCATTACGCCGGAAGAAAGCTGATGTTGCGGGTCTGCGATGTCATCGGACTCGAGCATGAGTGGAGCGGCGGCGACGGCACGATCCGGTTCAACTCAGGAGCGGGACCGGATGCGAGCAAACTGATGTGGGATTTTTTTGCCCGCCATCAGCGATAGGGGGCATTTCAGCCCCCGTTATTATTGGGCCTTGAGGCCAGCCGCCGGAATCGCCTTCGCATAACGTTCGTTCTCGCCCTTGATCGCCGCCGCATATTCCGCCGGCGTGCTGCCGATCGCTTCAATGCCCGCGGTCGCCATGGTCTGCACCACCTCAGGAATTTTGGTGATCTGCGCGAACTGTTCGCTCAGGCGTTGAACGACAGCTTGCGGCGTGCCGGTTGGCGCCAGCACACCGACGATCGGCGCGAAATCGAAACCCGGAATGATCTCCGAGATGGCTGGCACGTTCGGCGCCTGAGACGAACGCTGCGCGCTGTTGGTGGCGAGCAGCTTGACCTGGCCCGACTTCACGAAGCCGGTCAGCGACGGCAGCGCCGAAAACAGAACCTCGACCTGCTTGCCGATCAGCGCCGGAACCGACTGGCCCGTGCCGCGGAAAGGCACGTGCAGCATCTCGATTCCGAGAGGACCCTTCATGGCTTCCATCGACAGGTGATGGGTGCTGCCCAGACCCGATGAGCCGTAGTTCATCGAACCGCCCTTCGATTTTGCCAGGGCGACGAATTCCTGCAGCGTATTGGCCGGAACGCCGGTATGCACGGCAAGGAAAAGCGGTGCGCGCGCCACCAGCGAGACCGGCATGAAATCGCGCGCCTGGTCGTATGGCAGATTCTTGTTGAGCTGCGGATTGATCGACATCATCGAGCCGTCCGTTACCAGCAGCGTGTAGCCATCGGCGGGACTGGACATCAGCGCCTGCGCGGCGACCACACCGTTGGCGCCGGGGCGATTGTCGACCGTCACCGGCTGGCCCGTGCGATCGCTCAGACGTTTGCCGATCAGGCGGGCGACGGTATCCGGCAGGCCGCCCGGCGCATAAGGCACGATCAGGCGGACTGGCCTGTTTGGAAATTCCGACGCACTCTGTGCATGGCCGGGAACGCTGAAGCAGGTGGTGATGGCGGCGGCAGCGGCCAATTGGGTAAACATACGTCGATTCATTGTGGTCTCCTGGATTTCTTGTTTTAATTGAATTATTTCAGCGGCGTCATTCGGCTTTGGCGTCATTATTCCGCGCCACGGAATCTTACCTCAGTCCCCCGGCTTGTGCTTGCCGAGGAACCTGTTAAAAATGTCAAGGCGCGGACTGTATAACGACGCAAAACGGGAGTCAGTGCAGCTTGACCAGAGCCGTTGTCCGCTTGATCAGGAAGCGGCCGACAGCCAGCACGCCGGTACGCACCGTGCCCAGCACCGCCTGGTGATGCATCAGATGCAGGCTGACATACATCACGCGCGCAAGGAAGCCCTCGACGAACCAGCTCAGGCCCTTGAGCGACCCCATCAGGCTGCCGACGGTTGACTGCTGGCCCATCGAGACCAGCGAACCATAATCGCGGTACACGTAAGGCTGCTTCGGCGCCGCTTTGCCATGGTGGCGGCGCAGCAGGGTCTGGTACAGATAATCGGCCTGCTGATGCGCTGCCTGCGCGCGCGGCGGCACCTGCTTGCCGTCGGGACCGGGGCAGGCGGCGCAGTCGCCGAACGCAAAGATGCTGGAAAATCCGATGACGTTGAGGCGATCACTCACTTCCAGCTGGCCGCCTTTATTGGTTGGCAGCCCCAGCGTCGCCAGGAATTCTGGCGCCTTGATGCCGGCCGCCCAGACGCACAGGTCCGCCGGGTACGACACGCCGGTGGTGTCGGTCACGCGGGTCGGTTCGATGTTGACCACACGGCAGCCGGCAACCACGCTGACATTACGCTCGGCGAGCAGCCTGGTGGCGGCGATCGATACCCGTTCCGGCAGCGGCGCCAGGATGCGCGGTGCGCCCTCGAGCAAGGTGATCCGCACGTCCTTCATCGGATCGAGCTTGTTGAAACCGTAGTTCGCATAGACACCGCTGGCTTCACGCAGCTCCGCCGCCAGTTCAACGCCGGTGGCGCCGCCGCCTATGATGACGATGTCGAGGCGCGCTTGCGCGCCGGCCTCTTTCTGCAATTCGGCGAGCACCAGCAGCTTCAGCATTTTGAGGCGGAATTTTTCGGCATCTTCGGTGGCGTTCAGCGAGATGGTGTGTTCCCGGGCGCCGGCCACGCCGAAATAATTGGAGGTGCTGCCGACGGCAATGCACAGTGAGGAGAATTCGAGCTGGCGTTCGGGAATGACGACATCGCCGGCATCGTCCGTGATCGCGGCGACGGTCAGCCGGTTGCCGGCAGCGTCCAGCGCGCTCAGCGCGCCATAGGCGAAGGTGAAGCCGTTATCGTGGGCCAGCATCTGGTAGGACAGGCCTTCCTGATGGATGTCCAGCGTGCCCGCCGCGACCTCGTGCAGCGACGGTTTCCAGATGTGATAAAGACGGCTGTCAACCAGAGTGACATGATTCCGGCCGAGCTTGCGGCCCAGCTTGCAGGCCAGTTCCAGGCCGCCGGCGCCTCCGCCGACAATTACGATTTTATTGGTCATGCGGTTCCGTAGAATAATTTCCCCGGCAAGCGACCAGCTTGCAGCACTGGCCGCACTGCACGGGACTACGGTGAGTTTATTCGATTTAGCCGGGCGAGGTGATGACACCCGGAAGTCGTAGGGTGTAATAAGCGAAGCGCATTACACCATGCTCGATGACTGTTGGCATTTGCGAATGCTGCATGGTGGAAGGCGCTGCGCTTTTCCACCCTACGGACCTACGGTGAGTTTATTCGATTTAGCCGCGCGAAGCGATGAAACGCAGTTCGTCAACCAAAGCCTGGTTCGTGGAGTCCGACTGGCAAGCCAGGCGATACAGGTTCAACATGCTGACAGGCTTGCGCGCCTCGATTTTGACGGCAGCGGCGGCGACAGCCTGCTGCGGTGTGACAGCGAACACCGCCTTGCAAAGCGAACCGAAGGCCAAACCGAGGTTCGCCAGATAGGCGCCGGAACCAGCTGGGCGGACAGAAAAATCGGATGCGATTGCGGACATGATGAACTCCTTCTTGTGGACGGTGTACATGCAGTATGGGAATTCATGCCCGATAAATCCAATTTCTATTTCTCATATGCCCTATTCACTTACTGAATATCTGCCGTTGCCGCCGTCCTGGTCTCCACTTTCGTTTTCCCGCCGCGCGTCCTGCGCGTCAAACGGCGCAGCATCTGCGCCAGGTCATCAATGTAAGTGAACACGGCGGGCACCACCAGCAGGCTCAGCAGCGTCGAGGTGATCAGTCCGCCGATCACCGTAATCGCCATCGGCGAGCGGAAGCTCGGGTCCGCACCCCAGCCCAGCGCAAGCGGCATCATGCCGGCGCCCATCGCGATGGTCGTCATCAGGATCGGCCGGCTGCGCTTGTGACAGGCGTCGACCAGCGCATCGAAGCGGTTCATGCCGGCATGGCGCGCGAGGATCGCGTAGTCGACCAGCAGGATCGAATTTTTGGTGACGATCCCCATCAGCATGATCAGGCCGATCATCGACGGCATCGACAGCGCCTTGCCGGTCAACAGCAGGGCGACGAAGGCGCCGCCGATCGACAGCGGCAGCGCCGCCAGGATCGTGACGGGCTGCAGGAAGTCCTTGAACAGCAGCACCAGCACGCCGTAGATGCACAGCACGCCGATCGACATCGCGATGCCGAAGCTGGCAAACAGCGCCTGCATTTCCTGCGCATCGCCGAGCTCGGCAATCTTCACCGCCGGCGGCAGGTTCTTCAGCGATGGCAGGGCGCGTGCTTCGGCATTGACTTCGCCTAGGGCGCGTCCGCCCAGCTCAACCTCGAGCGTCACATTGCGGCTGCGATTCAGGCGGTCGATCTGGGCCGGGCCGCTTTCCATCGTGATGGTGGCGACGTTGCCCAGCATGACCGGGCCGTTTTTGCCGGGGACAGTGAGACGCGCGATGGCGTCCAGATCCGCGCGCAGCGCGTCCGGCAGCTTGACGCGGATCGGCACCTGGCGTTCCGACAGGTTGAGCTTGGGCAGGTTGGTGTCGTAGTCGCCGGCAGTGGCCACACGCACGGTTTCGCCGATGCTGGCCGCGGTCACGCCAAGGTCGGCGGCGCGTGCAAAATCAGGCCGTACGATGATTTCAGGCCGCACCAGCGAGGCACTGGAATTGACATTGCCCACACCCTGCAGCGTGCGCAATTCGCGTTCCACTTTTTGCGCCGCCGCCGACAGGGCGACCGGGTCTTCGCTGCGCAGCACCAGCTGCATCTTGACGCCGGTATCGGGCGGACCGACCGTAAAGCGCGCGCCGGGAATCTGGTTCATCCGGTCGCGGATCTGCGCTTCGATCTGCGGCAGCGTTTCAGTGCGGTCGTCCCGATGCACGGTGGTCAGTGTCAGTAATGCGCGCCGTGCTTCCGCCGCCGCGCCGGGTGCAAACGCGTCGCCGCTGGAACCGCCGCCGATCGAGCTGAATACGCCGGTCACGCCTTTTACCTGCATCACCTCCAGCCGGGCACGCTCGGCAATTGCCCGCGTTTCCGCCAGCGCGCTGCCCGGCGGCAGTTCGATGTTGATCTGGGTCTGCGCGCGGTCGGCGGCGGGCACAAAACCGGTCGGCAGCAATGGCACCAGCGCAATCGAGCCGGCGAAAAACAAAGCCGAAGCGATCGCCGTCACCAGCCTGTGCCGCAAGCACCACTGCATTGCGCGCAGATAGTTGCGCATCAGCCAGCCGTCCTTTTGCTCGATCTCCTTGCTTGGCTTGAGCAGATAGGCCGCCATCATCGGCGTCAGCAGGCGCGCCACCATCAGCGAGGCGATGATGGCGAGCACCGCGGTCCAGCCGAATTGCTTGAAAAAGAGACCGGGCACGCCGCCCATGAAGGCAGTGGGCAGGAACACGGCAACCAGCGCGAAGGTGGTGGCAATCACCGCCATGCCGATTTCATCGGCCGCTTCCATCGCCGCCTGCATCGGCGTCTTGCCCATGCGCAGATGGCGGGTGATGTTTTCAATCTCGACGATGGCGTCGTCGACCAGCACGCCCACCACCAGGGCCAGCGACAGCAGGGTGACGGTATTGAGCGTGTAGCCGAAATAGGAGAGGCCGAGGAAGGTCGGTATCACCGACAGCGGCAGCGCGGCGGCGGCCACCAGCGTGGCGCGCCAGTCGCGCAGGAACCACCACACGACCAGCACCGCCAGCAGCGCGCCTTCATACAGCAGCTCCATCGAGCCGATGAAATTTTCTTCCACCGGTTTGGCATTGTCGATCACTTGCCTGAGTGTGATATTCGGATGGGCGGCCCGCAATTCGGCTATCGCGGTGCGCGCGCCGCGGGCCACATCCAGTTCGCTCGCGCCTTTGGTGCGGAACACTTCAAAACCGACCACGGTCTGGCCATCCTGGGTCGCGATGGCACGCGGTTCGGCCACCGTGTCGGTGACGCGGGCGACCTGGTCGAGACGCAGGTGGCGGCCATCGGCCAATGGAATATCCAGCATTGCCAGCTCGGCGGCGGTCTTTACCGTCGCGATGGTGCGCACCGATTGTTCGGCGCCGCTGACATCACCTCGGCCTCCCGGCGCTTCCTGCTGCACCAGCCGCAGCCGGCGCGAGACGTCGAGCGCGGCGACATTGAGCGCCGCCATTTTTGCCGTGTCGAGTTCGACCCGCACTTCGCGGCTGACGCCGCCCATGCGCTTGACGGAACCGACGCCGGGCACACTGAGCAGGCGCTTGGAAACGGTGTTGTCGACGAACCAGCTCAGTTCCTGCTGGTCGAGGCGGGCGCCGGCATCTCCCGATGCAGGAGCGGCGGTAAAGGTCAGCACCACACGGCCGGCGGTCGGTATCTTGCTCACCGTGGGATCGCGCAATTCGCTCGGCAGGTCCGCGCGCACGCGGGCCACGGCGTCGCGCACCTCATTGACCGCTTCCGAAATCTGCCGCTCCAGCACAAATTCGATGGTCAGTTGCACCTGGCCGTCCAGCACCTTGGTATAAATGTTCTTGATGCCTTGCAGCGTCGCGATCGAATCTTCCAGCTTGCGCGCGACTTCGGTTTCCAGCTGCGCCGGCGCGGCGCCCGACAGGGTTGCGGTCACCAGCACGATCGGCAATTCGATGTCCGGGAAATCCTGCACCGCGCTGGCGCGGTAAGACAGCAGTCCGGCCAGCGTCAGCAGCGTAAACAGCATGATGGCCGGAATCGGATTTTTGATCGACAGCGAGGAAAAATTCATCGCTGGACCTTATCTGGCGGCTGGTTGCGCGGCACTGCCCGGCGCTGCCGGCGGCGTACTGGCCGCCACGTTGTTCACGAGGTCGCCATCGTTGAGGAAACCGGCGCCGCTGACCACCAGCATGGTGCCGGGCTTGACGCCGCCCAGCAGCTCGACCTGGTTCCCGAGGCGTCTGCCGGTCTCCACCTTGAGCTGGCTCACGCGGCTGTCGGGATGATTGAGGCGGAACACGTAACTGAAGCCGTCGCGCACCACCACTGCCTGCTGCGGCACGGTCAGCGCAGTGGAAACGCCGAGGTCGAATTCACCTTTTGCGAACATGCCCGCCCTGGCCGGTGGGGCGCCCTCGGCGGCCGGCGCCAGGTCGACATACACCAGCGCCGAGCGGCTTTGCGGATCGACGGTAGGCGCAATCATGCGCACCTTGCCGCTGAGTTCGGTGCCGTTGGCGGCGGTGACCCGCGCCGGTGTGCCGGCAGCCAGGCGGCCGAGTTCGGTCGAAGTTACTTCGGCGCGCCATTCCAGGCGGCCCTGGCGGATCATCCGGAACAGTTCGGTGCCGCCACTGACCACCGCGCCGACGGTGGCGGTGCGCGACGAGATGACGCCATGGTCCGGCGCCAACAGCTGCGTGTATTTCAGGCGCAGGCGCTGCGCGGCGAGCGTGGCGCGTGCCGCTTCCACTTTTGCCCTGGCCGTTTTCTCGGTGGTCTGGTACTGATTGATTTGCTGCTGGCTCAGCGCGCCGGTGGTCTGCAAGGTCCGCGCGCGTGCGGCGTTGCCGCTGGCATCGGCCGCGTTTGCCTCGGCTTCCATCAGGCTGGCCTGCGCCTGCGCCACATCGGCTTGCATCGCCTCGGCCGAAAATGTCGCGAGCACCTGGCCGGCGCGCACGGTATCGCCGACATTGACCCGTACTTCAGTGAGCCGCAAGCCGTTGGACTCGCTGCCGATGATGGCTTCCTGCCAGGCGCTGATATTGCCGTTGGCGCTGAGCCTGATCGGCAGGCTGGCCTGCGCCGGCTGCGCGCTGGTCACGGTCAGCGCCGGCTTGGGCGGGGTCGCGGCACTTGCTTTCCTGGTGTCCCGCACGCCGTCACCGGACGAAAATAGCGCAAAAGCGCCGGCAGCCACGGCGATCACGGCAATGACGATCAGAACAGGTTTTACTTTACGCATCATGTGCTTCCATTAATCAGATTCCCTTGCGGCGTCATTGTGGTGCGGGGCTGCTCCAGCCGCCGCCCGCCGCGCGGTACAACGCGATCCAGGCGGCCGTGCGATCGCGTTGCAGCGATATCAGCGTGATCTCGGCGACCAGCCTCGAGCGGCGCGCTTCTTCCAGTTCGAACAGGCTTGCGAGGCCGCCCTCGTAACGGGCTTCGACCGCAAAGAAGGAGGTCCGGTAGCCGTCGACCGCGAGCTGGGCGTCGGCGCTGCGGGCGGCTGTGCTGTCCAGGTTCACCAGCGCTTCTTCGACTTCGCGCACCGCTTGCCGCACGCTGGCGCGATACAGCGCCGCGGCTTCTTCATAACGCGCCCGCGCGGCGTCGGCGTTGGCGGCGCGCCGGCCGCCGTCAAACAGCGGCAGGGTGAGGCTCAGCGGACCGATGGACCAGGTCTCCAGATTGGCGGTGACGCCGCCGGTGCGCACGGTGGCGGCGGCGATCGAACCGTTCAGGCTCAGGCGCGGATAACGCTCCGCATCCGCGCTGCCGACATCGGCACTGGCGGCGGCGACTTCACGCTGGGCGCTGAAGATGTCCGGCCGTTGCGTCAGCGTGCCGGCGGGTAGGGCGGTAATCGCCATGGCAGCGGACTGCGGCAATACGCCCGGCACCTCAGCGATTTTCTGTCTCAGTTCCGGCTCGGGCAGGCCGCTCAGCGCAACCAATGCCTTGATGTCCAGATCGCACTGCGCACGCTGCTGCGTCGCACGCGAGGCTGCTTCCGCCGCGCTGGCGCGCGCCAGCGCGGCATTCGCCGGCGACTGGAAACCGGCCTCTGTGCTGAGCTGGGTCAGGCGCGCGGTATGGGCGCGGGAGCCGGCATCGGAACGTGTCACAACTGCCAGTTTGTCGCAGGCGCGCAGGCTGTAATAGCGGGTAGCGACTTCGGCCGCGATCGATACACGGGCATCGTGCCAGCCCGCTTCGGCGCCTTCCAGCCGGGCCTGCGCCGCATCACGGTTGGCGCGATTGCCGCCGAACAGGTCAAGCTCCCAGGACGACTGAACGCCGCCCTGCAGCGCGGTATTCAGTGGTATCGGTGGCTGGGGATTGCTGCGGCTGATGCTCGCCGATGCATCCACCGAGGGCAGTAGCGCGGCGCCGGCGGCAACACGGGCGTACCGGGCCTGCTCTATGCGTGAACTGGCGGTGGCGGCGGTGGGACTGATCGCCTGTGCCGCTTCAATCAGCTGCACCAGCAGCGGGTCGCCCTGTTGCCGCCACCATTGCGACAGGCCGTTGAGCGCGCCATCGTGCGGCAGGCGGGCGGCATCGTCTTCAGCCGGCAGCGGTGCATGCCAATGCGGCGGCACAGGCGCGGGAACGCTGGGCGGCGGCGCTTGTGTCGCGCAGGCGCCCAGCCATAAGCTGATGCATGCGCAACCGATCGATCGAAGTATCTTCATGTCTTTCTCTGCCTGCCCCGCTTGCCGCCCGGATGCGCCTACACATCGCTGCGGCGCCGGAATTGGAATTCATGCATCGCATTATAGCGATTGAGGCTATTTCTTGATTTTATTTAAAACGGCGCTGCAGGCAGTTGCGGAGCCGATTTTGAGGTGGTATGAAGGTGGGAAGAGAAGGGCGACCATCAACGTAGAGCGCATGTTTGTATGAAAATCAGGAACACAATTGGCCGGTGTCACGCTCGTCACCGGCCTGTTATCGATACTTATCGATTTCGCTGCGCCATTTTGCCCAGCACGATTGCCAGGGCGGCGCCGCCGAGCGCCTTCACCATCGTCGGATTCTCTGCATAAAATTTGCTCATGTGATCGATGATGCCCGGATTTTCCTTTTCGGCGCGATTGGCGAGATCCTGGATTTCTTCAGGCCGCAAACGCTCGACTTCCTCGGGAGAGACTTGCGGCTGCTGGCCACCGCCCAGGCTCCCCAGCAAACCGCCGAGTCCGCCAGCGGCGCCGCCGCCAAGCAAACCGCCTAGCCCGCCTGCGCCGCGTCCGCCAAGCAGGGAACCGATGAGCGCCGGACCGACGCCGGTCAGCAGCTGGTTGAGCATGCCGCTGCGCTGCTGCGGATCGGCCTGGCCGAACAGCTGGCCAATCATGTCGCCGAAGGGGGGTGTCTGGTCGGAGCGGAATGACTCGCTCAAACCCTGGCGCAATTCTTCCGGATCAGCCTGTTGCGCTACCTGGTCGAAGTCTTGTTCCACGTGATCCGTCGGCTGGGCCGGGGAGTTGCCGTACTGTTCCAGGATGCTGCTGATGTCTGCGCCGATGCCCATGATTTTTCCAATAAATGATGTCAAAGAAATCAGACCGGCTGATATTGCAATGGTTCCATGAATGTTTGTCCATGCATGCCGGAGGCCGCAGCGCCGGAAAACGAAAGTCATGATTATCGGTAAAATCAGGGCTCGTCGATTGCTGCAGAGAGTTATCATGACCATGAAAAATATCTGGATTCTGATTAAGGCCGCTGGCTCGTCGTGGATCGACGACTATGCACAAAGCATGGGGGCGGCACTGGCTTACTACACCATGTTCTCGATCGCGCCGTTGCTGCTGATCGTGATATCGATTGCCGGAATGATTTTCGGCGTCGAAGCCGCGCGCGGCGAAATCGTCGGGCAGCTGGAAGGCCTGATGGGTCCGCAGGGCGCGGCGGCGGTGCAGGGTTTGCTCGAAAGCGTGAACAAGCCGGCTGAAAGCTTCACCGCCACCCTGATTGGCGGTGTCCTGCTGATGATTGGCGCGACCACCGTGTTTGGCGAATTGCAGGATGCGCTGGATCGGATCTGGCGCGCGCCCAAAAGAAACAAAGGCGGACTCTGGAGCCTGCTGCGGGCACGCCTGCTGTCCTTTGGCATGATCATGGGCATCGGCTTTTTGCTGATGGTGTCGCTGGTGGTCAGCGCGGCGCTGGCCGCGCTGTCCAAAGTATGGGGCCCGATGTTCGCGGACTGGGAAATTCTTGCCAACGTCATCAATTTCCTGATCAGCTTCGCCTTCACCACCACCGTGTTTGCGATGATTTACAAGATCATGCCGCGGGCGAAAGTGGACTGGGCCGACGTATGGATCGGCGCCGCCGTGACGGCGCTGCTCTTTACCATCGGCAAATTCCTGATCGGTCTCTACATCGGCAAGAGCGGTGTGACCTCGGGTTTCGGCGCTGCCGGTTCCCTGATTGTCGTGCTGGTGTGGGTCTACTACTCCGCGCAGATATTCTTGATGGGCGCGGAATTTACCTGGGCATACGCGCTTACCTTCGGTTCGCGCAAGGCGCAGCCGATACCCGCCGCCGCACCCGATGTCCCCAGCCAGGCCACAAAAAAGGCGCCTGACAAAAACATGGTTGAGGCAAAGGATGCAGCGGTTGAAGCAGACCAGGGCAAAAAGAATGAATGAAAGCTGAAATCGGATCGTGTGATTCCCCCGCGGTCCTATGTGCCCCACCGTACAGTCACCTCCGCGATTTCCCTATATCGTCCGCCTGTCGACAATGCCGCTGCAAATTGTCGTTTCCTTACTTTAATTCAAACCGGTTACGGCAACTTCATCCTAGGCTGGGATCGGGCGGCAATGCTGGAATGGCAAGTAACGGTTACATCAAGAAAATCATCGGTTTTTAACAATATAAAAAGGGGAAAAAAATGGATCTGATCATCAGTCTTATCGTCTATCTCGTCGTGTTCGGGCTCATCTGGTGGCTCATCAGCATGTTGCCGTTGCCGTCACCGGTGGGACAAATCGTCCGCATTCTGTTCATCATTTTGTTGATTCTCATGGTTCTGTCGGTAGTCGGCATACTTCCGGGCGGCCATTTGCCGCGGATTCACCTGTAAGTTCTTGACATCTACAGTGCAAAACGGGGCTTCGGCCCCGTTTTTTCGTGTGGGCCGGTTGGTTCTTTCGCCACATCGTTTTCCGCTGTGGACTGTGTTCAGGTAGCATTGGCTTTCGAAATTAACACCGCCTCAAAGGAAATCGGATTACAGATGAATAGACCAGATGTTCAACACAAGGCTTTCCTGCTTCTTCTGACGGTGGTCTCCATCGCGTTTGTGTGGATACTGATGCCGTTCTACGGTGCGGTTTTCTGGGGCACCGTGCTGGCGATACTGTTTGCGCCGTTTCACCGCCAGGTGCTCATCTCGATGGGACAGAGGCGCAACCTCGCCGCAATCGTAACCCTGCTGGTGTGCCTGGTCATCGTCATTTTCCCGCTGTCGGTCATCACCGCTTCCCTGGTGCAGGAGGGTTCTGTCATTTACGGCAAGATCCGCAGCGGCGAAATGAACTTCGGCCTGTATTTTCAGCAAGCCATCAGCGCCTTGCCGCAATGGATAGTCAGCATGCTGGATCGTTTCGGGCTGGGGAACATCCCGGCGCTTCAGCAAAAGCTGAGCACCGCCGTGACCCAGGGCAGCCAGGCCATCGCGAGCCAGGCACTGCTCATCGGCCAGAATACTTTCGAGTTCCTTACCAGCTTCGTGATCATGCTGTACCTGCTGTTCTTCCTGTTGCGCGACGGCGCCTCACTCTCCGGAAAGATCAAGCAGGCGATCCCGCTGAGCATGGAGCAGAAACGGCAATTGTTCAGCAAGTTCGCCACGGTCATCCGCGCCACGGTGAAAGGAAACATCATCGTCGCCGCCACCCAGGGTCTGCTGGGTGGCCTCATTTTCTGGTTCCTCGGCATCCAGGGTGCGTTATTGTGGGGCGTACTGATGGCATTCCTGTCGTTGCTGCCGGCCATCGGCGCTGCGCTGATCTGGGCTCCGGTCGCCATCTATTTCCTGCTTACCGGCGCCATCTGGCAGGGAGTGACGCTGATCGCCTTCGGTGTGCTGGTCATCGGGCTGGTCGATAACATCCTGCGCCCGATCCTGGTCGGGAAAGACACGCAGATGCCTGACTATGTGGTGCTGATTTCAACGCTGGGCGGCATGGCCCTGTTCGGCCTGAACGGTTTTGTCATCGGGCCGGTGATTGCGGCGATGTTCATCGCTGCGTGGGATCTGTTTTCGCTGGAAAAAGAAGTAAACAATGTTTGAGCCAGTGAATCGGGCAATCGGAAACTGCAGCTACTGCGCTATCATGTGGCCGACGAAAAAACGAGGTGACATGTGAAGTTGAAGATGGCTGAAAAATCGCTCTTTGCGATTCTGCTGCGTTCGCCCTGGTGGGTGAGCATCGTGATTGCAGCGGTAATCGTATTGATTGCGCGAATCGTGTTGCCGGCGCATCTGGTGCTATACATGGCGTTCGGCACCGCTCCGTTCCTCGTCATCGCCGCAATTGCAGGATGGAAACAATTGCGGGCGCCCAGCGCCGCCGCTATTGCTGATACGCTGCAGGCAGTGGGCGCCATGTCATGGCGTGATTTCTCGGCTGCGGTGGAGGACGCTTACCGGCGTGACGGTTATGCGGTCACGCGTCTCAACGGACCCGAAGCCGACTTCGAAATCACCAGGGCAGGGCAGGTGGCAGTGCTGGGCTGCAAGCGCTGGAAAGCGGCCAGCAACGGCATTGAACCATTACGAAACCTGCATGCGGCGATGGAAGCGCGCGAAGCCAGGGAAAGCATTTTCATCACGACCGGTGGCCTCAGCGACAGTGCGCGCCGTTTTGCCATCGACAACAAGATCCGCGTGCTTCAAGGTGCTGAACTGGCGCAGCTGCTGCGCGCAGTACCGCACGCAAATCCCGGCGCCGCCAAAATCTAGATCGCACAGTGGTCAAGGACTTTTTCCTGCGCCAATCAGGCGTAGGGGAATCCTTACATCTTATTGACTGTGACTCCCCTACACGATTATCCAGTGATCACCGATAGTGTAGTCCTGTTGCGTTTCCGATAATGGTTCGGTTAGGTCAAACAATCGCTTGATCGAGATCGATCGATATGTGTTCCAGGCGGGACGAATGATGAAACTCAAGGTAGGGTTCAGAGGTCAGTGTAGGCGTGGGCTTTCAACACCGGTTTCTGCCTGTTTCAGTGATGGCTGCCGTTAATATTTGAAGGGTTGATGCAATGCATATCAAAAATTCCCAACAAAAGTTTTCGGAAGATAGCGTCTGGAGAACATACGGCCTTCAAATCTATACTGATAAAACCAGCCGGGAATTTGATCCAACCTTTCACATGACGACAGGCCGCATTGCCATTATCAGCGCACTGCTTGTTTTTATTGGCTGCTACGCGCTGGGAATCGCCGTCTTCGGGTTTCTAATCGGCATCATTCTGGGCTGGTTACCGGCCGCACTAGTTGCATGGCTTGCAATTCGCTCCATTACCTACCTGTCTGACCGCAGATCCCGTCATTGATCCCGATTGCGTTCGCCACTTACAGGGCAATTGATGTAGCCGATTGCAGGTCGGTGAAGTGATATTGATTTTTGCCTGATCGTTTGGCCTCGTACAGCGCGTTATCCGCACGTGCGATCAACGCTTCCGTATCTTTTGCATCGGCAGGATAAAAGGCGATACCGATACTGGCGGTAACCCTGATTGCCGCACCATGGATATCAAAGGGTTTCCCAATAAACTGAAGTATTTTTGATGCCGGCTGTACTACATCATCGACGGTCGCGATATCGGATAGCAATACGATGAATTCATCACCGCCGATGCGCGCGACCGTATCTTCGCGCCGCACAGTATTGCCCAGGCGTTCCGCCACCATCTTCAGCAGCACGTCACCGCACTGGTGCCCGTGCTGGTCGTTAACTTCCTTGAAGCCATCGAGGTCGATATACATCACTGCCATCATCCGGCCATAGCGGCTCACGTGCTGCATTGCTTTTTCGATGCGGTCCGTCAGCAGGCGCCGGTTGGGCAAGCCGGTCAGCGGGTCATGCAAGGCCATTTTTTCCTGCAGGCGTTTTTGCTCCGCCACAGTTTTGTATAACAGCCGCACTTCCAGCATGTTCTGGATGCGCATCTTGAATTCGACCAGGTCATAGGGTTTGGTGACAAAGTCGCGGGCGCCGGCTTCCAGTGCCGCATGTTTGTAGCGCTGGTCGCCCGTGATTGCCAGCACTGGCAGGTAGGCGTCCTGTTCAATCACACGCAAGCCTTCCATCACTTGCAAACCATCCATGCCGGGCATGTGCATGTCGAGCAGGATCAGGTCATAGTCGTTATTCGCATGCAGTGCACAGACCTTGCTTGAATCCGTCACGGAGGAGACGCGTGCATAACCTTCCATGCGCAGGATTTCTACCAGCAACTCGAGATTGTCTGCACTATCGTCCACTACCAGGATTTGTGCATTGCGGATGTCATCAACATTCATGAAATTTTGCCCTTGAAACCCAGAACGCCAGCTTTCGGAAACCGTGCTGGCACTGGAATTGAGGCAGTTTATCCAGAATTGCCGGATTGATCGGTGCGCTGGCTCTCATAGGATGGACAATCCGTGATACACGAGATTCGCTCCGGTACAGCAAAATCCTTCATTAAATCCCTGATTATGCCGAGCCCACCGTCTTTTCGAGCGCGCTGATCAATTGCGCCATGTCGTAAGGTTTCGGCAAAATGACGGGATCAAAATGTGCCGAAGTGATGATGGCATCATGGTAGCCGGACGCAAAAATGACCTTCAGTCCGGGTCGGTCCGCCGAGGCTTTCTCCGCCAGTTCAACACCGCTCATGTCGGGCAAGCCGATATCGGTAAACAGGACGTCGAACCGATCGTTGGCGAGCAGTTTGATTGCCTCCTGCGCCGTTGCTACGCCTTGCGACTTATGGCCGAGAATGGCCAGTATTTCACACGCCATTTGTTGTGAATCGATATTGTCTTCGACCACCAGAATCCGCAGCCTGGTCGATTTCGGCGACACGGTGTTGCCGTCGGAGAGAGTCACGATGGCGTTGGCAGAGGCGACAACCTGCTGGCGGTTTGAGAGGAGATGACGGACCTTGCGCGCAAGTTGCTCGCGCCGATACGGTTTGCTCAACAGGCTGACGCCAGGATCGAGACGGCCGCCATGCACAATGGCATTTTGTGTGTAGCCGGATGTAAATAACACTTCAATACCCGGGATGATCAGTTTAGCCTGCCGCGCAAGTTCCGGACTGCGCAACTGACCGGGCATGACAACATCGGTAAACAGCAGGTCGATCACGATGCCGCTTTTTAAAATATTCAGGGCGCTTTCCGCGTCGTCCGCCTTCAATACGCTGTAACCGAGGTCGGTCAGCATCTCGACCACCGTGGACTGCACCGCAATATCGTCCTCCACAACAAGAATGGTTTCGGTGCCGCCAACGACCGGCCCGCTGAAATCCACGATCACCTCGGTTTCCGGCGCAAACGAACGCGGGAAGTACATCCGCACCGTGGTGCCATACCCGACTTCGCTATACATCCGGAAGTGCCCGCCGCTTTGCTTGACAAAACCATAGACCATGCTGAGGCCCAGTCCGGTGCCTTCGCCCTCGGGCTTGGTGGTGAAAAACGGCTCGACCGCACGCTGCATGACTTCAGGGGTCATGCCCGATCCGGTATCCGAGATCGCCAGCATCACGTATTGTCCTGCTTCCACTTCGGGTTCCGACATCACATAATCGTCGTCCAGCATCGAGTTGCCGACTTCAATCGTCAGTTTGCCGCGCCCCTGCATGGCATCGGCGGCGTTGATCGCCAGGTTGAGAATCACGTTTTCCAGATGGTGTGGATCCAGCAAGGTGTTCCAGAGCCCGCCGGCAATCACGGTTTCGATCCGGATCGCTTCCCCCAGCGCCTGCCTTAACAGGTCATCGGTTCCCCGGATGACGCGGGTCAGATTGATGACGGCAGGCTGCAAGGGCTGGCGGCGGGCGAAAGCCAGCAATTGGGACGACAGTTTGGCGCCGCGTCCTACGGCCAATACCGCTGCTTCCAGCCGTTTTGCAGCCAGTTCGTTATTGCCGATATAGGCATTCAGCAGTTGCAGATTGCCGCCAATGATTTGCAGGACGTTATTAAAATCATGCGCAACACCGCCGGTCAGTTTGCCGATCGACTCCAGCTTCTGTGCATGCTGCAGGGCCGTCTGCGTTTCTTCAAGCTCCAGCGTGCGTTCGTGAACCATGCGCTCAAGCTCGTTCTGATAACGCTTGACTTCATCTTGCGCATTTCTCTGATCAGTGACGTCATTGCCCTGCACAAATATCCCCGTCGTCTTTCCATCAACGCCAGTGATCGGCTGATAGACAAAATCGATATAACGCGTTTCCAGCGGACCGTCCAGGCTGGTTTGAATCAGGAGGGGCGAGCTATGGCCCACCACCGGTTCACCCGTTTTATACACATTGTCCAGCAATTCGAAAAATCCTTGTCCCGCCACTTCCGGCAGGGCCTCGCGCACCGGCTTGCCGATCACTTCCCGGCGGCCGACGAGCTGGAGATAGGCATCGTTTACGATCTCGAAAACATGGTCAGCCTGATTGAGTACCGCGATAAAACCCGGCGCCTGAGAAAACAGCCTGAGCAGATGGGTTTTATCGCCCTGCAGCTGCCGCGCCTGCTCGAGCGCTGTTTTTGTCTGCAGCAGGGTTTGCGTGCGCTCGCTGATCAGGGTTTCTAGTTCACTCTGGTATTGGCGAACCTTGTCTTCCGCCAGCTTTTGTTCGGTGACGTCATTGCCTTCGGTCAGAATCCCGATCACGCTGCCATCCGCGCCGGTGACCGGCTGATAGACAAAATCGACATATCTTTGTACTTTCGGGCTGCCTGGCGCATGCTGCAGGCTGATCGGAAACCCGCGTCCGACAAACGGTTTGCCGGTCTGAAAAACCTCATCGAGTATTTCGAAAAATCCCTGCCCTTCGACTTCCGGCACTGCGTCGCGTATCGGCATGCCGGTCAGGTCGCGATGTCCGATCAGGCGGTAATAAGCCTTGTTCGCAAGCTTGAATACATGATTGGGGCCATTGAAATACGATATGAAACCGGGCGCCTGCTCAAACAGCCGCAGCAGCTGTTCCTGCTCGAGATGGAGAATGCGGTTCTTGTCCTGTTCTTCCCTGACCGCGCTTGCCTGAAGGTGCTGTGCCGTGACATCGACCACATGCTGGAAAATGAATTGGATGTCGCCCGTGTCGCTGAACAATGGTGCATTCGTGATGTTCCAGAAGCGCTGTTCAACCACTTTTCCGTCGGGCGTGTCGTGTTCGAGCGCATACGGCAGAAAATCCAGTTGATCGGGAGCGCGATGATCGAGCACACGTTTTAATGACGCCTTCAACAGGTGCTGGCCATCCTGATCCGATCCCGGCGCCAAAGGGAATGCATCAAACAGTGTGCGGCCAATGTCCTCTTTCCGATGATTTGTCGCGCGCATGAAAGCGGCGTTCATGTCGATGATCGTGAAATCCGGCCTCATGATCAGGTAGGCATTCGGTGACGCATGGAACAGCCTGTCGGCAAAGTGAGACTCGGTCATGGCAGGGGAAAATTCTTTCACGGGAAGGGCCGGCCGGACACATCCGGAAAGCCCCCATGTTGCACGGTTTTACGCATCAAAGCAGTTTGCACGCTTCATCAAAATCGAGGCGGGGACTGCGCGGGAACAACTTGGCCGGGTCGCCATAACCAAGGTTACACAGAAAATTCGTTTTGATGTGACTGTCAGGAAAATACTCGTACTCAAAATTGATCCGCTGTGCAGCGGGGAAAAATTCATGGTCCACTTTTGCCTGGTCAAAACCGGACAACGGTCCGCAATCCAGTCCCAGCGCGCGCGCGGCAATTATGAAATAGGCACCCTGCAGGGAACTGTTGCGCCGTGCGGTCACTTCGGCCAGTTCGGGCGTATTGACGAACCATGACTTGGCATCCGCGTGGGGAAACAGCCGTGGCAATTGTTCATAAAACTTGCCGTCGTAGCCAATGACGGCCGTCACCGGCGCCGTCATGGTTTTCTGGACATTGGCCACCGCGAGGGCTGGCAGCAGACGCTGTTTCGCTTCCGGGGTGCGCAGAAACAGGATGCGCGCCGGCGAACAGTTGGCGCTGGTCGGTCCCCACTTCATCAGCTCGTAAAGCTGGCGCAGGATGTCATCGCTGACCGGCTTGTCGGTCCAGACATTGTGAGTGCGGGCTTGGCGAAACAGAAGGTCGAGTCCGTCGTCGTTCAGTTGCTTGCTCATCATGAATTCCTCTGATTTCATTTTTCCTGTGCGGGATCGGCATGCAGGGATCATCACGCATAGACGGTAGAACGGTCATTTTTATCGCATTACAAACTACTTCATTTTAGCTCGATCGACGTCTTTGGGTGCGCGCCCGCCATAACGGTCCGGCCTCGATCAACATCTGCCGGGCAAGCCAGGAGTCTCGCGCGCGTATCAATGCCGCATGACAAACATGGCTGCAAGCTCATTTCGCTTGTCGATGAAGGCCGTTTCGTCAGCGGCGTTTTACAGCCCGGCAATCTTGTTCAGGATCGCCGAGCCCAGTTCAATCCACCCGCGGTGACGGGCACGCTCGAATTTCACCTGTTTCTCGGCCAGTACGATGGCAACGCGCTGTACATAAGGGCAAAGGTGATGGCTGATGAGGGAAAGTTTCATGTTCATCGTCGCTGGTTGGGGACCCGATTCTGTCCCAACGCGGCAACGATGGATTCGGAGTCAGTGACCGGCATCGTACGGATCACCACAACTGATACGATCCTGCAGGGATTGGTGCTGCCTGTGCTGAAGAACCTGGTGCTGGCCCATCCTCTGATAACTGCGAGACGCCGCTCTGGCTGCTGACACACACGGAGTCGCGGCATCAGCGAAGGATAGCAACGGTATTCGGGTATCTCGCGGGTGCGTTGATTCTGCGCTAGCGATTTTTGCGCCAGCGCTGAGCAGACCGTTTACTCCACCGTCACCGACTTCGCCAGATTCCTCGGCTTGTCCACATCCGTCCCCCGCGCCAGCGCCGTGTGATACGCCAGCAGCTGCAGCGGCACCACATGCA
>JAZKDW010000046.1:0-173984 GCA_040387375.1 Pseudomonadota bacterium
CGGGGTTGAAGGACTTCTTGTCCATCTTGCGCAGCAGGTTGCGCATGTTCATCGAGACATCGCCGAAATCGATATCGACCGGGCAAGGTGTCAGGCATTTGTGGCATACGGTGCAGTGGTCGGCCACATCTTCAAACTCTTCCCAATGTTTGATCGAGATGCCGCGCCGGGTCTGTTCTTCGTACAGGAAGGCTTCGACCAGCAGCGAGGTCGCCAGGATCTTGTTACGCGGCGAATACAGCAGATTGGCGCGCGGCACGTGCGTGGCACAGACCGGTTTGCATTTGCCGCAGCGCAGACAATCCTTGACGCTGTTGGCGATCGCGCCGATATCGCTTTGCTGCATGATCAGCGATTCATGCCCCATCAGGCCGAATGAAGGTGTGTAGGCGTTGCGCAGGTCGGCGTTCAGTTCCGGCAGGTTCAGCAGCTTGCCCTTGTTGAAGCGGCCTTCCGGATCGACGCGTTTCTTGTAATCGCGGAATTCCGAGATTTCGTCTTCGGTCAGGAATTCCAGCTTGGTGATGCCGATTCCATGTTCGCCCGAGATCACGCCGTCCAGCGAGCGCGCCAGTTTCATGATGCGCGCCACCGCCGCATGCGCATCCTGCAGCATCTGGTAATGATCGGAATTGACCGGGATATTGGTATGTACATTGCCGTCGCCGGCATGCATGTGAAGGGCCACGAATACCCGGCCACGCAATACACGCTTGTGAATTGCCGTGGTTTCGTCGAGGATCAGCTTGAAGGCGCCGCCATTGAATATCTTCCGCAGCGCGGCGCGCACTTCGGCTTTCCATGACACGCGGATGGTGCGGTCCTGCACCAGGTCGAATACAGTTGCGTCCGGCTGTTGCGCCAGGCGGGCGTCGAATGCGCCAGCCAGCTTGTCCAGCCCGAGAGCCAGCAGATCCGGCCTGGCGTCGCCCATCGGCTTATCCAGTTGCGACAGCAGGTACGACCAGCGCGCGTGCATCCCTTCCAGCAATTGGGTCGCCTGGGAGACGCGGTCTTCGAGCAATTCCGCCGCCGGAATGTCATCGCCATCCGCATCATCGGCTTTGCCCAGCGGCAGGTTGCCCTTGGCGAAAAAACTGCCCAGTTCAGCCAGCAACTGCAGCTTGTTCCTGATCGACAGTTCGATGTTGATGCGCTCGATGCCGTCCGTGTATTCCCCCATCCGGTTCAGCGGAATCACGACGTCTTCATTGATCTTGAACGCGTTGGTGTGCTTGGCGATGGCTGCGGTGCGCGAACGGTCGAGCCAGAATTTCTTGCGCGTTTCAGGACTGACCGCAACAAAACCTTCACCTACGCGCGTGTTGGCGATCCGGACCACTTCGGATGCCGCTTGCGCAACCGCATTCTCGTCGTCGCCGACGATGTCGCCGAACAGCGCCATCTTGGGCAGCACACCGCGCTTGGATTTGGTCGCATAACCGACCGCGCGCAGATAACGCTCGTCCAGGTGCTCGAGCCCGGCCAGGATCGCGCCGCCTTTCCTGGTTTCGGCGTCGAGATAATCCTTGATTTCGACAATCGATGGAATCGCGTCGCGTGCCTGACCAAAGAACTCCAGGCAGACGGTGCGTGTGTGTTTCGGCATCTTGTGCAGAATCCAGCGCGCCGACGTGATCAGGCCATCACAGCCTTCCTTCTGTATGCCCGGCAAGCCGGACAGGAATTTGTCGGTGACGTCCTTGCCCAGGCCTTCCTTGCGGAATTTGCTGCCGGCGATTTCCAGCATCTCGGTCTTGAACGGCGCCGTGTTTTTGCCCTTCTCGCCCGGATGGGTCCACTCCAGCTTGAATTTTGCCGACGGCGCATCATGGATCTTGCCGAGGTTGTGTTCGATCCGCGTGACTTCGAGCCAGTCGCCGTTCGGATCGACCATGCGCCAGCTGACCAGGTTGTCCAGCGCCGTGCCCCACAGTACGGCTTTCTTGCCGCCTGCGTTCATCGCGACATTGCCGCCGATGCACGACGCATCAGCCGAGGTCGGATCCACCGCAAACACGAAGCCGGCCTTTTCGGCCGCGTCCGACACCCGCTTGGTGACCACACCGGCGCCCGAATAAATCGTTGCGTATTCCCGGTCAACGCCGGGCAGCATTGTCATTTCGACAGCACCGAGCTGCTCCAGCTTTTCGGTATTGATCACGGCTGACAGTGGCGTCAGCGGAATCGCACCCCCGGTATAACCGGTGCCGCCTCCGCGTGGAATGATGGTCAGCCCCAGTTCGATGCAGCCCTTTACCAGCCCGGCCATTTCATCTTCGGTATCGGGCGTCAGCACCACGAACGGATATTCGACCCGCCAGTCGGTTGCATCGGTCACATGCGATACCCGCGACAGGCCGTCAAACTTGATATTGTCTTTTGCGGTGAAACGCCCGAGGACCTTGTTGGCGCGCTTGCGCAGATCATAGGTCTGGCGAAATTCCTCGGCAAAATCGGCCACCGCTTTTTTTGCCGCGCGCAGCAATGCGTCCACGCTGGCGCTGCGGCGTGTCGCTTCGGTGTCATCGGCTTCGGCCAGATCAGCGAGACGGCGCTTGTCGACTTCCGCCAGACGATGGTTGAGCGCATCGATCAATGCCTGACGGCGCTTCGGGTTGTCGAGCATGTCGTCCTGCAGATACGGATTGCGCCGGACCACCCAGATATCGCCCAGCACCTCATACAGCATCCGCGCGGAACGCCCGGTCTGACGGGCGTTCCGCAAGACTTCGAGCAAACGCCACGACTCTTCGCCAAGCAGGCGAATCACGATCTCGCGGTCGGAAAAGGAGGTGTAGTTGTATGGAATTTCACGCAAACGCGTGGGCACGGCGCCACTGGGGGCGTCGGAAAGAAGGGCTTGAATTTGCGCGGGGGCGTTCATCGGTAGGAGTGGGGTGGACTAACGCTAAAGACGCATTTTAGCGTATTGCGCTGCGACAGGCGCTAACAGCCTTAGGATTGATACGGCAAAAGAATGGACAAATCGACCACAAACACTGCTGTCAACAAGGCAATGCGTGCCCCTGATAAAAGCCGCCCTTCACAGCCACTGCAGCATTTTGCGCCAGAATCCATCCGGCACATTCAATAGCAGGCCCGTAATCGTCACATAACGCAGGAATTTACCGAGCGCCATGTAAAACAAGCTGGGCCAGAAGGGAATCTTGAGCCAGCCGGCCAATACGCAAATCGGATCCCCTATCCCCGGCACCCATGCCAGCAGTAGCGTCCTGGCGCCAAAACGTTGCAGCCAGCCGAACCAGCGGCTTTTACGCTCCCTGGCAAACACCTGATGCGCCCCGTAACCCATCCAGTAATCGATGATGCCGCCCAGCGTATTGCCCGCGGTTGCCACCACAATCGCCGCCCAGAACATGGCGGGGTTGACCTTGATGAAGGCGAATACCGCCGGCTCCGAGCCGATCGGCAATAAGGTCGCCGATAGCAGGCTGACCAGAAAAACCGACGCCAGTCCGACGGTGGGCAGGGCCAGGATCTCGATTAGCCAATCGACAGCGGAAACGATCATCGTTTATTTTTCTATACACTTCACGAAGAGCCTGATTTCAGCAAGCTCGGAGGCGTCCATTATAATGACCAGAAAATTCGAACGCCCTCTCCTTTTCGCCGCACGCCGCCGATTAAAAAAACTGATGACCACTGACTATCTGCAGAAAATCCTGACTTCCCGCGTCTACGACGTCGCTTTCGAAACCCCGCTCGAGCTCGCTCCCGGGCTGACCGAACGCATGGGCAATCCGATTTATTACAAGCGTGAAGACATGCAAAGCGTATTCAGCTTCAAGCTGCGCGGCGCCTATAACAAGATGGCAAATCTGCCGCCCGCGCAGATGAAACGCGGTGTCATTTGCGCATCGGCCGGCAATCACGCGCAGGGCGTTGCGCTGTCGGCGTCGAAGCTGGGCTGCCGCGCAGTGATCGTGATGCCGGTCACCACACCGCAGGTAAAAATCGATGCGGTCAAGGCGCGCGGCGGTGAAATCGTGCTGTTCGGCGACTCTTATTCGGATGCGGCCCAGCATGCGATGACACTGGAAAAGAAGCTGAAGCTGACCTTCGTCCATCCGTTCGACGATCCGGACGTGATCGCCGGCCAAGGCACGATCGGCATGGAAATCCTGCGTCAGCATTCGGGACCGATCCACGCGATATTCGTCGCCATTGGCGGCGGCGGGCTGATCGCGGGCATTGCCGCGTATGTCAAGGCAGTGCGTCCGGAGATCAAGATCATCGGCGTGCAAACCACAGACTCCGATGCGATGGCGCGCAGCATCAAGGCCGGTCGCCGTGTGACACTGACCGATGTCGGCCTGTTCTCCGACGGCACGGCGGTCAAGCTGGTGGGCGAAGAAACCTTCCGCCTGACCCGGAAATATGTGGACGACATCATCCTGGTCGACACCGATGCCGTCTGCGCCGCGATCAAGGATGTATTCCAGGACACCCGCAGCATCCTGGAACCGGCCGGCGCACTCGCCATCGCCGGCGCCAAGGAATACGTCGAGCGATCCAGGCTCACCAGACATCCGCTGAAAAACCAGACCCTGATCACGATCGCCTGTGGCGCCAACATGAACTTCGACCGCCTGCGTTTTGTCGCCGAGCGTGCCGATGTCGGCGAGGCGCGCGAAGCGGTGTTTGCCGTAACGATCCCGGAAGTGCGCGGCAGCTTCAGGCGTTTTTGCCAACTGGTCGGCCCACGCAACGTGACCGAATTCAACTACCGCATCAGCGATGAAACAGCGGCGCATGTTTTTGTCGGCATCCAGGTCGCCGATCGTGACGAGCCGGGCAAAATCACCAAAAATTTCGAGAAACACGGCTTCAAGACGCTGGACCTGACCCATGATGAGCTAGCGAAATTGCATATCCGCCATCTGGTTGGCGGCAAGAGCGCGCTGGCATCGGATGAATTGTTGTATCGTTTTGAATTTCCGGAGCGGCCAGGCGCGCTGATGCGTTTCCTCGACAGCATGGCGCCGAACTGGAATATCAGCCTGTTCCATTACCGTAGCCAGGGTGGCGATGTCGGCCGTATCCTGGTCGGCTTGCAAGTGCCGAAAAAGGAAATGAAGGTTTTCCGCGAATTCCTGTCCACCCTGGGTTACCGCTTCTGGGATGAGAGCGAAAATCCGGCTTATAAATTGTTCCTTTAATATTTATTCCGGAAGCTGGCATACCCATATGCCAGCTTTAGAGACATGACCATGCCGAATACACCTGATTCCTCGCCGCTAGGCAAAACCGCAGCCTACCGCGCCGAGTACGATCCTTCATTGCTGTTTCCGATCGCGCGCCAGCAGAAACGCGAGGAACTGGGCCTCAGCGGCACGCTGCCATTCTTCGGCACCGATATCTGGAATGCCTATGAATTATCATGGCTCAACATGCGCGGCAAACCGCAGATTGCGATCGCGAGCCTGATGGTGCCAGCCGATTCGCCCAACATCATCGAGTCAAAATCCTTCAAGCTTTATCTCAATTCATTCAACCAGACCCGGCTCGCCGGCACAGACGCGCTGCTGGAGTTGTTGCGCGCCGATCTGTCGGCCGGCGTCGGCGCGCCGGTGCAGCTGGCATTGACCACGCCGGATGCGTTTTCCAAACTCAAGATGAGCGAACTGGAAGGATTGCTGCTGGACCGGCTTGATATCGAGGTGGATCAGTACACGCCGGACGCGGCGCTGCTGAAAGCAAACCATGATGAAGCGCCGGTTGAAGAAACACTGGTGTCGCACTTGCTGAAGTCAAACTGCCTGGTAACCGGTCAGCCGGATTGGGGCAGCGTGCAGATTCATTATGTCGGTGCGCAAATGGACCAGGAAGGTTTGCTGAAATACCTGATCGGTTTCCGCAATCACAATGAATTCCACGAACAATGTGTGGAACGGATTTTCATGGATGTGCTGCGCCAGTGCCGGCCGCAAAAACTGGCGGTGTATGCACGTTACACGCGGCGCGGCGGACTCGACATCAATCCGTGGCGCAGCAATTTCACAACCGGACAGCGACCCTCGAATCTACGCAATGCGCGTCAATAGTTAGTGGTCCGTCCCGCTAATCCCCCTTGTTCACGGCTTCCACGCGTGTAGCCGATTCGCCGAACACCCAGCTGACAGCAAGCCCCGCTGAGACAGTATTACTCTTTTTCACAAGCGGACTATCCTTGAATACCGCCCCGGCCAGCGTATCGTAACGCACGAATCCGCCCACCCAGTAACGCGGAAAACGCTTCGACATGGCCATGGTGAACTGCGAGCCGGCGTAGCCACCCGGCGCCGCATAGGCAGGCCGCGTTGCGGTCGCCTCGGACGCATTGACAGAATAAAAATACGCGTTGTATTTGCTGTTCTGGAAATACGGCCCGGCCAGCAGACCCATGTTCCAGCCTGAAAAGCCAGCCGGATCCTTTATATCCAGATTGAGGTTGGGTGAAAACAGCCACCCGATTTGCCTCGGGGATGACTCTACCGTGATGGCCGTGCGCAACGGCGCCCGAAAATCCAGCTTCATTTTCTGGCTGCCTGAATTCCACAAGTTGACATTCAGGGTAGGTCCCAGCTCAACCGTTGGCCGCAGGTCGGCCATACCGCTGCGCGCCGGATCGTCCTTGCTGCGCACCGGCAATGTACCGTTCAGGCTGACATTGACCTCAACCCTGTCGCTGCCGAAAATCGTGGTCCGCACGCCATTGCGGTCCGCCTTCAGGAATTCACCGCGATAAATGAAATAGGGAACGGGTAACACATAGGTCTGCATTACATCGGACCCGCGATAGTTAGGCAGGCTCAATCCGGCCACACCGGCACCGGCTTCCCATAATGGAAGCTGCTCTCCCTGACAATAAGGCAGCGCCAGCAATCCTGCCAGAGCAAGCAATGCGTTTCTCATTACATCTGCCTTTTTCATCATGTATATGCTTTTCAGTTGAATTTATGAAACATATTTTCGCACGAATTATTATTCATGCTCTTCCGCCAGTCCCGCCTCTTCGCCAATTGGGCATATTTCCTCCGCACCTTGCTGTTCCGCGCCAAACATTTACGGGTTGAAAAGGCTACACCAAGATATGATGCTTGCTTATGGCTATTCTATCGGCCATGCCTTAATATCATTTCCGAGTAGCATTCGTAATGTGGATTGACAACTTTATTGCCTAAATCCTTGTTGCAACAGCCATTTTGCTGACAACTCTTTACTTAACGCAACAGAAATTTTCCATGCAGAGTTGCAATCCTGCTGAAGCAGGAGGGGCGGAGAAGTAAAAGGTGTACGTTATCCATCAAAAACATGAACAGCTTGATTAAAAATCCATTTAAAACAGTATTGAATGTCAGCGCCCTTGTTTTCGGCTTGCTGCTGTTGGCAGCCATGCTTCTGGGCGGCACTGCAAGCCTGCTGATCGCTTGCCGCCTCAGTAAAAAAGAGAACCGCAAGCAAGTCGGCCGTATCGCGATCATGCGTGTGTTCCACAACTACCTGTCGATAATGAATTTCCTGTATATCGTGCGGGTGGATTTGTCCGAACTGGAAAAACTGGACACAGAGCGCGGCCTGATTCTGGCGCCGAATCATCCGAGCCTTCTGGATGCCTTGCTGGTAAGCTCTCGCCTGCGCAATATGGTCTGCGTGATGAAATCCCAGGTGCTTGACAATATCCTGTTTGGACCAGGGGCAAAAATTGCAGGGTACATAACAAACGGGTCCATACGCGACATGATGCATTCCGCTGTAGATGAATTAAACGAGGGCAACCACGTGCTGCTCTTTCCGGAGGGAACTCGCACGACCAGCGACACCGTCAATCACCTGACGGGCAGCTTGGCGGTCATTTCAAAACGGGCGCAGGCCGACGTACAAACCATCATCATTGAAACCGACACGCCGTTCCTCGGCAAAACCTGGTCGTTCTTGAGCGTGCCGGACTTTCCCGTGCATTTTCGTGCACGTCTTGGCCGCCGCTTCGCGCCCCCGGACAATGTCAAAACCTTCATGAGCGAGTTTGAAAGCTATTTTCGACAAGAGATGATCAAGTCGCCATCGGTGTTGCCCCGCCCGTCGGCCGAGTCGATTCAACAGCTTAATTAAACGCGTCTACCTTATTCAAAAAAGATCGAATGCAAGTTTCTTCAACTCATATCGTCCTCATTCCCAGCTATAACCCCGGAGAATCCGTCTACACAACCGTAGCGTCGGCACGCCGTTTCTGGAACCCTGTATGGGTCATCGTGGACGGCAGTACAGATGGCACTGGCGCAGAACTGGAACGTCTTGCCCAGCAAGACGATGGCTTGAAAGTGATCATTCTCGACAAAAATCACGGCAAGGGGGCGGCGGTACTCCATGGCATGGAATTGGCGCTCAAGCAAGGGTATACGCACATCCTGACCATGGATTCCGACGGCCAGCATGATGCATCGATGATTCCGGCGTTCATGCAACTGTCGCATCAGCAGCCCGCCACGATGGTGCTGGGTTTGCCTGTTTTTGATGACTCCGCACCCAGCCTGCGGGTTAAAGGCCGCAAGATTTCGAACTGGTGGGCCAATCTGGAAACCTGCTGGGCGGGCATAGGCGACTCCCTGTTCGGCTTTCGTATTTATCCGATCCTGCCGCTGCGCAACATCATGCTGTCGCAGCGCTGGATGCGGCGTTTCGATTTTGATCCCGAAGCGGTCGTGCGCCTGTGCTGGTCTGGCGTCAGGCCCATTAATGTGCCCGCCAGGGTGCGTTACCTGAATGCCGCCGAAGGTGGTGTGTCGCATTTCAATTACTGGCGCGACAACAAGCTGCTGACATGGATGCATACCCGCCTTTTTTTCGGCTTCGTGATGCGGCTTCCTGTGCTTCTGTGGCGCAAACTGACAAGCTCCCGGGAAGTCATCGCCGCTTCCCCCATGTCCCGCAACAAGCGTTAAAGAAGCCTTGTGAAGCTATTTCTTTTCATTGCGGCCATACTTGGTTTTATCGTTCTGAGCCACATGGCGCTGGTCGCGGAAGATGCCAGTAATATCTGGCGCCAGATCGCCGTAGTCCTGGTGCTGGTGCCGGTGATCGCCATCGTTTCCTGGGGCGCCTGGATATTGCTTGGCGCGCTGAACATCGGCTTCACCACGAAGCTGATCTGCCTCGCGGCCGTCGTTTTGCTGGCCTTGTATGCCGCGGTATTGTCATGGCCGAACATGCTGACCCGGCTGGAGTGGGTCTACCTCGCGCAGCATGTCGGCACCAATACGATGCTCGGCTGGTTTTTCGGGCACACCCTGTTTCAGAACCGGGTACCGCTCATAACAACATTTGCCCGCACGCTGCATGGCGACTTGCCCGCGGCAATTGTTCGCTACACACGTGGCGCCACCTTGGGCTGGACCCTGTTCTTCGCGGCGCAGGTAACACTTTCCCTCCTGATTTTTTATTTTGCATCGACTGAAACATGGTCGCTGTTTGCAAACGTATTGAACTGGCCGCTGGTGGTATTGATGTTTGCTGGTGAATTTATTTGCAGAAAGCGAATGAACCCTGATTTTCACCACGCGACCATCAAGGAAAGCGTGACTGCCTATTTCAATTCAAGAAACAAGCAATAAACCTGTTTTGGGCCTGTAATACGGTCCTGACAATATCATTACCAAGGATGCAAGCGCTCATGCAGCAAAACTGGACAGAAAAAAAAGAACGCGGATCCGAATTTTTATTGCGCTTTATTGTATGGATTGCCAAGACGCTGGGGCGGCCAGCGACACGCGCCCTGCTTTACCCGATCACCCTTTATTTCATGCTCGCCGCGGCCGATTCGCGCCGCGCCTCTGTTTTATATCTATCGAAGGTGTTGCCGCACAAACCACGCTGGCGGGATGTTTTCCGGCATTTTCACAGCTTCTCAAGCGTGGTGCTGGACCGCCTGTTTTTTTTATTGGGCCGGGCCGATCTGTTCGATGTACACGTGATGGGCGATGCCTATGATGCGGCCGACAGCGCCACGACCGGGAACGGCGTATTTCTGATGGGCGCGCATCTGGGCAGCTTTGAAGTGTTGCGCCTGGTCGCTCGCAAGCACGATGCAGTGCAACTGGTTTTGCTCATGTATGAAGAAAACGCCAAAAAAATCGGCGCGTTGATGGCGGCAATCAATCCCGAGGCCCAGCAAGAAATTGTATCTTTAGGTAATCTAAGCGCCATGCTGGTTGTCAAGGATCGTTTGGCGGAAGGTGCGGTAATCGGCATATTGGCCGATCGCATCCTGAATGATGAAAAATGCTTCACCACGCCATTTTTTGGCCGCCCTGCAAACTTGCCGCTTGGCCCGTTCAAGCTGGCAGCCATGATGCGCCGGCCTGTTTTTCTGATGGTCGGTTTATACCAGGGTAAAAACCGCTATGACGTTTACCTGGAAAAAATTGCCGATTTTGGCGATGCCGATCTGAGCGGCCGTGAAAAAACGACGGCAGCAATCGAAGCGGCAATGCGTCTTTATGTTGAACGGCTGGAGTATTTCTGCCGGCTGTCTCCTTATAACTGGTTTAATTTTTACGATTTCTGGCAGAACACCACTCATGACTGAACCAACAAAATCCCGGCACTACGATGTCATCATCATGGGTGGCGGCCTGGCGGGGCTTACCTTGTCGCTGCAAATAAAAAAGCGGTTTGCCGACCTGTCGATCCTGGTGCTGGAACGACGCGCCCACCCGGTGCCGGTCGCTGCGCACAAAGTAGGCGAATCGTCGGTGGAAATCGGCGCGCATTATTTTGAAACCGTCCTCGGGTTGAAAGAGCACCTGCAGCAAGACCAGCTCAAGAAGTTCGGTTTTCGCTTCTTTTTCTCCGACGGCCGGCGTGATATCGATCAGGTTACCGAGCTGGGTGCAAGCAAGGTATTGCCGACTTATAGCTATCAGATCGACCGCGGCATCTTCGAAAACAAGCTTGCGCAACTGGCGCTCGACGCCGGCATCGAGTTCATCGATCAGGCGATGGTGCGGCAAATTACATTGAATGACGACACCCCGCATGCGGTCAGTTATGACACCGGGGGGCAGACCCATCTCGCACACTGCCGCTGGCTGATCGATGCCTCCGGCCGCGCGGGCCTCATCAAGCGCAAGCTGGAACTGGCCGAACCAAATGAACACAACGCCTGCGCGGTATGGTTTCGCATCAGTAACCGCATCGATATCGATGAATGGTCGGAGGATGCCGGCTGGCTGCAGCGCTGCACACCGCCGAACCGCTGGTTGTCGACCAACCACCTGGTGGGTGAAGGTTACTGGGTGTGGCTGATTCCGCTTGCATCAGGCTCACATTCGGTCGGCATCGTCGCCGATGCCGCAAAACATCCGCTCGAGGGCATGAACACCTTCGAAAAAGCGATGCAGTGGCTGGAAAAGCACCAGCCGCGGCTGTTCGACCATCTGCAGAACGAGCGCGGCAATGTGCAGGATTTCGCTTTCTTCAAGCGCTTCTCGTATGGCTGCAAGCAGGTATTCTCGGGGCAGCAGCGCTGGGCGCTCACCGGTGAAGCCGGACTTTTCCTGGATCCTTTTTATTCGCCCGGCAGCGATTTCATCGCCATCAGCAACACCTATATTACCGAGCTGATCGCGCACGATCGCAACCAGGCGCCGGTGGCGATGTACGCCGACTTTTATCAGCAGGTCTACCAGTCGCTGTACCAGACCATGCTGACGCTGTACGTCGACCAGTACGCGCTGTTTGGCGATCCGGAAGTGCTGCCGCACAAAGTGGCGTGGGACTATACATATTACTGGGGCATCATGTGCCCGCTGTTCTTCCAGAACCGGCTGGTGGATATATCCGCCATGGCGCGCCTGAACAAGCCACTGATGGAGGCGCAGGCGCTGAATGTCGTGATGCAGCGGTTTTTGCGCGCATGGAGCGAAGTCAGCGCAAAACGCAACCCGGCGCAGATGCTCGATCAAACCAGTCTGGACTGGTTTGCGGAATTGAACCGCGGATTGAAGGACACGCTGGACGATGCCGGTTTTGCATTGCGCATGGCCGATAATTTTTTCCTGTTGCAGCGACTGGCGGATGAATTGATGGCACGCGCCTGCTCGGAACATCCCGGCCTGGCAAACACCGACGCCGGCATGACATTAAGGCGTACACTGGACGAATTGCCGGCGGCAACCCGCCGCGACTTCGCTGGCCTGCCATCGATGTTATTTTCGGATGCAGCCTACTGACACCTGAAACCATGGACAGCAAAAAATGGCAACCCAGTAGTTTCATCAAGGCCTCCGCTGCGATCCATGTGGGCTCGGCAGCGGCGCTGATCTGGCCCGCCGCGATGGAGCTGGCGCTGGCATGCCTGGCCGCCAACCATGCGGCCTTGACGGCGGCTGGCCTGACGCCGAAAAGCTGTTTGCTCGGCTCGAATATCAGGCGCATGAATACCGGCAGGCCGGAAATTGCGCTGACGCTGGACGATGGTCCGGATCCGATCGTCACGCCACTGGTGCTGGACATACTGGCCCGGCACGATATCAAGGCGACGTTTTTCTGTATCGCCGAAAACGTCAGAAAACATCCAGAACTGGCCAGGAAAATAGTCGCGGCGGGACACGACATCGAAAACCACAGCATGCTGCATCGGCATCATTTCTCCCTGCTCGGCAAGGGAGGCCTGAAAAAAGAGCTCATGGCCGCGCAGCAGACAATTGAAGACATTGGCGGCCGCAAGCCGCGGTTTTTCCGGGCGCCGGCAGGCCTGCGCAATTTTTTCCTCGATCCCGTGCTGCATCAGCTTGACCTGCAACTGGTGAGCTGGACCCGGCGCGGATTTGACACACGCGAGACCGATCCGAAACGTATTGCCGAGCGCTTGCTGAGCGGCGCCCGGGCGGGTGATATATTGCTGCTTCATGATGGCAACGCCGCGCGCGACGACTATGGACATCCCGTCGTTTTGCAAGTGCTGCCGCAATTGATCGACGATTTGACCAGGCGCGGCTTGCGTTTTGTCACGCTGGAACAGGGGATGCGTGTCATTGCCCCCTGAAACGGGCAAGACCGGCGCCCGCAATCATTTACCGATTTTCGTTCAACTCCATACAATGCGATCCGATGCCAGCTCTTGAACTGAAAAAATTTACTTTAACGACGTGCCTGGGACATGGCCTTGAAGCCAACTGGACCAGGCTCGCGTCCCAGCAGGGGAATCTGAAGGCCTGTGACTTCGAAACGGTGGATTTGCCAACCTTTATCGGCGAAGTCACCGGCGTCGATGAGGTCGACATCCGGCCGGATTTGCAGCAATACGACTGCCGTAACAACCGCCTGGCGCAACTGACGCTGGAGCAGGATGGCTTTGCGGCTGCCGTCAGCGAGACCGTCACGCAATATGGCGCAGAGCGTATTGGCCTGTTCCTAGGCACGAGCACGGCGGGCATCCTGCAGACCGAGCTGGCTTACCGCCGCCGCGCTCCCGCAACGTCGGACAAACCGGTCGGCGCGTTGCCGGCGGACTTTCTTTACGCGCCAACCCACAATACCTATTCGGTCGCCGCATTCGTCAGTGCGTATTTTGGCTTGCGTGGACCTTCTCTGGCGGTGTCGTCCGCCTGTTCGTCCAGCGCCAAGGTGTTCGGCAACGCCGCGCGCATGATCGAGGCCGGACTGATTGATGCCGCGCTGGTCGGCGGTGTCGACAGCCTGTGCCTGACCACCCTGTACGGTTTCAATTCGCTGCAACTGCTGTCGCCCGCGCCGGCGCAACCGTATGGCGACGGGCGCGATGGCATTTCAATCGGCGAAGGCGGCGCCTTTATCCTGCTGACCAGGGCCGATGCCCATCCTGCGCCAGGCACCATCACGCTGCGCGGCGTCGGCGAATCAAGCGATGCCCACCATATGTCGTCGCCCCACCCGGAAGGCCTGGGTGCGCAGCTGGCGATGTCGGCGGCGCTGAAAGCGGCCGGCATCGGAACTGCCGATATCGGCTACATCAACCTGCATGGCACGGCGACGCCGAGCAACGATGCCGCCGAGGGCAAGGCGGTGCATGCGCTGTTTGGCAACCAAACGCCGTGCAGCTCCACCAAGGGCGCAACCGGTCATACGCTGGGCGCGGCCGGCGCGGTCGAAGCGATTATCTGCGCGCTGGCCATGCGGCACAGTGAAATTCCAGCCGGCATCAACACCACTGCAGTCGATGCCACGCTCGACGTCAATTACGTGCTCACCAATCAGCGCAAGCCGGTGCGATATGCACTGAATAACTCTTTTGGCTTCGGCGGCTCCAACTGCAGCCTGGTTCTGGGAATCGCAGCATGAGCATCACCGTTTACCTCGACGCCATTGGCGCAATCGGCCCCGGCGCCAATAACTGGCCGGAGTGGCGCGCACTGCTGCAGCATGACGAGTCCTGGCAGCCAGCGAAAACAAAGCTGCCCGTGCTGAACGTATTGCCGAGCGCGGAACGCAGGCGCACAGGCGCCGGCGTCAAGATTGCGCTGGCCACCGGACTGGAGGCGCTGGCCATGGCAGGTGTGGAGCCGAGTACGGTCGCCACCGTATTCAGTTCATCGGGCGGCGACGGTGATAATTGCCATTTGATTTGTGAGGAACTGGCCAGCGCCGACCGCCTCATATCACCCACCCGCTTTCACAATTCGGTGCACAACGCACCGTCGGGCTATTGGGGCATCGCGAGCGGCGCCATGCTGGCGTCGACCAGCATCGGCGCTTTTGACGCCAGTTTCGCGGCCGGTCTGCTGGAAGCGGGTACACAGTGTTTTGTAGACCGCAAGCCGGTACTGCTGGTCGCCTACGACACGCCTTACCCTGAACCCTTGAATGGCACCCGGCCGATGTCCGACTCGTTCGCAGTCGCACTGCTGATCAGCCCGGCGCCAAACGCACATACCATCGCTCAGGTCACGATGGGCTTAAGCGACAGCGCGCCGGCCGTGATGCAATTCGAGGCGCTTGAACAGGTGCGGACAACGATTCCGGCTGCCCGCTGCCTGCCTTTGCTGCGCGAACTGGCCTTGCACGCAGCGGCTGGCAAACTGGAGGTGTCCTCGGAAGTGCATGTCGAATATCTTCATGGGCGATCTCTTGGGCTGAAGTTATCCCCGGTCGCCTGATGAAAAATGCAAATCCGATGCACAATCAGATTATCCTGCCTGGCATCTTGCCTCGCCCTTCTCATGCTGAGCGCCTGTATGCCGCCAGGTCTTGTTAAAAACAGACTCGATTGGATTGAGAGCATGGCGCCTTGCAAGGCGCCGGCCACGGCCCTGATCATCATGTTGCCGGGCGCTTACGATACACCGCAGGATTTTGTGCGCCATGGTTTTGTCAAGGCGGTGCGTGACCGCAATATCTCAGCCGACGTTGTCATGGCGGACACGCATATCGGCTATTACCACGATGACCTGGTAGTGACGCGCCTGCATGACGACCTGATCATGCCGGCCCGGCAAAAGGGATACACGCAGATCTGGCTGGCCGGCATATCGCTCGGCGGTTACGGCTCGATGCTCTATTCGAAGCGGCATGGCGAAGCCATCGACGGCATGTTCCTGATGGCGCCCTTCCTCGGTAACCGGACACTCCGGGCAGAGATTCTCAAAGCGGGCGGCCTGGTCGGATGGCAGGCGGGCGACGTCGCCGCCACAGACCATGACCGGCAATTATGGGCATGGCTGAAAGGTTATGACAGGACTGACATTCAATCCCGCCATTTGTATCCGCAGCTCTATCTCGGATATGGAACCGAAGACCGGTTCGCCAGCAGCAGTCAGGCATTGGCGACGGTAATGCCACCGAATCAGGTGATGACCACGAATGGCGGGCACGACTGGGCGCCCTGGCAGCGTTTGTGGGGCGACTTCCTCGACCACAACAAGCTGCCGAAATGTGTGTAACTTCCTGGATAATCATTTAAAGGACCTTATGCCAACACATGAATTGTGCGAGACCGAGGCGGCCGGCAAAACCGCAATAAAAACCGACATCGTGATCATCGGCGGCGGCCCGGCGGGATCGACCGCCGCCGCCTTGCTGGCGCAACAGGGATTCAAGGTAAGCCTGCTTGAAAAAGCGACCCACCCGCGCTTTCATATCGGCGAGTCCCTTCTGCCTGCCAACATGCCCTTGCTGGACAAGCTGGGGGTGCGCGAACAGGTCGCCGCCATCGGCCTCGAGAAATGGGGCGTGGAATTCAATTCGTTCGAACACGATCACCAGTCCCATGTCGAGTTCAGCGAGGCATGGGACAAATCGATGCCCCACTCCTACCAGGTGCGCCGCGCGGACTTCGACCATATCCTGATCAGGAATGCCAGGACCAGGGGCGCCGATGTAGTGGAAGGCTGCCGCGTGCGGGAGGTGGTGTTCACCGAAGAGCACGCTCTTGTCAAGGCGCATCTCGACGATGGCAGCGTGCAGGATTATGTCGCCGACTTCGTCATCGACGCCTCGGGGCGCGATACGTTTTTAGCCAACCAGCTCAAGAGCAAACAAAAGAACAAGAAGCACAACAGCTCGGCCTTGTATGGGCACTTTACCGGCGTCGAACGTTATCCGGGCAAGCGTGAAGGCGACATCAGCATTTACTGGTTTGCGCATGGCTGGTTCTGGCTGATTCCACTGGCCGACGGCACCACCAGCATCGGCGCGGTCTGCTGGCCGGCTTACATGGCATCGCGCAAGGTCAGCGTCGAGCAGTTTCTGCTGGATTCGATCGCGCTGGCGCCGATGCTGGCGATGCGCATGAAAAACGCCACCTTGATGTCGAAGGTCGAAGCGACCGGAAACTACGCCTATTCCAGCAGCGTCAGCCATGCCCGGCGCTGCCTTCTTCTGGGCGATGCGTTTGCGTTCGTCGACCCGGTGTTTTCCTCGGGCGTGTTCCTCGCTATGAACAGTGCGTTCATCGGCGCAGAGACTGTCAGCACCTGTTTGCGGGAGCCGGCAAAGGCAGCCAGGGCCCTGGCAAAATTCGACCGCCACATGCAGAACGGTCCGGCGGTATTTTCCTGGTTCATCTACCGCGTCACCAACCCCGCGATGCGTGAATTATTCCTGTATCCGCGCAATTTTCTGTATGCGAAGCGGGCGGTCATGTCGGTACTGGCCGGCGATATTTTCGACAATCGGGCGATCTGGCCATCCGTCTATGTATTCAAGGCGGTGTATTACATCTCGTCGCTTGCCAATCCTTTGCGCACTTTCCATGCATGGCAGCGGCGCAAGATCAATATCCAGGACGCGCAGGCAAAGCAGGTGTCGTAGAGCGGTTTGTCAAACCGCTCTACATTAAATCATCGCACCATTGATGGAGATGATCTGCCCCGAAATATAAGCAGCCTGGCCGGATGCCAGAAAGCCGATCAGGTCCGCCACCTCTTCGGGCTTGCCCGCGCGTTTCATCGGCACCAGGTTCTGTATCGTCTTGTCATCGAACACCTTGTCTATCATGCCGGTGGCGATGATGCCGGGCGCCACTGCATTGACGGTGATGCCACGGCTGGCCACTTCGAGCGCCAGCGATTTTGTCGCCGAGTGCAGCGCGCCTTTGGCTGCCGAATAGTTCACCTGGCCGCGATTGCCGGTGATCGCTGCAATCGACGACACATTGATGATGCGTCCCCAGCGGCCGCGGATCATGGGCATCATCAGGGTGCGCGTGACGTTGAAAAAACCGTGCAGCGATACGTTGATGACGTCGTGCCATTGCGGGCTGGACATCCCCGGGAAAACCGCGTCGGCGTGAATGCCGGCGTTATTCACCAGCACCTGAATCGCACCGGCTTCCAGCACTGCTTCGAGCGCAGCCTGGGCAGCCGCGGCATCGGTAACATCGAACACGATCACTTCGGCACTGCCGCCTGAAGCGATGATCTCGTCGCACACCTTGGCCGCCGCCTCCACGCCGCGGTTGGCATGCACAATGACATGCAGCCCGTCCGCCGCCAGCCGCTTGCAAATTGCGGCGCCGATTCCACCGCTGCCGCCTGTTACCAATGCGCGTTTCATTTTGTTGTTTGTTCCTTGTCCATGGTCAGCAGCGCGGCATTGACAATGACGGCGGCGCGTCCATCAAGCAGGGGCTGTCCGCTACCCTGCGCGCGGACGGTAAATTGATACAGAATCGAATTGCCTTCGCGATGGATGCACACTGCCTCTATCTGTAGCGCCGCGCCGATGTCGTCGAGGCGCGCTACATGCATCGATGCACCGCGCACGCTGGCCAGAAATCCGGCCGCCGGCCTGGCTGCAGTCTCCGATTGCGGCAGGACACTGGCCAGCAAGGCGCCGTGTACCGCCATCGCCTGCGCCGCATATTCGATCCCGGCCGCAACACCCAGGCGTCCGTGCCCTCGCAGCGGATTGTCAACACTGGTGTGGCTGGTTGCAATGCAGACCAGACGTTCTTCATTCCAGGATTCCACATGGTCCAGCAGGCACATGCTGCCCTGATGCGGAATGCGCGCGGCAATCCAGGCATGGTCGTAGATCACATCATCCTTTTTTGCATACCAGCAGAAAATTTGCGAAAGGCGTGCCCTTGTTCATTGGTATCACCCGCACCGAAAATCCCAGGCTGACAATCGCTTCCTGCCAGGCGTCCAGGGTGCGGCAGTAAAGCGGCGGTGTATGGGATCGACGCGCCATCGTGACGATGTGATCGACCCAGTTACTTATCTTGAAAGGCAAACCGCCGGCCGCATCACCGACACGCAATAACAGGACGCCGTCTTTGCCGAGGCAGGCATGGACTCTTTTCAGCACGTCATCCTGCCCTTGAAAATCGACGTAATGCAGCACATCAAGAAGGACCACCGCTTCCGCCGAACCAAAGTCCGCGCTGCACATGTTCCCGACTTCGAATGTCGAGCGGACACCATATTGCTGCAAGGCCTGTTGCGCGCGTGTTATGTCGCGCGGCATGAGTTCAATGCCGTGAATCTGCCCGACCTGCGGCGGCGGCGGCCAGCCGGATGGCCACTGCCCTAGCGCATGCTGGTGTTGCGCCGATAATAACCACGCGGCCAGCAATCCCTGGCCGCAGCCTATATCGAGCACGCGGCCCTGCTGCGGCAGCAGGTCCAATGCAAGGATGGCTTCGAATACCGGATCCTGGCCAAGTTTTCCCCGCGCAAAATGCCATTCGAATTTCCCGGCCTGGCGATAGGGTTTGGACGCCGCATCGACCAGCTTGTCGACCACCTTATTGATGGCGCTGTTGCTCATGGATTGGACTTGGGAGGTTTGGCGTCACGGTATGTGGTGCTGGAAAATACCGCGGCGAACAGCAGCGCCAATATCGCGCCCGGCCCCACCGTGACGCCAATGGCGTTAAGCACTGGAACGCTTGAGATACCCAGCAAGCCAAAACCCAGTACCGTGGTGATGTTGGCAAACGCCAGCGAAGCCAGCGTATTGGGCTGAATTCGATGTGAGGCCGGAGTTTGTCCCGCCGGATCATCCGCCCGCTTTTCCTTGTTGGGCTGATCAAAAAACAGTGCGTAGTTCGAGCCTACCGCGGCAGTCAGCAGCAGTCCGATCAAATGCAGAATCGTCATGCGCTGACCAAACAGCGCCAGCATCGCGGCCACCACGATGACCGCCGCCAGCAGCGGCGTGGCGACATTGAGCACACGGCGCGCGGAACGCAAATTGAATGCCAACAAGATCAGCATCGCGGCCAATCCACATAGCGAAAGGATAAGGGCCTCCTGCACATAACCGCGGTATAGCTTGTCTGTTTCGGTTTTCAGATCGATGAAATAGGCTTGCTTGACGCCGGATTTTTCCAGCGCGGAGCGAATTAACTCGAGGTCAATCGCCTTCCCTGCGGCAGCTGTCAGCGGCAATAAACCGGTGGCCCCAGCAGGCTGCTGAATCAGCAGCGAATCGGTTGCCAGCGCCATCGACGTGCCATCCAGGCTGGCGCGTGTCAGCAGCATCGATTTCAAGCCCGCGGGATCGGCGGCCGCTTTGGCCTGACGATCAATGGTCTCCATGAACGGTGTCATCACGCCTGTTTTAAAAGGCAATCCCTGTGTCGCGCGATCAAGACGTTCCTGCAGCGTTGCGGACAAGGGCAGGCTGGACAAGCGCATGCGTTGTGTTGCTTCGCTGGGCAGGTAGCGGCTCGGGGATTCGAATGCGCTGAGCGCGCCCTGATCAATCAGGCCGTTCAATTGCACAGCCACTTTCTCGGTACCCTGCAATACTTCTTCGGGTGTACTGCCTTTCACAACGATCAGATAACGCACGTCAGGTGCGCCGATATCACGGCGCAAGGTCTCGTCGAGCCGCTGATCGGCCACGCTCACCGGACTCAAGGCATTCAGTTCCGGATGCCACAACTGGTCCCGCTTTACCCACAAGAACACGCAGGAGGCAGCCACCAGCAGCAGCACCACGATACGCAGGCGCTGCAGGTGCTGAAAGACGCTATCGACCCTGAGGCCAATGTGGGTCAGATCGCGCACGGCAAAATTCGCCGGCAGCAGGGATGGCAATACGAAGCGTGTTACGCAAGCGGCGACGACCAGGCCGGCAATCGAATACAAACCCAATTGCGCCAGCCCGGGGAAGCCGGAAAAAAGCAAGGAAGCAAAACCGACGATTGAGGTCAGCATGCCCAGGCGAATCGTAGGCCAGAATTTTTTTACCCAGTCCCCGCTTTGGTCGCTGCTTTTGGATTGAATGAAAAGATAAATCGAATAGTCGATCGACTCGCCAATCAGGGTCGTGCCAAAGCCGAGGGTGATTCCATGGACGACACCGAACCCCAGGCTCACCGCGACCACACCGGCCAGCACACCCGACAGTACAGGCAGCAAGCCGAGCACCAGCGCCACGCCAGAGCGATAGACAACAAAAAGCAGCAGCATGATGGCCACTGCGCTGATGATTGAAATGCGAGTGACCTCGTCGGCAATCGTGGCGCGGGCATTGACGGAGAACACGCCGGGGCCGGACATCACCATGCTGGTGGCGGCCAGTTGCGGCATTGCGGGCACGAGTGCAGCTTTTGATGACTCGAAGATTTTCCTGATTTCGGCGATTGCCTGTTCCTGCCCATCGGTATCGGACCCGATCGCACGGGTCTGCAGCAGCATCAGCGCGCGCGTGCCGTCTTTGGCGGCCCAGACGCCCTCCAGTTTGCGCGGCTGTCGCGCGCTATTGAACTGACCCAGCAGTTCAGCCATTTCACCGGTCGGATCCTGGGCGAGTGTTTCCTTCACCAGCAATCCGGCGGGCGATGCCAGCAGATCGAGCGTGTCGTTCAATGCCGTGCGCAACCCGGCTTCGGTAAATCGTTCCGGCGTAACGGCACGACTGAGCAGATAACGATTATTGAAGAGATAAGCGCGATCTTTTCCCTCGCTTATCGGCTCGCCGTTATTCACTGATAAAAACGCTTTATTGTTGCGCAGCTCCTGCGCAACCGCTTTGGACAAGGCCGCGCGTGCAGGCGCATCGGCGCCCTCGATACCAACCAATATCAGGCGCGACACCATGCCATCGCGCAGCTGCTCCACCAGCAGCTGCTGCTCCTGGGTCGGACTGCTCGGCAAGAAGGCTGACAGATCGGCGGTAAAAGAGGCCCGGGAGACAAGAATAATGCCCAGCAAAAGCGCGCCGAGCCAGATTGAAATTGCCCACCATGCGCGCGCCGGACGTGTTACCGGCTTGATCGGCGCCGGTGCGCCGGCATCATGAGGAGACGTCATCAGGATTTCATTTTTTCCACAGTGGTGACCGATCGGTCGCCGTCACCTTGCAGCACTTCAATTTCGATGACCTCATCCTTGGCGCCGCTCAGACGAATCCGCTTGACCGCCTGCGACGCCTTGAAATTGGTTGGTGTCAGTGACAGTACCCAGCGCTCGCGCGTGCCTTCCAGCGCAATCGCATAGTTGCGTTCCAGCGCCTTGCGATCGCCGGCCAGTGTGCCTCTTATGCTGTCTATCAAGGCTGCCAGTTCGGGCGACTCCTGCATCTGAATCGTGTATTTATTGCGGCCGCGCTCAAGCACGAGGGTATCGCGGTCGAGCTGCATCAATTCCGGCTTGGGTTTCAGGGTCCGCTTTTCGAGCCGGTCAGGCGCGTTATAAAACAATTCTCCCGACGACTCTACCGGCTTGTCCAGAATCGCCAGGTACTTCTTCTCAACGAAGCTTGCCTTGACCGACTTGATTTGCGCCAGCTCACCCATGAGCCGGTCTACCGTCCAGTCGTTAGCGAAGCTTGTATTGCATAACAAGGCCAGGCAGATGCCAGACACCGCGGTGGACCATGTCCGTTTTTTTTGGGGATTATGCACTGAAAACTCCTGTTGCCATTGTGTGTTGATTCTCTTTAACGTCGAAGTGCACGTTTCCGTTGGCACGCATTTCATATTCGACTGTCAATCCGGCGCCCGGACCGACAGGTTTTAAAAATTTGACGCTGTTGATCTTGTAGCTTTGCAGATCCAGCCGGGCGTGCCGGGCAATCGCATGGATTGCTTCATCCAGCAACACCACCCCCGGTGTGATCGGCAAACCGGGGAAATGACCCGCAAACGCAGGATGGTCATGCGGTATGTGCAAGGGTATTTGCTGCGTCATTTTTTGCCCAGACCCGCTGCATTCAGGGAATCAGAAAGAGTCGCAAGCGCGCTTTGCGGCAGCTTGCCTGTGCCATTGCGGGGCAGGATCGCGACCTTGTGTATTGGACGGGGCAAAAACGCAGCGTCGATTTTTTGCCGCAGGGACGCCATGATCTGGCTGGTCTCCAGACCAGGGGCAACCACAAACGCCTCCAGCCTCGTGACTTCTCCCGTCTCTTTTTCCGGCGGCATGTAAAAAGCGCCATCATCGACACCAGGTATCGAATTGAGGTGGTGGTTCAGGTGCGCCAGCGAGCTGCGCTTGCCCGCAATATTGATCAAATCGGCCAGTCGGCCATGCAACAGGAAGCGGCCTGACGCTGTCAGTTCTATCGCATCGTTCATCGGCATCGGTATTTCGACATGGCCGCCCGAGATCCACATGCGCGATTCTTTTTCTTCCATCCGCAGTCCGGGAAACAAGACCCATTCGGGCGATTTCACGGGCTGGCGTGTGGCGACTTGTCCGGTCTCCGTGCTGCCGTAAATTTCCAGCAAGGGCGCATCGAATGTCTGTTCGGCATCCAGCGCCAGTTGCGGCGCCAGCGGCGCCGTCGCCGACAGGATCACGTCAATGTCTGGCAACGCCAGCTTTGAAGCCAGCAGCGCGCGCAAATGCACCGGTGTCGTTACCAGCATGCGAGGCTGCGGCACTTGCCGCACTGAAGCGCATATATCGGCCGGATAGAACGACTCTCCGCTGGCCATCGCAAATCCATTGATCAGGGGCAGCAGGACAGTCGACTCAAAACCGTACATATGCTGTGCCGGTACGGTGCCCAGGATGGTGTAACCGGAGCCCGGTGCGAGGCCTAGCTGCCGCGCTTCCATTTGCACGTTCAGCACCAGGGCCGCCCAGGTTTTGCGGTGCGCCACCGGTTCGCCCGTGGAACCAGATGTAAACACGTAAGCCACGAGTTGGGATTCTTCTATCAGAGGGACTTCAAAAACTGCGCTTGTGCGCGCAGTTGATAAAATTTCGGCAGAAGGATAACGGGTTTGCGGAAGTTCAATCGCGCACTGCGTCTGGTCAGTCAGGCAAGCCACATCCGGGACAAATTTGCGTAACTGCCGGATCGTTTCGCTGGTGCGGGTAGAGGGTAAAAGACTTACTTTCCCCGCCACCAGGATCGCGCACAGCGCCACCGTAAAACGATAACGATCATGACAGTCATTCAGGATGTGCTGGCTGGGCGGCAGTAGCGGAACCATGCTGCGCACATCGGTCAGGAATTCCGCAGCAGTAACCGCCACGCCATCCCGCCACGCGACAATGCTTGTCGGGGATGGGTGACTAAATAAAGGTATCAATTGAGGGAGTCCGATGCCTCGAGAGGCAAAAACATACAATCAAGCAAACGTTATTGCGTGCGGTTTGCAGCAATATAGTCGGACAGGCTGCGTAACGAACTGAAGATTTTTTCATTGTCTTCCTGGTCGGCGCGTAATTGTATTCCGTAATTTTTGGACACCACCAGCGCGACTTCGAGAATGTCAATGGAATCCAGTCCGAGTCCTTCGCCGTAAAGAGGCTCATCAGGTGCAATTGCGCCAGCCTCGACGTCCAGGTTGAGGGCATGAACGATTAATTCAGCTATCTGCAGCGTGAAAGCCGGGTCAGCAGCAGTTGTATTTGATGCAGATGAATTGTTTTGTGTTGTAGCGGTGTTATCAGTCATGGCCTGTAGTCTCTGATTCATTGATTTTCAAACGAAGTATAGCGTGAATCGATGCGTATTTTTTCATGGCTGCAATGCCTTGCCGGTTATCGAGAGTGTCCTGTTCAAAAATCGGATGCCCGTGCCTTTGGTGCCTGGCCCTGTTGACTGTTTGGTTCTACCGCGGGTAACAGAATCGAAAGGCAGCTAACATGTTTCAGGGACACATTTCAACTTATTGGCAATGTGTTGTACATTCACAACGATTTGGACGTGGCACTTCCGGCGCGAATAGAAAACTCAAGCCTTGCGTTCAAACCAGGAAGACTATACTGATTATCATTGCCCTGAAACCGGCGGAAGTATAGAGTTACTACAGGAACAGAGACTCGTCCCAATCAGATTTATTCAAAGGATAACGAAGAACGTGAGTATCTTCTTTTCAAACCCGAACGACCCAAAATAGGCCTATAATCCGTTGCAAAAGCCATTTTGTGCATCGCACCATGACCCATTTCAGCCAAATACTCCCCCTAAAAAACGTCGTACTCGACCTCGATGTGTCCAGCAAGAAACGCGCTTTCGAGCAGGCGGGACTTATTTTTGAAAATAACTGCGGCATTGCCCGATCGACCGTCTCTGACAATTTATTCGCGCGCGAACGCCTCGGCTCCACTGGACTGGGGCATGGAGTTGCTGTTCCGCATGGCAGAATCAAGGGATTGAAAGCACCGCTGGCTGCCTTTGTCCGATTGGCGGAACCGATACCGTTCGAGTCGCCTGATGCATTGCCGGTGAATCTGTTGATTTTTCTGCTGATTCCCGATCATGTAACCCAGCAGCATCTCGAGATCCTGTCCGAAATCGCAGAAATGTTTTCCGATGACGGGTTCCGCACCGGTCTGGCGAATGATCCGGATGCGGCGTCGGTTCATGCCCGCATCATTGGCTGGCAACCCAGCTTTCAAAATGTCGCATAGGACAGCTGTCTTCCGGATAATAATTCAGTAATACGTAAAATCTCTTCGGCACCTCGCGCGCCCTCACCAGTAAACAGAAGCTGACCTCATGCCGTTATCTACACCACTGTCGATCCAGCAGCTGTATGACGACAACCGCGATGCCTTGCAGCTCGGCTGGTTTGCCGGATTTCCTGGCGGCGAGCGCTTGATCTCTGGCGATGCGGCATCCGCCGCGGATCAGGTCGGCCACCTGAACCTGATCCACCCGGGGCGCATTCAAGTCTTTGGCCATCAGGAAACCGAGTATTACAAGCGCCTCTCGGCCCCCGCCCGCGAACACCAGACCGAAGAACTGGTGGCCGGCGAGCCGCCCGCGTTCATCATCGCTCAAGGACTGGAAACACCTCCGTACATATTGTCGATCTGCGACGAAAAGAATATCCCGCTATTTTCAACACCACTGCCAGCTGCGCAGGTAATTGATTATTTGCGTGTATATCTGTCAAAGAAGCTTGCCCAACGGATCACCATGCACGGAGTTTTCATGGATGTGCTGGGTGTTGGTGTACTGATTACCGGCGAGTCCGGACTGGGCAAAAGCGAACTTGGACTGGAACTCATTTCCCGCAACCATGGCCTGGTCGCCGACGACGCAGTAGAGTTCGCGCGCATTGCACCGCACATGGTCGAGGGCCGCTGTCCTACGCTTTTACAAAATCTGCTCGAGGTGCGCGGCCTGGGTTTGCTGGACATCAAAACCATTTTTGGTGAAACTGCCGTCAGGCGGAAAATGCGCCTGAAGCTCATCGTGCATCTGGTGCGCCGCAGCACACTGGAAGAAAATTACGAACGCTTGCCCCTGCATTCACAATCGGAAGATGTGCTGGGACTGCCGATTCGCAAGGTCGTGATCCCGGTCGAAGCGGGACGAAATCTGGCGGTGCTGCTGGAAGCGGCCGTGCGCAACACGATTCTGCAACTGCGCGGCATTGATACGCTCAAGGAATTCATGGAGCGGCAGCAAAAGGCAATGGACAGTGACTGAGCTAAGCCGTTGAATAAAAACACCATTGCATGCGTTTAGGTGCATTTCCAGCGTCCTGCGCCAATTAGAGATCACGCTTTGCAGTATCATCACTTCTTATGCGAATCATCATCATCACCGGGATCTCCGGCTCGGGCAAATCGGTAGGATTGAATGCACTCGAAGACGCGGGTTATTTTTGCGTGGACAACCTTCCGCCGACCTTGCTGCGCGCTTTGGTAGAAACGCGCCTGAAGGAAGGCGCGCTTACGCTGGCGGTCGCGGTCGATGCCCGCAGTGCCTTGTCACTCGCCGAATTGCCGGCAGATATACAGTGGCTGAAGGACCAGGGGCATGATGTCAAGGTTCTGTTCCTGACCGCCAAGATGGATTCGCTGATCAACCGCTTTTCGGAAACCCGCCGCAGCCATCCATTGTCCCATCGCGTCAATCCCGGCCAGAATCCCTCCGATCGCCCGACACTCACCGAATGTATACGCCAGGAGCGGGAAATGCTTGCGGCAATCGAGGGTGTTGGCCATGTCATTGATACATCCGGTTTAAGCGCCAACAACCTGCGCGCCTGGATCAAGGAATTGGTCGGCACCGAACATAGCCCGCTGACGCTGTTGTTCGAATCATTTGCATTCAAATACGGCGTACCGCTCGATGCGGATCTGGTATTTGATGTGCGGGTTCTGCCGAACCCGTATTACGATGCAAATTTGCGGGCGCTGACGGGCAAGGATGCCGCGGTCATTGAGTTTCTGGAATCACAGCCTGACGCCCAGGAATTGTTGGGCGACATACGCACATTTGTTGAAAAATGGCTTCCGGCCTTCAAGAACGACAATCGCAGCTATCTGACAGTCGCAATCGGGTGCACAGGGGGTCAGCATCGTTCGGTTTATATCAGCGAAAGCCTTGCCGGGCATTTTCAGAACGTAGCGCGTGTGGTTGTGCGGCATCGGGAACTTTCCTGAACAGTCGCATGCCGACATGCCAGGGCTTTCATTCAGTTTGCATCACCCTCCAATTGACCGTTAACTTTGTTCCACAGACCGATCATGTCTAAAACAAACGAATGGCTTGCCCTCTTCCCGCTCAATACGGTTCTTTTTCCTGGTGGACTTTTGCCGCTGAAGGTGTTCGAGACACGCTACATCGACATGGTGCGCGAGTGCATGAAGAATGAAACTCCGTTTGGCGTTGTCCTGATTAAATCGGGTCACGAAGTGGGTTCGGCGGCCGAGCCAGAAGCAGTTGGCTGCGTGGCGAACATCGTGCAGTGGGATATGGAAGAGCTGGGTGTGCTGTTATTGCACACGGAGGGTGGCGAACGATTTCGAATTATCGAAACCCGGGTGCTGCCCGATCAGCGCCTGGAAGCACGGGTCGAGTTGATCGAAAGCGATGCTTTTGCGCCGGTCACCGGCCTTCATGTCGCTTGCGCCGACACACTCAAAATCATTATCGAAGATATCAATGTCAAGGGACGCGCGCAGCAGGGAGAGGCGTTCATCAGTCCTTTCGCGCATCCCGCCCAACTCGACGATTGCGGCTGGGTCGCCAACCGGTGGTGTGAAATCCTGCCAATACCGCTGAAAGCGCGCCAAAAACTACTGGAGCTGGAAGACGCGAGCATGCGCCTGACCGTGGTATATCAATATCTTCAACAGCATAAAATCCTGTAGCTGAAGCCTGGTGGTCCGTCACGCAAACAAGTCGGTTTCACTGAACATGGCCAGCAATAGTTTTTTGACAGGTGCAGGCAAGGGCGCCTGCGCCAGCCTGTCAAGGTCATACCAGACATGGCTGGCTTGTCCTGCCATCGCGAGACGGCGGGCAAGTGTGATTCGATAGGGCACGACATGCAGCTTGAAATGGGTAAAGCCATGTGAGAACGGCTGCAGGCGCTCGCATTCCGCGAGCGGTCCGAAAGGCGCAATCGCAGGGCCAATCAACGCTTCCAGCGAACTCCTCCCCATGCCGGCGTCCACCGCCGTACCCAGCCGATCCAGCTCCGGCAGCGACAGCAAGCCCCCCCAGATACCCATGTCGGGACGCTGCTCCAGCAGGACCTGATTGCGGTCAACGATTACCAGCATCGCGGTATGTCGTTCAGGGATCGCCTTTTTGGGTTTGCGCACCGGCAGCTGGTCAACGCGGCCCGTCGCAAAAGCCACACAGCGCTGCGCCATCGGGCAGCGCTGGCAGGACGGCCTGCCGCGAGTGCAGAGTGTCGCTCCCAGATCCATCAGGCCTTGCGTATAGGCTTCTACCCCCTCCGTCGGCATCAATGCTTCCGCTCGGCGCCACAACACTTCCTCCACGCGCTTCTCGCCGGGATAACCCTCGATGCCAAATATTCTGCAAAACACCCGCTTTACATTGCCATCCAGGATCGCTGCACGCGTGCCGTAGGCAAAAGCCGAGATTGCGGCTGCAGTCGAGCGTCCGATGCCCGGCAGATCCGCCAGCAATTCGGGATCGGCGGGGAAGATGCCGCCATATTCGGCGCAAACACGTTGCGCACACCGGTGCAGATTACGCGCGCGTGAGTAATATCCAAGTCCGCTCCAATGTGCCATCACCTCTTCCGCAGGCGCGGCGGCAAGCGACACAACATCCGGGAAGCGCTCAAGAAAACGTTGGTAGTACGGAATGACGGCCGTCACCTGGGTTTGCTGCAGCATGATTTCGGAAAGCCAGATGCGATACGCATCGCGCGTATTCTGCCAGGGCAGCGCATGACGGCCATGTTGCTTTTGCCAATGAATGACGTCCTCGGAAAATGTTGGATCGGCCTCGCTGGCAACAGCGTCAACAGTGATCGAAAAAGAGCGTTCGGCAGATTTTTCTGGATCGGTGTACGTCCCGGTCAATCGTTTCATTCAGGCTGCAATATCCAATGTGGTCAACTTTTCCTTGATGGCATTTGTCAATTCTTTCTCCAAAGCCGCCAGTGTTCTTTTTTGCACTTCCAGCACCGATTGCATCTGCTCCAGCGCCGCCACTTTTTCTTCAAGGCCGTCGGTAGCAACATGGATACGCTGGATCGCCTGCTTGCGCCGCTTCAACTGCGCTTTATGTTCGTGAATCTGCGATTCCAGCGGTGCCATCACCACTTTCAGCCAGGCTTCCACATCACGGTTCGCATGCAGGTAACTTTGCTTTACGCGCGACGCAATCGAGTCGAAAAATTTTTGCATCAGCGTCACTTGCGAAGTTGTCAGCAACGCGGCAGCGCCGAACTGCTTTTGATAGACACCTTCGATCATTTGCATTTCCCTGCGATATTTATTCAGGGAAAACGGCATCGGCGTCGATAACGCCAGACCATGGTCCGTTGAGAATTTACGATACATGGCCGTCATCATGTCGGCGATTTCATCGGTCTTTTTTCCGGACGATACAAGGTTGTCCTGAATCTGGCCAAAAAACTGTTTTACAGCATCGCGCATGCCGGTAGAAAACATGCTCTTGTCCATACTGACACGCACCTGGCCAATCTGCTCCTTGAGTATATCCATTCCCAGCGTGGTAAACACTTCGGCAGACAATCGTGCGAACACGGCACGGGTGCCCTGCAGCTTCTGCAAGCTGGCGTCGAATTCCGTTTTTTCCATATCGATGCGCTTCATCATATGGACCACAATATTCTGATTTTTTCCGCGCAGGCTTTTCAGTTCCAGCAACTGCTCTACTACATTTCTTGTCCGCGAGGACAACAACGCCCGCTTCGACACGCCTAACGCATTGATGTCAACCGACAACTGCCGCCGAATGATTTCCTGCTTGGCAGGAATCAGTTCATTGGACAGTGCCGCTTCCAGTGCCGGCAGACGGCTCTTTCCCAATAATTCGGCGTCCTGATTAATCTTGGCGACCAAGCCTTTTTGCGCCGAAACCGGGAATACCTGCTCCTCGCTCAATTCGAGTATGTGCGCAACATTTCTTACCTGGCTCGCGATTTGATCCTCGACCTCGGCCGGCGTGCGCAACTCATCCCACATGCTGTCAATCTTGTTCAGCACCACCATGCGGCCGGCGCCGTTGCCGATATGATCGCGCCACACTTCGATGTCGCTTTTGGTAACGCCGGTATCGGCGGCAAGAATGAACAGCACCGCATGCGCATTCGGGATCAGGTTCAAGGTCAGTTCAGGCTCGGTGCCGATTGCATTCAAGCCCGGCGTATCAATGATATTCAGTCCCTGCATCAACAATGGGTGCGGAAAATTCACGATAGCGTGGCACCACTGCGAAATCTCGACCATGCCATCGGCGCCAACCGACGCCTTCATGTCGGGATCGTTTTCGTTGTAGAGACCGTAACTCTCCGCCTCCTTGATTGATACACGCTTGGTCATGCTGACTTGCTTGAAGGCTTCCAGCATGCCGTCGAGGGAACCAATATCGAGAGGCATGACTGTCCATGCCTGGCTCTGGACCTTGAAGTCGCTCGTCGATTGCGATTGCGCGCGCGTCTCGATTGGCAACAAGCGGATCGACGACGGAAAGGTTTCGTCGTACAGCAGTTCGGTAGGACACATGGTGGTTCGGCCCGCTGAGGATGGCAACATGCGATGACCGTAATCCGCGAAAAAAATCGCGTTGATCAGCTCCGATTTTCCGCGTGAAAATTCGGCTACGAAGGCGATCGACAATTTGTCTTCGGCGAGCCGCTCCAGTGCCTTGGCGATGCGCTGGTCACTTGCGGCGTCCGACAATTGCGCTACCCTGACCCAAGCCCGGTAACGTTCGAGCGCAGCGATTACGCCGGTGCGCCAGTTACTATAATCCTGGAATTTCTGAACCAGATTGCTCACGTTATCCCCGGTTGCAATTAAAAATTATTTCAAGCATCCGCCGGAAAAATGCGGAATCGATCCCGTGCCACTTACTTGTTATTTGGCAGGACAAATGCAAACGGCAAACACGACACTAGCACTGGTTATCATTTTTGACAATTTACGCAGTAAAACGTTGATCGCTGTCCTTGCTTGATCTGGCGTATCGCAAGACCGCATGTCCGGCACGGTTGTCCTGTCCGGTCATAAACAAAATAGTTTTGCTGGAAATATCCGGAGCGCCCATCGACACCGATGAAATCGCGCAATGTGCTACCACCCTGCTCTATGGCGGCAGCCAAAATGCGGCGAATGGCGCTAGCCAATTTCTGATAACGAACCAGGCCGATTCGATTGGCGGCCGTATTAGGATTGATGCCTGCTTCAAACAAGCTTTCCGATGCGTAAATGTTGCCGACCCCAACTACGATGTCGCCGGCAAGCAACACTTGCTTGATTGGCGCGCGGCGATTGCGCGTATTGCGATACAGCAGTTGCGCCGAGAACAGGTCCTCCAGCGGTTCCACTCCCAGGCCTCGCAGCAGCAAATGATTGTCAACTGTTCCGTCTTTCTGCGCATGCCAGAGCACGGCGCCAAATCGCCGGGGATCAGTCATTCGCATTACCTGCTCACCAATGACCAAATCGAAATGATCATGTTTTTGCGGCACGGCCGAGCGCGGCAAAATGCGCAGGTGGCCGGACATGCCGAGATGGACAATCAAGGTGCCATGATCAAATCGAATGAGCAAATATTTGCCGCGCCGCCCAGTGCCTCGTATTGTGCAACCGCACAGGTTCTGCGACAGGTCGGCGGGAAATGGCCAGCGCAATCCGCTGTGACGGAATATGACGGCCGAAACAATTTGTCCTTCCAGATGCGGTGCAACACCGCGCCGGGTGACTTCAACTTCCGGCAATTCGGGCATGAGTAAATTTTTTTACAAAAAGGTTTCTAATAAGTACACAACCGGGCAACATCAAGAAGGAATGCCTGCACGCGATTATAACGACAAGCCCGCCAGCGCATCTTGCCGCGCAGAGACCTCAGGTTGCGCGTAAAATCGAAATTTGCTCGACCAGCCAGGACCGACCCTTGAAAACCGCTCTGCTTATCGTACCCTTGTCTGTCATGTTGTCTGCCTGTGCGGGAGGCGTGCGACTAGCCATGCCGCAGGCAAGCCCGCAAACCGCACAACCTGCCGTCAGTGCCCAGGCTGCCGAAGGGCCGCCGCCGGTGCGCAATACGGCCTTGCGCAGGGCGAGACTCAAACCCCAGCCACCGGCCGCCGACCAGGCGCTGCCTGCTGCTGCGCTCAGCAAAGAAATCCTGTTTCAGTATATGAGCGCCGAACTTGCCGACCAGCGAGGCGATTGGAAGACTGCCTACGTCAACATGCTGATCATTGCGCAAAAAACGCGGGATCCACGCGTTGCCCGGCGCGCGGCGGAAATAGCAGTGAACGCCAAACAATCTGGCGAGGCACTGGCCGCAATACGTCTCTGGCGCGAAGTGGCGCCGGAGTCGGACGAAGCTGCGCAGTATTTCCTCGGCTTCGTCGTGTTAAGCGACAATCTGGCCGAAGCGCGCCCACTTTTGCAGCAGCGCCTGAAGGAAGCACGCCCGCAGGTGCTTGGCGGCACGATCCTGCAAATGCAGCGAGCACTGGCAAGCGCCAGAAACAAGAGCGCCGCGTTTTCGCTTCTTGATGAGTTGCTTGTTCCGTACAAGGACATATTGGAGGCCCACCTGGCACTGGCGCAGGCAGCATACGCGCTAGGCAACAGCACGCGCGCCACCGCCGAGGCAAGGGCTGCAGTGGCGATCAATCCCACCTCCGAACTGGCGGTCCTGACGCTCGGGCAAGTGTTGCCTGACCGACGCGAATCCACAGCATTATTAGCCGCCTTTTTGGCAAAAAATCCCAAGGCGCGCGAGGTACGGCTCGGCCATGCGCGCCTGTTGGTTGAACAGAAACGGTACGAGGAAGCCCGGCGCGAATTCAAGATATTGCTGGTCGAGCAACCGAACGATCTGACGGCACTCTACGCGCTCGGCCTGCTGGGTACGCAAAGCAATGACATGAAGGAAGCCGAAACTTACCTGACCGCGTATCTGAAGGCATTGGCGGGTCAGCCCGATGACGAACGCGATACCACCCAGGCGCTGCTGATCCTGTCCCAGATCGCGGAACAACGCAACGATACGCAGGCGGCGCTCAAATGGCTGGACCAGATCGATGCGGGCACGCCGCAGGCATATCTGGGCGCGCAAATCAAACGTGCGCAACTGATTGCCAAAAGCGGCAATGTTCCCGCTGCACGCAAGCTGCTGCAAGAACTCAGCACCAATGGGGAAGACGATCAGGTGCAACTGCTGGTCGCGGAAGCGCAAATATTACGTAGCCTGGATCAGGCCGAAACGGCCATGACGGTCCTTGAAAGCGGCCTCCAGCGCTTTCCCAACAATGTCGACTTGTTGTACGACTACGCGATGCTGGCTGAAAAGCTCAACAAGCTCGACATCATGGAAACGTCCCTGCGCAAGATGATTGCGATTGCGCCGAATAATCATAACGCGTACAACGCACTGGGCTATTCGCTGGCGGAGCGCAATATTCGCCTGCCGGAAGCGTTCACCCTGATTGAAAAGGCACTGCAGCTTGCGCCCGACGACCCATTCATCATCGATAGCATGGGCTGGGTGCAGTTCCGGCTGGGCCGGCTTGCAGAAGCTGAAGCCTTGTTGCGGCGCGCTTACGCGCTGCGTCCGGATGCCGAGATCGCGGTACATCTGGGCGAAGTGCTCTGGGTCAGGGGACAGCAAGACGATGCAAAAAAATTGTGGCGCGACGCCATCGTCAAGGATCCGAAAAGCGATATCCTGAAAAGCACGCTGGCACGCCTTCAGGTCCAGTTGTAAGCGCCTTCTTCCGTTAATTTGAGTGTGCGCCGCTCTTGCACCGTCAACTGCCAGAGCCGCGCCCCCTCCGATGATTCCGAAGTCCATCCTGTTCAGTTAATCAGTTCCTGCTCATGGCCATGCTTATAGCCCGTATCCGTTCATTTTTTCACTCGCCGCGCAAAAATGCGCTTGTCATTGCCCTGCCATTGTTTATTGGCGGCTGTGCGACTGTCATCCCACCAGCCGGACCAGAGGCGGCGCCGTCGATTGCCCAGCAGCGCTCTTACCAGGACGTGATTGATCTTGGCGGCAGACTATCGTTGCGTTATCAGCGGAACGGCAATGACGAGGCTGTCCACGGCAGCTTCACCTGGACACAAACTCCCCGCCACACCCTTGTCACGCTGCTGTCGCCGCTCGGACAGACAATAGCGACGATTGCCATCACGCCCACCCAGTCGACCCTGACACGGGCCGGGGAAGCGCCGCAGACTGCGATGGATGTCGATGCGCTTGCCGCCAGGGCATTGGGCTGGCCACTGCCGATTTCGGGCCTGCGCGACTGGCTGCAAGGTTTTGCAATTGACGCCAACGGCAGCCGCTTCATCGCGACACCGCAGTCCAGGGATGCCAGCGTCACTACCGGTGACGGCTGGCGCATCCGCTATGGCAGCTGGAAGAATGAACATGACCTGTCCGCGCAAAACCATCCAAAGCGGATCGACCTCGAACGCAGCACCGCGCAGGCCGGCGACGTATCGCTGCGTATGGTGATCGATCAATGGCAACCGCGCTGATTGTTCCGCAATGAATCGCACGCTCAATAATTGCCCGGCGCCAGCAAAGCTCAATTTATTCTTGCATGTGACCGGCCGCCGGCCGGACGGTTATCACTTGCTGCAGACCGTGTTCCAATTGATCGACCATGGCGACATGCTGCATTTTGCCGTTCGCCGTGACGGCGAGATTCATCGCAGCACCGAGGTCGCTGGCATTCCGGAAGCGTCCGACCTGATCGTGCGGGCGGCCCGGCTTTTGCAAGCGGTGGCCAGACCAACAGTCGACGGAAAACCTGCGGGCGCAACCATCGCCATCGACAAACGGTTACCGATGGGCGGTGGCCTCGGCGGCGGGTCCTCCGATGCCGCCACCACGCTGATCGCGTTGAATCACCTGTGGCAGAGCGGCCTGACCCGCATCGAACTCATGGCACTGGGCCTGCAGCTAGGGGCAGATGTGCCTTTTTTCCTGTTCGGGAAAAATGCCTTTGCGGAGGGCATAGGCGAAACGCTGATGCCGGTCGAGACCCCCGATCATTGGTTTGTCGTCATTGAACCAGGGGTATCGATTCCGACCGCATCCATATTCGGCTCATCGGAATTGACAAGGGACACGAAACCCGTCAAAATATCGGACTTTTCCAGAGCTCCAAGCGAGTTCGGGAAAAACGACCTGCAAGATGTGGCATCCAGATTGTTTCCACCTGTCGCCCAGGCGATTGAATGGCTCAGGCAGTTTGGAGATGCAAGAATGACCGGATCTGGCGCTTGTGTGTTTTGTTCGTTCGCGAATGAACACCATGCGGACACGGTACTTGAATCAGTGCCCGTCCGCTGGAAAGCATGGAAAACCAGGGCGATTGCGCAGCATCCGCTGGATTATTTGCAAAAGTCGTAGCCAAAGAATTTGTTTGACGTTGCATTCGACGCTAGACCTAGCGAAAATGAAACGACAGATAGCCAGTTGTGTAGGGGAATCGCCAAGCCGGTTAAGGCACTGGATTTTGATTCCAGCATCCGAAGGTTCGAATCCTTCTTCCCCTGCCATTAGATCAAGAAGAAAAACGTATATTAGCAAGCCGCCAATGCAAGACTGACAAGTCATGGGTTGGTGGCTTTTAAACCTTTTAACGATTGTATCCAAGGGTCCCATGGCGATCGAGAACCTGATGGTTTTTACCGGCAACGCAAATCCGGAACTGGCCGTAGGCGTAGCCCGGCAACTCGGCATCCCACTTGGCAAGGCGGTAGTCTCCAAATTTTCCGACGGTGAAATCGTCGTTGAAATCAACGAGAATGTCCGCGGCAAAGATGTCTTCGTCCTGCAGTCGACCTGTGCCCCCACCAACGACAATCTGATGGAAATCATGCTGATGGTCGATGCGCTGAAACGCGCTTCCGCCGGCCGGATAACCGCTGCCATTCCCTATTATGGCTACGCACGCCAGGACCGCCGGCCGCGTTCGGCGCGGGTGGCGATCTCGGCCAAGGTGGTTGCCAACATGCTGCAGGAAGCGGGCGTCGAACGTGTTCTGATCATGGATCTGCATGCCGATCAGATTCAGGGATTCTTCGATATCCCGGTGGATAATATTTATGCATCGCCGATCCTCCTCGGTGACCTGGTGGCCAAGAATTACGACGACCTGCTGGTCGTATCGCCAGACGTAGGTGGTGTGGTTCGTGCCCGGGCACTGGCGAAGCGCCTGAACTGCGACCTCGCGATCATCGACAAGCGCCGTCCGAAAGCGAACGTGTCGGAAGTGATGAACATCATCGGTGAAGTCGAAGGCAGGAACTGCGTGATCATGGATGACATGGTCGATACTGCCGGCACGCTGACCAAGGCAGCGGAAGTATTGAAGGAACGCGGCGCGAAGAAAGTTATCGCGTACTGTACACATCCCGTGTTGTCCGGCCCCGCGATTGAACGTATTGCGAACTCACCGCTGGATGAGCTGGTCGTTGTCGATACGATCCCATTGTCAGCCGCAGCCAAAGCCTGCCCGAAGATCCGTCAACTGTCCTGCGCCGAATTGCTGGCCGAGACATTCAAGCGCATCACCAAGGGCGATTCGGTCATGTCGCTGTTTGCCGAGTAGTCTTTGGCAGGAAAAACGTTGATCCCCTTGTCGCAGGACAAGGGTCGGAATGCCGAAGCTGTCATTTTTTACCGGCATTCTTTTTCGAGCGCAGCAAATGCTGCACTCACTTTTGAATTCCCTGGTCGCGGGGAATTTTCACCGCAGGACAAATCGTCCTGCAAACTTGGAGTACTACAATGAAAGTTATCGCATTTGCACGCAAAGAACAGGGGTCCGGAGCGAGCCGCCGCCTGCGCAATGCTGGCCAAACCCCAGGCATCATCTACGGCGGCACCGCCGCACCCGTTGCCATCACGCTCGATCACAATGCGCTGTACCACGCGCTGAAAAAAGAAACCTTCCATTCGTCCATCCTCGAGATGGAAATGGATGGCAAAGTGGAACAAGTCCTGCTCCGCGACTTCCAGGTACACGCATACAAACAACTGGTACTGCACGCAGACTTCCAGCGCGTCGATGCAACTCACAAGATCCACGTGAAAGTGCCACTGCACTTCATCAATGAAGAGGGATCGCCGGCGGTCAAACTGTCCAGCGGCATCATCAGCCACGTCATGACCGAGCTGGATATCACCTGCCTGCCGAAAGACTTGCCTGAATTCATCGAAATCGATCTGGCGAACATCGAAGTTGGCAGCTCGGTCCACCTGGCCGACATCACCCTGCCAAGCGGCGTCACCCCGGTCGTGCACGGCGGCGAGGATAACCCTACGCTTGCCACCGCAACGATCCCGGCTGGCAAAGTGGAAGCCGAAGCAACAGCCAGCGCAGCCGCACCTGATGCCGCCGCACCTGCCGAGAAGAAGTAAACACTCCCCCGTCCGAGCCTTGCGCCCGAACCAGGAACCCGCCCTTTGTGGCGGGTTTTTTTATTCTGATGCCACGGCGGCTGCCATTGCCGGCCGATCACTAGACGCTAACGCACCGCATCCGCGATAATCGAATTTTCCTATTACACCAACGCCATGTCCATTCGTCTCATTGTCGGTCTCGGCAACCCCGGCCCGGAATACGAACAAACCCGCCATAATGCCGGTTTCTGGCTGGTCGACAATCTGGCGATGACTCTGGGCCGCAGCCGACTGGCACGCGAAGCCCGTTACAACGCGCTGGCCGGCAAAATCACTGTCGCGGGACAAGAAGTGTGGCTGCTGGAGCCGCAAACCTTCATGAACCGTTCGGGCCAATCGGTCGGGGCACTGGCGCGCTTTTTCAAAATTGCTGCCGATGAAATCCTGGTGGCACACGATGAACTGGATCTGCCCCCGGGCGCCGCCAAGATCAAGAAAGGCGGCTCATCTGGCGGACATAATGGATTGAAGGACATTACCGCCGCCCTGGGTACCCAGGATTACTGGCGGCTGCGCATCGGTATCGGCCACCCGCGGGCGCAGAACCTGCAGCAGGCCGTGGTTGACTATGTGCTGCACCGTCCGCGCAAGGTGGAGCAACCGCTGATCGACGAAGCGATCGCCAAAAGCCTCGATATCATTCCGCTGCTTTGCGATGGGAAGTTCGAGGCGGCGATGCTTCAGTTACACACGACAAGCAAAGCGTGAGTGTGCCCTGCGCCGAAGTAACGCGTTGACGAAGGCAATCCCATTCCTCTGATGAACTGAAAGATATCTTCCAGCTTTTCAACAAGCGCGCGAGCAGGAGACGCATTTTCAGGCATCCGCCCGCGCGAATTGCACCCATCCCTAAGCGCAAGCCTTTTGATGAGAACATCCGGCGGGGTTACAATTGATGCTTTTCGAGACAAAGCCAAACCAGCCTCGTTGAAAAACGCATCTGATTTGCCCACTTTTCATCCAATTCAGATCAGTGCCCGATAATCGACGGCGCTGATCGGCCATGTCGGCCACGCCCATATCCGGTCCGATTTTGCACTGATTTTTTAAAGGTTTTCCATGAGTCTCAAATGCGGCATCGTCGGCCTGCCCAACGTCGGCAAATCCACGCTTTTCAACGCCCTCACCAAGGCGGGCATTCCGGCTGAAAATTATCCTTTCTGCACGATCGAACCGAACGTCGGCATGGTTGAAGTGCCGGACCCGCGCCTGGCTGCGCTCGCAAGCATCGTCAAGCCCGAACGCGTGCTGCCGGCAACCGTTGAATTTGTCGACATCGCAGGACTGGTGGCCGGCGCGTCGAAGGGCGAAGGCCTGGGCAACCAGTTCCTCGCCCATATCCGTGAAACCGATGCGATCGTCAATGTGGTGCGCTGTTTTGAAGACGACAATGTGATCCACGTCGCGGGCAAGATCAATCCGCTCGACGACATCGAAGTGATTCAGACCGAATTGGCGCTGGCCGATATGGGAACGGTCGAAAAGGCGATCCATCGCGAGAATAAAAAAGCCAGGTCAGGCGACAAGGATGCCGCCAAGCTGGTTGCCATCCTCGAACGCATCATGCCGCATCTGGACCAGGCGAAGCCAGTACGCGCAATGGGGCTGGACGCCGAGGAAATGGCGCTGATCAAGCCACTCTGCCTGATCACCGCCAAGCCAGCCATGTATGTGGGCAATGTGTCCGATACCGGCTTCACCAACAATCCGCTGCTGGACCAGTTGAGCGCGTACGCCAAGTCCCAAAACGCACCGATGGTAGCGATTTGCGCGGCAATCGAATCGGAAATCGCCGACTTGGAGGACGCCGACAAGACCGAGTTCCTGGCCGATATGGGAATGGAAGAGCCGGGCCTTGACCGCCTGATCCGCGCCGCGTTCAAACTGCTGGGCTTGCAGACCTATTTCACTGCAGGTGTCAAGGAAGTGCGCGCGTGGACCATCCATGTGGGCGACACCGGACCGCAGGCGGCAGGCGTGATTCATACCGACTTCGAGCGCGGTTTCATCCGTGCGCAGACCATTGCTTACGAGGACTTCATTGCGTTCAAGGGTGAGCAAGGGGCGAAGGAAGCGGGCAAGATGCGGGCCGAGGGCAAGGAGTATGTCGTGAAGGATGGCGACGTGCTGAATTTCCTGTTTAACGTCTAAGGAAAATCAGGCGCTTCAGAACGATTCGCGAACCATCAAAAGAGCCCTGACAGATTCATAAATTCAGGGCTTTTTTAATAGCGGTTCCCGATGGTCATATGGCAAGAACCAGGCAAGAGTGAATCAGGGCAATTCCGGAAAACTTCCGGTTGAAGGTGGTAACCAAAACGAGGAAGGAGGTAAGCAGTCCATTCAAGGTGGTAAGCCAGTTTTACCGAACTTGCCACCTGAACTTGCTGCCCGATTACGCTATTCTAGCCAGCGCTCGGAAAATACCTCAAGATATTTCAGCAAAATAGCCTATTTCAGCAGACGCTGAAATCATATGAATGGTGAAATCCTGAACCTGTCCAGCGCTTTCACAGGCGGCCCCAAAATCGTTCTATTTTTTGCGCTGCAAGATGTTTCGATTAAGGTGTTCGCCTTCCTGAGAGCGCACCATTCGTTTTTCTTGTGGCAGTTACCCATGACAATGATTTTTACGTCGACTACGCCGCTGTGATCCCAGTCGATAGAGTGCGGCTCATTTGTTTTACTCCTTGCCGGAAACAGCCTCAGCCTCAAACACCGGCAGCCCAAGCGAATAGCGGATTGCGATCAAACGGAATGAAAAGCCGAAGCCGATGGCGATCGCGGTGGCAAGGTCGCGATCGACATTGAAATGAAGCATGCCCACATACAGCACCCCGGTGAACAGGGACACAGTGGCATACAGTTCGTGCTTCAATACCAGCGGCACCTGGTTGCACAGAATATCGCGTAGCAGGCCACCAAAAACGCCCGTAATCACGCCCATTAAAACGACAATTGCGATGTGAACGCCGGTAGTGGCGGCAATATCGCAACCGATGACGGTAAACGCCACCAGTCCCAGTGCGTCCATCACCAGAAACGCGGATTTCAGGCGGTGAAGCCGGCGTGCCAGCAAGGCTGCGGCGACCGCCGCGCCTATCGTAAATAGCAGATACTCTGGATTCGCTACCCAACCTAATGGATAGTGTCCCAGGATCATGTCGCGTATTGACCCGCCTCCCAGCGCAGTAATAGTCCCCACCACCGCGATGCCGAACAGGTCCAGCCGCCGACGCATTCCCATCAGCGCGCCAGTGGCGGCTTCGGCGGCGATCGCAATCAGATAAATAATATGGAGCAGTGTCATTCAGTTTTTCCTATGAAGTTCCCAGAAATCCGCCTGGGATTTGACCTGCGGTACGTGAGAAACCATGGCGATTTTGCTTGCTTGCGGAGCAGTTTGAAATAGAATTAAGTATTTATTCTGTAAGCTTAATTTTTTTAATGTCAGAACATGACGCTTGATCCCAAACAAACCGACGCGTTTCAAGCAGTTGCGGAGTTGGGCAGTTTTGAACGCGCCGCCGTCAGATTGAGCGTCACGCCCTCGGCAGTTTCACAACGCGTGCGCGCGCTGGAGACAACGCTCGGCGCCGCGTTGATTTTACGCACCCGCCCATGCCGCCCGACCCAGATGGGCCAGCGGCTGCTGCAATACCTGCGGCGCGCCTTGCTGATGAAGGCAGACCTGGAGGCGGAGCTGCTCAATTCGGAAAGCGGTTCGCGGAAGGTGTCGGTGGCGTTGAACGCGGATAGTCTGGGGACCTGGTTTTTCCCGGCCCTGGCAGGCATGCTGGTGAGAGACCAGATCATCCTCGACCTGATCGTTGAAGATCAGGACCATACCTATGAGTTGCTTGAAACAGGAATGGTGGCCGGCTGCGTCAGCACGGTGGCGCGCCCCATGCGCGGCTGTGGCGCCGAATTGCTGGGCACGATGCGATACAGGTTGATGGCGAGCACTTCGTTTTGCCAACGCTGGCTTTCGAAGGGATTGACACGCGAAGCTGCGCGGAGCGCGCCTGTCGTGGCGTACACACGCAAGGATACCCTGCAGTCGAGTTTTCTTCTGTCGCACCTGGGATTGCCGGAAGGCGCTTATCCCTGCCACTATGTGCCCGGCATCGAGGCCCATTTCGCTGCCGTGCGCCACGGCCTGGGTTATGCGATGGTGCCGGAATGGCTGCTTTCCTCCGCTGGGAACGAGAACGATCCTTTGCTTGACCTGGCGCCCGGGAATCCGACCGACGTCGCCCTCTACTGGCATACCTGGAAGGTCCAGTCTCCTCGCATGGAGGCAATGTCCAGGCAGATCATCGACGCTGCGCGCAAGATGCTGCGTCCATAGTCGGCTGCCATCATGATTGGCAGCTCTTGGTTCCGTCCCGTAATGTTCAGCCGCATGTGCCCGAACTCGCGCCATCAAAAGCTTGCAAAAACTACACTAAAACTAGTTGAGCGAAGTCAATCTTGGCTCGCGCCTGAATAGCATAGGTTTGTGGGAAATTATTCGAGACATTTGTGATCAACGGGCAATAGGCTTCTTAAAATGTGGATTTGGCGGTCAAAATGGAATTCGTGATTTAAAATGAAAGCACTCTATTATCGGGTGTCAAATCCGTGCCAACAATCGCACTACCAAGTCGGCCCGGAATCTGAGAGGAAACGGAAATGAATCGTTCACAAGCCCTTGAGTTACTCTCGCAGAGCAAAGCAACTCTGGCTGCGCGTTTCGGCGTGACGGATCTAGCCCTGTTCGGGTCAACGGCTCGCGACACGGCGCAGAAACATAGCGACATTGATATCCTGGTTGCTTTTGATGGACCGGCAACATCGGCACGCTACTTTGGCGTCCAGTTCTATCTCGAAGACCTGTTCGGCTGCGCCGTCGATCTGGTGACCCAAAAGGCCTTGCGTGCCGAGTTGCGTCCTTTCATTGAAAGGGAAGCACTACATGTGTGACCCCGCGCAACGAGAATGGCGGTTTTACCTTGACGACATGCTCGGCTTTAGCGAAAAGGTCATTGCATATACCGATGGACTCGATCAGGCAGGTTTCATTGCCAAGACCCTGAACTATGATGCCACTGTTCGCAATCTTGAACTGACCGGTGAAGCAGCGACGCATATTCCGCAGCCTATACGTGAAGCGAATCCACAAATTCCGTGGCGACACATCATCGCCACGCGCAATCGGCTCATCCACGGATATCTCGGCATCGATAATGACACTTTGTGGAGCATCATTCAGGATGACATTCCTGCATTGCTTCCCGAATTACGAAAGCTCAGAGAGCTTCATCGCTGAGCCCAAGGCAATTTGATGAGTTCACCGAAGCGGATATGAAAGCGGGCGCAATCCGAGCGCCTCCCATCCAACACACGCGCCGGCCAAGAAGTTCGCAAAGATAAGGGCAATATCGAAGCAAAAAGCTGACACCCCTCCTCGCTCGCCTTAGAATTGGGCTTTCCTCGTGTTGCCCAAGAGAAATGAAGCTAATCATACAAATACCTTGCTACAACGAGGAACAAGCGCTTCCCATTGCTCTTTCTGCATTGCCACGTGAAGTGCCGGGCTTCGACTCCGTTGAGTGGCTGATCATTGATGATGGAAGCCAGGATAATACGGTAGAGGTTGCGAAGGCACATGGTGTCGATCACGTGGTCAGGCATACCGGAAACAAGGGGCTGGCCAGAGCATTCATGACCGGTCTGGAATCCTGTATTCGTCTCGGGGCGGACGTCATTGTCAATACCGATGCTGACAACCAGTACAATGCGGACGACATTCCCGCGCTGACATTGCCGATTCTTCAGCAGCGAGCTGAAATTGTGGTGGGAGCGCGTCCCATAACCACCATCGAGCACTTTTCACCGGCCAAGAAAATGCTCCAGAAGCTGGGGAGCTGGGTGGTGCGCACGGCAAGCAAGACCGATATTCCTGATGCCCCGAGCGGGTTCCGCGCCATGAGCCGCACCGCCGCCCAACGTTTGATGGTCTTCACCGACTACACCTACACGCTGGAAACCATCATCCAGGCAGGCCAGAAAAACATGGCCATTACCTCTGTGCCGATACGGGTCAATCCAGACTTCCGGCCGTCACGCCTCGTCAAGAGTATCCCTTCCTACGTCAAGCGCAGCATCATCACGATCGTCCGCATTTTCATCATCTATCGGCCGTTCAGTTTTTTCGGAACGATAGGCGTGGTTCTGTTCGGAACCGGATTTCTTATCGGCTTGCGTTTCATGTGGCACTACCTCCATGGGGATGGCGATGGCCATATTCAGTCCCTCATTCTAGCGTCGGTCTTGTTAGGCATCGGATTCCAGACACTGCTTGTGGCGTTCGTCGCCGATTTGCTGGCCGCGAATCGCAAGCTCCTCGAGGACATACGCTTCAAGACAGCCAATCTGGCGAGTAATGAAAACCATGCCTCGGCTGAATATCGAAGCAAGGTCAAGAGCGGCCTCTCAGAAAGTAGTCCGGTAAATCTCTCATGAGCATCAAGATTTCAGGTGGCGCGGAAGAAAATGGCGTTGTCACAGGCAATGTCTACGACAAATACGGATCACGCAACCCGATCGTCAAATGGATGATGTTTGGTTTCGAATCCGCTTTGTCCGATTTTGTTGCCCAGGCATCTCCTTATTCCATACACGAGATCGGCTGTGGTGAAGGTTATTGGGTGTTGCGCTGGAATGAGCAGGGAATGTCGGCCAGAGGATGTGATTTTTCGAAGAACGTGATTGAACTGGCGCGGGAAAATTCGATCGCCCGTGGATTGCCGCCTTCCATTTTTGAATCCCGCAGCATCTACGATCTGGATGCGGATCAGGACAGCGCGGACCTTGTGGTCTGTTGTGAAGTACTCGAGCATCTTGAAGATCCTGAGGCGGGCTTGCAGGCATTAAAGCGGATCGCCAGTCAGCATTTGATCATCAGTGTGCCGCGGGAGCCTCTCTGGTGCGCGCTCAACCTGGCACGCGGCAAGTACATCACCCGCTTGGGAAATACGCCAGGCCACCTTCAGCATTGGTCGAAACGGGGCTTTATCAGCCTGGTGTCAAAGTATTTCGACATTGTAGAAACAAAAAGTCCATTACCCTGGACCATGCTGCTCTGTCGTCAGCGTCATTGACATGAATCCGACTCTGCGCCGCAATCTGCATTGGGTTGGCAGCGGGCTGGCTTTGATGGGGATGATGTTTGTCGCCTTTCGTCTGCATGCCTACTGGCTCGACCTTGATTTTTCGCGGCTAACGCCGTCGATCTGGTGGTCGGTTGTTGTATTGGCCGTGCTGTACGGCGTGACTAACCTGCTGCTTGCATTAGCCTGGTGGCACTTGTTGACACATCTTGGTGCGGTGGTCACACGGCTCTGGTCAGTCAAAGTCTATGGCATCTCGCAACTGGCCAAATATGTGCCCGGGAACATTTTCCACCTTGCCGGGCGGCAGGCGCTCGGCATGGCCGCCAGCATATCGGCTGGCGTGCTTGCCAAATCAACGTTATGGGAGCTTGGCTTGATTGCGGTTGCCGGCGCCTTGTCCGGCTGGCTGATATTGCCGCTCCTGTTGCCGGCCTTCCCCGAAGTGGTTGGCATCTTCCTTCTGCTGGGGTCGGCGGGGCTGATCGTACTCCTGTTGCAAAGGATGGCAGGCCGCCAGACGGCATTGGCGTTTCTCTGGCAGATGCTCTTTCTTGTACTTTCAGGAGGCATCTTCGTTGCGCTACTTGACGTCTTTGCCGGCAGCACGGCGTTTTCCATTCAGCTCTGGCTCACCATCGGAGGCGCTTACATCGCTGCCTGGCTGGCCGGGTTGGTCACGCCCGGTGCGCCTGCCGGTGTCGGAATAAGGGAAATGATTCTGCTGCTATTGCTCAAGGGTGTTGTGCCTGAAGCGGACTTGCTCATCGCTATCCTGCTTGGCCGGCTGGTGACAGTGGCTGGCGACCTGTTGTTCTTCGTGTCCGCATCTTTCATCCCGGCCAGGCCAGACACTCCTGGCAAAAGCCATGTCTGACAATCAAAAATGGACGCTTCGAGAAGCGATATTCGCTGCCCTGGCAATCACCTTCGTGCTTTTGCTCCATGGCGCAGTGCCGTTCCTGATGATGCCGACTCTCGGACAGGCTAGCTGGTCGATGGGGTTCTCGCAGTCGTTTGCAAACGGTTCCCTGTTCAGCGTTCATGCGCATGATTTTGGTCTTCCACAACCTGCGGCAATTGCCTTTGGATTGGCTGGCGCCTGGCCGGCCAGCCTGCTGATCAGGCTGGGCTTGCACGCTGCCGATGCCTATTCGGGCATGGCAGCATGTTGGCTGCTGCTGGGCTTGTTTTCCGCCTGTCGAATTGGCCGTCGATTCGGGGCAAGCAGATCGATTTCCCTGCTGGGTGGCATTGCCTGGATGAGCATGCCGATCATCTGGGGACATGCCCCGTACAGCATGTTGTCTTTGGGGATCGCCTTGCTGCCGTTCTACTTCCTGTCAGCCTTCAGGCTGTTTCTGATCGGTTCTGAAAAAAGTCGAATTCCGGTATCAGCCATCGCTCTTTATTTTGCCGCGGCCATCGTTGCGATTTTTATGGATGGCTACACATTCATGATGTTTGCAGCAGGGGCGAGCATCCTGTTGCTTCATGCGGCGCTCACCCGGCCCCGGATGCGCCTGTCGCTGATGCGGGTTGCTCTTCCGGTTCACGGGGCCAGCTTTGCGCTGGCTTACGTGCTCTACAGCTCTTATATCGGCACGTCCGGTTTTGAGGCCGACTCGATTGATTTTTTCAGAGCATGGGGACTCGATTTATCTTATATCGCCATCCCCACCAGGGGCATGCTCTGGTTACCCGATATGCTTGGCTTGAGCCTGGGACGGTCTGACGAAATTCATTTCGGAGACAGCTCTGTCTGGTCAACCACGTTTTCCTTGCCAGTGTTACTGCTGGGTTTGATTGCCTGGTGGTGTACCAGAGCGCAGGTCAAAATGTCTTCCGGCATTTTGCTTGTCGCGCTTTTCAGTTTTTATATGGCGCTCGGTCCTTCGTTGAAGCTCAATTCGACAAAACCCGCGTCTCTGCAACTCACTCATCCTCGTCAGCAAAGCGCGTTGATGCCGGCTGAATTGGCGGTAATTTCATCCGGCAATGCATGGATATCTGAAAACCTGCCCGGCTTTAAAATCATGCGTGCCTCTTACCGTTGGTCCGCCCTGGGCATTTTTGCACTGTGGCTTTTGATCATGATCCGGATTTCGGGTTTGGACAAAAAAAATCGGGTGGCCTGGTTGTCCGCATTGACGGTCATGACGCTGATCAACCTGCCAGACTTGCAGCAGAATTGGCAGAACGGCATCGATAACCGGAGCATGCTTCAACAGATCGACCGCGACCTTGTGGCCAACATTGGCCGGCATGTCCGTCCAGGTGAAACAACTGTATTCATTCCCTGGCGAAACGATTTCATTGCCAATTATCTGGCGCCAGCGGCCAGGTTCCTTACATTCAATGCAGGGGGAGACAAAAACCTGGCCGCAGCACAGGCGAGTTGGTCACCGGAAATGATCGCCCTGGGCTCGGAACTGGACACGGAGGAAGCGCCGATTGCGGCAAAGCTGCTGGTCGATGGAACGGCTGATGTTGTGGTTCTGCCGTATTTCCACATGCTCTGGTCAGCGCATCTGTGGCCGTGTCTGGCCGAGACAAGGGCAACGCTCAGTGAGGAGGACGAAGAAGATTTTCGGAGAACGCCCGGTTTTCTGTGCCCGGCTGAGCGAAGGAATGAACTACAGCCTTTCGTTCTCGCACTGAAACGGATTCCTTATGTTGAGGTTGTCGAGTCTACCCTGTTTGCCACAATCAGGTTGCGACCGGAATTTGCCGGCAGTGAGAAGCGGGCAGCGTTGACGAAAACGATCCTTGAAAATATTCAGTACCCGATTGTGCTCGGCGCCGGGGTCAAGGAAGTTCCCTACATGCTGCGCGCTGGATGGCATGGCCCCGAGGCCAATCACGTCTGGTCCCAAGGTGCCGCCAGCCTGATGCTTCCGGTTCCCAGAGATTGTGAAGCCAGGCATTGTGAGGCGGTCCTGAAGTTCGCTGCATACGGCGCCAGCCAGCAAAGACCCCTATCGATTGTGTTTGCAAATGGAGATCAGAGCTGGCAGTGGCATGAAAGAATCGTGGCAAGCTCCGGCCGCGCCCTTGAGGTCACGGTTCCGCTCGTCGGCGCGACCGGAGGACGCAGCATTTCAATCGCGATTCCCGATGCAACATCACCGCGGGCATTGACGGGATCACCGGACGCTCGGATATTGGGTATTGCCCTTAAGCGCATCGACCTGTCATACAAATAATGCCGGGGTCCAAAGGCCGAACGACACATCAGCGCTCGCCACGCCCCATGCGAGACGCTCGTTTCCTCTCAGCCCCGATCGCACGCGCCCGGTAACCTCTGAACCAGAGCCAAGCACCCGATAGAGTCAGGAGAGTCAACGACAATCCAATGACAACCTGCAGCCAGCGAGTGGGGTTGCCGCCGTATACACCTGTATGCAACGGGTAGAGCCAACTTTGAATCCGGGTCGCCCTATTGGCCAGCAGCGCATTGTCCACACGCAGCACAGCGCCGTCATATTGATCGAACCATATGAAGGTGCGGCCGAACTGGTGGATTTCCCCAGCCAGGCGCATGCGCACCATGACGGCAACGCCTGGCCTTGCCGGCAGCGACACCCGGGTGATTTGGCCATCCGGAAACAGCGATGCCGAATGCGCAAGCATGGGCGCGAGCGGCGCAGCCATTCCTCCTGTCTTGCGCGATGCAGGCGGCGCCCGACGTGTGCCTTCACCGGTGAAAGCGATCAACGCTGGTTCGGTGAAGATGTCGTACAGCGCCAGCGATGCGCCGGTCGCAGCGGTCAGGATCAGGAAGCCGCAGATCATGACGCCAGCCAGCTTGTGTAGATCCAGCCATATCCGGACCGGTGCCGCCTGCCACTTGACGGAAAATGCCTGTTTCCAGCGGCCCGCCTTCGGCCACCACAACCATAATCCGAGCAAGGACAGCACGATCGCGCCGAGCCCGGACCAGCCCATGACTTGTTCACCGGTTTCTCCAGACAGCAGATGGATATGCAGATCGACCAGAAATCCCATGAGGGAATGCGTAGCGTGACGTACGCCGCGCACGGCACCCGTGTAGGGATCGACATAGGCGCGCAGGTCGCTGTCCTTGAACCAGATTTCCAGTGCCTGCGCCGGTGAATCCGGCATGAACACAACATTGGCTTGCTCGTTCGGCAGCGCCTGCCGCACGCTGGTTAATATCTGGTCCAGCGCGACGCGGTCTTGCCGTGGTGTTACCCGAATCAGCTCAGGATTGAGCCAGGCGTCGAGCGGCGCCTTGAATACGATTGCACTACCGGTGAGTCCACTGACCAGCAGCAGACTGCCTAACACCAGCCCCAGGTAACGATGGATCCCCACCGCGATTCTTCGCATGCTTTTCTGTCCGTTTCAGTTGCGCCAGCCAGCGTCAGAACGACATTTTTGCCATGACTTTCAAGGTGCGCGGCGCTCCCACACCGATGTAACCGTTGCCGGCGGCACTCCAGTATTGCTTGTCGGTCGCATTGTCCAGCACAGCCTGGAAAGTGGTGCGCTTGCCGCCGACTTTGGTGCTGTAGCGTGCACCTAACGTCAAGGTTGTATAACTGTCGACTTGCGCCTCGTTCTCGTTGTTGACCGGGCGCTCGCCGACAAAAAACAATCCGCCGCTCAAGGCCAGTCCCGGCACGCTTTGCAAACGATATTCCGCAAACAGGCTGGCGGTGCGCTTCGGGGTATTTTCCGGTGTCTTGTTGTAGGTCGCCGTACTGGCCTTGTTGAGCTGCTTCGCGTCGAGGAACTGTGCGGAAGCGATGATGGACAGCTGCTTGCTCACTTCGCCCGAGACAGCAAGTTCCATTCCCTTGTATTGAGCCAATCCATTCAGGACAAACCGATTGTTCCCATCCACCGTGGTTGACGGACGCTTGATGTCGAAATACGCTGCTTGCAACAAGACTCCTTGTGCAACTTCGGCCTTGATGCCGATTTCCTTTTGTTTCGCCACCGCGGCCGGCAACCATTCGCCAGCGTTCGCCCGGTTCAGCGGCGCCTGACCGCTTTCCTCGACGCCTTCGATGTAGCTGCCATAAACCGACAGTCTGGCCGTCGGTTTATACATGAGGGAAACGGAAGGATTGACATGATCTGCCTCGTATTGAGACGTAGTTGTTTTGCTTTCATAGCGGCTGCCACGCACACCCACCATTGCTTGCCATTTTTGACCGATCAATACCCGGTCGGAAAAATACCAGCCGTTGTCCTTGATCGTGGACGGGAGCGACGGATTGGTGAGTGCCGGTGACAGTCGAGCAATGGGGGTCGGGTTAAACAGGTTTTGCGGTGTGTCGATGGTTGAAGCCGACACTCCCGAATCCGAATTGCGCTGGTTGGCTGTATAACCGAGCGTAAGTTCATGGGTAACCAGTTTGCCAGGAATGCGGCCCAGCAATTCGGCGCGATAGTTTTCATTATCGAATTGTTGATCACGGCCAAAATAGGTGCGAAGAGTGCCGTTACCGGACGTCAGGTCATAGTCCCGGAATTCCGAGAAGTTGCGGTTACGTTCAGTGCTCGCTTTTCCGGCTTCCAACAGCACCGACCAATTCTCGCTTAACAGATAGTCGGTGCGGAACAAGACATTGGTTGCCTTGGCCTCGTACTTATGCCATTCGGACGCCAGGTTCCGTTTTGCGTCTGGCGTGTCGGGCAGGGTGATCCTGCCGCCGACCGCGGTTGGCAGCCTGATCGCCGCTTGTTCGGATACATTCTTTCGATAGTGCTCCAGATCCAGTTTGAAGGAAAGATCACTGGTCGCGCGAAAATCGAGCGCTGCGGTGGCCAGTTGCCGATCGCCCGAATAATTGTTCACGCCGATATCTTCGCGGCCTTGCAGCAGATTGATGCGGGCGCCGAACTGCTGATGCTCACCAAAACGACGACCGATGTCCGCATGAACATTTGCGCCACCAAATTGATTCGCTGAAACAGCAAAATCGGTAACTGGATCTTTACCCGCACGTTTCGTGACCAGGTTGACGATGCCGGATGGCGGAACAAATCCATAATACAGGGATGAGGCGCCTTTCAGCACTTCCACCCGTTCCTTGTTTTCCAGCGGTATGTCGATCAGATTAATGATCGGCAATGAACCGTTAAGACGATAATTGCCACGGTTTTCAACCAATATGCCGCGAATGGCAATGTTGTCATAGGTCGAGCCATTCAGTTGCGAGCGAGTCACGCCAGCGGTATTGCGCAAGGCGCCAAACAGGTTGTTTGCAGCTTGAGCATCAAGCACTTCGCGCGTCACCACGTTGCTGGTCTGCGGAATATCAAGCGGGCTCATGTCCCTGAAAGTGCCCACCTGGACGCTGTTCGATTTGAAGCTTCCGGTGCGCTCTCCTACGACGGTTACAGCAGTCAGTTCCTGAATGGGTTTAGGCGCTTCCACTGTTTGTGCGATTGCCGGAGAGAGCGGAAATGTGAGTATGAGGGCATGTGCCATGCCAGTTAAACGAAGTTTCATGTCTTCCTGTTCAATGTAATGAATGCCTGATGCGGGCTGCCGATTTCCTGACGTTTTGGCCTTCAATATCAACGCAGCCAGACGATTCGGCACTGCACCCGCAGGTCATCCAGTGTGACCAACACGCACACATGAATTGCATTGCAAATAACTTTTAGCCATATTCCCATTTGCAACTTGCATGCAGGCATTTCCAAAAAAATGATTATAGGAAATTTAAATCTCAAATGCAAATGCAAACTATTACCATTTAGAATATCATCTGCGAACTGGGATAGCGTCTCGGGGCCAGGCAATCGTGCTGTTTGCTCCACTGAAGAAGACTTGGAATGAAGACCGAGGCAAGGGCAAATGGCGATTACAGCCAGATGAATTGGCAAATAGCATCCCCCTGAAAAAAGCTGCCCCTTTTTTAATTTTCACTCTACATACGGGACACGATAGCGATGCCATTTTTTCGAACGGCAGCAATTTTCTTTTTGGCATTTATTCCATTTCTCTCGGCAGCACAGGAGATGGATGAAAGAACACAGGAAAAGACCAGGCAAGTCTGGCAAATGCTTGATTACCTCGCTGTTGACTATCGGAGTGCGGTGAAGGATGGACAAATCATCAGCAAGGAAGAATATGCCGAGATGGTGGAGTTCTCGCAAAGCGCAGAATCGCAGGTTCGCGAATTGCCAGAGACAACGGCCAAAACAAAATTGGCTCAGGGCGCCGGCGGATTGAAAAAACTCATTGCCGATAAAGCGTCGGCAGAGTCAGTGGCCGGACAGGCAAAAGCCCTGGCAAACGTTTTACTCGCAGCCTATCCGATTCCCCTCGCCCCCGCCAAAACACCGGATCTCCAGCATGGCGCCCGGCTATATCAGGCGCAATGCGCCAAATGCCACGGCGTGCAGGGACATGCAGACGGTCCTCTGGCTGCCAGTTTACATCCGCCTCCGATTGCTTTTTCGGATCAGGAACGGGCTGGCGAGCGCAGCGTCTTTTCGCTTTACCAGACAACGACCCGAGGTGTCGAAGGTACCGCAATGCCGGGATTTGCGGCATTGTCCGAAGAGGACCGCTGGGCTGTTGCCTACTTCGCGTCGACCCTGGCATTTACCGACAGCGACAGGCAACTTGGCGCCAAGCTCTGGAAATCGGACAAATCACTTCATGCCGCCATCCCGAATATAAACGCATTAACACAAACATCGGAAAGCACGCTCGCCAGGGAACTGGAGCCGGCGGCTGCCCGTGGCGTATTGTCTTATTTGAGAAGTCATCCGGAAGTCCTGGCACCCGGACGGGATGCGACCCTCTCACTCACCAAAACAAGACTGCGGGAAAGCCTCGCAGCGATTGAAAATGGCGACAAGGCGCGTGCATCGCAGCTCTCCATTTCAGCCTACCTGGATGGTTTTGAACCCGTCGAACCGGCACTGGCCGCTAAAAATCGTGCTTTGTTCGAGAACATTGAAAAAACGATGGGTATCTATCGTGCGTCCATCAATGAAGGAAACCTTGAAAAGGCCCGGACCACGGAAGCACAACTGCAATCACTCATGACTGCAGCGCAAGAGACCCTGGATGTGCAGGAAAGCGATCCGCTGGCCGCGTTCCTGAGCGCGTTATTGATTCTTTTGAGGGAAGGACTGGAAGCTTTACTGATCGTGATTGCGATGATTGCCTTCCTGAAGAAAGCTGATCGCAGCGATGCCCTGCCCTACGTTCATGCCGGCTGGGTGAGCGCGCTTGCGGCGGGAGGAATAACGTGGGCGATTGCCACCTATCTGGTTGACATAAGCGGCGCCAGCCGCGAAATTACGGAAGGTTTTGCCGCCATCTTCGCCGCGCTGGTGCTCCTGTCGGTCGGCATTTGGATGCATCAGAAAAGTCTGGCCGGACGCTGGCAGGCCTATATAAAGGAAAAGCTGTCCCATGCCTTGAACAAGCACTCGCTAACCATGCTGTTCGTGCTTTCCTTCGTTACCGTGTACCGCGAAGTATTCGAGACGGTATTATTCTATGCTGCGTTATGGACTGAAACCAACGGGATGTATTTACTGGCCGGACTGGTGAGCGGAATAGCGATTCTTGCAGTGATTGCGGTCATCATGCTTCGTACAACGGCACGTCTGCCGATCGCCAGGTTCTTTTCCGTCAGTTCAGCATTGATTACGGTTCTTGCGGTGGTTTTGATTGGCAAGGGAGTGGCTGCCTTGCAGGAGGCGGGCCTATTGGATATCACTCCGGTTTCCGCGCCACGAATTGACCTTTTGGGCGTTTATCCGTCTCAGCAAACCTTGATGGCGCAGCTCATTGTCATACTTGCGATTGCCTTGGGTTTTGCGTTCAATATTTACTCCCAGAAGCGGGACAAATCACACTAACGATGACTCTGGTGCGGCGCATGCAAGGACCGCGCCTCGTATTTTCACACGGCCGATGCCAGCTCGAACCAGCGGCATCGGCGTCCACAACAACATTGGTTTCCTTGGCAGCACCCGTCTCACGCAAGCGCGGCGCGCGGCCGGCGCGACCAGTGCCGGGCAGTCAAGGCCAACACCAGCACGAGGCCGCCGATGTCCGTGTAAATTGCGCCCTCGAACGCATCAGCCGGCACCAGCATCAATATTCCGGCAACCATGAACAGTATCCGTTCAATGATGCCGAGCGGATGCAGGAAATAACCCACCATCGCCACCGTGCCGACAAAAATGCCCAGCGACGCAGCGAGTACAGCCCAGATGATGCTGCTGGCTGGTCCCACCATCAACAGGCTCGGAGAAACCACGAACATGAACGGCACCAGATACGAACACCATCCGATGCGCGTCGCGGTCCATCCGGCTTTCGAAGGATCGCACTGCGCCAGGTTGGCGGCGGCGAACGCAGCCATCGCAACCGGCGGCGTGACCATCGACATCATGCCGAAATACATCACGAACATGTGCGCCGCCATCGGCGATACACCTGCCTTGATCAGCGCCGGCGCGACCAGCGTCGCCAGCAGGATGTAGACACCGACTGTCGGCATGCCCATGCCGAGCACGATGCCAACGGTCGCGGTCATCAGCAGCAGCAACGCCAGGCTATCGCCCGACAGTGCCAGCAGTTGCAGCGTCAGCCCGAATGCAAGGCCGGTCAAATTCAGGATGCCGATCACCAGGCCCGAGGCGGCGCAAATCATCAAGATGTCGACCGACGCCTTGCCGGTCGAGACGATGGTCCGGAACATCTCACTCAAAGGCACGCGCTTGCCGCGGTAGCCAAATAGCATGTTCAGGATGACGAACAGGAGCGCGGCCTGCAGCGCTGCATACTCAGCTGCGACGTTGAAATTCATCATGCCGACGACCAGCACGATGAATGGAATCGGGAAATACCAGCCATGGCGCAGGACTTCCCGCACGGCCGGCAAACGATCCATCGGTTCGCCGGCTATGCCCATTTTTGCGGCTTCAAGGTCCACCTGGATGAACAGCGCCAGGTAATACAGGAAAGCCGGTATGACGGCGGCAACCAGCACCGCGCTATAAGGCACCTGCAGCAGCTCGGCCATCAGGAAAGCGGCGGCGCCCATGACAGGCGGCGCCAGCTGTCCGCCGGTGGAGCCAACCGCTTCAATTGCGGCCGCCACATGCGGCTTGAAACCGGAGCGCTTCATCATCGGAATCGTGATGACGCCTACTGCTGCCACGTTCGACACCGCGCTGCCGGAAATCATTCCGAACAGCGCCGAACCGACGACGGAAATCTTGGCCGAGCCGCCGCGATAGCGGCCCATCAGCGCCATCGCCAGATCGGCAAAAAAATCACCGCCACCGCAACGCGACAGTACCTGGCCCATCAGGATGAACGGCACCACCACGATCGACGCAATCGCCAGCGACGAACCGATCATCGCGTTGGAGTCCAGGCCGAGGTAAACCAGAAGCCGCGTAAATTGCACCGGGCGGCTGACGAACTGCCCCGGCAGCAGATCCCCCAGCAATGCATAGGCGACCAGCACGCCGATCACGATCACCAGCGTCATGCCAGCGCAGCGGCGCGTCGCCTCGATTACCAGCAAAAACAGTAGCGCACTGATCAGGACGGCGTCGAGCGGCCGGTTGACCACTTCATTGACGATGGTCGGATAAAACACGGCAAGGTACAGGCAGGCAGCCAGTCCGGCAAAACCGGCGAGAGCATCCCACCAAGGCGTCGGCCCCTGATTCTCGGCGCCGCCGCGGGCGCGGATCAGCAGATAGGACAGGGCAAAACCGAAGCCGAGCACGGTCAGCAGAAATTGTTCGGTATAAAGATTGAATCCGGCCTTGGCCGGCAGGTTCAGCACCCAGACAATGATCGTCAGCGTCAGAAGGGTCTGCAGTGTCAGTGAAATCTGCTCGCGCAGGCGGGCGGGCAAGGCGCCGCGGGTGCGGGCGGGAATCTGTATCGGATTCATTTGTTCACTCAATCGGATGGCTAATGTGTCGAGGAGGGGGCAGGATCAATGCAAAAATGACTGCTGCCGGCGCCCGGCAGGCGACGGCAGCAAACGCTGCACTGGAAGGATGTTTGCGCCGCGCCTCATGCCTGAAGCACATGCGCGGCGGCAGCACTCGTTACTTGACGAGGCCGCGCTCCTTGTAATAACGCAGCGCGCCCGGATGGAACGCCACCGGCATGTTCGGCTTGTGCATCTGCGCGACATCGAAGTCGTTAAAGGGCGCAAATGACGACACCAGGTCAGCCTTGTTTTCAGCGATCGCCTTGACGACCTTATAAACGTCGTCGTCCTTTTCTTTCACTGAAACCAGCAGCACGTTGTCATAGCTCATCGCTGCCGTCGGCTGCACGATACCGGCGAGGCCGGGGCGCGGCTTGACTTCAATCGCATAACCATACGGGAAAATCTTGCGCATGGCCGCTGTCGGCCCAGCCTCGGTCGAAATCGGCAGCATGCGCAGGCCGCTGACCTGCGCATCGACTTCGGTGACCTTGGCAGCGCCGACCGCGAAGAAGAAGGCATCGGCGTTTCCGGATGCGAATTCCTCCGCGCCGCGCGCCACGTTCGGCACCAGCACCGGCCGGATATCCGCCGGGGTCAAGCCGCCGTTGGCAAGTATGCCGTCCAGAATGATACGGACCGAGGCGGTCGCGGTATAACCATAGCTGAGCCGTTTTCCCTTGAGATCGGCGATGGTCTTGATCGGCGAATCCTTGCGCACGAATATGCCCGTCTTGAGTGGATACAATACGTTCGACAGGCGAAGGTCGGGCAGCTTGCGCCCGTTGAATGCGCCCTGGCCGGTCACGGCATCGGCTGCTTCCATGACATTGGAAATACCAAAGTTCAACTCGCCGGTATTGATCAGCGGGATCAGCACTGTTTCGCCGGTATTCGGCTGTACACGCGCCTGAACCTTGGCTTTTTCCGTGATTACCTTGGCGATCGCAGAGCCGGTGGAATAGCTCATCGTGCCCTGCGACATTGTGCCTACCCCGATACTTTGCGCGGTGGCCGAACCGGCAATACCGGCGCCTAACATTAGCGCGAACAAAAACGTGACTTTCATTTCATCTCCTGGTTTTTTTATTGGTGCCGACTTTGCGGCCTTCACTACGGACACGGGGTTGTTACCTTCTTGTCAGCGCCGAGTTGCCCGCCTGCTTCAATCAGCCACTGAAACAATGCATGCATATTACCGCTACGGCCGGATATTGTCTTGCCGCAAAACATGATTTTCCATATTCAGAACGGCGAATAATGTGGCCATGCTCATGATTCAAGCCGCGTCACCAGATCGTCCGTCGGCTGCACATCGCCGAAAAAAAGATAAAAATTGCCGAGCGCCGCCGCATGTTCCTGGTCGCTTGCCGCCGCGCAGGCGTCGGATGCCATGACCGCCCGGTAGTTGAGCATCATCGCATCGCGCGCAGTCGAATCGCAGCAGACGTTGGTCGCCACCCCGGCCACAATGATGGTGTCGATCCCATGATCGCGCAGCACATTTTCGATGTTCGATGAGCCCTGGATGAATGCGCTGTACCGCCGCTTGAGCACACGCTCATCGTCGTCGCGCACATCGAGCGCCGGCCACAGCTGAAAGCCGTGCGCGTCGCGTTGCATCGATTCCCAGCGGGATTGCGCCTTCGCCGGCAGATACAAATCCCTGGCCACCGACCAGCTCTGCTGCGACTCCCATGGCGCGAAGTTCTGCACCCAGATCACCTTGCCGCCCCCCTTGCGCACCGCCTCCGCAAGCCGGTTTACATTCGGCACAATCTCCCGCGCCATCGGGCACGCGGCCAGATAAGGTTCGGTCATGAAAAAATTCTGCATGTCGATGACCACCAGCGCGGTCGTGCGAGCATTGAAGGTTTCGCAGCATTGCGCACGCCCCTTGCGGGCAACGACGCGCCTGACATAATCCTGAGGCATCTCGAATTGATGCATTGGGTAATCTCCTGTTATTTTGATATATTCGGTCGAAATGATGACTCGTCCTGTCTTGGCAGGATCGATTCGTACGGCTCATTATGCTTTATTTATTTGCGATGCGTTCCGACCGCTCCGGGCCAGACGCATCAACCATTCATCCGTCACCAGTCACCATGCCCATTCTCACCGAACTCAATCTTTATCCAGTCAAATCCTGTGCCGGCATCGCGCTGCGCGAAGCCACCATCACGGCCGCGGGTTTAATGAGCGAACACATCTACGACCGCGAGTGGATGGTCGTGGATGCGCAAGGCAATTTCCTCACGCAGCGCGAATACCCGAGGATGGCGTTGATTACGCCGCGCATCAAAACCGACACGCTTGAATTGCGTGCGCCAGGCATGCTGCGCCTCGACATCCCGCTCGACCTGCCCGATCCGGCGCTGGCGCCAACAATCACGGTGCGCGTCTGGGATGACACCGTACAAGCGTTTGACTGCGATGAAACGACGGCGGCATGGTTCTCCGCCATGCTGGGGGTTTCCTGCCGGCTGGTGCGCTCCCATCCCGATGCGAAGCGCGTTGCAAGTCCCAAGTGGACCCAGGGAATCGAGGCGCCGACCTTGTTTTCCGACGGTTTTCCGATATTGCTCATTTCCGAAGCCTCGCTGGACGACCTGAACGCAAAATTGACGCTGCACGGACGGGATGCACTGCCGATGAATCGCTTTCGGCCAAACATGGTGATCAATGGCGTCCATGCTTACGACGAAGACCATGCAAGCGCCATCCGCATCGGCGCTGTCACGCTCAAACCGGTAAAGCCGTGCCCTCGCTGCCCGATTCCGTCAGTCGACCAGGCTACCGGCCAACCAGGTCCGGACCCGCTCGACATTCTGCAAACCTACCGCACCAATCCGGTACTCGACGGCGCCATCACGTTTGGCATGAACATGGTGCTGCTCGCTGGCGAAAACCAGATTCTCCGTGTCGGCCAGGAGCTTGAAGCATCCATTGATTTGTAACCAAAAAGCAACAGCTCCGATTCAATTCTGCCCGGACAAAGTAAGCTTCCAATTTACTTGGCAGAAATAAATTGTCATGTGCCGGTGTGAGCTTGCCGGCAACTGGCGTTGTCCATTGCCATTAACGACTTTTGCACCAGAGCGGGCGCAAGGGAACTGCATGAAATGGCAAGCCAGACTACTTGTTGCAGCAGCTTTCATCGTTGGCCTGGGCTACGGTCCGATGGCATGGGGAGTCATCTGCACCTCAGCCGCGGCGGGCGGCAACTGGAACGCGACGGCCACCTGGACCGGATGTACCGGTGGCAACGGCACACCGGCCAATACACCGGGCACAGCAGACACAGTCATCATTGCGAACTTCGCGAGCACCGTGTCGATTACTGCCAATGCCGCCGCTGCCAGCGTGACGATCAACACCGGCAATCAGGACACGACGCTGCAAATCAACACCGGCTTCAGCCTCACGACTGGCAGCGTGACTATCACCAGCAATAGTAACAACCGGATCAAGCGGCTCGACTTGCAAGCCAACAGCTCGCTGATCGTGAACGGAAATGTCGACTTGAACCAGGCCGGCAACAACAACACCTTCGCTGAAATCCGCATTGGCAGCGGCGCCAATACCCTGGTCGACATTGCCGGCAACCTGACTGCCAACGCTGCGCGAGAGCATGTCAATTTTTCGGGTAATGGCACGCTGCAGGTCGGGGGCGCCTACACCAGTGGCGGCACGCTGACCGCCGGCTCCGGAACGGTGATTTACGACGGCGCAGCCAGCCAGACTGTGGCCGCTTACCCATATAACAATCTGACGATCGCCAAGACAGCAAGTACCGCTACGCTCAGTGCGGCGACCAACATTGGCGGCAACCTGGCGATCGATTCCGGCGTCCTGGATGGCGCCGGCTTCCAGATTACCGGCAACGCCACCGGCAGCATGACAATGGCGACTGGCACCAACCTTATCCTGGGCAGCGCCGCGGCCGCCACGACTTTTCCGACCGGCTTCGTGAATGCCAACATCGCGCTCAATGCCGCCAGCACCGTCACCTACAACTCAAATCAGGCGCAAGCCATTTCACCGACGCCGCTGTATGGAAACCTGGTGCTGGCAGCCACGGCTGCGGTCACGAAAACACCGGGCGGCAACCTGGATGTAAACGGCAGCCTGACGATAGGCGCCAACAATACCTTAACCGCAGGCGCGCTGACACACACGCTGGCGAAGGACTTCACGAACAACGGCGTGTTCACTGCCGGCGGCGGCACCTTGATTCTTGATGGCACGACGGCTCAGGCACTTGCCGGCTCATCCCTCACCACATTCAATAACCTGACGATTGCCAATACGGCAGCGGCAATCGGCCCGGCTGTCAATCTTAATGTGACGGGCACGCTGAGCCTGGATGCAGGCTCGGTGCTGACGCCGGTAGCAGGCGTCGTATTCAACAACGCCGCCGCGGCGGGGACCATCACTGGCAGCGGAACCGCGCAGGTAACCGGGAGCGCCAGTTTTGCCAGCCAGTACAAATTCACGACCTCAACGCTGACAGCGCTGACTGTCGAATACAAAGGCACCGGCGCACAGGCGGTGAGCAACGCCGCTGCCTATGGTCCGCTGACGATCAATAACCCGAACGGTGTCACGCTTGCGGCAGGCACAACGACCGTAGGAGGCACACTGACGCTGACCAGCGGCGCGCTTGCGGTCGGCGCCAGCGCGCTGACATTGAATGGCCCTGCGATTGCCGGCACACCCGGCAATCTGACGACAACCTCGAGCTCCACCCTGTCATTCGGCGGCGCCTCTTCCGGCGTCAGCTTGCCTGGCAGCGTGTCGAATCTCAACAACCTGACCGTGGCCAACGTCAACGGCATTACTCTGAACAGCAGCCCCGCCCTGGCCGGCACGCTGACGCTCACCAGTGGCGCTGTCACCACGGGCGCTTACAGGCTCAGCACGCTGGCAAGCTGCCCGGGCAGCGTCAGCCAAAGCAGCGGATATGTGATCGGCAACCTGCAACTCAGCTTTCCGGTCGGCGGCGCCACCTGCACTTACCCTGTCGGCAGCGCGGCGACTTACGCACCGATGACTATTGCCACCCCGTTCCTGTCCTCCGGCGGCACGCTGACCGGCACCACTATCGGCAACGAAGAGCCGCAGATCGCCACCTCCGGGATTGACGCCACCAAGGATGCGAACCGCTACTGGTCAGTGTGGGTCGCGGGCGACACGATCAGCGCGTCGAGCTACGATGCGAGCTTCACCTTCGTTGCCGCCGATCTGGACCTTGGCGCCAGCGCGACCAGCTTCGTGCTCGGAAAATACAGCGGCGGCGCATGGACAATGCCGACGCCGGTTACGGCGGGCGCCACGAGCACCGGCGTGACCGGGATTGCCGGTCCGATCGACAGCATCACCAGTTTTGCCATTGGTGAATCGAAATTTGTCTGTTCGACGCCGGCCGGCCTGCCGGCTGGCATGACCTGCGTCTGCGATAATTTTGCCAATGCCGGTCTGGTGGTGAATCCCTCCGCAATGTACGAGCAGCCTTCCAACTGGCAGTTGAGCCAGTCCAGCGGCGCCGCGGGCTGGCCAAAGATTGGCGCGCTGGGTTTCCTGCAGATGACGGATAGCAGCGGCAACATGTCCACCGCCGCCACTGTTCCCGGCAGCTTTCCGGCAATCGGCAATCTGATCACGATCGAGTTCAGGCAGTATGCCTACGCGCCGTTTCCTGCCAATGGCTACGGCGCCGATGGCATGGCCCTGACCTTGTCGGATGCATCCGTTGCCATCGTGCCCGGCGCCTTCGGCGGGTCGCTCGGCTACGCGCAAAAAACCGGCATTGACGGCTTCAGCAGCGGCTGGCTGGGTGTCGGGTTCGACCATTTCGGCAATTATTCTGCATTCGCGGAGGGGCGCATCGATGGTCCCGGCGCCCGGCTCAATGCCGTATCCGTGCGCGGCTCGGGTGCGGGTCAGACCGGCTATTCATATCTTGCCGGCACGGCCGCCAATCTGAACCCCGCAATATCCAGCACGCTGGCGACCCGGGGGCTGGGCCACAGCTATCGCATCATTGTCGATGCAAGGTGCTACCAGCAGGATCTCAATATTCCTGGCCTTGTTTGCAACAACGCCGGCTTGGCCAAGAGAACCAGCGTCAGTGTTGATCGGGATGTCAGCGGCGGCACCAGTTACTCGTCGCTGATCCCTGCGTTTGACGCTTTTTCGGCCAATATCAGCCCCGGCGGCCAGGCTGACGTGCCGGCCAACTGGAAGCTATCCTTTACCGGTTCGACCGGAACCAACTACTCGATTCACGAGCTCGCCGCACTCAAGATCTGCGCCCAGTTCATTTCGCCACCGGCCGGCTATCGCATCCAGGTCGACAACCTGACACCGAGCACCTGTGGCACGCCGGGCGGCAGTCCATCATCGCCGATCGTCACCGTGACCGCGCTCGACACCAATAACAATACGGTGACGACGTATGACAAGACCATCAACCTGTCGGCGACCCTGTCCGGCGGCGGCGCATCGAGCGCCACCTGGCGCAAGGTGGGAGCGGGAAGCGACCTGGCGGGCAACCAGTATACCTTCGTCCCGGCCGACAACGGTGTCGCCCAGTTTTACCTGACTGACGCCAGTCCGCAAAGCGTGGTCATCAACATCACCGAGAACGGCGGCTCGCTTGCCACCACGCTGGCGACCCCCGTCGTTTACAGCGGCGGCTCCTTCAACGTAACGAACATCGATACGCTGGCGGCCGATGCCGGCGGCGGCGTGGTGGCGGGACGCGCACACCTGATGCGCGTCACGCGTACCAACGGCTGCAGCACCGACCTCACGTATAACGGCAGCAAGCTGCTGGATGGCTGGTATACGCCGGTCCCGGTCGATCATCCGACCGGCGCCAACGCGCCGCAAATCTGCGCACCGAACGGCGGCAGCACCTGCCTTCCCGCTACCGGCGCATGCCAGACATTGTCGATCGCAGCACCCGTCGTGTCCGCTGGCGTCAACAACCTGCCGGCGCTGTCGTTCAGCAGCGGCATCGCAGATTTCTGCCTGGCCACTTCCGACGTCGGCAAATATTCACTCAGCCTGCGCGATGACTCGGCGACACCGGTGACCGGTTCGTCAGGCTCCCTGACCGTGCGGCCGTTCGCGGTGGTGGTCTCGGGCGTCAAGTCGGCGTCCGATGTCAACAATCCGGCGACTGAAGGCAACACCAACCCTGCCGCCCCCTATAACGTCAGCAATCCGGAAGCGGCGCCGTTGTTCGTGAATGCCGGCGCCAACTTCAAGACCACGGTGGGCGGATACCTGTGGAACAGCGCGGGTGACGGCAATGGCGACGGCGTGCCGGATGCCGGCGTCAATTTTTCACAGGCCACTGCGATGGGGATCAGCCCTGGGTATGCCGACACTGTCACGCTGTCGGCTGCGGCGCCGTTCGTGCCTTCAGGCGGATTTATTGGCGCCATGAATGGCGCGGTCGCCGTCAGCGGCGGCAGCACACAATCGCTCAGCATGAGCTACAGCGAGGTTGGCAGCTTCAGTTTGCAGGCGGCGCCGGCCACCAGCTACCTGAGCAGCGCCGGCGTGGACCTGTCCGTCCGCATCGCGATTTTCGCCAATCCGGCCAGCACCGCGCAAAGCAGATGGGTGGGGCGCTTCAGGCCTGATCATTTCACCGTATCAGCCACCAATATCAGCACACGCGCCGATGTGACCTGCACACCACCGTCGACCTTTACCTACATGGATGAACCGATGAACGCCGGGTTCACGCTCACCGCGCAGGATCTGGCGAACAATACGACACGCAACTATACTGGCCTGTTTGCGAAATTGCCGCTGACCCCGGCATCCGCATTCTCGTTCGCCGCCATCGACAGCGCCCTGCCAACACCGCTGACAGCCCGCCTCGACACCACGGGTGCGACCACTGGAAGCTGGGTCAACGGCGTTGCCACGATTACCGCACCGGTCTTATTGCGCCGCGCAGCCACGCCCGACGGACCTTACGAAAATTTTAAAATTGGCATCAAGCCGCTGGATGCGGATGGCGTGACCCTCGTGACCGGCACCTTGAATCTGGATGCGGACAACAATGCTGTCTTCGATACGAGCCAGGTCGGCACCGCCACCAGAGTGCGATTCGGGCGCCTTCGGCTTTCCAGTGCGCACGGTTCGGAACTGTTGAAATTGCCCGTTCCGCTCGAAGCGCAATACTGGAATGGCAGCAGCGGGTTCGTCACCAATACGGATGACAGCTGCACGCCGATTGCCGGCAGCAACGTCACGATGAGCGACTACAAAGTGAACCTGGCCGGGACGCCAGTATGCGAGACAAGCGTACCGGCGAGTGTTGTGCTTGGCGGCGGAAAAGCCGTGATGATCATGACCAGACCCGGCGCCGGCAACAACGGCAGTGTAGGTTTGACGCTGAACCTGGGCGCAACGGCCAGCGGCAACACCTGTGCCGCGCCCGCCACCACGCAAGCGCCCGCGACGTCAGCAAACAAGGCTTACCTGCAAGGCAAATGGTCGGGCGCGACATATGACGTCAACCCATCTTCACGCGCGACCTTCGGCATTTACAAGGGCGGCCCGATCATTTACTTTCGGGAAGTGCATTAAAAAAGGGCAGATTACTCTGCCCTTTTTTCGCATCCATGATGTTCAGGATACTTTCAGCGCTTTCTGCAAACGTTCATATTTGGCTTGCAGCTCTTCTGACGTTTCGCGCCATGCCGGATTGAACGGGATGCAGCTTACCGGACAAACCTGCTGACATTGCGGCTCGTTGAAATGACCCACACACTCGGTGCATTTGTTCGGGTCGATCTCGTAGATCTCCGGGCCCATGTAAATTGCGTCGTTCGGGCATTCGGGCTCGCAGACGTCGCAATTGATGCACTCATCGGTAATGATCAAAGCCATCGCAGCCTCAACAAACTATTGTTCCAGCGCTTCTATTTTTTCCTTGAGCCATTTATCAACGGAAGGAAAAACGAACTTGGAAACATCGCCGCCCAACATCGCAATCTCCCGCACGATCGTGCCGGAGATGAACTGGTATTGGTCGGATGGCGTCAGAAACAGGGTTTCGACATCCGGCAGCAAATAGCGGTTCATGCCCGCCATCTGAAACTCGAATTCAAAATCGGATACGGCCCGCAAACCGCGGACGATGACACGCGCATCATGCCGGCGCACAAAATCTTTCAGCAAACCTGAAAAACTTTCGACCTCCACGTTTGCATAATGTCCGAGCACTTCATTGGAAATCGTCAGGCGCTCTTCCAGCGAGAAGAATGGCTTCTTGTTCTTGCTGTCGGCAACGCCGACAATCAATTTGTCGAACAGGCCGGATGCGCGACGCACCAAATCTTCATGGCCGCGCGTGAGCGGATCGAATGTACCTGGATAAATGGCTGTGACCATCATGACTCCCTGGATATGTCACCAATATGGAACGGGCATTATGCCCTAAATCCGGGCTTATATATTGCGCTGCAAAAGATGATAACAAACCATGCCAGCCTGACCCGCCCGCACCACACTCCAGCCGTCCAGCCAGGCGGGTGGCGCGTCTGAAACCAGCGACTGTTCGGCTTCGGCATAGACCAGGCCCTCTTCTGTGAGCAGGTCCCCGCACAGCGGCAGCATCTTCGCCAGCCAGTCCTCATGATAAGGAGGGTCGAGAAAGATCAGGTCGAAACGACCGCTCTGCCCATCCATGCGCGCCGCCAGTCCTTGCGCCGTCGACAGGGCGTCGGCGCGTTGGATACTGACTTGCTGCGCATGCAGTTTTTCCCTCGTTGCCTCCAGTTGCCTGACAGCCGGTGTATTTTCCTCGATCATCACCACCCGCCCTGCGCCGCGGCTGGCGGCTTCAAACCCCAGCGCACCGGTGCCGGCAAACAGGTCGAGGCAAGCGATGTTGGCCCATTGCCGGTCGAACAAATGGTCGATCCAGTTAAAGACGGTCTCGCGCACCCGGTCGGGCGTTGGCCGCAAGCCTTCCGCATTCAATACGGCGAGCGGTGTCCGTTTCCACTGGCCGCCGATGATGCGCACCTGGTGCGCAAGTACGGCGCGCGCCGGCTTGCTCGCGCCAGGCTTTTTGCTCTTCTGTTTTTGCATTGCTATTTTTCTGCGCCAACCACAACTGTCACCAGCTTGTCCGTCGCCACCTTGCGATTGAATGCGGCCTTGATGTCGGCCGCGCTCACCTTGGACACGTTTGCGGTCCAGGTATCGAGATAATCGAGCGGCAGGTTGTAATAACCGATGACGGCGATGTTATCGAGGATCTTCCGGTTATTGTCGATCCGCAAGGCGAAACCGCCTACCAGGTTGTCCTTGGCTGCCTTCAACTCCGCTGCCGAAGGTCCATCGCCCAACCAGGCGGCGAGATTGTCGCGCACGACTTTCAGCGCTTCATCTGTTTGCGCTTTCTGGGTCTGCAACCCAATCTGGAAAGGGCCGGGCTGCGCCATCGGATTGAAATAACTGTAGACGCTGTAGGCCAGCCCACGCTTCTCGCGCACTTCATTCGTCAGGCGCGACACAAAACCGCCGCCGCCCAGAATATAGTTGCCCACGGTGAGCGCGAAAAAATCGGGATCGCCACGCGTCAACGCCGGCGCGCCAATCAGGATATGGGACTGCGACGCGGGGTGCGCGATACGCTCTTCCACCGCTCTGGGTGATGGGACGACAGGTAACGCAGGCAGCGCTGCGCCCTGCGGCAAACGGGCAGTCAGTTGCTGCGCGATGGCATCCGCATCGGACCGGGTGATATCGCCGATCATGGCGATCACCGCGCGATTGGCAACGTAATGTGTCGAATGAAAGGTTTGCACATCATCGCGTGTGATTGCCGCGACCGATTCGACGGTTGCTTCATTTGCATACGGATGGGTGCCGTACGCGATACGCCAGAATGCCTTGTTGCCGATCGATTCAGGCTTGGTCAGGTCTTCCCGGATTGCCGAGATGGTGCGCGCCTTGTCGCGCGCCAGAAAGTCGACGGGAAAACTCGGCTGCGCCAGAATGCGCGACATCAGTGCGATCGACTGAGTGCGCTCGGCCTGGCTCGACAAGGTGCGCAGTGACACGCCGGCACGGTCGGCGCCAGCGCCGCCGCCACGTTGCGCGGCGATATCGGCGAGTGCATCGGAAATCTGCGCCTCGTTCACCGCCGGCTCGACCATGCCCGCAGGCGAACGCACTTCACGCAGGCCGCGTGCAAGCATGGCATTGGTCAATGCAGCGGTACCGGATTTTCCTTGCGGGTCGCGGCGTGAACCGGCGTCGAATTCAACACTGACATCAAGCACCGGAATGGAATGGTTTTCGACAAAAAAGACCCGTGCGCCATTGGTGAGGGTCCAGGTCTGGATTTGCAGCGCCGCCTGGGCTGAACCGCATGCGAGCACCAGGATTAAGGTGAGTATTTGTTTGAACATGGATATGTGTATACCTTGATTGCTCCGTCACGCACGGTGACGGAGAGGATGATTTTCAGTGGCGCGATCCGGCCGCTGCTGGCGCAGGTTTTTTTTCCGACAAGGGCAACGGCACCAGTGTGGCAATCGTCAGTCCATCATCGCCAAAATACTTTTGCGCGACAGCCTGTACCTGCTGCGTTGTCACCGCGCCCAGTTTCTCGATGATGCGATCAATTTTCGTGTGCGAAATGCCGGTCATTTCCATGCCGCCGATTTCCATCGCCTGGCCGAAAATCGAATCGCGCTTATAGATTTGCCCGGCAATCAATTGTGTCTTCACGCGCTTGAGTTCCTGCTCTGACACACCTTCTTTCGCAATCCGCGCGACTTCGGCGCGCAGCAGCGCTTCCAGTTGCACGGTTGTTGTTCCAGTTGCCGGCACACCGTCGAGAACGAACAGCACCGGGCCGCGCGCGTTGCTCGAATAACTGGCCCCCACCGAGTTGGCGACACGATCGGTGCGCACCAGTTTTGCGCTCAGGCGTGCATTGTCATACCCATCAAGAACAGTCGCCAGCACATCGAGCGCATGCACGTCATCGTCTTTTTCAACATCCCGCAATGTCGGCACCTTGAATGCCAGGGCAACATAGGGGTTTTCAGCGGGCGCCTTCACCGTTACCCGGCGCAGGCCTTCTTGTACCGGTTCATTTTGCGGCTTCGTGACTGGCACTGCTTTCGGCTTGATTTTGCCGAAATATTTTTCCGCCAGCGCGCGCACTTGTGCGGCATTGACATCACCAGTCACGACCATGGTTGCATTGTTGGGCGCATACCAGCGGTCATGCCAGGCTTTTGCATCCGCTACCGTCATGTGTTGCAGATCGTCCATCCAGCCGACGATGGGATTACGATAAGGATGGGCGACAAACGCGGCCGCGTTCAAGGCTTCATACAATTTTCCAATTGGCTGATCCTCCGTGCGCAGGCGACGCTCTTCCATCACCACCCGGATTTCCTTGGCAAACTCGTTCTTGTCGAACACGAGGTTCGCCATGCGGTCGGCTTCGAGCGACATGACCTGTTCCAGCTTCGATTTTTCGATTTGCTGATAGTAGCCCGTGTAATCCTTGCTTGTGAATGCATTTTCACGTCCGCCCAGAGCCGCGACGCGGGAACTGAACTCGCCCGGCTTGAGGGTTTTTGTGCCCTTGAACATCATGTGTTCCAATGCATGGGCAACACCGGTAGTGCCATTGAGTTCATCCATGGAACCGATCTTGTACCAGATCATGTGGGCAACCGTCGGCGCGCGATTATCCTCTTTGACGATAATTTTCATGCCATTTTTCAGCATGAATTCCGCTGCGGGCGCGGCCTGTGCGCTGAAAGGCGCCCAACTCAGGAAACACACGGATATGATTAATGCAGTGCGAAATTTCATAGACTTTGCTCTGTTAGAATGTCGTTGATTGTATCTGCTTGTCCGCAGTAATGGTGCAAGCGCCCCTGACTGCTTTGCTGACCCCATTCCCGATGTTTAGTTTCTTCAAAAAAAAACCAACCGAGCTTTCTCCTTCGTCGACGGTATCTGATGCAGCCGTTTCCCCGCCGCCTGAAAAACTGATCCCGGCGCCGGAACCGCTTCAATCCGAAACCGCGGCTGACGATGTCATTATTCCTGCCGCCACCCCTGCCGAAACAAAAAAGTCCTGGCTGACACGGCTTAAAACCGGATTAGCCAAAACATCGACCAATTTGACGACCCTGTTTGTGGGCGCAAAAATCGATGACGACTTATATGAAGAACTGGAATCGGCGCTACTGATGTCGGACGCCGGTGTCGAAGCAACCCAGTTCCTGCTCAATGGCTTGAAGAAGCGTGTCAAGGAACAAAAACTGACTGAGGCCGCCCAGGTCAAGACAGCCTTGCGCACACTCCTGCTGGAATTGCTTACTCCCTTGCAAAAGCCCCTGGTGCTCGGGCGTCAGCAGCCGCTGGTAATGATGATTGCAGGCGTCAACGGCGCCGGCAAGACTACCACGATCGGCAAGCTGGCAAAACATCTGCAGGCGCATGGACAATCGGTGTTGCTGGCCGCCGGCGATACCTTCCGCGCAGCGGCGCGCGAGCAACTGACTATTTGGGGCGAACGCAACAATGTTACCGTCATTTCCCAGGAATCGGGCGATCCGGCGGCGGTAGCATTCGACGCCGTCCATTCAGCGCAGGCGCGCAAGATAGACGTTGTCATGGTGGATACGGCAGGCCGGCTGCCGACGCAACTGCATCTGATGGATGAGCTGAAGAAAATCAAGCGCGTAATCGGCAAGGGCATGGCATCCGCGCCACATGAAATACTGCTGGTTATCGATGGCAACACCGGACAAAATGCGCTCAGCCAGGTCAAGGCCTTCGACGATGCGCTGGGATTGACCGGTCTGGTGGTCACCAAGCTGGATGGCACGGCCAAAGGAGGTGTACTCGCAGCCATCGTCAAAAGCAGGCCGGTGCCTGTTTATTTTATTGGCGTGGGCGAAAAGATCGAAGATCTGCAACCGTTCAATGCCGAGGAATTTGTCGATGCCTTGCTTAGTTGACCTGTCGTTTGACTGATCGGACTGCCAGATGTCGATGATTGAATTTCACCAAGTTTCCAAACAATATTCCGGCACGGTGATGGCTGTGTCCGAGCTCAGCTTTTCGGTTGCCAAAGGCGAACTGGTTTTCCTGGCCGGCCCCTCCGGTGCAGGCAAATCGACACTGCTGAAATTGATCGGCGCCATTGAACGCCCGAGCGCTGGCAACATCCATGTCAGTGGCCAGAATATTGGCCAGATAAAAGCGTCCGGCTTGCCTTATTTGCGGCGCAAGCTTGGCCTGATTTTTCAGCAACAGCGTTTGCTCATGGATCGCAATGTGCTGGCGAATGTGATGTTGCCGCTGATCGTCACCGGCACCGCCAGAGATGACGCCGAAAAGCGGGCTCGCGCGGCACTGGACAAGATTGGATTGCTGGACAAGGCATCAAGCGAACCGCTGTCCCTGTCGGGCGGCGAACAGCAGCGGGTAGCAATTGCCCGCGCCATCGTGCACAGGCCGCAAATCATTCTGGCCGACGAGCCGACGGCAAACCTGGACCGTGGCAGCGCAAACAAGGTGCTGGATACCATCAAGGCATTCCATCATGTCGGCGTGACATGCCTGATATCTACCCATGATGAGCATTTTCTTGATCGTGCCGATCGTGTGATTTGCCTGAGCCAGGGCAGGATTGCAGAAACATGGCGAAGAACTCCGGTTGAAGCAGGTGCCGCATGAAATCATGGTTGCGGCAACATCGGTTTGCCTTGCGCGATGCCTTCGGGCGCGTGCGCAAGACACCCGGCAGCTTTTTGTTCAACGTGCTGGTAGTTGCGATTGCATTGGCGCTGCCATTTGCCGGTTTGACCATTCTCGAAAATGTGCGGCCAGTGTCACAGCAACTCGCGGTCGAGCCGGAGATCAGTATTTTCATGGCGATGGACACACCGCGCGAGCAGGCAGCCGCGCTCGGCGCGCGCATTCAGAAAGTCGTGCAGGAAAATAATGCCAAGGGCCGGTTGGAGTTCATCCCACGCGAAAATGCGCTGAGTGCGCTGAAGAACAGGAGCGGCTTGAGCGATGCCTTGACAACCCTGGGCGCCAATCCGCTGCCTGACGGTTACGTTCTGAAGCTGGCAAATTTTGACAATGCCGCCGACGCAACGCGGATTGACATGATTGCTTCGAAATTGAAGACCCTGCCGGGTGTCGAATATGTTCAGGTTGACTCCGCCTGGGTTAAACGTCTGGCTGCACTGCTGCATCTGGCCCGACTTGCGTTGCTGATGTTCGGGACTACGCTTGGCGTTGTGGTGGTTGCGGTGGTATTCAATACGATTCGTTTGCAGGTAATGACACAGCAGGAGGAAATTGAAGTATCGCGCTTGCTTGGCGCAACCGATGCCTTCATTTACCGGCCGTTTTATTACAGCGGCGCCCTTCTCGGCTTGTGTGCCGGCGTTGTTGCCTTGGCCGCAGTGGCACTGGCCTTAAATCCGCTAAATGCGGCGATCGCTGATTTTGCCCGTTTGTACGCGTCCGAATTCCGACTGGTGACAGTCGGCGCTCCACTGGGATTATTGTTGCTGGTATTAAGTGCCGCCCTGGGCTTGAGTGGCGCTGTGTTGTCTGTACAGCGGCATTTATCACGCTGATCTGGCCAAAACCCGGAATTTTTGCCGCTTTCATCTCCGGCTTTTCCATTTGCCGCGGATTTTAGATCGCCGCCAACCATTAAACGCAAAAAATTCACGACAAAAACGGCAAAAATTCTTCATTTTCTTTGGAAGCGCGCAACTTCCTTTTCTATCCCTGTTCTAATCTGAAGATAAACAGAATCCATAAATTTTCGTAAGGCAATAGTGTTTTTACTATCGTATCATTTGGCAATCACGATTAGCACTCGCCGATTGAGAGTGCTAAAATGTGTCAAATCATAGTTTCAAGAATTACCCGAAATTAACCAAGTCAGGGAAGGTAGGAGAAAGTATGAAAGCATCGACTGCACCGGCCACATTGGTTCCTGATAGTCAACACGCCTTGGCCTTGGGTTTTTCTGGCGCTTTAGGCAACATCGATGCTTATATCTCTGCCGTAAACCGTCTGCCAATGCTGACGCACGAGGAAGAAATGTCCCTGGCGCGCCGTTTGCGAGAAGACAATGATCTGGCAGCAGCACAATCGCTGGTGTTGTCTCATCTGCGCCTGGTGGTATCCATTGCGCGTGGTTATCTTGGTTATGGATTACCGCATGCCGATCTGATCCAGGAAGGCAATATTGGCTTGATGAAGGCGGTCAAGCGCTTTGATCCGGATCAAGGCGTACGCCTCGTGTCCTATGCAATGCATTGGATCAAGGCTGAAATGCATGAGTATATTTTGAAAAACTGGCGCCTGGTTAAAGTGGCGACAACCAAAGCCCAGCGTAAATTATTTTTTAATCTGCGTAGCCATAAAGAAGGCCTGGATTCAATGACACCAGCGCAGGTTGACGCTCTGGCAAAAACCCTGAACGTCAAGCGCGAAGAAGTCATCGAAATGGAAACCCGTCTGTCTGGCCGGGATATTGCCATGGAAACGCCTAGCGACGATGAAGAAGACCGGTTTTCACCGATCGCCTATTTGTCCTCAGACCTGAACGAACCGACCAAGGTGCTGGAAGCGCAGCAATTCGATCGCCTGCAATCAGAAGGTCTGGAGTCGGCGCTGGGCAAGCTCGATGCACGCTCCCGTCGCATTGTCGAGGCACGCTGGCTCGCCAACGATGACGGTTCCGGTGCGACCTTGCATGATCTGGCCAGTGAGTTTGGCGTATCCGCTGAGCGGATTCGCCAAATTGAGGCGGTGGCGCTGAAAAAAATGAAAGGCACGTTGGCAAGCTATATTTAAATTCTGCTGTGGCTGAAAAACCTTGGCTGAGAGTCTTGTTACACAATAAAAAGCGCCTGAACTGAATGGGCGCTTTTTTTATTTCCAAAACGTCCTTGCCAGATTGCACTTTCATGACGGAAGGTCGAACCAACGTTGTTTTATATGCATCGCCATATCAAAAAAACAATTATTTCGATGGAGATGAGCCCTATTGGTCTACACTCGATTGACCCCGCACCATAAAAGGAGCGATTTTGACCTTCTTATCTTTTGCAAATAGTGGCCCGATTTGGCGCGCGGCAGTTTGCACATGGAGTGCGATTCTGCTTCTCGTTTTAAGCGCTGGCGAGTTGCATGCGCAAGGCAGGACGATCTCGCTGGCGGTAAATGCCGGAAGTGGGGATTCAAATAATATCTATAATACCCAGGACATTTATCATCCCTTTGCCAGCATGCTTTCCAAGGCGCTGAACGTACGGGTCGAGGCCAAACCGCTCCTGGCATCACTGGTCAAATCGTCTATTTACGGAAACCGTTATCCGCTATTGCTGGTACATACCAATGATGCAGCCGAAGCAATCAAATCCAAGCGTTACAAAGTTATTGGCTTTTCCCAGGATCTGGGGAACAATCGCATACTGTTTTTCGCCCGCAAGGGCTCGACCGCGACCAAACTTGCCGACATTGCCGGGCGCTGTGTAGTAGCAACAGACTCTTTTGCCGCGGCAACTGCAGTGGCGATCATGAAAAAGAAAAATCTGTTCGACAATCTGCGTTCTTATACATTTGTGCGCGAAGGTGATGCGCTTGAATTTCATTTAAAAACGAATTTCTGTGAAATTGCGATTCTGCGCTCGGACGCCGGCGCCCAAAAGCTGGTCGCGGCAGGCCACAGGCAGATTCATGCAAGTGCGGAGTTTCCGGTTTTTGTACTGCTGGCAGACAAGAAGTTAGGGCAAGGCGCGATTGAAAAACTGCGCAAGCTGATGGTCGAATTCCAGCCCGATGCCAACTCCGCATTCATGAAAGAGACCGGCATCGTTACGTTTGACACCGATCAGGCGGATGCATTGGAACTGTTCAATCTTTACTGAAGGGCGGGTCAACCCCCGGCGAGCAGAATCTTCAGGTCATGCGCGATTGGTTCCGGCCCCTGTCCGTGCCGCACAAAAAGCCGGATCCGGCCTTGCGGATCGAACACATAACTGCCGGCCGTGTGATCGATCGTATAACTCCCAGGCGTCTTGCCAGGTACTTTTTGATAAAACACCTTGAAGTCTTTCGCGATTTTTTCAGTCGCCGCCTTGTCGCCGCTCAATCCCAGGAAACGCGGGTCGAATGCAGTCACGTACTTCGACATTATTTCCGGCGTATCCCGCTCCGGATCAACCGTCACGAACAGCACCTGCACCTTGTCGGCATCCGGACCCAACTGTTTCATCACATTGGCCATCTCTGCCATTGTGGTTGGACACACGTCGGGACATTGCATGAATCCGAAGAATACAACGACGGCTTTGCCCTTGAAGTCGGTGAGCGTCCGCACCTTCCCGGTATGGTCGGTCAGCGAAAAATCCTTCGCATAATTGAGGCCGGTGACATCGGTGTTCTTGAAGGATGTTTTCACCGGGGACAACACCATTTCCGTGCCGCCGGCTTTTTGTTTATCGTTGCACGCAACCAGAGACAGAGCGGTGGCCAGTAGCAGAACTGCAAAAGATAAAGAGCGCATTTTCAGAATTGAATGTAATGATCGATCAACAGCGCGGCGAACAGCAGCGACAGGTAGATGATCGAGTAAGTGAAGGTCTTGCGCGCGACAAGATCGGTGTAATGACGATAGATCTGCCACGCATAATACAAAAAAATCGCTCCGAGAATTGCCGCGCTACCGAGGTAAATTACACCGCTCATGCCGACTGCAAACGGCAGCATGGTGGTAGCCACCAGGGCGATCGTATATAACAACACATGAAACTGTGTGAATTTCAGGCCATGTGTTATCGGCAGCATCGGCAGACCGGACTTTGCGTAGTCATCACGGCGATACATTGCCAGCGCCCAGAAATGCGGCGGCGTCCAGATAAAAATGATCAGCACCAGAATCCATGCCTGCATCGGCAGATCGTTGGCGATCGCGGCCCAGCCCAGCGCTGGAGGCATGGCGCCGGACAGTCCGCCGATCACGATATTCTGCGGCGTCGCGGGTTTGAGAATGATCGTATAAATTACTGCATAACCAACGAAGGTGGCAAAGGTCAGCCACATGGTCAGCGGATTGACCATCGTGTACAGCACCCACATGCCGAGGCCGCCTATTACCCCGGAAAACACCAGCGTCTGCGGAACCGTGATTTCACCTCGCGCCATCGGGCGGCGGGCGGTACGCGCCATGCGCGAATCGATTTCACGCTCGACCAGGCAATTGACGGCGAACGCAGCACCCGCCAGCAGCCAGATGCCGATGGTCGCAGCCACCACGATTTTCCAGTCCGGCAGACCCGGTGTGGCGAGAAACATGCCGATCACAGCGCAAAATACCGCCAACTGCGTCACACGCGGTTTGGTCAGTGCCCAATATTGGGCGATGCGATTTGGGGAAGCGGTCAGCGTAGTCATGCAGTGAATTTCATGCGGAGGATAACCGCGTAAAAACTGGATCGGAAGCGGGTTCGGTCGAGAGTCTGGCCTTGTAGTTTAACACGACCAGCAATAGGACGAGGAGCGCCGCGCCGCCATTATGCAGGACAGCCAGCGCCAGCGGCCACTTCAGGAAGATGGTTGAAACGCCGGTAGCGAACTGAAATGCAATCGCCACTAATATCCAGCGGCCGGTCTTGCGCAGGCCGTCAATGCGCAGCGCCCTGTGCGCGATCCATGCGGTGTACAAAATGACGACGTAGGCGAACAGGCGATGGGTCCAGTGAATCGCGGTCAATGCCGGAAACGGCAGGAATTCGCCATCCGCGGTCATGCCCAGACTACGCCATAGCGTGAAGCCATTTTCGAAATCCATGTGCGGCACCAGCACGCCATGACACAAAGGAAAATCGGTACAGGCCAGCGTGGCATAATTGGTGCTCACCCAGCCGCCCAATGCAATCTGGATCACGAGCAAGCCGAAGGCCAGCGCAGCGGGAAGCCGCAATGCGGATGCATGCGGCGCAACCGGCAAATGTGTATTCTGACGCGCGCCCAGCCAGGTCAGCAATGCCAGCAAAAACATGCCTAGCAGCAGATGGATCGTCACGATCACCGGCTGCAGCTTCATGGTCACGGTCCATGCGCCAAAAGCGCCCTGCAGGCAGACAAAGGCAAACAGGGCGGTCGGCAAGACCGGTGAAAACCTCAAGTCCTTGCGTGCCGATTTCAGCCAGCGGCGCCACGCCAGCGCCATCAATGCAATGATCAGGACGCCGACTGCCATCGCCAGATAACGATGTGTCATTTCAATCCATGCCTTCATCACGGTTACTGGACCAGTCGGCATCGCGGCTTCGGCGGCGCTGATGCTGGCATGTGCCTGCAGCGGATTCGCATGGCCGTAACAACCGGGCCAGTCGGGACAGCCGAGGCCGGAATCAGTCAACCGCGTGAAAGCACCAAACATGATCAGGTCAAACGTAAGAAACAAGGTGATCCACGCCAGTTTGCGGTACTTGTTGGCGTCGCCAGACACCCAGACCATCGTCAGCGGCAACAGCGCCGCCAGCACGCCAATAATGGCAAGTTGAATCAGCATGCCCGGGTCATCCTATGCTGGACGCTCTCAACAATTTTGAGATGTCCTTCTTTATCTTGTTGGGATCCGCATCTTTTGGAAAACGCATCATCAGGTTCCCCAAGGGATCGATCATGTAAATATGGTCGGCCGCCGTGGTGCCGTTCTCGACCGGCAGCCATGTCCTGATCACCTCCGGTTTTGCGCGCAGCATGTGTGTGCCGTCATATTCGCGCATCAGCACGGTCTCCAACGGCTTGTCATCCGTGATCAGCCATACACGCTCGATGCGGTACATCTCCTTGCCCTGGGTCAGCCGCAGCTGGCGCATTTCGTACAGCTTCTTTTTACACACGTCCTGGCAATCACCGCTATCGACCTGCAGCATGATCCACTTGCCTTTGTAAGCATCCAGTCCAAGCGGTTTGCCATCAAGCATGGTGGCGCCTAGCGCTGGTATCGGATATGCCCTGGGATCTATCAGCGCGCCGTAATTGGTCCGCCCTTCGGGCTTGATCACATAATAGGTAAGATACGATGCAATCAGCGGCGCTGCGCATACCAAAATGACGGCGAATAACTTCCAGCGTCCCCTGCTCTGCTGCTTATTTTGTTCCACGTCGAAACCCCGTCACAACGAAAAAAATAAATGCCATTGCAGCCAACGCATACCATTGGAAGGCGTAGCCCAAATGCTTGTCAATCCCGGTCGATGGCCGCGGCCAGTCGCGCACCAGTCCATCCTGTGTATTGCCGAGTTGTTCGATTATGAAAGGCTGCAAAGCCAGGCTGCTTGCCTGGGCAAACCCGGCAAGATCAGCATTTTGCACAATCGCGCCGGGTCGCAGGCTTTCGGCTTTGCCGAGTTGCAGCACGTTTCCCGAATTGCGCCGCACAATACCTTCGATGTCGACCATCCCGGCCGGTGTCGCAATCGATGGCAGCTTTGCCCGGTCCAGCGGATCACGAGGCAGCCAGCCGCGATTCACAAGGACATGCGTGCCGGTCCCGGCAATCTTCAAAGGCATCAACAAGTAGAATCCGGCCAGACCTTTATAGGGCCGATTGTCGAGATAGACCGGCCAATCGCGCACAAATTCCCCACGTACAATTATGCGCCGGAACTCTAACTCTTCCACTGTTGCTGATGCTCCAGCCAGCCTGATCGGCGCCGCATTTTCACGCGCGATCAGCCTGGTTTCAATCGCCTGCTTTTCCGCGGCGCGCCGCGTTTGCCACTGGCCAAGGGACACGCCAATTGCGACCACCACCAGGGTGGCAATAAAAGGAATCCAGCGGAATCGGAAGGTGATTGGCATTACAATGATATTTTACTCATCTGATTCGACCGCCCGTTGTTGGCAACCTCATTGGCAACTTGATTGACAACCTGGTGGCCGACGCGCTCCACATGAAAATAATCGTTGCTATCGCATTTATCCTCATCCTGACCAGCCTCGGTTCCGCACTGGTATTTTTAATGCGGGACAAAGGAAAAAGCAACCGAACTGTAAAGGCGCTGGCATTTCGCGTCGGCTTTTCGATTGCTTTATTCATATTGATACTGGTTGCTAATCAGCTCGGATGGATACAGCCTACCGGCTTTCGCTGAGCACTGGAATTTCACAGTAAAAAAGCCGCACCGAGGTGCGGCTTTTTTTCGCGCGCTGCCAGTGGCGGCCGCGTCAGAGCCAATAAACGACTACATACAATCCAAGCCATACCACGTCAACAAAATGCCAGTACCAGGCGGCGCCTTCAAAAGCAAAATGGTGGTCTGGCGTAAAGTGGCCTTTCAGCACGCGATACAGAACTACCGACAGCATGATCGCACCCATGGTCACATGGAAGCCATGGAAACCGGTCAACATGTAGAAAGTCGACCCGAAAATGCCGGAGGTCAGTTTCAGGTTCAGATCGCTATACGCATGCATGTACTCATAGGCCTGGAAACCCATGAAAATTGCACCAAGCAGTATGGTTGCAAACAACCAGATCGCGGTCTGGGCCCGATGTCCCGCACGCAATGCATGATGGGAAATCGTCAAGGTCACGCCGGAAGTGAGCAGCAATGCGGTGTTGATTGTCGGGATCCAGAATGGTCCCATCGTGCCGAAGCTTTCAACGGTCCCCGCCGGTCCGGTATTGCCCCATTGACCGGCAAAGTCAGGCCACAGGATCTTGTGATCCAGATCCGCCAGCCAGGGCATGGTAATCGCGCGTGCATAAAACAGCGCGCCGAAGAAGGCCGCAAAAAACATCACTTCGGAAAAAATGAACCAGCTCATGCTCCACCGGAACGACGTATCGATCCGCGCGTTGTACATGCCGCTTTCGGATTCCGCGATTGCCTCGCCAAACCAGTTGTACAGCACGACGATCAATGCCAGGATACCGGCGATATTCGCATAGGGACCCCATGCGATGTCATTGACCCAGGCCGAAGCGCCTGCCATTGTCAAAAGAAGCGCCGCACCCGCCAGCACCGGCCATTTGGATGGACCCGGTACGAAATAATAAGGCGCATTAGCGTGTTGAGAACTCATTTCCATCTCCCGATACAAATTTCAAATAATTACTTTGCAACGACAATCTTGACAATGATTACCAGAAGCACGATGAAAATAATTGCCCCGAGCACACCGGCGATCAGCACATGAACGGGATTCAACTGCGCCGCGTCCTGTTCATAGCCGCTTTTTTTCCTGATGCCCAGGAAAGACCATAAAACTGCTTTTATCGTGGCGCCGAAAGATGCTTTACGCCGTGTCGCTTTTTCCGGTTCCTGCACGTGCGTCACCTTCTTAACTAGCATTCTTGCCCGGTACGTTGATTTCAAAAAACGTATAGGACAAGGTAATCGTCTTCACATCCTTGGGCAGCGCCGGATCAATGAAAAACACCACCGGCATCTGCTTCGCTTCATTCGGCTTCAGCGTCTGCTGCTTGAAACAGAAACACTCGACCTTCTTGAAGTGTGCGCTCGCCTGCTGCGGCGCATAACTCGGGATTGCCTGCGCGTCAACACTGCGCGCTTGCGTATTCACCACTTCATACACCACTTGCGCCATCTCTCCCGGATGCACCTGCATGCTGGTGACCGTAGGACGGAAGCGCCATGGTCCCTGCGCATTTGCATCAAACTCGATCGTAATGGTCCGGCTCTTGTCGATCTGCGAATTACTCACTGCTTCGACGGTGACGTCTTTCGGCGTCAGAAGATTAACGCCGGTAATTTCACAGATCAATTTATAGACCGGCACCAGCGCATAACCAAAACCGAACATCATCACGGCCACGACAAGGAGCTTGCCCAGCATCTGCACATTCAGCCTGCGCGCGCGCTCGGCCAGACCCGATTTTTGCGGTTCCATGTCAGCTAAACCAGATTCGTTTGATGAACAACACCAGGAAAAACAGCAATGCAACCGCTGCCAGGATCAGACCCGTCTTGCGATTGTTCGGCTTTTTCAGATCAGACATAATCACCATCAGGCGGGCTTGCGCCCGCCAGTTAATCACTTCACTACCGGCGGCACTTCAAAGGTGTGGAACGGTGCAGGACTAGGCACAGTCCATTCAAGTCCTTCGGCGCCATCCCATGGCTTGTCCCCGGCTTTTTCACCACCCCTGATCGACGGCAGAATCACCGCAAACAGGAAATACACCTGCATCAGGCCGAAACCCAGGCCGCCGATCGACGCGATGACGTTGAAATCGGTGAACTGCGCGGCATAATCCGCATAACGGCGGGGCATACCGGCGAGACCCAGGAAATGCATCGGGAAAAAGGTAATGTTGAACATGATCAGCGAGCCCCAGAAATGGATCTTGCCGCGGGTTTCGTTGTACATGTAGCCAGTCCACTTCGGACCCCAGTAATAAAAACCGGCGAACATGGCAAATAGGGAACCGGCCACCAGCACATAGTGGAAGTGCGCCACCACATAATAGGTATCCTGCATCTGGATATCAATCGGCGTCACGGCAAGGATCAGGCCGGTGAAGCCGCCCATGGTAAACACGAAGATGAAACCGATGGCAAACAGCATCGGCGTCTCGAATGTCATCGAGCCGCGCCACATCGTGGCGATCCAGTTGAAAATCTTGACGCCGGTCGGCACCGCGATCAGCATCGTCGCGTACATGAAGAACAACTGGCCCGTAACCGGCATGCCGGTCGTGAACATGTGATGCGCCCAGACCATGAACGACAGGATCGCGATCGAGGACGTTGCATATACCATCGATGCGTAGCCGAACAGCGGCTTGCGCGCAAATGCAGGGATGATGTGCGACACGATGCCGAATGCCGGCAAAATCATGATGTACACCTCGGGGTGCCCGAAGAACCAGAAAATATGCTGGTACATGACCGGATCGCCGCCGCCGGCCGCATTAAAGAACGACGTGCCGAAATGACGATCGGTCAGCGTCATCGTAATCGCGCCTGCCAGCACTGGCATGACGGCGATCAGCAGATAAGCGGTAATCAGCCAGGTCCAGCAGAACATCGGCATCTTCATCAGCGTCATGCCGGGGGCGCGCATGTTCAGCACCGTGGTGACGATATTGATCGAGCCCATGATCGAGGAAGCGCCCATGATGTGCATTGCGAAAATTGCCATGTCCATGCCAACGCCCATCTGCGTCGACAGCGGCGCATACAGCGTCCAGCCGGCAGCAGTCGCGCCGCCGGGTACGAGGAACGATGCGCCCAGCAGGATCGCGGCTGGCGGCAACAGCCAGAACGAGAAATTGTTCATCCGTGCAAATGCCATGTCGGATGCGCCGATTTGCAGCGGGATCATCCAGTTGGCGAAGCCCACGAACGCCGGCATGATGGCGCCGAACACCATGATCAGGCCGTGCATCGTGGTCAGCTGATTGAAGAAATCCGGCTTGAACAGTTGCAGGCCGGGCTGAAACAGCTCGGCGCGGATCAACAGCGCCAGCACGCCACCCGACAGGAACATGATAAAGGAGAACCACAGGTAAAGCGTCCCGATGTCCTTGTGGTTGGTTGCGTACAGCCAGCGGCGCCATCCGTGCGGATGCCCGTGATCATGACCATGCGCGTCGTGAGAATGATCGTGTGCGTGATCGGCTGCGGTTGTGCTCATCTTCTCAATCTCCTAATTCAATTACTTGCGCGCAGCCAGCACTTCAGCTGGTTGAACAATGTTTTCGCCGGCCTTGTTGGACCATGTGTTGCGGGTGTACGTGATCACGGCCGCTATATCGGTATCGGACAGGACACCTTTCCACGGCGGCATCGCTTTTTTGCCATTGAGGACAATGTCGAGATTCTCACCCTTCGGACCGTTGACGACAGGCGAACCGTCCAGTGCCGGGAAGGCATTCGGCACACCTTTGCCATTTGCCTGGTGGCAAGCAACGCAATTGGCCGCGTATACTTTTTCGCCGCGTTGCTTCAGCTCGTCGACCGTCCAGACCTTGTTCGGATCGTCCGCTTTCGCAGTCATTTCTTTTTTCTTGCCGTCAACCCATTCCTTGTATTTCGCCTCGCTTACCACATTGACGACGATCGGCATGAACGCATGGTCTTTTCCACACAATTCAACACACTGGCCGCGGAAAGTACCTTCTTTTTCGGCCTTGAACCAGGTATCGCGCACAAACCCGGGAATCGCATCCTGCTTGACGCCGAACGCGGGAACACCCCATGCGTGTATGACGTCGTTGGCGGTAGTAACGATACGGATTTTCTTGTTGACCGGGACGACGACGGGGTTGTCGACTTCGAGCAGGTAATTGTCATTCTTGACCTTCGTCGCATCGACGATTTGCTCGGCCGGCGTGGACAGGCTGGACAGGAAGGAAATGCCTTCGCCATCACCCTTGAGGTAATCGTAACCCCATTTCCACTGCATGCCGGTCGCCTTGATGGTGATGTCGGCGTTGGAGGTGTCTTTCATGGCAACCACGGTTTTGGTCGCAGGCAATGCCATCAGGATAACGATGATGAACGGTACGACGGTCCAGGCGATCTCGACGGTCGTGCTTTCGTGGAAACTGGCCGATTTGTGACCCAGTGACTTGCGGTGCTTGAGGATCGAGTAAAACATCACGCCGAACACGGCCAGGAAAATCACCAGGCAGATACCCAGCATCCAGTTATGCAGTTGGTAAATCTCGTGCGCAATTTGCGTTACGGGCTCCTGGAAGTTCAGTTGACGCACTGCCGGGCCACCCGGGCTATCGACGACTGCCCAAGATGACGGGCCAGCCGCCAGGAGCAATGCACCGAGCATTAACGATTGAAGGCGCTTCGCATGTTTCATGATTTCCTCAAAAGCCCAAATTAGAATTCTGTGTAATGCTTCACCGTGCTATATCTGCGCGGCTCTCAACTGCTGCCGGAGCTCTTGCGCAAACTCGCGTCGTTTCCATTCTGTCAAAAACCGGCCTACCTCAACCCGCATGCCGCCCGCTTTCAACTCGATCAGTGCGCCGCGCACTTCAGGCAGCTCGACGCGCGTATGACGCGGATCCAGCCTGAATTGCCGGGACTGCTCTGCCTGTATCAGTTCTACCAAAAGGTAATCATCGATGAGGGCGATGTGCTCGCGATCCGTTGCATGACGTCCATACTGCAGGAAAGCCAGGCCTACCGCGGCCATTTCCAGAAATGCAAAGCCGAGGATGAACCAGGCACCGCGCAACGTGAAAACAAGCGCCACGGCCAGCGAAATCGAACACAAGGCTGCATAGGCCATCGCCAGTTGACGCGGCGAAATCGAGCAATTGCGTTTCAAGACCCATTCGCGCCTGGCCATGACCTGTCACCCGAGCGAATCAGCCACGCAATGCCCATGCTGCGCAAAACCCACGAAGTATAAGTCGGAAAGGTGGCTTTTATCAAGGGGAATAACGAATGAACAAGCGCCCGAACGCGCGATTTTGCGGGGCTTCGCAGCCTTTTTTGCAACCCTGAGCTGGATGTAATTCTTGACATTTTTATGACTGGTAAACATCTACGCCGCACTCTTGCAGCGACGTGCGCCGTCATTTTCGATGCAGATCGAGCCTGATGATCGATTCGCCGCTTGCCCTGGTTCTGGGCGCCGGGCGGAAAGCATGCCCGTAGACGATTTCAAAGGTAAGTGGAATGGCGCCATCCGCACGGCGGTTCTGTTCCAGCGCATGCACGACCTGTGCCCAGTCGCGCCTGCCCAGCAAACCGCGGCGCCGGGTTGTCATCGGATTGCCTCCCCATGCCCGCACGTCCGCCATCAGTTTGTCCACCGTCGGATAGGTAACGGTGACGGTCTCCATGTCCATCACCGGCGTCGAAAAGCCGGCGTTGACCAGCATGTCGCCAAAGTCATGCATGTCGACGAACGGCAGCGCATGGGGAGCCGCATCGATGCTGGCGAAAGCCGCCCGCAATTCCCGGAAGGTGTCGGGTCCGAAACAGGAAAACATCAACAGCCCATCGACCCGCAACACGCGCCGCCATTCGGCGAAAATGCGGTCAGGCTGCGGATGCCAGTGCAATGCAAGATTCGACCAGACCAGGTCCACGGCATCGGCGCCGAACGGCAAGTGTGCAAAATCGCCGCATGACAGGTCGGCAATGTCGCCCGCACCGATGTTTGTTCTGGCGGGCAGCCATTTGGTCAGCAGGCGCTGCATTGCCGACCGCGACGATGCCTGCAGGTCACGCGCGGCCGACAGCATGGCCAGCGAGGCATCAATCCCGATCAGGTGCGCGTTGCCGAACCGTTGCTGCAAAGCCGATAAATCCGCACCCTCGCCACAACCCGCATCCAGTATTCGTTGCGGCGCCAGTTTTACCAATGCCAGGCGCTCGAACATTCTGCCGGCGACTTCGCGCCGCAGGAATTGCGACTCGGCGACCCGGGCAGGGGACGCGAACAAGCGGCGAACGCGCCGCAAATCGATCGGTGCGCTCAAAGAAGCGTCGGACAAGGGAGAAGATGGCAGGGACACGGCGAATGAGAGAGCTGAAGTGAGATAATCGGCACCAGTTTACACGCTTGAAGGAGTTAATGCTCCATGCTTTCCCGGTTCCGCCACTGGTCTTCGCACCTCATCGCCCGTCTGCCGGCAGCGATACCGTCATGCTGCGCGCTGTGCGGCGGCACCGGCAATGATGCGCTGTGCGAGGCTTGCCACGCACGCTTTTTTAGCGCGCCACAACATCGCTGCGGGCAATGTGCGATCCCGTTGCCGGACATTACCGCATCATCGGCAAGCAGCTGCGGCGATTGCCTGAAACAGAATCCTGCATTCGATGCAACGATTGTTGCAACCGATTATGTGCCGCCGGTCGATCAACTGGTGCTGGCACTGAAATTCGGCAGCCAGCTGGCGCTGGCGCCCGCGTTCGCGCGCATGCTGCGTGACGCCTTGCTGCGGGCGCCGGACAGCAAACTGCCGACCCTGCTGACCGCCGTGCCTCTGGGCGCGCAGCGTCTGGCGGAGCGTGGTTTTAACCAGGCTCTGGAAATTGCCAGGCCGCTGTCGCGCGGACTTGGCATCGGGCTGGACGCCGGCCTGATTGTCCGTTCGCGCGACACGCAGGCGCAAGCCATGCTGCATCCGGCGCAACGCCAGCAGAATATCAGGCACGCGTTTGTCGTCTCCGGCGACGCCATCGGCCGCGTGCACGGCCAGCATGTCGGCGTGGTCGATGACGTGATGACTACCGGAGAGACACTCAACGAACTGGCCGCGACATTAAAACGATTTGGCGCGCTGCGGGTGACGAATTTTGTATTCGCGCGCACGCTGCTCAAATAAACGAAGGAGAACACATTTGTTTCACGTTGTACTGGTTGAACCTGAAATTCCGCCCAACACCGGCAATATCATTCGCCTGTGCGCCAATACCGGCGCGCAGCTGCATCTGATCGAGCCGCTGGGTTTTCCGCTCGACGATGCCAAGATGCGGCGCGCCGGGCTCGATTATCATGATTACGCCACGATGAAAGTGCATCGCGACTGGGCGGCCTTCATCGCCAGTGAAGCGCCCGACAGGTCCAGGATGTTTGCACTGACCACGCATGGTTCGATGCCGTTTGCAGACGTCACATTCCGGCCGGGCGACGTGTTTGTGTTTGGCTCGGAAACCAAAGGACTGGATGCGGCCTTGCGCGAGTCCTTTCCTTCCGCACAACGCATTCGCCTGCCGATGCGGCCTGACAACCGCAGCCTCAATTTGTCGAATACGGTCGCAGTAGTGGTGTACGAGGCCTGGCGGCAAAACGGATTTGCCGAAGGGTGTTGACCTGCCTCACCGCCAGCAAGCCGGGGGGATAGAATTTAATTCGTTATAATCCCGGCATATCGCAGCGCACATCAATGACGCCACTCCTACGCTCCCTCACCGCCTGGCTAGTCCTTCTCAGTCTTGTGCTGGGTGGCTTTACGCCGCTGGCCGCCGGCACCGGCAGCCACTTTTAGCGGCCTGCTGCTGTGCTTTAATCGACTCATTCAAAGGATCATCATGACTTTCCGCTCAATTATTTCCCTGGCCGCTGCCATGCTGTTCAGCGCCTCCGCGCAGGCGCACGAATACAAGGTCGGCGACTTGCAGATAGCGCACCCGTACGCCCGCGTCACTGTCGCCAACCAACCTGCCGGCGCGGCTTATCTGACGATTGAAAACAAGGGCAAGGACGCCGACAAATTGCTCTCGGCCGCATCGCCGGTCGCCAACGAGGTGCAGATTCATTCGATGTCGATGGAAGGCAATGTGATGAAGATGCGTGAAGTGGGGAGCGTGGAACTCAAGCCAGCCGCCAAAGTGTCGATGCAACCGGGCCATGGTTATCACATCATGCTGATCGGCTTGAAGCAGCCGCTCAAGGCCGGCGATAAATTCCCGCTGACGCTGACCTTTGAAAAAGCCGGCAAGACAGAAGTGTCAGTGCACGTCGAACAGCCAAAAGAACCCAAGGAAGCCGGCGCGCATCGCCACTAATCCTTACTGAGGTTTGCGCACCTTCGCCAGCAGTTTGGTGGTGGAACGGTCGTGCTCGAAATCGATTGCCACCGCGCGGCCGCCATATGCGGCGACGGCGCGTCCCTCGGGAATCGCCGTCATGTCGTAGTCACCGCCTTTTGCATAAATATCCGGCCGTGCTTCCTGCACGGTTTCCAGCGCGGTGTCTTCATCGAAGGGCACGACCAGGCTGACCGATTCCAGCGCCGCCAGCAGCGCCATCCGATCGTCACAGTTGTTGAGCGGACGGTCATCACCCTTGCCGAGCCGCTTCACCGACGCGTCGGTATTGACCGCCACCACCAGCGACCCGCCCAATGCGCGCGCCTGCGCGAGATAGGTGACATGCCCGCGATGCAGAATGTCGAACACGCCATTGGTCAGCACGACCGGCTTCGGCAAGCCTGCGACGCTGGCTGCCAGCCTAGCGCGTGAGCAAATCTTTTTTTCGAATTCAGGCATGGCGCTTATCGGGCGAAAGGATTAAAAAAAGCCGCAAAAAATGCTTGCGGCTTTAATCGATTGCGGCGGTGGTTCAGACCGGTTGCGGCGCGGTAGCCGCAGCAAGCCGCGCGACGATTTCCTTGCGATAGCGGTTCAGCTCCTGCACGGTGCCGAAGGTACGCTCAAACAGCAGCGACATGTTGTGCAGGATACGATCGACCACTTTCTTTTCCCATTCGCCATCGAATTTGATCTGGTTGTCTAGCCATGCTTCAAGCCACTCCGGATCCGGCAAGCGGCTTTGCACCGTGTCATTCGGGAACAGCGCCTGATTCACGTGCAGATTGGTCGGGTGCAGAGGTTTTTCCGTGCGGCGCGCCGACGCCATCAGCACGCTGATTTTGGCAAACGCAACACGTGCCGAATCGCCGACTTCGAGCAGCGCCTTTTTCATGTAGCGCAGGTATGCGCCACCATGACGCGCTTCATCCTGGCTGATGATCTTGTAGATGTGTTTGATCACAGGCTCGGTATGCCATTCGGAGGCGCAGCGATACCAGTGGTTCAGCCGGATCTCGCCGCAGAAATGCATCGTCAGGGTTTCCAGCGGAGGAGCGGGATCAAATTCAAAACGCACCTGATCCAGCTCGTCTTCGGTTGGTACAAATTCGGGTTTGAAACGGCGCAGATACTCCATTAACACCAGGGAATGCTTTTGCTCTTCAAAAAACCAGACCGACATGAATGCGCAAAAGTCGCTGTCGCTGCGGTTATCGCGCAAAAACATTTCGGTAGCCGGCAGTGCCGACCATTCGGTGATCGCATTCATCTTGATGGTTTGCGCCTGCTCGTCAGTCAGGCTGGAGGCGTCAAACTGATCCCACGGAATATCTTTTTCCATGTCCCAGCGGACTTGCTCGAGCGATTTAAACAGTTCTGGGTACAACATACGCGCCTTAAGAATTGAGTTAAGTGCTTGATTCTATCAAGAAAACCGACCCGCAAGCGGCCAAGGACCAATATCCCTGGCCTGACCCGGGATCCGATTTTGATACGGCATCAAACCATGGTTTGCCGATTTTCTCTGTCAGGGCCGTATTTTAACCTTTTAAAATGCTGCTTCAAATGCGCGCACCGCAGGGAACCGGGATTCATCAGCATATTGCTGACGGCCAAATCGGGTACAGTCTGAACCTGACGATACATCAAGGGAACCGTACAAAATGAAAACGACGACCTGCTTCATGCTGTTGGGGGCCATTGCCGGCTGCGCGGCCAGCGGCGCCACCTGGGCCCAGTCTCCTGCGGCCTGCCCGCAGATTCTTGATCAGCAATTCAATCGCCTGCAGGACGAGGCGCCGCAAAACCTCTGCCAGTACGCGGGCAAAGTGGCGCTGGTGGTCAACACCGCGAGCTACTGCGGTTTTACCAAACAATACGAGGGCCTCGAAGCGCTGTACGCAAAATACCAGGGCCGCGGCCTGACGGTGCTGGGTTTTCCATCCAACGATTTTGGACAGCAAGGCAGCGATAGCGGCAAGCAGATTGCCGATTTTTGCTACAACACCTATGGCGTCAAATTCCCGATGTTTTCTGCCTCGTCGGTAAAGGGGCCCGCCGCCAATCCCTTGTATGCGGCATTGGCCAAGGCCAGCGGCAAGTCACCCGAGTGGAATTTCTACAAATATCTGATTGACCGCGACGGCAAGGTCATCGGCATCTATCCAAGCAAGGTGACACCGCAGGATACGGCCCTGGTGGCGGCGATCGAGAAGGCTCTGGCGCAAAAAAAGTGAGTCACTAGCGTCAGTGCGCACCGCCGGCATCGGCCGGCGCGGCATCGGCCGCCGTTCTGGCTTTGTGCGGCCGGGTGACCCACACCAGCAAGATCACCGCGACAAATAATATTGAAGACATCCAGAAAATGTCGGTGGCCGCCATGGTGCTGGCTTGCACGGTCATCGTTCTCTCGATGACTGCCAACGCGCCCGGCTCTGACAAGCCCTGCCCCCTCAGCCCCTCGACCGCATGCGTGAACGCTGGATAACCGGCGCCGGTATGCTCCGCCAGTTGCGCGTGATGCAGCGACGTGCGGCTATCCCACATCGTCGAGGTGACCGAGGTGCCGATGGCGCTGAACATGATGCGCACAAAATTGGACAAGCCTGCCGCTGCCGGGATTTTGTCGGGAGGCTGGCCCGAAAGGATGATCGAGGTCAATGGAACGAAAAACAGCGCCATCGCCACTCCCTGCATCAGGGTCGGGATCATGAGTGTCAGCGTATCGACATCGGGCGTAAACCGCGACCGCAGATAGAACACGCCTCCCAGGATAATGAATGCCAGCGTCACCACGACGCGTGCATCGACCCTGGGCAGAATTTTCCCCACTATCGGCGACAGCAAAATGGCGAAAATGCCAACCGGCGCCATGACTTTTCCAGCCTCGGACGCGCTGTAGCCGATCTGGGTCTGCAGCCATAAGGGGAGGATGACAAGACTGCCGAAAAACAAACCGTACGAAACCGAGATCGCAATCACGCCGGCACTGAAATTGCGCCCCCTGAACAGTGAAAGATCGACCACCGGGTGGTCCTCGCCCAGTTCCCATATAACAAAATAGATAAAGCTGACCAGTGCAACCGCGCCCAATGCGATGATTTCTCCGGATCGGAACCAGTCCAGCTCCTTGCCCATGTCCAGCATCAGCTGCAGGCAGCCCACCCACAACACCAGCAGGATCAGCCCGACCGTGTCGATTGGCAGGCGCAAGGTCGCGGATTCGCGCTGCCGGTAAATCGACCACGTGGCCCAGGCGGCAAAAATGCCGATCGGAATATTGATGTAAAAGATCCAGGACCACGAATAATTATCGGAAATCCAGCCGCCCAGCAGCGGCCCCATGATCGGCGCCAGCAATGTCGTCATGCCCCAGAATGCCAGCGCCATGCCGCTTTTGGCGGCCGGATAACTGGACAACAGAAGCGCCTGCGACAACGGAATCAGCGGTCCGGCGACCACACCCTGCAAGATGCGCGCACCGATCAGCATCTCGATACTCGGCGCCATTCCGCACAAAAATGATGCCAGCACGAACAGCAGGATGGAGCTGATGAACAGACGCACCTGGCCGAAACGTTTGGTCAGCCAACCGGTCAGCGGCAGCGAGATCGCGTTGGCCACCGCATACGACGTAATGACCCAGGTTCCTTGTTGCGGCGACACGCCCAGATCGCCGGAAATCGCCGGGATCGACACATTGGCAATCGTCGAATCGAGCACGGTCATGAAAACGGCGAGCGACAGGGCCACGGTGCCCAGCACCAGTTGCGTGCCCTTCAGCGGTTGCAGGGCCGGGGGCGCGATAGCGTTCATGGACAAGATCCGGCCTGATTCATCGGCGGCAACCGCGATCCGGATGCGGCATGTTTCATGGCGCGGGCACGGCGCCGGCGGCGCTATTGTCCCTGATGATACGCGCGATTAATGCATCGGCTTCCTGTCCGGCACTGTCGAATACCGTAGTCTTGTAAACCGGGGCCGTGCGTAGCGGCGTGCCAGCCGTCAGCGACGTCCCGCCCGCCTTGGCGGTATCGACCTTGACGTGCATCGACAGGCCGATGCGGAGCGGATGTGCCGCCAGTTCCTTCGGGTCGAGTGCAATCCGCACCGGGATCCGCTGCACGATCTTGACCCAGTTGCCGCTGGCATTTTGCGCCGGCAGCAATGCAAACGCGGATCCGGTGCCGGCGGCCAGTCCGATGACCTTGCCGCGATACTCAACCTTCGTGCCATACAGGTCGGAATGCACGGTCACCGGCTGATCGACCCGCATGCGGGCGATCTGGACTTCCTTGAAATTGGCATCCACCCATAATGCGTCGAGCGCGACAATCGACAGCAGCGGCGCACCGGCCGCAACGCGCTGGCCGACCTGCACCGAGCGCCTGGCGACATAACCGGTAATCGGCGCCGGCAAGGTCGTGCGCGAAAAAGCCAGATAGGCGGCCTGCACTTGTGCCGCCGCCCGCTGCACAGTCGGATGCTGCGCGACGGAGGTGCGCTCGGTCAGCACGCGGTTCGACGCCAGCTGCTCGCGGGTTGCGAGCAAGGCCGATTCCGCGCTCTGCAGCGCGCTCTGCGCATGCGCGACTTCTTCCCTCGACACCGCGCCGGTGCCTGTCAATTCCTGGCGGCGCGACAAGTCGGCGCGCGCGCGTGCGACGTCGGCGGCGCGCAAGGCGATGTTGGCATTGAGCGTGCCGTTATTGACGAATATCGTGCGTACCTCACGCACGCTTTGCGCCAGATGCGCTTCAGCCTGCCGCAGCGCGACGTGCGCATCCCGGCGATCGAGCTCGATCAGCGGCTGGCCTGCCTGCACCAGCTCGGTATCGTCGGCATTGATCGCCAATACAGTACCGCCGGCCTGCGGTGTTACCTGGACGACGTTGCCAGCGACATAGGCATCGTCGGTGCTTTCATGGTGCCCTGCAAATATCGCCCACCACAGGCCATAGCCGATCAACAGCAGCGCCAACAGGATCGTGACGCCGATCAACTGGCTGCGGCGTCTGCCGCGGTTGTTCGGGATGTCTGGCGCGGCTGGTGCGGGAGCGGTCATGATGCGGGCTTCGCGGCAATGGGGCGATGTAATGGGAGTGGTTCCGCTGTGGCGGCGGCCGGGTCGGGATTACGTGACGTGCTGTCGAATCCACCGCCCAGCGCCTTGATCAGGCTGACCCGGAGATCCCTGCGCCGTACCGCTGCATCGAACTCAGCCTTGCGCTGCTCCAGCCACGCGCTTTCGCTCGCCAGCGCCGGCAGCATGTTTGTTGTGCCGACGTGCTCGCGCTGGCGCGCGAGCGCCAGATTGTTCTCCGCGGCCTGCGTGGCGGCTTGCTGATGTCCGCTCTGCAGTTCAGCGGCGCGCAATGAGTGCACCTGATCCGCCACCTCACGCAATGCATCGGTGAGGGTCTGGTTGTAATTGGCGACGGCAATATCGTAGACGGCGACCTTGCCTTTGAGCTGCGCACGCAGCGCGCCGCTCTCGAACAGCGGCACACGGATGGCAGGTCCGATGCCGGCGATGCGGCTGCCGCTTTGCAGCAGGTTCGCCAGTCCGAGACTGGAAAGCCCGGCAAATGCAATCAGGTTTACATTGGGATAGAACAGCGTTTTTGCAGCATCGATGTCGCCTTGCGCCGCCTCGACCCGCCAGCGCGCGGCAACGATATCGGGCCGCCGCCCCAACAATGCCAGCGGCAATTCATCAGGCAAGGCGACACCCGCATCCTGCGGAAAATCCGGCCGTGATATGCGCTGTCCGCGATCAGGACCCTGCCCCATCAGCGCCGCCAGCTGATTGCGCGTCAGCCCGATCGCTTCCTGCCAATGCGCCTGTTCCGCACGCAGGCTGGCTAACTGCTGGCGTGCCTGCTCATTGTCCAGCCTGGCATCCAGTCCGGCTTTAAAACGCAGCTGTGTCAGGCGCTCGATTTCCTGGCGCACTGCCAGTTGCCGCCCGCTCAGATCCAGTTGCGCATGCTGGCGCGCCAGCTGCAGCCAGGCGCGCGCGATGGCGCTGGTCAGTACCAGCCGCGCCGTGTAGCGTTCAGCCTCGGCCGCCTTGCCTTCCGCTAGTGCGGCGCGCAACTGCGCAGCATGCCTGTTCCAGAAATCGAAGTCGTAGCCAAAATTGAGGGTCAGCCGGTTGTCCGAGCGGATTTTGCCCGCGAGCTGGGCTGGCACCAGGCCATTTTCGCTGTATCGCTGCAAGGTGCTGTCAAAACTGGCGCCGGCCGCGGGGCCGGATGCGGCGCCGGCGGCCTCAGAGACAGCTTGTGCGGCGGCGACGCGTGCAGCGGCGGCCTGGAGGCCCGGATTGCCGGCCAGCGCTTCATCGACCAGGGCCTGCAACGGCGCGCCGCCGATTGAGCCGGCCCAGTGCAGGTCCGGCCATGTGCCGCCTTGTGCGGGCAATGTCGCCGTCGCCGCATAATCGCTTGCATTGCGCAGTTGCGCCGTGCTGCCGATGTCCTTGAAACTGGCGCAAGCGGTCAGCAGCAGCGCGATATTTCCGATCGCGGTTAACCGGATGAAGGCGAGCGCCGCACAGCCAGGTTGCCTGGCCAGCGTTTTATGCTTCGCCATTGTCAGCTGCCGTGTCATTGTGCAGGAACCGGCGCAGCAGTCCTCTGAGCACCTCCAGTTCCTCACTGCTGAAGCCGGCAAAACTGCGGTTCAGCACCTCGACATAAATTGGCGGCAGCGTCTCCGCCAGAACCTGTCCGTCCGGCGTCAGGCGCAAATTGATGACACGACGGTCCTCGCCCCTTGGCAAGCGCATGATCAATCCACGTTTTTCAAGACGGTCGATCATCCGCGTCACGGATGCCGAATCGATATACAGTTCGCGCGCAAGCTCGGCGGCAGTCGAATATTTTCCGCTCGATAACATGAGTACGATGCTGCCCTGCGCATTCGTAATATCGTATTCGGCCAGCGCCACATCAAGCGCCTTGGCGAGTTTAGTGCGCGAACGGCTCAGCAGATAGCCGACACTCTCTTCGGTGAGAAAGTTCTTGATTGAAAAGATGTTCGGGGAGGAAACCAAAATAAACGCCCTGCCAGTAACTGTCTAGGCAGGAATATACCTGAAAAGCAAGGGTTAGCATTGCTTTAAGGAAAATTTACCAGCCCAAACCGTAGCGCATGCCCAGCAACGCTGCCATTCCGGCCAGAAACGGCAGCCACGGATTGCGCGACCACATGGCCGCCGCCACGGCGGCCGCGGCGGCAAGGAGCTTGGGATTGAAGGGCTGGAAACCGCCGCTGCCGACTAGCAGATCCGGCGCGACGATCGCGGCGAGCGCCGCCGCCGGCGCGTACCGCAGCGCGCGCAACAGCGAGGACGGCAGGCGCGCCCGGCCGGCGAGAATGATGAAGCTGGCGCGCGGCAGGAACGACGCCAGTCCGATCAGGATGAAGAGCAGCCACAGCGAGAGCTCATCGCTCATGTTTTTTCCTTGCGGGTTTGCCAGTGTTCGGCAGCAAAGCCGGCGCCGATGCCGGCGACGATCGCCACAATCATGCCGAGCCTGAGCGGAAAGCCGCGCAAGGCCACCGCCAACGTAGCGCCGGTAATCGCAGCGATCAGCATGGGCCGGGACTTGGCGATGGGCACCAGGAGCACCAGCAGCGCGATGGTCGCCATGAATTCGAGCGACCAGCTTTTGGGAATCGAGCCCGCAGCCAGCACGCCGATGATGCCGCAGACCTGCCATACCAGCCACGACCACAGTCCCGGCGCAAGAAAATAGCCGAGCCGCCAATGCCGGTCTTCCACCGCCAGCATTTTGTTAACCGTTACCGCAAACGTGCTGTCCGTGAGGGTATATCCGGCCAGCCAGCGGGCGCGGGCGCCAATCCCGCGAAAGCCGTCGGCGATCGCGGCGCTGAATATCATGAAGCGCAGATTCAGAATGAGCGCGGTGACGACGATGAGCCAGACAGGCGCACCCGTGGCGATCAGCGGCAGCGTGGCGAGTTGCGCGGTGCCGGCAAAAACAATGATGTTCATGCCGATGGCCTGCAAAGGCGTGAAGCCGACACTCACCATCGCCATGCCGGTCACCATGGACCACGGCACCAACCCGACCGACAGGGGCAGGAAGGCGCGGAAGCCTTCTTTTGCCCCGGCCCAAAAGCTAGGCTGCATTCTGTTCTCCGCGAAACCTCGAAACACCGCAATGATTCACGCGGAAACCTGCCCGGCAAGCCAGATGCGATGGTGTTTAATGAACTGGTTTTTCAGCACAACCTGCTGTGAAAAAAGTACCCGCAGCCTGGCTGCGTTATTACATCGAATTTAAAAACTGCCTGTTTTGCCGGTCTCCTGGCGAACCACTGGCGGCACACCCGGGCACTTATTTCGACGCCGGCTTGCGCTTGCGCGGCGCTGCCGCCTTCGTGGCAACCGGCGCTTGCGGCTCAGGCACCATGGCCGTGTTAACCGCCTGCTGGAACTGATCCTGCAGCAGGTTCCACCATGCGGCGGGATTGGCAAATGGCGCGACCAGACCGGCTGCGTCGGCGGCCGGTTCAGGTTCAGGCGCCTCTTCCTCCCGGGCCTGCGGCGCCGCCGGTTTTTCCGCAGCGGGCGGCGTGAAGGAAAAGGGCGATGTGAACTCGGACTTGCCCGGGGCCACGGCTGCTGCCGGCTTGACCATCGAGCTCATCGTTTCACTCATCGAGTGCAATGCCGAAATCGTCGAGCTTTGCACTTCCAGCGCCTGTATCGTGCCGCGCAACATGTTCATGTTCAGCAAGAGCCAGGATTCCACGGCCTTCAAATCGGTGATCTGCTTGTTGATCTCATCGACTGACAGCGTCGGTACAACCATGCCGGGTATCTTCATGCCACCCCACAGGTTTTTGACGAACTCAAGCGAGTCCGTCATCGTATCGACACCGGGAATTCCGGACATACTGGATTTTGACATGGCAAACCTCCGTTAACAGATGCGTTAGCCTAGCAGATAAAGCGAACGGGAAAAATGTTAATCCGGCTATTCTAGACAAAACTCAGCGGCCCGGCATGCACGCTACCTGGCCGGCCGCACCATCTGGCAAGTGGTCGGCAAAGTCGTCGCCGCCTCGTCCAGATAACGTTCGGTCTTGAAGCCATAGCCACTGCCTTCATTATCAAAACGCACGCCCCCCGCACCCGCTTTCTGCATCACCGATACGTACAGCGGCTGCATCAGCTGATGATCGGCCGCCCGCATCGTGGCATGGTGAAATGCGTTCTTGAAACGCGCGCCTTCCAGCGCTTTTGCCACCGCGGCCGCTTCGGTCGTTTTTGCTTTTTCAATCGCTGTGACCAGCATCTCGATCATCAGGTTCATGCGCAGATGGACGTAGTCATCCTTGGGCTGCGGATAGCGCTGGCGGAAAGCCGTATAAAACATGTCGCTGCCCCCGCTCCTGACGCTGCCGCCGACATTCGGATGCCACTCCGCGACCGCACGCACCCGGCCGACGCCGGCCTCGCCGATTGCCGCCGGCGCGCCCAGTCCATTGCCGTAAAACGTGTAGAACTTCACATTCAGGCCCGACTCCCTGGCTGCTTTCACCAGCAGCGTCAGATCGTTGCCCCAGTTGCCGGTAATGACCGTATCGGCGCCGCTGGCTTTCATCTTCGCGATGTAGGGCGTGAAATCCTTGACCTTGCCGATCGGATGCAATTCTTCCCCGACGAACTCGATGTCGGGCCGCTTGGCCGTGAGTTGCGCGCGCGCCGATTTTGCAATCTGCCGCCCGAAGCTGTAATCCTGTCCGATCAGGTAAATCCGTTTGGCATGTGTATCGTCCTTGATCACCTCGGTCAGCGCATGCATGCGCATGTCGGAACTGGCGTCGAAACGGAAATGCCAATAGCTGCATTTTTCATTGGTAAGTATCGGATCGACCGCGGAATAATTCAAAAACAGCACTCGCTGGTCAGGCGTGCGCTCGTTGTGACGGCCGATTGCATCGATCAGGGCCGCCGCAACTGCTGAACTATTGCCCTGCACGACGAACGGAATGTGCTGATCGGTGAGCCGCTTGAGTTCGATCAAGGATTCTTCCACACCCTGCTTATTGTCGAATGTGGACAACACCAGCGGGCGCTTGCCATTGGGAAAATTCACACCGCCGCGGGCATTGACCCTGTCGATCGCGAACTGCAAGTTGCGCATCACTGCCTCACCGGCATTGGCAAAGGAACCGGACAGGCCATCGATCATGCCGATCCTGACCGGTTCTGCATTCTGGGACGGAGACGCACTGAAGACGGCGCTGGAAACCGCCAGCATCATTACTGCGGATAAGCGTTTTAACATGGGGTATGGCACGATCTGCATGATTTGAAGAGCTGACATTTTACGTGTTTTGGCGGCACAAAAGTCACTTTGCGGCAACCCGGCACAAGCGAAGTCCCGCCACATCCTCAGGCGCTTGCGTTTACACTAAGGCCATGCCGAACGACTTGCCCGCAATCCGCAAAAACCGCCCCGCCCGTTCCGGGCGCTGGATTGCGCTGCTGATCGCATCGGCGTTGCTGCATGTTGTTGCGATTGAATGGATCGGAGGCAAGCTCGGCATTCCCGCGCTGCGCGAGCACGACCCGGCCGAACTGGTCGCACAATTGCTGGCGCCGCCACCGGCGACTCCGCCCGCAGCAGCACCCACGCCGCCCCGGCCAAAACCGGCAGCAAAACCAAAACCGCGCCGCATTGCGCCACCACCGGCGCCAGCAACGCCGCCGGAGGCGGCAATTGACGCCTCCGGCACACTGCCCTTGCCGCCCGCGGACATCAACGCTGTCGCCGCCGGCACCGTTGCCGACATTCCCGCAGCGACGGAAATCGTACCACCTGCCGACACCGTGCTTGCCAACGAGGAAACAGAAACGCCGGACGTCCCCCGCCACAAGATCAGCCTGCCGCCTTCCGCTGAGCTAAAATACGATGTGCAATCGCTCAACGATGGCAAGACCTACTACGGCAGCGGCACCATCACCTGGCAATCGGCGGGAGAAAATTACACCGTGGATGGCAAAGTGGAAATGCTGATTTTCACGCTGCTGAATTTCAAAAGCGCCGGGCTGGTCAGCGACGCCGGCGTTTCACCCTTGCTCTATTCCGAAAAACGCTGGCGCAAATCGGCAACCAATACGCACTTCCACCAGGAACGCAATACGATCAGCTTTTCGGCTTCCACGGCCACCTATCCGCGCACCGGCGGCGAACAGGATCGCGCCAGTATCGTCTGGCAGCTGGCCGGCATTGGCCGTGGCGACAGCGACAAATTTGTCCCGGGCGCGGAAATCGACTTCTTCGTCGCCGGCGTGCGTGATGCCGAAACATGGCGCATTCGTGTCATCGCTTATGAAGAAGTCGACCTCGGCATCGGCAAGACCGGCGCCTGGCATGTGGTACGCATTCCCCGCAAGGGTTCTTACGATCAGAAACTCGATATCTGGTTCGCACCTGACAAGGGGTGGTATCCGGTAAAAGTGCGATATACCGAAACCAACGGCGACTATCTGGACCTGTCGCTGACCAGGCTGACGGCCGGCGCCCCCAGCTAGGCGCCCCCAGCTAGGCGCCCCCAGCTGAACCCCCATTGGCCCATCCTTCATTCTTTATTATTCTATCGAACACGATGACTACTACTCTTACACGCGTTACCTTGTCTTCCTTGCTCTCCCTGGCCGTGCTGTCGATGCCGGCATCGGCGGCGCCTCCACTCAAGCCAAAAACCAATCTGCCGCCCTCCGCCGACCTGGCTTATACGATCAAGGCGCTGCAAAGCGGTCTGACGATCAACGGCAATGCGATGGTGCAGTGGACTGCGGCTGCCGGCAAATACAGCGTGGTGACGGAAACGCGCGCCATGCTGGTCGGTAAAATCCTCGATGAAAAAAGCGAAGGAGCCATCGATCAATATGGACTGGCGCCCGGCACCTTCACCGAAAAACGGTTCCGCAAGGAGGCGACAACGGCGACTTTCGATCGCGCGGCAAAAACAATCAGCTTTACCAGCTCGGCCAATACCTATCCCATCAAGGGAGGCGAGCAGGACCGCGCCAGTGCAATCTGGCAGCTGATTTCGATCGCGCGCGGCACGCCTGCGAAGTTCAGGCCCGGATCGTCATGGACCTTCGTCGTCGCCGGGCAGCAGGATGCCGAACCGTGGACCTTCAAGGTCGGCAAACAGGAGAAAATCAGGACGCCGCTGGGCGAAATCAATGCGCTGCATGTGGTCAAGGCGCCGCCGCCGAATTCGAAAGGCCAAAAACTCGACATCTGGCTGGCGCCGTCGCACGAGTGGTATCCGGTTCGGCTGCGTTTCGCCGACGACAAGGGTGAATACATCGAACAGACGCTGGAAACGGTCAACAAGAGATAACACGGCCAGCCACGACATAATATCAAGGGAAAAGAACATGGAAAACTCCACAGGCGCGCTGGTACTTTTCAGCGGCGGACAAGACTCGACAACCTGCGTTGCATGGGCATTGTCGCGTTATGAAAAAGTCGAAACCATCGGCTTCGACTACGGCCAGCGGCATGCGATCGAATTAAGCGTGCGGCCAACGCTGCTGCAAAAATTGCGCACCTTCTCGCCCGAATGGGATGCGCGGCTGGGCGAAGATCACATGATCGATCTGTCACTGATTGCAAGAATTTCGGACACCGCGCTGACCAGCAACGTTGAAATCGCAATGCAGGCGAACGGCTTGCCGAACACATTTGTTCCAGGCCGTAACCTGCTGTTCGTGACAGTCGCCGCCACCGTCGCTTACCGGCGCGGTCTCGACGTGCTGGTCGGCGGTATGTGCGAAACCGATTTTTCTGGCTACCCCGATTGCCGCAACGATACGATGCAGGCCATGCAAACCGCGCTCAACCTCGGCATGGCGACCGACCTGACGATCGAGACACCGCTGATGTGGATCGACAAGGCCGCGACCTGGGACTTGGCGCAGCAGCTGGGCGGAGCGGCGCTGGTGGATCTGATCCGTACCGACACGCATACCTGCTACCTGGGCGAACGCGGTGCGCTGCATGACTGGGGTTATGGCTGCGGAAAATGTCCGGCGTGTGAATTGCGCGCTCGCGGGTATGTGCAGTTTCGGGAGCGTGCTTGAGACAAGTGCCGGGTTGGCGCATGAGGGGAAAACCTGAGTACCCAGCCGGACTTTATCCATTCAAGCCTGGTGGGATAGTCATGAAGACATCGTGATGCAGGCTCAGTCTGGATTCCCGCTTTCGCGGGAATGACGGTAGTAATTGGTATGACCTCCACTCTTACTACCGTCATTCCCGCGCAGGCGGGAATCCATAACCCGTTGGCACGGGAAGGACGTCGAGCCTGGCACCCATAAATCATAACTTGATAAGAATGGCCAGATACCTGATGAAGTCTTGTTTTTATTTTTTACTGTTATTCTCTGCGGCTTGTTACGCGGCGCCACCTGCAGATGCGGTGATTGAAGTTGCGAGGCCTGATGGCATCCCTCAGTTTGCTTACCCGTCCGCGGCAGAACGCCATGGCGAAGAAGGATTGGTGGTGTTGAAGATGCGTGTTTTAGCGGACGGCAGCACGAACGAAGTGATCGTTTTCAAGAGTTCCGGCTCGCAGCTGCTTGACTCCGCTGCTCTCAAAAGTGCGATGGGAATCAGATTTTTCCCGGCTAAAAATAAATCGGGCATCCACATTGATAGTTCGGTCCTTCTGCCGGTGCAGTACAAATTATTACCTGAAAAATCCAAGTAGCAATCAGAGTGCACAAAAACTCGGCTGATTGAAAGACTAGAGAAATTGGGAACCGGTGTGCTTACGGGCTCGCGCTCACCGGTGCCGCTTCCACACCATCGTCTTGAAGCCAACCGGCGCCATAACGATTCATGAACTCCGGGTATTCCGCACGCAGGCGCGCTTCATCGACGCGCCCGGTGCGCGTGAGGAAATTGAACACGAACGGCACCGCGTCAAGCGTATCCATCCGCTCCGCAAACGATTCATACCAGGTGAAGCTTTTTTCAGCCGCGGCGACGAGCTTGGTTTTTGTTGGCTCGCGGACGCGACGAAAACTGGCCAGCGCAGCGGCGACATCGGCGGGCGAAGCCGCCAGCGCGTCGGCCAGCGCGATCGCGTCTTCCATGGCGATCCGCGTGCCCGAACCGATACTCGGATGTGCACTATGCAGCGCGTCGCCAATCAGCACCCTGTGACCGACAGACCATTGCCTGTTGCGCACGACGGGCAGGGTGTGCCACACCGACTTGTTGCTGATGAGCGGGCAAGCGCCAAGCTCGGCGGCAAATACCTGTTGTACCAGGTTGTTGCGCTCCTCGTCATTCATGCGGTCGAGCCCGAGGTCAACCCAGGTAGCGGCATCACACTCGGCGACAAAGGTGCTCATGCGCTCCGTGTAGGGATAGGCCACGCCGACAAAATGGCCGCCGCCGAAACGCTTGAACGAGATTATCGGATAAGGGAAATGTTTCTCGGTGCCATACCATGCCAGGCGATTGCCCAGCATCCAGCTTGTCGTGCCGAACTCGGCTTCATGCCCCTTGCGCACGATTGAATTGACGCCGTCGGCGCCAACTACCAGATCAGCCTGGTCGCAGACGGCGGCATCGTCAATGCGCGCTTCGTAATGCACATGCACGCCGGCGTCCAGGCAATGCGATTCCAGAATCTGGAGCAGCCGCAAGCGGGCAACCGCGCCGCCATAACCGCCGCCCTCGACAAAAATCGTTGCGCCTGGATGGGACATGATGCGATTGCGCGTCACGAAAGACGCATCCATGATCGCGGTATACGAAGCGGGGTCGGCTTTCTGCAGGCGGTCCAGTCCGCGGTCGGCCAGCACGATGCCGAAGCCATACGTTGCGCCGCGCGGGTTTTGCTCGTAGACGTGGACCTCGGCGTGTGCCAGGCGGCGCTTTGCGAGCAGCGCAAAATACAGGCCCGATGGACCGCCTCCGATGACATTTATTTTCATGACAGATCCTGGTCTTCAATCCGCATCAGATCGCGGCCATATTCGACGATGCGGCCGCGAAAGCCGCCGGACAGCATGCTGTTCCACAGCGCTGGGCCAAGTCCCATGGACTTGCGCGAGAATTCGATCGATTGTTTCGCCTCGATGCGATGATAGCCGCGCAGCGGCGCCTGTACCACGCATGCGGCATTGTTTCGGGCGGCGCGCAGCAGCGGCGCGAATTCGGGGATGTCGGGCACATAGATGGTGACCATCAATGCGCCTCCGCCAGCGACTGCGCTACCAGATCGCCTTTTGCGCGCCACACCGCCTCGATCTTGTCCATCGTTTCGCCGTTGGAAGCACGACGCGCCTCTTCTTCCATCGCCGCTCGCAATGTCAATTCCGCGTCCGTCGCATCGATTGCGGAAAATGCGCGCAGCGGGCGCGTGATCTCGAGCATGTAGCCGTTTGGATCACGAAAGTAAATCGACTCGATCACCTCGTGTTCGATCTGGTACATGATTTCCACACCACGTTTTTCCAGCCGCTCCCGCCATGCCATCAGCGTGTCCCGTGTGTCGACTTTCCACGCGGTGTGAATGGCGTCGTTATCGTAGGCCGGCCGATGTACCAGGTGATCCGGCTGGATGTCTCCGAGATAATAAAAAAAGGCGATCGTGCTGCCATTTCCGCTATCGAAAAAGAAGTGCAGGAAATCCGGATGATGGGCCGGACCCCAGCCGCGCGCCGACACGCTGTGCACCAGCGGCAGACCGAGCACGTCGCGGTAGAAGTCAACGGTCTGGGCCAGCTTCCAGGTCGGCCGGGCCGTGTGATGTACGCCGTCTAGCGTCAAAGTTATTGTGTCCATCAAGTTATCCTCAAGGCATTCAATGCAACGCTTTCCTTCTCAAGCGTCTCGCGTATTGCGGTACGCAGGCCAGCCTTGTCAAGCTTGCCGACTTTCGTCAGCGGCAGCGCATCGATGAGTTCGATGCGTTCGGGCCACTTGAATTTGGCCATGCCCAGCGCTTCGAGATGTTTTCCCAGGCCGGCAACGTCCGGCGCGGCGCTGCCGTGTTTGAGAACCAGGTAGGCGCACACACGCTCGCCCAGCACCGGATCGGGCATGCCAACCACTGCACAGCCGGAGACGGCCGCATGCGTCGACACCGCGTTCTCAACCTCCTCGCAATTGATCTTCTCGGTGCCGCGGTCAACCACGTCCTTGGTGCGGCCTGCAAAGGCGTAAAACAGCTTGCCGCCGATTTCCCTTTGCACCATCAGGTCGCCGCTGCGATAAAAACCTTCGGAAGTGAAGATCTGCGCATTGCGCTCCGGGGCGTTGTAGTAACCGCAGATTGTGTAGGGCCCGCGGCAGGAGAACTCGCCCACCTCGCCGACCGCCACTTCACGCTCTCCACCGGGCTCGAGGAGCCGCACTTCGTCCATCGGCGACAGCGGCGTTCCCACCGTCCAGTCGCGCGCTTCTTCGGGATCGTCCGCGCGGCAATACATGTTCAGCCCTTCGGACATGCCGAACATCGGCTGGCTGGTAATGCCGTATTTTTCCCGGATCAGTCGCGCCGCGTCAGGCGCCCATGCGCCCCGCACCCGCTCCAGCGTGCCGAGCCCCTGCTCGAGCATGGCATCGAGCCGTGGCAGCAATGCCCGGATCAGGCCGACGAAGGTCGGCTTCTTGCTCCGGAATACCGCGCCCCATGACTCCGGCGTCATGTCGGCTGGTATCGCAAAACTGGCGCCGGCGAGCAAGGCAGGAAGCAGAAAACAGATCATGGCCGCGTTGTGCATCATCGGCATCGGCATGAACAAGACGTCGGTGCTGGTGAAACCCATGACCTCAATGGTGCGGGTCGCGTTCAGCAGATAGTCGTTTTGCATGCGCGGTATGACCTTGGGCACGCCTGTCGTGCCGCCCGACAGCTGGAAAATCGCAACCTGGAAAGGATCGCGCGGCACAGCATGAACCGCCTCGCGCGCGGCCGGCGCCGTTTGTCCGGCCACCATGTCTTCAAGGCGTAATACACCCTCACGCGGCGCGCCAAGAACAGAGATCACGTGGCGCATGGTCGGAATGCGCGCCTGCATCCTGAGGGCGAATGCGGGCAGGTCGAATTTCGGATCGTTGTCCTGCACGATATGGGCCCGCGCATCCACATGGCAGCCGAGATATTCAATCTCGAGTTCACGATGGGCAGCGAGAGTGCAGACCGGGATCAGGCCCGCCTTCAGGCAGCCCACTAGCGCATAGATCAGCTCCTTGCAGTTATTCGACTGGAACAGCACCCGGTCCAGCGGCTGCAGGCCAAGCTGAATGAGCGCCGCGGCAAAACGATCCGTGATCTCGTCCAGCTCCACATAAGTGATGTCACCGTCGGCCAAGGCCAGCGCGGTTCGCGAGGCATTGGCGGCGAATGAACCGGCCAGCGCTTCCGCCAGTGTCTGCCGCCGCAACTCACCCGCGTCGACATAACGCTGAAGCCGCGCCTGCGGTGGATAAATCACGCCGGGTATGGGATTTCGTACGCCTGTCATTGTCTCGCCTCCTGTCAAATCACGTCATCGCTGGACATTAATAGCCTATCCCAGTAGGCTCTAAGTTCTTTATTGAAATCGACTCTATCGGCAATTGATACCTGTGTCAATGAAATTGCCATCAAAACCCTTTCATGCAATAATCGTTCGCATAGGATGCCGGCATTTTCATTATTTGACATGAATATGAATATGAATCCGATATGGCGCCAATCCCGGCCCTGGAAATCCCTTCCCAACACTATTCTGGAGTATTGAAAATGCCTGCATCGGCGAACGCAAACGCGAAGTTCGAACCACGTCCGACGGCTGGACTGCGTGGCGCTTCTTGGAATGTCGAGCGGCTGCCCGCCGGCATGCACACGACGGTGACGACCGTCGTGACCGCAGATGGCGCCCAGGTTACCGGCTATCTGCACGCGCGCGGCGGCGAGCGTGTTGTGGTCATGATCATGCATCCGCGCGAATTGCTGGTGACGCATTACCTTGTGCCCTATATCGTTGCGGCCGGATTCGCCTGCTGGGTGCAAGGCCCGCGCACCGTGGGCAACGACCTGCGGCTGGAACATGAGCTTGCACTGCTGGATGTGGCGGCCGGCATGGAATGTCTGCGCGGCCTCGGCTTCGACAAGATTGTCTTGCTCGGGAACTCCGGCGGCGCCGGGCTTTTTGCCTTCTACAACCAGCAAGCGCTGCTGGAACCGGCGCGGCGGATTACACGCACGCCGGGTCTGCGTCCAACCAGGCTGGACCAGGCAAGCATGGTGCCCGCCGACGGCTTCATTTTCGTCGCACCGCATCCCGGCCAGGGACAATTGCTGCTCAATTGCATCGATCCCTCGGTCACGTCCGAAGCCGAGCCGCTCGGCATCGACGCCGGCCTCTATCCATTCAGCGCCGCCAATGGTTTTCGGCCACGGCCTGAAAGCGCAAGCTACAGCCCGGCCTTCATCGAGCGCTACCGCACTGCACAGCGTGAGCGGGTGGCCCGCATCGATCAGGCGGCAAAAAAAATGATTGCGGACCGGCAGGCGGCGCGCGCGCGAAGCAAAGCGGGAGGCAATCAGGACGACGCGATGGAAGGCGGGTTCAATGCCGTGTTTACGGTATGGCGCACGGATGCCGATCCGCGCTGTTTCGACCTCACGCTCGATCCGTCCGACCGGCGCTGGGGCACCGTATGGGGAAGCGACCCCGTCATGTCCAACCTCGGCAGTGTTGGCTTCGGACGCGTCTGCACCGCCGAAAGCTGGCTGTCGACCTGGTCCGCGCTGTCATCCAACGCGTCGTTCGCCCGCTGCGGCGCTGCGATCGAACAGCCAACCCTGATGCTGTATTACACCGGCGACAACACGGTGTTTCCTTCCGATGCGGATGCGATCTTCGATTCGATCGGCGCCGCGGACAAGCAGCGCCAGGACATCAAGGGCAATCATCACGGCCATGCGCTGGAAGCGGGCGCGGCGCTGCCGCAGGACATCGCCGGCGCCAGCATCGCGGCGTGGCTGGGTGAGCGTTTTCCAGTCTGAGCGCACGTTATAATCGATCCCATCATGCCCCGACGTCCATCAGAAATTTCCAAGCCGACAATCAAGAAAACAGCGGGCCGCCGTCCAGGCCGGCCGGTCGGCGCCGATAGCGGCGCCCTCGATCGTCCGACCGTTTTGTCGGTGGCGCTGCAACTGACCAAGACCGTGCCCCTGGCAGATTTATCGGTGGTCTATCTGGCACGCGAACTTGGCGTCACGCCGGGGCTGATTCATTATTATCTTGGCGGACGCGGACCGCTGACTTCAGGCGTGATGAATGCGTTCTGGCGTGAGTTGATCGAAAGCTGGCCGCGCGAAGACACGGACTGGAACCAGAATCTGGAGAACGTGGCCAACGCGCTTTATCGCGCCCTGCTGCGCTATCCCGGCATTGCGGTCTATGTCGCTTCGCACAACCGTTATCGCATGGTGCAGGATGTGCGCGAAGGCGAAACCGACTACGGCATCCTGTTCTTCGAAAAATTCACGACCACGGTCAGGCAGGCGGGTTTTGACGCCATGCGCACCGCGGTGTATGCACATCTGGTGGTGGAACTGGTGACCTCTTATGCGCATGCAACGGTGGCCCGCCGCTGGCCCGGCCAGCACAGTGAATTCCTCAATGAAAAGCTGGCGCAACTCGATCCGCACGCTTTTCCGAGCACACATTTTGTGCGCGAGAGCCTGACCAGCCTGAATGCGTCGGACGCGTTTTCAATGGGATTGCATCTGATGCTGCAGGCGCTGGCGGCAGACCGCGAAAATAGACGTAAACATTCCGCGGCGCCACCCAGGTAGTCACGCTCCAATTATCAAACTGCACGCTGACGGATGTGCGCGCACCTACCCATGCATTTCCGATCGCCGGCAAATCAGGTGCTCTCCCGATGCAGCAGCTCGAATCCGAGGTCGATGGTATTTGACGGCACCGGCACATCCCGCAGCATTAGCAGCAGCGTTTCAGCGACCCGGCGGCCGGTCTCGTAGCGCGGAATCCGGAGGGCCGTCAACGATGGCTTCAATTCGGCGGCGAGGTCATCGTCGTCGTAACCGGCAATCGCAATGCGGCCCGGCACCGGCACGCCACGACGGTTGCATTCGAGCAGCGCACCGCCGGCCAACGCGTCGCCTCCAAAGAATACGGCGTCGACCAAGGGATGCTCTTCGAGCAGTTGGGATATGACCTGCGCTCCGCCGCCCAGCCCAGCCGGCGCCTCGATGATCGGGCCGGATTTCTCGGCGATACCAGCCTCTTTCAGCGCTTCAAGATAGCCACGCAGACGTTCGGCGACGCGCTCATTCTGGCGCATGCGGCCGACGAATGCAATGCATCGATAACCGCGTTCGATCAAATGCCGGGTCATCGCAAAAGCGGCGTCGAAATTCGAATAACCGACGGCGGTGTCGATCGGTTTCGGCGCGAGATCGCCGGTTTCGATGACTGGGATACCCGACTGCGCCAGCAACTGCCTGCAGGCATCGGTATGTTCTGTATTGTGCAGCAGGATGCCGCGCGGGCGTTGCGCCAGGAATGCGGCAACGATCCGTTCTTCCCCAAGCAGGCTTTCACCGCTGGTGCCGAGCATCAGATGCAGGCCGCTCGGGCTGAGGACATCAGAGAACCCCTGGATCATTCTTCCCAGGAAATGATGGGTGATGCTGGGAATGATGGCCGCGACCAGATTGGTTTGGCGCGACCGCAAGCTCCCCGCCACGCCATTGGGCACATAGTCGACCTGCTTGATCGCCGCCGCGATTTTTTTCCGCGTTTCCGGAGCGACCGAATCGGGGTTGCGCAGCGCTCGGGAAACCGTAATCTGTGACACACCCGCAGTGGCCGCGACGTCGGCCATGGTTGCGAGTCTGGTTTTGGCGGACTGCCGATTTCCATTCATTACTACTCCACTTGCAGATGCGATGAGGGGGTGAGTCGCCCGTGTGTAACTCACCATTAATCGGTGCTGGCGAAGTTACATGGAACCGGGAGCGAAGGGTGCCTGATGCCCGCTTTTACGTCAATCTTATTCTATTCACGACACTTACGGAATCGTTGACAAACAAAAATGTTATCGATAACATCGACAATGACAACGATAACATTGAGGAATTAGACGCTGTAAGACCATACGTAGCAGTAGTGCCCATATAAAAAATATCAAAGGAGACCTCATGAAAATTATTGTTGCCATTGCGACCCGCCTGCACGTAGCCATCCCGTGCCTGGCCCTGCTCGGGGCCGGTCCTGTTCAAGCGCAAACCTATCCGGACAAGCCGGTACGGCTGGTCATCTCGCAGGCGCCGGCCTCCAGCGCGGACAATCTTGCGCGTTATCTCGGCGCCCGCCTGACGGCGGGCTGGGGTCAACAGGTAATTGTCGAAAACAAGCCGGGCGCAAACGGCATCATCGGCCTTGATTACGTGGCCAAGGCACGTGCCGACGGCTACACCCTGGCCTTGTCAGCGCCAAGCTCGATGACGATCAATCAGTTTGTCTACAAGAAAATGCCGTTCAAGCCACTCGAGGATTTTGCCGGAGTGACGCAACTCACGTCGGTGTCGTTCGCGTTGCTGGTCAATCCATCCTTGCCGGTGAAGTCGGTGCAAGATCTGGTCGCATTGGCCAAGCAGCGTCCGGGCGCGCTCAACTACAGCTCCCCGGGTATTGGCAACCTCGGCCACCTGGCTGCCGAACTGCTCTCGGTGTCGGCCGGCATCAAGATGCAGCACGTCCCGAACAAGGGCGATACGCCCGCGCTTCTCGACGTGATGACTGGGCAGACCCAACTGATGTTCGTCACTCTGCCGGCCGCCTTGCCCCATATCCGTTCTGGCAAGCTGCGCCTGCTGGCGGTGGCGGGCAAGACACGGATCGACGGATTCCCCGACACACCGACGATTGCGGAGTCGGGATTTCCGGACGTTGTGGTCGAGGGCTGGACCGGAGTTGTGGTGCCAACCGGTACCCCACCTGATGTCATCAGCAAGCTTCAGAAAGATTTCGCCACTGTGCTGGCCAATCCTGAAGTCCGCACTTATCTCGCCGGACAAGGCCAGAGCGTCGTCGCCAGCACCTCCGAGAGCTACAAGGAGTTCATGCGCCTCGAAGCGCTGAAATGGTCGAAAGTGGTCACGGCAATCAATCTGACGGTCGATTGATAAACGCATCGCACATCTGACAGGAATTAACCAACCACTCTACGAGAGGGACAAGTCGTGGCAACAATAAACAAAGTCAAACAGGCGATCCAGAACAAGACCAAGGCGTACGGTATGGTGCTGACCTGGCCATCGCCACAGATCATCGAACTGGTCGGCACACTCGGTTTCGATTACGTCCAGATCGATGGCGAGCATGGCGCTTTCGACCTTGTCGACGTTGAAGAGGCCTGCCGCACCGCGGAGCTGGTCGGCCTGACCCTGATTGCGCGGGTCCCCAACATCGAATCGAGCACCATCAACCAGTTTCTCGATCGTGGCGTGCAGGGCATCATCGGACCGCATATATCGAACAAGGCGGACGCTGAACAACTGGTGCGGGCCTCCTGCTTCGGGCCGATGGGCGAACGTTCGTTCGGCGGCGGTCGCGGGGTGCATTTTGGCCTGCGCAAGAACGACCGGCCCGGCTACTACGCGGAAGCAAACCGCCAGATGCTGGTGGGCGCAATGCTGGAAGACCGTGCGTCGATGGACAATCTGGACGACATCATGGCGGTCCCCGGCATCGATTTTTTCTATATCGGCATGAATGATTTTTCTCAAGGTCATGGCTATCCGGGCGGCGCCGACGCACCCGAGGTGCTCAAGGCGCGCGCCGAAGCATTCGAACGCGTGCATGCGGCGGGGAAATTGATGCGCGAAGACTTCATCGTCGAGACTACCTCCATCGAAATGATCATCAACGGGGCAAAAAAAGTGACCGACAAACGTAGCCAGGATCGCGAAGCGGCAAAGGGAGGGAAGTGATGGGGATGACTGCTTTTGAAAAAGTCATGGCGCGCGCAAGCGGCCGCGACACAGTACGGCCGGGCGAGGTGGTGTATCCGTATGCCGACCTGATGTTCATGCACGATGGTCAGGTGGAGGCCACCAAGAAAGACCTGGACGACATCGGCATCGACCGCCTGTGGGATCCATCGAAAGTGGTATTCGTCACCGACCACGAAGTAATTTATACGACGCCGCGCGCGGCGCTGCGCGGCCAGCGCATACGCGAGGCAGCCAGGGCCTGGAAAGTCGAGCAGTTTTACGACGTCGGCCAAGGCGGCCACGGCCATATCTTCCCGATTGAAAATGGCATGGTTGGACCGGGCATGTTCATCTTTGCCAATGACATGCATTGCACTAATTTTGGCGCGGTGGGCGCAGTCGCGCTGCGTGCCGGCAGTGAAATCATGAGCGTGGTCGCCACCGGCACCCTGTGGATCAAGGTGCCGTCATCGATACGCATCACCCTCAAGGGAAAATTGCGCCCCGGCGTTTATGGCCGCGACGTGGGTTACAAGCTGGCGCGCATGCTGTCGGAGCAGGCCTTCGGCGTTGACCCGACCTTCCGTGTTATCGAACTTGCCGGCGATCTCGACCAGTTCGACCTCGCCACGCGTATTGCACTGTGCAATACGCCCACCGAGATCGGCGTCGCGCATGTATTCATTCCGCCCAATGAAGCAATCGTGGCTGCGTCCTCGCGTGCAGGCGGGCGGCAGTTCGAGCCGGTCTACAGCGATGCCGATGCGACGTATGAAGCCGAAGGCGTCATCGATCTCTCCGAGCTTGAACCCCAGGTGGCTTTGCCCGGCGGACCGGAGCGTTCAGTCGACCTTGCGACCGTGCTGGGCAAGCCAATTAACCACGCTTTCATCGGCTCCTGCGGCTCGGGCATGTATGAAGACCTGGTGATTGCCGCCGATATCCTGCGCGGCAAGCGTATCGCGGACAATACGCGCCTGGTGATCGTGCCGGGCACGGTCGAGACCGCCCGCCGCATCGGCGCCAATGGCATGCAAGCGGTATTCCAGGACGCCGGCGCCATCATTCTGCCGCCGGGCTGCGGTCCCTGTGCCGGCGGCAATCTCGGTTCCTTGTCAGCCGGCGAAGTGTCGATCTCGACCGCCGCGACCAATGGACCGGGGCGCATGGGCGCACGCGACGCGGAAATCTATCTGGGCAGTCCAGCAACGGTTGCCGCATCGGCCGTCGCGGGTTGCATCGCCGACGCCCGCGCCGTCCTGTAATTCGATCCAATTGACCCATTGAGGCTGACATGAATGAAATGAACTGGAAACTATCCGGTGTGTGCCATAAATTCGGCGACGACATACGGCATGACAATGGCCTGATGCCATTCAAGTACGTGTCCGATCGCGTCTACGATCCGGACGTTCTCATTGAACATCTGTGCGAGGATGAGCGTCCCGATTTGCGTAGCCGGGTAAAGGCCGGGGACATTATTGTCGCCGGCAAGAATTTCGGCAAAGGCAAACCGCATGTGCAGGCGTATATCGCGATGCGCAGGCTGGGCATGGGAGTGCTGTGCGAATCGATGCCATTTCTCACCTATCGCGCCGCGGTCGGATGCGGCCTGCTGTTCCTCAGTGATTGCGCCGGCGTGACGGAACTGGTTACCGACGGCGACAAGATTGAAGTTGATTTTCTGGCTGGCGATTTCGTTAATCACACTACCGGCGTCAGCCGGCAGTTCGCTCCCTTGCCGGATGGATTGCGCGACATGGTGGCGCTTGGCGGCACCACGGGGGTACTGCGCAAATGGTGGGAAGAACGGAAAGCTGCGGAAGCGGCGCTTGCTGTTTGAGACGGATGCCGGATCAGTAGCCTGAGCATCATGCGGGCGGGAACAGCGTCTACCGCTCCGGCTTGTATAGGTCCGCGATAGTTTGCAAGAGGCATGGACGCTGTGCCTCTGTTTTTTCGCAAGGACGATTAAGACTTCGATTATTTCTATCCCACAGTCCCGATTCCTGCTGAGACAGCGCTTGCAGGCGTCGAACAGCCCGAGAAATTCTTGCTGATCGATCTTCAGATGACCGCCAAGGCTGTGCCGCAACCCGGCAAAATGGTTTCCAGTAACGCCTTCTTGCGCAATTCGATAATTTCAGCCCATTACCAGCACATTGTGCACAACGAAATTTCCAATAAAACAAAAATCGCCTTTTTAAACGATTTATATGGCTTTTTTCACCTTTAAATTATTCCTTGTGTACAATCGCGCCAGAGATATTTTTTAAATCAAGAATTTCTGGAGCGTTCATGTCTGACTCATTAGGCTTTCGCAAAAAATTCGCCGTGCTGATTCCATCGACGAATACCAGTGTCCAGCCCGAATTCGACGCGATGCGACCAGTGGGCGTCACGAACCACATCAGCCGCATCAACATCCCCAATATTCCGCTGAATAACAATGACGACTTCAATCGTTTGATTGAATTGATCGCGGCGGCCCAAAACGACGCTGTCGACGCGGTGATGTCATGCGAGCCGGATCGGCTGGTTCTCGGCATCTCTGCTGAAACATTCTGGGACGGCCTCGAAGCGAGCAAACGCCTGGAGAATGAACTCGCGGAGCGAACGGGCCTGCCGATCTCCATGGGCTCGGAAGCCTGCGGCGCCGCGCTGGATCTGTGGAATGTGAAGACGCTGGCGGTGCTGACGCCTTACCAGCCGGTAGGCGACGAAAACGTTACCCGCTTTTTTGAAGAGTGCGGTTATACGGTCAAGCGCATCAAGGGTTTGAAATGTGACAGTCCTGTCGCCATCGCCCATGTATCGGAAAAGCAGCTTGCCGAGGCGCTGCGTGAACTGGATGGCGATGACGTGGATGCCATCATCCAGGTAGGCACCAACCTGGCAATGGCGCGTATTGCGGGTATGGCTGAAGCCTGGATGGATCGTCCCGTGCTGGCAATTAACACCGCCATTTATTGGCACGCGTTGCGCGCATCCGGCATTACCGACCGCATTTCAGGATTCGGTTCCCTGCTTGAAAAACACTGATCGGCAATAATTGGACTATTGGAGGAGCGGTGGATCAAAACGATTCTGGAAGCGACGCAATGCGCGCTTACCAATACATCAAGGATCGGGTCATCAGCGGGGCATTTTCTCCCGGCATGCGGCTGACGGAAGAACAGCTGGCCAGCGAACTGGGCACCTCGCGCACACCAGTGCGCGAGGCGATGAAGACACTGGTGTCGGATGGCGCGCTGTTATTCAAGCCGAATTACGGCACGTTCGTAGGGTCGTGGACCGCCGATGAAATTGCGCATGCGTTCGATTTGCGGGTCATATTGGAATCGGAGATAACCTTGCTGGCGACAGAACGGATTGCAGATCATGACATTCGCAATCTCATCGCCATCCAGGACGAGCTGGAATCGAGGGGATGTGATTTCTCCGACAGGAATCTGGATCGGATCAGCCTGCTGAACCGCAAATTTCATCAGGTCATCGCCGAGGCGAGCGAGCAGAAGAGAATGATCGCGATGCTGTCCAATGCGATCGAAATGCCCATCTCGCAACAAACATTCAGACGTTATACAGAGAGCCAGTTACGACGCAGTTTTGCCCATCACCGGGAGTTGATAGAAGCGTTCATCGTGCGTGACAAGGCATGGGCGAAAGACATCATGCGCTGTCATATTCGTGCCGCGAAACACGCCCGGCTCGATGGCGAGCCGAAGAAATTGCCAGACCTGAAAACAGTTAAAGGGGAAGGAGACTCGTAATGCAAAATCGATAGCCGGATGAATTTTGATATCCGGCGATGCCACGCCCCTACTGATCACGCTTGAATTTTTTACCCCTTTCTGGAGATTGTTTTGACACTTGAACATATCGTCGTGCTGGACCTCACGCACATGCTTTCCGGCCCTTATGGCACCATGTTGCTGGCCGATCTAGGCGCCCGCACCATCAAGGTGGAACCTCCTGTCACCGGCGAAGGCACGCGCCGGCTGCAGGAAAACGACCCCGATTATTCCCGCGATGGCATGGGTGCTTATTACCTGACGCTGAACCGGAACAAGGAAAGCGTGTGTGTGGATTTGAAGAGCGAAGCCGGCAAGGCGGTGTTCATGGACCTGGTCCGCCACGCCGACGTCGTATTCGATAATTTCAGCGTCGGCGTGACCGGTCGTCTGGGCATCGATCATGCATCGCTGTCGAAAGTCAATCCGCGCATCATCACCTGTTCAGTGACCGGCTTCGGCCAGACCGGTCCGGACATCCATCGCCCCGCGTTCGACCAGGTAGTGCAGGCGATGGGCGGCGGCATGTCCATCACCGGCACGCCGGACGGCGGCCCGATGCGCAGCGGCATTCCGATCGGCGACCTGTCGGGCGGCGTGTTCGGCACAATGGGCGTGCTGGCGGCGCTGGTGCAGCGCGATCACACCGGCAAGGGTCAGCATGTTGATATTTCGATGCTCGATGCCCAGATTTCGCTGCTCAATTACATGGCGACCATGCATCTGATGTCCGGCATCGTGCCGGGCCCGATCGGCAACGGTCATTTCGTGCATGTGCCCTATAACAGCTATGAGACTGCCGACGGCCACATCATCATCGCCTGCATAGGTGATCCATTCTTTGAACGGTTTGTTGAATTCATCGACTTGCCGGCACTGCGCAAGCCGGAGTACCTGCAACAGCCGGTGCGCTTTGCGGCCAAGGCAGAGATCGATGCGCTGATCGGCGAGGAGTTGAAAAAACACCCGAGCGCATACTGGCTGGAAAAATTGTCGGCGGCGCGCATTCCCTGCGGACCGGTCAACAATTTTGCGCAGGCGCTGTCCGATCCGCAAGTCCAGTCGCGCGGCATGGTGGTCGAAGTGCCGCTGAAGTCCGGCGCCTCGGTGCGCATGCCGGGCAATCCAATGAAACTTTCCGCGGCGGGCAAGATGACATACACCTCACCGCCGTCGCTGGGAGAACATACCGGAAGCGTGCTGCAGGAACTGGCCGGCTACGCGCCGGAAAAAATTGAACAGTTGCGCGCCGCCGGCACGATCGCTTGATTTCACGGGAGCCAGACATGGAACAGATTTTCATCACCGATGTGGCAGCGCGCGACGGTTTGCAAAACCAGCAGGTGCATGTGTCGACAGAGGCCAAGCTGGAGCTGATACGGCGCCTGGCGGCCGCCGGTGTCAGCAGTATCGAGGCCACCAGTTTTGTGTCACCCAAGGCCGTGCCGCAGATGGCGGATGCGGCGGAGCTGGTGCCGCTATTGATCAGCGCCTTGCCGGCGCTGCGGACCTCGGTGCTGGTGCCTAACCTGAAGGGACTGGAGCGCGCGCATGCGGCCGGCGCACAGGAAATCGCGGTGGTGCTGTCGGCCACCGAAACGATGAACCAGAAGAACATCAACATGAGCCTCGACACCACCGTCGGGGTCTGCGAGCAAACCCTGCAAGCCGCGCACGAACGCGGCTTGCGCACGCGCGTTTACATCGCCGTTGCCTTCGACTGCCCGTTCGAAGGACCGGTCGCGCTGGAGACCGTGCTGAGGCTGGCGCGGCGCATGCACGCGGCCGGCGCCGGTGAAATCGTGATCGCCGACACCATCGGGTCGGCGGCGCCCGGGCAGGTGAAGGAAAGACTGGGCGCGCTCGGCGGCGTGGTGCCGATCAACCAGCTGGCAGTGCATTTTCATGACACGCGCGGCATGGGTGTGGCCAATGCATGGGCGGCGCTGGAGGCCGGCGTACGGCGTTTCGACGCCAGCGTCGGCGGCATAGGCGGTTGCCCGTTCGCCCCGGGAGCAGCGGGCAATGTGGCGACCGAAGACTTGGTGTTGATGGCTGAGCGCAGCGGTTTTGCAACCGGCATCGAATTGTATCGGCTGCTGGATGCGATCGACTTCGCCGAGGCCCAGCTGCAGCGGCCGCTGGGCGGCAGTTCGATCACGTGGCTGCGCCGGCAGCGGGAGAAGGAGCTAAGCTCGACTTTATCCATTCATGCGGCTTAGCTGAGCGTATCGGTCAAGCCGGGTAGGACCGGCATGAAGACATCGTGATGTGAGCTCAGTCCGGGTTCCCGCCTGTGCATGCTTATTCCCATGAGCTCGTCAAGAAGATTATTCCCGACAGCAGTGCGCTGTCGCGGGAATCCATGCGGCGTCTGCTCAAGGGGTCACGGTCACCAGCTTGCGACCATCCTCGCGCTCGGTCGAGTCTAAACGTACCCGCGCTTTCATCGTCTTCGCCATCAACACGCGTTCAGGCGTAGCCGGTGAATCCAGCTGCGGCCGTGGCACCTTGCCGCTTGCCGCAATCGCCTCGATCAGCGCCTGATGAACCGAAATCGCCAGGGTCAACGGCGGCTCGCCGACCGCCTTGGAAAAATAGGGGGTCGCCGAATGGAATTCCGGGTTGTCGATTAGCGCGACATTCATCACCGCAGGCCGGTCGCTGATCGCCGGAATCTTGTAAGTGGACGGCGCATGCGTTCTGAGCGATCCCTTGTCATCCCACCACAATTCTTCCGTGGTCACCCAGCCCATCCCCTGAATGAAACCGCCTTCGATCTGCCCGATATCGATCGCGGGGTTGAGTGAGCGGCCGACGTCATGGAGAACATCGACACGCTCCACCCGATATTCGCCGGTCAGCGTATCGATAATGACTTCCGAGATCGCCGCGCCGTAGGCGAAGTAAAGAAACGGGCGCCCGCGGAATGCCGCATGATCGAAATGGATGCTGGGCGTCTTGAAAAACCCTGTCGCCGACAAGGAGACGCGACTCAGGTAGGCCTGTTGTATCAGCTCCTCGAACTTTATTCTCCGATTGCCGATGTGGACATGGTCGTCAAGGAATGAAATCTGTTCGGCCGCCACTTGATAATGCTGCGCGGCGAATTCCTCCAGGCGATGCCTCAGCGCCATCGCCGCATCGCGCGCCGCCATGCCGTTCAGATCCGAGCCGGCCGAGGAGGCCGTGGCCGAGGTATTCGGCACCTTTTCGGTGGTGGTCGCGGTGACCTTGATGCGATCGAGACTCACGCAGAATTCATTCGCGACGATCTGGGCGACCTTGACGAACAGGCCCTGGCCCATTTCAGTGCCGCCGTGATTCAGCGCGATACTGCCATCCTTGTAGATATGAATCAGTGCCCCGGCCTGGTTGAGATGGATGCGGGTGAAGCTGATTCCCATCATCACGGGCGTCAGGGCGATGCCGCGTTTGAACACCTCGTTCCGGCGATTGAAAGCGTCGATATCCGCGCGCCTTTCCGAATAGCGGGCGTCCTTCGCCAGTTGCTCGATTATCCTCGGGAGAATGTAGTTTTCAACAGTCTGCCCGTAATGGGTTTCATCGCGGCCCGGGCCATACAAATTCAACTTCCGGATTTCAAGCGGATCCTTGCCGAGATGATGCGCAATATCGAGCACTGCCCGTTCGATTCCGATCACACCTTGCGGAATACCGAATCCGCGGAAGGCGGTATTGGAGACAGTGTTTGTCTTCAGGCGATACGATTCAACCGAAACGTTACCGAGATAATAGGAATTATCGCAATGGAAGATGCCGCGATCGGCGACCGCTCCGGAAAGATCGGTCGCGTAGCCGCATCGGACCTTCTGGATGAATTTCACCCCCAGAATCCGACCGGCGTCATCGAATCCGATGTCGTAATCGATATTGAATTCATGGCGCTTGCCAGTCATGCACATGTCGTCGTCGCGATCGAGGCGTACCTTGGCCGCGCGCTGCGTCTTGCGCGCGACGAGCGCGGCGATCACCGCAAACTGGGTTGCCTGCGTTTCCTTGCCGCCGAACGCACCGCCCATCCGCCTGACTTCGACGGTAATGGCTGAATCCGGAACCGCCATCACGCGCGCGCAAATATTCTGGATCTCGCTCGGATTTTGTGTGGATGAGTAAATGAGAGTGCCGCCATCTTCCTGCGGCAGCGCCAGCGAGATTTGGCTCTCGAGATAGAAATGATCCTGTCCGCCCGCATCGATGCTTCCCTGCAGCCGGTGCGGCGCCGAAGCCAGTGCGCCTTCCGGGTCGCCGCGTCGGATGATACGAGGCGGCAGCACATAGCTCTTTTTCTCCATCGCCTGTTCGATGGTCACGATCGGCGTCAGCATCTCATAGCGGATGTTCGCCTTGCGCGCCGCGGTGCGTGCGATATCGATCGTTTCAGCCGCCACCGCAAACAGGGCCTGGCCTGCGAATTCGACGAGGCCGCGCGCGAACACCGGTTCGTCGTCGGCGTGGACGCAGCTCACGTCATGTTGGCCAGGTATGTCGTCGAGCGTCAATACGGCAACCACACCGGGCTCGGCACGCACCGCTGACAAGTCCATTTCCAGAACGCGCGCATGCGCATGTTCGCTTTGGGCTATATAAACTTGCAGCGTGCCCTCAGGCTCCGGCAAATCGTCGATATAGATCGCATCGCCGGCAACCTGCTTGGGCGAACTATCGTGATTTTTCGAAACATGGATATTTGAAGTAGACTTTGACAAATCAACAGACATATTCCTGCCCCTCGCGTCGATCGGCCACACAGATGGTCCGTTCTTTGGTTGTCTCGATAAAGTATTTGCGCAACAGATTTCCGGCTACCTGACTGCGGTAGTCCGCGCTGGCGCGCCAGTCGGACAGCGGTTTGTAGCAGCTGCGCAGAATGGCTTCGGCAGCGGTCACGGTTTCATCATTCCATATCCTGCCTTTCAGAAAGGCCTCACACTCGCTCGCGCGCAACGGCGTTCCCGCCATGCCGCCAAAACAGATCCGGGCATCAGCAACGGTCCATGCGCTGCCGCTTTTTTCAAAGGTCAGGTTGAAGGCGCCGCAGACACTCGAAATATCCTGGTCGATGCGCTTGGTGATTTTGTAAGCCTTCAGGACCGCATTCTTGTCGGGCCTGGGAACCAGGATGGATTCGATGAATTCGGAAGGGGCGCGGTCCTGCTTGCCGTAGGCGATGAAGAATTGTTCGAGCGGCAGTTCACGCGTTTCCTTTCCGCGGCGCAGCCTCAGGGTCGCGTCGGCGGCAATCAGGGCCGGGGGCATGTCGCCGATCGGCGATCCGTTGGCGATATTGCCGCCGATGGTGCCGAGATTGCGCACTTGCGTCGCGCCTATGCGCCGGATCATTTCGCTGATGCCAGGGTACAGCGCCTTCAATTCAGGCCAGGCGCGTTCATAAGTAACAGCCGCGCCTATCCTCAATCCTTCGTCGGTGCGGCTGAGGCCGGCTAGCTCCGCGACCTTGCCCAAATGGACGAGCGTGTCGGGGTGGGTGCGCTTCTTGGTCACGAAAAGACCGACGTCGGTGCCACCGGCCAATACGGTTGCTTCAGGATGCGCGAGCAGAACGTCCGCAAGCTCATCGATCGTCGAAGGCGCGATGAAGATTCTTCCTTCTGCCTGCAATTGAACGCTGTCGTTCAAGGACAATGTTTTCAGCTGGTCGACGAGTTCAGACTTTCGCGCATCGAACACAGTCCTATCCCGCTGTTCGAGGACCTTTTTGGCGGCGTTGATGATCGGCGTATAGCCGGTGCAGCGGCACAGGTTACCGGCAAGCAGATCGTCGATTGCCTGTCTCTGCGGGGCAACGCCATTCTGCACGCCGGCAAACATCGACATGACGAATCCTGGTGTGCAGAAACCGCACTGGGAACCCTGTTCGTCGACCATCGCTTTCTGAACCGGATGAAGCTCGCCCTTGCTTTTCAAATATTCGACGGTCAGCAGCGCCTTGCCATCGAGGGTACCAACGAACTGGATGCAGGTATTGACGGCACGGTATCGCAGCTCGTCTCCTTCGAGCTCGGCCAGCACGGCCGTGCAGGCGCCGCAATCGCCCTCGGCGCATCCCTCCTTTGAGCCCATCGATCGCTCTTCTTCGCGCAGATAGCGAAGCACGGTAAGCGTCGGCTCGATTTTATCCAGACGCCTGATTTTTCCATTCAAGATAAATTGGACTTCATTTCGCACATTTACTCCTTCGGTAATGCCAGGTTCTTGAAACAGAAAGCAGGAAAGTACTGTGGCAGGCCATTGACTGGCCTGCCATTTCAGTCGGCTGATCAGGCCCGCAATTCCATCCCGTTCGACTCACGGAGGAACAATGCCGTTACAAAGATCAGGCCATAGGAAACGAAAGCGAAGAAACTGATCGCGCCCGACAATGGCAGGGTGGCCGTAACCGCGCCGATAAGGAAAGGAAACAAGCCGCCCACCGCGCGCCCCGCGTTGTAAGTAAAACCGACGCCGGAGCCGCGCACATTGGTCGGGAAAAGCTCATTGAGAATGGCCAGCATGGCTGAATAGATGGCGCTGGCGAAGAAGCCCAGCGGCATGCCGATGAACAGCATCAAAAAGTCGGAATTGATGGGCACATGAGTGTATATGTAGGCTAGGCTAGCCGCGCAAACGGACGAACTGATCAATACGATTTTCCTGCCGGCGCGGTCGGCGAGCCAGCCGCCGGTTGCATAACCGAGAAACGCGCCGATGATCACCGTCATCAGATACGGCGTCGAACCGATGATCGAAATCTTGCGTTCCGCGCGGAGGAATTGCGGCATCCATATCATCAACGAATAGAAGCCGCCCTGCGCGCCGATCGAGAGCAGCGAGCCGAACAAGGTAGAGCCGAAATTGCCATTTTTGAAAATTCCCAGCAACGATGGCTTGTCCTGTCCGCGTTGCATCGCAACCGACAGGCCTGGCTCTTCTACATTGCGGCGCAGGAACAGGATAAGCAGCGCCGGCAGTGCGCCGATTCCAAACATGACGCGCCAGGCCATCTCGGGAGTAAGAAGCGTAAATGTCAGTGCCTGCAGCAACACGGCCACGCCCCAGCCAATCGAGTAGCTCGACGCATAGAAGCCCATTGCCCGCCCACGGTAGCGCGCCCGGATGACTTCCGAAAGGGTAACGGCGGCCACGGCGGCTTCACCGCCAAAACCGATTCCGAGCAATATGCGGAACAGCATCAGTTGCTCGGCATTCTGTGCGAAGGCCGACAACAGGCTGCCTAAAGAAAACAGGAGAATGGTGATCTGCATGGTACGAACGCGCCCGATGCGATCGGAAAGGAAACCGCCCATCCAGCCACCGATGGCGCTGGCCCACAAAGTCATCGTCGCAATGCCGCCGGCAGTCTTGGCGTCGATATGCCAGAGGCTGATCAGCGTGCCTATAATCAGGGGGAAGATCATGAAATCCATTGCGTCGAGCGCAAAACCGCTTGAACATGCCCAAAACGTTTTTCGCTCTTTCGAATTCATGTCTTGGTAAAACTCGAAGACTCCCGACTTGTCATCTGGCGATATGCTCACCTGTGCTTGCTCCGGACTGCTAGTGCTCATGAAATTTCCCCGTATCTTTCAATGTTGCCGATGGCCGGATGGCGACCGGTTGCCTATCGATTACCAGTGTTTACATTCATTACCAATTGTCTCAGGACATCTTTGCCGTTTCGAAACGGCGCGGACAAAGAGTAGCCTTGTATCCAATTTCTGCGCAAGCAATATTTTTTTAAGACAAAAAAAGAATGTTTTTGTAAGGGCGATCTTATAAAACACTGGCGTTCGTCAATTAAAGAATGTATTCTTGTATCCAATCTACCAGACAAGGAGTTTTCGATGCAAGTTTTGCTTACACGGTATGTGGAAATAACCTTTACCCGGAGACCCGCATGACGCAAGACCGCAAGAATGCAGAGCATTTGATCTCCTTGTTGCAAACCTTCGTTCGTTTTCCCAGCGAGCAAACGGCGCTTCAGGAGCAGGATCCGGCTATCAAGGCATTCATCGAAGAATGCGCGGCGCCAGTATTGCGCGACATCGGCCTGGAAATTCGTTATGACGGCATGGGCAACCTGATCGCGGAAGTCGGTCCAACCGACACCGGACGCTCCATCATGTTCGTCACCTATGCGATGACGCACCCGGCTAACAGCATGAAAGACCCGTTCTCGGCCACGGTCATCGAGACCCCGGCCGGCACGGCGATCCGCGGACGTGGCGTCGCCGAACAGAAAACCGCCTTGGCCGCAGCGGTCGGCGCGGTCGAGCGAGTGCTACGGCAGGGCAAGCTGGGCGGGCGTTTGATCTTTACACTCGTGACCGCCGGCGAGACCGGGCGTCACGACGCGGTCGCAAGCGTGATGCAATCGCTGACCGATGATCCGCAATGCGCGGTCGTTTGCATCGGGACCAACAACAGGATCGCGATCGGCAACAAGGGACGTGTCGATTTCGACATCATCGTCAAGGGCAAAACCTCGCACAGCTCGGCGCCATGGAATGGCATCAATTCGATTTCCGGCGCCCAGCGGATTATCGCGCAGCTTGAGGGCTTGAATCTCGGGGTTCCGGATCATCCCGCCTTCGGACCGGCAACCCTGACGCCCACCGCGATCGACAGCAGCCCGAAAGCCACGCATACCGTGCCGGATGCGGTACGCATCACCTTTGACCGCCGCCTGATGCCCGGCGAAGAGCCTGAGACCGCATTTCAAAAGATCCGCGAAGCGGTGTCGATTGAAGAGCCCTGGAAAATTGAATTCGCCCGGGGCCCGATCATGTATCCGAACGAAGTCGCGCTGGACGGACCGTTCTATTCAAGGCTCAGCGCGGCTTTCGATCGCGCAGGGCATGGCAAGAATGAAAATTTCTATTGCAGCTTCGCATTGGATTCGGGGTATTTCAGCCGCCGCGGCATTGAATCCGTCATGCTCGGACCAGGAGAAGTGGATCAATTCCATTCCAACGAAGAACATGTGCTGGTTTCCGATCTGGTCGCCATGTCTGATATATATTACGAGTTGATCGGGAAATGCCTCTCGGTCGATAACTGAACGAAATGACATGGACCACTGCAAACTGAGCAAACCTGTCGGCATGGAACCATCATGCTGACCACCACCCGATCGATGATGGACAAGACCTTGTCTCCAGTTGAACAGGCCTATCAATATATTCTGGACGGCATCCTGTCGGGCGAGCTGGCGCCGGGAATGCGGGTGCCTTCGGAGGCCGTCGCGGAGGTTTTGGGAATCAGCCGCATGCCGGTGCGCGATGCATTGCGCCGGCTCGAAGGCGACGGCGCCGTGGTGATCTTCGCCAATCGCGGCGCGGCGATCGCCGAATATTCGTCGCACGAAGTCGCGCAGCTGATCGAAATGCGTGCGGCCCTCGAAGGCCTGGCCGCGCGGCTTGCCATTCCGAATATCGGCGCCGCCGAAATCGAGGAGCTCGAAAATTTCGGCAGCCGGATGCACAAATCGTCCATCTCCCTGGCCAAATGGATGGTCGATCACGACGCCTTCCACAATTATCTGACCTCCCTGAGCGGTCGGCCTTTGCTCATCAAGCAGGTACAGCGGATGCGCCTGATGCTGCGCCCGTATTTCCGCCGCTACTACGAGCAAAGCCACGAGCTTGAAATCAACGGTCTCGAACATCAAAAGATCATCAGCGCAGTTCAGCACAAGGATCCAAGCCACCTGGAGCAGATCGTGCGCGGACATGCGCTGGAGAACGTCGAAAAAATTGCAGGCTTGGCCTGATCCTTCCGATGCCTCAGCTCCCCGATCTGAAAGAAATGATGGAAGCGCTCATTGCCGAACCTTCCATCAGCAGCGCGGAATCCGGCCTTGATCATGGCAATGAGCGCGTCAGCGCGCTGCTCGCCAATTGGTGCCTCGATCTGGGCTTCGACGTCGAAGTCCAGCCAGTCGCCGGCAAGCCGGGCCACAGAAATGTGATCGCCACTGCCGGACGCGGCCCCGGCGGCTTGATTCTCGGCGGTCACAGCGACACCGTGCCGGTCGATGAAAAATTGTGGAAATCGGATCCGTTTCGCCTGGTCGAAAGGGATGGACGGCTTTATGGGCTGGGCACCACCGACATGAAATCGTACTTCGCATTGGCATTCGCGGCCGTGCAGCGATGCGACTTGCGCAATCTCAAGGCGCCCCTGACGATCATCGCAACCGCCGATGAAGAGACCGGCATGTCCGGCGCCAGGGCGCTGCGGGATTCCGCCTTCCGCGGCGCGCAGGCGGTCATCGGCGAACCGACCGGATCGCGTCCGGTGCGGATGCACAAGGGCAATACGATGCATCGCATCCATCTGAGCGGGCAGAGCGGACATTCGAGCAATCCGGCGTTTGGCAATAGCGCGCTGGAGGGAATGCACGAGGTAATTACCGAGCTGCTCGCGTACCGGAGCGAGCTGCAGCAACGCTACCGGAATCCCGGTTTCGCAGTGCCGACGCCGACGCTGAACCTTGGCTGCATTCATGGCGGCGACAATCCCAACCGCATCTGCGGCGCCTGCGAATTGTCTTTCGATCTTCGGGTGCTGCCGGGTATCGACGGCACTGAAATAATCGACACGCTGAAACGCCGCGTCGAAGGCATCGCGGCAAGGCGCAAGCTGGGCGTGTCGATCGAAACGATCATGGCGCTTGTGCCGGGTCTGGAGACGCCAGCCGGCGCGGCCATCGTCAGGGCGGCCGAACGTCTTACCGGCTTCGACGCCGAAGCGGTTGCCTTCACTACCGAAGCGCCGTTCTATCAGCAGCACGGTCTGGACGTCGTGGTAATGGGCCCGGGCGACATCGGCTGCGCGCATCAACCCGATGAGCATATCCGGGTCGATCGACTCCAACCGACGATCCATCATCTGACCAGCCTCATTCAGGATTTTTGCGTGGCGCCATCCGTGGCGCCCGTGCATCAGAGAATGAATAGTCGATGACCGGCAAGACCATCTTCATTCTCTATGTCGGCGGGACCATCGGGATGGAAGCCGGAGCCTCCGGTTTTGCGCCTGGCACCCGGCTCGTCAGCCAGATTGAAGGCTGGGTCGCGCATCACCCTGGGCTCAGCGCGCATCGCTTTGTGATCGAGTCTGTCGAGCCGCTGCTCGACAGCGCGAACGCTGCCCCCAAAAACTGGTTCGATCTCGCGGCTACTCTCTGGACCAGGCGCGACAGCGCTGACGGTTTCGTCATTCTTCATGGCACCGATACACTCGCGTACACGTCGAGCGCATTGTCCTTTCTGACCAAGGGCTTCGGCAAGCCGATCGTCATCACCGGCGCGCAGATCCCTGCTTCCGTTCCAGCCAGCGATGGCGAAATGAACACCGTGGGTTCGATTATCTGCGCGCTCGATGCGCGGATTCAGGAAACCTCGGTTTTCTTTGGTGGCAGGCTAATGCGTGGCAATCGAGTGCGCAAATGGAGTTCCGATGGCCTTGATGGCTTTCAATCGCCGCACTGGCCGGCGCTCGCCTTGATGACCAATGAACTTGCTGTCGACCCGTCTGCTCTCCTTGCTCCCCGAACTTCGGCGCCGCCCGCATTGAATGGCGGCCACGATATCTCGGTCGGACTGCTCAAGCTATATCCCGGCATGAGCAACGAGCTGATCAGCGCAGCGGCAGGCATCCATCCCGATGGCCTGGTGCTCGAACTTTATGGCGGCGGCGCCGGGCCCGCGGCGGATCCGTCGATCGGCGCGGCATTGCAGCGCGCGACTGCAGGCGGTACGCCCATCGTCGGCGTATCGCAATGTTTTCGCGGAAGTGTCGACCTGGAGTTTTATGAGGCCGGCCGCGCGTTCGCTGATAGCGGCGTGATCGGCGGCCGCGACCTGACGGCCGAAGCGGCCCTGACAAAACTGATCTACCTGCGCAGCCTTGGCATTTCCCAGCAGCAGATTCAGCAGGAAATCACTCACCCCATCGCAGGCGAGGTGACCATTTAACAAGCAAATTTTTTAGACGAGCATCACTTTACGCTGTACTGGATACACGGATGAAATTTCAGGTGAGGATTTTTCCGGCTGTTCAGTCCTGGATCTCAATGCGTTTGCTGCCCCCAATGGAGCAAGCCCTTTACTACCGCAGGAGGAAATTTTGGAGCAAGTTCTCGCGCATGTCGTCTTCAACAGACATCTGACGGGTGACTATTGGCTGATCGAAGTCGAAGCACCCACCATCGCCGGCACCTTGTTGCCCGGCCAGTTCGTCAACGTTCGCATTGAAGGCAGTCTTTCGCCTTACCTGCGCCGCCCCTTCAGTGTCTATCGCATCAGTGCCGATCGCCGCCGGCTGCAGCTCGCCTACAAGATCATCGGCGAAGGCACGCGGCTCATGCAAAGCACGATGCCCGAGAACGGACGCTGCGACCTCATCGGCCCGTTCGGACGGGGATTTTCCTTGCCCGAAGGCGCGAAAAGAATCGCCGTGGTTGGCCGTGGCATTGGTATCGCCGCGCTGCCGACGCTAGTGGACGAAGCCGCCAGGCGCGGAATCGAAGTGCATGGATATCTGAGCGCACGGACCAGGTCCGATCTGGTCGCTCTCGACATATTCGCTGAGTATGGCTTTCCGGTTGTTACTCACACCGACGACGACGGCAGCCGTGGCCTGGTGACGGATGGACTTGTGGCGCTTGCCGACAAGCTTAAATTCGACGCCTTCTATGTCTGCGGCTCCAATCGGCTCGCGCGCGCGATTCACGCTGTGGCGGAAAAGCAGAATGCGATCGCGGAAATCGCGATGGAACAGCATATGGCCTGCGGCTTCGGCGACTGCCACGGCTGCGTGATTCCGGTCAGTCTCGATTCTTCCTGCAACAGCGAAAAAGCCCTCAAGGAAGTCTGCCACTACGGTCCCGTCTTTCAAACCTGGGAGGTTGTCAATGCAAGCGCCTAATCTGAGTATCAACATCGCCGGGATTCAAATGAAAAACCCGTTGACCGTGGGTTCCGGCACCTACGGTCATCATGGCAACTTCAGCCAATTCTTCCCGGTCGAGACCATGGGCGTGCTGGTCCCGAAGACCATACGCAACTACCGCTGGCCCGGCAACCCGCCTCCTCGTGTGATCGAGGTGCCGGCGGGCCTGCACAGCTCGGTCGGCATTCCCTGCAATGACTGGGATTATTTCGTCGAGCACGATGTCCCTATCTTGAAAGGGCTCAAGGTGCCGATCATTCAGAGCGTGATCGGCCGCACCGAGGATGAATATATCGAGATCGTGCGCAAATGCTCGGACCTCGGCGTATTTTCCGGCCTCGAACTGAATCTCTCCTGCCCGAACCTGAAACAGGGCGGCCTCGATTTCGGCTATGACCCGGACACCGCATTCAATCTCGTGAAGCGGGCTCGCGATGCCACCAAACTGCCGGTGATCGCCAAGCTGGCGCCCGATTATTCATCGTTGTCGCGCGTGGCCAAATCGGTCGAAGCCGCGGGAGCGGATGCGATCGCATTAATCAATGCGCCGCGTGCGATGTGCATCGATTACCGCACGCGCAAGCCGATCATCGGCAATAAAATCGGCGCGCTTTCCGGCGCGGCGATCAAGCCGCTGGCGGTGTACATGGTGTGGGAAGTCTATCGCGCCGTGAATATTCCCATCTTCGGCATGGGTGGCGTGACCGACTATCGCGATGTCATCGAATTCATGGCGGCCGGCGCGAGCTCGGTGGCCTTCGGCACGATCAACTATGTCGATCCGATGGCTATCCCGCGCGCGCTGGAGGACCTGACAAATTATCTGCAAGAGAACGGCATCAAGGATGTCAGGGAACTGATCGGCTCCGCGCATGATGAACCGAGACGGGTGTTGATTCCGGTTGAAAGAAAATTGACCAGCGAAGTTGCCGTTTGAATCCCTGCGCTGACTTGCCCTGATGCCGGGGCTTTTCCTGATTTGTCATCAACGTTTTTCAATATCAGGAAAAGTTGGCGCTCACGCATTTTCTTGAAATTTGTAGTGTTCACAACCCAATTTTTCACCTTTATTCAGGAATCAAAAATGAACAAAAATCGCTTGTTACGCTGGACCGCCGCAATAGCACTCTGCGCCCTGTCCCTTCAATCATCCGCGCAAGAGGTCACCAAGATCAAATTCACGCTCGACTGGCGTTTTGAAGGAACGGCGGCACTGTTTCTGGTAGCGAAACAAAAAGGCTATTTCCAGAAAGAGAATCTCGATGTCACGATCGACTCTGGCAACGGATCCGGCAATGCGGTCAATCGGGTTGCATCTGGCGCATATGACATGGGTTTTGCCGATCTGGCCGTGCTGATGGAATTCGTCGGCAACAACCCGACCGCGCCAAACAAGCCGGTCGCCGTCATGATGATGTACAACGATACGCCCGGCGCGATCTTCGCCCTCAAGAAATCCGGCATCAAGACACCGGCCGACCTGGTCGGCAAAAAGCTCGGCGCGCCTGTATTCGATGCGAGCCGCCGCGCATTCCCGATCTTCGCCAAGGCCAACAACATCGATGTATCCAAAATCAACTGGATCAGCATGGACCCGCCGCTGCGTGAAACCATGCTGCTCAAGGGGGACGTTGATGCCATCTCCGGTTTCTACTTCACCTCGCTGCTGAGCCTGAACGCGCGCGGCGTCAAGGACGACGAAGTCGTCATCCTGTCCTATCCCGACCATGGCGTTAAGCTCTACAGCAATGCAGTAATCACATCAGACACCCTGATCAAGCAAAATCCGGAAGCAATCAAAGGCTTCCTGCGCGCGATTGCAAAATCGGTGAAGGACGTGATGGCCAATCCTGAACTCGCGATCAAGACAGTCAAGGAGCGTGATGCCCTGATTGACGAAAAGCTGGAAGTCCGCCGCCTGAAGCTCGCGATTAGCCGCGCGATCAATACGCCAAACGGCCGGGCGGAAGGTTTCGGCCAGATTTCGCCGGCACGCCTGTCGCTGATGTCATCGCAAGTCTCGGATGCCTATGGCACCAAGAGCCGCATCGATCCGAAGACCATCTGGAACGGCTCCTTCCTGCCATCCAAGGCTGAGCTGAACGTCTTTCCCAAGTAATTTTCAACGTTGGCACAATAGCCCCCATTGATGAAATGGGGGCTATTGTGAATTGCTCCATGACCGACTTACCTGTTGATTTTAAAATTTCTGCCTTGCCTACAACGAGTCATCCGAGTTCGCGGTAGAAGACATTACCCTGCAAACCAGACAAGGCGAATTCATCGCCATTGTCGGCCCGTCCGGTTGCGGCAAATCGATCTTCATGAAACTTGCCACCGTTCTTTAATTGACTGGTGGCAGCGGGAGAAGGAGCAAGCGCGGATCGGATGATGTTTTACGGTGCGTGCCGATGTTCACGGAACCTGTCTTATGCGACCGACCGTCCGTCTACGCGCCATACAGACGGGCAATCGACACCGTTTCCTGCTCTGCGGCACCCCGTTCTTCCACGTACTTCTTGTATTGACCGATCGCGGCTTCAATCAGAGGCAGCTCCAGTCCGCAAACAGCGCGCAATGCGTCGACGCTCTTCAGGTCCTTGAACATCTGGCCCGCCCGGCCCGTCGGCGGCTCGTACTGTTCACCCGCCATGCGCGGCCATACACGCTGCAGGGCAACTGAATCCGCAAGGCCACCTTCCAGGCAATGCGGAACGATCTCCGCCGGCAAGCCCAAGCTGCGCGCCAGCGCGAGTACCTCTGCCAGCATGACAAACGTACCGCCGACAAGGGCCTGGTTCAGCACTTTCATTGCCTGCCCGGACCCCACGCCGCCCACATGCGTGAACCGGCACGCGAGCGCCTGGAAAATTGCTTTAGAGGCTTCCAGCTCCGCCGCCATACCGCCGGCCATCAATGTCAAGGCCCCCACCGCGGCTGCGGCCGGGCCGCCAGAGACGGGCGCATCGATCCAGCTTAGACCATGTTGCTCCGCCTCCCCGGCAAGTGCCCGCGTCTCTGCCGGCGTCACGGTCGAAAAATCGATGATCATGCGGGGAGCCGGCGCCGCCCGCGCGATACCCTGCGCCCCAAATACAACCTCGCGCACGGCTGCGCCATCGATCACACACAGGCAGATGACCGCACAACGCTCAGCCACCTCCTGCAGTGAATGGGCGACCACCGCACCTGTGGTCAGCAAGGGTGCCGTTCTTTCCTGTTCCCTGTTCCAGACAACCAGGCTGAAACCTTCCTGCGCCAGCCGCAGCGCCATGGCCTGGCCTAACAAGCCCAGACCGACAAACCCGATTGCTTGACCCAAAGCCCTGCTCCTTTATCTGTAATATTGACGCGTTAGTCGGGAATCCCATGCGGCATCGCAGGAATTCCCGCGCGCACCGCGTTAAGCCTTGACCAGCTGCAAATCGCGCAGCAATGGTTCCACACTGGCACTGAACCTTCTGAGGAAGGCGTCGAGCTCGGCACCGGTTTCCCAGATTTTCACATAACCGCGGTCAACCATTTCACCGAACAATTTCGAGTCATGCGCTTTTTTCGCTGACGCGACCAGGCGTGTGCTGGCCTCGGCCGGCAAGCCCTTCGGCCCGACTAGCGCGTTCCAGCTGCTCATCTGCCAGTCGACACCGAGCGCCTCTTTCATCGTCGGCGCATTCTTGAACATGGCGACACGTTCGTTGTTGGTGATGACCAGCGGGCGTACCCGGCCGGCCTCGATCATCGAACGCCCCTCCACCGGGGAAGCGGTAACCATGTCCACGCTTCCCGCGATCAGTTCCTGGAATGCGGACGTCCCACCCTGGCTTGGCACCCAACGCAAACGGCTTGGTTCCAGCCCGATAGCCCGCATGAAGCCGGCCGAATTGATATGCCAACTACTGCCCACGCCAGCACCGGATGCCTTGAAGGTTCCTGCCGGGGCTGCCTTGATGGCGGTGACGAGCTCCTGGATGGTCTTGTACGGCGAACTGGCCGACACCGAAACGCCACCGGGATTGAATCCCAGTCGCGCGAGCGGCGTGAAGCTGGATGGCGTGATATCGGCAAGCCCCATCAACTTGTAGAGTGTAATTTCCAGGGTCGCGATGCCAAGCGTGTAGCCATCGGCCGGCGCCATCGCAATCGCGCTGTGGCCAACGACCCCACCCCCGCCTGCACGGTTAACGACATTGATCGGGCGGCCCAGGTCGCGCTCCATCTCGCCTGACATTGTGCGGGCCACGATGTCCGCGCCACCTCCCGCCCCCCAGGGTACGATCATGCTGATCGGACGCTCCGGATAGGCCGCAAACGCGGTGCCCGGGAACAGGGTCGCCACCGGTGCTGCGGACAGTGCTGCGATTCCTTGCAGGAAACGCCGACGATTGATTCGATTTTTTGTGTTCATGATTCTCCTCTTTTTTAACTACAAATCGGGAGGTCCTGTCACGACAGGCCTTCCTCATTTACCCGCTTAATTGCCGCTTGTCTCAACCGGCGTCAGGACGGGTTTCCTGAATTTATTCCAGACCGCGCGCATGAGGGGAAGCAGCCAGACGGCTGCGCAAAACGCCGCCAGCGTCCCGGCCACAGGCCGACCGACCAGTCCTGCAAGGTTGCCGTCCGCGGAAATCATTGAGTTGACGAACGACTCTTCCAGCATGGGTCCGAGGACCAATCCGAGAATGGCGGGCGCCACCGGGAATCCACGCGCCTCCATCACGAAGCCAACCACGCCAAACACCATCATCAACAGAACGCCGTATGATGAATTGGTGGCCGCATACGCGCCAACGATGCAAAACAGCAAAATCAATGGCATCAGCAGGTTCTGCGGCACCGACAACACCTTGCGCGCCATCTTGATCGCCGCCCATCCGAGCGGCAGCATGAGCAGGTTCGCGACGATGAACAGAATGAAGATTGCATAAATGTTTTCCGGATTCTTGATGAACATGCTCGGTCCCGGATTCATGCCCTTCATGTACAGGACGCCGATCACGATCGCCGTGATGGTGTCACCGGGAATGCCGAACACCATCGCCGGAATCCAGGCGCCACCCAGTGCCGCGTTATTTGCGGATGTACTCTCGATCACGCCTTCGATATGCCCGGTCCCGAATTTTTCCGGAGTCCGTGAAAACTTCTTGCTCACCGCATACGCAATCCACGCCGCAATGTCGGCACCTGCGCCAGGCAAGGCGCCAATTGCAGTCCCGACGATATTGCCTCGAAGCTGCTGAGGCCAATATTGCCGCATCAGCGTGCCGCAACTTGCAAACAGGTTGCCGAATTCCTGCTGCACCACCACCAGCACTTTGCGGTCGCTGATCGTGTAACGAAGAATCTCCGATACCGCGAAGAAACCGATCATCGCCGCGATGAAGTCGACACCGCTCAACAGATTCATGTTGCCGAACGTGAAGCGAGGCATGCCGGCTGGATTGTTGATGCCGATAGTGGCAATCGCCAGCCCGATCAGCAAGCTGATTACCCCTTTTGTCCGATCCGCCGCACCGATGATGACCGCGCAAGTCAGGCCCAGCATTCCCATCCAAAAATACTCGAACGAACTGAAGTTAGTCGCAAACTCGGCGAGCGCCGGCGCGGCAAAAATTAGCACCAGCGTGCCAAAGATGCCGCCCACGGCGGAAAACAATAGGTTCGCACCGAGCGCTTGCTGCGCCTGCCCGTTACGGGTCATTGCGTATGCTTCGTCGGTATAGGCGGCGGACGCCGGCGTGCCCGGCATGCGCAGCAGGGTGCCGGGAATATCGCCGGCGAAAATCGCCATCGCCGAGCACGCGATCATGCCGCCGACAGCGGGAATGGGGCCGAGGAAGAAGGTCAGCGGCACCAGCAGCGCCATTGCCATGGTCGCCGTAAGCCCGGGAATGGCGCCGACAATGAGGCCGAATATGCTCGCCAGCAGGACGACGAGCATGGTGTGCCACTCGAAGACAAGAATAAATGCTTTAAGAATGTTATCCATGATCACCACGCAAACGGTTGAAGCACGCCCCATGGCAGGGGCACCCTGAACAGGCCGTAGAAGGCCGCATGCACACATACCGTGCCGATCGTTGTAATCACCAGCGACGCGACGGGCTTGCGCGTAAAGAGCCACATGATTGGCGCCACGCATCCGATCGCAGTGAGATGGAATCCAAGCCGGTCGGACAGGACAACGTACACGATCAGCATTGCAACGATGAAGGCCGCGCCGAGCCATGCCGACTTTCCATGGCTGGCGGCGGACGGCGTAGCGCGTTGATCCATGAAGGCGCGCACGGCGAGGAACAGTCCGGCGGCAACCAGCCCTTTTCCGATCAGTCCGGGGAAAAATCCAGGCCCAAAACTCTGCCCGGCCACGTCCGGCAATCGTGCTGCCGATATCACCAACAGCATCCCCGCGGCGCTTGCAACAAGCCCGGATGCCGCATCAAGTCGATTCAACTGTGTCTCCTTTTAATTATTAATCCTGGTCTGGTTGAAGACGCAGGAACGGGTCGTCGACCCTGTCAATATCCGATCCTCCTTGTCAGGACCGTAAAGTTTCTGCCTCAGGTCAGATAAATTTCGTAGATGCGCACGGCGTTGTCGTGAAACAGTTTTCGCCGCTCGTCGCGACTGAAATCGTGCACGATTTCAGCGAACCCGTTGAAGATCACATCAATGGCTCCGCACAGGCTGTCGACTGGAAAGTTACTCGCGAACATGCAGCGGTCGACGCCGAAAATTTCGATTGCGGCCAGCACCACTTCCCGATTCATTTGCGCTGTCCATTCCTGTCCGGGCACGCCCAAACCTGATATCTTGAGCGCCACGTTCGGGCAACCGGCGACCTGTTTCATCGCCTTGCGCCATAGCAGCAGTCCCGCCGGCGTGCGATCCGCCGGCAGCGCGGCATGGTTCAAGATAATTTGCGTCCCGGGAAAATCGCGCGCCAGCGCCGTCGCTTCGTGCAAATGCCACCACGGGGTCTGCAAGTCGAAGCGCAGGCCATGCTTGGCCAGATGCGCGTAGCCGCATCGCCATGCGGGGTCCGCCATGCCGCCTGGCGCAGTGTCTTCCGGTGTCAGGTTGGCCCGCGGTTTATGCCGGATCCCGCGCACGAACGAATAACGGGCCAGTTGCGCCAGCTGTGTTGCCGCGTCCGGCTGATCCAGCCATGCCTGTGCAACTGCCACCGACGGATAGCCGGTGCTCTTGCGCAGCTGCTCCACATATTGCATTTCGGCGAGCGCCTCGCCCGGCTTCCATTCGGCCTCGATATACACCGTGCCCGCAATCGACAACCCGGTGGCGTCTCGCAGGTATTTGTCCGGCAGGTACGGACAGCGCAGTGCGCTGTAATCACCGTAGCGGAACGCAATCGGCGGCTTGTCGCATAACCACGGATGATAGTTGCGCGTGGGATCCCAGAAATGCTGGTGAGCGTCGATTACCGCCATGTCCTGAAGAAAATTATTCATGTCATTTTCCACTCAGGCCGCAGCGCCGATCGCGTGAGCGCCCGGCAAATGGTCTCGGTGCACTTCCGGCAGCATGATGCTGCGGTCGACACGCCTGATATCGGTGTGCCCGCAGAACGCCATCGTCAAATCAAGTTCTTTATGAATGATCTCGAGCGCCCGGGTGACACCAGCCTCTCCCATTGCGCCGAGGCCGTACAGCATCGAACGGCCGATATAGGTGCCCTTCGCACCCAGTGCGACGGCCTTGAGCACATCCTGGCCGGAACGGATGCCGCCATCCATATGCACTTCGATGCGGCCTCCGACTGCCTCCACGATCGCCGCCAGGGCGCGGATCGAGGACGGCGCTCCATCCAGCTGCCGCCCGCCATGGTTGGACACTATCAAAGCGTCCGCGCCGGTGGTGGCGGCAATCTGCGCATCCTCCACATCCTGAATGCCTTTCAGAATCAGCTTGCCATCCCACAAGCGCCTGATCCACGCGACGTCGGACCAGTTAAGAGTCGGGTCAAACTGCTGCGCGCACCATTCCGACAGCAGGACGTTATTGCCCACGCCATCGATGTGGCCGATGATGTTGCCGAGCGTGCGGCGACGCGTTTGCAGCATGTTCCACCACCAGCGCGGCCTGCTTGCGATATTGAGCAGGTTGCGCATCGTCACCTTGGGTGGCGCCGACAAGCCGTTCCTGATGTCCTTGTGACGCTGTCCGCTGATGGGCAAATCAAGTGTCAGCACCAGCGCCGAAACATTGGCAGACCGTGCACGCTCAATCAGACGCTCGACAAACTTGCGGTCGCGCATTACGTACACCTGAAACCAGAACGGATGGCTGCCCGTGCCCTCGGCCACGTCTTCGATCGAGCAAATGCTCATGGTCGACAGCGTGAACGGAATGCCGAATTTTTTTGCCGCCCGCGCTGCCAGGATTTCGCCGTCCGCATGCTGCATCCCGGTCAGGCCGGTGGGAGCGATTGCGACCGGCATCGCGACATCCTGCCCCAGCATGGTCGTGCGTGTGGTGCGGTTCTCGATATTGACCGCCACACGCTGGCGTAGCTGGATCGCGGCGAAGTCGGACTCGTTGGCGCGATAGGTCGACTCGGTCCACGAACCCGAGTCGGCATAATCGTAGAACATGCGCGGCACCCTTTTTTGTGCCAGCACCCGCAAGTCTTCGATACTGGTGATAATGGTCATGATTCGCTCTCTCGCGTTAGGAATGGCTGCGACAGCCGGATCCGGAGCAGGCATGATCGTCACCAGCGCGCGGCAATACGAAGTTCCGGCTGCGCGTTGCCTGGCGGGATGCTGTCTCCATCTCCGATTGTTTTTTTCGACTGCAAGTGTATGAGGACGTCGTGCGCCGGACAAACGACTTTTATTCAACGCATGCGAGAGAAAATGTTGAAGCTGCCGACGTGATTTACGGCATACCGATCATGCTATAGTGGGCGCCACCAGCAATTCTCATCTACCGATGTGCAGGCATGGCGCGCCACCTCCCACCATTAAATCCGTTGCGGGCTTTTGAAGTCGCCGCACGCCACTCCAGCTTCACCCGTGCGGCCGATGAGCTGTGCGTCACGCCCTCGGCCGTCAGTCACCAGGTCAAGACTCTCGAAGAACACCTCGGCGTCGTGCTGTTCATCCGGGAAGCAAAATCACTGTTTCTGACCGCTGCAGGGCGCGCCTATTTGCCGGCCGTGCAGCAGGCCTTCGGCATACTGGTCGACGCCACGCGCGAGTTGCAAGTGCAGCTGATGCCGAGCCTGCGCGTCGACATTCCCCCTACCTTCGCGGCGAAATGGCTGATTCCGAGGATGGACCGATTCGTCAAGGCGCACCCCGAAATCGATCTGAAAGTATCGACTGCCGCCGGCATGCCCGACTTTTCGCGTAACGAACTGGACCTGGCAATCCGTTACGGCCGCGGCAACTACCCTGGACTGCATTCGGAACGATGCCTGTCCGTGGAGGTGTTCCCGGTGTGCAGCCCCGAGCTGATGAACGGCGACCAGCCCTTGCGGGTTCCCGCCGACCTGAAGCACCACACGCTGCTGCATGACGGCAGCACCTATGCCGACGGCAGCAATCCGCATTGGTCGGCGTGGCTTTCGCATGCTGGTGTAACCGACGTGGATGCGTCGCGAGGCTTGTCATTTTCACCAAGTCATCTGGTGATCAATGCCGCCATTGATGGACTTGGGGTTGCGCTGACCAAGAACAGCTGGGTGGCGAAGGACATTGCGGACGGCCGGCTTGTACGGCCGTTCGACATCTCGCTGCCGGTCGAGTTCGCCTACTACATGCTGTTCCCGGAGGAGCGCGCGCAGGACGTGCGGATCGCCACGTTTGTCGACTGGGTACGTAGCGAGGCGGAGGTCGCATCGACGACGATCGAGGCGGCCTGAGGCCGTTCACTTGCCCTGAAAAGTCGGCTTGACCTTGTCCAGGAACGCTCGATAACCAATCCTGAAATCTTCCGTATCGAAGCAATGGTGGGCTTCGTCCAGTTCCGTATCTGTCAATGGTCTCGTGTCCTCCATACGATGCAGGAATTTCTTGTGCCAGCGCGCGACCAGCGGCGCTCCATGACCGATGCGCCTGGCCGTGGCGGCAACGTCAGCCACCAGTTCGTCATCGGCCACCACGCGGTTTACCAGGCCCTTCCTGAGCGCTTCATCGGCGCCGAATACGCGCCCCTCCAGCAGAATCTCCAGCGTACCTGCCTTGCCTACCAGCGCGGTTAGCCCACGTAGTTCATCGTATGACACGACCAGGCCGAGCCGATTGATCGGCACGCCGAAGCGGCTGGATGCGCCGCAGATGCGCATGTCGCACATTGTCGAAATCTCGAGGCCGCCACCTACGCAGGCGCCCTGAATCAATGCCACCGTCGGATGACGGCAATCGGCGATCGCGCGCATGCCGGCCTGCGTCACCTGTGAATAGACGCGCGATTGGGCGGCGCTGTTGCGCGTGCGGGGAAACTCTTCAATATCTGCGCCGGCGGAGAATGCCTTGTCGCCCGCGCCGCGCAGGATGATGCAGCGCACGTCATCATCGGCGGACAAGGCATTGAAAGTGTCCGCCAGCATCCGCCACATCCCGATGTCCAGGGCATTCATTTTTTCCGGCTTGTTGAGAGTGACCGTCGCAATGCTGCCATTGCGCTCGAGGAGAATCGGTTGTGACATTGTGTCTGGCCTTTGATGGTTATGCGGCGACATGCGTCGGCGCATCTGGATGAGAAGCGGAAAGTCTAGGGCCGGCCACAGACAATGCCAAACGAAAAAAACTTGGGGATGGCACGAGAAAAACTTGTGGCTCGCGAAGGATGGCCCCATGCGCCGGACAGCTATCAACGCAAAAACGATTAGCCCAAGTTTTTATACAAGGCATCCTTAAAAATTGTCGTTTGACCCTGCCCGGATGCATCCATACACTGCATTTCTCAACTGCCAGGCGTAGAGAAATCGATGGCAACACCACATACAGGACATGGAGGAATGACAAGAATGAAGACATCCTTGATAACACGCCGAGGGAATTACGCATGACACTTCCGCTTTCCCACCTGCGGGTACTCGATGTGAGCCAGGTCATGGCAGGCCCTTTCTGCTGCATGCTGCTGGGTGACATGGGGGCCGATGTCATCAAGGTGGAACCTCCGAAGACCGGGGACCAGACCCGCAAGGCGATGGGTTTCCGTCTGAAGGGCAACGACAGCGGCGGCTTTCTGGCATTGAACCGCAACAAGCGCAGCATTGAAATCGACCTCAAGAGCGAGGCCGGGCTTGAAGCGTTTTATGACTTGGCGAAGACTGCAGACGTGCTTGTCGAGAACAACCGGCCCGGCGTCGCCGCAAGGCTGAAAATTGATTACGAAACCATCAGACGGATCAACCCGCGCCTGGTCTATGCCAGCATCTCGGGGTTCGGCCAGACCGGTCCATGGTCGACGCGCCCCGGTTTTGACCTGATTGCACAGGCCATGACGGGCATGATGAGCGTGATGGGTCATCCGGGCATGCCTCCGGTCAAGAGCAGCGTGCCGGTCGGTGATCTGGGCGCGGGACTGTTTGCGGCGTACGCGATATTGAGTGCGATCATAGGACGAGAGCGCAGCGGCGAAGGCCAGTATGTGGACGCATCCTTGTTTGAAAGCGCGCTCGGCCTGTCGATCTGGGAAGTGGCCGAATACTGGGGAACCGACAAGGTGCCCAGTCCGATCGGCAGCGCCAACCGGATGAGCGCGCCGTACCAGGCGTTTCGTGCATCCGACCGCCATTTCGTGCTCGGGGCCGCGAACCAGAAACTGTGGATGCTGCTATGCGAAGTCGTCAAGCGTCCGGACCTGGCCGGCGACCCGCGTTTCGCCAATAACGTCGAGCGCATGAAAAACCGCGAAGAACTGGTGAAGACGCTCGAGGAGACGCTGTCGCAGCGCAGCGCCGATGAGTGGATTGAGGCATTGCTGGACGCAGGCGTGCCGGCCGCGCCGATCTTCACCTACGCCGAGGCGCTCGTGAGCGAACAGGCACAGGCGCGCAACATGGTCATGGAAATGCAGCACCCGGTCGAAGGCACGATCAGGCAACTGGGATTCCCGGTCAAGCTCCACGGCACGCCGCAACAGCTGCGCCATCCGCCGCCGCTGCTCGGCCAGCACACCGACGAAGTCATGCAGGAGCTGGGCCTGGACAATCACGCCATCGCATCGCTGCGTGAACGCGGCGCATTCGGCTGACGAGCTGCAAAACCGCCCCTGTCCTCGGGAGAGGGCGGGCGTAATCCCGCTGTACAAAATAACACTACCAATAACAGGAGATGAACGATGAAACGCAGAACTTTTATTGCTGCCGCGGCGGCCACCCTTGCCGCCCCGATGCTACATGCCCAGACTCTGCCGGCGGGTTCGATCCGGATCATGGTCGGTTTTCCACCTGGCGGCGGCACCGATGCGGTGGCGCGAATACTCGCGCAAAAACTGAGCGCCATGTGGAACACCACGGTAATCGTAGAGAACAAGGCCGGCGCGGCCGGCGTAATCGCCGCCGAATATACCAGCAAGCAGCCGGCTGACGGCACCACGCTGCTGATGGCAAACTTCAGCAGCCACGCGGTTGCCCCCGGCCTTTATCCGAACCTCGGGTATGTGGTTGACCGCGATTTCTCCCCCATCGTGCTGGTGGGCGTCACGCCGACGGTCCTGATCGCGCATGAAAATCAGAAGGCCAGGACACTCAAGGACGTGATCGCGCTCTGCAAGAGCAAGCCGGGCGCCGTATCCTTCGGCTCGGCTGGAGCCGGGTCAGTGCAACACCTGGCACTGGAGATGTTCAAGCTGCGCGCCAACGTCGATGCGATGCATGTTCCATACAAAGGATCCGGCCCGCTGATGATCGACCTGCTGGGCGGACAGATCGATTTTAGTTTTGAAACAATCCCGTCGGCGATCCAGCAGGTCAATCGCGGCAAGCTGATCGCGATTGCGCAGACCAACAGCAAGCGTTCCAAGGTGTTTGCCAACGTGCCGACGGTAGCGGAGCTCGGCTTCCCCGGTTTCCAGGCGACCACCTGGTACGGCCTGGTGGGCCCGGGCAAACTGCCGAAGGCGCTCGCGCAACGAATCAACGAGGATGTCAACAAGGTCATGGCCATGCCTGATGTTGTCGAAAAACTTGACGGCTACGGCGCGGAAGGCGGTGGCGGCTCCATCGAAAAATTTGCAAAATTCATGACCGAGGAACAGGCCTTGTGGGGCAAGGTCATCAAAGACGCCAAGGTAACGGTATGAAGGGAAACGAAAAACGCACGGTCAGCATTGACGAAACACTGCCTGGCGACGCCGCCAACGCACTGCTGCTCGGCAGAGTATGGCTGCCGGGCGAACAGGGCGGCCCGACACTGGTAACGGTACGAGGCGGGCAACTGGTCGATATCAGTACAGCGGCACCGACGATGTCGGCATTGCTAGAGCTCGCCGATCTTGCCGCTGCGGTACGCAATGCGAACGGTCCGTCACTTGGCAGTGTCGCGGATTGGCTGGCGTCGACCTGCGAGCACGGTCCCGATCCACAATACAGGCACCTGCTGGCGCCGAACGACGTGCAGGTAGTCAAGGCCGCCGGCGTCACGTTCGCCGCCAGCATGGTCGAGCGCGTGATTGAAGAACAGGCGCGCGGTGATGCCGCGCGCGCCGACGCCGTGCGCGCGCAGGTCGTACTGATGGCCGGCGACAACCTTGCCGCAATCAAGCCCGGTTCGCCACAGGCCATGGCACTGAAAGAGCTGCTGATCGCCAAAAACATGTGGTCGCAATATCTCGAAGTCGGCATCGGACCGGACGCCGAGATCTTTACCAAGGCGGCTCCGTTGTCCTCGGTCGGCACCGCGGTCAGCGTCGGCCTTCACCCGGGATCGTCCTGGAACAACCCGGAGCCGGAAGTGGTGCTGGCAGTCACGTCCGCCGGCACGGTAGTGGGCGCGGCGCTGGGCAACGATGTGAATCTGCGAGACTTTGAAGGCCGCAGCGCCCTTCTGCTTGGCAAGGCGAAGGACAACAATGGTTCCTGCGCCATTGGCCCCTTCATCCGCATCTTTGATGCGCATTTCAACCTCGACGACGTGCGCAATACCGACATTGCGCTGACCATCACCGGCGACGACGGCTTCACTCTGGCCGGCAGCAGTTCGATGTCAAAGATCAGCCGTGATCCGGTGGAACTGGTGAGTCACGCGATGGGCGCCCACCATCAATATCCGGACGGCATGATGCTGTTTTGCGGCACCATGTTCGCCCCTGTCCAGGATCGCGGCACGCCCGGTGCGGGATTTACCCATCATCTGAATGATCGCGTCGTGATCACCAGCGACAGGCTCGGCAGCCTGGTCAACTGGGTCGGCCATAGCGACCAGATCACACCGTGGCGTTTCGGCGTCGGTGCGCTAATGAAAAACCTGGCGGCACGCGGCCTGGTGTAGCACTCTTTTGCAATCTCACTTCGAAACAATCCGACATGACCACATTTTCCAACTACATCAACGGCGAGTGGACAGGCAGTGCGACGACCACCCGCAATATCAATCCATCCGACCTGTCCGATGTGATCGGTGAATTTGCGCAGGCCGATGCGGCCCAGGCCGACGCCGCCATTGCCGCGGCGCGCCGTGCGTTTCCCGGCTGGTCCCTGTCCACGCCGCAGCAGCGTTTCGATATCCTGGACCGGGCGGGCAGCCTGATCCTCGCACGCAAGGATGAGCTGGGCAAGATCCTCGCCCGGGAAGAAGGAAAAACCCTGCCCGAGGCAATCGGCGAAGTCGCCCGCGCCGGTCAGATTTTCAAGTTCTTCGCTGGAGAGACGCTGCGCCTGACCGGCGAGATAGTGCCGTCGGTGCGGCCCGGAATATCGGTCGAAATCACCCGCGAACCGCTGGGCGTGGTCGGTCTCATCACACCGTGGAATTTTCCGATCGCCATCCCGGCGTGGAAAATGGCGCCGGCGCTGGCCTATGGCAATTGCGTCGTGCTCAAACCCGCGGACCTTGTTCCTGCCAGCAGTTGGGAACTGGTGCGCATTCTTGCAGAGGCAGGTCTTCCGGCCGGTGTGCTCAACCTGGTGATGGGGCGCGGCGCGATCGTCGGTGAAGCGCTGGTCAACTCGCCGGACGTGGATGGCATCAGCTTTACCGGCTCCGTCGGGACTGGTCGCGCGATTGCGCAGAAATGCGTGGCCTCCGGTAAAAAATTTCAGCTCGAAATGGGTGGCAAGAATCCGATGGTCGTGCTCGACGATGCCGACCTGTCCACGGCCGTGGAGGCGTGCATCAACGGCGCGTTTTTCTCCACTGGACAACGCTGCACAGCGTCCTCGCGCCTGATCGTCACGGCGGGCATACATGAACGGTTCGTGGCAGAGATGCAGGCGCGCATGCAGCAACTGCGCGTCGGCCACGCGCTGGAAGCTGGCACGCAGATCGGCCCGGTGGTCGATGACAGGCAGCTGAGACAGAACCTGGACTACATCGACATTGCGCGCGCGGAGGGCGCTTCCGTATTCGGCGGCGAGCTGGTCGAGCGCGAGACGCAAGGTCATTTCCTGACGCCCGCACTGGCGATCAATACCACGAACGACATGCGGATCAATCGTGAGGAAGTGTTCGGGCCGGTTGCCTCCGTGATCAGGGTCAGGGATTACGAAGAAGCGCTGAAGACCGCCAACGATACGCAATTCGGCCTGGCCGCGGGAATCTGCACGACATCGCTGAAGCATGCGCAGCACTTCAAGCGACACGCACAAGCGGGCATGGTGATGGTGAACGTTGCCACCGCGGGTGTCGACTACCATGTTCCGTTCGGGGGGCGCAAAGGCTCCAGTTATGGGCCGCGTGAACAGGGTAGTCATGCGAAGGAGTTTTACACCATCGTAAAAACGTCCTATATCGCTGCTGGCTGATGTGGATTGGGATGACCGCAAAAGGTCGCGGTTTTTCAGCGCTTCCGATGCCGTGGCGCATCATCCAATTCATTCATCAATGGATCCCGCGCCAGGCTCCGCGCCAGCTCCCCGCCCGCACCGCGCCAGAATTCATGATCGGCCAGCCGCACACGCTCGGCCGCATTGGTCATGTGCTCGCTGGCCGCAATGCGCGCCAGCACCGGGTCGCCGGCGGCAATCGCGCTGACGATTTTTTCATGCTCCTGGCGTACGTGACTGGAAAAATCAGCGCGCCGCGCTTCGTTGGCGCGCGTGACCTTGATCGCCGAGCGGGTCGGCTCGGCAAACATTTCCACGAACCTGACCCAGTAGGGATTGCCGGTCGCTTCGGCTATGCTCAGATGAAAACGCACATCCTCCTCGACGCCGGTAACACCGGCCGCGACCGCTTCCTCAATCCGCCTTAACGCATGCTCGATGTCGGCCAGTTGCCCCGGCGTGCGGCGCACCGCGGCCAGCGCCGCCGTTTCCGATTCCAGCCCACGCCGCACTTCGATCAGGTTCAGCAGCGACTGCACCGACTGCCCGGTCAGCACATCGTCATCGCCGGCGGCGTGCGGGCCGTCCGCCTTGCAGAGGAAGGCGCCGCTGCCCTTGCGGGTACTGAGCAAGCCTTCAGCCTTCAGCAAGGCAATCGCTTCCCGCACCACGGTGCGGCTGACGCCGAAATGCCGGGCCATCGCCTGCTCGGACGGCAGACGGGTGCCCGGCGCCAGACCATCGCCGCGGATTTTTTTCAGCAGCTTGCCGGCTACCCGCACGCCCAGCGTGCCGGCGGCAAAACCACCCTCATCGGTGTCCGGTTCGGGAAGGGTAAAGCGCATCGTGCGGTCCATGAAATGTCCTCCTTTGTCACTGCCAAGTCTGAAAAAAGCCGCTGCAACAGGTTTGATAACGCCGCGCCATGCCGGAAATATACGGCTTGACACATCGTAACTCGACACATAGCATACATCTATACAAATTTTATACATCTTTTAGCCACCGGACAGGGCTTATTTTCGTTTTTAGATGACATTCTTCCGGATCGAGACAGGAAAAATCAAATGGCGGAACAGATCAGCCGTGTAGGTGTGGTCGGCCTCGGCGCAATGGGCATGGGCATCGCCTCATCGTTATTGCGCGCAGGCTTCGAGGTGCATGCCTGTGACGTGCGGCCGGAAGCCGTACAGAAACTGGTCGCGGCCGGCGCCCACGCCGCAGACTCGCCGGCTGGGCTGGCCGTCAGCGTGGACGCCTTGCTGATAGTGGTTGTCAACGCACAGCAGACCGAACAGGTGCTGTTCGGCGCCGATGGCGCGGCGGCCCACCTGAAGCCGGGCGCGGTCGTGATCGCCAGCGCCACCGTTGCGCCCGAGTTCGCCGAAGCCCTGGGCGCGCGGCTGCTGGCCATGGGCCTGCGATTCATCGATGCGCCGATCTCGGGCGGCGCCGCCAAGGCCGCATCGGGCGAGATGTCGGTGATGGCGGCGGGCGCGCCGGACACCTTCGCCGTCTGCAGCAAGCTGTTCGATGCGATCTGCTCCAGGCTCTACCGCCTGGGCGACCAGCCCGGCCAGGGTTCGAAGGTAAAGATGATCAATCAACTGCTGGCCGGCGTGCATATCGCGGCGGCGGCGGAAGCAATGGCGCTCGGCCTGCGCGCCGGCTGCGATCCCGATGCGCTATATGAAGTCATCTCCAACAGCGCCGGCAGCTCGTGGATGTTCCAGAACCGCGTGCCCCATATCCTGGCCGGCGACTACACGCCGCTGTCGGCGGTCAATATCTTCGTCAAGGACCTGGGCATCGTGCTCGACTATGCGAAGAAAAGCGTGTTCCCGCTGCCGCTGTCGGCCACCGCGCATCAGATGTTCATGCAGGCGTCGGCTGCCGGACATGGCGGCGAGGACGATTCCGCCGTGGTGAAAATATTCCCCGGCATCACACTGCCGGCTGCCAAAACCGCATCAAGAACGGCCTGAGGAAAAAACATGACTGTACTACTGGGATGCATCGCCGACGACTTCACCGGCGGCACCGACCTCGCCGGCATGCTGGTCAAGGCCGGCATGCGCACCGTGCAGCTGATCGGCGTCCCGAGCGGGCCGCTGCCCGCCGATGTCGATGCGATCGTGATTGCGCTGAAGTCGCGCACCAGCCCGGTCGATGAGGCGGTCGCCGAATCGCTGGCGGCGCTGCGCTGGCTGCAGCAGGCCGGCTGCCGGCAGTTCTATTTCAAATATTGTTCGACCTTCGATTCCACGCCGCGCGGCAATATCGGCCCCGTGACCGACGCGCTGATGCGGGCGCTGGACACCGGCTTCACGATTGCCTGCCCCGCGTTCCCCGCCAACGGCCGCACGATCTATAAAGGTTATTTATTCGTCGGTGACGAGTTGTTGAGCGAATCGGGCATGCGCAACCATCCACTGACGCCGATGACCGACGCCAGCCTGGTGCGGGTGCTGCAGCAGCAGGTGAGCGGCAAGGTGGGACTGGCGGGCTACCGGGTGGTCGAGCAGGGCGCGGCGGCCATTACCGAACGTTTTGCGGCACTGCGTGCGCAAGGATATGGGTACGCGATCGTCGATGCGGTATCGAACCGCGATCTGGAAGCGATCGGCGCCGCCTGCGCCGACCTGCCGCTGGTCACTGGCGGTTCCGGCATTGCGCTGGGCTTGCCGGAAAATTTCCGCCGGCTTGGTTTGCTGGCGCGGCATGATGCAGCCGACCGGCTGCCTGCCACCGGCGGACTGCGCGCGGTGATCGCCGGCAGCTGCTCGGTCGCCACGCAAAAACAGGTCGCGGTGATGCGCGAGCAGGCGCCGGCATTTCATGTCGATCCGCTGCAACTGGCGCGTGGCGACGATGTGGTGAGCGCGGCGCTCGATTGGGCAGCCGCGCATGTCGGCCGGCAGCCGGTGCTGATCTATGCGACGGCGACGCCGGAAACGGTGCGGGCAGTGCAGGCGCAACTGGGCGTCGAACGTGCCGGCAGCCTGGTCGAGGAGGCGCTGGCGGCAATCGCACAAGGCCTGGTCAGGATGGGCGTCGGCCAGCTGATCGTCGCCGGCGGCGAAACCTCGGGCGCGGTGGTCAAGGCGCTCGGCGTTTCAGGTCTGCGCATCGGTCCGGAAATCGATCCCGGGGTGCCGTGGACCGCAGCGCTTCAGGAACAGAACGCCGGCGCACCGCTGGCGCTGGCGCTCAAGTCCGGCAATTTCGGCAGTCCCGATTTCTTCATCAAGGCATGGAGCAGCCTGACATGAGCGCCGCGATTCACGACAAGCCGGAAGAGGCGCGCCAGCGCGAACAGATCGTCGAGTTCGGCCGCTCGCTGTTCGAACGCGGCCTGACCGCCGGCAGCAGCGGCAACCTCAGCGTGCGCCTCGACGATGGCTGGCTGCTGACGCCGACCAATGCCAGCCTTGGCCGGCTCGATCCGGCGACGTTGTCCAAGCTCGACTGGGACGGCCGCCTGATCAGCGGCGAGCCGCCGTCCAAGGAAGCGTTTTTGCACCGCGCGATGTACCAGACGCGCAGCGGCGCCGGCGCGATCGTGCATCTGCATTCGACACATTCGGCTGCGGTGTCCTGCATGTGCGGCCTCAATCATGCCGATTGCATTCCGCCGCTCACGCCGTATTTCGTGATGAAGATCGGCCGCCTGCCGCTGGTGCCCTACCACCGCCCCGGCGACCCGGCGCTGGCCAGCGCCATCGGCACGCTTGCGCCCAGGCACGCGGCGGTGCTGCTGGCCAATCATGGGCCGGTGGTGTCCGGCGCCACGCTCGAGGCCGCGGTGTATGCGGCCGAGGAGCTGGAGGAAACCGCCAAACTGTTCCTGCTGCTGCGCGACGTGCCGACCCGGCCGCTCGACGCCGCGCAGATCGATGAACTCAAGTCGGCCTTCGGGCTGGATATTTAATTCCGGAGAATCACAGTGCCAAAATTTGCCGCCAACCTGAGCATGATGTTTAATGAGGTCGCCTTTCCGCAGCGCTTCGCCGCTGCGGCTGCGGCCGGCTTCAAGGCGGTCGAATTCCTGTTTCCATACGAGCATGCAGCACACGAAGTGGCGTTGTGGCTGAACGAAAACCATCTGGAAAACGTATTGTTCAATCTGCCGCCCGGCAATTGGGCAGCAGGCGAACGCGGCATCGCGGCGCTGCCCGGCCGCGAGGATGAATTCCGTGCCGGCGTCGCCCGTGGCATCGAATACGCACGCGCACTCGGCACAAAACGGGTGCACATGATGGCCGGCCTGATAACCGCCGGCGCCGACATGGACATCCATCGTGAAGTCTATCTGGGCAATTTGCGCCACGCGGCGCGGGAAGTCGGCAAGCATGGACTCTTGCTGCTGATCGAACCGATCAACGGCCGCGACATGCCCGGTTATTTCCTCAATTCGCAAGCGCAGGCGCATGCATTGCGCGAAGAGGCCGGCGAGCCGAACGTCAAGGTGCAGATGGATTTTTATCATGCGCAAATCGTCGAAGGCGACCTGGCGATGACATTCAAAAAATACATCAGCCACATCGGGCATGTGCAGATCGCCAGCGTCCCAGGCCGCAACGAGCCGGACGATGGCGAAGTCAATTACCCGTATCTGTTCCGTCTGCTCGACGAGCTTGGTTATGAAGGCTGGATAGGCTGCGAATACCGTCCGCGCGGGCGTACCGAAGATGGCCTCGGCTGGCTCGCTGCCGCAAACACTGAAGGAGTCTCACAATGAATGTCCTCATCACCGGCGGCGCCGGATTTCTCGGTCAGCGCCTGGCGCGCCAGTTGCTGGCACGCGGCCATCTGAGCGACAGCCACGGCGCCGTGCACACCATCGACAAGCTCGTGCTGGTCGATGTCGTTCCCGCGCAGGACTTTGGCGATGCGCGTGTGACGGTGATCACCGGCGACATCGCCGACGGTGCGCTGCTGCGCCAGATCATCGACACCGGCACGACATCGATATTTCATCTCGCGGCGATTGTCAGCGGCCAGGCCGAAGCCGATTTTGATCTCGGCATGCGCATCAATCTCGACGCTTCGCGCCTGTTGCTGGACGTCTGCCGCGAGCGCGGACACCAACCCAAGGTGGTGTTCACCAGCTCGGTCGCAGTCTACGGCGGCACGTTGCCGGACGTAGTATTGGACACCACCGCCCTCAATCCGCAATCGTCGTACGGCGCGCAAAAGGCGATCGGCGAATTGCTGCTCAACGACTTCAGCCGCCGCGGTTTTGTCGATGGCCGCGTGCTGCGCCTGCCGACCATCAGCGTGCGTCCCGGCAAGCCGAACAAGGCGGCATCCTCCTTTGCCAGCGGCATCATCCGCGAGCCTCTGAATGGCGAAAAATCGGTATGCCCGGTGTCGCCGGACCTGCGCCTGTGGCTGATGTCGCCGCGGCGCGCCATCGACTCGCTGATCGCCGGACATGAGCTGCCGGCGGTTTCGCTCGGCGCCAGCCGCACCGTCAACCTGCCGGGCGTGTCGGTCAGCGTGGGCGAGATGGTCGCGGCGCTGGAGAAGGTGGCGGGACCGGAACCGGTATCGCACATCAGCTTCGCGCCGGACCCGGCCATCGAACGCATCGTCCGGAGCTGGCCGGGCGCCTGGGATGTGACACGGGCGCAGGCGCTGGGGCTCTCCGCCGATGCCGATTTCGGCACCATGATCAGGGACTATATCGAAGATGAGCTGAGCGCCAAGCCCGCATAATTAACGACCCGGTCGGGCAGACATGGATACCGCATGCGTCCGGCAGCACGATGCGGCGCCGGGCCGAGGCCGCGTTGCAGAAAGCGAGTATGACCACATCGGTCGACATCGTTGAAATTGCGTCGATCCTGGCAACCAGGGCGCTGATTGAGGAGAGCGACATGATTTCAATCGTGCCGCTCAATGTGGCGCAGCATTATGCGAACTACGGCATGATCGCGATGGAAAAACTGGGCATCATCACGCGCGGGAAAAAATATCTCTCTCCCGCCACCAGAGGATTTTTGCGCTGCCCGCGCGAGAGCATCCTCAAGAGCAAAGCGGCGCGCTGAACCGGATCCCCGCTAATAACACTACACCGCATCGATTTTTTGACATCGCCGAAGTCCATGTTTTCCGCACGTCCGATCATTTGCCGCATGCCGCTCTCAAGCGGCATGGCGGTCGCCGCGGAAATTTTATATTGATTCTTTAATCAATATTGATTTAAACTACATTGACCGATACATTCTTGCTGAATCATTGCGGCAGCCGACCTGCGCAGATCAGTGTCCTCTTCAGTCAGACGAACAAGGAGTGGCAGGATGAAAAAAGCAATCGACATCAGCAATGCGCCAGGCGTTTCGCCGCGGGTGAATTCGCTTTTGGGAACCATGGACAAGGGCCTGGAGCAAGGCCTGGTACCGCTCTGGATCTACAAGGACCCGGAAATCTATCGACTGGAGCTGGAGCGCGTCTTCGCGCGCAACTGGATCTTCGTCGCGCATGAATCGGAGCTGCCGAAGAACGGCGATTTCGTCTCCCGCAGGATTGGCGAGGATCCATTCATCGTCGTGCGCGGCGACGACGGCAAGGTGCGCGTGCTGTTCGACAGCTGCCGGCACCGTGGCGCGCGAATTTGCACCGCCGACAAGGGCAACGCCAAACATTTCCAGTGCCCGTACCACGGCTGGTCCTACACGACTGCCGGCGCACTCGAAGCGGTGCCAAACAAGCGCACCGCTTACAAGGGGCTCGACCAGGAACAATGGGGTTTGCACCAGGCGCCGCGCGTCGACAGCTACCGCGGCCTGATCTTCGCGGCACTTGATCCGAATGTTGTCAGCCTCGACGATTACCTCGGCGATTTCCGCTGGTATCTCGATGTCAATCTCGGGCTCTCCGAAGGCGGCATGGAAGTCATCGGCGTGCCGCACCGCTGGCATATCGACGCCGACTGGAAGTCCGGTTCGGACAATTTTGCCGGCGACAGCTATCACACGCAGACCTTGCATCAGTCGATCCTGCAGGTCGGACTGGCATCCAGGGCGGCGGCAGGCGCCAGCGGTGGCAAGAACGATATTCATGTGACAGAGTGCAGCGGCCATGCCTCCAGCATCCGCCGCAAGGATGCGGGCGAAGTCATGTTCTGGGGTTATCCGCCGGAAGTCACTAGGCATTTCAACGCCGATCGCATCAGCGCCGCGCAATTCGAACTGGCGCAACGCTCGATCTCCCATACCGGCACGATCTTTCCGAACCTGTCGCTGATCCATATCGGCGTCACCGATGATCCGGCCAAGCCGATCAGCACCTACCTGAGCTTCCGCCAGTGGCAGCCGAAAGGTCCGGGCGAGATCGAGGCCTGGAGCTGGGTGCTGGTGCCGAAGGAAGCAAGCGCCGAATACAAGGCGCGCGCGTACAAGGCCGCGGTTGCCACCTTCAGTCCGTCGGGTAATTTTGAACAGGATGATTCGATCATCTGGAGTGGCGTGGCGCGCGCCGCGGACAGCGTGTTCGCACGCTCCGCCGGATTGCGGCTGAATTACCAGATGGGCATGGAAGACATGAGCGACGCCAACATCATGACCAACTGGCCCGGGCCGGGCACCGTGTATGACACGAACCTGGAAGAAGGCGTGCAGCGCACATTCTTCCGCAGCTGGTATCGGGCAATGTGCGCCGGTGGCAATACCTAACAAAGGGAGCCAGGCAAATGGATAAGACAATCGAAGAACAAGCGTACCTCCTGCAATGGCAGGTCGAACAATTCCTGTTCCGTGAAGCCGAGGTCCTGGATGAATGGAAGGTGATGGCCTGGATTGAGATGATCACCTCCGACATCGACTACCGGATTCCGATCAGGACTGCGCGCGACGCCGACCAGGATGAAGAAATTTTCAGCGGCCAGTCATTTCACATGATCGAAGACCATGGCTCGCTCGCCGCGCGCATGAAACGAATCGGCGGCGGCTACGCCTTTTCCGAGACGCCCCGTTCACGGGTACGCAGGCATGTGTCGAATGTACGGGTGGCAGGCGTCGCCGGCGATGAAACGACGGTGCGCAGCAACCTGTTGTTTTTCTGGGCCCGCGACGAGCTCGAAAGACTGATCTCGGCGGAGCGCCAGGATGTCCTGCGTCGGGTGGATGGCAAGCTGCGGCTGGCACGCCGCACGGTGCTGATCGATCACGTCACGCTGCCGCTGCCAAACCTGTCCATCGTTCTTTGATGGCGGCCGCGAAAGGAGAAGCAATTGGGTAGTCTGAACGGCAAGGTTGCACTGATTACCGGCGGCGGCTCCGGCCTGGGGCGTGCGATCGTCGGCCGCTATCTGCGCGAAGGTGCCCGCGTCGGCGTGCTGGAACGCTCGGCTGAACTGGCCGCAGGGATAGAGTGCGAGTTCGGCGATGCAATATCGGTGACGATAGGCGATGTCCGCTCCGGCGCCGACAATCAGCGCGCGATTGCGGCCGTCGTGAGCAAGTTCGGGCGGCTCGACATCTTCGTTGGCAATGCGGGCATCTACGATAACCGCGCACGTTTGCAAGACCTTGGCCTGAATGCGCTGGATGCCGGCTTCGACGAACTGTTCTCCGTCAACGTCAAGGGTTACCTGCTGGGCGCACGCGCTGCGCTGGACGAACTCAGGAAGACCCGCGGCTGCATTCTGTTCACCGCATCGGTATCGAGTTTTGCGCCCGGCTTCGGCGGCGTGCTGTATATCGCCGCCAAGCATGCGGTCGTCGGCCTGACGCGCCAACTGGCCTGGGAGTTGGGGCCGGACGTACGGGTCAACGCGGTTGCGCCTGGTTATGTGCCGACCGGACTGCGCGGGCTGGAAAGCCTCGGTCAAGGAACGACCGCCACCGCGCCGACCGCGCAGCAATTGCCACTGCGGCAAATGCCAACGGCCGATGACTATGCGGCTTATTACGTATTCCTGGCATCGGAAGAAAGCAGCCGGACCGCAACCGGCACGATCTTGCTGGCCGATGGTGGACTCGCTCTGTCCGGCGCCACCCGGCCCCAACCATAACCGCAACAGAAGTAGACATTCGGATCCCGATTCGGATATCCGAAAATAACGAAGAGGAGACACACATGAAAACATCCAGTTTGATTCTTGGGTTGTGCGCGCTGTTCGGCGCACAGTCCGCAACACAGGCACAGGACAAGACAGTCAAGATCGGCTTCCTCAGCACCTTGTCGGGACCGACCGCGGCGATCGGCACCGATGTCAGGGATGGATTGCAATTGCTGCTGAAATCGAAGGGCGGCAAGCTTGGCGGGCTGCAGGCGGAACTGATCATCACGGACGATGCGCTCAGCACGGATACCGCAAAGCAGAATGCCGAGCGCCTTCTCAAGCGCGAAAAGGTCGACTTCATCACCGGTGGCATTTTTGCCGCGGTATACCTGCCGGTGCTGCCGGAAATCCTGGCATCGAAAACGTTCTACCTCGGCGCCAACGGCGGCCCGCAGGATTATGCCGGCGCGAAATGCAATCCGTATTATTTTTCGGTCGCTTTCCAGAACGAGGATTTGTCGCCGGGCATCGCGACCTTCATGGAAAAGCGCAACTTCAAGTCGATTTACCTGGTGGCGACAGCAGGTCCCGGCGGACGGGAAGTCCTGAACGGATTCAAGCGCCACTACAAGGGCAAGTTTGAAGAAATGTATACCAAGCTGGGCCAGGTCGACTATGCGGCCGAACTGGCAACTATCCGCGCGGCCAAGCCGGAGGCGGTATTCGCATTCCTGCCGGGCGGCATGGGGGTGAGCTTCATGAAGCAGTTCGTTGGCGCCGGCCTCAGCAAGGATACCCAGGTATTCGTGCCGGGTTATAACGCGGACGAGGATTCGCTGCGCCCGCTGGGCGATACCATGCTGGGCACGATGAATACCAGCCACTGGGCGCACGACCTCGACAACGCCGCCAACAAGCGCTTCGTGCAGTTGTTCCAGGCCGAATACAAGCGCCTGCCATCGATGTATGCGGCGCAGGGTTATGACGTTGGCCAGCTGCTGGATGGCGCGATCCGGGATGTAAAGGGCCGCATCAGCGACAAGGATGCCATGCGCAAGGCGCTCGAGGCAGCCAATTTCGAATCGGTCCGCGGCAAGTTCAAGTTCAACAAGAACCACATGCCGATCCATGACATCCACATGCGCGTCGTGACCAAGGACAGCCAGGGACGCGTAACCAACAAGACGCTGACCACGGTGGCGAAGCAGCAGGCCGACCCGTTCGTCGGCGAGTGCCAGATGCCGAAGTGAGCCCCGGTCCCCGCCGGCCGCACGGCAGAGGGGACGGCCCGACAAAAAGCCCGCGCATGGCTGACGTCATGCGCCATTTCAAAGTTTGCATCCCGCCCGACCATGTCCGCAACTCTCATCTTCGAGCAATCCCTGAACGGCCTGCAGTTCGGGTTGATGCTGTTCCTGCTAGCCGCCGGCCTCACCTTGGTGTTCGGCGTCATGGACATGATCAATCTGGCGCACGGCTCGCTGTACATGATCGGCGCTTTCATCGCCGCCAGCATGGTCGAGGCCACCGGATCATTCATCGCCGGCGTGCTGCTGGCTGTGATGCTGACCAGCGTCATCGGCATGCTGCTTGAAGTGACGGTGCTGCGTTCTCTGTATACGCGCGATCACCTGTCCCAGGTACTGGCAACCTTCGCGCTGATACTCATTTCCAACGAAGTGGTGCGCATGACCTTTGGCCCGGACATGACACTGAACAGCCCCGCCGCGTTGGCTGGGCCAGTCGAACTGTTTCCCGGCATGCTCTATTCCTCATACCGGCTGATGATCATCGGCGTCGGCCTCGCGGTCGCGCTGCTGCTGTACCTGATCGTCGCCAAAACCAGGGTCGGCATGCAGGTGCGCGCCGGCGCATCGAACCGCATGATGGCCTATGCAATGGGCGGCAACATCAAGCTGCTTTTTACCATGGTGTTCGGCTTCGGCGCCGCGCTGTGCGCGCTGGCCGGCGCGATGCTCGGCCCGATCCTTGCGGTGCAGGTCGGCATGGGCGAGAACATCCTGATCCTGACGTTCGTGGTAATCGTGATTGGCGGCATCGGGTCGATCCGCGGCGCGCTGCTCGGCGCAATCCTGGTCGGCATGGTCGACACGATGGGCCGCGCATTCCTGCCGACGATGCTGCGCTTCCTGCTGCCATCGGAATTTGCATCCGCGATCGGGCCGGCCCTGGCATCGATCCTGATTTACGTGCTGATGGCGGCCGTCCTGTTCTGGAAACCGCAAGGCCTGTTTCCGGCGAAAGGCTGACGATGATGAAACCTGACCCACGCATCCGGCACGCACTGCTGCTGCTGGCAACCATCGCCGCCGCTGCCGCCTTCCCGCTCGTCATGCAGGCGCTGAATTACGAGTACTACATCAGCTTCGGCAGCCGCGTCATGATTTACGCGCTGGCGGCCACCAGCCTGAATCTGATCCTTGGCTACGGCGGCATGATTTCATTTGGTCACGCTGCCTTCGTCGGCGCCGGCGCCTATACCGCCGGCATCCTGATTGTCGAGGGATCGTCAAGTGCACTGATCGCCTGGCCGCTGGCAATGCTGGTGGCGGGCCTGCTGGCGCTGGTCATCGGCGCGATCTCGCTGCGCACGCGCGGCATGTACTTCATCATGATCACACTGGCGTTTGCGCAAATGATCTACTTCATCACCGTGTCGATGAAAGCATACGGCGGCGAAGAAGGCCTGGCGCTTCCGGCGCGCCCTGCCGTGCCCTTCATCGGCATCAAGGATGACCTCGGCCTCTACTATGTGATCCTGCTGCTGCTGTGCGCCACGATCTACCTGATCAACCGGATCATCAGCTCGCGTTTCGGACGCGTGCTGGAGGCCACACGGGAAAACGAAATTCGCATGGAGGCGATTGGCTATCCGACGCTGCGCTACAAGCTGGCAGCTTTCGTGATCGCAGGCGCGTTCGGCGGCCTGGCGGGCGCGCTGCTCGCAAACCAGAATAATTTCGTCAATCCGTCGATCATGCACTGGACCAAGTCGGGAACGCTGATGATCATGGTGATCCTCGGCGGCGTGCGTCATCGCTACGGCGGCGTGGTCGGCGCGCTGGTGCTGCTCGGGCTGGAAGATTTGATCGCCCATGTCCGGATCGACTGGCTGGAGCAGATCTACCCGAATTACGCGCAACACTCGATGCTCGGCGTCGGCATCATCCTGCTGATCATCGTGCTGTACGCGCCGCAGGGCATTGCCGGCCTGTTCCGCCGGCGCAGGAAATCCAATGACTGACATACTGCTCGACACCACCAAACTGACCAAGCGCTTCGGCGGCCTGACCGCCACCGACAGCGTATCGCTGCAGGTCGCTCGCGGCGAAGTCCATGCCCTGATCGGCCCCAACGGCGCCGGCAAGACCACGCTGATCGCCCAGCTGTCGGGCCTCGTGCAGCCGGATAGTGGAACGATCAGGTTTGACGATGCCGACGTGACTCGGGCATCGCCGCACCAGCGCGTGCGGCGCGGCCTGGCGCGCTCGTTTCAGCTCACCAGCGTGTTCAAGCCATTTTCGGTGCTCGACAATATCGCGCTGGCGGTGCAGGCACGCAAGGGAACCAGCTTTTCATTCTGGAAGCCGGTGCGCTCCGAAACCGCGCTGTTCGACGAGGCGCGCATGCTGCTGGACGAAGTTGGCCTTGCGCACCGTGAACGAATGTTGGCCGGCGAGCTCGCGCATGGCGAACAGCGCCAGCTGGAAGTGGGCCTGGCGCTGGCGACGCGTCCCAAGCTGCTGCTGCTCGACGAGCCGATGGCGGGAATGGGGCAGGAGGAGTCGGCGCACATCATCGAGCTGATTGAAAAGGTGCGCCAGCAAGTCACGGTGCTGCTGGTCGAGCATGACATGGATGCGGTCTTCCGCCTCGCCGACCGGATTTCGGTGCTGGTTGCCGGGCGTGTAATTGCGACCGGAACACCGGACCATATCCGTGCCGATCCGCTGGTGAAAAAAGCCTATCTGGGCGATGAAGCCGTGGCCTGAACACACATCATTCACATGAATCGACCTACCACATGAATACAGAAGCGCTGCTCGAGGTCGAGCACCTGCAGGCCGCCTACGGCGCGAGCCAGGTGCTGTTCGACATCAGTTTAACGATCCGGCCGGGCGAGGTCGTCACGCTGCTGGGCAGGAATGGCATGGGCAAGACGACCACGGTGAAGACGCTGATGGGCATCGTCCCGACGCGCAGTGGCGCGATCCTTTTCCGCGGCGAGGCGATTGCAGACCATGCCTCGGACCGCATCGGCCGCATGGGCATTGCGCTGGTGCCCGAGGGCCGCCAGATCTTCCCCAACCTGACCGTGCGCGAGAACCTGGTCGCATTCGCCGCCAATCGCAACGCCAGCAAGGACCCGTGGACTCTGGACAGGGTGTACGCCTTTTTCCCGCGGCTGGCGGAACGCGCATCCAATATGGGCAACCAGCTGTCGGGCGGCGAGCAGCAGATGCTTGCGATCGGGCGCGCGCTGATGACCAATCCCTACCTGCTGATCCTGGATGAAGCGACAGAAGGCCTGGCGCCGCTGATACGGGAAGAGATCTGGCAATGCCTGGCCGCTCTGAAAGGCGAAGGGCAAACGATCCTGGTGATCGACAAGTATGTAGAGCAGCTGATCTGCATCGCCGACCATCACACGATCATCAATCGTGGCCTGGTCGCGTGGCAGGGGACCTCGGCCGAGCTGGGCGCGGACCGGGACCTGTGGCATCGCTATCTGGGAGTCTGAGCCGGCATTTTCCCCGACATGGCATCCATGAGCCGCGCCGACGGCTTGCGGGCGACGCCCCAACGGCACGGACGTTTCGGAAACTCCGACCAGTATTTCGCGTCCTTGGTCGCATAGCTGTCATCGACCTGTTCCATGTCCGTCGTGTATTCGACGACGAAGCCGTCTGGATCGATGAAATACGAAAAGACATTGTTGCCCGGGCCGTGCCGGCCGAGGCCCCATTCGACCTCGTGGCCGTGTTCGATCAGCCGTCCGGCGCCATACATCAGTCCGTCGATATTGCGCATTTCAAACGCGGCATGGTTTAGCGACAGCCGATCGCCATAGGCAAGCGCGATCGTGTGATGGTCGGAGCCACAGCGCAGGAATTCCATCCGGTCGGTGCTATCGCTGAGGCGAAAGCCGAGGATGTCGAGGAAGAACCGCATCTGTGCCGGCACGTCGGCGCTGTTCAGCACCACATGGGTCAGCTTTTCCGGCTTCGAATGATCCTCCCTTTGCGGTGCAACGCGGGTGACACCGCTGGCAATGGTCACCCGCAGATTTTCCGGCCCCTCCAGCGTCAGCCCGTAACCGCCGCCGGCGGCCGCCGGCAGTGCGCGCGGGGCGTCGAGCGCCGTGACACCGGACTGGAGGATTTTCGCATGCAGCGCATCGACCGCCGCCGTATCCGGCGCGGCGAAAGACAGGCCCAACAATTGTGGGCGATCGGTCTGCTCCAGGCAAACGGCATGATGCGCGTCGCTGTTGGCGCAAAAGTAGAGGCTGCCGGCATCCTGCCCCACCGGCTTCAACCCCCATACTTCGCTGTAGAAACGCGCCGAGCGTTCCAGATCGCTCACGCCCAGTTCGATACTGCGCAATCCGGCAATCGAGCACTCATTCATCGCTGCCTCCTTCCACAATCATTGATCGGTTCAACGCCACCGGCGTTTCAGGGCGCCTTGAAATCGCGCATGCTGACACCGGATGCCAGCTTCTCATTCAGCACCGCCCATCTGCGGCCGCACTCCTCGCTGATTTTGGTGAAATCGCCTGGCATCGCGCCATAGGGCGGCCGCACCGGACCGGAATTGCAGTAGCCGGCGGCATTGATTCGCACTTTCTCCATCTGGATATTGTAGAGCGCGAATACTTCCGGATCAGCGATGATCGGCCCGATCGGTTCATTTGCCCATGCCAGCGCGGCGGAGATTTTCTGCACCGCCTCGCTATCGCGGCGCTCGACCGCATCCATCAATTCGATCGTCGGTTTCGGCCCCATACTGGCAGCGGTCGCCCAGCAGCAGATCGTGGTCTCCGGCGACTCGGCGTAAAAGTGCGCCATCGTCATTTCATTCGGGATGATATTGACGCGCCCACCGGTGACCTTGAGCAGCTGCTTCAGGTCGCGCGGCTTGGCATACTTGGCCGCGACGACGGTCGGCGCGGCGGGTACCACTGCGCCCCAAAAATCGTCGGGGAAGGAAAAGCGGAACGCACGCTGGTTCGCATACACCATGATCGCAATCTCGGGGAACAGTTCCGACAGCTCACGATAGAAGTTGACTGCGCTGTCGACTGTCATCGGCTGCCACATGGGCAGCCCGAGCAGCGTGCCGTCCGCGCCGCAGTCCCCGATGAATTTCATGCGTTTGGCAACCTCGTGGCCGCCGAGCGCGCTGGTGCCAACGAAAGTCGGAATGCGCTTGCCGACAGTGTCGATCAGGCAGCCGACGAATGCCTCGTAATCTTCCTCCGACAACGTCGCGCATTCGCCGGTGGTGCCGAGCGCGATCAGGCCGCTGCAACCGTCATCGATCATCGCATTGATCACACGCGCGGTTTCGTCCAGATCAACAGTGCCGCGAGCCGACAGGCGCTCTGCGCCCACCTTTGCAGGCGTAGGCAGAATGGCATATAAACCGCGTATTTCATTTGCACTCAGCATCACAGGCTCCTTAGTAAATTGTTGTGCTAGTATAGCCGCTAAATACATGTTAATCAATCTTGATTAGGTAATCAATATAGACTCGCAAATGTACGCCGGGAACTCAATGAAAACTTTCGCCGCATTTTGGCGCACCAACTGAAGGAGATTGGAAAAATGGGAACTTACGCATTAATTTATAAAATCGTCGACATGGAAAAGAATGCGGCAAACCGTCCGCTGCATGTTGAATTCCTGCGCGGCTTGCTCAGGGAGGGAAAGATCGAAACGGGATGGAAGTTTCCCGACTATCAGGCTGGATCAATTCAGGCGGTCCTGATCTGCAAGGCGGAATCGAAGGAAGAAGTAGCCGGCTGGTTTGAAAAGGATCCCGTGATTTCATCTGGCGCCCGAACCTGCGAAGTGCGCGATGCGGAGAAGATGGCGATCCAGTTTTAACAGTGACCATCCTCGTGAAGGGGATGGCACGGAGGCATTCGTTCAGGGCAGCGACGCGCCGTCCCTGACCGCGGTTTGCTGCGACAGGAATACTTCGCGCCGCTCGCGCGCAGATGTCAGGATGGCGTGGCAAACTTCCATCGTCGCCTTGCCCCAGTCACCGTCATGCAGCGGCCCCTTTCCACTCGTCACCGCCGCAACCATTTCATCGATCACCGTGCCCTTGTCGGGGAAGGCCCGTCCTCGCGGCACCGGCACTTCGACGCAGCCTTCCTGGTTATAGATCAGCACGCCGTCGGCCGAAGGACGCATGTCGCCGAGCGCGCAGCTGGCGATGGTGACACCGCAATGGGGATGATGCCATCGAGCCGGCGCATCCGCGGGCGGCCTGCCCTGCACCAATGCATTGCCGTAGGCAGATCCCGACTTGAATGCCCCTTCGTCTTCGGCGCTAGCAAACTTGCGCAGCGCGGCCCGCGCGGCCCCATGCCGGTTGGGCTGCTTTTCCTCGCCCGACTCGCCGACCCAGAAGTGGAATTCGTCGCTATCGAAATAATCGTAGCCGCTAAACACCATCGACGCGGCCGAGCCGTTCTCGAATTGCAGGAAGGTGACGTGGCTGCCTTCGGTCGGCCGAGCCGGGTCGAGCGACCATGCCATCGAACGCACGCTGCGCACCAGGCCGCCGCCAAGCAGGCGCACCATATCGACCTGATGCGGCACCTGGTTATAGATGATGCCGCCGCCGAGTGCGGTATCCAGCTCTTCCGGGCGGCGCGGACGATACAGGAAATTCGAATAGCTCCAGGTATTGATCATCGCCAGCGCGCCGAGGTCGCCGCAACGGATGATCTCGCGCATCTTCATCACCGGCGGATCGAAGCTGTGGGTATGCCCGACCAGCAGGTGCACGCCATTACGGGCGGCCGCCTTGGCCATCGCGTCGCAATCGTCGACGGTCAAGGCCATCGGCTTTTCGACGATGATGTGCTTGCCATGCGCGGCCGCGATCATCGCATGTTCCTTGTGCCACTGGTGCGGCGTCGCGATGTACACGGTGTTGACAGCGGGATCGCGGCAAAGCTCCTCGATGCTGGCGTAAGCGGGGGCGTTGAATTCGGCAGTGAACAAGGCACGCGCCTGCTCGCGCAGATCGGTGGCCGCGGCAATGTGTACCTGGGGGTGGCTGATCAGGGTGGGCATGATCTGTTTGGTGGCGCCGCCGAGGCCGATCACGCCGAGGTGCAGCACCACGCCCCCATCCTTGGTCGCAGATGACATTCGAATCTCTCCAGGAAAAAATGATATCGGTTAAAGCCGCAGGTCCGACAAACCCGTAACATTGGGCGCGAACAGTTCGCCGATATCCGCCTTGCGCGGCACCAGGCCCTGCTCCCATGTGTACTGGCAAAGAGCTTCGATTTCCTTCCTGTTCTTCTTGACGCCGTAGGGCCAGAAATCGTCGCCCATCAGCTCGCGCACGTTATTGGCGAATTCGTGAACCCAGGGCACCGATATCGGCGGCGGCTCGGCAATCTTCAGATTGTCCATGCAGTTTTGGCGTGCCTGTTCGAACGCCTGGTACAGGCTGACCGCAGCCCATGGATGGCGATCGAATACATCGCGGCGCAGCACCACCACATGCATGATCGGGAAGATGCCGGTCTTCTGATAGTAGGCGCGCTCGATCGCCGGATAATCGGGGAACAGCCGCCCGACATTTTCATGCCCGGTCCGGAATGAGGGCGGCATCTGCGGTGCGATTACCGCGTCGAGCTCTCCCGAAACCAGCATCTCGTCCAGCGTCCGCTCCATCACATGCCGCACGTCGATGCCGGGGATGGCGAGGTCGATCATCGGCCGCCGCCCGGCATCCTTCAAGCCACCGGTGATCCAGCGAATGTCGGCGGGATTCACGCCGTACTCGTGCTGGAGCATGCCGCGCGTCCACACGGCCGCGGTCATCTGGTATTCGGGCACACCGATCGTGCGTCCTTTCAGATCCTCCGGCCTTGTGATGCCGGCTTGGCGGTTCACATAAATTGCGCTGTGGCGGAAGGTCCGGGATGGAAACACGGGAATCGCGATGAATGGAAGATTACCCTGCACGACCTTGATCACGTAGGTGGAAAACGACATCTCGGCGCAGTCGAAATCGCCGCGCAGCATGCGGTTGAATGCCTCGAACGGCTGCAGCGGTATGTAATGCAGATCGATGCCTTCCGGCGCTACCTTGCCGTAATACAGATCTTGCACGCGGTCGGAAACGTGGCCCGCATAACTCAGTTGCAAATTCTTTTTCAATGGGTTCATGCCTCCTAAAGAAAGATTGACAGCGATTCAAGACCCAGCACCGTAGCATCGAGCAAAGCCACGCGGCTTGCCAGCTTCCATTCGCCATCCTGCTGTCGCAGCACATCCTTGCGTTCGCAGGTCAGGATCAACGGCGTGCTGGCATCACTGCGATGGCAGAATACGGCGAGGTTGGTGGTCACCTGCAAGTCGGAGCCGGTCAGCGCACCGACACGAATATTGCCGACCATCCGCCGCGTGCGGGTGCGAGGATTTTCGGCCCAGGCGTACGGTGAAGCAATCCGCCTGACGCGCATTTTCAGCGAGCCGAAATCCTCCTGCATGAAATACGCCCTGGTGCTGAAGCCGTCGCCGTCGCGATTGTCGCGCGTCGTTCGCACCGGTACCCGGTAATCGATTTCGCTGAGCACCAGCTCGAGCCAGTCACCGAAATGCCCGTTGTCGAGCAGCTCCGCCTCGCGATAATAAAACTTTGCGCATTCGCGCTCGAGCTGTTCTTCCGTTTTTGCCGTCATGTTGTGGTGTCGTTCGATACAGGGATTGTCGGGAATAATCGGATCAGTCGTGAGCCGGCTTCTTGTGCCGCTTCATGTGCGGCATCATGCGTTCGTACCAGGTGCGGTGGAAAGTCCTCAGTCCACCCTCGCCTGCGTTCGACTGCACGGCGACGCCCGGCCCCGGCCAATCCGTGATCGGTTTCGAGTCGCCCATGTCGCCCAGGCCCATCTGGTAGTTCAGTTTTACATTGTTCAACTCTGCGAATACGGTCGATGCGGAGCGCGCGATGCCGGGCCAGACGGCGACATCGTCCTGCTCGAAGCTGCCGGACGGGCCGAAGCTGCTCATGCCGACCTGGTAGGCGCGCCGCTTATACTCGTCGGAGGCTTCCTTCGGCGCCATGATCCAGTTCCAGATTTCGGTTTTACCCGGACCCTTTGGCTGCCAGACGCGGATCGACAGATAACCGGCGGCCGGTTTCGCTTCACTGTCTGTGAGCCCGAAATGCAGGAACGAAAAATTCGGAAATACCGTGCCGTTGTGGACGATCGAGCGTTTCGCCAGCTCGTACTGGGCGTCGGACAAGCGATCCGCGGAAAAGTGCGCGGTGACGTCCGGAGGATATTCCCAGAACACCGATTTGCCTTCTTCCAGCTGGCGGATGCTGATCGCAAAGCCGTCGCAATCATGCACATGCAGGCCGAATTTCTTGCTCGGCGCGCCCGCCGCCGCCTTGTCAACGATGCCAACGTCGATCACCGATTTATGCGTCATCTGCGTGTGCGAGCTGTCGCCGCAAAAATTCTCCGCTCCCTGCTTCCAGTTTGCGTCGACGATCCACCGGTGCGGCTCGCCGATCACTTCCATGCCGCCTTCGGACAGCTTGAGCTGCATGTCCAGATACCATTTGTAAGAGCCGAGATAGTCATCCAGCGACACTGCATCCGGGTCGAGATTGGCGAACACCAGGCCACAATAGACGTCCACTTTCGGCGCCGCGAACAAGCCCCATTCCGAGATATCCAGCTCGCGGTAGCCTTCCTTCTTTGCCGGCACGCCGTCAAGCTCGCCGCTGTTATTGTAACTCCAGCCGTGGAACGGGCAGGTGAAGCCTTTTGCATTGCCCATTTCAGTGCGGCAGACCTGCGCGCCCCTATGGCGGCAGCTGTTCAGCAGGACCCGAATCACGCCGTCATTGCCACGCACGAAAATGAAAGGATCCTCGCCGATCGCGCGCATCGCGAAATCGCCGGGGTTCGGGATTTCCGACTCATGGCCGATGTATACCCAGGAACGCGCGAAAATGCGGCGCAGCTCCAAATCGTAAATCTGCTGATTGTTAAATACGCGCACGGGCAGCAGCCCCTGCTCCAGGTCTTCTTCCATCCCGGCGAGGAAATCGGGGACTGCGTCTTCATGCTGTAGCGGCTTCATTACTGCTCCTTCTGGTAGCGGGTGGGCGGGCAATCGCGCATCCGCCCCGTCATTGCCTGTCCTGCATGCATTGTAGGGTCGGATGCGCGAACGCATTTCCGCCCAACGTCAGGAAATCATGACGTTGATGGTTTTCAGCTGGGTGTAGCTGTATAGCTCTTCAATGCCTTCCTCGGTGTCGACGCCGCTGTTCTTGTATCCGCCGAATGGCACGCCGGCGAAATGGCTGGAGCTGCCGTTAATCCAGGTAAAGCCGGCTTCCAGCCGGCTGACCGTGTTGAACGCCTTGTTGATGTCGCGCGTCCAGACCGCCGCGGTCAGGCCATAATCGGCCTGATTGGCGCTGTCGATCACGGCATCTTCGTCATCCCACTTCAGCACGGACAGCACCGGGCCGAATATCTCTTCCTGCGCGATCCGGAAATCGTTCGACACGCCAGTGAAGATCGTCGGCCGGATAAAAAATCCCTTCTCGAATTCCGCGCCTGGCGGCCGGTCGCCGCCGGTGACGCAGACCGCACCCTGCTCCTTGCCGAGCCCGATGTACTTGTGCGCCTTGTCATATTGCGCCTTTGATACGACGCAACCCATTTCGGTAGCGGGATCGAGCGGATCGCCGATGCGTATGCGCTCGACGCGGGCCTTGAGCTTGTCGACGAATTCGTCGTGAATGTCGCGATGCAGGAACAGCCTGCTGGTAGAGCCGCATGATTGCCCTTGCGACCAGTGGAAATTCATCCCGCGCGCGGCGCCCTCAACCGCCTTGTCGATATCCGCATCGGGATAAACGATCATCGGATTCTTCCCACCCAGTTCGAGGCTGACATGCTTGACCATCACCTCGGCCGCCGAGCGCTGGATCAGCAGGCCAGTTTCGACGCTGCCAGTGAGAGCGATGCGCTTGATGCGCGGATGCCGGACCAGCGCATCGCCGGTAGTGCGGCCGTCGCCGGAAATCACATTGATGACGCCGGGCGGAAACAAGTCCTTGATCAGTTCACCCATGAATAGCGGTCCCAGCGGCGCCTGGTCCGGCACCTTGAGGACAACGGTATTGCCCATCACCAGCGGCGCGCCGATCTTCGCGGCGGCAAACATCAGCGGATGGTTGAACGGAATGATGCGGCCGACCACACCATACGGTTCACGCCGCGTCAGATGCCAGTTGTTGCCAGTGCCGGGAATCGTCTGCCCCTTGACCTCGGATGCCGCATTGCAGATATAGTCGAGCAGCATGCATGCCAGCTGGACGTCACCGTGCATCGACGTCACCGGGCTGCCGAGGTTGGCTGCATCCAGCAGCGCCAGATCATGCTCGTGCTCCTTCAGCACGCCGATGAATTTGCGCAGTATCTCGACCCGGCCGCTCAACGGCATGTCGCGCCAGGCCGGAAAAGCTTTCTCGGCGGCTTCGACGGCGCTGTCGACATCGGATTTCTGCGCGAACGGCACTTCGGCCAGCTGCGTTTCAGTCGACGGCGACAGCGTCGCATAACGTTGGCCACCGCTGGCCTCGACCAGTTCGCCTCCGATGAGCATTTTCCATGGGCGGCTCGTCAGCTCGGCGACGCGAGCCCGGTTTGTTTGCAGATCATTCGATGACATGGTCGATGCCTTGGTTGATTAGGTTGATAAGCAGCCGCGTTGCGGCATGGCTTGTGGTCATTCTGGGCTGATGTTCGCGTCCTTGGCGATTTTCCGGTATTTCACGAGATCGGACTTGATCGTTTCGGCCAGGCGCTCCGGCGTCGAGCCGACCGAATCAAGCCCTTGCGGAACCAGCTTCTCCTTCACCACTTGGGGGTCCCGCATGATCTTGTTGATTTCCACATTCAGGCGATCGACGATGGAGCGCGGTGTACCTGCCGGCACCAGCACACCGTACCAGATATCGAGCTCATAGTTGGGCAATGACGCCGCTTCGGCGATGGTCGGCACTTCCGGCAGCAGCGGCGTGCGGGCCGCGGTCGCCACGCCGAGCGGGCGCAGTTTGCCGGAGCGTATGTGCGGCAACATCGAATTGACCGCGCTGAGCGACACTGTCACTTCGTTCGTCAGCAGCGCGAGCGCGGCCGGCGCCGATCCCTTGTAGGGAACATGCGTCATCGTGGTGCCGGTCATCGACTTGAACAGTTCGACACCCAGCTGATGCGGCGTCCCCATGCCGCCGCTTGAATAGGTGAACGTGCCGGGTTTGGCACGCGCTGCGTCGATCAGCTCCTTGATCGTCTTGTACGGCGACGAGGCATTGACGCTCATCACGAAAGGCACCGACGCGATCAGTGAAACCGCTGTGAAATCGGCAACCGGATCGTACGGAAGTTTCGCGAAAAAGGCCACATTCGTCACATGCGTATTGGTCGTCAGCAGCAACGTGTATCCATCCGGCTTTTGCTTCGCCACATAATCGGTGCCGATGTTGCCGCCTGCCCCGGTCTTGTTTTCAACGATGAAGGTCTGGCCGAATGCTGCCTGCAGACGATCGGCCAGGATGCGCGCAAGGGCGTCGGTACCCCCGCCGGGCGCCTGGGGAACAACGATCTTTACCGGATGGATGGGCCAGGCCGGCTGCTGCGCGGCGGCAGGCAGCGCAATCGCCGCAGCCATGAACGCAAATGCAGATACGGCAAATCCGGATACGCTGCGAATCGCGAAGCGAGTTGTCATCTTGTCTTCCTTCCTTGTGGATGGGACGAACCGCGAGGTTCGCCGCTAGCGGGCGAAACAAAATTGCTTCACTCCATTTTTTCTAGGAATGTACCAGTCAATCATTTTTTAATCAACATTGATTTCTTAATCAATAAAGATTATTTTATCGGGGAATGGAAGCAAAAACCTCCGGGCGGGCGGCGCGGCGGTGCGCTTTAAAGGAAGTCATGGGTCTGTTAATATATTTATTTTCCAAGCCTTGTTTGGAGTCGGCCTTTTCCGGCGGCGCGCCGCCCACCGTTGTCACTCCCAGTTTTCCAAAATCAAAATTAAGCTGAATACCATGTCATCAAAACCTGTCGTGTCACGCAGCAAAAATGCAACCGACCGCAGTAAAGTCCGCGCCCCGTCAGCCAAACCCGTCCCCGTTGCCCCAATTGCCGAAAAGAGCACGATCGCCGACGAGGAAATGCTTGATGCGAAGACGGCGGCATCGATGCTCGGCGTGAAGACGCAGACCTTGTACGCATATGTGAGCCGGGGCCTGATCCGCACGGCGCCGCGGCGCGGCACACAGGCGAGCCTGTATCATCGCGAAGACGTCGAGACAGTGCGATTGAATGGCCGCGGCGGCAGCGTGTCGACCGACCCGGGGGAACGCATAAGCCGCTGGAGCGGCAGCGGCGGTGTGCTGCAGACGGCGATCACTTCCATTAATGCGTCCGGTCCGCGTTACCGGGGAAAGCTCGCGGTCGATCTGGCGAACATGCGCCGGCCGTTCGAAGATTGCGCCGAATTGCTGTGGAGCGGCGTGCTGCCGCCGCAATCGGTGGTATGGTCGCCACCAGTGGTACCTGACACATTTCCGGCATTCAGTTCAGCCATCGCCAGAATTGCGAGGAAACCCAATACCCGGCAACTGCTGGCGCTGATCGCGCAGTCCTATGGCGCTTCGATCGGGCGCAATCCGGAAAACGTCCTGGGCGCACCGGTGCTGGCGGGCCGCCAGTTGATACAGATTCTGGCGCCGGCGCTGGGACTGCTGCGCAAAGAACCGCGCTATCTGCTCAATTCGGAACCCGAGCCGGTTGCATCGGTACTGGCCAGGAGCGTGGGCGTGCCACGCAGCGAGGAAGTCTTGCGCGCGCTGAATGTCTGCCTGGTCCTGAGCGCGGATCACGAACTGGCGCCCTCAACGTTTGCGGCACGTATCGCGGCATCCGCTGGCGCCGATATTTTTGCATGCGTCAACAACGCATTCGGCACCTTCGACGGGCCGCTCACCGGCTTCGGCTGCGACGAATCCGAGAAAATGCTGCGCGCGGCGGTATCGCCGAAAAAGTACGTCAATCTCCTCAACGAGTTCGCCGAGCGCAAGGAATTCATTCCGGGATACAACCATCCGCTGTATCCCGAGGGTGACCCGCGGGCGCTCTATCTGCTCGAGCTCGCGCGTGTGAATGTGCAAACCCCCAAGGCGCGTCTGATCCTGAACTGCATCGATGCCGGCATCCAGGAAACCGAGGCGGTCCCGAGCCTGGCAGTCGGCCTGGTCGCGATCGCGGCGGCCTTCGACTTGCCGGAAGAATCGCCGGGCGCGATAATGGCCATCGGCAGGGTAGCAGGATGGATTGCACACGCATTCGAACAACGGCTCGCCGGTTTCCTGGTGCGCCCGCGGACCAGGTATATCGGTCCACTCGAATAATCGGGCAGAGTGCGGCGGTCGCTGGACGCCTGCAAGCTCATCGATACCCTCCATTTCTCCAGACAAGAAATCCATGAAAGACATGACACTTGGCATAGCCGGTTACGGCGAAGTCGGCAAGATTTTTGCGCAGGGATTACAAGGCAAACCCGGCGTGACTTCAGTCATCGCCTGGGATCTGAAGTTTACCGATGCCACGCTGGGCGAGCGTGAACGCGCTCAGGCGGATCAGGCGGGCATCGCGAGCCAATCAGGCATGGCGGCCTTGTGCGCCGCTGCCGATCTGGTCATTTCAGCGGTGACGGCGTCGAACACGCTTGCGGTCGCGGAAGAGGCCGCCCGGCATATCCGGCCCGGGGCAATTTTTCTCGACCTGAATTCCGCCTCGCCCGGCACCAAACAGCAAGCCGGCGCCGCAATCGAAAAAGCAGGCGCTCACTATGTCGAAGCCGGCGTGATGACCTCGGTTCCGCCCTATGGCATCGCGGTGCCGATGCTGCTCGGCGGTGCGCAAGCGGCGCAGCTGGCGGAAACCTTGCGCGGCTGGGGCATGAATGCAAAGGCGGTGGCGACTGAAATCGGCATCGCCTCGGCCATCAAGATGAGCCGCAGCATCATGATCAAGGGCATGGAAGCACTCGTGATCGAAAGCTACAGCACGGCCCGGCATTACGGCGTCGAAGACTACTTCCTGCCGACCATGGCCGAGACGTTTCCGCAGATCGACTGGGCAAGACAAGGCGCTTATTTTTTCAGCCGCGTGGTCCAGCATGGCAAAAGGCGCGCGGAAGAAATGCGCGAATCGGCGCGCACCGTCAACGAGGCCGGGTTTCCGCCTTTCATGGCAGCGGCGATCGCCGAAAAGCACGACTGGGTTGCGCAGCTGGCGCGGCAGGGTGTGTTCGACGGTTTGCAGAAGGATGCGCCGTGGCAGGACTATGCCGATCGGCTGAACCGGCATTTCGCGCCGAAGTAATTGGCACCCTGGGCTTAAATAACCCGCCCGGAATAAATTTGGAGATGGATGTGGGCCTGGCCGGATGTGATGCAAGGCGCCGGGGCCGCCGCAGTGCGAGCACCTCGGCGGCCCCACTGCAAGGAACGTGCAACGCCGCTGTTTCGATCCCAGCTTTAAGCTTGAGATCGTCAGAATGATCAAGGAACAGGGACTCAGTGTTGGGCAGGTGTGCCAGAGTGAGGTTCCCTCGATATTTCGTCTGCCATCAGATGAAAATTATGCCGCCATCATTTTCTGATTTGCTTCACTCTGCCAATGGTCGAGATACTGCATTGGTGATCTATAGCCGAGCGTCGAATGCTGACGGGTTCGATTATAAAATACTTCGATGTATTCAAAGCTGGCAGCCTTCATTTCAGCATGGGTAACGGCTGCCGCCCTGATCCAGTTTCGCACTGTCTGGTCACCCAACCCCAGCTCTTTCACCACGACCGCGACCGGTTCGCCGGCCTGGACGCGTTTGACGGCCAGTTCCTTGAACTCTATCGTGTAGGCTTGTTTCGGTATTTTTTTCATTTCCTGTCTTTCCCAAGTAACGTTAATTTTACGTCACCTGCGGCACCCTAAATTTCGGGGGAAGCTCAGTTCACCTTCGTTCATCGCGCTGATGGAAATTTCCGCTCGCATCGCCACACTTTGCAGGGCAATCATGTGTGCCCATGCCAGCATGCTCAACGAATAGCGCCTTCGTGAAAATGAGACCGATCATTTAAATTCACAATATCGATTATTGACCGTGCTGCATTGTGGAAATCGTAGCAATCGTGAAAACTGAGCATTCGCATGGAGGGAGGACTCAAGATCCCGCACCAGGCACCCGTAGCAGGCGACATCGATTCCCGGCCAGAGCAGATGAAAGATCGGGATGCCGTCATCATTACCAAGGCGTGCATGGCCCACCCTCGGACAAGAGCGGCAAGCGCATGCGCTGCACGCAGAAACATTAATTTGAAAAGAAGTTTTGCCAGAGAACGCTTGGGCAGATTTCCTGGATATACGGGGACTTGAATGACAAAAGAAAATAGGCGATTGGTCGGCAAAGTAGCCCTTATTGCAGGCAGCGGTCCGAATATCAATGGCGGTATTGCCTACGAACTTGCGCACGAAGGGGCCAGGCTGGTTTGTGTCGATGTGCGTGCCGACTATGCCGAAGCCTGCGCGCGGGCGATTCAAAAGCGTGGTGGCGAGGCGATAGCCGTCGTATGCGACGTGACCCGCGAGGAGCAGGTCTGTGCCGCCATCCAGCAGGGCGAGGCGGCATTCGGACCAATCGACATCCTGATAAATGGCGCTGTCGTTCAAATGCGCAAAGGCCTGCTCGATATCACGGTAGAAGAATTCCGCCGCGTAGTGGACGTGGCGCTGGCCGGCACATTCCTGTTCACGAAACACGTGGCGAAGTCCATGATCGCGCACGAACGGCGGGGCAGCATCATCACCCTGATTTCGACTGAAGCCCACCAAGGGAATCGCGGCAACATCGGGTATGGGACTGCCAAGGCAGGTCTCCTGAACTTTACACGCTCGGTGGCGATGGAACTGGCCGAGCATGGAATTCGCGTGAACAGTCTTACGCCAACAGCGACCGACTCAACTGAAGGACTCGAGCGGGCTGCAGACTGGGAAGTGAGCTGGGAGGAGGTTTCACTGGGGACGCGGCGCACCGATACAACGAGCGGCGATCAGGGTGTGCCGCTCGGAAAGCGACCCAGTCCGCGCCACTACGGACGAGCTGCCGTGTTTCTCGCTTCAGACGACGCCGAAATGATCACTGGTATCGACTTGCGGGTCGATGGAGGCGCAGTAAGCCGGTATTGGCGCTGGAACCCGGGCACGAAGATAGGGCCGGCCGATTAACTACAGGGGGCGGCTCTGGCCATCTGCAACTGCGAGTTACTCCATTATTTTTCCACTGTTTATTTTTAAAAAATATCAACGCGTGGCGCTGCAAGAAGCGAAGCCAGCGTAAAGCCTCATGCCATACGCAAACAAGGACTCTCTCATGGATCTACCTGACCTGATCGTCGAAGATGCTGCCCTCGGAACATTCGAGGTACATCGCTCGGCGCTAGTTTCCCCGGAAATATTCCAGCTCGAGCGCGAGCGCATCTTTGATCGCTGCTGGCTCTATGTCGGACATGATTCCGAGATACCCAAGATCGGCGATTACCGCCGCCGCACCGTTGCCGAGCGGCCGCTTTTCATGGTGCGCGGGCGCGATGAAAAAATTCGCATCTTCCTCAACACATGCCGCCATCGCGGCGCACTCGTTTGCCGGGACGATGAAGGAAACGCCAAGGCATTTACCTGCTTTTATCATGGCTGGTCATATAACGACCGTGGTGAATTGACTGGCATTCCCGACAAGGCAGGCTACGGAACAGGTTTCGATCCGGCAGATCGGGGGCTCATGGAACCGCCGCATGTCGAGAGCTATCGTGGCATGTACTTCGTGAACTTTGGCACAGACGTGCCAACGCTTGCGGACTATCTTGGCGAAGCGCGCGTGATCATTGACCTTACGATGGATTCGGCGGAATTTCTGGGCGGCTGGGAGATCATCCACGGCTCGGCAAAGTACAACATCCGCGCGAACTGGAAACTGCTGGCGGAGAACAGCATCGATGGTTATCACCTTCCGACAGTCCATCAAACCTATCTCGATTACATGGCTTACCGAAAGGCTCTGGCCGGCGCCAAACAAGCCAGACCGGGACGCGACAATACCACGCAAGGCTTCGCCCTCAACAACGGTCACGTCGGGATGCTGGCCCGAATGCCGGGGCGCCCGATTGCGACGCCAAGCCCGCTCTGGAGCGAGGATGCAGTCGCCGAAGTGTCGAAGATGCGGCAACAGCTGGCGGAGCGCTTTGGCGAAGAGCGTGGCCATAGCATGGCCGATACTTCGCGCCATCTTGTCATATTCCCCAACGTCGCCTTCCAGGATAGCAATACCGGATTCCGCATTCGCCAATGGTGGCCCAAAGGACCGGATCTGCTGGAGGTGACCCAATGGGAGCTTATTCCGCGCGGGGAGCGCGAGGACATTCGCGCCTACCGTATGGAAAGTGCGTTGGCGTTCCTGGGGCCTGGCGGACTGGCCACCCCCGACGACGTTGAGGCACTGGAGTCCTGCCAGATCGGATTTCGCGCTCGCGAAGTTGAGTGGTCCGACATATCACGCGGGATGCAGCGCGACGCACGGGCCGATGACGAGCAGCAGATGCGCGGCTTCTGGCGGCAATGGCATGCGATGATCCAGGGGCAACCTGGCGTTCAGAATACTGCGGACGCACCTTTCCAACAGACGGCTGCGGACACCACTCCACCAGCCGCAGGGAGGAGCGCATGACGACGCTCAAACCGATGCGCCTTCCAGTTCCGGCAACCCAGGAGAACCTGCTGCTGCGCCTGGCGGTGGAATACTTTTTGTGCGAGGAAGCGGCTCTCCTGGACAACTGGCTCCTGGACGAGTGGATCGCTCTTTTTACCGAGGATGCGCGCTACGTGGTCCCTACAACGGACCGTCCGGACGGCGATCCGCGCCGGGATCTGGTGTTCATCGACGACAACTTGGTTCGTCTGCAGGGACGGGTCAACCGTCTAAAGAGTCGCTTTGCGCACAGAGAATATCCCGCCTCGCGAACCAGGCGTTTCATTTCCAACGTGCGTCTTACCAAGGTTACCGCCGATGAGCTGGGTGTTGAAGCATCGTTTGCGGTCTACCGTGCACGCTCGGAGGTGGTGGCGCCATACGTGGGTTTGTATCGCTATACGCTGGCACGTCTGGAGAATGGTGAGCTGCGCATTCGATCCCGGCGTGCGGAACTCATTCTCGAGCGCCTTAGCGATCACGGTGCGGTCAGCATCATCCTCTAACAAGTCACCGTCAGCTTCCACGACATGGCGGGAATATCTATGCATGGAAAAAATCATGAGTGAAATCCTTGGTCTTGGCATCACGCACTATCCCGGCTTGATACCGCGCCTGGCTCGGCCCGGCTCGCTGCGAAATCTTCTGAATGATCCGGGTCTCCCGAAGCGTTACCAGACGCCGCACGGGTGGCCGGACGCCATGCGGCGTGAATGGGCCAATGACGAGGGTGCGGCCTTCGCTGAACAGCACCGCCAGACGGTTAAAGCTGAAATGCTGAAAGCCCGCGCGGTCCTCGATGCGTTTCAACCGGACTTCGTGGTGGTATGGGGTGATGACCAACACGAGAATTTTCGTGATGACATCATTCCAAGCTTTTGTGTACTGGCTTATGACGGAGTGGACGTGCAACCATGGTCCAAGCCAGGCGCACCGCCGAATGTCTGGGGTGAAGATGCGAACACCACCTTCCACATTCGTGGACATAAGGAAGCGGCAAAATATCTGACCAGCCGGCTCATTGAACAGCATTTCGACATTTCTTATGCCTATCGGCCGCTACATCAGCCGCTGGGACACGCCTTCACCAATTCGATGCTGTATCTCGATTGGGAGCGGCGTGGCTTCAATTTTCCAATGGTGCCAGTTACGGTCAATTGTTATGGCCGGCGTGTCATCGCTACGCGCGGTTACATGGAGAGCCTGGAGAATCCTGTCGCAGAATGCGATCTTGATCCGCCATCCCCTTCGCCGGCGCGTTGTTTTGATCTCGGAGCAGCGTGCGCGCGCATCTTGTCCGAAAGCCCCTGGCGCGTTGCGCTGATCGCTTCTTCAAGCTGGTCACATGCATTCCTGACCCGCAAGCATTCATATTTGTATCCGGACACGCCTGCCGATCGAATCTTGTTCGACGCGCTTGAAGATGCGGATTACGCAAGATGGCGCGCCACCACGCTTGCGCAGGTAGAAGACAGCGGTCAGCATGAGCTCCTGAATTGGTTCTGCCTGATCGGTGCGATGGCAGAGCTAGGAAAAACGCCGGACTCGGCAGTGTTCATTGAGTCAAACATCATGAATTCCAACAAGGTGATCGCCAGCTTCCGCGGCTGAAGCAGGTGACCGGTCAATTAAAAAATACACGGAGCAAGAGACATGACTAAGACAGGATTGACATTAGGTTCATTAGGCGGTCCTCAGACATTTGGCGCGCAGGCGTCCAAAGTCATGATGAAACGCTATCCGGAATTTGCTGAAATTATTTATTACCCTTCAGCAGACGAAGCGCTTGAGGCGGTTATACATGGCGAAGTCGACGCGCTGTGCGCTCCCGAGCAAATGGTGAATACCGGCTTCCATCCTGGCATACAGTCCTGGATAGCAAAACCGGCGTCCCGGCTGCATATCGCTGCGGAGAGCACCCATGCCTATCACTGCATGCTTCTCGGCAAACCGGGGGCGACATTGGCAGATGTGCGCAAGGTGATTGGCCACACGGGCTCAGTCACGCAGAGCCGCTCCTGGCTTGAAGCGAACCTGCCAGATGCCCAGATTGAGATCGTCCATACCAACTCGATGTACGCTGGCCAATCAATCCTCGAGAGTGATGGTTCGATTGCTTCGGTGGGCACGCCGGAGCTGGGGCTCGAACTTGGGCTTGAAGCGTTAGCCAAGGACATCGACGGCGGTAGCGTGGGAAACTACTGGGCGCTGTCCCGCGAACCGCTTTTTAGCGACAAGCCAACGCGCTTGGTGGTGGCTGCGCGCTTCGGCGATGATGGGCAGCCAGGCCGGCTGATCTGCGCTCTGGAACAGGTAGGCTATTCACTGCAGACAGTTTCAACGGGAGCAAGCGGGAAGGCGTTATATCAGTACGACTACGTGCTGCGTTTTCGCGGTGAGGGCAAGCTGGAGGAAGTACGGAGCGCGCTGGCACCCTTTCAACCGGCGCGCCTGGCGGGCGCCTTTGAAAGCCGGGAGTAAGGACAACATGGCCTGGAGCGTGTTCCGTATGGATGCACGGGCGCTTCAGGCCGTGAATT